>CBDHGK010000001.1:0-28612 GCA_965263045.1 Terriglobia bacterium
ACTACTCGCGGCGCGATGGCGTGGACGGAGCGGAGATCATCGCGCCGGAAGGCGCTCCTGATTGGGTCCGGGACCGGGACCGGCTCTGGAATTCAGGCGAAGCTGCCGAGAAGCGGAAGGACTCCCAGGTTGCGCGTGAGGTCCGCGTGGCGCTGCCGCGAGAGTTGGATCCGGACCAGCGGCGTGAACTGGTGCGCGGGTTTGTGCAGGCCGAGTTTGCCGGGCGGGGGATGGTCGCCGACGTGTCCTATCACGATGGGAACAGCGTCAACCCGCATGCTCATATCCTGCTGACCACCCGCGAGCTGAATAGCGATGGGTTCGGGGGGAAGGATCGCAGCTGGAATAGCAAGGAACTCCTGTCGGGATGGCGGGAGCAATGGGCCGCGAGCGCGAACCGGGCGCTGGATGGGGCCGGCCGGGCCGAGAGGATCGATCACCGGACCCTGGAGGCGCAACGAGCTGAGGCCATCGAGCGCGGCCAGGGCGCACGGGCCGAGAAGCTGGACCGTGACCCGGAGATTCATCTTGGCAAGGCCGCCTGGATGGCGCGGCGGCGGGGCGAAGGAAACGAGCGAACCCGGAGGAATGGCCGGATTTGTGACGGAAATCGGGCGCGGGAGATGGAGCGGGGCCGCCTGGGGCGGGCGCTACGGGCGCTCGATGCGGAGATCCGGACCGAGCGGATTCGGGAAGCGGTGGCGCGGGGATCGGCCTGGGCCTCGGGGAAGGTGAAGGCCGGTGCGGCATTGGTTCGAAGCATTCCGCACCGCCGGCAGGAAGCGAAGGCGGCGCGGGTACAGCGCACGGCGGAGCGGGAGTGGAAGGCGGTGGCGGCCATGGAGAAGTACGCATGGACCCCCGATCACACGGGTGCCACACCCCTGCATCGAGCGGCGGAAGCGGGCCGGAACGACATCGTAGACCAGTTGATCAAGGCCGGTGCGGTTGTCAATGACCACGATAACGCTCATGCCACACCCCTGCATCGAGCGGCGGAGGCGGGCCATGCCAACACCATCGACCGTCTGATCCAGGCTGGGGCGGACCTAGATGCACAGGATTGGAAGGGCCGGACGCCGTTGCATCGCGCCGTCGAGAACGGTTCGGCTGACAGTACGAGCACTCTTCTCAAACATGGGGCTAATCCGCAGCAGCAGGATTTCAGGGGCCGGACGCCGACGACGATGGCCGAGAACGCAGGGCGGGAGGACCTCGTGAACGAGATCCAAAAAGCGAACGCAAAACGGGAGCGGGAGGAGGCGGAGAGGCAGCGGCAGTGGGAGCTGGATGCGCCGAAGCGGGCAGCAGCGGCGGCGCGGTGGGAGCAGAAGAAAGCCCAGGAGGCCGCAGAGCAGCGAGCGGCGGAGGAACGGCGGCGGGCGCAACTGAAGGCGATCGAGGCGGCGCAGCAGAAAGAGTGGGCGGAAAAGGACGCCAAGATAGCGGCGAAGCTGGAGCGGGAGGACGCTATCGGAAAGGCTGAGTTTGTTCGCTCCCTCGATCCCAAGTCGTCCAAGGAGCAGACGTGGAACGAGCGGGAGTTGGGACAGAAGTGGAAGAAGAACAATTGGTCCGAGGCGTGGCAGATCGAGCGAGCGGCGGAGGCGGCGCGTCCGAAGCAAGAACCCGGGCTAGAGAGAGATTCCGGGTGGCGGGGGCGCTGATATCAGAGCCGTAGGCGGCTCGCCTGTGGTGTTCCGGGTATCAGGCAGATTGGTGCGATTTTGCACGCTAAGGCCGTGAGCCTTCCCCGTTACCTGTCGTAAAACCGGTCCAGACTGTGTGAAAAGTCCAAGTCGTGGATCGCTGATCCGGCAACACCGAAGGGCAAGCACGATGACGGACCCGTGGCGGCACAGATCACTCGGGGCTGCCAGCCTTTTCGGTAGCGTGAGGTGTTGCTGTGACTGGGAAACGCGGGATGGAGGCGGATTGTTGCGCCAAAAACGGGCGGATTACCCGGTCAAACCGCTGCGACGGCAATCAAAGCGGGAATTCCTACGAGGTTGATTGCGCGTCGCATGTTGTAGGCCAAGGCGGTGAGGCTGAACTCCCCGCGGACATTGCCGAGCCGGCGCGTCAGGAACGCGCCTTGGCCCATCCACTGCTTGATCGAACCGAAGGGATGCTCGACCGACTCCCGGCGACGATCCATCACCTCGGGCCGGGCGGCGAGACGGTTCGCCATGCGCTCCATCGTTGCTTCGTTCTCGAAGCGCGTGATGCTCCGATAGGTGTTCTTGGTACATCGTTCGCGTAGGCCGCAGCCTCTGCATGCGGCGCGGTTGGCGTAACTGACAAGATACGTGCCTGTGCGCGACTTACCCACGCTTCTGCGATACAACGGCACCAGGCGCTCACCAGCGGGGCACCGGTAGGTGTCCGTGGCGTCGGCGTATTGGAAATCGGACTTCGGAAAGTGGCCACTGCGGCTGGCCGTGCTCCGGTCGGGCTTCGGAACGTAGGGCGTGATCCCAGCGGCTTCGCAGTCCTCAATGTCTTCGATCTTGTAGTAGCCTCGGTCCGCGACCGCGTCGATCTCGTCGACAGCCAAGTTCTCCCGAGCCGCTGTAGCCGTCTCCGCGAGCAGACCGAGGTCCGCGACCTTGCTGTGGACCTGCTGTTCGGCGATCAGGTTGTGCTTGGTGTCGACAGCGATCTGGACGTTGTAGCCCACTCCGACCCGTGTCCCGGAATGCATTGACCGGGAGTCCGGATCCGTAAGCGACAGATGGGCTTCTCCGGTATCGTCCAGCGTCTGCCGATGCCCCTCCAAGGTCTCCTTCCTCTTACGGATCGATGCGATCTTCTCCTGAAGATCCGCCACGGCCGCCGCTCTGCCGACGGCATCATCCGCGTCGGCCTCGTTTACCTGGTCGAGGTAGCGGTCGAGTCGGTCGTCGATACGCTGCAGGTCCGTCTTCAGCTTGGCCCGCGTGAAGTTGCGGTCCCGGTGGTTCACCGCCTTGATGCGCGTGCCGTCCACGGCGATCAACTCCCGCCCGTACAGATCGAGTTCCCGGCACAACCGCACGAACTGCCGAAACACCGCCCGGAACGCATACCGATTGTCGCGCCGGAAGTCGGCGATCGTCTTGAAGTCGGGCTTCAGCTGGCGTAGCAGCCAGATCGCCTCGAGGTTGCGATGCGTCTCTGTCTCCAGCCTGCGGCTCGACCGAATACGATTCAGATACCCGTAGATATACAGCTTCAGCAGATCTGCGGGATCGTAGCCTGGACGGCCCTTGTCGTTGGGCCGAACGCGCTGGAATCCAGCCGCCTCAAGGTCGAGGCCGTCGACGTACGCATCAATGAAACGGACCGGGTTGTCCGGTCCCACGTAGTCGTCCACAGTATCGGGCAGAAGCAGAAGCTGGGAACGGTCTTCACCGGTGATATGTGCCATGACACATTTTACCAACCGCCATGGGGAACCTGATGCCAGTTCACCGACTCCCGCCCGGCTGTCGCCGACTTTTCACGCAGTCTGGGTCGGTTCCGCGACAGGTAACGGGGAAGGCTCACGACGCAGGATCAGGACGCGGATTGCGTTGCAAAACCCTGTCGCACAAGTCATTGTTGCAATTCTACGGGGTCGTGGGACTTTTGCGACACCCCGACAGGGGGGGGATGATGCTCATTGGGTATGCACGGGTCTCCACCCAAGACCAGACGCTGCGACTCCAGCACGACGCGCTCACCGACGGTGGCTGCGAGAAACTCTTCCGCGAGAAGCTCTCCGGCACCCGCACGACCCTCCCGGCCAGAGAGAAGCTCCTCGCGTTCGCGCGCAAGGGCGATGTCGTCGTGGTGTGGAAACTCGATCGCCTTGGGCGCTCCCTCCGCGATCTGATTGATGTGGTGAACTCGCTCCAGGACCGCGGGGTCGGATTACGGTCTCTCCAGGAAGCCATCGACACGACAACACCCGCCGGCAAGCTCACGTTTCACATCTTTGCCGCACTCGCCGAGTTCGAGCGCGACATGATCCGTGAGCGCACCCGTGCCGGCCTCGCCGCCGCCCACAAGCGGGGCGTGGCCATCGGACGGCCGCGAGCACTCACGCCTGGACAGATCCTCATGGCCAAGGCGATGACGGCCGACCCAGCCATCTCAATACGTCAGGTGGCGGAGCAGTTTGGTATCCACCGCTCGGCGCTCTATCGGCACCTCATGGCTCGCCAGAAACGCTCCGCTTAGCGTGCAAAATCGCACCAATCTGCCTGATACCCTAAATTGTGCCAATGGAAATCCCGGTCAACAACTCTCTTACCGGACCGATCGGACGATTTCTTGCCGGCCCAGCCATCTTGCTTGGAGCCGTTCTTGCATATGCAGAGGCCACTGGGCTTTCCATACCGCCACGCGCTCTCGCGTACGCCGTCTATCTCTTCGCACCTGCCTTGTTGCTGCTTCTTTGTCGGGATAGCAGCAGTCGATCGGCTCCCCTATGGGGACTTGCTGCAGTCAGTCTTTTCTGGCTACCGATTGAGTTCGATTGGCTGCCCGCACTTCCGGTTCCACCGCTGGATGGCTACGACTTCAGCCAGGGCGTTGGAGTCCTTGCGGCATTCTATTTATTTCTAGTGGCCTGGCCGCTTGCCGGGACCGGATGCACCCTTGTATTCGAAGGACGGGACTTCAGATTCGCTGGCGCGGCGTGGGCGGTATACGCAGTCGTTGCTCTGCCGCTCGGGTTCCTCACCGGCTTTTTGACATGGCGGCCTGATATCGACGTTGCCGGGGTCATGGCGATGCCGGTGATCATCTATACAATTACGGCCGTGCCAGAGGAGTTTCTCTTCCGAGGAGTGATTCAGAATCTCTTGACACGCCGCTGGGGACCGCGTGTCGGGCTTTGGGCCGCAGCCATCGTCTTCGGTTTGGCGCACCTGCCCGATCTTCGATACGTGCTCCTCGCTACGTTGGCAGGTTTCGGGTATGGGTGGGTGTATGCCCGAACCGGAAAGATTACTGCGTCGGCCCTGACTCACACCGGAGTGAACTGGATCTGGAAGTTGCTCTTTTCCTGCCCCTCAGAATGATGTCAGTATGGCTCGATTTCTGAGCGAACAAAACTCAACCTGGACTCGTTTTCAGCGGGTGGGGTCATTTGCTGTAATGCCTGTTAGGGTAGCAAGCAGAAACGTGTAACCGTATACGGTAGAGTTCAGGCGCTTCCAGTCTTGACGCGGCAAGGTTCGACCTGTGCTCCCTGTCAGCGGACCGGAACGATCCGCGCTTCGCTGACGGACCTTCCACCCTGGTGGACATCGCCCACGGTCACTTGGCCAATGCCGTACGCTACATCCACATCATCCCGTCACACGAAACCGGCATCCGCCGACACAGCCTGTGGGCGTTGGGCATGGCCGTGCTGACGCTGCGCCGCATTCACGCGATGCCAGCGTTCCAAAGTGGCCGGCAGGTCAAGATCTCGCGGCGCAGCGTGTGGACAGTCACCGTCGTCACCAGCAGCCTGGTCCGCTCGAACATGGCGCTAACGCTGCTGTTCAGGGCCCTCACCCGCGGACTGCCATGGGCGTGAATCAGACGCGCACGGACACCGCCTTCAGTGGGTGACGGCCCCGAGCTGGTCCCATTCGGCACGGCGTGCCAGTGCTCCGCAGCGCCTTGTACGAACGGCCGGATCTTCAGATGCGGTGGCTTTCCTGGTCTTTTTGCCCCGCTTACCAATACCGCGTCGATCGGGTCCGGATCCATCCCAAGGTCCGTAATGCGCTCCATCACGGGATGCTCCTGCACGCCACGACATTGTGGGCGGTCAGAGTGAAGCTGGCCTCGATCCGGTAACCGGCCCTTGTCAGATGGGCGCTCAGTTCATCCAAGGTCATCAGTTCCCGGTAGCCCCAGTTCAGTTCGTCCGAAAAAGCGCGATAGAAGAGGCGCACGGCCAGGCAGTCGCGGGGACAGCTACTGATTTGAAGGCCTCCGGGCTTCAGGAATCCCCTGAAAAGGTCGAGTACGGCGGGTTTCGCCGCGTCTTCGTAGTGCTCGATCAGGCCCCAATCGATTCCAACATCGAAACCCGCCGGTCTTTCCACGGCGAAGAAATCCTGCCGAAGGTATTCAATCCTGGACAGGTCGCGGCGCAGGACGATCCAGGGATCCTTCCATCCGCGGGGCGCCCGCACGCGAACCATGGCGGGGGCTTTCATAAAACGTTCGTAGGCCACGAGATCCCTGTCGATCAGAAGGACCTTGCCGCCACTGCCGAACAAGGCCTGGATCATAGCCGCTTCCCACCCGGCTTCCGCGCCAAAGAACACGATGTCGGGGTTCGGACGAATGTCCATGCGAGAAAAAGCGCGTATCTTGCCCCTGAAGTCCAGAATCGAGTTACGCTTCTGCTGGGCGCAGGCAAGGGCAAGTCGCAGAAGCCGGCGCGACAGGCCGAAGGATGTCCCCTCGTTGACGCGCCGCCAGTCCGATGCCAGAAGTCGATCGAGGCGTTCGTTGAATGCCGTCCAATCCATCGCTCCGTTCCTGGCGGGATCGGCAACATTCCGGGGATTGAACTCCCGCGCGAGTGGCAGCGTTCGCCGCATGATTCCAACAAGGTAACACCGATGATCTTTTCCGCCGCGTCGAAGCTTTTCCACATGAATTCAGTCCAGGTCGTCAGTTGGGACGTCGACGGGACCCTGTACTCGACCCGCCGCGCCGCGTGGCATGTGGGGATGCGCGCAGCGCATGCGGCGATTCGAAGGCGCGGGCTGGACCCGATTCGAGAACTCGCCGAACTGCGAGAACTCTGGCGGCGCGTTGAACGGGCCCGGGCCGATGCGAGAAATCCGGTCCGAGTCCATGCCGATTCCGGCAGGCGCCGCGAACTCGAGAGCAGATGGTGGGCGCCTGCGATTGCATCTCTGGGTCCAAGGCCGGGGGTGAAGGCACTGCTCCGCCACTTTCAAGGACGGGTTCGTGCCCAGGTTATCCTCACCGACTACGAGTCGGATTACAAACTGCAAGGCCTGGGCCTCGAGGAATACTTCGACGCCGTGTACGTCGGTGAGCGTATGGGATTCCTTAAACCGAGTCCGGCGCCGTTCGCAAGGGTACTTGAAGATTTCGGTCTGGCGCCCGAGTGCATGCTCCATATCGGCGACAGGGTGGACACGGACGGCGCCGGGGCGGGTGCCGCCGGCTGTCCGTCAATCATACTTCGAAAGGACTTTCGTTCCTTCGGGGAGCTCTATACGATGCTGGCAAGGAACTCCGGCCGTTCGGTAGCCCCGTGAATTCCGTCGCCGGGATTGACGAACGCATTGGGCCAGCCTGAATTCGAGGCATTCATGAAAGTCATCGTCACTCCCGAAGGGGAACCCATCGCGTTGAAGGATGACGGCACCTGGAAATCCGCCAGGGGCTCTGGATCCGTGCTCGACCTCTGGAAGGGTCTTGATCCGAACGGGGAAATCGTGCAGATGTTCGCCGGACTCTTCGATCGCGTGATCGTCCATGTCATCGATACCGGCGAACGGATCGTGTGCGCCCACCACGGGGACCGTATCGAATTCGCCGGTGCCACCGGGGACGATTCCGCCAGCCTCGCCATCGATATCCACGCGTACCAGGCGGAACGGTTGGCCGATCGGGTTGCCCGGGGGACCATCGATCCCCTGGAACGCTTCCGGATTGCACGGACCCTGATAGCGGCGCGCCAGACGGGTTCGAACAGTCTGCTGCGCAATCCGTTGATGTCGAACAGCAAGCTGCGAAAGATCGTTTCGGGGAAGAACCTCATTCACGTCCTCCTCGCATCCCCCGATCCCGAAGAGGAAGGAGACGCCCGCTTCAGTTGGTTCTACGTGGACGGGGAGTGGGTCGTTGTTCCGGGGTTCCACGGGACGTCGCAGCGCGCGTTCCGCCTGTCCGTCGACGATGCGCTGGAACTCCAGAAACAACTCTTCAAGGCCATGAGCGCGGGTGGTCTGATGGATTGGGTCAAGATGGCACAGTGGTACGTCGCCTGGCGAAAGAAGGTCGAGGTCGCCGTCCAGCCGTGACACTGGAATCGTCCGGGAACCGCAAGGGCCTGACACCGTGCCTGGTCGACGCCCGGTCGCGAGGCGCCGCTCTCCCTGGTTGAACTCCGGCGAACTCTCCCCCTTCGGCTGCGGACGCCGAACGTGACGGCGTCCTGGCGTGCCTTGAGTCGTGTCCTCGCAATGGCTGGAATCTGCCTCGGGCTTCTCAGCCTCCTGGACGTGGAGGGCGGCGTGCCCTTGCTCTGGCAGGCGCCCGCCCTGGCCGGGGTATGGATTTTCTACGGCTGGGTCCTGGTGGGACTGTTTGCGCTGGGCCACGATTGCGGCCACGGGTCCTTCTCGAACCGGAAGTGGGTCAATACCCTGATTGGACATCTCTGCATGTCCCCCCTGGGGAACAGTCTGGTCGCGTGGCAAATCACCCACGACCATCACCATCGCCACACGCAGCTTCAAGGCCAGGAAGTCGACTGGTCCGCCAACCTGAGAACACGTGCGGAGGTTCGGTCATCGTCCGGCCGGCACACGGCTCTGGTGCGGTTGGGGTACCGGCTGCCCTTCGGTATGCTCATCTGGATCGTGTGGAATACGCTACGCCGCGCCGTCAATCTGCGGTCCATTCTGACCTCCGAGGAGTGGCGGACATGGAAGAAGCCGTTGCGGCGATCCAATCTGTGGATGTGCGGATCAGTTGTCCTGATCTACGGCGGACTGTGGCTATCGGCCGGGTTCTGGGGCATGCTCAAGTATCATGGCGTGCCGGCGGCGGTCGCCATGCTGACCGGATCGTTTATCATCACGATCCAGCATGCGAATTCCCGGAGTCTGATCTACACCGCCGACGGTTGGGAGTCGGCGCGCAGCCAGATGGCTTCCACCTTCGACGTTCGATTTCCGAAGTGGGCGGAGTACCTCTGGTGCAATATCAACATTCACGTCCCGCATCACGTGGCCCCGGAGATTCCCTGGTACCATCTGCCCGAATCCGCGCGCATTCTGTCCGCCGCCCTGCCCGGCAGTTACCTGGAGAGCCGTTTCAGCGTGGAACACCTCGAGTTCTTTTGGCAAACCCCGTTTCTGCAACCTGTCAAGGACAAGGGATATTTCATCCTGGACTCGGCCGGGTGGGTCTGACGGGGGCGCGCCGTCCCCTTGTCGTCCTTCCGCTGTCCTTTCAAGGTTGATCGAGCGACTCCCACAGGCAGGGATACAGCGGTAGAAACTTGAACTGCGCGTCAAGGTCGTGCGTCGCCGGACCGGCGGCCATTCGCCGGCGGAATTCGCTCGCGTTCATCTGTTGAAACCGGACCGGCCCTAGACGCCGGCTTTCCCTCTTGTTCCGGTACTCCGTGTTCAACACGGCGAGCAACCGGTCGCACCGTTCCGTAATTCCTGGCAGTACGCACCCCGGCAACCCGTCGCCGCGAATGAGCGTCAGTTTGTAGTGGGGTATCGGATCCGTATCGGGCTGGGACGGAAAGCACGTCAGAAAGTCCGCGCCGTCCATCGCGGGGTAGTCGCCGCGGATCTTCCCGTATGCTTCGGCCAACTGTTCGCCCGTCAGTTTTTCGCCGGTGAAGGAGTACCCGAGCCCCCAGCGCCGCAGAAAGCGAAGATCCGGTAATTCTCCCACCCATTCCTTGACCAGAAAGACATCTCCGGTCCGATAACGGCGCGCGCCGTACGGGTGGCTGACCACCATCCGGTACGCCTTTCCTTTCCGCAGACGGCTGGCGGGTTGCAGGTTCTCCGGACTCTGCGAGGCGTCGTCATCGAGGAATTCATAGAACACGCCGGGCGCCACCGGAAGGAAGGCGATTCCATCCCGGTCGAAATGGGTAATCGTTTCGACGGTTTCCGTCGACATCGAATACATGGGGACCAGACGATAGCGCGGCGCTGGAAGATAGGTCCTCACGCGTTCCAGAAACGGTGCGACATAGCCGCCGGTCCAGCAGACATACGTGTCGACTCCCGGCGCCCACTCTTCAATTGGCAGGAATTCGGGGCTGGCCGCGATCCGTTCCAGGCGTTCCCGGCTGCCTCGCGAAACCAGCCGCCGGACAATCCTGTGGATCGGGGCCGGAAACGTGTGCGGTTTGCGCACGTAGTCCCGGACCAGTGCCGAGCTTTCCTGCCAGTTCCGGTTCAGTTCGTCAAGGAACGTCGAGAGCGTCGACGGATTGGTGCTGTAGAGGACCCCCGGGTTGGACAGACTCACAATCCACAAGCGAATCGCGCTCGTCGCGTAGCGGTCCCTCAAACCCTGAAGCGCGGGATGCCGCTCGACGCGATACGGCGCCTGCAAGACCTCGAGCCGGGAAGGGCTCCGCGTTTCTTCCAGAAGCAGCGCGGTCAGGGATTCGTCGTTGTCCAGCGAACCGAAAACATAAAGGCTCGTCCGGGCGACATCCAGACTCCAGAAACACCGAAGGAATACGTCGATGAAGGTGAACCGGACTTCACGAAGCCGTGCGTTTGTGTAAGGAATCTCCTTGGGTTGGCCTGTCGATCCGGAAGTCTTCGCCAACCGGGGGCTCCGAGGTCCATGCCGGGCATCGGCCCGGTCTCCGGCCGGCAAGCCGATACTGTCGGCGAGCGGCGTTGCGCGCCGGATGCAGTATCGTCGTTGAAGCCGTGCCTGGAACGACCCGAAATTACGGATTCGCCAGCGGTGGCGAAGTTGAAACAGGGCCCCCGCGATACGTAGCGAGATGCCGATGGCGGCCCGAAGCGCATCGTTGATCCAGGCACGCATCACAGATCCCGTGCGGCGACAGACAGCGCGTGCTCCAACCGTTGGCCAATGCCTGCCACGTCGTCCTCCTCCAGCAGAGCCGGATCGTAGGTCAGCGTCATCCAGGTCTGTCCCGAATGCGTCACCGCGGCCATCATCAAGGCGTGGCGCATGTGCAGCGCTCCGATTACCTCCATGCCCAGGACGCCCGCGAATTCTTCATCCATCTGTCCGTGCCACTGTTGGACGTGGGTCAGCGCGGCGCTCCCCATGTCGGCCCAGGGGCGGTCCAGGTATCCCCTCAACAGGGGGACCGAAGCCGGGAAGGGCCAGCGGGTCAGGATGTGTCTTTTTGGAACGGCCCACTCTCCGTGCCGGCGGGACCAGTCGATCTGGCTTCGGATCTGGCGGCATTTCGATTGAAGGGTGTCGTCGCCGGCGAAACGGCGATACACGCGAATCCGGCTCGTCCCGTTCCCGAATCCTCTGAACGCATCTTCGCGGATGTTCATCGGTAACCACACGCCCGTTTTCCGCCCGGTTGTGCCGTGCTGGCTGTTCCACCAGTGCAACGTATCCAGCGCGCAGACGAGCAGGACGTCGTTATATGTAAAGCCTTCTCTGCTCCGTGAAAGTCCCAGGAACTCCGAAGCCCGGATTCTCAACGTCGTCCAATTGCGTTCGGGCGAGAGCGGCGCCTTGCGCGTCCGGATCGGGTGGCATCGTCCCCTGTACGCCGAAGGGGTCTTCGATGCGCGCACGGCGGGTTGGCGCAACCTGAGGGGCTCGAAAGGCGCCATATGCTCCACGAACCGGTCCCGGCCCGAAGCGACTCGCAACTGGTGACGGACCCACATCAGCGTGCTGAGCAGATCCCCCGCGGCGTGATGCATGCGAGTGACAAGACGGGCGGGACTGTTCTTGTCCTGGATCAACAACTGGCGAACCGGCGTCTCCCGGTCCAGGCGAAATGGAACTCGAAGGAATTCCCGGATGGCGCCGTCCGTGTTGCCGCCTTCGGCTTCGGCGACGGTCAAGCCGTGTTGGGGGGCTTCCAGCCGCCGCCATTTCCTTCCCGCGACTGAGGAACCGGTCGAGGGATACAAGTTGCGGGCGCTGAGCGCGCCTTTCCGCAACTGTGCGCCGTCGGGCACATGTTGGAAATGAAGAAGCAGGGCATAGTCCAACGGGCGCAGCCGGCTGTCCATCGCGCGGCATACCAGATCGAGCGTGCCGAGATCTCCGCTGGACATCAACAGGCGACGCCGGTATTCGTCCGGGTCTCGATGTGACGCCGGGGGAACAATCGAAAACCGCGAACCGGATCCTTCCGAACGAACTGTCTCAACTCGATCCAGGCAAGGTGTGGACGCATGTGATGAACGCGATGAAGGGACAGTCCCAGCGAGAACCAGAACATGAAATGCCCGTAATAGTCGTGCGAACGCGTTTGTGCGGGGCCGGTCGAGAAGCCCGCGTGGGTCATGTAGGCGAATGGATACCAGAGCAGGAGAGATACCAGAATCAATGTCGGGAACATTCCCCAGAAGAGCCGTGCCGGGCCGATGATGTTGAGAAAGACAGCGTAAACAAGAGCAATGCCGGCGTAGTTCAGAAGCAGGTTCACGACGTGGTATCGATCGATCGCATCCCGCATCAGTAACCAGAAGAACCAGTGGTGCGGCATTCCGATCGCCCGCAGAGGCAGTTCCCAGTCGCGCCTGGGTTTGACGAAGTGATCGGGATCCTTGTCCTCCAGATTGGTAAAGCGATGATGCAGCAGGTGCGTTCTGCGAAAGTTCGTGTAGGGGACCATGCTGGGGAGCAAGGCAAGCCGCGCCCACCAGAGATTGGCCGCCCTTGTTCGGCCCAACAGCCCGTGAGTCCCTTCGTGAGCCATCACCGCGCCTGCGAACACCAGGTATGTGCGGCAAAGCACGTCCAGTGTGTAGGCCCACGCACCTTGGGGCGTGTAGAGAAGACTGCCCAGCGAGCCTGCAACGACCGCGCACGTCAAGGCCCGGCTCAGCAGATGAACCCGCTTGCGGGGCCAGCGTTCGACCAGCCTCGGAAGCTCTTCGCTGGAGCGACTGCGGCCCTGAAGCCGGCCGCTCGCCGCCGGTGCGCCGGCCATGCGATGCGCGACGGAGTCTTGAACCGTGAATCGCGGCATATTCAGTTCACCGCTGGGGCTGCGATGGCGGCGGAGGCTTCCGCGACTTTTCGTGCCTCGACTCTTGTGGCCGCGAGAGACCGCTCCAATCCCTGCCGCGGGATCCTGCGAACGAAAGGCGTCACGATCCATCGGAGCAGGAACGGGACATTTCGGCTCAGGGAGATGGAGTGGCATTCAGCGAAAACTCCGTCCTGCCGCTGCTCCAAGCGCCAGTACACGTAAATCCGCCACATGTACCCCCGGTCTTCTCCCTCCGGCAGAAGCTCTTCATTGGATTCCCCCGCGTTCCGGACTTCCCGGATCTCGGTGGACCTGGACCAGGCGACGGCCCGCCTTCCATCGAGCATTCGATAGCCTGCCTCGTGCCACGTGTCCAGCACGATATCCTCGCGGCGCAACCGTTGGTAGATGCTGTTCGAATTGCCGTCGCCTCCAAGCAGCCTGCTCTCGATGACGCCGGGATATATATCGGGATATTTGTCGTAGTCCAGGAAGACGGTCAGAACATCGTCGATCGTCACGTCGGGAATGAACATCCCGCCGATCCAGTTGTGGATCATGGCATCGTCCAGGCCGGCATCAGCGTCCAGCCTCTCGATAAGCAGATCTCCAGCCTCGGCGGCGTCCAGACGGGTTTGATCCTCTGCCAGCCACAAGAAAACGGACGCGCCATCGTGGCGCCGGGCCATTGACTGCTCAACGCGGTCGATAAACCGGTCGAACGCCGCTGCGGTTTCAGGCATCAACCTCTGCTGAGAGAACGCCGTTCCTGTCGTGCCTGCGAACAATGTGGCTGTCAGAACGAGCTTTACCGCGGTGTCGATACCTGGCTTGAACATCTGGAACATGCCTGAGCGCCTCGGGTTCCGTCTTCGAACGGCAGACCCAACCGGCCTTGCGACTTCTTACTTTACTATCCAGAGAAAAGGGACGTTATTCTAGTCCCCGCGGAGCCTCTATGACGACCCCCCCCTCTTCTCGCGAGGACAACGGGTCGGTCCCCGAAGCCTCCCTGACCGTGGCCGACCTAACAGAGGTTTAGAAGTGCCGCCGCTATCACCGTTTGGGGTTCGCCCCACCAAGTAGGAGCTTAAAGGATATTTAAGCAGCAATCTGGTCGGTACCCTAATTCACGAAAGCCCTGCTTGGCCTTCACGCGTCGTTTGATCGCTCGATGATCCTGTTCCCGGATGTTCTTCGAGTATTGGACCTGTCGGTGGCAGCAACGGCGTGGCAGGATTCCTTCCTTTTTCACTCCTGAAATCGCCGCGCCTCCAGCTCGGGACCGTAACGCTGGACCCAGCGCCAGATTGTCGTGTGGTCCGCCTCGAGACCGCGCTCGCCGAGCAGTTCTTCGACATCACGGAACGAGAGCGAGTACCGCAGGTGCCCGCGCACGGTGCACAGAATCAGCTCGGGCTCGATTTGTCACCCCTTGAAGATCGCCGGTCGGATTGCCTTCTTCATGATCTCTTCAGCCTACCAGCCGCCATCGGCCACAGTTGCACCACAACCGCTTATTTCTTATTGTGACAACGGTTGGGGTTCACACAATAGTTGGGCTCAAGGCAACGAGAAACGATCAGCGATGGCATGTCCCGGACACGGGGCAGTCCGAGTAGGAGATCTCCATGCGTTTTGCATCGTTCATCACATCCGCCGTCGGTGGATTCCTGATCCTTTGTCCCATCGTCGGCGTCGCGGCTCAGGGGCCGTCGCGTTCCGAGTGGTACCTCGGCGGAGGCATCGGATCAAATTGGGCGTCCGACATGAGCCAGGAGGGCTGGAATCGGGACCCACTCTGCTATCCGACGGACGGGTGTTTTGATGCGAACCCGGTTCCTGAACTCTCCGGATACCGGTGGCGGTACGATATCGCGGCCGCCGCGGGAGCTGTCTTCGAAGTTTCAGCCGGCCGTTTTTTCGATCGCACCCGCCTGGAGTTCTCGCTCAGGCAACGGAAAAACGGACTCGACCAGATGTTTCGGAGCATTACCGAGTACGACGGGACGCCCCTGCGGGAACGAAGCGGCAGCTCGGTCGTCTCCACAAGTCAGGCTTCGATCGACCATCTCACCGTGCGCACGCTGACACTCAATGCGTACTACGAGTTTCCAGAGACCTTCGGCAGGATTTCCCCATACCTGGGCGGTGGACTTGGTCCCGCGTTCGTCACGGTGTCCGGGTTGCACTTCTCCGCGGAGTACGAGGATACGTCTGGCAATGCTCCGGCGTACGATCCACCTCTGTCGTTCTACAACAGCCGCCAGGACGCTGACCTACCCGACACAGTCTTGGCCGGCCACCTGCACGCTGGTGTCGACTACAGCCTCACCGACAAGACATTGGTGGGGCTGAAGCTGACCTACTCGGTGATGGGCAACATTGAAGCCAGAGGCGCATACTCGCTTCACCCATTTCACGAACGGGACCCCGTCCTCTCCAACCACAACGCGTTCACCGGCACGCGTTCCTGGACGCTGATGTTTACAGTCAAACGCCGGTTCGCCTACTGAGCCGGCCCATCGGATCGCAGGTCGGATTGCCTTCTTCATGATTGACCCGGCTGGAGATCTTTGTACTAACCGAAGTGAGAGAGAATCTCATAGAGCAGGCCATCGAGGCCGTCAGGCAGTGGCGCTTTCGGTCCGGAACGGCGGGCCGGTAGATGTCGCGCTTACGATTGAGGTCAACTTTAATCTCCGCTAAGGAGCCTCTACTTCACGCACGGGTCTCACGGTGATAGCGGCGCTCGAGGTGGCGCTCAACGTGGCAGGCCGCTGGCTTCAACAGATTTTGTCATTCATGCAGTACCCAGTAGAAATCTGTCTCAATTCATTGAAAATCTGACTCAACCGGATCTCGCTTGTTCCAGATTGGGCCTGCACCACGGCAGGCTGTACGAACGGAACAATAGCGTTCAAAAACAGGCCCAGGGCAATCAGGGCGAGTAATACTTTCGTTGTTCTGTCGGTCGTCATTGTATTTTCCTTTCCGCTTTGCGGTCGCCGCCGGCTAAAGAGTTAAACCCTGCGGCTATCCTATCGAAAATCCGGACGGCCAATCTTCGGGCTGCTGTGCCGGGCCTGATCTGATTGAGAAGAAAAGCCATGCCGAAGGCTGCGTTGACGAGGCGTCGAGGTCGGAGACCAGCAGCGTTCTGTCAGGAACAAACGCTCGTCTTGACCTAACAGTTCAGTAGCATTGAACATGACAGATTCCATGTTCCGTATCTGTCAGATAAAACACCCGAAGACGTATTCCATGGTCAGGCCGCGAAAACCGTTGCCTATTTGAGGGCCTCGACCGCTCAGGACGCGGCGGCTCATTTTGATGGGCAGCTATATGGAACACATCACCGCTAACGACGAGGCCGCAAAGGATCGCTTGATGAAGGGTCTGGATGGCTTCCTGGAGCGGGATCGGGACCGGAAATTGTTCGACCTGCCCCCAATCAAACGCGCGCCCTGAAACCCATCTGACAGCCCCTGACCTGATGAATATACCCCGCCGTCCGGGGCTCAATTTGAGTTCGGTGATGCAGAATCCTTGTCCGCCCGTCCGGATTTTGCTAGCCTGTCGGCAAGATAATGCGCCGCCGACCGCTATTCTTGCTGATTCCCTTCTTGCTCGCCGTCGCAGCGCCCGCCCGCGCCAATGGGGGGGAACCGCCTCCGTGCGTCGATCGCTCGGTCACCGCCGCAGCGGTCTCCACACGGCAGGACGTGCAGTCGTTCGTCCAATGCGCCTACGAATTCGTCCAGCAAATGGGGTTTGCCGAAGCCCGGCGTGCCTTCCACGAAGACCCGCGCTGGCGCAACGGGCCGACCTACGTCTTCGTCGACGAAGTGAGCGCCATGAAAGAGGCGGCCCGCGCATTCATCTTTCCGCCGGACCCCTCGCGGGAAGGCGAGCCTTGGGGGCCGCTGATCGACTCCTTCGGCGACTATTACGAGGAAGTGTACCGGTTGATGGGTCAAGTCGGCGTCGACGCGGCCTGGATTTACTACGCGTTTGGGAATCCGGCCACGGGCCGGGATGAGCCGAAGGCATCCTTCATCAAGAGAATCGACTGGGAAGGAAACGCGGCGGTTATCGGGGCGGGCATCTACAGCCGGGACCTGCCGGGTACCTGCGAACCCAGTGAAGTCCACGCCATGGGACTAGAGGCGGATCCGTCCAACCCGCAGCTGGCCGAGTTCGTCCGCTGCGCGGCCATGGAGCTGGAATCACAGGGATACTTCGCCGTCCAGACCCTGTCGAGGGATCCCCGCTGGCGGAGCCGCTCAATCTACCTGTTCGGATTGGATACCTACGGCAACACGCTGTTCAGCGGCGATCCCTACAGCCAGTGGTTCGGGGCGCTGGCCCCGGAGCTGAACGCGCACCGGGAGGGTCCCTTCGGGGGCCGTGACGTCATCGCCGTCGGCGACGCGTTCGGTGAGACGTTCTTCTACTACACGGCACGCAACCCGGCCACCGGGAGACTCCAGAGGAAGGTGACCTTCGTCAAGCGGGTCGTCGTCTATGGCCTGCCCATCCTGCTCGCCTCCGGCTACTATCTGGATTGAGCGGTCCCGTCGGCCCCATTCCTCCGTTTGTAGCCCGTCCCGTTCCAGAAGACGGCACTGCCGTCAATGCCCAGCGCCAGAATGGGTTCGGGGCGGTCGACCCCTCCAGTGGAGAAGGACTCTCTGAATCAGCTCCGGGACGCCGACCATTACGAGGTAGGGAAGCAGCACGCCGATGAGCACGTCGAGCGGGGCCGACAGGGGTGTCCAGAGCAGATTGAAGTCACCCGGGTTACGACGCCGGGCCGCAGGGCAAGACGGTGCCGCATCGTGACCGGGGACTGCGAGCCAAGGCACTCAATCGTTGAGGACAGCCAGAGGCAGGGTCGTGAAGAGGGCGTGGTCGAACAGCAGCGCGATCGCCGTGACCGGCTCCGTGCACTCAAGCCGCACCGACCCGAAGAGCTGCGCGGGCAACCCCGGGATGAATTGATCGACGAACCGCGCGGTGTTCGCGTGGGCGGGGATGGCGAAACGGTATTCCCCGAGCCGGGTTTGGGTCAGGAAGTCGTAGACCGCGAGCGTGCACTCGGCAGCCTGAGGCGCGTCGTTGGCAACGGCTAGGCCCAGCCTTCGGGCGGCGGGGCCTAGATCCTGCAGGAGCATGCCGCGGAACACCGTGCCAGGTTGTGCAGAGAACAGGGTGGCCATTCCGCTCGTGCGCCCGACGCCAGCCTTCAGCTGGTAGAGGATCTGGGCAGCTACTGCCTGATCGCACTCCAAGGTGGCGTAGCCGGTCCGCAAGCCCGGCCCGCCGGTGGCGGCGGGCACCGGCGGGCCGGTGAATCCGCGGGTCGGTAACAGAAACAGTTCGGCAGGCGCGACCGAGAAGGTTGCCCCCGTCACCCCCGGAGTGATGCCGACGTCGGAGAAGCGGTCGAGACCGACACCGTAGGGTGTCAGCGTGCACTCGGCGGGGGTGTCGCCGACGTTGGTGACCATCAACAGGACGCCCCACCCCCCGCCGTCGGAGATTTGCGGGAAGATGTGGCGAGTCTGGGCGGCCCAGTCGGCCTGGCCGAGTGCCGCGGGCGCGGTCCACACCCACACCGTCATGGCCAGCCCCAGCACCGCATGCGGTATCTTTCGGGTCCGTGTCATGGTTTCTCCCTTCTCGCGAACCGCATCCGACCCGCCGCTCGATGCCGCGACTTGAGGCCCGTTCTCAGGGCCGACAGCCTGTGCTGGGGAACGCCTAATTATGGTGACACATCCCAGCGGTAGCTGAGACCGAAATAGTAGTAGGCGCCGTTGAAACCCCAGAGTGTGAACTCGCTGTGGGGGGGGTCTGGTGCAACTTTGGCCACTCGGGCCTAGCCTCCCATGATCTGTTCGATCTTCTCACGCTCCGCGGCCGAGGGTAGGCCCCAGCCCGCCTGATAATTAAAAACGCCGAAAAGAGGGGCGCTGCCAAAACGGCCGTCCAGGATTTCAATGTGCTCGTCGGTCAGCAGAGCAGGATGACTCACCCCGCAGGCGGAGGCGACAGATAGAAGTTCTTTGCGGAGCGTTGCGATATAGTTTGCCAGGCGATCGGATTTCAGGGCGGGATCCAGTCCCCGCACCAACCAACGATTCTGAGTGGCCACACCGGTCGGGCAATGCCCCGTGTGACACCGCTGGGCCTGGATGCATCCAACAGCCATCATCGCTTCCCGCCCGACCGCGATCATGTCGCAGCCCAGGGAAAACGCCAGAATCGCGTGCTCCGGAAAACCGAGCCTTCCTGAGCCGATGAACAGCAGGTCGTTCTGAATACCGGCCTCGGCAAACTCCCGGTAGACGCGAGTAAAGCCCTGCTTGAATGGCAATGCAACGTGATCGGTAAAGACCAGGGGGCCAGCGCCCGTACCCCCTTCACCCCCGTCGATCGTTATGAAGTCGACACCACGGTCCGTCGTTGCCATCAGGTGCGCCAGTTCGCGCCAAAACCCGATTTCTCCGACCGCAGATTTGATCCCGACTGGAAGACCCGATTCTTCAGCCAGTTTCTCCACGAAGTCCAGCATGCTGTCAACATCGCCGAACGCGCTATGCCGCGCCGGGCTGATGCACGTCTTGCCGGCAGGTATGCCCCGGATTGCAGCTATTTCGGGTGACACCTTGACTCCCGGCAAAAGCCCGCCCAGCCCGGGTTTTGCGCCTTGGCTGATCTTGATTTCGATGGCCCGCACGGGCGCTGTCGCGAATCTCTCCCTGAAGCGCTCCATCGAGAACCGGCCGGCGGCGTCCCGGCAACCGAAATAGCCCGTACCGATCTGCCAGATCAATTCCCCGCCGTGTCGATGGTAGGGGGAGATTCCGCCTTCGCCCGTGTTCTGCAGGCATCCAGCGCGGTGGCAGCCGCGGTTGAGCGCTTCCACCGCTGGCGCGCTCAGTGAACCGAAGCTCATTCCCGATACGTTGACGATCGAAGTTGGACGAAATGCCTTCCGCCGCCCCCGGACCCGCCCCAACACTTTCGCCGCGGCGATCGCGTGAGTTCCATCGTAGCCGGGCTCTCCAGGGTTGGGCCGGATCATTGGAAAAGCCGAGTGCTTGATGATCATGTAGTTCGGCGACAGTTCCATCTCGTCGTCGCTGCCGAAGCCGGCATAGCTGTTCTGGCGCTTTGATGAGGCGTAAATCCAGGACCGCTGATCCCGGCTGAACGGGCGCTCCTCGTTGTTACTGGTGACGATGTACTGGCGCAGTTCCGGCCCGACCGCCTCGAACAGGTATCTGAAGTGGCCGAGGATCGGGAAATTTCGCAGGATTGCGTGCTTCCGCTGAGTCAAGTCATAGACGGAGACAGCGACTAGAATCAGCACGATGGCGGCGAGTATCCACATGAAGGGCTACTGGATAGTAGTCCCGGGAGCGGGGCGCGTCAACGGAAGCGATGTCAAGACAGTTTGCTGCCTGCATATCTCATCGATAGGACCAGCAAAGGCCGCCGCCGCGACGCAGCCGAAGCTGAAGCGCCCCAGGCTTCGGCTCTGCCGGGCTATGCGTTTTGAGGCTGACGGTTCTTGTAATGAACTCTCCTGTTGCCACTGGGTCTGGCAAGACCTTGCGCCGGTGTTGCTGGCCAGAGGACCATCCAGACCGGCCATGATCGGCTGGCGTAGTGCTCTCTCACCCGGAAGGGTTGTTCCACCGCCTGACGGTCCAACTGATTGGCGTTCATCCTCCTTAGTCTGTCGAGGATTTCAGGAAGTTACTGAAAGCATGCGGTTTGGGCAGGCAGTGGAGATGCCCCTTATTAGGACAGGTGCAGGAGCGATCCGGCATTATATGATTTCATGGAGATTGGGCTGGGAATTGACTATGCTCGGGCAGAAAGCTTGGGCGCCCGAAAGGCTCGTTGGGCGTCTCACGGCTCAACGGCAAGGAGGACGACATCCGACGCTTCCTCGAGCTGGGCCTTTCCAAGACCGCCATCGCCAAGCTCACGGGCGTGTCCCGTACGACCCTCTACAGCTTCATGAGGACCCGAGGGCTCAAGCCGAGCCCTTAGCGTGTATGTCTGCCGAATCTGATCGGCACCCTTCAAACCAGTAAGTTTGGTAAAATTAACTGTAGGTGCCGAAATGGCTAAGGAAATCATTTTTTCCGTGCAGGAATCGCTAGAAGGCGGCTACGAGGCGCAAGCATTGTCTGCCCCGATCTTCACCGAGGCAGACAATGTAGAGGAACTACGCTCGGCTGTGCGGGATGCGACCGAGTGCCATTTTGAGGTAGGCGAACGTCCCAAGCTCATCCGTCTCCACTTCGTGCGCGATGAAGTCATCGCCGTATGAAGTTGCCCCGCGACCTTAGCGGCGCCGATCTTGCCAACAAGCTCAGCCAGTTCGCTTACAAGCAGACTCGACAAACAGGAAACCACCTGAGGTTGACGCGAACGACTGCTCAAGGCACTCACCACATCACGATTCCACAGCATAAAAACCTCCGCGTGGGAACACTCAGCGCCATCCTGGGAGAAATTGCTAGCCATCTCGAAATCAGCAAAGCAGCACTACTGGACCAGATTCAGTAACAGGGAGGGCGCTACCTGATATGGCACCCTCCGTTCCCTCCACTGTATGTCGTCAGAACATTTCGGCGATACCGCGGCGGCCAAACGCCTGTGCCGCAAGGCGCTGAGGAATCCGTCGCATCGACAGCCCCGGGTTATCAATACGGACCAGGCGCCCCTCTACGGCTCTGCGATTTCAGGAGTGCAGCAGGAAGGAATCCTGCGACGCCGTTTCGCTTCGATAACGTAAAATGAGCCCACCCTGATCGAGTAAAAGGGACCCACCCCCTGGTTGATGGTTTGTAAGTAATTCCGCCGTCGTGTCTGTGGAAAGTGTGGGAGCCGAAGGCTTCCAAGGCGCTGTGGGAACGCGCTGGCTTTGCAGCGGGTTCCCATAGGGACAGCACTTTCCACAGATCCTCGCCCCCGCATTTTTCACGCGCCCTATCAATCCTCGCCTCCCATTCGCGTGCCGGTTCATCCAGCTCGCGCCTGGGCGAGGCTATCGGGGGTGGGTCCCTTTTACTCGATCAAAGCCCCGTTTGGTGGGTCCTTTTTACGTTATCGAAATCAGCCGTTGCCGCCACCGGACTGTCCAATACTTGAACAACATCCTGGAGCAGGACCATCGGGCGATCAAACGACGAGTGAAGGCCAAGCAGGGCTTTCGTGAATTCCACGCGGCGCGGCGAACGATCCAGGAATATGATGCCATGCACATGATCCGGAAGGGTCAGGCGCGGTGGGTGAGCGGTTCGGATGTTCGGCAACAGATTCAGTTCATCAACAAGCTGTTCGAAGTGGCTGCATAAGACGGAGCCTGGTCGACCCAACCAGTCGCTCTCTTGCTGATTTTTGAAAGTTGCAACACATCCGATTGAAATAGCCGCCGCAGCTGGTTCCGCAAGCGGATGTGGACTCTGCCGCTGTTGCTGTAGATTCCCAAGGACCGCATGAACTCGGAGAGCGAATCCCCGAGGATGAGTTCGCGGCTCTGGGTCTGGACGGCTTCGGTCGAGATCCACGCCATCAGCAAGCGTGGCAAGTTTCCGAAGGGCAACTTCTGATTCGCTCCTGCGAACATAACCAGTGTGAACGGTCCATTTTTGCGGACGTACTTTTCGCGGTCGCCTGGATTCGTTCGCGGCAATGAGCACAGCATCAGCAGCCGCGCCATGAAACCAAGGTCCGGACCGGCTTCACGCGCATCGACCAAGGCTTTGACTTGGTCGAGCATCCGGAATGGGCTCGGAGTCTTCAGCATGCGGACCCCGACCAGCACGGTGATGATAATTGTGATGATCTTTCGCGTCATTTCCATTTCAGCGCACTCTCTTCAATCGGCTTCATAGTCCCCTTTACTCGATCGTCATTCCGAAGCAGGTCCGAATCAGAACGCCAAGGCTATACTGCCCACCGGTAGAACGAAGGAGATCCCCCATTCCATGAGACGGTACATTGCATGCTGCTTGCTTATTCTCGGCTTACAAACAGTGTCCTACGCTCAATCTAGGACACACATTTTCCCGCACATTGCTGATGGTTTTTTTTCAAGCGGCCGGTACTACACGTCAACGATTGCAGCGGCCCCTTGGCTCTCTGGTGGTGCAACGTGCGCGGTCAACACACAGGGACTCGAAGCCAATTTCGGATCAGGAAGGACCAACTCGTTTACCTTTCAAATGCCTGAAGACGGCTATTGGATCGAATCGACCGATGGTAGACAGCCTATAGCGACTGGATATGCAGTAATGGAGTGCGACGCGTATGTGAACGCCCATCTCGTTTTCAGTTACTACACACCAGACGGCCAACTACTCGGAGAGGCCACGGCGTTTTCGTCAGAAGAGGGGTTTTCCTATACTGCGGATTTCCTTGTCGATATGTCTGGCGGTGCTGGATTCGGAGTAGCGATAGCGAACCTGAGAAGTCTTCCATCTGATTTTGCGCTGACATTCAAGTCGGCTGGAAGAGACGACATCACCGCTACTATTACCGTTCCGGCGCGGTCAAATCGGGCCTTCTTCCTTGATGATCAGATGGCCATGCCCTGCGGCTCAAAGGGTATTCTCGAAATCAGGAACGAAGTATTCGAGAATTTCGGAACGGTCGGACTGAAATTTGTAGGGGAAGTGTTCTCTACGAGTCAAGCCCATTCTTAGTTGAAACTCTCCACGGCTCACGATGGGTCATGCAACCTTCTTCTTCGATCTCGTCGACGTCTTCGCCTCAATTTTCAGCTCTCGCTGGAGGGCTTCGCGGAGCTTTGGAAGATGACGGTAGCCGATCACCTTCCTCAGGCGCGGTTCGATGTCGATGAGCGCCGTCGCCAACCAGCGTTGCCGCTGACTCGAGTTCTTCCAATGATCGACCTTCGCACACCTTTCCTCGACAAGGGCATTGACCGATTCCAGGCAATTCGTCGTCTTGAACGAACGGCCCAAGACCCCGTACACGCCGAGCCGATGCAACGTGAGGGTCTCTTCCAGGCCTTCCTCAAGGCTCGCAGCCCCCGATTGGTTTCGCTCCTCGAGCTCTCCATGGAGCTCTCCGAGCGCCGCCCGAGCTTCGTCGTACTCCGGGCGCTCGTAGGCCCGCTGCAGCCGGCGTCGCCACACGGCTTGCTCGGTCTTCGATAGGTATCTCACGACGTTCTCGCGTTTGTGCCATTGGCAGCGTTGGACCAGGGCTCGATTCCTGAATGCCTTCTTGACCGCCGCCCGCAGACCTTTGCCGCCGTCGACAATCACCAGCACGCCTTCAGAGATGTCCAGGCCCCGCTCCATCAACGAACGGAGAAACGGAGTCAGCACTTGCTCGTTCTCCGTGTCGGTCTCCACGAAGCCCAAGAAGCGTTTGTCGCCCGAAAGCGTGACGCCCAGGGCCACTACCATCAGGGCGTCGGCAAACGCCTTCCCGTCCAGGAAGATCGCCACGACGTCCTCGCCACTCAGATCCCGCTCCTGCATCTCCCGAAGTTTCGCGGCACTCGCCTGGACGAATCCTCGAGACACCGTCGAACTCGACAGTCCGATCGCTCCCGGAATCGCTTCAGCGGCCGATTCATAGTTCCGGCAGGAGATCCCATACAGCACACGTCTGAGCAGTAGCTCGTTCACCGCGCCACCCGGACTGAGTTCCTCGTAGGTCCGAAGCGGAATCTCCCCGCCCGCCACGCTGCGCACTCGAGGCACCCGAACCGGCACCCGCTGGCCACCCAGCCCCACGGTCCCCGGATTGCTCCCGTGTCGCCGGCCCCGCAACGCCGCCTCCTTTCGTGCGTATCGCTCACCCGCCAACGACTTCACTTCCTCGTCGAGCAACTCCTCCACGTGCATCAACCCCAGTGGGATCAACGCCCGAATCATCTCCACCTTCGAGTCCAATTCCAGTCCCGAGTATTCCTCCCGGCTCAGGACCTCGACCTCACCCAGCACACGCGACTTCTTGCGTTTCTTTACCGAACGTAACAGACTCCTCATCTCGGCTCCTTTCTCTTACAGGCTTGATGTTGTTTCTTCCAATACCATCAAACCATGGGGTTTGGAGCCGTTTCAATTTCCAACTAAGATTGGCACACATTCTTCTCTACGGTCCCGGCCAACTAAGTAATTCTCCACGCCGTTGCGGCTCAAGCCCCTATCAGGTCCGAACACCACAGGGACAGCGCCTTCGGCGGTTGTGTTGCAACTTTGGCGGACGGCGGCTGGTAACCTGAAGAGATCATGAAAGAGACAATCCGACCGGCGATTTTCAAGTGGCGACAAACCGAGCCCGAGCTGCGTCGCGCTGCAGGTCCAGCGATTGGGGCCATCCGCTTTTGAGACGCGAGCGTATTCATGGCCATCAGCGATCCATAGTGAAACTGAGACATTACCGTTCCTCAATTCACATTGCAGTAAAAACATAAATAATGTTATACAGAATTGATGATCTACGCTTTTCTGAGCCAGAAGGGCGGTGTGGGTAAGACCACCCTGTCAATTCATCTTGCCGACGCTCTGGCCCGACGTGGGTCCCGCGTCCTGCTCATCGACGCAGACCCCCAGCAAAGCGCGATGAAGTGGTCCACCTTTCGGGCGGGCGAGAACAAATTCAGCGTCATAGCCATGGCTAAGCCGACCCTACACAAGGAGCTAGCGCCGATCTATGCCGACTACAGCGATGTCGTCATCGACGGTCCGCCCCGAGTTCACGACCTAGCGAAGTCCATCATCTTGGCCGCAGATGTGGTCGTCATTCCTGTGCAGCCCTCACCGCCGGACGTTTGGGCCACCGCTGAGACTGTGGACCTTGTCAACGAGGCACGTATCTTCAAAGAAAACCTGAAATCTGCAATAGCGATTAATCGTAAAATCGTAAATACTGCTATCGGGCGTGATGTACGCGAAGCCCTGTCGATGCTGAACACACCCATCCTTCAAGCCGACATATCACAACGCGTCGTTTTCGCCGAGGCTTTCGCCACAGGTAAAACTGTCTTCGACATCGACCAACACAGCCTTGCTACGCGCGAGGTCGATGCTTTTGTGACCGAACTTGTGAGGGACTATGAACAAAAAAGTAGCCATGAACGCTCGGCCGAAGGTCGTGTTGCCAGAAGCTGACAAATGGGTCAGCCAACAGGCCTCACCAGCCTCTCGCCCTACTAAGCGTTTGACCGTGGACGTCCCCGAGGATAACCACGCCCGCTTCAAAGCCTTCTGCGCCATGCGTAAGACCAAAATGGCCGAGGAGATCAACGCCTTCATCCAGCGCCGCCTCACTGAGGCGGGAGAACAGGAAGGCCAAAGGGAATGAGGGGAAAGCATGGAGCGTAAACGAGCCGGGTTGACTTCGATGGGGGAAACTTTCACCGGCCTCGCCAGGCCGGTGAAAGAACTCCACGAAGCATCGCCCCAGGCGCGGAACCACTTCAAGATGCTCGACCAAATCAACGCCTTGGTAGATGCGCGTGACGCCGATCCGGACCTCGGTTTCGTGGGACGGTTGATGGCGCTGTGCAGCTTGCCGCGGACGAATCCAGGCAACGACCGGTACCAGTACATCCGGCGGAACGGGCCGTTCACGTTGATCCTGTCCCGAACAGGCAAGTATGGATTACCCTACGGCACACTATCGCGCATCTTGATAGCTTGGGTCTGCACCGAAGCGGTCCAGACCCAGAGCCGCGCACTTGTCCTCGGAGATTCGCTCTCTGAGTTCATGCGGACGTTGGGAATCTACAACAGTGGTGGCCACCCACAGATGCGCCTCAAGAACCAGATAGACCGGCTGTTCAATGCGAGCGTTGGGCTGGTCTACGAGCACGATCACGGCGAGGCCAGCCTCCACTCGGCGATCGCCGATCGGACGGAGTTCTGGTGGAACCCCAAGCGGCCCGATGAGCCGGTCCTGTTTGAAAGCAAGATCGAGTTAGGCGAGAAGTTCTTCAACGAAATCATCCACAATCCAGTGCCGCTGGACATGAACATTCTCGGGGCGCTGAAGCGCTCGCCGCTCGGCCTCGATCTGTACATGTGGCTCACCTACCGGACGTTTGGTCTCGATAGCCCGAAGCGGCTGTCCTGGCCGATACTCTACCGGCAGTTCGGGGCGGACCCGGACAGAGCGAGCGACAAGCGCACGGTTGACTACTTCCGCGCCGACTGTCTCCGGGAGTTGAAGAAGATCAAGACGGCCTGGCCGGGTCTGGAATACCGCATCGATCGCGGCCACCGGCACGAAAAGACCGGGGCATTGGTTCTGCTGCCGTCCGCGCCGCAGATCCCGCCCCTCACGCTCGTCACGTAGCTGAGGGTCGCGCAGGAGCGCCGTTCAGTCCTCGGGACGATTCGCCTCTCTGCCAGCGATTGCAGAAGCCCCTCGTAGGACCCCTGTGAGAGCCGTTTCCACAGCCCCTTGTGATTTCGCGGAGTTTTCCACGGTCTAACACCCGGACTGACCCGACCCGATCTTCGGTCTAACACCCGGACTGACCCGACCCGATCTTCGGTCTAACACCCGGACCATCAAGTAATAAGAAACAAGTAATAAGAAACAAGTAGAAAACGTGGCGGGAGCTGTGAAAATACTCGATCCTCAACCCTGGGAACCCCTGAAGGGCCGAAATCGGAGTCGGAAAAGACCCTTTGTAGGGTGGAGACCGGAAGGAAATCGGATCCGGCTGGGTAGGAAAACAGCACAGACGGGACGAGATAAGAAAGCCCCTGTGGGTTACCCGATAAAACGCCGTGAGCTACCTCCCACGGCGTTCTGCGTCATTGACCTAAGTTGTGTGGCAGGGCTTAGCACAGTAAAAGCAACCGTTAGACTGGCTGTATTTTTCTTTTGCTGCCCTCACAGCACTATGACAATCGGAATGCCAGCCAAGACGCACCTGATTCTCTTTGGCCGGTAGATAGTTACAACCGGCGTTGAGTTCATGGACTTCATGATCTCCGTTTGCTTGAGCATTACTGTTGACTATGAAAGATGGCATGTTGCTGTTCTCCTACGGGTATTCGAGGATGGGGGTCACTCCGGGTCTTCATCCGGAAACCTACTTTGTGGGTTGGGGCTTTGTGGGCAGGTCGAACAGCTCCCGGTCGCGTGGGTGTTGGAGAAAGTCATCCAGGCCTTGCATCAGCATCAAACGTAGCCGATCGTCGGTGTCCTGATCGATGCGGTGGAGAATCCAGGCACCGGCCAGAATCTTGCGGCGGGTGTCGAGTTTGCGCTGTTTGGCCGATTCCATGTTGCGGAGCCGGACGATGCGGTTGGCGATTTGCTGTTTCTTCTTTTCAAGCTCAGCAATACGCTCGTTTCGGTTAAGCCCCATGCGCGTCAGTGTACCATGGGCCAATAGTTCATAAAATTGCCCTGTTGGTAGCACTCGGGTCTCGTCCTTTTATTCGAGTCGGAGAAGAGAAGAAAAGCGCACTTATACATCACTTCGTGATGTGTGCGGAAGTGGCCTGCAGCCCCCTTCACCCCTGCTTCGGATAGGCTCTGTGGTATGCTCGCCTGTGATGGCGATCTACCACATGCACGCTACGGTCATATCGCGTGCCAGCGGCGGAAGCGCAGTCGCTGCCGCCGCTTACAGATCCGGGGAAAAGCTCATCGATGCGC
>CBDHGK010000002.1:0-23242 GCA_965263045.1 Terriglobia bacterium
TATGTCGAACCCCCTTCGCCGTCCGCCTCGCCCTTCTGCCCGAGCGACTTGATAAAGGGGAACACGCCGTCTCGCACCGTCTCGAACAGCTGCTCGGGGGCGGCGTCCTTGAAACGCGACCAGCGCAGCCGGTCCTGGTCGGCGGCGAAGATCGGCTCCTGGATGGGTGTACCGGTGCGCGCAGCCTTGCGTTCCTTCAGGGTGTGTAGTTCGTCGAGCCGCTTGATGAAGAGCAGATAGGTGAGCTGCTCGATGACCGAGAGCGGATTCGAAATGCCGCCAGACCACATGGTGTCCCAGATCTTGTCGACCTTCGACTTGAGTTCACCCGTGATCATGATTGCGTCTCCCCGGTCTCCATTGAGTCATCGAACATCCGTCACCGATCCGACCAAGCACAACTCCGGGAAGTAACGGCGGGCTCGGTGGGCGGGGTGACGATCCCTCGCTAGGGCACTGTCAATTTAACTGATTTCCTGGAGGTTCCACTAATTGCCATGGCAGCTAAATCGCTGATTATTCGTCCTGGCTAGAATTGATTTCGCGTCGAAAAAGAGTGCATTCCGGTTAACTTGACAGTGCCCAGACTAAGCCTGACAGTTCCAATATCTTGAGCGCCCTTGTTGATAACCCGCAGTTTCTGGATGACTGGAACGGCATTTTGCGCTGACGCGAAATTCACTCTCTCAGAGGAAAGTGCCTCAATGCGTGGGGGACCCAACACTTGTATTCGATCCATTCCGATTATCCAGATTAAACCGCTCCGGGTTTTTCGGAGATCGTTTCATCAAGTCTTCTCAAAAAGCCGCATCAACCCTTTTCTCGCCCGGCCCGGAAGGAATTGAACCCCGCGCCCATCCTATCGATGACCCGGACGGCCGCTGCAGTGGCGATCGCGCCGACCCCCTCCCATCGCCACAATTACCACGGTCCAGATCCAGGGGTATTTCAATATGGGACTTAGTGACAGTTTCGCCAGTTCAGGGCTATGAAGTCTGAATTGAGAAAGAGATCAGCTTTCCCCCGTCATCTTCCGTGATGGGACGATGATGTCGCAGGTAGGGCCAGGAGCACGGCTGAGTTTCCGGTCAAGAGTCACCAGCGGGCAACCCAATGCCTCGGCCAGCGCCACGTACCAAGCGTCGTAACTGCTCAGGTTGCTCCGCAATGCCCACACGCGGTCACCGAACGGCGCGAACGGAAACAGTTCTATATCGAGCCGCAGCAGATCACTCTGTGCGCTGTTAGCTTCGAGCCGTGAGATGTCTCCGATTCGTTCCAAGCGGCGCAAGATGTTGGTCGCCTCGGCCAAGGCAAGTTCCGGTCCTGCCAAAGAGCCTTCCGCCAATGCGGATTCCGCCCATGTCCCTTCACGCCCCGAGTCGACCATAGCTGCGACAAGCACGGAGGCATCGACGACGACTGTCACGTCCGGTCCGCATCTCGAGCGCGCAAAATACTGGAAGGTCGAACGCGCGTGTCGGCCGCTACCTTGCGCTCACGAACGCCTTGCAGCCACGCATCGAGGGAGGGTCGGGAGGCGATCCGCACCAACTCGCAGCGGAGAAATTCCTGCATGGACTGGTGTTGTAACGCCGCGCGCGCCGCGATCTCGTCGCGTACTTTCTCGGGGACGCCCCTAATCGTGATCTGTACCGGCATGAATGCATTATGCCATCAGAAGCAGTGTTCAGAAAGCAGCGTGGATCGCGCCGGGTTTTTGGGAGAGCCAATTCGTTAATGTATGCCGCGGCGATCTGCTAATAGTAACGTGGCTCGTACCCCTCCCCTGCACGGGGAGAATCGGTTCGAGCAGACGCCGGGTGCTGAACCATTCGACAATGGCTCCGAACCGGGTCACTCGCGGTTGCCCTCATTCCGCCGGTTGTGAGACGTCAATCACGCACACTGAAATCATTTGCCTTTCCTGCTCGGAGAGCGTCTCTGTGATCTTCAGCTCGAGCGCCGCGGCATTCGGCGGCGTCCAGCCGGAGAGTCGTGTGGGACGGCATCTGCTCGTGTCACCGAACCAAAACACCACATAAATTCCGTATCCGTTTGCCCCAGGATCTTTCGTGTACTTGGCAATCAATTGGCCTCTGATGGCGGTCCAGACGTTCCGATGACAGCTTCGCTTGATCTCGATCGGGATATTGAATCCACCAAGACTGGCGCGGATGTCAGCCCTCTTGTCGGCAGCGTAAGTCCCCTCGGGTTGGGCGTCGATCCCCAAACGGTCAACGCGGTTGCGAAGATCGGACAAGAGGGCATCGCGGCAGGCCTTCTCCGGCTTCGGCTCTGTGGCTCGGTTGTGTCTATCGACATTCCAGTACTGGCGCCAGTCCGACGTGCTGTCATCACGGATTCTTTTCGACAAATCCTCGATCACATCGACCAGGAGCGCGGCAAGGTCCGCTACGTTGGCCGGGTCTTCATTGGCGAGCGTTTTGGATGCTTGTCGAATGTCACAGTGCTGAAATTCGTGTTCCCGACGTTTTCGGAGATGCCGATACCGCACCTCGGTGATAGCTGGAACCCACGGTCCCAAAGCCGGGCGGCTCGACAGCCGTTCAAGAGTTTCCGAAACCTCAGGAAGTGGGTTGGACCCAAGCTCCCCCAATAGAGTCGATACAGTCCGCCAGACACCTTTCGTCATTCCATGACGTTCGATCGCCGAGGCGACCAAAACGATCAGAAACTCGAAATCGGAGGCGGCGAACCGTCGTGCGAGGTTCACGGAGATCCGGCCATCCGCAAAAAAGTCCCAAACTCCACGCAAAGCGGCATCGCTTTCGGCCAATAGATTCTCGATGCCCGCACGACACGAATCGGGCATTAGGAAATAGCCCGCCGACAACCAATAGACTTCTTGGCTCGAAATCAGGTCTCCCGTCTCGAGACGCTTCTTCACCACATCGCGGACCTGCAACCGCTCGCAATTGTTCAACGCGGCTTTCAGCAACCAGCCAAGTTGCCGCCGCGCCTCCGCCGTATCCGTATTCGGGAAAAACTCGAGGAGCGGCAAGCTCACCAGTCGAGCCACTGCGGCATGACCGTGGTCGGCAACAAGTTGACAAAGCTCAAGCTGTGGCTCTTTCCCGGCCCGAAGCTTATCCTCAACACATCGACGGAACACATCGGCAACCAATAATGGATTGTCTCGCAGCGCGGTCCGAAACCACTCAGGTCGATACACCACCCGCTCGTTGGTAGCTTCCGAAATCGAATCTTGAACCGTGTACAGCGCGGCCACCGCCAAGCGGACGCGTTCTTCGCCGAGTTTCTCGACTACTAGCACTCCGGATCGCTCAAGGCTGTCCATCCCTGCAATCAACGGAAGCGCAAGGTCGGGTGTTTCGGAGTCGAACAGCATTTCGGCGCGACGGTAATCCGGCAAATCCGGGCGGTCTAACACTGTTTCTAGTCCCTCGTGCAAGACCGCAACCAAATCCCCGCGGCTACCGACGAGATTCACGAGGCGTTCGTCCGGTGTCGTTCCCTTCACGCCCTCGGCGACGCCAAAATACACTTCAGCTATTCGATGTAGGAGACGCGGTTCACTACGGCCTGCGAGCAATTCCTGCTCGCGATCCTCTATTTCCCTCTGCCACGCGAGCTGGTGTTCCGAGTCGTTTCTCGAATCGTGTTTCCCAGCAATCACGATTCGGCGCGCGCGAACATCGTTCTGTTGGATCCCCTGATCGAACAACGCCAAAAGCGAAGCGTTGGCGCCAAGCGCCTCCCGAACTTTGTCAACTGCCAGGCCGCCCGCGGGCCACGGCTCCACTACGCATGTCAAGACCTCGCCCAAATAGAAGATGGCCGCACGTTCATCGTGGGCTTCAACTGCCTTTTCCAGACTCCACGCGCCGTAATCGGAGGGCCGCGCACCAAATAGGCACCGGTCGACTCGTTCCATGGACGACAGAGCGTCTCCGGACGCCAAGCATCTGTCGACGCCATCCGCTATCAGTTCCTTTAGTTTGCCTCCATTCCACTCCAACCCCATCCGGACGCCAGCCGTAAGTGATTCGGGTGCCCGGATTTCCGGGTCGGAAGCCACCACAAGCCAATCGAATAGTCGTTCCGCTGGAATATCATTGAGGGGCGCTCTGGCACGAGGCACACGTTCGACCGTAATGGCATCTAGAGGGCCGCCGAAAAAGTGTGGATCATTGATAGGAACATCATTGTTCCCCTCAATGATGAGGGTACAACCCGTCGGAAGCTTATCCATGGACTCGTCGATAAGTTGTTGCAATAGGATCAGTGGAAGCTGCCCCATCGTGCAATATAGGCCGGCCTCACCGACCATGAACGACCGGTAGTCGTCGAACGTCGAGGTGATCCGATCCAGAACGTCTGCAATCTGAGCGCGCGTTGAGTTACTGGGGAGGTGCCGGGTCCAGAATTCAGCATACGTGCCGGCCCGGGACACATCCTTCGGCCGCCTCAGATGTTGCACTATGTCGGTTGTGCGCAGCACTCGTGGATAGAGCGCTTTCAGCAGGATGCCGAGGAGTTCATCGGCGGGATCATCGATTTCGCCTGCGGTGACGTCTGCGAGGATCGCGAGCAGAACATCCGACTCTAGGTGGTCTGTGTTGTGATACGCAACTAACACATCGAGTCCGCCACATCGGACTCCCGGCTTACACGTCGAATCGTAGATGATGTCCTTCAAGACGGGCGAAAGCGCCCGCAGCGGCTTGCCATCTGCCAGAATGTCCATCAGCATCATCACGTACGACTGGTGAACTGAGCCGCGCTCGAAACTCACAAGTATGTCGCGAAATGTGCCTTCGAGGTCTGGTGACACGATCTTGCCGATCCCGGAAGTCCGAGAAATCGACCGCAAACACCAAGGGTTCCAGGCGGCTTCGCGGCGCAGTTGTCGCAGGATGTCTTGCTTCTCGTCGACCGAATAGATCTGTGCGTCGCCCTGGTATATCGGCCCACTGGGATTCAATTCGCTCAGACGCTTTCTGCTTCTTTTGTTATGGACGGCCAGCCAGGATACGAAGTTGCGGAACGCAGGGACTAGTGGTCCCCGTCAAACAGAGTGCACTTTAACCAGCTTCTTTCGAGCGCGTCGGACTTTCTCAAGAATATCGGAAGCCTGCGCGGTCCAGATGAACGGCTTAGGGCTCTGATTGTGACCGTCGACATTGGAGTGCGCCCCGTGAACTGGAGAGTTATTTCCCTAGGATTAGTACAGGCCGATCAGCGGGTTTCATGTTCACAAGAGCGTCTTCAAACTCATTCGGCGGAACGTAGCCGATAGAGGAGTGAAGGCGCTTGAAGTTATAGACTTCCTCGATGAAGAAGGGAAGCCTTTCGATCACGTCGTCGTAGGTTTCATAGTTCCATAAGTGAACCTCCTCGTATTTGAGAGTCTTGTAGAACGACTCGATGAATGCATTGTCGTAGGGATTGCCCTTGGCAGACATGCTGATCTGGACCCCGTGTTCACCGAGTAGGTCGACATAGTCGGCCGAAGCGTACTGGCTGCCGCGGTCTGAGTGGTGAATGCAGTCGGGACCAGGCCGCCGAGAGTCGAGAGCCATGCGAAGAGCGGCGACGCACAGGGCGCTGTCGATCCGCTTGGAGATCGCCCAACCGACGATCCTGCGAGAATACAGATCCAGAATCGCCGCCAGATAGACGAAGCTGGAGCGAATCCGGATGTAAGTGATGTCGGCGACCCACACTTCGTTGAGTGCACGAACCTTCCGATTCTTGATCAGATTCGGATAGATCGGTAGTTGGTGTTTCGAATCGGTGGTCCGTATGAACGCACGCCAAACGATGGTTCCGAGATCGTACTTGCCCATTACGCGGCGAACACGTTTGGCGTTGACCTGGATGCCACGGCGGTCCAGTTCCCGCACGATGCGACGGTAGCCGTAACCCGGGAATTCAGCATGAATGTCGTCGATCTGGAGACGCAGTTTCTCATCCTCGGCTTCACGCCGCTGCCGGTCCGATCGGTCCGGCTTGTAGTAGTAGCTGCTGGGCGCCAAGCCGGTCACTTGGCACGCTTTCGAAACTGATCCAAGTTGTTCGAGGTGATCGCGGACGTATTGGCGCTTTTCCGCTGTCGAACCCAAACTTGCAGTTTTTTTAGGTGTTCGATTTGCATGACCAGGTCGCCGATCTTCGCCTTCAGCTTCTCGTTCTCGGCTTCCAATTGGCGCTCCTGTCGGGACGGCTGGTCTGCCAGAGCGCTGACGTTGCTGCGATACTGTTTTCGCCACCGTTCGATCAGGCTTCGAGAAATTTGATACTCGCGTGCGGCCTGGGCCATCGTTACTTGCCCGGTCTCGACCTGTTCGACCATCTGGCGTTTGAATTCGGGTTCGAACTTTCGACGGATTTTTCCCATTTCGAATATCGGTGTCCTTTGCGACCGGCCCAAAAACGACTCGCGCGAGAGGCTCTCATTCCACTCGTTTCAGGCCGTCGCTCTATGCCGATAATTCTGTACTAAACTTTTGAGAAAAGTCTCCAGTCGGAAGGGCGCACTCAACATAGTCCTCAACGGCCTGGATTAACTCTGGAACCGAATGGAAAACTCCGCGCCGAAGCCGTTGCTCTGAAAGATCCCGGAAGAAACGTTCGACCATATTCAGCCACGACGCACTGGTCGGTGTGAAGTGCACATGAAAGCGCGGGTTGCGCTTGTGCCAGTCGACAACTTTCTGATGCTTGTGGGTCGCATAGTTGTCACAGATTATGTGGATCTGCTTGTCTTTAGGCACGGAGCGTTTGATCTGATTGAGAAACCGAATCCATTCCTGATGCCGATGCTTCGGCATGCAAGTCCCGATCACAGAGCCGTCCAGGGTATTGAGCGCGGCGAACATCGTGGTGGTTCCGTTGCGTTTGTAGTCGTGGGTCAAGGTGCCACACCGCCCCTTCTTCAGCGGTAACCCGGGCTGGGTGCGGTCCAGTGCCTGCATCTGGCTCTTCTCATCACAGGACAAGACGATGGCGTTTTCCGGTGGGTTCAGATACAGACCGACCACATCCTCCAGCTTCTCGGCAAATTGTTTGTCGTTGGACAGCTTGAAGGTTCCTGACAGGTGTGGCTTCAGGCCATGGGCCCGCCATATTCTCCCGACCGTCGAATCACTGACTCCGGTCGCCTTTGCCATCGAGGTACGGCTCCAATGCGTGGCGTTTGGGGGCTTCTCTTCAATCGTCTTCTTTACAATCCGGGCCCGCTTCCGTGCGCTGATGGAGGGAATCCGGCCGCTTCGCGGCGCGTCCTTCTCAATGCCTCCCAATCCATGTTTGGCGAAACGAGCACGCCATCGGCCAACCTTCTGAAGCGTCATCTTCAGCCGTGCTGCAATCTCCTCGTTCCTCAGACTCTCAGCCGCCAGCAACACAATTTGGGATCGTTCCGCCAACCGTACCGATGTACTACGGCTTCGCCTCAGTCGTTCCAGTTCCTTTCGTACCTGAACATCAAGATCAACCCTCGGTGCTTTCCTCATATCTATATCAGACGTTGGACAAGCACTTACATCTCATTAATTCTGGCGGACTACACTAGCGGGCCAACAGCTTATGGCCTCCCGGCTGGTGATAAGGCTACGACTGTTCTTCCCTATTGTTCGCCGACACCATCGAACGACGATCACACGACGGTAGAGATGCATCCAGTCGTAGAGAACGGTATTCTCTTGCGGCTCATCAGTGAGCCGCCGCCTACAGGCAGCGTAGGAATGTCAGTGGGTCCGCGTGTTGATGCATCTGTCACGTATCGTCTAGCTGGCAAGACCTACAGGCGTGAGTTTGAGGTGCGAACTGAGACAGTCAGGTGCCAAGATACGGTGAGTGGTGGGTTGTGCGGCTCGGGCATCGACGAGGGGCATCGTTGGGATGGGAACTTCCGAGGCGCTGTGAAATTCACCATAAAACCGAAGTCGTGAGGTTCTCGTAAGAGCAGCGCCTTCTCCTTTGATCGGACGCAGTTGACGTAGAGGCCGGGCGAGCAAGGCCTCAATAGCCCGGCGAACCAGCCATGAAACCGATACATCCTCCCGCTTGGCGACCTTGACGAGGGATGCGTATGTGGGCCGGTCCAGGTTGACCGTCACCCTGGCGGGTTTGGTGTGTCCTCTGAGTCTCGCCATCAGATGTATGATTCACACACATCGTTTCAACGCTACCGGCAATGAATCCTGTGGAGAATGACACAGCGGTGGAAAGGCCAAGCGTTGAGTTATTGTCAAAAGTGGTGTTTAGGCGACTGAATCAAGCGGCGGCCTGATCGACGTTTGTCACCTCGATACCATCGTTGATTTTCACTCCAGTAATCACCTTGGCCAGATCATCGAATCCTCGTAATCGTCGCCAGTTCTTCTGAGCGCACTGTCCCAGTTTGAACATCATGTGCAGCATGCCGTCGCGCGTCAGGCACCCCCTGGATCGCTTGGTCCGGTGGCGGATGGTCGCGAAGGTCGACTCAATGGGATTGGTCGTTCTGAGGCTCTGCCAGTGCTTGGCCGGGAAGTCGTAAAAGGCCAGCAGTTCTTCTCTGTCTTTCTGGAGGCAGAGAGTGGCTTTCGGATATTTCGGTTCATAGGTTTCAATGAACAGGTCGAATGCCTTCTCGGCGTCTGCCTTTGTTTCGGCCTTCCAGATCGCGTGCAAGGCCTGTTTCGCTTTCGCCTGAGCCGACTTGGGTAGGCAGTTCAACACGTTCATGGTCTTGTGCATCCAGCAGCGTTGTTGGCGTGTCCCGGGATAGATTTCCTCCAGTGCGGCCCAGAACCCCATCGCACCGTCACCGATGGCCAACTCCGGGATATTCATCCCACGGGACTTCAGCTTCAACAAGACCTCGCGCCAACTCTGTGTCGATTCCCGGACACCGTCTTCGATCGCCAGAAAACGCTTCTCTCCGCGTTCATTCACGCCGATCACCACCAATGCACACAACTTGGTTTGTTCCGCACGAAGTCCGCTGTAAATGCCGTCGGCCCAGACATACACCCAGCGGTTTACATCCAGCCGCTCCTCGCAGCTTTGGCGGTACTCCTCGCCCCAGACCTGCTTCAGGCGCGATACCGTGCTCGCCGACAGACCTTGCGCCTGGGGACCGACAAGAACTTTTAGGGCTTCACCCATTTCGCCGCTCGAGACGCCTTTCAAATACAACCACGGCACCGCGGCTTCCAGCGACTTCGTCTTTCGAATGTACGGAGGTACCAGCGCCGATCGGAACGTCACCGCTTCGCCGGTCTTGGCACGGACCTTCGGGATTTGCACCGTTACCGGTCCCAAACCGGTCTGCAGTTCGCGTTCAGGCAGATAGCCATTGCGCACCACCCCGGCGTTCCCCTTCTCGGTGCGCCGATCGTTGTGCTGGGATAGCAGTTCTGACAATTCGGCTTCGACTGCGCGTTGGATCAGCTCTTGAGCTCCGGCTCGTAGCAAATCGGTCACCGGGTCTGCGATCGCTTCTCGATCTTCCCGTTCAATAACGATACTCTTACTCATAGTGGCCTTCGTCCTTGCCTCTTATTTCCAGAGAGTCGATCTTGCCCTGTAAGTCCTCAAGCAAGTCACAATAGACTTCTATCTCTTTTATTGCAGGGGAGGATCGCCAATGCTCATTCCCAAAAAGAATTCTCTCAATAGGGATAATCTCAGTTGCCATAACACACATTCTATTCGACAGAATCAGCCACATATATCCGAATGCTACTCACAGCCGGTCCTTCCGGGGTTTCCCAGGGCTGAGGTTTAGGCTTTTCACAGCCCCTCCCCTTCCTACTACTTGTCTCTTGGAAGCGGCCCTCACAGGGCCTCTGACTGGCATAGAAATGGGTTCTAAATCCAGTTGCTGATGAGTTGAAGCATGAAGCCTATGATTAGTAACGACAGCCCCAGATACTGTTTCCAGTTGGTCTTACCCTGGGAGAAGCTCCACAGACCGGTGGGGAGCCCATAGAAGAACAAAAGAACAGCTCCGATGATGTCGAGAACAAGCCCGAACGAGTTGATGGCCGTGGCCGAGACGCAAATCATGAAACGAGCCTATCAGAGCGTTCACCGGTCGCGGCAGGATGCACGACGACATCAAGGCGCTGCTCGGGAATGGCTGGGGAAACAGAGCCGAGAAGTGGAAGTTAAACGAGATCACTTCCAGCAGCTCCGCAACGAAAAACGCGGGGGGGGGTGATATCGAATGCTATACACAGATGTCTTGGAGCAGTTCTGGCGTTTTTTAAGGCGGAGCGTTGCCCCCGGATCAACCCTTCTGAGATTTGGGAATTGCGCTGAATGTCAGCTCGGGCCAGGGGCGGATTAGAGGCGCTTTCCTGAAGTGGACATTCGCCGAAAATTGGGACCCATTTTACGGCACCGGTGACGATACAGCCTGTAAAATGGAATTGGACCCCATTTTACAGACTTTTGGGGTCCCATTTTACACGCCATAATTTCATATCTGATTGCCCCCGCTGTGGTTACGTCTGATCGAAGCCCGGCACGGGGTCGAAGAGCGGAAGAGGGAGCGAACGGGAGCGACCCCCCCCCCTTTTGGGGGGTGTCTCCGTGTCATTTATCCCTGCGGGAAGGCTCGGACTCGGACCTGATAATCGGAAGCGCAGCCAAATGAAATTGCTCAGTTTTCCAGTATGGCCGCGGCGGCGGAAACCTGTCGCTTTCGCTGGCACGATCCGGCCAGAGCTGGGGGTTTCCTGAAACGAAATCCGGGAGTTTCTTTTACGGGGGGCGCGGCTGATCTGGAATTGGATCTAACTGCTGGATCATGTGTCTGCCGCCGCCCAGTGCTTCACGCTTTTGACTATATTCTTGCCCGACTCATCCTCCGCTAGGCGAAGTTCGTAGGTTTTTTGAAGGTTCAACCACACATGCGGCGTCGTTCCAAAAAACCGCGATAGCCGTAGCGCCGTATCGGCCGTGACCCCGCGCTGTCCTTTCAAATCGTCGTCACGCGATTGGCCGGCACTCCTAGTGCCTTCGCCATCGCATTAGCCGACAAGCCCAGTTCGTTGAGTTCCTCGCGCAAGATCTCTCCTGGGTGTACGGGGCGCATACCGTTTTTGACACTCATCCTGCTCACCTCATTCAGTGATAATCGACGATCGAAACGTCGTAGGGGCCATCGTCTTCCCAGCGGAAACAAATCCGCCACCGCCGACTAATTCGGATACTGTGCTGCCCTAACCGATCGCCGGATAGGGCCTCCAAGCGATTGCTCGGTAACCCTCCCAAATCTTGCAGGGATTCCGCACTGTCCAACAAGGTCAGGCGGCGGGTTGCTTGATCCGCAAACCCTTCAAAGCCTCGGACCCGAATGCCTGCAAAAAATCGTTCGGTCTTCCGATCCTTAAAACTTTGAATCATAGAAGAAGGATTCTAGTAAGGCTTTACATGATCCGTAAAGCGTAAATTGTCCACATCTACACAATAACCTAAATATGGTAAACCGTAGATCAACATTTATATATAACAAAAAATGAACTAATATATATTTCATGGTCATCTCGTTTGTTAACCAGAAAGGTGGCGTCGGCAAAACCACCCTCTCCATCAATGTTGCGGCCGATCTCGCCAACCAGGGTCACAAGGTATTGTTGATCGACGCGGACAAGCAGGGTTCAGCAAGCACCTGGGCCAGTATGCGTGAGGAGACACCATTTCAAGTCGTCAGCCTTGCTCGGGAGAATCTGGCGCGTGACGCCTTAAAGCTCGCAGTTGACTACGACTACACCCTTATCGATGGCCCGCCACATGCAGAGAAGATCGCCCGCTCCTGTATTATCGCTGCTGACTTTGTGGTCTTGCCGATCGAACCCTCCGGTCTCTCAACCTGGGCAGCTGATCTCACGGTCAAACAAGTCCAGGAAGCGCAGGAATACAAAGAAACCCTCAAATGTGGTTTCGTGGTTTCCCGCAAAATCGGCAACAGTATCATCGGACGACAAATTCGTGCGATGACTGCCGAAGTCGGCGTTTCTGTCCTCAACGCTGAGATTAAAAGCCGAGTGTCTTTTGCCGAAAGCCTCACAATGGGCCAAAGCATTTTCGAATGGGTACCCCGGAGCGCCGCCGCCCATGAAATTCAATCTCTAACCCGAGAAATCCTCAGCTATGGCACAGAAGAACTTCGCAACCGCACCCCAACCGGCTAAACAGCCGACTGACAATCAGATCGCTGCGTTCGAGCGTGGGGGCGTTGGGCATGACAAGCCTACGGCCAAAGTCGAACCAACCAGACGGCTAAGCTTAGATCTGCCGCAAAGCCTACACATTCGATTTAAGACCGCGTGCAGTGCTACCAGTCGCAAGATGGGCAATGAACTGCGCGCCCTCATTGAGATGCGCACTACTGAACTCGAACAAGAGGCTGGACTTATACACAAATGAATAAAAATATATTTGTGGTTTTCGAACAACGACGGTGATCCCGTCGTTGTTCGATCCGGCTCTTCAAATTCGCGCGCGACCCTGGTTCTGGACCGCCACTCGAGCGCCGTCGTTCGTTTTGCTTCGTTTACCGATCAAAATCCGGGTCAGCGCACACGATCGTGGCTTCGGTTTGTGCATACGGGGGAGTACTACGGTGTCGCCGGACAGACGATCGCCGGACTTGCCTCTCTGGCCGGTGTTTTCCTCGTCTATACAGGGTTTTCGCTCGGCCTGCGCCGGTTTCTGGCCTGGAAACAGAGACAGGCCCAATCCGCCTGAAAACCGAGTTCTTTCGGAGTGGCCTTTGAGGTGGTTCCGTAGGTAGGCCGGCCGCCGAGTGTCCTGATCAGAAAAGCAAGAGCCGGTGAGTGGAGTGATCCAGTGTCAACCGCTATGCCCGCATTAACGGCGGAGGCCACCTGTGGCGGCGGCTTGCACAAAGGATAGGGGTTACACAACGCTGACTGGAATGGATCCCGCTCGCATCATGAAGTCCTACCCCATGCCGTCGTCAAAATGCTGTAATGTAGTAACAATTTCCTCCACCACCCCACTCGCGGGTCTTCGTCATGGACACCCGCTTTTTTGAGGTGCGCCAGATCACGGCACACCAAAGAAGGGCGACGGGGGTGAACCCGCCGCCGTAAGGTGCGGCCGTTTATACGGCTTCGCTGTCCTCTGCCGCGCTGGCCGCCTCGGCGTTGCGCTCGGCGATGAGCGTGTGCGCCTGGTCGGCGACCTTGGCGAGAGTGAGCAGGTTCTTGAAGCCGAAGCTCTGCCTGGTCTTCCACTGACCCTCGTCTCGGTAGATGCGCGAAAAGGTGACGTTATGCCGGGTGATGCCCCCGACCTCGTTTTCCCAAATGGTCGCCTTGACGGCTCCGATCCTGAGTTCCCCCGCGGGTTTTGACTTACTCGCCATTGATTGAATCCTCCTGGTTTAAGGGTTTGGAGCCTGTGTCGCTCACCCGGAACAGGCGGCACCGGCCAAACCCGGCCAGGGGGTCCGTCGCTAGCCCGCCTTTCTCACCAATTCGATAATCAGGTGATATAGGGCAGTAGGAATTGGATTCAGGAGGGCAAGGGTGCGGATGGGGTAGGAGTGAGTGACTTGTGGGAGTCGAAAAGGGTGAGTTGCCGCATGATTGGGCTCAGGATAGCGTGACGGGACGCACGGAGGCAGACCTCGGCCGAGGCGATCGAAGCAAGTCGAATGTGGGGGCCGTGTCGGTCAGCAACGCAGAGTAAGCGCTTGCAGATTTCGAACAACGAGGTCGAAGGTGTCGGCGTAGGGATAGGCTTCCGACATGGAGACCCAGATGTGACGGACGGTCAGGCGGACTTGAGCTCCGATCTTGAGGAGCTTCAAGCGGATCGTTCCGCACTGAGCGCGTGCCTGATCGGTGTTCCGGAGTCCCAGACGGCGCAAGGCGTGCAGGTGCATGTAGGCGGCCGAGGAGAGATAGAGCCGGAGTTGATTGGCACGCATCGTGGCCGCACTGGTCCGGTCGGCGAATAGATCCAACTGCTGTTCCTTGATGCGATTTTCCATGTCACCCCGCGCACAGTAAAAGTCTTCATAGAGTGCGCGGGCGTCCAGGCGTTCGGGCGACAGTGAGGTCACAACGAATCGAGGATTGGCTCCTTTCTCCAGAAACTCGGCCTTGCCGATGACGCGTCGCTCGCAACTCCAGCTGTCCCGAGTGCGGTACCGAAAATCCTTAAACACCCGTGCCGGTCTTCCTGTGTCGTTAAAGGCGGCTTCGGCCTGCGTCATCTGTTCGGCGATCTCTCGTTTGAGCCGATTGTTCTTGGCCAGCCCCACCACGTAGCCGACTTGGTGGGCCTCGCACCAACTCAGTAATTCGTCCCGGCAAAAACCCGAGTCCGCCCGGATGATGATCGACACGTCCGGCCAACTCCGCCGGATCTGGCCGACGATACGTTCCAACTCATCGATCGATCCATCCGCGCCGTCGATATCAGAGCGCCGCAACCGGGCACACAACAGATGCTCCCCAGCGAAGATGTATAAGGGCAAATAGCAATAGTTGCCGTAGTAGCCGTGATAGAACCGTCCTTCCTGATGGCCATGAATCGTGTCGTCGGTGGCGTCCAGGTCCAGCACAATCTCATCGGGTGCCGATTCGTGGGCTGCCAGAAACGCATCGACCATCCAGTGGTCGATCTTGTTTCCGTCCATGGCGATCTTCTTGTATCGCTCCTGCGCATCCACTTCTGCTCCGGTCAGCTCGAACCGGTTCAGCGTACACTTGCCCGCCAGCGCCTTTCCCCGGTCCCCGGCCTGCCGCCGGTTCTCACCCAGAGGATCGGCTTTCTCCACCGCCACCGCCAGCATCGGGTCGGTTCGCAACTGGTCATGATCATTCAGGTCTTCGTAGCCCAAACAGAGTCCATACACGCGTTGCGCCAACAACTCCTTTACCGTGTGTTCGATCAACCGCGGGTCCCGATGATCGCTGAAACACTCGGCCAGGCCACCGACCAGACCCGTCCGTTTCTCAACCTCTCGCAGCAGCAGCACTCCTGCATCGGACGTGATCTTTCCGCCATCGAATCGCGCTTTCACTTTTCGTTGAAGAAGTCCGTGAAATTCGAACGTGACTTGGTTACACTCTGTCGTCATAAGGGCCGCCTTTGTTTGGCTTGTGAAACGTTCTAGACAAACGCTTTATGCCAGACACGGCGGCCTTTTCTGGTCCTTTTGGTGAAATATGCGGGCTAGCTGCGGGGTGGCGGGGAATCACCGGCCAAAGAGCAGGGACCGTGACAGACGCCCCCGGGGCGAGCGGCGCGGTCTGGCCGCGGTCCCTGCGCAGGTCCCCGCCGGAGCAAGCAAGGCTACGGGAAAATGGCGAGACAACATTCGGCGCGGTGGATCGCGGGCCAGTCAGAGCGAACAACGGGAAACCGGGGCGATCTCGCGGGCGGCCACCCGGCACCACGAGCCGCCCGAAGCGGCGACCCAGGGACCGTTGGTGCGACCGTACTCTTTGCGATGGCCGGCATGTGTGCGGGAAGAAACAGAGCCGCCAGGAGCCGCTGGGTTCCTGCACCGCTTCCTGGCTCCGTATTATTATGCTTAACCCATCCGCGCACGGCGGGTGCAAATCGGCCGGGTCACCGGACAGTACTTCCTCGCGGACAGCTTCTGATTTTGACTATACATTCCTGAAACTTTATTCGACGGGCGCAGGGAATCATAGCGAAATGGACCTGAAGACGATCGCGCTAGACTCGACGCCGGCGGTGGCCGAACGTAAGGAGTTCAACCGTGGTTATACACCGACGGGCTGCGTGGGGAGTCGGCCGCCGCAGACACTGGAAAAGAATATTGAACGGATACCGTTGGGACGGTGGATGGTTTGGCTACTGGGCGGGCCGGAATGAAGCTTCTGGACAACCCGGGCATTGTCCGGATCCAAAATGGGCGATGATGGATCCCGGCTGATTGACGGACGGGAAGATCCAGGCGATCAAGGCTCGGAGATCGAGATTTTGGCGGCCGGATCTGGAACACATCTAAGGAGAAGAAATGTCGAATGCCGATAAGCAACTCGCCGAACTTGTGGCAGAGGAAAAGAAGCTGCTCGAGCAGCATAAAAATGAGCGGGACGCGCTCAATAAAAAACTCTCTGCCGTCAAGAAACAGATCCGGGAGGAACAGCGCAAACTGAATGACCGCCGCGCGGCACTGCTGGGTCACTGCATGATGCAGAAATTCAGTTCTGACGCTGGAGCAAAAGAGGCCATGCTGCGGGATCTCGATGGCTCCCTGTCGAAGCCGGAAGACCGGGAACTGTTCGGACTACTCCCAAAATAAACTCCTGCAAGAGAAGCCTCCTAAAACTTTTCCGGAGTCTTTCCCTATTCCAGGATCGCCGGCCTTATGCGTCGGCCGGGGGGCCGTAGCCAGTACCCATGGCAACGGCGTGGCAGCGGAGCGGTAAACCGTTTTTTTGGACTGTGCATGCGGTTGCCGAGCCGGGATGGCACAGAGGACGGTGTGGCACTGGATGGCATCGTTTATCCTTCGGGATCGAGCAAAAGCGGGCGCGGCATCCCTGGGTTTTCCCGGCGGTGAGCCGCGCAGTGTGTCTCTGATCGGTAGCCCGGATTTTGATTGTGTGAGTGTCACGGTTTGGCCCTGCCGAACATTGCTGGAAAGCGGCGTCCTGGCCCGCCGCTCCCCGGTGCAGGTTACGCCTCCTGGGCCTCGCCGCCTTGCTGAAGTTCGAACATCCGCGTGTGCGCCTGATCGGACGCTTTCGCCAGGACCAGGAGGTCGTTACGACCGAAGGTCAGTGTCGTCTTCCACAGTTCGCCATCTTTGTAGAGGCGGGAGAAGGTGACGGCGTAGCGGGTGCGGCCTTCGATGTCGTTGGGCTAGATGGCAGTCTTGACGGAGCCGATGCGGATTTCAGAAAGGGGTTTTGAGTTCGCCATGATGTTTTTCCTCCCGGAAGTTAAAGGGTGTGGAGCGTTGCCTCTCACCCTGAACAGGCGGCAACCTCCAGGCCCGGACGCGGGAGGAAGAGCGAAGCTACCTCCGGGAACAGGGTGGAGTCCGACCTCAGCAAAAAAGAGTGACGGAGGCCCGGGGGCAAGCGCAGCGGTCTGGCGCGAATGTTGCCGGAGGACTCGGACGGGGCCCGGTGGTGGCCAGCCAGCAATGGCGCAGGTAGGTCGGGCCCATGGCCAGTTGTGCGATCAGGGCCAGAAAGTCCTCGCCACATGAACCCGAGTGCTTGGACCTCGCCGCCGGTGATTCACCTGCTTAGCGTCACAAAGAATCCGTCTATAGGTACGTCAATCCTTACGGCAAGTACCGATTCGAGATCGAGGGTTGAGTTCCAGGTCCCCGAGCCCTAAGAAGTCCTGGAAACGACGTTTAGCGTGCGATTCGAGGTTGTTATTGTCGGAACCACTCTCTGCACGTTGTGTCTTTGTCGGTTTTTCCGAGTTTTAAATTCTGATCAGTTTGTCCAGAGTTTCGTAGCTCCTACTACTTGTTCTTTAGTTACTTGTTCTTATTACTTGTATGGTGTACCCGTTTGGACGTTTCCATGAGGGGTGGAGTGTACCTGTTTGGACGTTTCCATGAGGGGTGGAGTGTACCTGTTTGGACGTGGAAAACCCTGCGGAATCACACAAGCCTGTGGAAATCCCCGGCGCAAGGAGGCCCCTGACGGGACGCTGAGAGGCTGGAAACGCGGGAAATTAGCGGCCTAGCTGGCCTTGAGTGAGCGGCGCGATGGTCGGTGTCGAGGGATGCAGGATCAAGACGCCCGGAGGCGTCGTATAGTTCAACTCCGGCCAAGCGAGCTTGATCTTCTTCAACTCGCGGAGAACCTTGTACCGGAAGGCATGGACGGTGAATTTGTTGCTGGCCTTGGCCGGGTGCGCTCCGAACTGCCGGTATAAATGCCGCCAGGAGAGCCGCAGCGGAGCGCGAAGGGTGAAGGTGCGGTAGACCAACCACAGGTAGAGATCGAGACCCAGCGAAGAACGCTTGAGCGCCTTGAGGGTGTGCATGTCAATCGGCAGCGGGTGGTTGATGATCTCGTTGAAGAACTTCTCGCTGAGTTCAAGCTTGCTGTTCCACAGTGCGCTCTCGCCGGGCTTGTTCCACCAGAACTCGGTGCGGTCTGCAATCACGGCCTTCACGCTTGCTTCGGCGCGCTCATCCTTGTAGGTCATTTTAATGGTGCAATCGAAGAGCCGCTTGATCTGGTTGCGGAGCTTGATGCCCGCGTTCCCGCCGCCGCTGCTGTAGACGCCTAGTTTCCGCATGAATTCGGCAAGCGATGGCCCCAAGATGATGACTCGGCTTTGGGTCCGCACCGCTTCGGTGCAAAGCCAGGCCAGGATCAGGCGCGGGAAGTTCCCGTAGGGGAGTTTGTTGTCGCCACCTGCCATCATGTAGAGAGTGTAAGGGCCGTTGACGCGCTTGTACTGGAGCCGGTCGCCGGGGTTCGTGCGGGGCAGGGAGCACAGCGCCATCAACCGCGTCATAAAGCCCATTTCCGGGTCCGCTTCACTGGCCTCTATAAGCTGGTTCACCTGATCGAAGCGTGTGAAGTGGTGCCGCGCCTGGGGCGTTACCAGCGAGAGTGCAGATTTTGATTTATCGGTCATGTCCTCGCAAGCCTCCATATCCTTATCATGTTTTACCGGCCAGATCGGGGCCGTTAAGCAGAGATTCTTTGCCGCGTTGTATCCGCGAACCAGTAGAAGCATCGCCCGGACAATCGCGGCTCGCCTCTGTTGCATCGTCCTGGCAGGGGTGTCTGGCATCACCGGACCTGCTTCAGTTTGAGTTGGGGGTCGGCGAACACAACTGGCCTGTAGTGCCAGCGCCGCTTTGCGGCGTCGTAATCGCCCACGTGGAGGGCTTCTTCGACGTACCGCCGTCCCTCGCGCCGCGTCATGTGAATCACCATGGAGATCCCGTCCACGACGCCCCTACAGGTGACTTCCCAGGGCAAGTCCGTCTCGCCTTGCATGGCGCAAGTCGCGAGGCGCGACAGGGCCGACTCGGCATTGTTGGCGTGGATCGTCGTCAGACTGCCACCGTGCCCGGTATTGAGCGCCTGCAAGAGATCGGCGGCCTCGCCGCCCCGGACTTCGCCGACCACAATGTGGTCGGGCCGGTGTCGGAGCGCGTGCTTGACGAGATCACGGATCGTCACCGATTCGCCGTCAATGCCCCGCGCCTCGAAGCGGACACAGTTTTTCCGGTCGATGCGGAGTTCCAGGGTGTCCTCGATGGAAACAATGCGGTCGTCGGCGGGGAGCAGCTCGACCAGGGCATTGAGCAGTGTGGTCTTACCCGAGCCGGTCCCGCCTGACACCAGGATATTTCGCCGCCCCAGGAGCGCGGTCCGGGCCGCGTCCAGGACTTCTTGGGGTAGTGAGCCGAAGCGCACGAGATCCTCGGGCGAAAAGCTCCGCTTGCCGAAGCGCCGGATGGTGATGGCGACGTGCGGCGCGGCCGGGGGGACACAGATCGCCACACGGGACCCATCGTCCAGGCGCGCATCGAGGATCGGTGCGGTGGCCGGATCGAGGCCGAGGGGCCGGGCGATCTGAATAGCCGCCCGATCGAGCGCGGCCTCATCGAGGCCGGGAGCGGGATGCTCCCGGATTTCACCGAGGCGCTCGACCCACACGTTGCCCGGCCCGTTAATCATGATCTCGCTGACATCCTCGTCTTCGAGGACCGATTCCAGGCCCGGCAAGAACGGGCGCAGGTAGTCCATGCCGCGTCCGTCCCTATCTGCCCCGCTCATATTTTCCCCGCCCCGACGGCGCGCCAGTAGGGCATCGTCTCCGGAAGGTAGTACGGCTTGAGGTAGACGCGGACGGCACTGGCCGCGCTGGTGCCGTCATAGGGCAGGCAAATTGCCTGGCAATTGGGAAGCAGGGCAAACTCCCTGGGCTGAAACAAGGCCTCCCGTTGTTTCCGGAATGACTTGCTGGTTCCGACCGAGCCCTGGCCGCCCCCGGCCTTGCCGGACAGGAGCGACACTTCAGCTTGCCGCGTGGATTCGGTGACGGTCCAGCTCGGTTTGATCTTGGCCACCTGGCCGCAGAGTTTCGAGGCGAGCTCGGCGCTTGCGTCGTCGCTGAGGGAGAGGAAGATCCGGGTGCGGAGCGTCTGCAAGAGCGCCCGCCAGGCCTCGGAAGTTCCCAGGACGGATCGGAGCGAGGATATGGACTGGGTGGCGACGATGGGGATGACACGGCACTGCCGGGTGAGGGCAAACGCCTTCTCGTCGCCCGAGGGATCATCCTCGCCGACTGATGCGAAGGACTGGTACTCGTCACAGATGAAAACGGCGGGCCGGAAGTAACGCTTGGGATCCGCTTTCATCTGTGCCGGCCGCCGGAGCAGGGTTTGGAGCCAGGCGTTCTTGAGGAACACGCCCACGGCGCGGGCCAGCGCCGGATTCGAGCCGGCGGGCATGTTGAGGGCAAGGACTTTTCCGCTCTCGATCAGCTCGTCCAGGGGTGGAAGATGCTTCCAGATTCCGCCTTCTTCTCTCGGCTCCCATTGGGGTCGCTCGGCCTCGTCTTTCACCGGCGGTGCCTGGGGACAGAAAATGTCAGCGACGTCCTCCATGTCGAACAGGGACAGGAAACTGGAAATCCCCTCGACACACGAGGTCCGCAGTTTCGGGTCCAGCTTCATCCAGTCGTGGTCGTACCAGGTCTTTACACTTTGCCAGCGCGCGAGCAAACGTTTCGGTTTGGTATGACTCTTGGGCACTGTGATGCGGTATGGGATGCCCTCCGTTTGCAACCATTCCATCAACGCGGGCGTCTTGCTGGCTTTACACTCCCCATCTTCAAGTTCATTCCAGCTTCCAAAGGCGAGCAGCGCGTCCTTGTGTGCCTTCCAATCCTTATCTGAAATCACGATCTCCCCATGCAACTGGACGTACACAACAACGCCGGCCTCATCGATTTTTTCCTTGAACAGGTCGGGGTTGATCGCGCAGTGGTAGACATCCCGGAGGGTCACCCAGCGGTCGGGAAAGATCCGGTAGAGCTCGATAATCCACTTCACCAGATTCGTGTAGGCCTGTTGCCAGAACGGATCTTTCCCCTTGCCGAACAACTGATTCAGGAGAGAGGAAACGGTATAGGCCAGGGAGTAGGAATCGAGCCAGTGGGCGGCCAGGGGATTCCACTGCCATTTCCCGTCCATGCTCAGTTCCATGTAATCGTCTTCCCGGCCCGACTTTTTCAGAATCTCTCGGATGTCGTAGCAGAAATCCCCCTTGACTTCGAGGATCAGAGCGGCGGCCCGCCGCTTCGGATTGGTGGCTTGCCAGCCGAACAGTTGCCGGGCAAACGGGTGCATGCACGCCGAGGTCTTCCCGGAGCCGACCGCCCCGAAGATGGCGATTCCGGTATAGAGGCCCCGCTCCGGGATCACGAGCCAGTCCGGGTTGGGAATCTCCCGCGCCTCGACCGGGTGATGCGTCTCCCCGACGACGATGGCCGATTTTTCGTCCGATGGGGAAATCGGCCACGGGGGCAGCTCGCCCTTGCCCCGTTTCTTGCGCGGAGTCGACTCGAACCACACCCGCCACACACCCAAAACGAGCGTCCCGCCGATAAACGTAATGACGCCGGGCATGGCGGCATACCAACCGTGGATCACCCACAAAAGCATGGGTGCATCGAGGGCCATCAGCGCCACGACGGGATTTTCCGATCCAGGGGGAAACGGGCTCCACACATACCGGCCTGTTGAGGCGGCCACCGCCAGGACAAATAGAAAAACGTGACTCCATTTCATCGGCCTTTACGTCTCCAGACTTCAAGCCTTCCTGCAAGGATCACTATGACGGGAGCGACACCCCTTGGGGAGGGCGGCACCGACACGCGTGATGTGAATCAGCACGGGGGTCCGGTGACGATAAACCCACGAAAAAGGGGGGGTCGCTCCCGTCACTGCACCCCCTCTCCGGAACTGTTCTGGACACCCTGTCTGGAACAGCTCTGGACTCCCCCTCTGGAACTGTTCCGGCCCCCCCGTCTGGAACAGCTCTGGAACTGCGTCCTGAAATGGGCTTAACCCCAAGTGAATGCATGGGATATGGGACAACAACCGTGTGAATCAGCACTGTGAATTAACCATGTGAATTAGCCTTGTGAATTAGCGCTGTGAATTAAGACCCCCGAGCCAATACACACGCTGGAGCGGCATCGGGCGTGTGAATCAGGTGCCCGATTTTCAATAAGGGCGCTCCTGGCGCTGAACCCCCTCTGGAGCAGCTCTGGTTCCCCCGTCTGGAGCAGCTCTGGACTCCCCCTCTGGAACTGTTCTGGCCCCCCCGTCTGGAACAGCTCTGGAACAGCGTCCTGAAATGGGCTAACACCTAGTGAATGGACGAGATATGGGACAACAACCGTGTGAATCAGCACTGTGAATTGACCCTGTGAATTAGCCTTGTGAATTAATGCCCCATTCGCTCGATTCATGGCTGTTGCCGCATATTCCTTGAAAAAATGCCCGAGATTCGATGTCATGAGGGTGTCTCGTAGAGCTGCACACCCTCCGGATAAATACGCCCGGAACGCCATATCACGAACGTGTCAATCCGGATGTCATGAGGCGCGGGCCGTGCCAGAATATCCCTCAACTCCCGGTAGCGCTGCCCGGCCTTCGTAAAGCCTCCGAAGCGGGCGAGAACATCGGAATCGAAGGTATCGAGGGCGCTGGAGATTGTGTCCCGTTCCTTCTCGAAGGCCACCTCCTGGGGGCTCCCGGCCGCGACCCTCTTTTCCTCCCGCGCCCAGCCTTCCAATACGGCGCGCGCGCGTTTGTCGGCGTCGGGGTTGACTCCGATTGCAGCCACATGAATCTTGATATTGCGCTCCCGCATACTGGCCCAAAGATGCTCGTGCACCCGGCCCCAATGCTGCATTTCCGTGGAGGTGTCGTTGCCGGGATCGACATAGACAAACGTGCAGGTCGGGCCGCCGGCAACGGGGAGCTTCAGGGGGAAATACCGGCTGACGGCCCCGGCCGCTCCGGTGTAAATTCGCTTCGGCAGACGATCCTTTGGGATGCCGATGTCTTCGCAGTACCAAACCTTTTCCTCTTCGGTCGGGAGCCATTCCAGCTCTGGGTGTTCGATGACGTAATCGAGCGACAGGAGCCGCCGGAGATAGGCCCCCGGATCGGGGAACCTGCGGTGGCGGATGTTGGGAACGCCCAGCTGCCGGTAGATGCCCTTGTGGGTGATCCGGC
>CBDHGK010000003.1:0-24986 GCA_965263045.1 Terriglobia bacterium
TGATCGGCTGGCGCAGTGCTCTCTCGCCCGGAAGGGTTGTTCCACCGCCTGACGGTCCAACTGATTGGCGTTCATCCTCCTTAGGCTGTCGAGGATTTCAGGAAGTTACTGAAAGCATGCGGTTTTGGCAGGCAGTGGAGATGCCCCTTATTAGGAGTAGGTGCAGGAGCGATCGGGCATTATATGATTTCATGGAGATTGGGCTGGGAATTGACTATGCTCGGGCAGAAAGCTTGGGCGCCCGAAAGGCTCGTTGGGCGTCTCACGGCTCAACGGCAAGGAGGACGACATCCGACGCTTCCTCGAGCTGGGCCTTTCCAAGACCGCCATCGCCAAGCTCACGGGCGTGTCCCGTACGACCCTCTACAGCTTCATGAGGACCCGAGGGCTCAAGCCGAGCCCTTAGCGTGTATGTCTGCCGAATCTGATCGGCACCCTTCAAACCAGTAAGTTTGGTAAAATTAACTGTAGGTGCCGAAATGGCTGAGGAAATCATTTTTTCCGTGCAGGAATCGCTAGAAGGCGGCTACGAGGCGCAAGCCTTGTCTGCCCCGATCTTCACCGAGGCAGACAATGTAGAGGAACTACGCTCGGCTGTGCGGGATGCGACCGAGTGCCATTTTGAGGAAGGCGAACGTCCCAAGCTCATCCGTCTCCACTTCGTGCGCGATGAAGTCATCGCCGTATGAAGTTGCCCCGCGACCTTAGCGGCGCCGATCTTGCCAACAAGCTCAGCCAGTTCGGTTACAAGCAGACTCGACAAACAGGAAACCACCTGAGGTTGACGCGAACGACTGCTCAAGGCACTCACCACATCACGATTCCACAGCATAAAAACCTCCGCGTGGGAACACTCAGCGCCATCCTGGGAGAAATTGCTAGCCATCTCGAAATCAGCAAAGCAGCACTACTGGACCAGATTCAGTAACAGGGAGGGCGCTACCTGATATGGCACCCTCCGTTCCCTCCACTGTATGTCGTCAGAACATTTCGGCGATACCGCGGCGGCCAAACGCCTGTGCCGCAAGGCGCTGAGGAATCCGTCGCATCGACAGCCCCGGGTTATCAATACGGACCAGGCGCCCCTCTACGGCTCTGCGATTTCAGGAGTGCAGCAGGAAGGAATCCTGCGACGCCGTTGCCGCCACCGGACTGTCCAATACTTGAACAACATCCTGGAGCAGGACCATCGGGCGATCAAACGACGAGTGAAGGCCAAGCAGGGCTTTCGTGAATTCCACGCGGCGCGGCGAACGATCCAGGGATATGATGCCATGCACATGATCCGGAAGGGTCAGGCGCGGTGGGTGAGCGGTTCGGATGTTCGGCAACAGATTCAGTTCATCAACAAGCTGTTCGAGGTGGCCGCATGAGAGGGACCCTGGTCGACCCAACCCGTCGCTCTCTTGCTGATTTTTGAAAGTTGCAACACATCCCTCTGTTTTGTTGCTGTGAATCGACCTGTTTGCGTTCGATGCTATGACGATCGAAGAAGTGGCAGGGAGACGTGAGGGCATCGGCGACCACTGCCCGCACTCGCTCCGCAACCCGTGGGATAGGAATCCCGCGCTGCGCCTTTCGGGCGTTCAGCCTGAGTTTACGGTCGCGCTGTTTTGCACCTGTTCGCGCCGGCACACGGCCGCTGTGCCGATGATTCGAATCTCGGCCGGAAAGCGAACGGCACAGCAAGAAAGCAGAGTCAAACAAGCGCGTGGTCGCCGTGCCTGTATTGCGTCTTCTATAGCATCCCTCCTTGCATGAGTTCACATCGCGCCCGTGATCTTAGGCGACCTGGACGCCGACGAATCAAGCCTCCTCTTATAATATTGTCCCTCCCCACCAGAAAGGATGTCAAGCACTTCAATTCGTTTTTCTTGACGCTTGATCAGGGCGAATCCGCCGTACCTTCTCGCGGCCTCGGTTCCGGGATGCGACTGTCGGGCCAACATCTACAGCCTCGACGAGGGCGAGACGCTGCTGATCGGCGACGTGCTCCAGGCGAAGGGCCTGGGTTCGGCCAACTGCCCCACGGTAACAGTCACCGGCAACGTGCCCGATCCGGCCGCGCGGGCGCAAGTGTTCGCCGATCCCAACTGCTTCTCGTTCCAGGAGATCGCGCCGGGTGGTTTCACGCCGCGGTTCGGGGGACAGGTGTCCGACATGTCGGTGGCCGGCGGGTTGCGCCGCGTCCTGGCCAACGGTCTGACCTGGGACGCCAGCGCCAGCTATGGCGCCCACGAGTCGGATTTTTTCTTCAACAATACCGTCAACGCGTCGCTCGGCCCCGACACCCCGCGCGACTTCGACCCGGGACTCTACCGGCAGGAGGAAGTCAACCTCAACTTCGACGTTTCCTATGCCGTCACCGCCTCGTCCGGCGGCGAGTGGCGCAACGAGAGCTTCACGGTCGGTGCCGGCGGCTGGCCGTCGTGGGAGGTGGGACCGTACGCCGCGCAGGGGTTCGTCCCCGCCTCGAACGGTTTTCCCGGATTCGCCGATTACACGGCGGGCACCTGGAAGCGCAGTAACATCGCCCTCTACGGCGACGTGGAACTGCGGAGCCGTGACAACGCGTGGTCGGTCGGGCGCGCCCTTCGGGCCGAGCACTTCGGCCTCTTCGGGGTCACGACGAATGGCAAGCTGTCGGCCCGGTACGCGTTGAACCGCGCGGTCTCGGTACGTGGCGGCGTAAGCACAGGGTTCCGGGCTCCGACGCCCGGCCAGCAAAACACAATCAACGTGCAGACGACGCTCAAGGAGAAACTGGAATTGACCGATAGCGCCACCGTCCCTTCGACGTTCGCCACAGCGGAACGGCACGGCGGCGTCCCACTGCGGCCCGAGACGTCGCGCAACATCACGAACGCGCTATGGTGCTCGACGAGGAAGCTTCCCGGATCGTCATCGTCGTTGCGTAGCGCGCCGCGAAACACAGAGGCAGTCTGCTCGACGATGCTTGTGAACGGAATGACATAAATGACGCGGGTGAACCCGTGCCTTACCGCGTGTTCCAGGGCGAAGGCCAACGAAGTCAGGGTCTTGCCACCACCCGTGGGTACGGTCAGGGTGAACAGGCCCTGCGGCGACGACGCCTTGCTCCGCACGTGGCTCAGCACCTCCCGGCGTAGCTTGTTGACTTCGGTGACATCTGCTTCTGAAGTGAGCCTGGCGAGATGCGATTCCAGTCGCGCTAACAGATCCTCCAACTTCGGGTGCTGTCCCCGCGCCGGCAGACTTCCTTTCAGACTGGCAAAATAGGCTTCGGTGTCCAGGTAGTCGGCATCCACAAGCGCAGAAAACAGCATACGAGTGAAGAATGCGGCGCTGAAACCTGCGGTGCTGTTGTCGCGTACCTTTATGGGGGGCATCGTAAGCGTGGGAAGCGTGATTTCGTGTTCCCATACCGGGTCCAGCTTCGGAACTGTTCCATTGAGACGGTCGGTCAAGGCGGTCGCCCGGTCCGCATTCACGCCGTTTGCAAGGCCTGTGTGATGGCCGGCAATGCAAAAGGCAAGCAACCTTCCAAGCTTCGGTCCGTACCGGCCTATCGCGATCTTCGCTCCAGCGGTGGAGTGATCCACTCGCTTTGCGCTTCCCGCAAGCCGCGCCTGGAACGCCTGCGTGTACTTGCCAACATCGTGCAATAGCCCTGCTGCCCGAGCGATATCAGCGCAATGCACAGATTCAAGGAAAGTGGCCGCCCGGGTGCCCGTATCCTCAAGGTGTGCCGATAACCGGTGCCATTTCTGATCGCCTGATCCGCTATGTGCGTAATACTCCATTTCTTCAAAATAGCTGAGTTGTGCGCGTCAAGTTGCTCATGCCTGCCTGCAGCCACAACAAAGAATGAAAATGCGTGCTTTTCGAGGGAGTTCTGCCAATTGGGATCCGGCATCCTCGGCTGGTTCAGCGCCCCCGGATCTGCTGTCCTACCATTTCTCATGCCGGGGCGTTTGCATGAATCAGGGAAAATGCTTTTCAGGAGCCAGCCAATTCCGGGCCTCCCTAGACTTTCACGGTCATCGGAATTCGGAATTTCAGACTTCCAGAACGTCAGAAGTGCAGAATGTTAGACTTCTGATATAATGATCTTCATGGTCATTACCGTGGCTAGCTATAAAGGAGGTGTTGGTAAATCAACTACCGCCGTCCACATTGCCGCTTATCTGCAGCGAAAAGCCCCAACCGTACTCATTGACGGCGACCCTAACCGCTCTGTCTGCGGCTGGGCTTTGAACGGACATCTTCCCTTTAACGTCATTCATCTGCACCAAGCAGCACGCCTAGCTCGCAACTATGAGCACGTGATTATCGACACCAACGCCCGTCCCGATCCCGAAGAGATCTCCGAACTTGTCCAGGGCTGCGACCTACTCATCATCCCGACGACCCCGGACGCCTTAAGCCTACAGGCTCTTCAGATGACTACCGACGCCATCGAAAAGGCCGAAGGGGAGAACTATAAGGTGCTGTTGACCATCATTCCGCCCAAGCCAAACCGCGATGGAGAGGAAATGAAAAACGAACTTGCGGAGCGGAAAGTTCCATTGTTTTCAACTAGTATTAGGCGATTCATTGCCTATCAAAAGGCAACTCTTGCCGGTGTTCCTGTCTACGATACCCATGACCGCCGCTCTAAAGATGCTTGGCAGGACTACTTCAACCTCGGAAAGGAGATTCTCCCTTGAGCACCCGCTTCGGAAAAGTGCTGGAGAACCTCGGCAAACTTCCGTCCGCTGCTACGCAACCCAAGGCGTCGCGGCAACGCCGCGCCACCCAAGACACTCGCACTCGCAAGGTCGGACGTCCTCCGGGTAAGAAGAGCGACCCCGATTACACCCAGGTGACCGTTTACCTGAAAAGAGACAATCACCTTGCTGCAAAGAAACGTCTCCTTGACGATGGCAAAGAGTTCAGCGAACTTGTCGACCAACTTGTTATGGCTTGGCTTCAGACTTCTGGACATCCAGAAGTCTGAAATTCTACTTGTAGCCCTGGTCGCTCACTCCTTGCGGGCTGCGCGGGAGGGTTGACCACGGACGAGAAGCAGTGGATGAAGGAACTGGAGCGGGAGACTTCCGTCCGCTGCTACGCAACCCAAGGTGTCGCGGCAACGCCGCGCCACCCAAGTGAACCGCTCCGGGTTTCCCGGTGACGGTTTAGTTGAGTTGCGACCAATCCTGTATATCCAGCTGCACCCCAAGACCTCGAAGCGCTTCCATCTTGGCTTTCACCTCGGAAGGGCCAATCACCCGGAGCGTATCAAATACCTCTCGCAGGCTCTTGGGGCCGAACCCGCAAACGTTCATGGCATCGCGGACCTGTGCCCAGGCGGGGCAGAGTGTCTGTTCGGTTCCGCTGTCTTCATTTTCGCCGCCGCACAGCGTGATCGACTCGGTGGCCAACTCGCCTACCCAGTCCACGCGCAAGTGCCGATAATGGGCCTCGTCCTTCATCGCCTGACAGATTATCTCAGTTTTGCTTCCCATCGGGGGCGGGATTGCGGTTCTGGTGCAAATAGGATTGTCGGAGCGATACGACCGGGAGTGGCGACGCCCCGAACTGCCGCCACGGGGCAAGGGCAGCGGCGCGGTTGATCTTGGAATTGTTCCCTTAAACAGCTGTCCGGTTTCCTGGGACCCCCTCAGCCCTCGTCGGGAATGATCCCGCGGCAATAGGTGCAGCTTCGGGCATTGAGACCTATCTTGACCTCCACGCCATTGGCATCTTTAACGCCGACATTACCCTCAGTCGACGCTACCCGTCTGGTTTTTCCAGAAGCGCTGATGTCCCCGCGGTGGTTCAAGTCCACATAAATCACCAGGCGGTTCCCATCCACTACTTCGAATTGAACGTTTTCCACTCGTATCGCCACCTTAGTTTCCTCCTGAGACTTAAAGGGGTTCGAGCGTTACCGCTCACCTTAGACAGGCGGCAACCTCCGAGCCCGGACGTGGGAGGAATAGCGAAGCCAAACCGGGAACAGGCTGGAAGACCGAGATCCACAAAAAAGAGTGACGGATGCCCTTCGACGAGCACAGCGGTCTCACGCGAATATTGCCGGAGGACTCGGCCGTGGTCCGGTGGTGGCGAGCGGGAATGGTGAACGCCGCGGTGCAGTCATTGGATCCGGCCGCCGGTGGCCCGATGGATGCCACGGACGCCGCTGCTTCTTGCGCGACGCTGCCGATTGCAAGACGAGACAGAATTGAGGGGGATAACGAACTTTAGGAGGCTTGGTCGGAGTTCATGTGCCCCTGGGTTTTGGTGGGTCAGAGTTGAAGAAAGAGATGGATGTCTGTGGCTAGAGGCGGCAATTTGGAATTTTGGCCCGCACTCCGAAAATGTCCTCATTATGTTTTTTATAATTTTTTCACAACCCTCATCGTGCTTAATACATGTCTCAATTACTACTTGTTCTTCTTATATGAGGAAGTGACGGATCTTTTGTTAAGTATTGTGCGCCCTGAAACGGACCTTTTGTTAAGTATTGTGCGCCCTGAAACGGACCTTTTGTTAACGGAAAACAGTGTCAAAACAGAGGTTTCCTGTGGAAAAGATCGGATGTGGCGACGGTTCTAGAAATCCGGTCCACATTGTTCATATTCCCCGTCCCCGACGCAATTGCAGGGAAGAACCTGAGAAAAGATTAGCGAGAGAGTAGTTGAAGCTTACGAGGTGGGACGGATGGGGTTGTGGTGGGAAGCAACACTAGGGATCCCTTGGGCGTCGTGTAGTCTAGCCCCGGCCACCCGACCTTGATTCTTTTTAGGTGCCGGATTGCTTTCTTGCGCCAGTCCCCAACAACGGATCGCCCCATCCTCGCATTGGCTGGGTCCTCACCGAACTGTTGGTACAATTGATTCCAGGAGATTTGTACCTGACGATTTAGGCGAAACGTCCGGTAATTGAGCCACTGATAAAGATCGATCCCAAGAGAACACCGGGATAGAGCCTTGAGAATGTTCATGTCGAGCGGGATAGGATGCGCGATGATTTCGTTGAAAAATTCTTCGCCCAACCGGATTGAGCTGTTCCATAATTTTGGATCATCGGGGCTTCGTTCGGCCCACCAAAATTCCGAGCGGTCGGCAATGATCGAGCTCACACAAGAATCCCCGCGCCCGTCCGTGTAGATCAACGAAATCTGACACCGGAAGAGTCGCTTCATCTGGTTACGGACTCGAGCAAAAGAAGCCCCAGCCGGATCGATCCCCACAACTCGCATAAAGTCGGAAAGAGTCTTTCCTAGAAGTAAATCACGGCTTTGTGTCCGTACTGCTTCCGTGCAAACCCAGCCGAGCAACAGGCGCGGTATGTGACCGAACGGGAGCTTGTTGTCGCCACCGGCAATGATAATGAGCTTGTACGGACCGTTGACGCGCTTGTATTGAAGACGATTTCCGGGGTTGGTGCGCGGCAGACAGCACAGCGCCAGAAGTCGTCCCATGTAACCGATTTCCGAATCCACCTCCCCGGCTCCGATGAGCCGGTCGATCTGATCCAACCGGGTGAAGTGGTGCCGCGCTTGAGGCGTCACCAGAGAGAGTGCAGGTTTTGATTTATCGTTCATGTCCTCGCAAGCCTCCATATCCTTATCATGTTTTACCGGCCAGATCGGGGCCGTTAACCAGAGATTCTTTGCCGCGCTGTATCCACGCACCAGTAGAAGCATCGCCCTGACAATCCCGGCCCGCCTCCGTTTCATCCTCCTGGCCGCGTTGTCGGGCATCACCGCACCTGCTTCAGTTCGAGTTGGGGGTCGGCGAACACAACAGGCCTGTAGTGCCAGCGCCGCTTTGCGGCGTCGTAATCGCCCACGTGAAGGGCTTCTTCGACGTAGCGCTTCCCCTCGCGCCGCGTCATGTGAATCACCATGGAGATCCCGTCCACCACGCCGCGGCACGTGACTTCCCACGGCAAGTCCGTCTCACCTTGCATGGCGCAAGTCGCCAGCCGGGACAGGGCGGACTCGGCGTTGTTGGCGTGGATCGTGGTCAGGGATCCGCCGTGCCCGGTGTTGAGCGCCTGCAGGAGATCGGCGGCCTCGCCGCCCCGGACCTCCCCGACAACAATGTGATCCGGGCGATGGCGCAAGGCATGGCGCACGAGGTCGCGGATCGTCACCGATTTGGTGTCGATCCCCCGCGCCTCGAAGCGGACACAGTTTTTCCTGTCGATGCGGAGTTCCAGGGTGTCCTCAATGGAAACAATGCGATCGTCGATGGGGAGCAACTCGATCAGGGCATTGAGCAACGTCGTCTTACCCGAGCCGGTCCCGCCCGACACGAGGATGTTCCGCCGTCCGAGCAGCGCGGTCCGCGCCGCGTCCAGGACTTCTTGGGGCAGTGAGCCGAAGCGCACAAGATCCTCGGGCGAATAGCTCCGCTTGCCGAATCGCCGGATGGTGATGGCAACATGCGGCGCGGCCGGGGGCACACAGATCGCCACGCGGGAGCCATCGTCCAGGCGCGCATCGAGAATGGGCGCGGTGGCCGGATCGAGGCCGAGGGGCCGCGCGATTTGAATGGCCGCTCGTTCCAGCGCGGCCTCATCGAGGCCGGGCGCGGGATGGGGCCGGATTTCACCGCGGCTTTCGATCCAGACGTTACGAGGTCCGTTAATCATGATCTCGCTGACGTCCTCATCTTCGAGGACCGATTCGAGGCCCGGCAAAAACGGGCGCAGGTAGTCCATGCCGCGTTTGTCGCTCATATCTTCCCTGCCTCGACCGCGCGCCAGTAGCGCGTCGTTTCGGGAAGGTAGTAGGGTTTGAGATAAACCCGAACGGCACTGGTCGCGTGGGTGCCGTCATAGGGCAAGCAAATGGCCTGGCAATTGGGCAGCAATCTAAACTCCCTCGGCTGAAACAAAGCCTCCCGCTGTTCCCGGAATGATTTACTCGTGCCTACTGAGCCCTTGGTTCCACCGGCCCGTCCTGAGAGCAGGGACACCTGGGCCTGTTGTGCGGATTCGGTGACGGTCCAGCTCGGCTTGATCTTGGCCACCTGCCCGCAGAGTTTCGAGGCGATGTCGGCGCTCGCGTCGTCGCTGAGGGAAAGGAAGATCCGGGTGCGGAGTGTCTGCAAAAGCGCCCGCCAGGCTTCGGACGTGCCCAGCACGGATCGGAGCGAGGATATGGATTGGGTGGCGACGATGGGGATGACGCGGCACTGCCGGGTGAGGGCAAACGCCTTCTCGTCTCCGGAGGGGTCGTCCTCGCCGACCGATGCGAAGGACTGGTACTCGTCGCAAATGAAAACGGCCGGCCGGAAGTAGAGGTCGGGATCCTGTTTCATCCGTGCCGGCCGCCGGAGCAAGGTTTGGAGCCAGGCGTTTTTGAGTAACACGCCGATGGCGCGGGCCAGCGCCGGATTCGAGCCGGCGGGCATGTTGAGGGCCAGAACTTTCCCTGTCGCGATCAGCTCGTCCAGGGGTGGAAGGTGCCGCCGCATCCGGCGCGACTCGGTCGGCGGCCGCCTGTCGGCGTTCTCGTCCTCCTTGCCGCCGTCTTCCCCCGACTCACGGGGTTTCTGTGCCGTGCCGTCCTTGTCGTTCACCGGCGGGGCCTTCGGACAGAAAATGGAGGCGACATCCGCCATGTCGAACAGGGACAGGAAACTGGAGATTCCCTCGACACACGAGGTCCGCAGTTTCGGGTCCAGCTTCATCCAGTCTTGCTCGTACCAGGTGTTGACGCTTTCTAGCCGTGCCCCTAATTCGTCGGTGTCGGTGTGGGCCTTCACGGCCCGGCTGCTGTAGATCGCACCTTGCGCGTGCAACCACTTCGCGGCAGCTCCCGTCCATGGGGTTCGGTATTCCCCGCCGGGAAGTTCGAACCAGGGGCCGAGCGCAAGCAAAGCCTCTTCACGCTTGGCCCACTCATCAGCCGAAACCACGATTGCTCCATTCGCTTGTGTCTCCACGACAATCGCCGCCTCCCCGATCTTTTGTTTGAACAGCTCGGGGTTGATCGCGCATCGGTAAACATCCTGCAAGGTGACCCAACGGTCGGGAAAGATCCGGTGCAGCTCGATAATCCACTTCACCAGGTTCGTGTAGGCTTGCTGCCAGAACGGGTCTTTCCCCTTGCCGAACAACTGATTCAGGAGAGACGACACGGTATAGGCCAGGGAGTAGGAATCGAGCCAGTGGGCGGCCAAGGGATTCCACTGCCATTTCCCGCCCATGCCAAGCTCCATGTAATCGTCTTCCCGGCCGGCGACTTTCAGAATCTTCCGGATGTCGTAACAGAAATCTCCCTTGACTTCGAGGATCAGGGCGCCCGCCCGCCGCTCCGGATTCGTGGCTTGCCAGCCGAGCAATTGCCGGGCAAACGGGTGCATGCAAGCCGAGGTCTTCCCGGACCCAACTGCCCCGAAAATAGCGATTCCGGTATAGAGGCCGCGCTCCGGGATCACGAGCCAGTCCGGGTTCGGCACCTCGCGCGCCTCGACCGGGTGATGCGTCTCCCCGACGACGATGGCCGGGTTCTCATCCGTGTCGGCAACCGGCCACGGCGGCAGCCCGCCCTTGCCCTGTGTCTTCGTTGGAGCCGCCTCGAACCAGACCCGCCATACGCCGGAAAAGAGCGTCACGCCGATCACCACCATGACACCCGGCATGGCGGCATACCAGCCATGCGCGAGCCAGAGAAGCACGGGCGCATCGAGGGCCATCAGCGCGACGACGGGGTTCTCCGATCCGGCCGGAAATGGACTGGAAATATAGCGCGCGATCGAAGCGTCAAGCGCCACGAAGAAGAGGAAAACATGGCTCCATTTCATGCCATCTCCGCCTCCGGAATCCGAGCCTTCCCGCAGGGATTATTGTGACGGGAGCGACCCCCACCGGGGAGAGCGGCGACCGACACCCGCAATGTCAATTGAAAAGGGTGTCGAGCGCCGCACGAGGCACAAAAAAGTGGGGTCGCTCCCGTCACTCCCTCCCCCTCCCGACCGACGCTGAGCATGGGTGTGTGCATTGAGCTAACTACAAGTAGATAGGGATGATCAGGGAAATAAAAAATGTCAATTGAGCGTGTCAATTGACCCCCGATTTCAATTGACACGTCTGGACCGACACCGGGTTTGTCAATTGAAGGTCCAATTTTCGATGGCCTGCCCCCCGGTTTTGAGACTGGATCAAGACACCTATCCTCCCCAACAAATAAGTGGGTCTTGATCTCATACCGGAGTCTCATAGAGGTCTACACCGTCGGGATAAATCCGTTCGGAGCGCCATATCTCGAACGTGTCGATCCGAATGTTGTACGGCAACGGTCTTGCCAGCATGTCTTTCAGTTCCCGGTAGCGCCGGGCGGTGTTTTGCTGGCCCCCGTAGCGCGCGAAAATCTCGGAGTTGAAGGTGTCGATGCCCCGGGAGAGCGCGTCCAGTTCCTTCTGTAATTCCGCCTCCCGATAGCTCCCTGCCTTGATGCCCTCCCGATCCCGTGCCCAACCGTTCAAGACAGACCGCGCCCGGTTTTCGGCCTTGGAGTTGAGTGCGATGGCCGCCACATGAACCTGCATCCCGTGCTTGCGTATGCCAGCCCAAACATGCTCGTGTGACTGGCCCCAATGCCTCATTTCCGTGATGGTGTCGTTCCCAGGATCGACATAGACAAACGTGACGGTCCTGCCCGCGGCAATGGGCAATTTCAGGGGGAAATACCGGGTGAGAGACCCGGTCGCCCCGGTATAGAGCCGCTTCGGTAGGCGGTCCTTCCGGATGTCCAGGTGTTTGCAGAACCAAACCTTCTCGGTTTCGGTGGGGAGCCATTCGAGCTTGGAGTGGTCGATCACGTAATCGAGCGACAGGAGCCGCCGGAGATAGACGGCCGGGTCGGCGATCCTGCGGTGCCGGATGTTGGGCACCCCCAGCTCCTGGTAGATGCTCTTGTGGGTGATCCGACAGGCCCGCGTGCGGTTCTTGGTGCTGATGACTGGAATCTCCTCGTCCACGGCAAGTCTCAGGGCCACGAGGCTTTGAACAAAGCGCCCGGCCCGGCTGTGATGGGCGTTGAAATAATCGGAGTATTGAACGCGGGTGAACACACCGCTATGGAGACAGACCATCGCGACCCACTCGGCGTCTTGCTGGCTCCACCCGAACGGTTCAAGGTTTTTTTCACGCTCTCTCAAATGAGCAATCATGGGGTTTCGGTGATGAGGGCTCTATCCGTTTCGAGGTATGTAACCTGAATGCCCATCGGGTTAAAAATGACCAGATCGGCCGGTATGACCGGCATGAAAACAAACTGCATCGTGGCGGTCCATTGTTCCCTGGAAATCTCGCGCTCCTGTTGGGTGCGGACAAGGACAAAGTCAGCGACCGCACCGTGCGGCTCGGTCGGATTGGCCTGAATCCGAAGGATGACATTCTCGACCCGGAGTTCTTCCAGGGTGATGCCGGCGGCCAGCATGGCAATTTCCTCGTTGCTGGTGATGAAGGCCGCGTTGGCCAGATCGGTGCTGAGGAAACGGAGGCTGCGCGGCCAGTATTGCTGGGCCGTCGCCCGGCGGCGGCCGAAGTGGTCATGAAGAAAGCGGTTGAGGAAATACTTGGTGGGGGGGTCGCGGGGATCGGCCTGGACCTGGACCGCCTCATAGGCCAGGGCTTCGGCCCGGCCGACTTCATCGACCCGAACGACAATCGGACGGGGCGGCTGGACCGAAGACAGACGCACCACGGCGATGGTCACGCATAAAAGCAGCACGCCGAGGACGATGGTGAACACGCGCAGGTGACGGTTCGAGTGGATCGTCTCTCCCCATATCTCGGCATATTGTTTTCCGGCGTCGGATGCGTTGTCTTTGGGTTTTGCCACGGATATTCAGACCCCCTTGAGTTTGGCCAGGCTCTGCCCGGCCTGGCCGATCATGCCCATGATTCCGCCGCCCGCACCGCCGCCGGTGATTTGTGAGGCGAGCTGGCCGATCATGAGTGAGGACAGGAGCCCGGCAATGGTGAGAGGCACGATGCTTAAAAACCAGGCGGTGCTATGCCAGAGCATGTTTGCGCCGGGTGGTGGACCATTCACAATGGCATTCATCCAACCGATACTCGCCGCAAGGAAGACCCGCATCAGCGCCGCTGCTATAGCGCCATAGAGGGTGTAGGTGAACATGCTCTTGAACCACCCCCAGAACAGGAAGGCGAGGGGCTCGACCAGGAGGAAAGGAATGAAGAGCGGCCCGAGGATCACGAGGACGCCCAGGGCGAGCTGTGCCCATAGAACCTGGGCCATTGAAACGCCATAAATCACAACGAGGCACAGGAGAATGACCTTGTTGCATGGATCATCCCGAAGGATGCCTTATCATCGTGTTTTTCAACACAGGGGATAACCTAGATGCCACATAAGTTCAACGCAGCGCGACGGCACAAGTTTGATAAGGCGCAGTATCGGGTGATCAACTGGGCAGAATATAACGAGAGCCTGCGCCAACGGGGTGATCTGACGATCTGGTCAGTGAGGAGGCTCAAAGTGTGTGGAGCGCGCCGCACGTCACTGGGTGGCCAGCGGAGATACTCGGATTTGGCGATCGAGACATGCCTGACGCTGCGCACGGCGTATCGGCTTCCTTTGCGACAGACTCAGGGGCTGATGGGTTCCATTGGCACGCTCATGGGGCTGGATATACGGGTTCCGGATTACTCCACACTGTCACGTCGCGCAAACGGCTTGAGCATCGCGCAGGTGATGAGGCAAGCCGGGTCTGTGCCTGTCCATCTGGTGGTGGACAGTACCGGCCTCAAGATCTTCGGCGAGGGGGAATGGCTCGCGCAGAAGCATAAAATCAAGGGAATACGCCGCCGCTGGCGCAAACTCCACCTCGGACTGGACCTCCATAGCGGTGCGATTGTTTGCGCCGATCTGACTCACGATGACGTTGGAGACAGCACCGCCTTGCCCGGGCTCCTGGATCAACTCGATGCCCCGGTCACGGGCTTTCTGGCGGACGGCGCCTATGATGGGGCGTCCACACGGGATATGCTGAGGCATCGGTATGGGGAGATCCTGGATGTGGTTATACCGCCGCCAAAGAACGCAGTGATCCGACCGCAATCGGCGCGGGATCCAACCGTTCGGGATCGCTATATTGCCCAGATCCGCAGCAACGGCCGCATGGTCTGGCAAGTAGCCACAGGGTACAACCAGCGCAGCCGGATAGAAACGCAGATCGGCCGTTGGAAGAGCGTCATCGGCCGCAGACTCCAATCCCGCAGCTTCTCCAGGCAGATCACGGAGATCAAGGTCGGCCAAAAAGCCCTGAACACAATGACCGCACTCGGACGGCCTGTGTTCGAACGTATCGCCTGACGCTACCGCTTGGGGAAAGGGGGAATTCCATCTCCGCCCCGATGCATGCAACAACGCTTACGCGAGGATACTGCTTTTCTGATCGCCATCGGATCTCAAGGCGGAGCCGGTCAACGCTAATTGAGACTGCGCAAAATCTCAGGAGTTCAGAATGCCGGATACACCCGTTACTGATCTTCCCCTCCGCCGTCTGTGGATTACTCTGGCCGTCGTCGTCATCGGGTCATTTGCGGCCTTGCTGTACTACGGCGGCGAAGTCTACCAGGAAGCCCCCCCGATCCCCGCATCGATTGTCACGACGGATGGGCAGCTGCTCTTCACGGGCGACCAGATCCAGGCCGGTCAGGACGTATGGCGGTCGATCGGCGGACAGGAGCTGGGTTCGATCTGGGGGCATGGTGCCTACACGGCGCCGGATTGGACCGCCGACTGGCTCCACAGAGAGGCCATCTGGATTCTCGATGCGTGGGCGATACGCGACTTCGGGCCAACCTACGAGAACCTGAATACCGAACAGCAGGCATCGTTGCGGGCCCGGTTGGAGATCGAGTTACGCACCAATACGTATGATCCCACGACCGGCGCCATCGAAGTCTCGCCGAATCGCGCGGACGCCATCGGCGCGGTTCAGAGTCACTTCGTGGGTCTCTTCGGAAGTGATCCCGAACTCGATGCGCTGCGGGAAAGTTATGCCATGCCGGCCGACACGGTATCGACCGAATCGCGCCGGATGGACCTCACTGCTTTCATTTTCTGGGCCACCTGGGCCTGCGCCACCGAACGGCCGGGCAGCGACGTTACCTACACCAACAACTGGCCACCGGAATACCTGATCGGAAACCGGCCGACCGGCCTGATCGTCCTCGTGTCGGTGGGAAGCTTTGTGTTACTTCTCGGAGGGATCGGCGCTCTGGCCTGGTTCTATGCGGCAACCCGGAATACCTGGGCGAGTGAGCACGCATCGCCACCGACGGACCCTCTGATTGACATCCAGCCGACGCCGTCCATGCGGGCCACGGCAAAGTACTTCTGGCTCGTGGGCGGGCTACTGCTGGTGCAGATGGCGGCGGGCATTGTTGCGGCCCATTATGGGGTGGAAGGTACGGGACTCTACGGCATTCCACTCGCGGAATGGATACCCTATTCGCTGGCCCGCACCTGGCACGTCCAACTCGGTATCTTCTGGATTGCGACATCCTGGCTTGCAACGGGACTGTGCCTGGGACCGATCATCGCCCGGCGCGAGCCCCGGTTTCAGAGGGCGGGCGTCAACCTGCTGTTTGGGGCACTGATCCTGGTCGTTGGAGGCTCGATGGCCGGGCAGGCCTTCGCGATTCACCAGCGGTTGGGAGACGCTCAGAACTTCTGGTTCGGGCATCAGGGCTTTGAATACGTGGATCTGGGCCGTTTCTGGCAGATGCTGTTGTTTGTGGGTCTGCTGCTCTGGCTGACCCTGATGCTCCGTTCTCTCCTGCCCGCCCTGCGGAGTGAGCGCGGTGTGAATCGGCAGCTGCTGACTGTCTTCACGCTGTCGGTCGGCGCGATTGCCCTTTTCTATGGTGCGGGTCTGATGTGGGGGAGAGAAACAAACCTGGCCGTGGCCGAGTACTGGCGTTGGTGGGTGGTTCACCTGTGGGTTGAAGGTTTCTTTGAGGTTTTTGCGGTCACGGTCATCGCTCTCGTGTTCACGCGTCTGGGCCTGGTCCGGGTCCAGTCCGCAACGATGGCGGTTCTTTTTACGACGATTCTTTACCTATCCGGCGGTGTCCTCGGAATGTTTCATCATCTGTACTTTACAGGGACAACGCCTGTGATTCTCGCTCTCGGCGGAAGCTTCAGCGCGCTCGAACTCATGCCGCTTGTCATGATCGGTTATGAGGGTTATGCGAACTGGTCCATGGCTCAACTCACTTCATGGGTCCGCAACTATAAGTGGCCCATCTATTTCTTTGTCGCCGTGGCGTTCTGGAATCTGGTGGGCGCTGGATTGTTCGGGTTCCTGATCAACCCGCCGATCGCTCTGTACTACATGCAGGGCCTCAACACGACTGCTGTTCATGCACACACAGCGCTCTTCGGGGTGTACGGAATGTTGGGGATCGGTTTGACACTTCTGAGCCTCCGTGTGTTGACGATGCATGAGCAATGGCGTACCGGAGTGCTCGCCTTTGCGTTCTGGTCGATGAACATTGGACTGGCCCTCATGGTCGTCCTGAGTCTGCTTCCGGTCGGATTCGCGCAGACGTGGGCAAGCGTCGAATACGGGATGTGGTACGCGCGGTCTGCCGATTTCCTCCAGACTCCGCTCCTTGAAACATTCCGCTGGCTGCGCGCCATCGGGGACACCATATTTGCGGCCGGCATGCTGGCCATGGGATGGTTTGTTGTCGGCCTGTCGACCGGATGGTCTACGCGCGGAAAGCGCGAAGACGCCCGATGACTCGCCCTGTCGCAGTGGGACTGCCTCCTGGAATCAGATCGCCCCTGTACCCTTTTCCTCGGTGCGGATTCGAATGCATTCCTCCAGGGTGGTGACGAAGATCTTGCCGTCTCCGAGTTCCCCTTTCTCGTGCGGGGTCCCATGGATAATGGCCTTGCAAGCGTCAGTCCCCTGCCCGAATTTCAGGATCCACTGTCGAGTCCCCTGCAGGGGGTGATTTCGATAACGTAAAAAGGACCCACCCTGACAGGACCTTGTTGCATGGATCATCCCGAAGGACGCCTTATCATCGTGTTTTTCAATACAGGGGATAACCTAGTGGTCCCCGTCAAACAGACTGTAACTTATCGAGCTTCTTTCGGGCACGTTGAACTTTTTCAAGAATATCGGAAGCCGTTGCGGTCCAAATGAAGGGCTTCGGGTTCTGATTGTGACCCCCGACATATTCCTCCACGGCCTGGATTAGCTCAGGAACCGAATGGAAAACCCCGCGCCGAAGCCGTTGTTCGGAAAGATCCCGGAAGAAGCGTTCGACCATGTTCAGCCAGGATGCACTGGTCGGTGTGAAGTGCACATGAAAGCGCGTGTTGCGCTTCAACCAGTTGACGACTTTCTGATGTTTGTGCGTGGCGTAGTTGTCGCAAATGATATGGATCTGTTTGTCTTTCGGCACGGAACGTTTGATCTGATTGAGAAACCGGATCCATTCCTGATGACGATGCTTCGGCATACAGGTCCCGATAATCGAGCCGTCCAGCGTATTGAGCGCGGCGAACATCGTGGTCGTCCCGTTGCGTTTGTAGTCGTGGGTGAGGGTGCCGCACCGCCCCTTCTTCAGAGGTAACCCGGGTTGCGTGCGGTCCAGGGCCTGCATCTGGCTCTTCTCATCGCAGGACAAAACAATGGCGTTTTCCGGAGGGTTCAGATACAAACCGACCACATCCTCCAACTTCTCGACAAATTGTTTGTCGTTGGAAAGTTTGAAGGTGCGTGCCAGATGAGGCTTCAAGCCATGAGCCCGCCAGATTCTCCCTACCGTGGACTCGCTGACGCCGGTTGCCCTGGCCATCAAGGACCGGCTCCAGTGCGTGGCGTTCGGAGGCTTCCCTTCGACCGTCTTCTTCACGATCCGGGCCCGCTTCCGGCGGCCGATCGAGGGAATCCGTCCACTGCGGGAAGCGTCCTTTTCGATTCCCCCGAGGCCATCTTCAACGAAACGATCGCGCCAACGTCCGGCCTTTTGACGAGTGATGTCCAACTTGGCAGCGATCTCCTGATTGTCCAGACCCCCGGCGGCCAGCAAGACAATTCGAGATCGTTCCGCCAACCGGACCGCCACACTGCGGCTTCGGCTCAGTCGCTCCAGTTCCTTCCGCACAGGAATGTCCAATTTAATCGTCGGTGCTCTCCTCATATATACTCAGACGTAGGAAAGCTGAATAAGTTACATTAACTGTGACGGACTACACTAGATGCCACATAAGTTCAACGCAGCGCGACGGCACAAGTTTGATAAGGCGCAGTACCGGGTGATCCACTGGGCAGAATATAACGAGAGCCTGCGCCAACGGGGTGATCTGACGATTTGGGTCAGTGAGGAGGTTCAACGTGTGTGGAGCGCGCCGCGCCGCACGTCACGGGTTAGCCGGATAGAAACGCAGATCGGCCGTTGGAAGAGCGCGATCGGCCCCAAGCTCAAATCCCGCAGCTTCTCCAGGCAAATCACGGAGATCCAGGTCGGCCAGAAAGTCCTGAACACAATGACCGCACTCGGACGGCCTGTGTTCGAACGTAACGCCTGACGCTACGGCTTGGGAAAGGGCGAATTCCATCTCCGCCCCGATCCATGCAACAACGCTGCTTGAGGTAGACTGTTGGCGGACCGCTTGGGAACACTTTCTCAGACAGAAAGGACAGCCAGGAATGATCGAACTAGGACAGGCATTTCCCGATTTCTCTCTTCCCAACCAAGACGGCAAGACCGTCACCCTCGACGACTTCAAAGGCAAGTGGCTCGTCGTTTACGTGTATCCGAAGGACGATACTCCCGGCTGCACCATTCAGGGAAAATCGTTCACCGCTTCGAGGTCGGACTTCCAGGCAGCCGGAATCGAGGTGGTCGGTGTCAGTGCCGACGACGTGGCATCCCACAAGAACTTCTGCAACAAATTCGGCTTCACCATCGACCTGCTGGCCGACACCGGCGCCGAACTGCTCAACGCCATGAGCGTGGACCAGAGCGAGTACAAGGGAACGATGTACTGGAACCGGACCAGCTTCGTCGTCGACCCAGAGGGAACCCTGCGCAAGGTGTACACGAACGTCACCCCCGAAGGCCACGAACAGGTACTGCTCACCGACATCAAGGCGCTTCAGGGTTAGTTTCTCGATCGGGTCCTGGAACCTGTCCGCCGGTGCGACGTCCTGCCATAGGGATGTGTTGGTCTGGGTTCTGGTGCAGACAGCCAACGGGGATTGGCGATAATGGGATATGGCGCATCGCAAAACTGAACGGAATCCTCTATTGCTGGACGTTGGTTCGAAGACGACATCATTCTCCTCTGCCTGCGCTGGTATTTTCGCTTCAAACTGAGTTACCGGGATCGGGTCGCGATTTTAGGTGAGCGGGGTTTATCGATTTCGCACACCACAATTTCTCAGTCGAACACGCGGCATTGCGGCGGCGAAGGCATTCTTTCGCAAGGCGCTGAAGCATCATCGGGGGCCACACAGCATCACCCTAGATGGCCACCAGCCGAGCCATAGCGCGCTGCGGCGCATGGGAATGAACGGTGAGTTCAACTTCCGGGGGCGGAACCCTATGAGGATTCGTTGCTGTCAATACCTGAACAACGTTGTGGAGCAGGATCACCGCCGGGTGAAGGGGCGCTTACGCCCGATGTTGGGGTCCAAAACGTTCCACAATGCGCGGCGTGTGATTATCGGCATCGAGCTGGCTCAGAAGATTCACAAACGCCAGTTCGCAATTCCGATCCCATGGCGGTCGAATCCCGCGGTGATCTGGCGGCACGTCATGGCAGCATAGTCCGCATCACCGTAGCGCACTCCTGGTTTTATCGCTCCGACAATCCTATCTGCACCAGAACGTGCGTAGGGTTGTGTTGCAACTTTGGCTGCCGCCGGACGGATTGCCTTCTCATAGAGCAGGCCATCGAGGCCGTCAGGCAGTGGTGCTTTCGTCCCGGAACGGCGAGCCAGTAGATGTCGCGCTCACGATTGAGGTCAACTTTAATCTCCGCTAAGGAGCCTCTACTGCACGCACTGGTCTCACGGTGATAGCGGCTCGAGGTGGCGCTCAACGTGGCAGGCCGCTGGCTTCAACAGATTTTGTCATTCATGCAGTACCCAGTAGAAATCTGTCTCAATTCATTGAAAATCTGACTCAACCGGATCTCGCTTGTTCCAGATTGGGCCTGCACCACGGCAGGCTGTACGAACGGAACAATAGCGTTCAAAAACAGGCCCAGGGCAATCAGGGCGAGTAATACTTTCGTTGTTCTGTCGGTCGTCATTGTATTTTCCTTTCCGCTTTGCGGTCGTCGTCGGCTAAAGAGTTAAACCCTGCGGCCATCCTATCGAAAACCCGGACGTCCAATCTTCGGATTGCTGTGCCGGACCTGATTTGAGTAATAGGAGAAGCCATGCCGAAGGATGCGTTGACGAGACGTCGGGGTCGGAGACCGGCAGGGTTCTGTCAGGAACAAACGCTCGTCTTGACCTAACAGTTCAGTAGCATGGAACATGACAGATTCCATGTTCCGTATCTGTCAGATAAAACACCCGAAGACGTATTCCATGGTCAGGCCGCGAAAACCGTTGCCTATTTGAGGGTCTCGACCGCTCAGGACGCGGCGGCTCATTTTGATGGGCAGCTATATGGAACACATCACAGCTAACGACGAGGCCGCAAAGGATCGCTTGATGAAGGGTCTGGATGGCTTCCTGGAGCGGGATCGGGACCGGAAATTGTTCGACCTGCCCCCAATCAAAGGCGCGCCCTGAAACCCAGCTGACAGCCCCTGACCTGATGAATATACCCCGCCGTCCGGGGCTCAATTTGAGTTCGGTGATGCAGAATCCTTGTCCGCCCGTCCGGATTTTGCTAGCCTGTCGGCAAGATAATGCGCCGCCGACCGCTATTCTTGCTGATTCCCTTCTTGCTCGCCGTCGCCGCGCCCGCCCGCGCCAATGGGGGGGAACCGCCTCCGTGCGTCGATCGCTCGGTCACCGCCGCAGCGGTCTCCACACGGCAGGACGTGCAGTCGTTCGTCCAATGCGCCTACGAATTCGTCCAGCAAATGGGGTTTGCCGAAGCCCGGCGTGCCTTCCACGAAGACCCGCGCTGGCGCAACGGGCCGACCTACGTCTTCGTCGACGAAGTGAGCGCCATGAAAGAGGCGGCCCGCGCATTCATCTTTCCGCCGGACCCCTCGCGGGAAGGCGAGCCTTGGGGGCCGCTGATCGACTCCTTCGGCGACTATTACGAGGAAGTGTACCGGTTGATGGGTCAAGTCGGCGTCGACGCGGCCTGGATTTACTACGCGTTCGGGAATCCGGCCACGGGCCGGGATCAGCCGAAGGCATCCTTCATCAAGAGAATCGACTGGGAAGGAAACGCGGCGGTTATCGGGGCGGGCATCTACAGCCGGGACCTGCCGGGTACCTGCGAACCCAGTGAAGTCCACGCCATGGGACTAGAGGCGGATCCGTCCAACCCGCAGCTGGCCGAGTTCGTCCGCTGCGCGGCCATGGAGCTGGAATCACAGGGATACTTCGCCGTCCAGACCCTGTCGAGGGATCGCCGCTGGCGGAGCCGCTCAATCTACCTGTTCGGATTGGATACGTACGGCAACACGCTGTTCAGCGGCGATCCCTACAGCCAGTGGTTCGGGGCGCTGGCCCCGGAGCTGAACGCGCACCGGGAGGGTCCCTTCGGGGGCCGTGACGTCATCGCCGTCGGCGACGCGTTCGGGGAGACGTTCTTCTACTACACGGCACGCAACCCGGCCACCGGGAGACTCCAGAGGAAGGTGACCTTCGTCAAGCGGGTCGTCGTCTATGGCCTGCCCCTCCTGCTCGCCTCCGGCTACTATCTGGATTGAGCGGTCCCGTCGGCCCCATTCCTCCGTTTGTAGCCCGTCCCGTTCCAGAAGACGGCACTGCCGTCAATGCCCAGCGCCAGAATGGGTTCGGGGCGGTCGATCCCTCCAGTGGAGAAGGACTCTCTGAATCAGCTCCGGGACGCCGACCATTACGAGGTAGGGAAGCAGCACGCCGATTAGCACGTCGAGCGGGGCCGACAGGGGTGTCCAGAGCAGATTGAACTCACCCGGGTTACGACGCCGGGCCGCAGGGCAAGCCGGTGCCGCATCGTGACCGGGGACTGCGAGCCAAGGCACTCAATCGTTGAGGACAGCCAGAGGCAGGGTCGTGAAGAGGGCGTGGTCGAACAGCAGCGCGATCGCCGTGACCGGCTCCGTGCACTCAAGCCGCACCGACCCGAAGAGCTGCGCGGGCAACCCCGGGATGAATTGATCGACGAACCGCGCGGTGTTCGCGTGGGCGGGGATGGCGAAACGGTATTTCCCGAGCCGGGTTTGGGTCAGGAAGTCGTAGACCGCGAGCGTGCACTCGGCGGCCTGAGGCGCGTCGTTGGCAACGGCTAGGCCCAGTCTTCGGGCGGCGGGGCCGAGATCCTGCAGGAGCATGCCGCGGAACACCGTGCCAGGTTGTGCAGAGAACAGGGTGGCCATTCCGCTCGTGCGTCCGTGGCCAGCCTTCAGCTGGTAGAGGATCTGGGCAGCTACTGCCTGATCGCACTCCAAGGTGGCGTAGCCGGTCCGCAAGCCCGGCCCGCCGGTGGCGGCGGGCACCGGCGGGCCGGTGAATCCGCGGGTCGGTAACGGAAACAGTTCGGCAGGCGCGACCGAGAAGGTTGCCCCCGCCACCCCCGGAGTGATGCCGACGTCGGAGAAGCGGTCGAGACCGACACCGTAGGGTGTCAGCGTGCACTCGGCGGGGGTGTCGCCGACGTTGGTGACCATCAACAGGACGCCCCACCCCCCGCCGTCGGAGATTTGCGGGAAGATGTGGCGAGTCTGGGCGGCCCAGTCGGCCTGGCCGAGTGCCGCGGGCGCGGTCCACACCCACACCGTCATGGCCAGCCCCAGCACCGCATGCGGTATCTTTCGGGTCCGTGTCATGGTTTCTCCCTTCTCGCGGACCGCATCCGACCCGCCGCTCGATGCCGCGACTTGAGGCCCGTTCTCAGGGCCGACAGCCTGTGCTGGGGAACGCCTAATTATGGTGACACATCCCAGCGGTAGCTGAGACCGAAATAGTCGTAGGCGCCGTTGAAACCCCAGAGTGTGAACTCGCTGTGGGGGGGGGTCTGGTGCAACTTTGGCCACTCGGGCCTAGCCTCCCATGATCTGTTCGATCTTCTCACGCTCCGCGGCCGAGGGTAGGCCCCAGCCCGCCTGATAATTAAAAACGCCGAAAAGAGGGGCGCTGCCAAAACGGCCGTCCAGGATTTCAATGTGCTCGTCGGTCAGCAGAGCAGGATGACTCACCCCGCAGGCGGAGGCGACAGATAGAAGTTCTTTGCGGAGCGTTGCGATATAGTTTGCCAGGCGATCGGATTTCAGGGCGGGATCCAGTCCACGCACCAACCAACGATTCTGAGTGGCCACACCGGTCGGGCAATGCCCCGTGTGACACCGCTGGGCCTGGATGCATCCAACAGCCATCATCGCTTCCCGCCCGACCGCGATCATGTCGCAGCCCAGGGAAAACGCCAGAATCGCGTGCTCCGGAAAACCGAGCCTTCCTGAGCCGATGAACAGCAGGTCGTTCTGAATACCGGCCTCGGCAAACTCCCGGTAGACGCGAGTAAAGCCCTGCTTGAATGGCAATGCAACGTGATCGGTAAAGACCAGGGGGCCAGCGCCCGTACCCCCTTCACCCCCGTCGATCGTTATGAAGTCGACACCACGGTCCGTCGTTGCCATCAGGTGCACCAGTTCGCGCCAAAACCCGATTTCTCCGACCGCAGATTTGATCCCGACTGGAAGACCCGATTCTTCAGCCAGTTTCTCCACGAAGTCCAGCATGCTGTCAACATCGCCGAACGCGCTATGCCGCGCCGGGCTGATGCACGTCTTACCGGCAGGTATGCCCCGGATTGCAGCTATTTCGGGTGACACCTTGACTCCCGGCAAAAGCCCGCCCAGCCCGGGTTTTGCGCCTTGGCTGATCTTGATTTCGATGGCCCGCACGGGCGCTGTCGCGAATCTCTCCCTGAAGCGCTCCATCGAGAACCGGCCGGCGGCGTCCCGGCAACCGAAATAGCCCGTACCGATCTGCCAGATCAATTCCCCGCCGTGTCGATGGTAGGGGGAGATTCCGCCTTCGCCCGTGTTCTGCAGGCATCCAGCGCGGTGGCAGCCGCGGTTGAGCGCTTCCACCGCTGGCGCGCTCAGTGAACCGAAGCTCATTCCCGATACGTTGACGATCGAAGTTGGACGAAATGCCTTCCGCCGCCCCCGGACCCGCCCCAACACTTTCGCCGCGGCGATCGCGTGAGTCCCATCGTAGCCGGGCTCTCCAGGGTTGGGCCGGATCATTGGAAAAGCCGAGTGCTTGATGATCATGTAGTTCGGCGACAGTTCCATCTCGTCGTCGGTGCCGAAGCCGGCATAGCTGTTCTGGCGCTTCGATGAGGCGTAAATCCAGGACCGCTGATCCCGGCTGAACGGGCGCTCCTCGTTGTTACTGGTGACGATGTACTGGCGCAGTTCCGGCCCGACCGCCTCGAACAGGTATCTGAAGTGGCCGAGGATCGGGAAATTTCGCAGGATTGCGTGCTTCCGCTGAGTCAAGTCATAGACGGAGACAGCGACTAGAATCAGCACGATGGCGGCGAGTATCCACATGAAGGGCTACTGGATAGTAGTCCCGGGAGCGGGGCGCGTCAACGGAAACGATGTCAAGACAGTTTGCTGCCTGCATATCTCATCGATAGGACCAGCAAAGGCCGCCGCCGCGACGCAGCCGGAGCTGAAGCGCCCCAGGCTTCGGCTCTGCCGGGCTATGCGTTTTGAGGCTGACGGTTCTTGTAATGAACTCTCCTGTTGCCACTGGGTCTGGCAAGACCTTGCGCCGGTGTTGCTGGCCCGAGGACCATCCAGGCCGGCCATG
>CBDHGK010000004.1:0-45084 GCA_965263045.1 Terriglobia bacterium
TCTTCCATCGCCGCTTGAGGAGACCACGGTGCTCGCCAAGCCTCAAGGCTTCCCTCGCAAGCTCGGCGGCTGCGCCGGCCTTGACCCTCGGCTGCGCTCCGCGGTGTCGGCTGGTGTGGGCGATGGGGAACGGGGCCTCCGGCGGGGGCTCCGGGCACCGGGTGTAGGCGTCCGACCGAAGTGGGTACTGGAATATTCGCCGTCGAACAAAAGAATAAGGTACTTTGTTTCAATTACTTATGTGCGCACAGGCCTTTGGACTGCCCACAAATTCTGCGGAGGAGGCTAAAGTTTCAGGTGCGACTCGGCGACCCCAAAGACAATCCTCGCTGTGGCCTTGCTGAGGTATCGTCAAGTGACCTTGTTGCATGGATCATCCCGAAGGATGTCTTATCATTGTGTTTTTCAACACAGGGGATAACCTAGATGCCACATAAGTTCAACGCAGCGCGACGGCACAAGTTTGATACGGCGCAGTACCGGGTGATCAGCTGGGCAGAATATAACGAAAGCCTGCGCCAGCGGGGTGATCTGACGATCTGGGAGGGGGTCAAAATGGCGGGAGCGACCCCCCCGTTTGCGCACTTCGTGCGGCTCTGACCCCCGGATGCAATGCGCATCACGTGGGCCAGTGCCGCCCTCCCTACCGGGGGGTCGCTCCCGCCATAGTGATCCTTGCAGGAAGGCTCGGATTGCGGAGGGCTGATACGGCATGAAATGGAGTCATGTTTTTCTATAGCGACCAGCCCAGCCGTCCCAATGCGACAACTTGTTCTTTCTTCTCTTGGCTCAAGACATTGCTCATGCCGACGGAGCCTATTCAGCTTTCCGCCGGTTTCAATGTCCCGGGCCTCTCTATTTTCGTTGGCCGGTTTTCAAGTGACCTTTAATGGCCGCTTTTGGGTGACCACCGAGGCCCTTCAGCCTTCTCGCAGGGATCACCCGACGCGAGCAACCACCTGGGATGAGGCCGAACGGCGCGGGAAAAGTCACCGCCGGCCAGGACCGCAGCAGCCACCGGAAACAGAGGGGCGCTCGCGTCCCTTCTGCAGTCTTCGACGGCAACGGGGACATGACGACCCCCTCTAGTGGTCCCCGTCAAACAGACTGTAACTTATCGAGCTTCTTTCGGGCACGTTGAATTTTTTCAAGAATATCGGAAGCCGTTGCGGTCCAAATGAAGGGCTTCGGGTTCTGATTGTGACCCCCGACATATTCCTCCACGGCCTGGATTAGCTCAGGAACCGAATGGAAAACCCCGCGCCGAAGCCGTTGTTCGGAAAGATCCCGGAAGAAGCGTTCGACCATGTTCAGCCAGGATGCACTGGTCGGTGTGAAGTGCACATGAAAGCGCGTGTTGCGCTTCAACCAGTTGACGACTTTCTGATGTTTGTGCGTGGCGTAGTTGTCGCAAATGATATGGATCTGTTTGTCTTTCGGCACGGAACGTTTGATCTGATTGAGAAACCGGATCCATTCCTGATGACGATGCTTCGGCATACAGGTCCCGATAATCGAGCCGTCCAGCGTATTGAGCGCGGCGAACATCGTGGTCGTCCCGTTGCGTTTGTAGTCGTGGGTGAGGGTGCCGCACCGCCCCTTCTTCAGAGGTAACCCGGGTTGCGTGCGGTCCAGGGCCTGCATCTGGCTCTTCTCATCGCAGGACAAAACAATGGCGTTTTCCGGAGGGTTCAGATACAAACCGACCACATCCTCCAACTTCTCGACAAATTGTTTGTCGTTGGAAAGTTTGAAGGTGCGTGCCAGATGAGGCTTCAAGCCATGAGCCCGCCAGATTCTCCCTACCGTGGACTCGCTGACGCCGGTTGCCCTGGCCATCAAGGACCGGCTCCAGTGCGTGGCGTTCGGAGGCTTCCCTTCGACCGTCTTCTTCACGATCCGGGCCCGCTTCCGGCGGCCGATCGAGGGAATCCGTCCACTGCGGGAAGCGTCCTTTTCGATTCCCCCGAGGCCATCTTCAACGAAACGATCGCGCCAACGTCCGGCCTTTTGACGAGTGATGTCCAACTTGGCAGCGATCTCCTGATTGTCCAGACCCCCGGCGGCCAGCAAGACAATTCGAGATCGTTCCGCCAACCGGACCGCCACACTGCGGCTTCGGCTCAGTCGCTCCAGTTCCTTCCGCACAGGAATGTCCAATTTAATCGTCGGTGCTCTCCTCATATATACTCAGACGTAGGAAAGCTGAATAAGTTACATTAACTGTGACGGACTACACTAGTACACGAGAATGGATGCATTAGCCCGAATCCAGTCGTCGTCGTCCGGCCCCTGAAATCCAGCTGCTGCGGATTAGCCCCATGTTTGAGAAGAGTGCTCGTACTGTCAGCCAAACCGTTCTCGACGGCGCGATGCAACGGCTAGAAAAATACAGCCAGTCTAACGGTTGCTTTTACTGTGCTAAGCCCTGCCACACAACTTAGGTTATCGGCGCAGAACGCCGTGGGAGGTAGCTCACGGCGTTTTATCGGGTAACCCACAGGGACTTTCTTATCTCGTCCCATCTGTGATGTTTTCCTACCCAGCCGATCCGATTTCCTTCCGGTCTCCACCCTACAAAGGGTTTTTTCCGACTCCGATTACGGCCCTTCCGGGGTTCCCAGGGTTGAGGATCGAGTTTTTCACAGCCCCAGTCGCTCCTCCTACTTGTTTCTTATTACTTGTTTCTTATTACTTGATGGTCCGGGTGTTAGACCGAAGATCGGGCCGGGTCAGTCCGGGTGTTAGACCGTGGAAAACTCCGCGAAATCACAAGGGGCTGTGGAAACGCCTCTCACAGGGGTCCTACGAGGGGCTTCTGCAATCGCTGGCAGAGAGGCGAATCGTCCCGAGGACTGAACGGCGCTCCTGCGCGACCCTCAGCTACGTGACGAGCGTGAGGGGCGGGATCTGCGGCGCGGACGGCAGCAGAACCAATGCCCCGGTCTTTTCGTGCCGGTGGCCGCGCTCGATGCGGTATTCCAGACCCGGCCATGCCGTCTTGATCTTCTTCAACTCCCGGAGACAGTCGGCTCGGAAGTAGTCAACCGTGCGCTTGTCGCTCGCTCTGTCCGGGTCCGCCCCGAACTGCCGGTAGAGTATCGACCAGGACAGCCGCTTCGGGCTATCGAGACCAAACGTCCGGTAGGTGAGCCACATGTACAGATCGAGGCCGAGCGGCGAGCGCTTCAGCGCCCCGAGAATGTTCATGTCCAGCGGCACTGGATTGTGGATGATTTCGTTGAAGAACTTCTCGCCTAACTCGATCTTGCTTTCAAACAGGACCGGCTTATCGGGCCGCTTGGGATTCCACCAGAACTCCGTCCGATCGGCGATCGCCGATCGGAGGCTGGCCTCGCCGTGCTCGTGCTCGTAGACCAGCCCAACGCTCGCATTGAACAGCCGGTCTATCTGGTTCTTGAGGCGCATCTGTGGGTGGCCACCACTGTTGTAGATTCCCAACGTCCGCATGAACTCAGAGAGCGAATCTCCGAGGACAAGTTCGCGGCTCTGGGTCTGGACCGCTTCGGTGCAGACCCAAGCTATCAAGATGCGCGATAGTGTGCCGTAGGGCAATCCATACTTGCCTGTTCGGGACAGGATCAACGTGAACGGCCCGTTCCGCCGGATGTACTGGTACCGGTCGTTGCCTGGATTCGTCCGCGGCAAGCTGCACAGCGCCATCAACCGTCCCACGAAACCGAGGTCCGGATCGGCGTCACGCGCATCTAGCAAGGCGTTGATTTGGTCGAGCATCTTGAAGTGGTGCCGCGCCTGGGGCGATGCTTCGTGGAGTTCTTTCACCGGCCTGGCGAGGCCGGTGAAAGTTTCCCCAATCGAAGTCAACCCGGCTCGTTTATGCTCCATGCTTTCCCCTCATTCCCTTTGGCCTTCCTGTTCTCCCGCCTCAGTGAGGCGGCGCTGGATGAAGGCGTTGATCTCCTCGGCCATTTTGGTCTTACGCATGGCGCAGAAGGCTTTGAAGCGGGCGTGGTTATCCTCGGGGACGTCTACGGTCAAACGCTTAGTAGGGCCAGAGGCTGGTGAGGCCTGTTGGCTGACCCATTTGTCAGCTTCTGGCAACACGACCTTCGGCCGAGCGTTCATGGCTACTTTTTTGCTCATAGTCCCTCACAAGTTCGGTCACAAAAGCATCGACCTCGCGCGTAGCAAGGCTGTGTTGGTCGATGTCGGAGACAGTTTTACCTGTGGCGAAAGCCTCGGCGAAAACGACGCGTTGTGATATGTCGGCTTGAAGGATGGGTGTGTTCAGCATCGACAGGGCTTCGCGTACATCACGCCCAATAGCAGTATTTACGATTTTACGATTAATCGCTATTGCAGATTTCAGATTTTCTTTAAAGATAAGCGCCTCGTTGACAAGGTCCACAGTCTCAGCGGTGGCCCAAACGTCCGGCGGTGAGGGCTGCACAGGAATGACGACCACATCTGCGGCCAAGATGATGGACTTCGCTAGGAGTCTGCGCCGTAGGACGATTTTCGACTCGGCGAATGACGCGAGATGGCGATCGATCGGCATCGGTGGCCGGGGAAAGGGCCTTTTGGACGACGAGGTGCCGCTCGGTGCGCCACAGGTGCTTGAATCGACCCTCTTACGGCCTGATTTGCGGGCGGTATCCCGGTCATCAGGCTGCCTGAAGCTGCTGCAACCGCTTGACGTTCAATGCCAGACACACCAAGTTCCACTCACCCTGGATCTTGTTCAGGCCGCGCAGGCTGAATCGGCGGAAGCCGAGCACTTCCTTGATCCACCCGTTGGGCGCCTCCGACAGCCATTTGCGTCGGGCGTACTGCGCCCGTCCCGGCGCGGTCGCCAGCTTTTCGGCCATGCGGGCCTTCGCCGGATGCCTGGCCGCGTCCACCGCGACCGCGCTCCGGCCCTCCCGGCCCAAGGCCACATAACCGTCCACCCCGCGCGCCTCCAGCGCCTCAAGGTCGTCTTCGTTGCAGTAGCCCGCATCCGCCAGCACCGTCTCGGGCCGTTCCCCATGGGTGGCCTCCACCTCGTCCACCAGCGGGACCAGCCGACCCTGGTCGCTGGCGTTCGACGACACCTCGGTGGCGACGATCAACTGGTTCTTTCCCTCCACCGCCACCTGCGCGTTGTAGCACTGCTGAAATCCCTCCGACGAGGTCTTCATGATCCGGCTTTCCGGATCCGTGAAGTTGTCCTGCGCCTTCGCGTCCGGCTCCCCGTACTCCCGCTTGTAGGGCTGCCCGCCCTTCGGGTTGCGCTTCGAACCGGCTGCGCGTCCACGGCCGTCGTCCGTCTCCCGCTGCCGCGCCTCAAGGCGCGCCTTCGCCGCCCGGATCGCCGCCAGTCGGTCCTCCCGCCGGCGCAACTCCTCGGGCAACTCGTCGCCCCGAAACGCCTTCCCAAAGCGCGCATCCTCCGCCGCGTCGGTCTCCCCCGCGCGCGACAGCAACGCTTTGATCTCGCCCTCCAGACGCCGCTCCTTCTCCTGCATCCGACCGTAACTCATCGCCTTGCGCTTGCTGGCGTTGGCTCGAACCTTCGTCCCGTCGATCGACAACTTGCCGAAGTTCCCAACCCCGGTCTCACGCGCCAGACGGACCACCTCCACAAACAGCGCCTTGAAATCCGGCAAATGACGCCGGCGAAACTCGCAAATCGTCCGATGGCTCGGAAAATTCCCCGCCGCCAACACCCGAAATGCCACGTCCTCCTCCAGCTTCCGCGCCAGCCCTCGGGAGGAGAACACCCCCGTCGCGTACCCGTAGATCAGCACCTTCGCCATCATCCGCGGCTCATACGGCGACTTGCGACGACCGTCCCCCTCGTAAGGCGCGTAAAACGCCGTCAAGTCCATTCCGTCCACCAGATCGCTCACATGGTGCGCCAAGTGCCCCTCCGGCAACCAATCCCGTAAATCCGGCGGCAGCAGCAACCCCTGATCCGGGTGGTACGGGCGAAACGTCGTCGGCATCGCGTTCTCCTCCTAACTGCGACACAATTATCTCATTAACTTCCTACGGCGCAGGCTCCTAGGTCGTGAACTCGGGGCGGACCGTCGATGACGACATCGCTGTAGTCGGCATAGATCGGCCGCGATGGCCCACCGCGACACCGCCGTGTCCGAACTGTGCACTCAACTCGGGATCAAACACGTGACGCTCTACAGGTACGTCGGGCCCCAAGGCCAGTTGCGCGAGCAGGGCGAGAAGGTCCTCGCCACCTGAACCGCAGTGCTTCGACAGCGACGCCGCGCGGTCACGAGCCCAAAGAGCGGAGGCTTGAACCGGATAAAATCAGCGAGCCACGCAGGGTCGAGATGAGAATGTAGGCGGATAGTGTCCGCTGGTAATGAATACTTGATTTGTTATTCTCTATAGGAAAAGATTTGATCCTTTCAATTCTGACTGGAAACGCGATCGTGCTTTTCCAGCCAATTCGGCATGGAATGGTATCTGGAGTAGGTGGGATAGCGGAGCATGAAACGCACAACGGGCCGATACGAACGCACCCGCGCCGGAGACGAAGAGGTTCTGGCGTTCATCCCGCTTGCGCTCCCACCGGCAGAGCCCGCGTTCGCCATTAGTGACAGATTGGGCGATCGGCTTCGCGCCGCCGAGCACGCACTGGCGCGTCTCGATCTCGCCAGCGAGATGGTTCCGTCCCTCGATTGGTTTCTCTACGCCTTCGTGCGCAAGGAAGCAGTGATTTCATCGCAGATTGAGGGGACGCAAGCGACGCTCATCGATCTGCTGACCTTCGAGGCGGAGAACGAGACGGCACCGGATGCCGATGTGGAGGAAGTGTGCAATTACCTTGAGGCGTTGAACTATGCCCGAGCTGAGATCGCGAAGGCGGACGGGCTTCCGGTATCCATACGTTTGCTTGACGAAGCGCACCAGCGGCTGATGCACGGAGTTCGCGGGGCGACCAAACAGCCGGGCGAGGTGCGGCGGAGCCAGAATTGGATCGGCGGCAGTCGGCCGGGCAACGCGGTCTATGTGCCGCCTCCCGCGCAATCACTGCCCGACTTACTCGGTGCGCTCGAGAAGTATATGCATGTGGAGAACGACCTGCCTGGTTCTGGTGCAGATAGCGAAGGGACTTGGCGATAATGGGATATGGCGCATCGCAAAACTGAACGGAATCCCCTATTTGCCGGACGTTGGTTCGAAGACGACATCATTCTCCTCTGCCTTCGCTGGTATTTTCGATTCAAACTGAGTTACCGGGACCTGGTTGAGATTTTAGGTGAACGGGGTTTATCGATTTCGCACACCACGATCTTGCGTTGGGTCGTTCGCTATGCCGAAACCTGCGAAAAGCGCTGGCGCCGATTCGAGCGACCGGTGGGTGGGAGTTGGCGGGTTGATGAAACGTTTATCAAGGTGCGGGGCCAGTGGATGTATCTCTACCGCGCCGTGGACGGACAGGGCAACACCGTGGAGTTCTATCTGAGTCGAACACGTGGCATCGCGGCGGCGAAGGCCTTCTTTCGCAAGGCACTGAAGCATCATCGGGAACCACACAGCATCACCTTGGATGGCCACCAGCCGAGCCATAGCGCGCTGCGGCGCATGGGAATGAACGGTGAGTTCAACTTCCGGGGGCGGAACATGGTGACGATTCGTTGCTGTCAGTATCTGAACAACGTTCGGGAGCAGGACCACCGCCGGGTGAAGGGGCGATTGCGCCCGATGTTGGGATTCAAGACGTTCTACAATGCGCGACGCGTGATTATCGGCATCGAGTTGGCGCAGAAGATTCACAAACGCCAGTTCGCAATTCCGGTCCCATGGCAATCGACTCCCGCAGTGATCTGGCGTCACGTCATGGCAGCATAGTCCGCATCGCCCTAGCGCACTCCTGGTGTTATCGCTCCGACAATCCTGTCTGCACCAGAACCCTATTCAGCACCCTGAGCCACTAGCAGGATCAAATCCCCGGGGGGACGGTGGCATTGGCAATGATACGATCGGGCGTGGGGAGTGTTTTGCCTGATAGGTCTGGTTGGTTGGGGTTCGATTCCCCTTCACCTGCTCTGTCTCGGTGGCCTTCTAACCTTCTGTGCCCTGTGGGTATTGGCTTACGCCGTTGGACTATCAACAACGAATGGAAAGGAGAATCCCATGAAAACAGAGCAAGCGAGAACCGATAAACTCACTGTAGCCGCCAGTTCGCTGGCGAACACAATCTGGACGATCGGGACAAGCACGTGGTCTGGTCTGGCCCTATCAGGCAAAGCACTCCACCCTCGATGAAATGTTTGGTAGCAGCTCCCACCGCTTCGTGAGCTCACGCGGTGTGGCGATAAACCATCAAGCTCTAATGGCATTGTCAGAGTAAAGTCGCAGGTCTGAGTTATTCCACTGAGGGCAGGGAATTAGGCCGCCGCGAGCTGACGGCCCTGGGCAAGTGCAGCGGCGCGGTTGAGCTTGCAATTGCCCCGTGGGTCGAGGGGGCGGCGCCAGTTGAAGGAGTTCTAGACGGAAACACGGACGGTGGCACATTTCTGGAGGCTTCGCATTCGCCTGAAACGGAGCATCGGATGTGCTCGTCGCCAGAACGGCCGGCGTGAATTCACCGCACGATTATTCAGCCCGCACCCGGCTTGTTGCAGACCGGATCCGCCCATCTTGCGCAACGCCGCGCGGGCAGACCTCAGCCGATCCGGGAGGATCGCACCCGGTCTGGGGTAGGGCTGCATCTGTTTCCTGAGGCATTTCAAGGTGGCAGGCGCACCACGGGGTGTGCGCCCGGTGGCCCCCTATCTGGTCTTTATGACCTGTCGTTCTTCAAACAGTTTGATCAACGAATGGAGCGGAATCGGTGCGTCATTCTGGGTCGGAACCAAGAGTATGAGACTCTTTTGGGATTTCTTTTGGGTTCGGGAGTCATCAGGAAAGAACCTGAAATCTATGTTTCGGAAGCGATGGATTTGATGGGGCGCTTTGGTGTCGAAGGACACATCAGAGTGCAGGAGGCGGGATCCGATCAGGGATGGATCGTGGGGTAATTCGACGTTTTCTAGGAACTGAGGCTTAAAGACAGTATAGGGCAACTCCCCATCGTAAAGCCTTTGCGTTGCTAGAGTCCACGCCTTCCGAGTGGAGTTTAGCGCCAGCGGATCAATATTAACGCTTACCCTTACTTTGTCCCGATCGGTTCTTCCACCTATACGAAACCCGATACCATGTATTTTGTCTTGATCAGCAGAGAACGGAATTTTCAATGCTTCAAGAATCGCTGTCAGAATGTCGTGCCAATTGGAGCGGACCGGTAGAAGCTTACCGTCCGTCGTGATACTTGAATACGTACAATCGATCACCCGGATATAGCGAAGCAGTTCTGGCGAATTTTCTGAGGTTACGTCTTGGACGTTCGCTGCGTAAAACTCCTCGTCGTATAGATCGGAAAACGTAAGCGAAAACTCTTCATTGATGATCGCAATGATGTTATTCAGGCTCTTCGAGTTCGCGATGTCAAAACCCTGAAGAATGCTGATCGGGGCCGGCAGATCGTCGAGCCTGACCCCTTGAAAACCAATAGGTACGACGCGAATGCCTCTTGAATAAGCAAATCCTGTCTCGAATGGGATCCAATCGCTAGCTAAACTTGCGGGCGTCATCCAAACAAACATTAGTTTGCATTGGCTAAGAGCGTTCTCGATTTCCTTCAGCCAGTTTCGTCCAAACGGGATGCTGGCACCGTCGCTCGCCATAAAGATCTCGACCGCATTCCCTGTTCCATCCAGGATTCGATTACGAATCGGAAGAATCGCAGCGAGGTCTTGTGAGGAGTGGCTGAAGAAGATTACGGGCTTCAATTGTTGGGTCTCATTCGTAAGCGGTGGCCGCTAATCTTGGTGCGCGCCGACGATCGATGCGCGCCCCGGCGTGAACGACCCTGCTAGGCTCTGTAGCTGGGCAGTCTATCATTAAGGAGACCGCTTCCACGGCGGTGACGCTGGCCCACGTCAGGGGCGCGGGGAGATTGGTCCAACACTCCGCGGAGTCTCGCGGTCTGCGTCCGGGGGGCGTCCTTTCATACTGCGACAGTGCCCCAGCGCCGTTCATCCCGGGTGCTCGCCGTCAGATCTGCCAGTGCCGTGTTTTCGGCTATACTCGGTTGGAGCCCGGTGTTGTCACGTGCCGGTGCTTTGGGGGAGCACCACCACCTCAACCCCCGATGGGCCGGCAGCATGATCCGGAGCGACTCGACCATTAGGCTTCCAGGAGGAACAATGGGCTACCAGGTATTTATTGATGGCAAGAGCCATGATTTCGAGGACCCCGTACCGACCGGTCGGCAGCTTCTCGATGACGCCGGAAAGCATCCAGCCGAAGAGTACCGCATAATCGTCATGGGACCACGCCGGCAGCTTGAGGACATCGACTTGGAGGAGACCGTCGACCTTCGCGAGCCTGGCAGTGAAGTGTTTTTCACTTTCAAGAGCGATCGTTCCTTCAACTTCATGCTGGACGGACGTCGCCAGCCTTGGGGCAGCGAGACGATCACGGAGAAGATCCTGCTGCAGATTGCGGGACTCGGCGGTGCTCACCGCGTCTGGCAGGAACTCAAGAGCGAGCCAGATCGCCTGCTGGATCGGGGGGAAGAAGTGCCCCTCAGCGGCGACGGCGTAGAGCGCTTTTTCACCGGCGAACCCGAGTCAACGGCCGGTTCCTCCATTGTACCGGCTCCAGACCGTCGCTATCTTGAAGACCACGACTTGCAACCAGAGGTTATTATTGAGAACGATCAGAAGGGTCTAGTGTTTCCATCCTACCCGCTGCCCGATGGCAAGTTTAATCTTGCTGAAACGGACATATTGATCCTCCTTCCAGCCGGATATCCTGACGCCCCACCTGATATGTTCTTCTGCGACCCACCAGTCCTGCTAGTGTAGTCCGTCTCAATTAACGTAACTTATTTAGCTTTCCTACGTCTGAGTATATATGAGGAAAGCACCGACGATTAAATTGGACATTCCTGTGCGGAAGGAACTGGAGCGGCTGAGCCGAAGCCGCAGTGTGGCGGTCCGGTTGGCGGAACGATCTCGAATTGTCTTGCTGGCCGCCGGGGGTCTCGACAATCAGGAGATCGGCGCCAAGTTGGACATCACTCGTCAAAAGGCCGGACGTTGGCGCGATCGTTTCGTTGAAGATGGCCTCGGGGGAATCGAAAAGGACGCTTCCCGCAGTGGACGGATTCCCTCGATCGGCCGCCGGAAGCGGGCCCGGATCGTGAAGAAAACGGTCGAAGGGAAGCCTCCGAACGCCACGCACTGGAGCCGGTCCTTGATGGCCAGGGCAACCGGCGTCAGCGAGTCCACGGTAGGGAGAATCTGGCGGGCTCATGGCTTGAAGCCTCATCTGGCATGCACCTTCAAACTGTCCAACGACAAACAATTTGTCGAGAAGTTGGAGGATGTGGTCGGTTTGTATCTGAACCCTCCGGACAACGCCATTGTTTTGTCCTGCGATGAGAAGAGCCAGATGCAGGCCCTGGACCGCACGCAACCTGGGTTACCTCTGAAGAAGGGGCGGTGCGGCACCCTCACCCACGACTACAAACGCAACGGGACGACCACGATGTTCGCCGCGCTCAATACGCTGGACGGCTCGATTATCGGGACCTGTATGCCGAAGCACCGTCGTCAGGAATGGATCCGGTTTCTCAATCAGATCAAACGCTCCGTGCCGAAAGACAAACAGATCCATATCATTTGCGACAACTACGCCACGCACAAACATCAGAAAGTCGTCAACTGGTTGAAGCGCAACACGCGCTTTCATGTGCACTTCACACCGACCAGTGCATCCTGGCTGAACATGGTCGAACGCTTCTTCCGGGATCTTTCCGAACAACGGCTTCGGCGCGGGGTTTTCCACTCGGTTCCTGAGCTAATCCAGGCCGTGGAGAAGTATGTCGCAGGTCACAATCAGAACCCCAAGCCGTTCATCTGGACTGCAACGGCTTCCGATATTCTTGAAAAAGTTGCCTCCTCCGCAGAATTTGTGGGCAGTCCAAAGGCCTGTGCGCACATAAGTAATTGAAACAAAGTACCTTATTCTTTTGTTCGACGGCGAATATTCCAGTACCCACTTCGGTCGGACGCCTACACCCGGTGCCCGGAGCCCCCGCCGGAGGCCCCGTTCCCCATCGCCCACACCAGCCGACACCGCGGAGCGCAGCCGAGGGTCAAGGCCGGCGCAGCCGCCGAGCTTGCGAGGGAAGCCTTGAGGCTTGGCGAGCACCGTGGTCTCCTCAAGCGGCGATGGAAGACGGTTTTACCCACAAATTCTGCGGAAGACCCAAAAAGTTCAACGTGCCCGAAAGAAGCCCGATAAGTTACAGTCTGTTTGACGGGGACCACTAGCAGACGGCTCAGCGGCAGCCAACACCGACGTAACGTGTCCGTTCCACGGGCGCGTATGGCAACGATGGAGTCGCCATAACTTGTCCTGGCGTCCTGGAATCGACGGAATCCATACGATGCTGCAGCGAGTAAGTGCGGCCCTTCAGAACGCTAGGCGATGAGCCTATGTGCGGTCACCCTGCGCGAGGACCACGCCGAGCGACTCCGAGAGCTCGTCCTTCCGCAGCACGGCTGCGAGGGTGCCGCCTACGTACTGTTTCGCCGCGTATATGCGACTGACGTTTGGACTGAGCTTCCCTCCATCCGCTATCTGTCGCGTGAGGTTGTCCCTCTCGCTTCGCAGGATATTCTGTCGTCATCCGAGCACCACGTCACAACCAGTAACGAGGCGTACGTCCGACTCCTTCAGCGAGCGGCACAGACTGATTGCATCCCTGGATTGGAGTGCGCCCCGTGAACTGGAGAGTTATTTCCCTAGGATTAGTACAGGCCGATCAGCAGGTTTCATGTTCACAAGAGCGTCTTCAAACTCATTCGGCGGAACGTAGCCGATAGAGGAGTGAAGGCGCTTGAAGTTATAGACTTCCTCGATGAAGAAGGGAAGCCTTTCGATCACGTCGTCGTAGGTTTCATAGTTCCATAAGTGAACCTCCTCGTATTTGAGAGTCTTGTAGAACGACTCGATGAATGCATTGTCGTAGGGATTGCCCTTGGCAGACATGCTGATCTGGACCCCGTGTTCACCGAGTAGGTCGACATAGTCGGCCGAAGCGTACTGGCTGCCGCGGTCTGAGTGGTGAATGCAGTCGGGACCAGGCCGCCGAGAGTCGAGAGCCATGCGAAGAGCGGCGACGCACAGGGCGCTGTCGATCCGCTTGGAGATCGCCCAACCGACGATCCTGCGAGAATACAGATCCAGAATCGCCGCCAGATAGACGAAGCTGGAGCGAATCCGGATGTAAGTGATGTCGGCGACCCACACTTCGTTGAGTGCACGAACCTTCCGATTCTTGATCAGATTCGGATAGATCGGTAGCTGGTGTTTCGAATCGGTGGTCCGTATGAACGCACGCCAAACGATGGGTCCGAGATCGTACTTGCCCATTACGCGGCGAACACGTTTGGCGTTGACCTGGATGCCACGACGGTCCAGTTCCCGCACGATGCGACGGTAGCCGTAACCCGGGAATTCAGCATGAATGTCGTCGATCTGGAGACGCAGTTTCTCATCCTCGGCTTCACGCCGCTGCCGGTCCGATCGGTCCGGCTTGTAGTAGTAGCTGCTGGGCGCCAAGCCGGTCACTTGGCACGCTTTCGAAACTGATCCAAGTTGTTCGAGGTGATCGCGGACGTATTGGCGCTTTTCCGCTGTCGAACCCAAACTTGCAGTTTTTTTAGGTGTTCGATTTGCATGACCAGGTCGCCGATCTTCGCCTTCAGCTTCTCGTTCTCGGCTTCCAATTGGCGCTCCTGTCGGGACGGCTGGTCTGCCAGAGCGCTGACGTTGCTGCGATACTGTTTTCGCCACCGTTCGATCAGGCTTCGCGAAATTTGATACTCGCGTGCGGCCTGGGCCATCGTTACTTGCCCGGTCTCGACCTGTTCGACCATCTGGCGTTTGAATTCGGGTTCGAACTTTCGACGGATTTTTCCCATTTCGAATATCGGTGTCCTTTGCGACCGGCCCAAAAACGACTCGCGCGAGAGGCTGTGGAAAATGCCACGTCTGATGGAAATCCGTAAACAACACGGATTCCCACAGCCGTTTGGAAAAGCCTCGCAAAAAACGCTCTGCTTTACCACATTTTCCACAGCCTCGACGGCGGGCTCTCATTCCACTCGTTTCAGGCCGTCGCTCTATGCCGATAATTCTGTACTAAACTTTTGGGAAAAGTCTCCAGTCGGAAGGGCGCACTCAACTGGCGGCGATTCTGGATCTGTATTCTCGCAGGATCGTCGGTTGGGCGATCTCCAAGCGGATCGACAGCGCCCTGTGCGTCGCCGCTCTTCGCATGGCTCTCGACTCTCGGCGGCCTGGTCCCGACTGCATTCACCACTCAGACCGCGGCAGCCAGTACGCTTCGGCCGACTATGTCGACCTACTCGGTGAACACGGGGTCCAGATCAGCATGTCTGCCAAGGGCAATCCCTACGACAATGCATTCATCGAGTCGTTCTACAAGACTCTCAAATACGAGGAGGTTCACTTATGGAACTATGAAACCTACGACGACGTGATCGAAAGGCTTCCCTTCTTCATCGAGGAAGTCTATAACTTCAAGCGCCTTCACTCCTCTATCGGCTACGTTCCGCCGAATGAGTTTGAAGACGCTCTTGTGAACATGAAACCCGCTGATCGGCCTGTACTAATCCTAGGGAAATAACTCTCCAGTTCACGGGGCGCACTCCACAGATAGACGAAGCTGGAGCGAATCCGGATGTAAGTGATGTCGGCGACCCACACTTCGTTGAGTGCACGAACCTTCCGATTCTTGATCAGATTCGGATAGATCGGTAGTTGGTGTTTCGAATCGGTGGTCCGTATGAACGCACGCCAAACGATGGGTCCGAGATCGTACTTGCCCATTACGCGGCGAACACGTTTGGCGTTGACCTGGATGCCACGACGGTCCAGTTCCCGCACGATGCGACGGTAGCCGTAACCCGGGAATTCAGCATGAATGTCGTCGATCTGGAGACGCAGTTTCTCATCCTCGGCTTCACGCCGCTGCCGGTCCGATCGGTCCGGCTTGTAGTAGTAGCTGCTGGGCGCCAAGCCGGTCACTTGGCACGCTTTCGAAACTGATCCAAGTTGTTCGAGGTGATCGCGGACGTATTGGCGCTTTTCCGCTGTCGAACCCAAACTTGCAGTTTTTTTAGGTGTTCGATTTGCATGACCAGGTCGCCGATCTTCGCCTTCAGCTTCTCGTTCTCGGCTTCCAATTGGCGCTCCTGTCGGGACGGCTGGTCTGCCAGAGCGCTGACGTTGCTGCGATACTGTTTTCTCCACCGTTCGATCAGGCTTCGCGAAATTTGATACTCGCGTGCGGCCTGGGCCATCGTTACTTGCCCGGTCTCGACCTGTTCGACCATCTGGCGTTTGAATTCGGGTTCGAACTTTCGACGGATTTTTCCCATTTCGAATATCGGTGTCCTTTGCGACCGGCCCAAAAACGACTCGCGCGAGAGGCTGTGGAAAATGCCACGTCTGATGGAAATCCGTAAACAACACGGATTCCCACAGCCGTTTGGAAAAGCCTCGCAAAAAACGCTCTGCTTTACCACATTTTCCACAGCCTCGACGGCGGGCTCTCATTCCACTCGTTTCAGGCCGTCGCTCTATGCCGATAATTCTGTACTAAACTTTTGGGAAAAGTCTCCAGTCGGAAGGGCGCACTCAACCGGCTGGTGTTACCCAAGCGTCGCTCACAGAAGAGGTGTCCTTAATGCGGCCTTTGTACAATCTAAGGCGAAGGGACTACTAGATGTCGTAGCCGTGGTCGCTGCTGAGACGTTGAAACGCCGGGACTGCTATGAGGTTCGGTTTATCGAAGTTGGCACTGTAGAGACCAACGGCACAATTTCGTATACGCCGTACGATTATGAAGCGCACAAGCACCTGATTCCAAACTACGAGCTACCCAGTATTGCGGACTTCTGATCAGTGAAAATCGAAATTCCCGGCCAACGACAATTAAAATTCCCGTTGCCTCAAGATAATGCTCCCGGGCCAAGTTATTGATTCTGCGCGCTGCTTGGATGGTAACGGATCAACAAGTGAGACGACTGATGAAGCTGACACAAAGCGAGGCGACGCTGACCCAAGTGTACAAGTTTAGTATTTCCCCGACACCGGGGTCTTCGGCGTGTGATCATGCGGCTTGCTTCGGCACCTCCTTTTCCGCGATAGGAACGATGGGCGGCAGCTTTTTTCGGTGGAGCTCTTCACGCAGTGCCTTTCGGGAGCCTCTCCAGATGCGGTCGCCTCGATGAAAGCGTCGATGCGGAAGTCGTGTTTGCGCGCGTACTCGAGGATGGCGAGGCGCTGGCTGCGCACGTCCTGCTGCGCGGTCGAGACCCTCAAATAGGCAACGGTTTTCACGGCCTGACCATGGAATACGGCTTCCGGTATTTTATCTGACAGATACGAAACATGGAATGCGTCACGTTCCATGCTACTTAACTGTTTGAACCGCCCCGGGTTTCCCGGAGACTCCATTACTTGAGAAGATGGGAGTCATTATGGGAAGAGCAAGCAGATATGCACCCGAGGTTCGGGAACGTGCGGTACGAATGGTGGCCGAGCACCAGGGGGAGTACGCCTCACAGTGGGCGGCAATGGCGTCGATCGCTGCGAAGATCGGTTGTACCCCAGAAACACTGCGTAAGTGGGTCCGGCAAACAGAGCGTGATATGGGCCAACGTGGGGGCCTGACCAAGGACGAGAAACAACGGCTAAAGGAACTGGAACGGGAGAATCGTGAGCTGAAACGAGCGAACGAGATCCTGCGCAAGGCGTCAGCGTTTTTCGCACAGGCGGAACTCGACCGCCGACCCCGGTGATGGCGGATTTCATCGAGACGAATCGAGGCCGGTATGGGGTCGAGTCGATCTGCAGTGTGCTGCCGATCGCCCCATCGACGTTCTACGAGCACCAGGCACGGGAAAAGAATCCAGATCGATTGCCCGCGCGTGCGAAGCGCGACGCGAAGCTTCGAGTCGAGATCGATCGGGTCTGGAGGGAAAACCGTCAGGTCTATGGCGTCCGCAAGGTCTGGAAGCAATTGAATCGCGAGAACACAGACGTTGCCCGTTGTACCGTTGAACGATTGATGCGGGAAATGGGGCTTGAAGGCGTGGTTCGGGGCCGGAAGATCAAGACCACTATCCAGAATGAAGTAGCTCTCAGACCCGCCGATCTTGTGGATCGGGACTTCAGCGCGACCCGTCCCAATGAGCTGTGGATCGCGGATCTCACGTATGTTGCAACATGGCGAGGGTTTGTTTACGTCGCATTCGTCATCGATGTCTTCTCCCGAAAGATCGTCGGTTGGCGAACGATGCATTCGCTAAAGACTGACATTGCCTTGGATGCGCTGGAGCAGGCCCTCTGGTCGCGCCCTGACACTGAAGGTTTGATTCATCACAGCGACCGCGGCGTCCAATATCTGTCGATTCGGTATACGGAACGATTGGCCGAGGTCGGAATTGAGCCGTCGGTTGGGAGCATCGGGGACTCCTACGACAATGCCATGGCCGAATCTGTAATCGGGTTATTCAAGACCGAAGTCATTCGAAGAGAGGGGCCCTGGCGAGGTCTTGACGATGTGGAGTACGCGACACTCGACTGGGTGTCCTGGTACAACGAGCACCGCCTTCTCGAACCGATCGGATACATTCCTCCAGTCGAGTTCGAGCAGGTGTACTATCGCAACGAAGCAACTCCAGTCACCGTGGCCGGAGTCAACTAAAACGGTCTCCGGGAAACCCGGGGCGGTTCAGTTCGGTCAAGACGAACGTTTGTTCCTGACAGAACCCTGCCGGTCTCCGATCCCTACGTCTCTCGACCCGTCTGATTTGTGATGTCCGCTTTCTCGAAGCCGACCGGCGCGAGATCGCCCTGGGGCTGGGCCGCCACAATTGATTGGGTTTCGCCTACCCGGTCGCCTTCGTGCGTGGACTTGGCAGATTGGCCCCGCCAAGCTCAAGATGGTCGACTCTTAGAGTGTATTTCTGCGCGAATCGTGTCAGTACCCTGACAAGGACCATGTCCCTCCCGTCGGGCGCCAGTGTGAATCGAATCCCTTCAACAATGCCCTCCCTTCACCGGCCCCTCGCCGAGGGTGGCCAGATCACCAGACAGGCATCAACCGTGCGCTCCGCGAGCATGAGCCGCCGTGTAAAAAAGTGAGGCGTCCTCTGACTGGATGAAAACATTTCCTTTAGTCACCACGAACCGCATTTTAACATCGACACTTCAGAGGAATACAAACAGGCATTTGCCCGACCCGATCAAGGCTCCACGTCCCGTTGGGCAGTGAATTCTCCGGTAGAACATCGGTCAAATCGTTAGAGTCAATACCGGTTGGATTGCATGCCGTAGGACCCTGTCTACAGTGGTGCCGTAAAAATAGTTCTCGACTGGACCGTATCTCTTCGCACCCATGACAATCATTGTTGGCCCGATTTGTTTCGCCGCGTTGAGGATGCACGCGCTTGTAGGTCCCAATTCAACCCGTACATGGACAGACTCGTCCGATATGAATTCCGTTGGGATTACATTGAGTGCCTGCAGTTTGGCCCATTTCCGCGGTTCGTCTAGCGACGATGCGAATTCGCTTGGCTGCAATAGACTATGCAGCATCGTGGGCGTCTTGACCGCATAGATCAGATGGATTGGCCAGTCGAAGGCCTTCTTGATTTCGAAAGCATAGTCTGTGACCTTTCTTGCCTGCCGTGAAAAGTCGGTCGCCACCAGAATCGAGGGCGAATGACCGAAGTACGGGCGTGTCTGTTTGCGTTGAATGGACTCTGCGGATTTCGAACTGGCAAGGTGGATGGGGATGGCAAGAACAGGGCGTGTCGCACTGCGAATCACTCTCATCGTCGTGACACCACGCGTGCTCCCCATAACGACAAGATCAACCATCTCTTGAGACGCAAGTCTGCAAATCTCTTCCGGAGGCTTGCCCTGCAAGATAATCGGGCGAAAACTGGTTACCCGCTTCATGTCGTCTCGCAGCTCAGCCTTGATTTCTGTTTCGACATGGAAATCCATTGTTTTTTGGAGCTCATGGACATCGAACAGCGATGCCCAGTGCGCGTGGGGACCAAAGAAATTGTTGACGACATGGAGGACAATGACCTCTCTTTCGTTGAACTGCAATGCCTGAAAAGCACGGCCCAAGGCGCTGTTTCTGTCCTTAGAAAAGTCTGTCGGGAACAAAATTCGTTCGAACATGCTTTACCCTCGTTCAGGCATTGTAGTCCGCCAGAGCATTTCGGACATAATTTGTTGAAAACCAAGAGGACGTTTCACGTGGACAACGTAAAAAGAGCCCACCCCGACCGAGTAAAAGGACCCGCCCCCTGGGTTAATGGTTCGTAAGTAAACCCGCGCGCTTCAGGCGGACCCTCCGGAGGACCGGCTTTTCTTGTTCTGCTTGCTGGCGGCACCGAGACCTTCGATGAACCGGATGATTTCCCAATCGAATACCATGGGCGATGATCGGATGTTTGCAGACTTACCGGAAACCATCGACAGGGGAGAAATCGGTGCGAAGCGTGAACGTTGACAGTGTGAACCGGCTGGTGGAAGCAGCCCGAATCGCGGACGGGTTCGACATGGAGAAGATCCTTCGGGCGGCATCCGACATCGGAGGATACGCGCCTGAAACAGATGCGCGCTACGAACCTAATTCCCATAGGTAAACCCCCGGCTCAGCCGGGGCGACTCGCAGAGGTTTGACCGAGAGCTGCGGTAAATAAGAGAGTCCTCCTTGGAAGCGACAACTTCCGAACAAGGAGGACTCAATGAAAGACTACCAAAGCCTATCGCACACGAAATGGGACTGCAAGTATCACGTGGTGTTCATCCCGAAGTACCGCCGGAAGAGGATGTTCGGTACGCTTCGGCAGCACTTTGGCGAGATATTTCGTGAATTGGCCAAGCAGAAAGAGAGCCGGATTGTGGGAGGTCACTTGATGGCGGACCACGTGCGCATGTGCATCAGCATCCCGCCGAAACGAGCGGTGTCGAGTGTGGTGGAATTCATTAAGGGGAAGAGTGCGATTTCGATTGCGCGGAACTTTATGGGCCGGAAACGGAATTTCACGGGTGAGAGTTTCTGGGCACGGGGCTACTTCGTCTCGACGGTGGGGCTGGAGGAAGAAGTCGTTCGAGAATACATTCGGCGCCAGGAGCAGGAGGAGCAACGGTTGGAGCAGTTGAACATGCCGTGGGAGCGTAAGCCGCCTTCAGGCGGCTCTTGACCTGCCCCTTTGAGGGGCTCATCGAAATAAGCCCCCGGCTTTGCCGGGGGTCACTTAACTTGGCGAGTGAAGCGGGAGGATTCCTCCCCGCCGCCTTTCTCGTAGAGCTTTCCGAACGGGTTGGAACTGTCCCGACTGTATCCTCCATCATCCAGCAGGCGCTTGGAATACATTCCCCGGCTATTCGCCAATTTCCTGCGGATTTCATAGGCGGGCTTTGGATCGGCGCGGTAGTGGCGGCCTCAAGAATAAGGCGCAGCTGCTCCTGCTCCTTCGTCAATGAGACTAGGGGATAACAATTCAATTCGCTGCACGGAGTGTTTGAATCCCATGGTTCCTTCGGTAAGAGTTCTTTCCTGGCACAGCTTAACCAAACGGATGACTTCGTGTCCGCAGCACAGTCTCGGGTCCGACGATTCTGCTTCCGTGTTTTCATCATTCGGCAATCCAGCGCATTTCGCTGGATATCGCTCTCATTCCCGCGCCAGTTCCGTCCCGGTTCGCAGACGATCAATGTAGGCCTGATAGGCAAAGTTGCGATCGCGCTTCCTTCCCGTCGTCTCGACGAGAATGCTGGCACCGACCAGCGTCTCGATCGCACGTGTCGCCGTGGGTTTGCTGGTCTTGATAAGCTTCATCGTAGCCGCTACGGTGATGATCGGATGGTTCGGCAAGAGCTCGAACAGCCGCGCCGCAGACACCGAGGTTGTGTCCTGACCCAGCACGTGGACGCGATCCGAAGTTACCACGGCGAAGAGATCGCGCGCCGACGCGACGGCCTCGTCCGCGATTGTGGCAACGCCATCGAGAAAGAAGTCCGTCCAGCCCTCCCAGTCACCCTCGGTGCGTACCAGATTCAACCGCCGGTAGTATTCTTCGCGATGGCGCTTGAAAAAAAGGCTGAGATAGAGCAGCGGCGCCTTCAGCAGCCCCCAGTGCTCCATGAGCAACCCAATGAGCAGGCGGCCGATGCGGCCATTACCGTCGAGATAGGGATGGATGCTTTCGAACTGCACATGGACCAGAGCTATCCGCACCAGAGCAGGCAGGTGGTTCTGGTGCAGACAGGATTGTCGGAGCGATAAGACCAGGAGTGCGCTAGGGCGATGCGGACTATGCTGCCATGACGTGACGCCAGATCACTGCGGGAGTCGATTGCCATGGGACCGGAATTGCGAACTGGCGTTTGTGAATCTTCTGCGCCAACTCGATGCCGATAATCACGCGTCGCGCATTGTAGAACGTCTTGAATCCCAACATCGGGCGCAAGCGCCCCTTCACCCGGCGGTGGTCCTGCTCCACAACGTTGTTCAGATACTGACAGCAACGAATCGTCACCATGTTCCGCCCCCGGAAGTTGAACTCACCGTTCATTCCCATGCGCCGCAGCGCGCTATGGCTCGGCTGGTGGCCATCCAAGGTGATGCTGTGTGGTTCCCGATGATGCTTCAGTGCCTTGCGAAAGAAGGCCTTCGCCGCCGCGATGCCACGTGTTCGACTCAGATAGAACTCCACGGTGTTGCCCTGTCCGTCCACGGCGCGGTACAGATACATCCACTGGCCCCGCACCTTGATAAACGTTTCATCAACCCGCCAACTCCCACCCACCGGTCGCTCGAATCGGCGCCAGCGCTTTTCGCAGGTTTCGGCATAGCGAACGACCCAACGCAAGATCGTGGTGTGCGAAATCGATAAACCCCGTTCACCTAAAATCTCAACCAGGTCCCGGTAACTCAGTTTGAATCGAAAATACCAGCGAAGGCAGAGGAGAATGATGTCGTCTTCGAACCAACGTCCGGCAAATAGGGGATTCCGTTCAGTTTTGCGATGCGCCATATCCCATTATCGCCAAGTCCCTTCGCTATCTGCACCAGAACCCCCCCCCGGGGGGGTGAGCGCTACCCGGCCGGGTCCGCCCGATTTGCCGCAGTCTTCCTCTATGACACCACTTCCAACTGGCTCCCACACGCCGCACGATGCCCGATTCGCCGGACGGTCATCCCATGCACGGGCGCGGTCCGTCACCGGAACAGGCTTTCCAGCGCACCCCGCTGGGCGGCATGCTTCCCCGGATTGGCCTGCCTGAGCCGTTCCAGGTTGACCAGCTTCCAGCGCACCGCCGGCAGGCCCGCCGCTTCGGGCAGACCGATGAGCCCGAAGTCGGGTTCGGCATCGTGGAGCGAGAGCAGGAAGGCCGCTATGTCACCCTTCAACCGCTCTGCGATGTCCACGTACAGACGTCGGCGCACCTCGACCAGTACATCCCCGGTCACCGGCTCCCGCGTCATCCCCGCAAACTCCTCGTCATACAGGTCCTCCCTGAAGGGCGTCGCAGGCGCGAGCAGCTCATGCATCGGGCGGCCCGAACTCGCCACATAGACCATGAACACGCGGAAGAGATCGTCGGTCAGGCCTTCGTTGTCGTACAGGAGTTTCACATCGAAGAGGTCCCGCGGGTGCTGACGATCGAGTGCCGCATGGAGCTTGCCGCCATAGAGGTCTTCGAAGGCAAGCACATTCATCTCGACGAACCCGAATTGCTCCGTCACCGTCGGCGACGGCACCATCGGCCGTGCCGGATATACCGCCCCTCGCGTCACCGGCGAAGTCTCGATCTTCACCCTCACCCGGCCGTCGCTCACGATGACCCGCGTGTCGCTGTTCCCGCCGCCAGCGATGCGGCGCGCCTCGATAATCGGGTTTCGGCCGGCGATCGCCGCCGCGATGCGCCCGAGCGCATCGTCGATATCCCTGAGCGACGACTGGCGGTCCCCCACCGGCAGGTAGGTAAGGTCGATATCGACCGACAGCCTCGGCATGTCCCTGTAGAACAGGTTGATGGCCGTGCCGCCCTTGAGCGCGAACACGGTCTCCCTCGCGATCTCCGGCAGCGTGCTCAGCAGCAGGCGAACCTGCTCCACATACCGGTCAAGCATCGCCGTCTGCGCTTGCAGGTTTCGTGGGCACTAGGTCTTGGGGCACGTAGATGCGGTATTCCGGGTGAAGCCTGCCGCCCTCCACAAGCGCGCGCGGCCCGGAGCCGAAGTCGATCTTCGAGCGGTCCAGATGCTTGCGCCATCCGTGCCCGTGCCGATCCGCGAAGACGAAGAACAGCCTGCGCACCTTTACGCTGCGGCAGGCCGTCAGCAACGCCATGAGCTGCCCCGAGCGTAGCGTGGTCAATCCCTCGAAGACCTTGTCCAGGTTCTCGAAGCTCGCATCTCTCGGCAACTCGTCGAGCGCCTCGAGGATCGCGCGCTCCGGAGACGATGCCTTAATGGGCCAGCGCCACACGTCGAGCGCCGGTCCACTCGCCGCGGCCTCGCTCACTGGATCGACGATGCCGATCCCATCCTCGCCGAAAAGCGTGCGCCGCCGCACCACGATCTCTGTCCGCATCGGCAGCCGTTTCAACCAGGACGGCACGTCGCCATGGAACTGCACGCGCGGCGTCCCGCCGAGGCTCAGATAGTGCGAGTAGCCCGCTAGGTCGAGCGCACTCTCCCCGCCCAGATGCACGGTGTAGTTCATCAGTCGTTGTAGGGAGAGAAGCACGACCTTCCAAGACGCCTCCCCGGCGCCCTCGACACCTTCGGGCAGTGGCCGTCGGTACACGCCGCGCACGACCCGCTCCAACCACCCTCGAGCGACATAGTCGTGGATGGACTTGGGGTCGATGCACTGCGCCTTCAGCCATGGCGTATCCACCATGAAGCCGGGCGGCACCTTGTCCAGGAGTGGTTTCAGCCTTGGCGTTCTGTGATGACTCATAACCATCAAATTAACATGATTCCGAAATCATTATAAGATATGATTTATAACAACTATATATAAATGGCTATTAACCATTCAAATAGCACCGCTTCAATACACCGGCAGCAATCGCGCTCGCCCTCGCTGTGCTGCGTCGCAGCGTCCCGGCGCATTCCGTCACAACCCGAGTTCCATTCCAGCGCCCTTTCCGCGCTCCGGTGGCGGCATCTTCCGGTCCTTCGAGGGCGCAACAGGACCGTCCCGATCCCTCGCGGCGTCCGGCGCCGCGCTCGCGGCGCCGTCCACCCTCCAGCTGGGTTTCCGCGGCCTTCTCCGGGGACGCGCGCTCCATCTCACCGATCCCTTCGAGCGGCGCGATACGCTTTCCGGTGACCGCTTCGAGCTGCGCCCGAATCTCCGTCGCGTCGTCGGTGACGAGCTCGGCCCGGTCGCGCGCACCGCTGGTCTCGACGTAGAAGGAGTTCCGGATCGTGGGGTGCGGATGCCGAAACAATTCACAATTGCCGACGTTGCGGGTGCCCTCAACACCTTCGGCTTGGTTTTCGGAGTTGCGACCGCCGATGCGCAGAGCCGGACCTGCACCGCCTACACGAAGAACCTGAAGACGGGAGAGCAGTTCCGCACAACATATCCGTGCGGCGAAACCATCAAAGTCCGGTTGGAGCGCGAGCGGGCCGACTGGTGGGCCAAGCGGCTGGCCGAAAAAAACTCAGCCACTTAGAGTGTTGTTTCATGTCAGAAATGAGGGATTTCAGAAATGGCAATCGATGAGACCAAACTCACCAAAGCTCAGTTGAGGGAATTGAGCGCGCTCCAAAATCAGTCGGGGACGACCTCGGCGAAGAGGTGTTCATATAAGTGGCTAGCGCGACAGGCTAACCCAGCCAAAGCCGACCGGGTGCGGTGAAAATCGTCGAAACGATCGCAGGCCTTGAGAATGACCCGAAGCTCCGTCTCGGCAATCATGGCGACACAATACGTCGGATGAGAAGCAATGGCGTGTCGGGCTTCATCGCATCCAAGAATGAAAAATTGGTATAACTTCTGATCCGATCTTGTGACATCGGAATAGCCATAAACTCGAAAGCGTTACCCTGTCCACGAAATCGGGGCAACCTCACAGGAGCAGCAACGTTGCAGACAGACAGCTATAGGTCGTGGCTCGTGCAGCGCGGTCTCGTGCAATCAAGCGTCAGCACGCGCATATCGGATACCAAGCGAGTCGAACGCCACTACGGTGACCTTGACGAGCTTTACGCGAAGAATGGACTTGCCGGGGTTCTCCAGGAGCTCCAGTATTCGGCAGACGACAAGCGAAGGAATGCAACCAACCCGTCGAAAATTTCCATCACAGGCGACCTGTATAACAGTCTCGCGTCCTACAAGGCGGCGGTCACTTTGTATTGCGAGTACCGGGAGACGGATGTCGCCCGATCGGACATCGACCCCGTTGCACCGCAAGGCGAAGACGATGGGCGGGCCCGGCTCATCGGACTTGAGCGCGACCTACAGGCCGCACTCCGGGACGCCATCGGACAGTTGGAGCCAGGTCTGGACATCATCGATGGTGGCGCCGAGCGTTCCGTCGCCTCCGGATTCATCGACATCACTGCGAAGGCCACCGACGGTACCGTCGTCGTGATCGAACTCAAGGCCGGAACAGCCCGGCGCGACGCCATCGGCCAAATCCTCAGCTACATGGGGGACGTCGCTGCCGAGGAATCCAACCAAGTTCGAGGGATTCTCGTCGCCGGTGACTTCGACAACAAGGCTCGCGCAGCAGCACGTGTCGTAACCTCTCTCTCACTGCGTCGCTACAGGGTTTCGTTCGAGTTCTTCCCTGGGGAAGACGCTGTGTCCTGAAGCGGTGTACCCCTCGTGGGCTTAACCGAGGTCGTCGGCGCCAGCAGGCTTCGCACCCGCGATTTACTGCGCTTCGGCCAGAAGTACAACCCCATGGTCTATTCAGCCCACTGCCAATTGGTAGGAGAGGTTCACCGAGTTCGACCAGATGTACTATCAGCAGCAACGGTCCTGCCTCGTCGAGGCCGGACTCAACTAAAACTGCCTCCGGAAAACCCGGGGTGCTTCATAACGAGCGTTGAAACCCGACCAGAAGGCCCGGACAGCAGCTTAGATTACCCGAGAACCTGTCCAACGAATGGGAAATAGCTCAATGCAGGGGATGAAATCCGAAGCCTGGGGCAAAACCGACAGGGAGAGCGGCGGCATACATCCGCTTGCGCATCATTCCATGGACGTGGCGGCAGTGTTTGCGCGGATGATGGAGTTGCCGATCATCCGCAACCGCCTGGAAACGGCGGCGGACGCGCGGTTGACCAATGCGGATTGCCAGCGGCTGTCCGCGATGGCGTTTCTGCACGATATCGGAAAACTGCATCCAGGGTTTCAGGCAAAGGGCTGGCCGTCTGGATCATGGCGGGGACCGAAGTGCGGACACTTGAAGGAAGGCTGGGCATTCCTTACGCTCGCCTCGAAATGGCCGGATCACCCATTCCACAAGACGATGCGGGAGATCATGGGATGGGGTGTAGCGGTCGTCCCGCTCTTTGCGGCGATGATCGCGCATCATGGACGGCCGGTGGAGCAACCGCCGGATCCAACCCTCCACGATTGGCCGTGCCTGCCCCATTATGATTGGCGGGTGGAAACGCGTGTCATGGATGATGCGATGCATCAGTGGTTTGCAGAGGCTTTCGAACCTGGGGGCGAGGCGTTGCCCGACAGTCCACGGTTTCACCACACTGTGGCCGGGCTTGTGGCGTTGGCCGACTGGATTGGATCAGATCGCCGCTTCTTCGATTTTGCTGCACCTTTCGACCTTGCCTATGGCGCCATCGCGCGCAAGGCTGCTCAACCGGCGCTGGCAACGATCGGTATCGATCCGGGTCAACTGGCCGCCCGGACCGCTCCAGGTTTTGAGGAGTTGACCGGATTTCCCGCGCCCAACCCTGCACAGGCCGCAGTCGGGAATGTGGACCCGACAGCGCGGCTGGTAATCCTTGAATCCGAAACCGGCTCGGGCAAGACCGAAGCCGCTCTGTGGCACTTCACCCGGCTTCTCGCGAAGGGAGCGGTTTCGGGCCTCTACTTCGCCGTGCCCACACGCGCGGCAGCCGGGCAGCTGCATGGGCGCGTCCATAAGGCGCTTCGCCGGGCATTCGGCGAACAGGCACCGGAGGCCGTTCTGGCCATCCCTGGCTTGCTGCGTGCGGGAGACTTCAAAGGCCAGCGTCTGCCCCATTGGCGGGTGAGATGGGACGATGACGCCAGATCGGTTCCGGAAAGGTGGGCCGCCGAGCACGCGACGCGATTTCTGGCGGCACCCGTCGCTGTGGGCACGGTGGATCAGGCGATGCTCGCCGGCCTGCAGGTAAAGCACGCGCATTTGCGCGGCGGGGCTCTCAGCCGCAGCCTTCTGGTGATCGACGAAGTTCACGCCTCCGATACATACATGACCGAGGTGCTGAAACAACTTCTGGACGGGCACCTCGAAGCCGGGGGATACGCGATGCTGATGTCCGCGACGCTGGGTGCGCGGGCGCGGGTGCGCTGGACCGGTGAAATCATGCCCTCTGTAAAAGAGGCAATCGCCGCCCCTTATCCGGCGGTCTGGGTTGCTGGCGAGAACAAACCGTGCGCACCGCCGGATTCGGCGCGGCCCAAGACAGTGCACCTGGAAACCGTGCCGACGATGGATCCGCAGGAAACGATGAAACGAGCGGTAGCGGCTGGAGAACAGGGCGCGCGGGTTCTGGTGATCCGCAACACGGTGAGCAAGGCGGTGGCCACATGGTCTGCCGTACAGGAAGCAGGAGCTGGACCGCTGTTGATGCAGGCGGCGGAAGGCCCTGCGCTGCACCACGGCCGTTTTGCGGTGGAAGATCGCAGATTGCTGGACGAGTCGGTGGATAGTGCGCTTGCCCCTGGCAAGGATCGGGCACAAGAAGGATGCATCGTAATCGGGACGCAGACGCTGGAACAATCGCTCGACATCGACGCCGACCTGCTGATCTCCGACCTCTGCCCGATGGACGTGTTGCTGCAACGCATTGGGCGGTTGCACCGGCACGAGCTGCCCCGGCCCGAGGGCTTCGAACTGGCCCAGGCCATGGTGCTATTGCCGGAAGACGGGTTGGATCGTTTGACCGCGCCTGCCTTCGAGAATGGGCTTGGCGGCTGGAATGCGGATGGTGGCTTCAACGGTATCTACTGCGACCTTGCAGGACTGGAACTGACCCGGCAGCTGATCATCGGGCAGCCGGTCTGGCAGATACCGGATATGAACAGGGAACTGGTGGAAGGCGCGGCCCACCCCGACCGCATCGCCGCCCTGGTTGAAGAGAAGGGAGAGGCCTGGGAGCGCTATGACAGGACCGTCGGGGGCGCAAGAGCTGCGGAAGGCATGATTGCCCGGCTCAACGTTCTGAAACGCACGGATCCGTTCGATGACAGCTTACTCTTTCCTGGCTCGGACGAAAAGATCATGACCCGGCTGGGGGAAGAAGGCGTGGTGCTGCCGCTGGATCCACCGCCCGAAGGCCCCTTTGGTAAGTCCATAACGCGGATTGCCCTGCCGGCGCGCTGGTCCCGCGGGATCAGCCAGGATGATCATGTGACGATTGAGCGGGATGGGGACGGGCTGATTCTGTCAATCGCAAAATGGCGTTTTCATTACTCGCGCGGAGGACTCGCAAGAATAAGCGCTGTTTAGAAATAGAGCCTTGACGGAGCATAAGGTATAATATAGAACTATGTCACTAGCATAGCCTAGCAGCTTGGCTCGTTTGAAATTGGGAGATACGGGAATGGGGTTCGGACCATGTCTGTAATTTGAAACGGATCGGTCGCCGGGGGGCCGGATCGATGCTGGCCGGCTGGTATCCGCAGCAATGCCGACTTTATGCACCATGCGTTTTTCCCGAAGCTGGTTTTGGGATAGGCCCGATGTGACTAGGATGATGCTAATGGATCGGGTGGATCCCCCATCACTCATGGGGCTGTCAATGGATCGGATCGGCCGATGAACCTCATCACCGATCCGATCCTGACCCTCTCCGATGGTGACAGGGTGTCACTCCCGGCACTATTCGCGGCAATGGCTCAAGGGCGGGTGCGCGGTTTCCCGGCGTTACGTCCGCACCAGCGTCCGGCCTGGCACATGTTCCTTGTACAGCTTGGCGCGCTGGCGCTGTGGCAGGCGGGCCGTGAAGACGTACCGGAGGAGGCTGCGGATTGGGCGGTGTACCTGCGGAATCTAACACGGGACCATGCCGGCGACGCGCCTTGGCGGCTCGTTGTTGAAGAAAGAGGAAAGCCCGCCTTCCTGCAACCGCCGGACCCGGGCGGGCTTAGATGGTCCACAGTGGAGACGCCTGACGCACTGGACCTGCTCATTACCTCACGCAATCACGACCTGAAACAGGCTGTGGCGCGGCATGCGGCAGCGGAAGATTGGGTATTCGCGCTGGTGTCGCTACAAACATCCGAGGGCTACGGCGGTGCCGGAAACCATGGCATCGCGCGCATGAACGGCGGCTCGTCCAGCCGCCCGATGCTCGGGCTTGCCTCCAGCCAAACCGGAGACGTATCGGTCGATCCTTCTGGATGGTGGTTGCGGGATGTGCGGCAGCTTCTCGCAGCACGTGCGTCAGGACGTGCGGGCGGGATTGGCGCGGTAGGCGGACCGGGGCTGCTGTGGTGCCTCGACTGGCCGGAAGGAGAGCAGCTCGACCTGCGCGCTTTGGATCCCTGGTTTATTGAGGCCTGCCGCCGTGTCCGGCTAACGGAAGCAGAGGGCACGTTGTCCGCCCAGCGCAGCACCTCACAAGCAGCGCACATCGACGCCAGGATGTTCAAGGGCAATGTCGGCGACCCCTGGGCGCCGATCCACAGGACAGAAGGGAAGAGCTTCACGATCAGCGGCGGGGATTTCAATTACAGTCAACTTTGTAAGCTGCTTTTCTCCGGTGATTGGGCACCGCCGCTTCTCGCACAGCCCGGAAGCGATGAGACTGGCGATATGCTTCTGGTGGCCGAGGCTCTTGCGCGCGGCAACAGCAAGACCGAAGGCTTCAAATCCCGCGTCGTGCCCGTGCCGGGGAAGATCCTGCCGTTTTTTGCGTCGAACACCGCAGCAGCGCTCTCCAAAGCCCAGATGGATGAGATCGCGGGCTTCGACGCTGCACTGCGGAACGCGCTCGCGCTGATGGCCGCGGGTGGAGACAGAGATGCCGTTGAGAAGAAACACTATACTCACACCACCGCTGCCCGGAAGCGGTTTGACCGCACTGCCGACCGGATCTTCTTCGCCAGCCTGTGGCAGAGGCTTGCAGTGGCATCGCAAAGCGACGACGCGGTATTCGAGTCAAAACGCGCCTTCCTTGTGGCGTTGATGAAAGAGGCGGAAGCCGAGTTGGATGCCGCGTTGCCCACCATCCCCTGCGCCGCGATTCATCGGCCAAGGGCCGACGCGCGGGCGCGGCGGAAATTCATGGGAACCCTGCGAAACAATGACGCCTGCCGCGCAATGTTCATCCAGGAGGAAACAGATGTGGCAGTATGACGAAACACCGGCGCAGGCTGTGCTTGCTGCTACCGCAATGATGCAGCAGCTGGATCCAGGCTCGCTGGCGGAATTACGCCGGATGGAAAAAGGAAGAGCCGCCCCCGCCTTCTGGAGGCTGGCCACCCGGCACCCGCGAACCATTGGGCGACCCGAAAAGGAAGAGACATGGATGCATATCATTCGCATGGTCGCCATCTTGACGCCGAAGGGCGATCCCGCTGGTCGGCCGCCGCTGCATAATGGACAGCGCTTACTCGGCGCGGTGCTGTGCGACGGGGGCGATGATCAGGGCTGGACCGGTCCACGTCCAGTGTTCAGCGAACGCCGGCTGGCGCAACTCATGGCCGCGCGCGGCCAACAGCGCGCCGTATTGCTGGAGCGGGCGGTGCGCGCGCTCGCCCGCTCCATGTCTTCCGGCAGCGGAGTGAATGTTCCCGATATCGCCTACATGCTGCTGACGCCCGATGACGGGCGGCGACTGGCCGAACCGTATTATCTCAGGCTCGATCGAGCCGAACAGTCCGCTAAAAAATCCGAGGAAGGAACCGACTGATGCCAAAACCGCGTTTTCTGCAGATTCATACGCTGAGTGCCTATACCGCCGCGCTCCTCAACCGGGACGACAGCGGACTGGCGAAACGCCTGCCTTACGGCGGCGCATTGCGCACGCGAATTTCTTCCCAGTGCCTCAAACGGCATTGGCGCATTACGGAAGATCCGCATGCGTTGCACGCCATCGACGGAGCCACTGCGGCATACCGGTCGCGCGAACTGGTAACGAAATTTGTCATCGCGCCTCTGAGTGAACGCTTTCCTGAAGATGTTGTTAATGCCCTCGAACCGGAGATCCAGATGGCTGTCTATGGAGACAAGGGCACCGGGAAGAAAAGCCGACAAACGCTGCTTTTCGGCGATCCCGAACTTAAATGGCTTGCGCGGGAGGCCGAGCGCCTGGCAGAAGAGGCTGGAGGCAACGCCGAGGTCGCTGCTGCAGTTGCGAAAAAATGGAAACAGGAGTTTCGCGCGAACATCAAAACTATGCGTGACGGCGCAACTCTGCCCGCTGGCCTGACGTCCGCTCTGTTTGGTCGCATGGTCACGTCGGATACCGATGCGAACATCGCTGCGCCCGTGCATGTTGCGCACGCATTCACCGTCCACGCAGAAGAGGCGGAGAGCGATTATTTCACTGCCGTCGATGACCTCTCGGGGGAAGATCCAGGGGCGGACACGATTCAGGAGACCGAGCTCACTTCCGGCCTGTTCTACGGCTATGTTGTGATCGATATTCCGGGTCTTTTGCTGAACCTCGGTGGCGATTCAACACTGGCTGGACAGGTGCTGCACAACCTGACCTACCTCGTCGCTGAGGTCTCTCCCGGTGCCAAGCTTGGCTCCACCGCCCCTTATGGCCGGGCATCTTTCGTGTTGCTGGAAGCCGGGGACCGGCAACCGCGCAGCTTGGCCGAAGCCTACCGCACTCCCTGCGGTCCTCACGTCAGCCAGGCGGTCGAGGCGTTGGCCTCACATCTCGCGTCCCTGGACGAAGCCTATGCCACCGGGGAGGAGCGGCGCGTGATGACGCTGGCCGATATCGAGGTGCGGGAAGCTACGCGCGGGTCACTGGCCGATATCGCAGGCTGGGCGAAAACCCTGCCGGAAGCAGCGGCATCGTGACCCATCGCTGGCTTGTCCTCCAGTTCGACGCGCCGCTGATGGCCTTCGGGGGCGTTGCTGTCGATCAGGTCGGCCCGGTGCGCGATTTCCCGGCGGCTTCTATGCTGACCGGCCTGATCGGTAACGCGCTCGGCTGGCACTGGTCAGAAACCACTGCGCTTCAGTCAATCCAGGACCGTATGATATTCGGCGCGCGGCGCGAACGGGAAGGAACGCTCTTGACGGACACCCAGAACGCACTGCTTGCCAAGACTGACAAGGGCTGGACAACCCGTGGGGTGGTCGAGGGCCGGGACGGCGCAAGCTATGGCGCTCCCCACAGGCGGCTGCGCGACTATCACGCCGATCAGTCGGTGCGCATCGTGTTGCGCCTCGATCCCGCCGGAGATACTCCGGCGCTCGACGCTCTGGCCGAAGCCATCGGCCGGCCTGCGCGGCCACTGTTTTTGGGACGCAAGCCGTGCCTGCCCGCGGCGCCGCTATTGGCCAAGGAGCCGAACTGCTGGGTCAACGGCGATACCGCTCACGAGGCGCTTCGTATGGTGCCGGGAGAAGGCCATCTTCTCCGCGCCCTGTGGCCCGTGGGACAGGGGCCGGAGACGGGCGACGGCGTCGACCGTATCGCCGACCTGGCCGATCTGCGGAACTGGCGCACCGGCCTGCATGGCGGATCACGCCGAGTGGTGGAGGGCCGGATTGATCCGGCAATCGTCGAATGATGGCGCTGAATCTCGTCCGCGTGCCAATTGCAACCGATGCGCTCGCCCGTTGGGCCGCGGAACGCGGATGGGTCCGGCAACGTGGCGGCGGTGTCACCATCTTCGACGAGGGGCGCGCGCTACATCACCTGGTGGACGAAGTATTGGGGCCGGGCGTGCTCCGCCCCTTCCGGCTTCTCGTGCCGCCCCGGCAGACCAACGGCAATCTATATGCGTACTCCGTGCTGGACGCGACCGCGCTACGCGCTTCGGCGCGTGCCCATGCACTGCCAGACCATCTGAGTGTCCTGTCTCCCGACCGGCTGGAGAGCAAGCCCATGCCTGATGTCTGGCACCTCAGGCAACAGTTGGGTTTCGACCTTCGCGTGCGCCCCGTCCGGCGGCTGCGGCGTGATCTGGACACCCCATCCGGAGGTGCCGGAAAAGGAGCCGAAATTGATGCGTTCCTGCTGGAAGCCCTTCGCCGTTATCCCTCTCAGTCTGGTGGTATGGTGGAAGAAAAGAGGACGCGGGAGGCCGTCTATTTCGACTGGTTGGCCGAACGGCTCGCTCCCGCCGCCACGCTTGATCGTTCAACAAGCCGCCTCGTCCGGTACTGCCGTGTCCGTGTCGCGCGCGGAGGCACCGGGCCGGAAGGCCCGGATGCTACGGTCCACGGAACCATGACCGTGACCGATCCTGCCGCTTTTGGCCAATTACTGGCGCACGGAGTGGGGCGTCACCGGGCATACGGCTACGGCATGCTGCTTTTGCGCCCTCCGAACCGCCCGGCTCCAGAGTTCTAGATGCTCAAGGGGCGGCTCGGCATCGATAGCGCAAGAGTCCCTCACAGTGACCGGGCCGGACTGCTCTACCTCGCCCGTGGAGCGCTGACTGCGCGGGACGGCACGCTCGCTTTCTTGCAGGGCGAGCCCACGGAGGCCGATGCGCTCGCACCTGGCGATCACGCAATTCCTCTCCAGGGCGTCTCAATGATTCTGCTCGGACCCGGCTCTACTGTTAGCCATGATGCGCTACGACTTCTCGCCCATGCGCGCACAGCTCTAGCGGCCGTTGGTGCAGATGGCGTTCGACTCTATACCGCCCCACCGTTGATCCCGGACCGTTCCGGTTTGGCTCGTGCTCAGGCTCGGATGTGGGCAGACGACAATTCGCGCTTGACGGTTGCCCGGCGCATGTATGCATGGCGACTGGGGGAAGTGTTTCCACACCGCTCCCTGGACGTGCTGCGCGGGATCGAGCGTGCGCGGATGAAGGAAAGTTACCGCCTGCTTGCCCGGCAGATCGGTGTGCAATGGAGCGGGCGGCACTATGACCGCGCCCAACCGCAATCGGCGGACCTGCCCAATCAGGCGATCAACCATGCATCCAGCGCCGTGGAGGGTGCCGCCGCTATCGCGGTCTCCTCAACAGGAACGATACCGCAGTTGGGTTTCATTCATGAAGACCCGGGACAGTCGTTCGTTCTGGATATCGCCGACCTCTACCGCGACACTCTTACGATTCCCTGCGCCTTCCGCTCCGCCAAGCGCGCTGCCGCACAGCCCGAAGAGAACATTGAGCGCGTTACACGCCGGCTGACTGGAAAAGCCCTGGCCCACGAACAGATCATTCCTGCCATGATCGCCCGAATTAAATCCCTGTTCGTCGAACAGACTGAGAAGGAATGAACGCACGATGCCGATGGCCATGGTCGTTACACGCAACGTTGAGGCACGCTATCGCGGGTTCCTCACCTCGGTCATGCTGGAAATTGCGCCCGGCGTCTACGTGGCACCCGATCTGTCGGCAGGTGTCCGGACGCGGGTGTGGGATGTACTGTCAGACTGGTGGACGGCGCTAGGTACGGGATCGGTCGTCCTAGTCTGGCGTGACAAGCAAGCTGTCGGAAATCTCCACATCAGAACACTGGGCGAACCCCCTAAAGACATTGTGGACGCTGATGGGGTGCTGCTTGTAAGACGCACATAGGCACGATTTAAATTACCGCCTTCTTAGAGTTCTATTAAAATCAATATTTTAACTGCAAGATGTTCCCCCGCACACGCGGGGATAGACCCTATGCTGGGTACGTCCATTACAGGCTCGACGTGGTTCCCCCGCACACGCGGGGATAGACCCTGATAGGTGTCAATGATTTTAGTGGGGTGAGCGGTTCCCCCGCACACGCGGGGATAGACCCCCGACGATGGATAAAATCGAGCGCCGCTTTACGGTTCCCCCGCACACGCGGGGATAGACCCCCGACGATGGATAAAATCGAGCGCCGCTTTACGGTTCCCCCGCACACGCGGGGATAGACCCGTCAAGGATACAACCGGCAAGATGCTCCCGCTGGTTCCCCCGCACACGCGGGGATAGACCCACGGCCTCAGCCGCGCGGATCAGCCTCGGGCTGGTTCCCCCGCACACGCGGGGATAGACCCCATCAGCCACGTAGAGGACCTCTCGAGGGACAGGTTCCCCCGCACACGCGGGGATAGACCCCATCAGCCACGTAGAGGACCTCTCGAGGGACAGGTTCCCCCGCACACGCGGGGATAGACCCGTGATCGGTGAGGATGAGTACCGGCGTCAGCTGGTTCCCCCGCACACGCGGGGATAGACCCTCGTCGAGGTATGGGACGGTGCCGCATGGACAGGTTCCCCCGCACACGCGGGGATAGACCCCTTTTCCACCATTGCGAACAGGGCCAGAAGGCGGTTCCCCCGCACACGCGGGGATAGACCCGAGCGTCCTTGAAGACGCCGACCGCCACCCCGGGTTCCCCCGCACACGCGGGGATAGACCCTACGCATTGAGAGGGATGAGGGTCCCGGCCAAGGTTCCCCCGCACACGCGGGGATAGACCCTGGACCGCCCGACCGCGCTCCCCGTGCTTATCGGTTCCCCCGCACACGCGGGGATAGAGCCAAGTCGATGTTTACTGGGAGATCGATCGTGCCGGTTCCCCCGCACACGCGGGGATAGACCCTGGTGTCTGTTCCTGAATGATGATTTCAATGGGGTTCCCCCGCACACGCGGGGATAGACCCCGTATCGATGTCGGACAGCCCCGTGATCTTCGGGTTCCCCCGCACACGCGGGGATAGACCCAAGACAGAAGATGAGGCGTTCACGGTTGCGGCGGTTCCCCCGCACACGCGGGGATAGACCCTTCTTGGTTATGTTTCAGAAGTTCCGCAAAAACTCTGAATAGGAAGAGGGCCACGGTATTTCCTTAAAAAATTGAGTTTCGGACGGGACTCGGAAGACAAGGAGGAAGACCGATGGCCCAGGCGGTGGTGCAGGAAGTCCTTGAAGCGGAGATGGATGAGGCGGTTGGCGCGCGAAAAGGCGAACGGAGCTCAGAGCGGAAAGGCTATCGAAGTGGGTATTATCCTCGAGGGTTGGTGACCCGAGTGGGCAAGCTGGAACTGCGAGTCCCGCAGGACCGGCAGGCTCGATTCAGCACCGAGGTCTTCGAGCGCTACCAACGCAGCGAGAAAGCGCTGATGACGGCGCTGGCCGAGATGTATGTGCAGGGCGTGTCCACACGGAAAGTCAAAGCGATCACCGAAGAGCTTTGCGGGCATGCATTCTCGGCATCCAGCATCAGCCCGATCAACAAGCGACTGGATGGCGATCTGGAGAAGTTTGCCAGTCGCGGACTCGAGGAAGACGATCCGTACCTGATCCTGGACGCACGGTACGAGAAGATCCGGTCCGACAGTGTGATCCGAACCGAGGCCATTCAGGTGGCGATCGGGATCAACCGGGACGGACGGCGTTCGGTGCTGGCCGTGGTGTTGGCGAATCGCGAGAGCCGAAACAGTTGGCGGGACTTCCTATCCCGACTCCGCAACCGCGGGCGGCGCGGTGTGGATTTCGTCGTAACTGACGATCATGCCGGACTGAAGCAGGCGATTACCGAGCTCCTTCCGGAAGCGATTTGGCCTCGCTGCTACGTCCATTTCCTCCGTAATGCCCTGGATTATCTGCCTCGACGGGCTGACGACGACTGTATGCAGGAACTCCGCTGGCTCTACGACCGGCGCGATCTATCCGAAGCCCGGCGGGACCTGGCCGCGTGGCTGAAGAAGTGGCAACAGAACTATCCCCGGCTCTGTGACTGGGTCGAGAACAACATCGAGGAGACGCTCAGCTTCTATCGGCTGCCGCGCCAGCACCATAAGCACATGAAGTCGACCCACATGCTGGAGAGGCTCAACGAAGAGATCAAACGGCGGACTCACGTCGTGCGGATCTTCCCCAACGGGGACAGTTGTCTTCGACTGATCCGCGCACTGGCAACCGAGACGCACGAGAACTGGATCGAGGCGACCCGGTACTTGAATATGTCCTTTCTAAGGGAACAAAAGAAGGCGTCGTTGCGAAACGCGGCCGCCTAAACCACAATGGAGATGCCGGATTCCAATTTGCAGAACTTGACGCACACAACTGGGATAGACCCAGATGTTCTCATTGCTGGGTCCCCTGAATACCGGTTCCCCCGCACACGCGGGAATTGATCAGCGACAATTAGAACTCCCTGGCAGGAATATTGTGAAGGCTTGGGAAGAGCACTTTTACCAACCAACAAATCGTCTCCAAGCTGCGCGGAACAGCGGCTGTCGACTTCTTTATTGAGGATTTTGCTGTTGATGGTATGAGGATGCCGAACCGGTGCGGGAGCTGTCTGGAGGTTTCTCTTATATGATGCGCAATGAGAACTCCTCATAACGACAGATGCCGCGGTGGGCTTTTAACGATAAATAGCTTGTCAGGTTATGCCGTGAGCTAAGGGGCCTGCTGGCGCCGCTGCCATCCCTCAGCTTCGGCAGCCAGTACGATGCGTGCACACGCTTCCGCGTCGGACTCCGCATCGTGGTGACGCAGGGGGATCCGAAGCCGACGGCAGACATCGGGTAACCGCGTCGGGTAGATTCCCCACTGTGAGCGGGCAAGCTGGACCGTGCAGGTGAAAGGCACCTGCGGCACCCGGATACCATACGTAACGCAACACGCGCGGAGGACGCCACTGTCAAACGGCGCATTGTGGGCGGCGATGAACCCAGCGTTATCAATCCAGGACTGCAGGGTCGGCCAAAGCTCACCGAAGGTGGGCGAGGCGCGCACGTCCTCCCATCGGAGGCCATGGATCCAGGTGAATACGAACTGCGAGTCGGGCGGCCGGATCAGGAACGACCGCGTAACTTCGATCCGGCCGCGCCGAACAGCAGCTAGGCCTACTGCACAGGCGCTGTCACGGCTGTAATTGGCGGTTTCGAAGTCGATCGCGACAAAGGAAATCACGGTGATGTCCAGTGATGAAGATAGCTCGGAAGCGTAGCACGGGCTGAGGAAAAGTCTAGGAGCTTCTTGCAGGATAAGATCGTTCATTCTCGTGAGGCGGGGAAAACCCCTACATCTGCGGCGCTAGGTTCAGCGCCGTGTCCTACGCACTCTCGAAAAGCCGCTCCTTTTCGATCACGATGGCGCTGTTACAACCTCTTCCATACGGGACCAACGCCGCTCTCTCCTCCGTTGATCCAACTTCACAGCCCGACGGTCCAAGGGGTCGGTGCCCATTCCCAGTAGGATGTCACGATTTCGGGAAGTCCTTGAAACCCACAGAAATTCGGCAGCCAGTGGAGATGCCTCCCCTGACTGCAGGTGAGGAAGTGATCCGGTATTATGCGGGTTTCCCCGGGACGGCTTCTGGATCAGGGAGAGATGTAGTGATGAATGATAAAGGAGGTGATTTCAAGGGGTCGATGCAACACTTCACATAAGAAGAGAGGTGAAGTGTATGGCCAAGAAACGAAAGAACTGACTCAGTATCTGCGGACAAGACGCACGATTCGCCGATCTGGAAAAGCGAGCCGGAAAGGCCATGGAAAGGGACAGATCGAAGACATGATCTCGATCCGTGAGCGCCCGGCTTCAGTCGAAGATCGTGCGGTCCCCGGTCACTGGGAAGGGGATCTGATCGCCGGATCGAGGCACACCTACATCGCCACTCTGGTCGAACGTCACTCGCGTTATGTGATGCTGGCGAAGGTTCCCAACAAGAAGACCGAAACTGTTGTCAACGCGCTCATCGAACAGGCGCATCCACTACCGACGGAACTCTACAAATCACTGACCTGGGATCGCGGTCTGGAAATGGCGGATCACAAGCGGTTTACCCTGGCGACAAACATTGCCGTCTATTTCTGCGACCCACGGAGTCCATGGCAGCGCGGATCGAATGAGAACACCAATGGTCTGCTTCGATACTACTTTCCCAAAAGGACGAATCTGTCGGTACACTCACAGGAACATTTGGACGCGGTTGCTCGGCAGCTCAACGAGCGGCCACGCAAGACGCTGGAGTTCGCAACTCCGGCAGAAACATTTAATGCATGTGTTGCATCGACCGGTTGAGCCGGCAAACATTATCATTCATATGAAATGGACGCTGTCCCACCCCCGGATCTGCCGGTTACTCGCAACTCCGCCACCGCACTACAGGTGGAACGGATCGGCGAGGAATGGCTCCCGGCCCTGCTAGCGCCCGACGCCGAGCGCCGCGTCATCGAGTTCTTCACCGCCCATATCCGGAATCCGCACACCCGCAACGCCTACGCCCGAGCCGCGGCCGGGTTCGCCCTCTAGATCGAGATTCCGGTTCTTCAACATTTTCGGGACGGGAAGTTCATCTGGCCGGAATCAGCCCAGCCCACGGTAATTTTTGCAACTCTTCTGCTTCTTCACTCTGCACTGGAAACACCAGGGCCCGGATCGCTGCGGGGACTGACGGCGGTCTAACGGGCGTCGGACGCCTCGATCCTCACGATCCGATTTCATCAAATGTGCACAAGTGTGCAATTAATCAGACCTCTTGACACGCAATTACTTTTTGACCCATGATCAATACTGCAATCGTGCACGAGTGCAGTATTGCACTATTACAGAAATGCACATGAAAATCATCGCTATAGCCATGCAGAAAGGAGGAGTCGGGAAATCAACCCTGACACGGTCGATCGCTGTTGCGGCCAGCAAGGCCGGCTACAACGTGCTCGCGCTTGATATGGATGCACAGCAATCCATATCCCAATGGGCTGAACGGCGCGACGAGGAACTGCCCGCGGTCAAGTTTACGACCGAAATTGGTCTCCCCAAAATGCTAGAACACGCCAAACGCGCCGGATGCGACCTCGTGATTATTGACACGCCGCCAGCCCGCAGCACGGAAGGCCCAGCTGCCGTTGAAGAGGCTGACTTGGTAATTGTTCCCTGCACGCCAGACATTGAAGCCTACGAACAGCTTCCCCGTACTGCACGACTCGCCCGCACGATCGATAAACCCGCGGTAGTTGTCCTGACGATGGTCCATCCCAACAGTCAGACAGAGGAAAAGATCGCTCGAGAGCTATTCGCAACCATCGGCATTCCAATGGCCGATGTGATCCTGCACCGATTCAAGGTGCATCGAGACGCCAGCCGAGAAGGGACTACAGCGCAGGAAATGGAACCCGACAGCAAAGCAGCTCAAGAAATCCAGGCACTATGGGAGTGGGTCTGCGCAGAATTGCAGAATGGCACAAGTACACGTGTGCACAACATAGCTGAGCGCTAACTATGGCTAAATCAAAAGTCACGGCAAAAAGCTTCCTGAAACACATGGATATCCCCGAAAATGCGGTCGCGACTGCGGGCTCAACGCCAGCGGACATGTCCCCGGAAAAGCCAGCGGGTGGACGGGCAGGGCTTAAGCACATAGGCGGCTACTTTAACCGCAAGACGACCGAACAGGTGGCCATCCTGCGTGCCCGTCTTGGCCTTAATAATTCCCAACTCATCAAACGGGCAATCGAGGAATTGTATAGCCGCGAAATCGCAGCACGAAAATTTGGCGACAGCTAGAGCTATGGTGCAGGCGTGCGTTTCTGCACATTTGCACACATTTATTCGGTCGCGAATCGTGCTGGGGATAACCCGACGCCCGAAGAGGTATTGTCAAGTTAAGCTTCCGCTTGGCGGACTAAGCTGGTGAAATGCTGCCGATCTCCCTATCACGGACTGAGGTGGCCCCGGTTTGTGGACAGCTTGGCGGCCTGTTTAAGGTGTATTCCGGTTGCCGCTCATCTTGCCAGAATCTCCTTGGATCGATCTTCCTGTCGCCGTTGCTGCGCCTGTGGGTAAGTGGCCAAGCCGCGTAGCGGCTTGGCCATCATATCCGCAGGCGGGCCGCCGCGGTAGGCCTCGGCCGGGGTTTTTCCGCCGAGGGCCGAGTGTGGCGGTTCGGCGTTGTAGAAGTCGATCCACTCGCCGATGACGCGCCGGGCCTGGAAGCCGTCGGCAAGGTCGTGCAGATAGACAGCCTCGTATTTGAGGGAGCGCCACAGCCGCTCGATGAAGATGTTGTCCATGCACCGGCCCCGGCCGTCCATCGCGATCTCTGGACACCGGCCGCCCGCAAGCGCCCGGTGAAGGCGAAGCCGGTGAACTGGCTGCCCTGATCGGTATTGAAGATCTCCGGCGGACCGTGGCGGGTCCGCGCCTCCTCGAGCGCCTCGACGCAAAAGCCGGCGTCCAGGGTGTTCGACAAACGCCAGGCCAGCACATACCGGCTCGCCCAATCCAGGATCGCCACCAAGTAAAGAAAGCCGCGCCCCACAGGGATGTAGGTGATGTCGGCGCACCAGACATGGTTTGCCCGCTCGATCGCCAAACCCTTGAGCAGATAGGGGTAGACCCGATGCTCGGGATGCGGCTCGCCGGTGCGGGGTGCCCGGTAGATCGCCTGAAGACCCATCAAACGCATCAGACGACCCGCCCGGCGACGGCCGATGCGCACGCCCTCGCGGCGCAGATGACGGACGATCTGACGGGCACCGTAGAACGGATGCTTCAGAAACAACTCATCGATGCGCCGCATCCGCGCGAGGGGCTCCGCGCTCTCGCCCTGGGGTGTCTAATAGAGCCAGGAGCGCCCGATCGACAGCAAACGGCATTGACGACTCAAGCTCAGTTCCGGGTCAGGGCGCCTCACCATCGCCCGGCGCGCGACCCGGCTCATCGACCGGACCCTCGGGACAAAAAATCCCGCTCCACCGTCAATTCGCCGATCTTGGCGTGAAGCTCACGAACCTCGCTTTCATGATCCCGCCGCCGGCGTTCCACACCGTTCGAGAACATCTCGCCAAGCCCTTCGATCGCCTGGCGCTTCCATGTGCTCACCTGGTTCGGATGAACCGGGTGCTTCGAGGCAATCTCCTGCAGCGTCCGATCGCCCCGAAGCGCTTCCAGCGCCCTTCGCTTTCAACTCCCTAGAAAACCTGCGTCTCTTCGTCATCGTGTATCCATCCTCAGTCGGTGGAATACACCTTAAACAACTCCTCGATTTTCCGGGGCCACCTCAAGGTCGCTGCATGATGCAGAAATTCAGTTCTGACCCGGAAGCGAAAGAGCCTATGCTGCAGGGTCTCGATGACTTCCTGTCGAAGCCGGAAGACCGGGAACTGTTCGGATTACTCCAAAAATAAACTCCTGCAAGAGAAGTCCCCTGGAACTTTTCGGGAGTCTTTCCCTATTCCAGGATCCCCTGCCTCATGCGTCGGCAGGGAGGGGGCCAGTACCATAGCAGCCGTACAGTTCCGGTATGGGACCGGAGAGGCAAAGCTGTTTTTGGAAAGCGGCGGACGAGGAGGTTGCTCCCCGGCGCCGGTTACTCTTCACTGGAAAACTGTTCGGCCGGAAATGGGGAAGCCGAGTTTCTGCGGTTCTTGATGGATTCTTGGCGCAACTCTTTTCTGATTTTTCACAATCTCCGCCGTGCCTAATACATGTCGTAATTGCTATATGTTCTTATATTTGAAGATGTGTGGGTACTTTTGTTAAGCCTTGTGCTGTTGTTGTGGGTACTTTTGTTAAGCCTTGTGTCGAATTTTGTGAGTACTTTTGTTAACGGAAAATTCCATAAAAACACAAGGTAATGTGGAAAATCCGGAATATGGACAGTAAAACGTCCTGCCCATTATTGTCCTTAATCTCTTTATTCTGTTCTCCGAGGAGTCTGCGCGGCAGAAGAAATGCGGCACTACATATCGACGCTAAGCGCTGTATACGCGCAACATACTGTGGGCCTAATGGCCTAAAAACGTTCTGCCGCGCAGAACTCCTAGGACGATTACCGGGAGAGACAGTATGGGGAGCGAGTTAGCGGGAAAGTCGTGGAAACTGAAGTGGAGGAACAGATGGGGTGGTTGTGGGAAGCAACAAAAGGCCACCTTTTGGCGTCGAGTAGTCCAGCCCTGGCCACGCAATTTTGATTTTTGTCAGCTCCCGGATTGCCTGCCTACGCCAGTCCCGAACTTCGTATCTCTCCCCAACTCGGGAGGGGTCCCCTCCAAACTGTCTGTACAACTGCTTCCAGGAGAGAAACAACGGACGATCCAAGGCGAACGTGCGGTAGTTGATCCACTGGTACAGATCGAGCCCAAGAGAACACCGGGATAGAGCTTTGAGAATGTTCATGTCGAGCGGGATAGGATGCGCGATGATCTCGGAAAAAAATTCCTCGCCCAACCGGATTGTGCTGTTCCATTCTCCAGGATCGTCATGCTCGCGGTCGTTCCACCAGAAGTCCGAGCGGTCGGCAATGAGTGAACTTATCCGTGACTCCCTGCGGTTATCCGTGTAGTGCAAAGAAATCTGACATGCGAAGAGACGCTTCATCTGGTTCCGGACGCGGGCGAAGGATGCTCCAACTGGATTGACTCCCACGACCCGCATAAAATCCGAAAGCGACTTTCCCAAAAGCAGATCCCGGCTTTGAGTCCGCACCGCTTCGGTGCAAACCCAGGCAAGCAACAGGCGAGGAATGTGACCGAACGGGAGCTTGTTGCCGCCACCTGCAACCATGTAGAGCGTGTATGGTCCATTGCTGCGCTTGAATTCTTTCTGGTCTACGGGGTCGGTGCGCGGCAGACTGCACAGCGCAAGCAGCCGCCCCATGTAACCAATTTCCAAATCCGCCTCGCCAGCCCCAACAAGATGGTCCACCTGATTGAGGCGGGTGTAGTGGTGCCGCGCTTGGGGTGACACCAGAGAGAGAGCAGGTTTTGATTTATCGTTCATGTCCTCGCAAGCCTCCATATCTTTATCATATTTTACCGACCAGATCGGGGCCGTTAAGCAGAGATTCTTTGCCGCGTTGTATCCGCGAACCAGTAGAAACATCGCTCTGACAATCCAGGCTCGCCTCTGTTGCATCGTCCTGGCAGCGTCGTCGGGCATCACCGCACCTGCGCCCGTTTGAGTTGGGGGTCGGCGAACGCCACGGGCCTGTAGTGCCAGCGCCGCTTTGCGGCGTCGTAATCGCCCACGTGGAGGGCTTCTTCGACGTACCGCCGTCCCTCGCGGCGCGTCATGTGAATCACCATGGAGATCCCGTCCACGACGCCCCTACAGGTGACTTCCCAGGGCAAGTCAGTCTCGCCTTGCATGGCGCATGTGGCTAGCCGCGACAGGGCCGACTCGGCGTTGTTGGCGTGGATCGTGGTCAGACTGCCGCCGTGCCCGGTATTGAGCGCCTGCAAGAGATCGGCGGCCTCGCCGCCCCGGACCTCGCCCACCACGATGTGATCGGGGCGATGGCGCAAGGCATGGCGCACGAGGTCGCGGATCGTCACCGATTTACTGTCGATCCCCCGCGCCTCGAAGCGAACACAGTTTTTCCGGTCGATGCGGAGTTCCAGGGTGTCCTCGATGGAAACAATGCGATCGTCGGCGGGGAGCAGTTCGACCAGGGCATTGAGCAGCGTGGTCTTGCCCGAGCCCGTGCCGCCCGACACGAGGATATTCCGCCGCCCGAGCAGCGTGGCCCGCGCCTCGTCCAGCACTTCTTGGGGCAGTGAGCCGAAGCGCACGAGATCTTCGGGCGAATAGCTCCGCTTGCCGAATCGCCGGATGGTGATGGCGACGTGC
>CBDHGK010000005.1:0-80471 GCA_965263045.1 Terriglobia bacterium
GATCCGATCCTGTAACCCTCAAGGGTCACCCCAAAACCGGCCAACGAAGGTCACCTCAAAACCGGCCAATGAAGGCGGCCCGGGACCAGGTTGTTTTACCGCGAGTTGCCGTGATCGGGCAAGCCTGTTTTAGTACGCCAACTCCGTGGGCCACACTTAAGAATGTGGCCATGATGGAGGAGGCGGTCGAGCATGGCAGTCACGGCCGCACTATCCCCTAATAGTTTCCCCCAATCCTCAACCGGACGATTTGAAGTGAGCAGGGTGCTGGTCCGTTCGCAACGTCGCATGACGATGTCGAGGAGTTGCTCGGCGGCGGTCGGGGGGAGCTTGCGCATTCCCAGATCGTCGATGATCAGCAGCGGCACGGCAGCGAGCGATTCCATGTGTTTCCTGCGGTTGCCGTCGATAGTGGCTTCGGCGATGTCGTCGAGCAGGGCGTGGGTTTCACGATAGAGGACCCGATAGACCTGGAGGATTGCGGCCAGTCCGATCGCCTGGGCCAGATGACTCTTGCCGGTGCCGGGTGGACGGAGAAACAGAGCATCTTCGTGGCGTGCAATGAAGGCGGCCGTGGCGAGATCGAAGACCAGACTGCGATTCATTTTCTTGTTAAAGGTGAAGTCAAAGTCCTGGAGTGTCTTCTGGGGATCGCGGAACCGGGCCTGTTTTCGGCGCCGTTCCAGCAGTCGGGTGCTGCGGCGGGCCAGTTCGTCCGAGACCAGAGAGGAGATCAGGTCGATGGGTGCCATGGCGTCGGCCTGTGCCTGATGGAGACGGGTTTCGAGGACTTCGGCGATGCCGCCCAGGCGGAGTTGGCGCAGCGCTTGTTGGAGTTCGATGAGGTTCATTGTTGTTCTTGCTCCTGAATCTTGAGGTTGATGAGATCGCGATACTGGGTCAGTTCGCGGATGAGGGGGTCGACCTGGCGGAGAGAGAGTGGAGGCCGCCGCTCCAGATAGCGGCGGACGAAACGGTAATCATGGACGTGGAGTTCGAGTGCCGCGGCGGCGGCATCCTCGACGGCGGAGACACCGTATTTTTTGGCCAGGGAGAACAGGCCCAGGATACGGCGGATGGTCGCCTCGCCCTGACGGCGATGGATGGCTTTGGCCAGTTCGCCGATGTGGACTCCGGCACGAGCCGCCCGGGCAAGCAATTGGACGGTGGTCACCGGCGTCTTTTTCGGATTGTCTTCTTCCCGGCCACGGTACCCGCCCCGTTTCTGATCGACATGCTCGCGTAGTAACTGATGGGTCTCCGGATCGAGAATCCGAACGTGGAGCGTATCCCACTGCGCTTTGACGGTGCGTCCGATCCAACCGGGAGGCAAACCATAATAGGCAGCCTCCACTTCCACGCAACCGTCGAGGTGGACGACGCGGTCCCCGTATTGGTAGTAGCGGAAGGGTTCCACCGGTAGCGGGAGCAGTGACGGTTTCTCTTCGGCGAACATGGCGGCGACCTGCCGCTTGGTCGTGCCGTGGATGCGCGTATCGGCCCAGCGGGTTTCCCACCGGTCCAGATGGGCCTGGGCCTCCTCCAGGCTCTCGAAGCGGACTCCCTTCAGAGGGGTTTTCTTGGCGTGTCCGACACCGGACTCGACCTTCCCTTTACGATTGGGATCCCGAACCCGACAGGGCAAGGCCACCACGCCGTAGTGAGCCAGCACATCCTTAAACAGGGGATTCAGCGTCGGATCGTAATAATCCGGAACGATCACACCCTCGCGAAGGTTGTCCAGGACGATGCACCGGGGACTGCCTCCAAGCCGGCGAAACGCGGTCTCGTGCAGCTCGGCCCAGATTCGGGAACTGGGCGGAAGCGGAGCAGTCGAACCGCTTTACGGCTGTAGCCCAACGTCATCACGAACAGTCGCGTGCGTCGGTACTTGCCCGTCTCCGGATGGCGGACCATCGGTCCGTCTCCGTAGTCGACTTGGCCTTCTTCTCCAGCCTTCGTCTGGATGATTCACACCGCTCCGGGACGCTGGGATCCACGCAGCTTGCGCACGAAGCGCTTCATGGACTGATAGCTGCCCGAAAAACCCTGATCGGAAACCAGATCTTGCCAGATGGCCATGGCATTGCGGCCACGACCCAGACTCAGTTCGATGATCTCCCGATACGGTGCGCAGGCGCTGGCAGAGGGCGGCTCTGGGGCGGGCAGGTCCAGATTGGACAGATCGAGGCCCCCAGAGTCGGGGGTCACCCCATTGGCCGGTTTTGACGGCGCACGTTTCCCCCAGCCCCCGGGCGGCCGCACCGCGATACCGGCAGCTCGCAGGTATGCGCCTGCCGTTTCTCGACGCACACCGGTCGCCTGCTCGATCCGCCTAAGCGGCCATCCGAGCCTTCCCAGTGCGATAACTTGTTGTTTCTTTTCTGTACTCAAGACATTGCTCATACCGACGGAAGCCTATTCGGCTTGTCGCCGTTGTCAATGTCCCGGGTCTCAGTTCCGTTGGCCGGTTTTCAGGTGACCCTCATTGGCCGCTTTTGGGTGACCCCCGAGGCGCCAATGACCTGCTGAATATCACTCTGGCTTCCCCTGAACCGATGCTGGTTGTCGGCCGCGTCCTTTCCGTTCGGATGAAACACAGGCTGACTGCGTATTCCGCTGATCGTGATCACCAGTTCCGGGATCATGATCAGTGATTCCGGGCATCGTGATCACCCGCCGTAGCGAAGTGAGGGTTAGGATCTCAGTTTAGACCTCCCGAAGTCCACGATTCTTGTTTTGAATGCTTCCATAATCTTGATATTCATCGCCGGGCCTGTGTGTAAATGTGGGAAAGCCGCAGGCTTTTCCAGGGCTGTGGGAATCCACGTTTTTTGTGGATTTCCATAGCCCATCATTTTCCACAGGCCACTGGTTTGTTTTTTAGGTTCTTTCTCATTCTTCGTCCCGTCCTTACTGAATTCCTGAAAATCCTTCGCGCCAGGATCGCGTATCCGCGACGATCGGACGCCAGTCCGAGTTGGACTACCTCGTCGCCAGGTGGGGTTCATGCCGGCTCCTTGGAAGAGGGTTTCGGGGCAGCCTTGGTTTGTCTCATGGATCGTCCCTTCAGTTCGATGCGATGCGCGTTGTGGAGGAGGCGATCGCAGATGGCGTCGGCCTGGTTCGGGTCGCCGATGACGCCGTGCCAGTCGGCGACCGGGAGCTGGCTGGCGATCAAGATGGCGGAGCGTTCGCTCCGTTCCTCGACGACTTCGATCAAGTCCCGGCGTTCGGCATCGCGTAGCGGGGCCAGGAGCCAGTCGTCGATGGCCAGCAGATCGGTCTTGGCCAGCCGTGCCAGAACACGAGCGTAGGAGCCGTCGCCACGGCCGACCGCCAGTTGGTGCAAGAGCCGGGGCATTCGGACGTAGGCGGCATTGAAACCGCGCCGGCAGGCTCGTTCGACGAAAGCCGAAGCCAGAAAACTTTTCCCGATGCCGGTCGGACCGGAAATGATCAGATTGTGCCGGTCCCGGATCCACCCGCAGGAGCCCAGAGCGAGGACTTGGGAACGGTCCAGACTGCGACGATGTTTGAAGTCGACGTTTTCCAGCGATGCAGAGCTGTAGCGCAGCTTGGCCACGCGCAGACGCCGGGTGAGCTTACGGTGCTCCCGGGCCGTCCATTCTTCATCCACTAGAAGGCCCAGACGCTCCTCGAAACTCAGATCCGTGTACTGATTCGAGCGGCGTTGCTGCTCGAGGGCTTCGACCATGGCCGATAGCTTCATCTGGTTCATCTTCTCCAGGGTTTGTTCCATTAGCATGTGTGCTCTCCTCTGGCTCCGCATAATAGGCGGCGCCGCGAATGTTGTCGTGATGGGGCGTGGGTAGGGTTTCGGAATTCTCGAACGGCAAACGGTCCTGGGCCGAGGACAGGATGTTTTTGACGGTTCGGTAGCTATAGGACTGTAAGCGAAGTGCTCGGGCACTGGCGGCTTCGAGCCGCTGGGCGCCGTAGCGGCGTCCCAGGCTCATCAATCCCAGGCAGGAGCGGTACCCCTGCTCAGGATGGGGCCACCGTTTTATCATCTCCTCGGCCAGTCGGCCGGTCTGAGAGCCGGTTTTCTCCGCCCAACGGATCAGCCGGGATGGTGTCCATGCCGCATGGGCTCGATGGGAACTGGGCATATGTTCCGACAGAGTCGACGGTTGGTGATCGTAGCGGCGAGGATGAGAGGCGACGCGCCGGCCTTTGTGGTAGACCTCGACAATCGAGGCGGTGTAACGCGCTTCCAGGGTTTCCTGGATCAACTGGTAGGGCACGCTGTAGGGATGGTGATCCACGGTCACGTGGTAGTCGATATTGGCACGACAGCCCTTCCACTCGGCCTGTTCATACCGATCGGTCGGTAGTGGCTGTAGGGCCGGTCGATCCAGCCTTTCGTAGAGTTCCAGGCGGGACACGCGAAGCTTCTGCATCGGCCGCTGGTTCAGTTCCAACAGCAACTTTCGAATCGCCCCGTTCAAGTCCGCCAGACTGAAGAACGTGTGATTCCGGATTCTGGCCAGGAGCCAACGCTGTGCCAGAAGGACCGTGGCTTCGATTTTTGCTTTGTCTTTGGGTTTCCGAGGCCGGGCCGGAATGACAACGGCGCCGTAATGTTCTGCCTCATCCTGGTAGGTGCGATTCACTCCTGCTTCGTAGCGGCAGGACAGGGTAATGGCACTCTTGAGTTGATCGGGAACCCAGATCCGGCTCGATCCGCCGAAGAACTCCACCATGCGAATATGTACGCCGATCCAGTCGGCGAGTTTCTGGCTCGGTGTCGCTTCGGCGTAGGTATAACCGCTGGCGCCCAGCGCGGCCACGAACAACTCGACTGGTTTAGTTGTGCCCGTCCGCGGATCCGTCAGTTCTGGCCGTTTGCCGGAAAAGTCGATGAAGGTCTTCTCGCCGGCGCGGTGCACCTGCCGCATCGAGGGCTTCAGTTTCTGGGCCCACCGCCTGTAGATCACACAGAACTGGCTGTAGGCATATCCCTTTGGATTCGCTTCCCGGTACTCTTCCCAGAGCAGGTGGAGGGTGACTCCAACACGCTTCAACTCCTGGTGGATCCGCTCGACATCTGGAACCACCCGTTCCCGGGAGCCCGGTCCCGCGCTGGAAAACAGCCGCGCTTCAAGCGCGGCCTCGTCCAGTTCCTCAGGCAGCGGCCATTCCAACCCTGCACGTGCCGCCCGTCGGACGTACTCCGAAACCGTCCCTACTCCCACTCGGCAGGCTCGGGCGATGGCCCGGTGGCTGAGTTTCTGTTCGTGTTTGAGTCGTAGAATCTCGCGTAACTGTCTCATCGATAGCCGTCTTGTTCCCATCAAGTTCTCCTTTTTCAAGGAAGAACCTAACAGGTCTAAACTTCGCTACCGACGGGTGATCATGATCGCCGGAATCGGTGATCATGATGCCCGGAATCACTGATCATGATCCCGGAATCAGTGATCACGATGCCCGGAATCACTGATCATGATCCCGGAATCGGTGATCACGTTAAATCGGAATCAGTGATCACGATCGTCCGGAATACGCACTGACTATTGATCAGGCGGAAGCCGTAGCACTGGAGCGGGTGCTGACTGCTTGCACTTCAACAGCTATGATCTATTCGGGACGGGGTGCGGCCACTGGTGCCCCAAGGTCCGCCTCGTATTCGAGCGGCCCTTCTTCGCTCGAACGGTGGGAAGGCGACGGTAATGGCCGGATTACGTCCGGTAAAGCTCGGGCGCACAGGATCGGTTCTGGTGCAGATAGGCACGGGAATTGGCGATAATGGGATATGGCGCATCGCAAAACGGAACGGAATCCTCTATTTGCTGGACGTTGGTTCGAAGACGACATCATTCTCCTCTGCCTGCGCTGGTATTTTCGCTTCAAACTGAGTTACCGAGACCTGGTCGTGATTTTAGGTGAGCGGAGTTTATCGATTTCGCACACCACGATCTTGCGTTGGGTGGTTCGCTATGCCGAAACCTGCGAGAAGCGTTGGCGGCGATTCGAGCGACCGGTGGGTGGGAGCTGGCGAGTCGATGAAACGTTTATAAAGGTGCGGGGCCAGTTGATGTACCTGTATCGAGCCGTGGACGGACAGGGCAACACCGTGGAGTTCTTTCTCAGTCGAACACGGGGCATCGCGGCGGCGAAGGCATTCTTTCGCAAGGCACTGAAGCATCATCAGGAGCCTCATAGCATCACTCTGGATGGCCACCGGCCGAGCCATAGCGCGCTGCGGCGCATGGGAATGAACGGGGAGTTCAACTTCCGAGGCCCGAACCCGGTGACAATTCGCTGCTGTCAATACCTGAACAACGTTGTGGAGCAGGACCACCGCCGGGTGAAGGGGCGATTGCGATCGATGTTGGGATTCAAGACGTTCTACAATGCGCGGCGCGTCATTATCGGCATCGAGCTGGCGCAGAAGATTCACAAACGCCAGTTCGCAATTCCGATCCCATGGCGGTCAAATCCCGCCCTGATCTGGCGTAACGTCATGGCCGCATAGTCTGCATCGCCGGAGCGCACTCCTGAGTCTTATCGCTCTGACAATCCTATCTGCACCAGAACCCCCACTGGGTAAACTATGGTCAACTTTTCAAAAATCCTCGAACAAAAGCGACACCTAACTCTTGGCGTCTTGGGACTCGCTTGCCTTCTGGTAGCCCAGACGTTTCATCGCACCCTTCTCAAGGTCTCCCTAGACCACCTACTTGCCGAGGTCGGCGCTCTGTTGTTGGTGGTCGGAATCTTGCATTCCCTGTTCGAGATGAGGATCAGGAAGGAAATGCTGAAGGAAGTAGCAGATTCCGTGCTCGGCAACACCCGTCTGCACGACTCCGGACTGACTGATTGGACGGATGACTCAAAGGCGGTCAACGAATCGGACCACTGGAAACACAGCCGAGTCCTAAGGATTGGTGTGCAGTACTCCCCCAAGTTCGCCGATGACTTCTATGCCGTACTGGAATTGCGTTGCAAAGCTAGCCTAGAAACTACGTTTTTGGTGCTCGCCCCTGATGGCAAGGGGGCAGAGTACCTGAAGGGCACTGGAACCGGCTTTGCGAACGTCAAGGCAGGAGTTGAACGTATCAAGGCGCTGGCCCGGGAGGCCGAGGCGGGTGCCAACGGATGTGTCCGAGTCCTGATGCATGATCGTATTCTTAGATATTCGTTCATACAAACGGACGAGGCCATCTGGGTCAAGTTCTTCACCAACAGTAAGGCCAAGTCAATAGTTCCGGCCTTTCGCCTCAGAACGGGTACATCGATGTACGACTTCGTCCTAGCGGACATACAGCGTCTTGAAAAGGAAGCGACAGGATGAGCGAAACGTTGGAGCGTCTACTTAGCCAGTGCATTGGTAAACTTGGTGAAGAGGCTGTCGAGAAGGCCCTGCAGTCGTTGGTGGACGAAAATTCAGGCCCCGATGCCTCTCAGGTGCTCACTATCGTTGCAAATGCAGGGGTCCACGCGATTCCGGACAGCTTTCTTCGTGGAGAGGTGTACGTCGCCAGTCGAGGCAATTGGAGAGTGGAAAACGAAGGAACCTTAAACAGCGAGGTCAGGCAGGTCTTGATTGGCGTGGCGCGTAAGCTCAAGGAACGACAGTGGCGCAGAGTGTATTTGGTCCCAACTGGTCACCCCGCCTTATCGATGAACATCAAACTGCTCGTTTACCGGGCGATTCGGCTGAACACGATTGACTGGGTATATATCAACGGCGAGTATTACTCACTTATGATCGACCAAAGAGAAATCTCAATCGAGGTAGGTACCGTAAAATAGGCTGGATGGCGAATTAAGGCACGCTCTGGACTTCCCAGGGCGATCTCATCCGCACCGCGAATCCGATCGGGTCGACGTTCGCCACCGTGCGGTTACGCACGAAGAAGACGGCGGGTGTTGTCGTGTCGATGGCTTCATGGAGGGACCTTAATCGGACCCCGCGGTCCTGGAGCGAGTTCACCACATCAATCAGATCGCGGAGGGAGCGCCCAAGGCGGTCGAGTTTCCACACCACGACGACATCGCCCTTGCGCGCGAACGCGAGGAGCTTCTCTCTGGCCGGGAGGGTCGTGCGGGTGCCGGAGAGCTTCTCGCGGAAGAGCTTCTCGCAGCCACCGGCGGTGAGCGCGTCGTGCTGGAGTCGCAGCGTCTGGTCTTGGGTGGAGACCCATGCATACCCAATGAGCATCATCCCCCCCTGTCGGGGTGTCGCAGAAGGCCCGCGACCCCGTAGAATTGCAACAATGACGTGTGCGACAGGGTTTGGCAACGCAATCAGCATCCTGATCCTGCGTCGTGAGCCTTCCCCGTTACCTGTCGCGAAACCGACCGGTTTTACGACGGTAGCGCTCAGGGCCTTAGCGTGCAAAATCGCACCAATCTGCCTGATACCCTTACGGCGAGAAGCTATCGCTGGAATCGAACGTGGAGGAAGAGGATGACAACGACGAGGACGAGGAGCCTAACACCGCCGATTGCCCGCCTGCGTCGATTCCCAATTGTTCACCCGTTCGAGTGGAGGACGAGGAAGGAATGACAAATACTGTGTTGGAGCGAATCGAGGCAGGTGGAAAACAGATCGCGGCTTGAACCGCACCGGGTTGTCCGGAACTTATGTTTCTTGAGGGGATTCTCAATCTTGGATGACCATGATGTAACTGAGAAGCTAGAGTGGCAAGAGGATTTGTCCTTTGAGGCTCAGCAGCGCCGCGAGGTGTTTGCACGCTTCGGACGCGCGATGTATTTTGCACAGTGTCTTGAGGTCCAGATCGGGCTCCTCTTGGTGTCGATGTACAACCAGGAGTTTTTGCGGGTCCCACCTGAGGATCGCGATGCCTTTTTTGATCGCGAATCTAAAAAAACTCTGGGGCGCATGAAAAGAGATCTGGGAAACAATCTACCGCCGGCGCTCGAAAACAGATTGCATGAAGCCGTGGAACTCCGCAGCTGGCTTGCTCACAGATACTTCTCGAAACATGCGATCAATATCCTGACCTTGGAAGGCCGCGAGAAAATGATTGTTGAGCTCCAACAAAAGGCGGACTTCTTCAAGGAGTTGGATGCTGAATTCACTGTGATCCTAAACAAATGGTTGTTCAGTCAGGGCATATCAAAGGAAGAACTTGAATCGGAAGTGGCGAGGGTTGTTCGTGAGAGTAATGTTGAGCCTGATAACGCAAAAGGGGCTCACCAAACGGAGCTCTGATATCGAGGAAGAGAGACCCACAACGGACGCGCAGTTGCGGCGAGGGAGCAAGCATGACCAAGGTTACTAACAAAAAGATCGATTTGATTGTGGGGGAGGTCAAGGACCTCCATCCGCTGCTCAACGCGGTGTTGCCGAAGCTGCCAAGGGTCCAAGACGTGGAGTACCACCATGGTCCAGACGAGATGGGGGCTGATTTCGTCATCAGCCGGACCAACGATACCTTCGGCCACACCGAGTATATTGGTGTCATCGCCAAGGTCGGCAGGGTCGCCCAGGATTTCACGGACATTGAGCGTCAAATTGAGGAGTGCGGCCTTCCCCGGTTTGTTCGAGGGGGCAAGGGAAAAATCCACATTACCGAAATATGGGTCGTCGCTACTAAACATATAACGCACAACGCCAAGCAGAAGATCTCCTACAAATACAGCACTCGGAAGATTGAGTTTATCGCTGGCGCCACCCTTGAAAAGCTGGTCGACCAGTATGCGCCTCTGGCTTGGTCGGGGCTGCCGATTGTCGTCGGGGAGTATCTGCAGGACTTGCGGATACGGACGGAAGAGCAGGACAAGAGCCTCAGCCTAGTGGCGGTATCCGACAAGGCCTTCTACGTCAAGCAGGACCTGTATCACCTTCCAGACATCGAATACCGCTATAAGAGGAAGGACTATCGCCAGCCGAAGAAAGTCGATGTCGATCATGTTACTGAGTTACATCGTTGCATCCTTATTGAGGGTGGAATCGGTTCCGGGAAGTCGAAATTAATGCGTCAGATAATCGCAGGAGCCACTACCCCGGAAAGCTTCAGCAAGACCAAGGTAATTCCGCTTAGCGCCAGCTACACGGAGCTGATGGAGAAACACTCCGGCGACCTGAAGAAGCTCATCGAGCAGCGAGTGCCGGTGGCGGTCATGGAGCCATGCCAGGATAGCGAATACTTGGTTCTGATTGACGCCTTCGACGAGCGGCGGACCGAGATCAACTGCCAAGCTGACGAACTCAACGCGCTCTTCGCCCAAGCGTCGGAAGAGAACTGTATTCGCCTCGTGGTGACGAGTCGTTTCCTTAAAGGCGTCGCGCGAGGAGATGACTTGCAGGCGGATATTTCCCGCTTCGAGCTGAATTACCTCTCGATGCAGAGCACCCTTGAATTTATCAAGAAGCTGTGCGGGCAGGTCAATATCACGGACCGCATCCTCGAAGATCTCAAGAAGTCAGCCCTCTTCCGGGAACTGCCCCGGAGCCCGATGTTGGCCATCCTCCTTGCACGTCTGCTGAACGAAGGCCAGCAGGAGATACCGTCAAACATGACGGAGCTATATGCGAAGTATGCAGAGCTGATACTGGGCAGGTGGGATGAAAGGAAGGGTCTTCAGTCGCAGAAAGAATACCAAGCGCTCGACAATATCCTGATGAGACTGGCCCGACAGATGATTGACGACCAACGCCTATTCATATCAGTGGCTGAGGTCACGGCCGCATTCAAGGACTATCTGAACCAGCGCAACCTGGAAATAGATGCGGACCAACTATTCAACAAGATGGTAGAGCGCTGCGAAATCATTTCCTTGGATAGCAATTCCGAAACACTCGGGTTCAAGCACCGGACCTTCACGGAGTTTTTCTACGCCAAGTCCTTTATCCCGGACCAGTCGCTCGTCGTCGATAGCCGGGTGTTCAACGTCTACTGGACCAACACGTTCTTCTTCTATCTCGGGCTGCGCAAGGATTGTCCCAACGATCTCCAGGCGATATTCGAGATGCCGGCCGGTTCAGAGCTGGAACAATGGCTGAAGATTATGAACATCTCCAATTACCTATTGGCGGCGTATACAACGCCTTACCATGTGGTTTCGGAAGGCGTACGGATCGTTGCAGTAACGGCAGCCGAGCTCTATCGAAAGATTGTCACGCAAGGCTCGGAGGTGATCTGGTTCAAGGACCTACCGCAGATGCACCTGCTCTGCCTCGTCCAGATGTTCTTCAGGGAAGGCTATTCGTATTCGTTCTTCGCGAAGGCCTTTGAGGAAGCGGCGCTAGAAATCGACGACTCGGATCTGGAGGACGAGACGAAGGCGTATGCGTTATTTTTCCTTAACGTCGCATATATCGATATCGGCAAGGGCGAGACACTTGACTTCATGCTGAGACAAGTTCCGGAGAACTTGCCCTTCGACCTCCAGTTGGCGCTCCAGCACGAGAGCGAGAATCTCAAAGAACGCAGCAAGCTCATGCGCCGACAGGACAGACGTCTTCGCCGCGTCCTGCCGCGCGGCAAAAATCGTGACTCATTTATGAAAAGCATGTATGAGCAGCCGCTCTCTGCCGTAATCCAGCAGTCCTTGAAGGCGCAGAAGAAAGCAGAGAAAAAGAAGTCGGATAAGTTCACGCGGCAGAGCCAGGCGAAGGGTTGACGCGGGCCGTCCCGTCCGCCCGGTTTCTACCGGGCAGGTCCGCGTTCACCTTGCCGTCGCCCAGTGGGCGCAGGTGCTTCGAGGCGCTGGCTTGTCAGAACGGTTCTCCGAGACATTCTCATACGCTCGACGTATGCAAGACATAGAATCAGACATGGGACAAGACACACGGAGGCGCTGGCAGAAAGGCGCCATCGCCCACATGTCCCAAACGAAGATTTGCGATACATGCGGATCGGCTACGCCCGCGTCTCAAAGGCGGATGGCTCCTAGTCGCTGGACCTGCAGCGCGACGCCCTGCGGGCCGCGGGCATCGACGACCCAGCCAACCTCTACCACGACTTCGCTTCCGGCGTCCGCGCCGACCGGCCCGGACTCGACAGTTGCTTGCGCGCTCTGAGGAAGTGTGACGTACTCGTCGTCTGGAAACTCGACCGTCTCGGCCGCAACCTCGCCCATCGGGTCCACACCGTGCAGGACCTCTCCGGCCGGGGCGTGGGCCTGCGGGTGCTCGCCGGTCAAGGCGCGCAGATCGACACCACCACCGCGGCCGGCCGCCCAGTGTTCGGCATCTTCGCGGCTCTGGCCGAGGTTCCCGGGAACGCGTAGCTAACTTTTTTCAACCTGCCTGTCCGGTTCTCTCCTTCCATACGTGGGTCGCGCTCCACAACCTGGAATCGAGTCCGGAGCTCGTGCAGTGCGAATTGAGGCAAGCGGGCGTACTGCTCGACGCTGCGACGATCCCGCTGGAGGCCAACGGGCAAAGCTCCTGGCTCATCGACCAGACGTTCCCCGGCACCGATACGTCCGACTTCATGGGGGCGGTGCGCTGCGCTGCTGGCGGGGAGGGGCTGTTTACCGGCGTGGCCCTGGAACTAGATGCCAGCAACCGCATCTTCACCACGCTGACCGTGGTGCAGGTGAAAGAGAGGATGGATCGGGAATAGACGGGGGTCCGCCAGTCGAAAACGGGGCCGCGCGCTGGTAGACGGCGGCGAGAAGGAGGGCGAGGAGACGTTCACCTTGCGGGCCTCGAAGGCGGTGAACGCGCGCATCGTCGTTGGCACCGCGACCGGCACCATCGAGATTGTGAAATCACCGGAGCCGTGGTATTTTCTTACTAGGATTGGGCTTTTCCTGATCGAATAAAAACGGGCTGGGCTGTTCCCGGTCGGCAGAAGGGTTCCGGGCTTTTCCTGGGACCCTTTTGTTTTTCTGCATCACGGCCGCCGTTCGATTTTCTCCAACTTTGGTTCAATTATATTGAATGCACGGTTCTGTTGCTGTGGCCGTAGTTCATGTAACGCGACAGGACGAGCGATCAGGTCGGCTATTTGCAGTCCGATCGAGTTGGCGGATTTTTCCAAGAACAACGATTTGAACTGCATTTGTTTAAATCGCGGGTGGAGGTAGTTAAATTCCTGGTTGCCTTCACAGATGCGGCGGAAATCGAGTTCAAGGTCTCGGTCTTCTTGCCGGCCGCGTTTTTCAAACAACACGTGAGCCAGACGATTGCACTGTTTTCGTTCAGCGAGGAAGTCGCATATGCCCTCCAGACAAGAATGGAGGGCAAGATCATAGGGACTCCGAGGATCGGAGTAATGGTCACGCAATCGTGTCTTATCGATCACGGAGGCGAACACCGTAACGGGCGTATCCGCCATCAGGCCGTTCAGATCTGCAAGGAAGCAATCGCGCAAATTGCGGTCCGCGCGGAGAAAAGCGAACTCGTTCTCCTGTCTACGTATCTCGCGCTCATGCAGAACGGTGGCATCGTGACCCCAATACCGAAACTTAAACTCCTGAAATGCGGGCACGATCTTGCGGTAATAGTCCTCCTTGTTGATCACACACGACGCAAGAGCAAAAACAGGGAATTCAGAGCTGATGGAGGAAAGACCGTGGTCACCACTTTCATCAACAAATACGATGAAATCTGAGAAATTCGCCATCCTCGTACCTGCACTCACCACACACCTGTCAGCAACTTCTGCATCAGTCCGTGGTTCGTTATACCACTCCAGCCCTAAGCTTCTCGATCTTGCGTGGAGTTAAGGTGGACGCTCACGCCACGCGTAGTACCCGCTCGGGGAGACGCCATTGGTTGGTTATATCGTCCATCTAGGCACCAGGAAATGCTGCACGGGCCGCGGCCCACCAATCACCGGAAGCGAGATGCTGAAAGATGAGTTTGATTGCCTCCTGAACGCCGACGTCACGGATCTTGGAGGCAATGGACGCAAATGCGGAATTCTCGGCGGCCGGGCAATCCCGGCGGATCCGGTCGAGAACAAGCTCAAGAGTGAGGTTCGGCTTGATCACTTGACGGACAGTCGATTCGCCAGTCCCGGAAGAAAACGCAATGCCAGAATCGGCAATAACAGCGCCGGAGAGATCGTTGATAGTGACGTGAGTGGCACGAGCCGCGTCGGTGCCGACAACGGACTCGTCGACCGACGAGGCGTCTTCTAGGAAGAGGCCCAGATGTTGCTGAATCGTGTCGGTAAAACGGCGCTCGACCTGTTCGCGAAGAAAGTGGTAACGCATGGACTTCTGCGCGTGGTAGGTGGCAGAAGAGATGCCCAAAGAATCCAACAATTGCTCAATTGTAACTAGCTCGTTAATGTCCCATGCTGGAAGAAGGTCGACCGGATTGCGAAGTTGGACACGGATGAAGAAGCGAACCGAAATGGCATAGAACAGGTAGTCAACATAATAAAGGGACTTAGGAATGAACGGTCGGTGATTGCTAGAAAAGCGAGCGCCATGATCCTTCCAGCGTTTGAGAAAAACGTCTTTGTCATGGAATAGAGATGTTTCTGAGAAAATGGCGTTGAGCAAGCTAGAGTCACCAGGAACAACGGCGTCGATAGCGTAAACAGCGGGCGGGCAGCAGCTTAAGAGATCATTGAATCGATCCCAATAGAAGTCAAAGGCTTGTACAATACGGGACGAAATCGCCGGGTTCTGAAACGAGTCAGCCATTGAAACTAGTCAACGGGAGAATAGGACACTGGCTGCCACAGAAATCCTTCGCCGCTGGTTGCAACGCCGTCCGACTCTGTGGAAAGGCACGTGTCATTCAACGGCATGGTGGGACGTGAGTGATTGCCAGCACGCGCGTCTTGCTAACGCGAACGCCTCGACTCATCCCCGCGCGTGCGGGGGAACCCCATTGTTGAGCGTCAATCATTATTTCCCTTCAGGGCTGCGGCGTCTGATCAGTGGTCGCCGATCGCCGCACCCTAGACCGAAATCCTCTCCCCCAAGCTAACCTCCACATCACCGCGCGGGTGTGGACGGTATTTTCCCATGGACAGGGTAGTTCTCCCCACAGTTTGTTGAAGAAGAAAGCGGCTTCCAGAGGCGATGGCAGCGGGACATCCCTAATCTGCGGAAGCCGCTGATTCCATCGGTGAAGCGACCGCGACCGCCAGCTCCGGATTTTTCCGGCCTTGCTCTCTATCTGCGGCTTACCTCGTGAATATGACGGGGGTGGCTGGATCACCCTGATTGAAGGGCCGGGGGGTGCAATGAGCGGACAGGGAGCTCTCGCGTCGTCGTGGATGGGATCACCAGTCGTGCCATGTACCCCTGGCGGGAGGCAGTCCTTCTACACACGAGGAATGCAACAGGCTCGGCTTCAAACTCCCCCACTTTTTCTGATAGCCCACGACGGCTCGGCCACCAGTTGTCGCTGGGGATCCGAGATGGCCACAGTACAGATGCGCGAGTTCGTGTGCCAACGTAGCGTACTTCTGCTCCGGAGAGTGTTTAGCGTTCAGCAACAACTCGTACCGCACATCCATCTCTCGGACTTCGGGCTCGGGACGTTAGATACTGACCAGGACGGCGATGCCGGATTCCATGCCGTTTCATTCCGTCGCTTCGATTCCAATGACAGTGATGGCTGGAATTACAATTGAAGGACAACCGGTGTTATCGCAACGGGCCCGGTGTTACCATTCCTCGGCGCGCCGTGTGGCGCACCGGGGGCGGTGAATCGATGAGCGACGATACGGATGAACGGCTAATTAAAGCTCCGGTTGTCGTCGAGAGCTTCGGCGACCTGGACGAGAAGTCGCGGTCGGCGATCCGACGGGCAGCAGCGGGCGCGGCCGTCGACGTGCTCGCCAACCGGGTGAGAGAGCTGTGTGCGGCTTTCGACGAATTGGACGCGGATGATCTGGGCGATGCCGCACAGGAGGCGTTCTGGCGGGCCCACGATCTGATGGAAGACGCCTGTTCGGCACTGGATCAAGCGGGTGGGGACGGCGAAGAAGGGCAGTGACTGAACGGTAAGCTGGTCGCTACAGCCAGCGGCTGCACGCACGAGAGCGCCGATAAGAAGCGTTGATGTGGCCGACCCAGAAATGGCTTTACATCGCCCTCCGGCGGCCCACCTCTACGACGATTTCGCTTCCGACATACGGGACGACCGGCCAGGACTCGACAGTTACTTGCGCGCCCTGAGGAGGGGCGACGTGCTCGTGGTCTGGAAACTCGCCCGTCTCGGCCGCAACCTCGCCCATCTGTTCCACACCGTGCAGGACCTCCCTGCCCGCGGCGTGGGCCTGTGGGTGCTCACCGGTCAAGGCGCGCAGATCGACACCACCACCGCGGCCGGCGCTTTTCGGAAGCCTGTCCAGAGGCGGTCGCCTCGATGAAATCGTCGATGCGGAAGTCGTGTTTGCGTGCGTACTCGAGGATGGCGAGGCGCTGCCTGCGCACGTCCTGCTGCGCGGTCGAGACCCTCAGATAGGCAACGGTTTTCACAGCCTGACCATGTAATACGTCTTCGGGTATTTTATATGACAGATACGAAACATGGAATGCGTCACGTTCCATGCTACTGAACTGTTAGGTCAAGACGAGCGTTTGTTCCTGACAGAACCCTGCCGGTCTCCGACCCCGACGTCTCTCGCCCCCGTCTGATTCGCGATGCCAGCTTTCTCGAAGCCGGCCGACGCGAGATCGCCCTGCGGCGGGGCCGCCACAATCGATTGGGTTTCGCCTACCCGGTCGCCTTCGTGCGTTGGCTTGCGTCTGGAGGAGTTGCTGGCCGACGCGCTGCCGACCTCCGGTGCTGTCGCCCTCAGCGGGTCGATGCTGCTGGGTCGCTCGTCCAGGTTGCCCCCGTTCGTGCTGCACGTCAAACCCGTGGGTGACTCCCAATCGGAGTACGGAGCGCGGCCCGTCGCTGCGCTGGTCCTGATTGTCGAGCCGGGACGCCATCATCGGATCGATCCGGGCCTGGTGGCGAGGACCCTCAGGCTGACGCCGGCCGAGAGTCAGGTGGCGGTCTCGTTGGCCGAAGGCAAAAACGTGCGCGACATCGCCCGGGCGACGGGGCTCACGGAAGGCGCCATCTACTGGCACCTGAAGCAGATCTACCAGAGACTGCCGATCTCCCGGCAGGTGGACCTGGTGCGGTGGGTGCTGTCGATCGCCGAATTCCGGTAGCCACTCCACTGCTGGCGTCCTCGTTGGGCGGTCTGAATGCTTGCCGCCTTCTTTTTTCAAAAAACTACCACATTTCTTCAAATCCTACCAATCTTGGTAGCGACTGTAAGACATTGAAAGTACTAACATTTGGCGGATAAAGGCAAGAAGCCCCTCAGGGTCGACCGCTCCGCCACCACCGGCTGTTGCCACAGTGCGGCGGCCCGATGGGACGCAGGTAACGTTCAAGCACGGTGGGTCCCGGGAGGCCGGACAGATCCGGAAGAAGGTGGGCGAGATCTATGACTACGGTTTATCGGATTGCAGTTCGACTGGGCCATCTTTACAATTCTGCCACCCGCCATTTTCGCTATATCGCCACAGACGATCATCCCGGGATCATGAGATTTGTCGTCCTCCTCACCGTCGCCTGGCTTTACAACGTGGTCCCAGTTGTAGCGGGACCTCCGCAGACCCACGGATCGTTCTCAGTACCGGATCGGGGCGGACAATCCAACGCGAGCAGCGGAACGGCAGAGACACTGCGCGTCGGCTATGGGCGAATTCGCGCGGACGCGCGTTCGACTACCCCTTCCGGAATCGCGATATTTCAATTCAGGGACAGCGATGGCGTCCTGATCTCCGAAGCGGGTGTTCCAGCCGCCGAGCCTGTCGTCGAGGGCCGGATATTCGCTGAAGTGAACGGTCCGGTCAATACCGGCCTGGCGATCGCCAATCCGAACGACGTGCCGGCAACCGTCCGTTTCTATTTCACCGACAGCCACGGCGTCAATTCGGGTAGCGGCAGCTTCGAACTCGGAGCGCACCAGCAGACGGCGAAATTTCTGGATCAGGCACCATTCAACGGTGGTCCCTCCGTATTGGGCACCTTTACGTTTACCGCATCGGTTCCTATCGCCGTCATTGCCCTCCGGGGATTCACCAACGAAGCCGGCGAGTTTCTGATGACGACGCTTCCGGTCGCGCCCCTGTCGTCGACCTCCTCGGATACGGTCTACTTTCCCCATTTTGCAGATGGTGGCGGATGGGCGACCCATGTCATTCTGGTGAATCCGATGGATCGGACGATTACGGGAACGGTCGGATTCCTGGGACAAGGGAGCGATACGGCGCCGGCAGCGCCCGTAGTCCTGACGCTGGACGATGGTTCGACGGGGTCAAGATTCGATTATTCCATTCCTCCCCGCAGCGCTCAGAGATTCATCACCGCGAACCCTCCCGGCGGACTGGCCGTGGGTTCGGTGAGAGCGACTCCCCACAGCGGGAACGCCGCCCCCTCCGGGCTGGTCGTCTTCTCTTTTGCCTCCGACGGAAAGACCGTTTCCGAAGCCGGGGTGCCCGCGCTACCCAAAGGGTCGGCATTCCGTGTCTATGTCGAAACGTCGGGAATGCCCAATCAGCCGGGCTCGATCCGAAGCGGACTGGCTGTCACCAATGCGGGAGCCACAACCAATACGGTGACGCTGGAGGTTACACGTCTGGACGGGTCGCTGGCGGTGCCCCCGGCCACACTGGCGCTTCCACCGTCGGGTCAGATTGCCCGCTTTATCGACGAGATATTTACACTGCCGGACAACTTTTCCGGGGTGGTCCGGGTGACCTCCACGGTTGAAGTGGCCATCGTTGGGCTGCGCTTGCGCGTCAACGAGCGAGGGGAATTGAAGGTGACGACGACCCCGCCATCAAACGAAACAGCTGCATCGACCACGGCGGAAACATTCTTCCCTCATATCGCGGACTCGGGGGGCTGGTCCACACAGTTCATCCTGTTCAGCGGAACGGCAGGCCAGGCCGCAGCCGGAACGTTGAGTTTCTTCGACTACACCGGGCAACCGCTGTATCTGGAGACGCCCGCCGGAGCCGACAACGGTTCCTTCGTGGGCCAAGTCCAACTCGCATGCGAGGACTGCGGCGCGTTCGAGGATGTCAATGTCGTGCTGACCAGCGCCGGTGTCCTGGAAACCACCACACCAAATGTCTACAGCCAATTCGGGTTCTTCGGCTTGACCGCTGGAGACTACATCATTCAGGTTCGGAAACCGGGATTCCGATCCACGCCCGCCCGGTCGTTCCGCGTCGAAGCGGACGGGCGTGTCTCAACCACGGACAAGACGTTCTTCCTCTATCCGCTCGACTCCGACACGTTCGTGTTCCATTGGGAGGAAGACCAAAGCGCCGCTGGGTATGAGTACTCGGCCCACATCAACGAACCTCTTGAGGTCGAATTTCTTGATGAGGAAGTCACGAGGGCCGACAGCTCGTCTGCTGACCAACTGTTCCACGACTACAACATCACGCTGGTCGATCACGGAGACAATGCCTGGACGCACGAGCACGCCTATCGCCTGTGGCAAACGATGGAATCGATTCCTCAGCGGAAGCGATATTCGTACGGCGTACAGTCGGTGCTCCCGAGTCAGTGGATCATAGTCTCCGAGCACGTGGCAGACGACATCCGAATCGACGCCGACACCAACGGGTCCCGGACTGTTTCTATCTCGGTCGATGCTTTCGTCTATGCCACCCCGAGGATTGCCCGCGTCGAGGGGAAGCGAGGAGCCTACTACTCGAAGCGTCTGCACCATGCGGCGGTGCGGTTCGTTACTGACAATGGCAACGATGCGGATGCGTACGAGAAGATCCTCCAGGAACGATTCGGAGTGACAACGCGGATCACCGATCATACGACCTACCGTGAATTGAGCGCCGCGACAACCGATGAACCCGCTTGGCGTTTCCAGGAATTCCATGCCGAAGAGATCGTACAGATCATCAACACCCTTGAGGAGATGCCCGCCGGAATGCACGCCATCGGGGGACTCAAGTACCTAGTGAGACGCCTAGACGGAACCCCGCACCCTCTGTATCCAGGGGCTCCAGCCGTTGCCTGGACCGGATCCGGTTACATCGAATTCATGGAGCACGCTTTCAACACGTCCTCCATTCTCTCCGTCCACCGCCTGATCATTCACGAGAAGGCGCATTTCCTCTGGGCATATCTGTTCGGCGATCAGTTGAAGGAGGACTGGACCGAACTGGGGGGATGGTACCCCGATGCGAACGACCCGGACGGGTGGTCCACCACCAAACAAACGGAGTTCGTCAGTGCCTACGCCCATCGGAAGAACCCCAACGAGGACATGGCCGAGTCAATCGCCTACTTCGTCATCAACCCGGATAAGCTGCGATCCCGCTCTCCTGGAAAGTACGAATTCGTGCGAGCTCGCATCATGCAGGGGAGTTTCTACATCTCGAAAATCCGCGAGGACTTGACGTTCGAGGTGTACAACCTTTACCCGGACTACGTGTATCCAGGGAAGATCCGCCGGGTGGACATCGAAGTGACCGGCGCTCCGGAAGAGGACAAGAAGGTCCGAATCGAGATTGAGCTGCATGCGCTGGACGGGGAGTTGGAAGGCGCCGTTCACGCGTACACCAGAATATTCAGCGAAATTGGCACGTTCACAGACCTGTACCTCTATCCAGTCGATGTGCCACGGGGCACGCCAGGCACGGTACTATCCGGGAGCTTCACGCTCAACAAGTATGTCAAGACAGGTTACTGGAGTCCGGATCAGATCCGTCTTTCCGACGCTCACAGTAACGAGCGGTTCGGGGGCATCAATGACTTCGGTTGGCGCCTCTACGTCAACAACCCGCTGGAAGACGTAACACCCCCTCAGTACGTGAGAAACTCGTTGGCCCTCTCCAAATCCAGTGCAATCCTGGAAGGCAGGGAAGTCCAGGTTATCGAGGCAACATGGAAAGTCGTCGAGGAAGATTCAGGGATCGATGACTGCGCTGGGTACCTGGTCGTCGAGATCCCCGGCACCTCTACCCGTAGATACAGGCGTGATGGATACAGCTATCGGATGGGGAAGGATTTCCCCTACCGTTTCGACCCCGAGGAAAGTCTCTGTCGGGCTTGGCGTATCGTGCCGCATTACATGCCCTCGGGGGTGTATACCGTGGTGTACATCGACATGCGTGACCGGGCTGGGAACCAGCGCGGCATCTATTTCGGGGATCCAAATCATGGTCTCAGACAAGAACAATCCATCATCGATGAAGTCGGTCCTCAGATCGAAATGGTGACGGAGAATCCGGACAATGAGCCGCCGGAACTGGACCTCAACAACATCAGCATTGAGGCGCAGCCCACCCAACCGGATGACCCGAACGGCGAGACGTTGGTGACGCTCAAGTATCGCGTTCGAGACAACATTTCCGGAGTCACGAACGCAAATATATACTTGCGAGACCCACAGGGGGTTGAACACCACTTTTACATGTACCCGAAGGTTGGATATCTCCATGGATCGACATGGTTTCCATCTGGAGACCCATCACCGTGGTCTGACGAGACCTGGACCGTGCTGCTGCCTGCGGGGTCCGCGCCAGGGATCTGGGGGGTCGCGGAGATAGCGGTTTGGGACCGAGCGGATAACTTCAAGCAGTACGACTTCACCGAAATCATCCATTTCGATGTGGAAGGCCAATAAGAGTGGTTCCGCGACTCCGCCGAGGCCGGGCGCACATACTGGACGACCGGTTCCGGCAGATAATTAACACGCCGTTATGGGCCGCACGTGGGTCCAGAGACCTGGTCAAGGTTCAAAACGGAGGTCTCTCACCATGAACAAGGCGATCCTGTACGTGCTGCTTGGCGCACTAGCGATACTGCTGGTTTCCCTCGATGGTAGGGGGCAATTTTCGGATGGGCCCATTTCCAACATCATTGGAGGGAATCCGGTCTCAGGCCAGCAATTCCCATTTGTCGTGTACATAGATGGGGGCGATTGGTTCTGCTCTGGCTCCCTGGTTGCTGATAATTGGGTTCTTACGGCTGCTCACTGTGTAGTGGAACACAGCGGGAACGTCGTCTCCCCGAGAAGTATTGCGGTTGAACGCGGGTATCCCGACGATCATGAAGTAATAGAGGAAATCGGGCGGATAGTTGTTCACCCGGAATATTACTATGCCGGTGCGGGTTTCAAAAATGACGCAGCGCTTATCGAACTCCTTGAGCCGTTTCAATCAGAGTTGGCTGTCCCAATTCAGGTATTAACTGCGGAACAGCGGGCCCAGTATGCCCCTTCCGGCACCCTTGCGACCGCCGTGGGCTACGGGCGAAAAGAGAACAACGAATGGAGTGACGGCATGAGGCAAGTCGATATTCCGTTGTCGACGCCGGAGGATTGCCGGCAAAACTACGTTTTCGTTGATGAAAATGAAATTACCCATGAGAGTACGCTGTGCGCCGGCGCACCCGGGAAGGGGATCAACGGCGGGGATAGCGGCGGGCCGCTTCTGGTGTCGATCCGTGGCGGATGGGGGCAAGTCGGTATCGCTTCAATTCGTGGCCGGTCAGAATCTGGCGACCCCGTCATTGCGGTCTATACCCGAGTGCCATCAATCTATGACTGGATCACCGAAAACATTACGAACACGGCGACCTGGGCGCAAACTTCAGCCGACTGGACGATCACCACGTTTGCGGGTAACGGAGAGGATATCAGAGGGTTCGGCAGCCCCGCCGGGGAAGGCGGCCCGGCGGTCGATGCCCAACTATACTTGCCCTCTGATGTGGCGGTGGACGGTACCGGCAACGTCTTTATCGCCGATACAGGCTGGCGCCGGATCCGCAAGGTGGATTCCTCGGGCACCATCACCCCAATCGCTGGCACCGGAGGTGGGGGTCCTTTCGGTGGGGACGGCGGCCCCGCGGTCGATGCCCAGGTAAGCAAGGCCTGGGGCGTGGCGATGGACGGTGTCGGCAACGTCTTTATAGCTGATACCGGCAACCACCGGATCCGCAAGGTCGATTCCACGGGGACGATTACCACCATCGTAGGCCCGGGAAGCACTGTTATTAACCACAGGGGCGGGTTCAGCGGGGACGGCGGCCCGGCTGCAGCAGCCCTGCTAAGGAATCCCCATGGCGTGGCGGTGGACGGCGCCGGCAACCTTTTCATCGCCGATACTTACAACCACCGGATCCGCAAGGTGGACACCTCGGGTACCATGACCACCATCGCCGGCTCGGGAAGTACTGGTTTAGCCAGGGGCGGGTTCAACGGGGACGGCGGCCCAGCCACCGCGGCCCGCCTATACGGGCCCACCGGTGTGGCGGTGGATGGCGCGGGCAACCTCTACATTGCCGATAGGGACAACAACCGGATCCGCAAGGTGGACACCTCGGATATCATCACCACTATCGCGGGGAATGGACCGAGCGGAGATCACGGCAGCTACGGAGGGGACGGCGGCCCCGCGTTCGATGCCCAACTGTACTTACCCTATGGTGTGGCGGTGGACGGCGGCGGCAACCTCTTCATCGCCGATACCGCCAACGACCGGATCCGCAAGGTCGATTCCACGGGGACGATTACCACGATTGCGGGGACGGGGGAGTACGGCTTCAGCGGGGACGGAGGACCGGCGCCTGAGGCGCAGCTCAGGCGCCCCAGTGGCGTGGCGGTGGACGGCGGCGGCAACCTCTTCATCGCCGATACCAACAACCACCGCATTCGCCTGCTGACGCTGCTGACTCCTCCTGAGCCCGAATCGTTCTCAATCCCGGATCGCGGAGGCACCTCAACCACGAGCAACGGAACGGGAGAGAGCGTGAGGGTAGGTTATGGGCGAATCCGTGCTGACGCGGGTTCGAGCACGCCTTCCGGGACCGCGATTTTCCAATTCAGGGACAGTGAAGGTGTCCTGATTTCCGAAGCGGGCGTTTCGGCATCCGAGCCTGTCCAGGAGGGGCGGATATTTGCCGAAGTGAACGGTCCGGTCAATACCGGGCTGGCGATCGCCAATCCGAACGACGGGTCGGCCTTCATCCAGTTCCATTTTACTGACACTAACGGCACCCGTTTCGCTGAAGGTAGTTTCGAACACGGGGCGCACCAGCAGACTGCGAAATTTCTGGATCAAGCACCATTCAACAGTGGCTCCTCCGTATTGGGAACCTTGACGTTTACCTCATCGGTGCGGGTTGCTGTCGTCGCCCTCCGGGGGCTCACCAACGAAGCCGGCGAGTTTCTGATGACGACGCTTCCGGTCGCGCCCCTGTCGTCGACCTCCTCGGATACGGTCTACTTTCCCCATTTTGCAGATGGTGGCGGATGGGCGACCCATGTCATTCTGGTGAATCCGATGGATCGGACGATTACGGGAACGGTCGGATTCCTGGGACAAGGGAGCGATACGGCGCCGGCAGCGCCCGTAGTCCTGACGCTGGACGATGGTTCGACGGGGTCAAGATTCGATTATTCCATTCCTCCCCGCAGCGCTCAGAGATTCATCACCGCGAACCCTCCCGGCGGACTGGCCGTGGGTTCGGTGAGAGCGACTCCCCACAGCGGGAACGCCGCCCCCTCCGGGCTCGTCCTCTTCTCTTTTGCCTCCGATGGAAAGACCGTTTCCGAAGCCGGGGTGCCCGCGCTACCCAAAGGGTCGGCATTCCGTGTCTATGTCGAAACGTCGGGAATGCCCAATCAGCCGGGCTCGATCCGAAGCGGGCTGGCTATCACCAATGCGGGAGCCACAACCAATACGGTAACGCTGGAGGTGACACGTCTGGACGGGTCGCTGGCGGTGCCTCCGGCCACACTGGCGCTTCCACCGTCGGGTCAGATTGCCCGCTTTATCGACGAGATATTTACACTGCCGGACAACTTTTCCGGGGTGGTCCGGGTGACCTCCACGGTTGAAGTGGCCATCGTTGGGCTGCGCTTGCGCGTCAACGAGCGAGGGGAGTTGAAGGTGACGACGACCGCGCCATCAAACGAAACAGCTGCATCGACCACGGCGGAAACATTCTTCCCTCATATCGCGGACTCGGGGGGCTGGTCCACACAGTTCATCCTGTTCAGCGGAACGGCAGGCCAGTCCTCGTCCGGAACATTGCGTTTCATCGACGCTTCCGGGCAACCGCTGGATCTGACCAACACCCAACCTCAGCCCTGAACGTATCGGGGACCGCCACGACAAGAATGAGGCAGACTACGATGGCGCGAGGTTGTGGCCGGGTCTGGGCAGCAGGGAGGTCCGTTGCAATGGATCAGACCAAACAGGTTTCGCAGTCGTTGGGCGCCGCCGCCGCCTGGTCACGATCGGCCTCAGGCAGCTCACCCCGCTGCCCCCCGCGCTCTCGTCAGCAGGGTACTGACCAGATTCGTGTTGGAATACACACCTCGATGAAGTGTTCCTAAAAATCAATGGCGAACGCTCATACCTGTGGCGGGCCGTGGATCAGGAAGGCGAGGTGCTGGAGGCCTTTGTCTCGAAGCAGAGAGATCGCAAGGCCGCTTTGAAACTCCTCAAGAAACTGATGACGCGCTACACCAGACCGGATGCGATCATCACGGATCGGCTAAGGTCTTACCGCGCGGGCGAGCGTATTCCGACGCGGAAGGGATACCGGAGCGGGCACTACGTACGCGGAATGCAATACCCGATTACAATAGGGAGTCGATGCTGGTGTCGAGGACACAGCAAGCCCGGAGGCGGCGCGACCGATCGGGGACTCCCGAACTCAGATGACATCTAGGCTTCACACACACGATCCCTTCCCAGGCTCCGATGAACTGAGGAACCTCCGGGAGATCGTCCAGGAAATTGCTCCGCAGCCGGGCGATATCCCCGAGCTGGCAGGGATCGACGTCTACGGTGCGACGATTCCGTTGAACGGCGTCGGCGGGGGCGACCATGTCATATACGTCGATTTCAAGAAGCGTTACGATCTGGACGCTCGCATCCGACGTGCCATCGAGCGAGACCAGCCGTCGATTGTCGACAACCTTGAGCGCTGTCGGAGAATGGCCGGTGTGGCGGTGATCGACGTCTCCGGGCATCAAGTCACGGATGTGACGCTCGCCGCCATGATGCACCAGGCCTTCCTGTTCGGTGCCCTCTACGAACTCGACTCCTTCGGTCACATCACGAAGCGGCTCTTCGAGAACCTGAACACCCGGTTTTACAACTCTTCCAGCGTCAACAAATTCGTCACGATGCTATACGGTGAGATCTCCGAAGATGCCACGTTCCGGTTCATCAATGCGGCGCACCCATCCCCTATGGTGTTCTCGAACACGCGGGACGAGTTCCTGAAAACCCCGGGCTGCACCACGTTTCCGCCGATCGGTACGTTCCCTTCCCGGAACGTCATCGATCGCAATGCGACCGCAAGTGTGATGGGGTTCAAGGAACGGTACGAGCTGAACGAGTGGAGGCTGATGGGTTCGGGCGACATCCTGCTGTTGTGCACGGACGGCGCCACCGAACACGCCAACCGGAACGAAGATTACGCGCCGAAGCGTCTGGAGAAGGTTCTTCGAGGATCCAAGAACAGGACCGCACGCGAAATCTTCGAAGCAGTCCACGATGATCTGATGGCTTTTGCACCGCCCTCAGACGACGTCACGCTGGTCGTCATCAAGCGACAGTAGGTAGATCCACCACCTTAGAACGACGCGACCCAGCCCACGTTCAATCCACGTAATAGCCGGCGACGAGAACACGCGATGCTCGGTTTCAGGCGGATGCGAAGCCTCCAGACATTTGCCACTGTCCATTCTGTCGTCTACAACCACTTCAACCTGCGACGCCCCCTCTGTTCACGGTACAATTTCAAGCTCAACCGCGCCGCTGCACTTGCCCAGTGGCGTCAACTCGGGGCGGCCTAAATCCCTATCTCCAGTGGAGAACTCAGACCTGCTAATTTCCTCTGACAGTGCCCTCGGCCGGTGGGGAGTTCAGGGGAAACTACTTGAGGGCAGGGGGAGATTGAACCCATGTCTGTGAATCGCACACATAAGGCAAACAAGACCACGTGCACGCTCCCCCCGAAGACCAGAGCGCGCTTCATGTACAAGTATGGGTGCACTGAGCGTCTTGACTGGCTTGAAACCATCATTCTCCGACATCAAATTTATTTCCCCACTCCCACTGAGCTGAACGACCCTTTCGAAGCCAGACCACGAATTGCGAGAGGAACGATGAAAGCGTCCGTGCAAATGCTTTACGCTTTGTTTGTCGAAGCGAATCCCGATGCGACACTAGACGAACGCGCCGAGACCAAAGCCGAGATTGAATACAAGCTTCCTCTCTTTGTAATCGAATTGGTTGTCCGGAGGATGGAGCAGTATCTTCACGCCGAGCTTTCCACTCAACGGATATATTCCCTAGCGAAGCGGCCAAACAACCTGCACTTGTGGAAGAACTATGCCGAGAACCACACGGGATACTGCCTAGAATTCCGCAATGCCGGCCCGTTTTCGGCGGCCAGAGCAGTCCGCTATCGTAGCGTCGTGCAAATCAACGTGACCGATCCCGGCGAAATCAATCCATACTTCTATTTCTACAAGAAACCACGCTGGAGTAAAGAAGAGGAACTCCGGATCGTCACTCACCGAAGCGCAAATGCAGTCTATATCCCTTTCGATCCGTCACTATTGACACGCATCATTCTTGGGAGAGACATTGCGTCGAGAGACGAAGCAAACATTCGAGCCTGGGCCCGGAAGCGTCGTCCAGAGCTCGCCGTAGCATCAGCGAAGGGCCTGCCGCTTCGCTAGAATATTCCTGCCGCGCCGATTCCTCCCAATGATCAGCGACAATGAAAATTCCCGGTCGTATTCCCTCGATTAAAAATGTTATCGAAAGACCGGTCAAATTGAAGGGAGCTTAAGGGCGGCCCGAGCCTTGACGTCAGCCTGGCACGATCTTGCGGGTCTCGATAAAGTGGTGCACGGCGGTCCTGGAGACGTTCAGGATCTTGGCGATCGAAGCCTTGGAGACCCACTTCTCCAGGAGGATGCGGATTTCGTCTTCCTTGCCGTCGAGCACGGACTTGCCCCGGGCGCCGTTGGGCCGGCCGAGCCGTTGGCCCGTGGCGCGGCCAGCCTTTCCTTGGTCCGTTCCGAGATCAGATTCCGCTCCACCTCGGCGAAGAGGCCGAACAGGGCGATCATCACCTCGGCCTGCACGTCCTGGACCACCCTCGAAGCGGATGTTCTCATTGACGGCCGTGAAGAGGATCTTCCGCGTCACCAACTCCTCGACGATCCGGATCACTTGGCCCAGGCTGCGGCCGAGCCGCAACAGGTCGCTGACGATCAGATGGTCCCCTGCGGTCAGCGAGTCGAGCAATTCGCCGGTGCGCCCCGGGTCCCGACCCTTCCGGGAGGAAGCCTGCACTTCGACGAATCGGTCCACGGCCAACTGCTTCTGCCGGGCATAGTCGAGAATGGCCAGCTTCTGCTTGTCGAGGTTCTGAGAGCCGGTGGAAACGCGCAGGTAGGCCACGGTTTTCATGGTGCTGTCTATGGAAAGATGAAAATGGTGCTTAATTTAATGGATACGGCCACAATAATAATTCAGCGCATTGGATAGACAGTTATCGTCTGAAATGACGCTCGTTTGATGAGACGGTTCCATGCCATCCTGAGCGGCTCCGGTTCCAGACTGAGCCTTAGTCGGCCGTTCGGCGGGCCGTTCCTAGCCGCGCCAGCGCATAGACAATGCCAATGGCCGGAACCACCGAAAATGCGATTGCAAGCTCCCAATCGCCCCGCACGCTACCCGCAGCAATCAGCCGCGCAAGGCCCAGGTCGGCGATCACGTTCGCCGTCAGGAGCGCCAGCAAGGCGAGGATCGTCTTCGTGGTGAGACGGGGCCGCAACACGAGCAGAAGCACGCCCGCGGCCCCCAGGGGGTGCAGGAAGATCAGGAGCAGCCGTTGCCAGACGTCTCCACCATTCGCGAATGCTCCAACCATGGACGTGAGTCCTACGAAGGCAGCGTGGATCACAGCGAGCACCGTCACCGAAATTCGGAAGCTGGTCATGAAACCATGATCGGTCCCTGATGGGGATCTACCCCATCCTCTGAACCGGCTGCCAGTTGGCGGGCCGGGTCGGCGACCTTGTCGCAGTATGAAGGGACGCCCCTTATCTGGCGGTTGTTAAGAGAAGACTCCTATGTGGGGTGAACTCTGTCGCTGAGTCCGGTAGCAAAACTGGGTCTAGTCACACCGGTTTCGGGTCTACTTATTGCCAATGAACCACCCAGCCAGCGCTCCGAGGATCATGTCGTCGCGACGGGCGCGCCGCTCTTCTTGCACCCACGCATTTTGATGCTCGGCAGCCATCAAATCGTATCTGCGTTTCGACCAACTCGTGAGGCGGTTCAGTTGACGCGGAGCTTTGATCACCAGATCCAGGTTCACTACACCGCTGCCGTCGGCAGGAAGTCCGCGTTTCTTCACTCCGGCTACGGGGTCATCTAGGAAGTCCACCACTTCGTCGAGCCAACCTCGAATCTGGTAGAGCGTCTCTTCATAGATTTCCCTCAGAATGGACCAGCCTTCGAAGTCTTCGTCGCTCGCCTGCAGGCAGCGTAGTTTGTCATAGCCATCCAGAATGCCTTCCAGTTCTGCGCGCATGCGGCTCGCGACACCATGGAAGTGTTCGTCCGGTTCATAGGTCAATGAACCGAAACCTTCGTTGACCTGTGCGGTGAACGCACTGACATGATCTGTAAGAGTTTGCAGATGTTCATCGACCAGGTCGAAAATGTTGAACACGGGGCCGGTTTCGAGTGGCGACTCGTCCATACGCGTTCGCAACTCCTCGGCCATGACGCGAAAGGCTCCGCCCAGTATTGTCAGCGGCCGCGGGATGGGTTCATCGGTCATGTTGCACCTCTCGCATTCGTATGAACCGGAATAAACTGTTTAGCCTCTCGGCGGTTGAAAGTGTACATCGATTGACATCCTATGCGGGCACTGTCAAGTTGACGGGAATTCACTCTTTTTCGACGCGGAATCAATTCTAGCCAGGACGACAAAGAAACGACGTAGCTGGCATGTCAATCAGTGGAACCTCTAGGAAAGCAGTTAGGTTGACAGTACCTACTAAACTGTTCGGTCAAGACGAGCGTTTGTTCCTGACAGAACCATGCCGGTCTCCGATCCCGACGTCTCGTCAACGCATCCTTCGGCATGGCTTCTCCTATTACTCAGGTCTGGTCCGGCACAGCAGCCCGAAGATTGGCCGTCCGGGTTTTCGATAGAATGGTCGCAGGGTTTAACTCTTTGCCTCCTCCGCAGAATTTGTGGGCAGTCCAAAGGCCTGTGCGCACATAAGTAATTGAAACAAAGTACCTTATTCTTTTGTTCGACGGCGAATATTCCAGTACCCACTTCGGTCGGACGCCTACACCCGGTGCCCGGAGCCCCCGCCGGAGGCCCCGTTCCCCATCGCCCACACCAGCCGACACCGCGGAGCGCAGCCGAGGGTCAAGGCCGGCGCAGCCGCCGAGCTTGCGAGGGAAGCCTTGAGGCTTGGCGAGCACCGTGGTCTCCTCAAACGGCGATGGAAGACGGTTTTACCCACAAATTCTGCGGAAGACCCAACTCTTTTTGGCCCGGTGAAATCTCCGGGAAGCGATGACGATGGAAGGGATGCAGCAGGAGCAAGGCCTTTCTCCCGACCGCCAGGCCCGGGACCTCGGTATTGAGCGGATCCAGGAACTCAATATTGAGCGGGGGTGGAACTGGCCGGATATCGGATGATGAGTGTGTTGCTAAATGGATTTCTAGGCGCGGATCTCCGCGTAGTTCCTGTACTGGAGGCGGGCAGATGAAAATAGATCGGGAGAGGTACGCTACTGATGTTGCCGCTATGATTGCAGAACGCTCCTCTGAGATGTCGGCACAGATCAAAACATGGCACATCAGCCATGATATTGGGCTCTCAAACGGCGAGCTAGCCCCTGGCGCGACAATGCGTCTCGTGGCAACCATAGAATTTCCGGAAGAGTTTAAAGGCCACGAACTGCTGGCAGAGATCAGAGGAATGCCAAGCCTTCGGCTGTGGGAGGATATTGATTCAGATCATCGCTGTCTTGGGAATATAAACTGGTTCGGCGAGGAAGAACCATCGACGTTGTGCCTCGCGGCAGACGTGACTTTAGAAGCGTTTCACAATCTCAGCCGACTGCTTTTGGACACTGATTTCAAACACAGGCCAGCACTTCAGGCCGCGGCAATAGGTTTGAGATCGATCGAGTTCTCGGAACGCGAGTTGAAAAAAGGCGTTGCTGTTATCGATGTTTCGGTCGCAGTTAACGCGCAGCAAGAAGAGGTGGAAAACGTCGAATGATGTCGTCAGTATTTTTGCTTACGGCTCGCAGTCCTGGTAGTCCGAGGCCATGCACGTCCGCGCCAGTTCAGTCGCACGGCTGATCTCGGCGCGGGTCAGGTCACGTTCGAGATTGTCCCGCCCCTCCCTAGCAGCTTCGTGCCCGTTTGCGCCTGCGATGTTCAACCACATGTGCGCGAGCACGGAATCCTTGAGGACGCCCTCGCCTTCGGCGTAACTGACCCCGAGGTTGTTCTGCGCAGTGGCGTACCCCTGCGCGGCGGCCAGCCGGAACCAGCGCGCGGCTTCGGTATCGTCCTTGAGCACGCCCAGGCCTTCGCTGTGCATGACCCCGAGGTTGTTCTGCGCACCGGCGAAACCCTGCTCAGCCGCCAGCCGGTACCACTGCACGGCTTCGGCATCGTCCTTGAGGACACCCTCGCCGTTGGTGTACCTGAGCCCGAGGTTGTACTGCGCACCGGCGTGACCCTGCTCGGCGGCGAGTCGGTACCACTTCACGGCTTCGGCATCGTCCTTGAGGACACCCACGCCGTTGGTGTACCTGAGCCCGAGGTTGAACTGCGCACTGGCGAAACCCTGCTCAGCCGCCAGCCGGTACCACCTCACGGCTTCGGCATCGTCCTTGAGGACGCCCCGACCCTCGGCGTAACTGAGCCCGATGTTGTACTGCGCACCGGCGAAACCCTGCTCAGCCGCCAGCCGGTACCAGCGCACGGCTTCGGCATCGTCCTTGAGGACACCCACGCCGTTGGCGTACATGGCCCCGATGTTGACCTGGGCACTGGCGTGACCCTGCTCGGCGGCCAGCCGGTACCACCGCGCGGCTTCGGCCTTGTCCGCCGGCACACCCATGTCGGTGTCGTACATGACCCCAAGGTTGTACTGCGCATCGGCGTAGCCCTGGTCAGCTGCCAAACGGAACCAGCGGACCGCTTCAGCATCGTTTTGCGGCATGCCATCGCCGGTGTAGTACATGAACCCGAGGCGCATCTGCGCCTCGGCATCACCTTGATCGGCGGCCACTCGGTACCAGAGGTTGGCACCGTCTTTGAGGTAGTCGTTGGGCTGCGACCGGACGATGATCTTCAGAGATTGTAGGTTCCGCTCGGCGGCCAGCCGGAACCAGCGCACGGCTTCCTCATCGTCTTTGAGGACACCCTCGCCGTTGGCGTACATGATCCCAAGCTCGAACTGTGCTAAAGCGCTCCCCTGGTCAGCGGCTAGGCGGTACCAGCGGACCGCTTCCGCATCGTCTTTGAGAACGCCCCGGCCATCGGCGTACCTGCCCCCGAGGGTGTACTGCCCAGAGGCGTCGCCTTGTTCGGCGGCTAACCGGTACCAGCGCACAGCCTCGGCATCATCCTGCGGCACGCCAAACCCAGCGCTGTACATCGTCCCGAGGCGTATCTGCGCCTCGGCATCTCCCTGCTCAGCGGCCTGTCGGAACCAGCGCGCGGCTTCCGCATGGTCCTTGAGGACGCCATTCCCGATAAAGTAACTTAGCCCGAGTGTAGACTGCGCCAAGACGTGGCCCTGCTCGGCAGCGAGCCGGTACCAGCGTATAGCCTCAGCACGGTCCTGGGGAACGCCAATCCCCGTGACATACCGGATGCCGAGGTTGTACTGCGCATTGGCGTCACCCTGCTCGGCTTGGCGGCGGAGTTCCGTGATCGGGTCCGGGTCCTGTCCGAACGCCCAAGGCGCGATTAGCGTCAACGCCAGAACGGAGACGGCAAGTGTCGTTCGTATTCTTGTTGGCCGCCGTTCCATTCGAACCTCCGATCTGCGTCACTGCGGCGTGGATTGAGGCTTGATGAATCCTTCCGTCGCCACTTCGAGTCGGGCTATGCGCCATATCCCATTATCGCCAGGTCCCTTCGCTGTCTGCACCTGAACTCGTCTACTAAACGCATGGCATGGAAACATGGGCAATTTTCCACTCACCATGTTCGAGCGCCCAAATGATAAAAATCACTGCGCCATATTCAAGTGGTAACAGGGAAAGGGACGCGTTTGGTGGCAATAACTCCTTGAGGTACGCTCCATCTTCGACGTCGTCGAACCATTCATCGAAGCTCGCCTCAATTAGCAGGAACTTATCTTCTCTAAGATCATTAGTAGCCCGCTGTTGTAAAGCGGGAACAATCTCCGATCGGAATTGTGCCCCGGCCAAGTCCTGCTGTGAGAATTCCTCAAGGAAGTTCCGAATCCACAATTGCCTTGCTGTCTCGGATTGACGTTCTTCTTCGGAGATATAGCCGAGGCATGGCTCATTCAGCATCACACGATTGGCCATCGCGGTCTGTCCGAAGAACGAAAAGCCGCGGTCAGAACCCGGATCAACCAATGCTGACAGGAAGCTTCGTACCGCTTCTCCTAGATCCACTGACGCCCCGACCCCTTCCTGTTGCGTTTCGGAAGCGGCCAAGCAGCTCATTCCCACTCCAAGTCCGAGGCATACAATCAAACTATGCGAGAGGTTCATTGCCCTTAGTTCCTGTCCGCGCCGGCGATCCCACCTTTGACGCTCATCACGTAGGCGATTCTTTGCCCTTTACGGCTCGCAGTCCTGGTAGTCCGAGGCCATGCACGTCCGCGCCAGCTCCGTCGCACGGCTGATCTCGGCGCGGGTCATGTCACGTTCCAAATTGTCCCGCGACGTCCTGGCGGTTTCGTCTCCATTTGCACCAGCGATGTTGAACCACATGTGCGCTAGCACGGGATCCTGGAGGACGCCGTCGGAGTACATGACACCGAGGTTGTGCTGCGCACGGGCGTTTCCCTGGTCGGCGGCAAGTCGATACCAGCGTACAGCTTCAGCGGCGTCCTTGAGAACGCCCACGCCGTTGGAGTAACTGACACCGAGGTTGTGCTGCGCACGGGCGTTTCCCTGGTCGGCGGCAAGTCGATACCAGCGTACAGCTTCAGCGGCGTCCTTGAGAACGCCCTCGCCGTTGGAGTAACTGACACCGAGGTTGTGCTGCGCACGGGCGTTTCCCTGGTCGGCGGCAAGTCGCATCCAGCGCACGGCTTCGGCATCGTTCTTGAGGACACCCTCGCCGTTGGAGTAACTGACACCGAGGTTGTACTGCGCGTCGGCGTTTCCCTGGTCGGCAGCAAGTCGCATCCAGCGCACGGCTTCGGCATCGTCCTGGAGAACGCCCTCGCCGTTGGAGTAACTGACACCGAGGTTGAACTGCGCGTTGGCATTTCCCTGGTCGGCGGCAAGCCGGTACCAGCGCACGGCTTCGGCATCGTCCTCGAGGATGCCTTCACCGTTGGAGTACATGCGCCCGAGGTTGTGCTGCGCACCGGCGTTTCCCTGGTCGGCGGCAAGCCGGTACCAGCGCACGGCTTCGGCATCGTCCTGGAGAACGCCCCGCCCGATGTCATACATGAACCCGAGGCTGGACTGCGCACGGGCGTCGCCCTGGTCGGCGGCAAGCCGGTACCAGCGCACGGCCTCGGCGGCTTCCCGCGGGACGCCGCCGCCGTTCTCGTACATGACCCCGAGAAGCCACTGCGCATCGACGTGGCCCTGCTCGGCCGCCAGCTGATACCAACGCACGGCTTCGGCAGCGTCTTGCGGTACGCCCTCCCCGTTGACGTACATGACCCCGAGGTTGAATTGAGCATCGGCGTCACCCTGTTCGGCGTCGGTCAGGAGACTGGGGCCCCTGAACGGGTTCCCTGATCGCGGGCTTTGCCCGGTGGCCGGAGGAAGCGCCTCGCGTAGCGCAGGTTCGGCGACGTTATCTGTGGCACGTTGAGACCCACTGGGACGCATGCGCCCAAGGAAGTCCTCCGCCTGGATGTGACCTTGGTCGGCAGCTAGGCGTAACCAGCGTGCAGCCTCCGCACGATCCTGGGGAACGCCAGTCCCCGTGGCGTACCGGTAGCCGAGGCTGTACTGCGCATCGGCGTCACCCTGCTCGGCGAGGCGGCGGATTTCAGTGATCTGGTCCGGGTCCTGCCCGAGCGCCCAAGGGGCGATTAGCGTCAACACCAGCACGGAGACGGTAAGTGTCGTAAGTATGCTTGTGGGCCGCCGTTCCATTTCACCCTCCGCTATTCAATCGCACTTCTCGGTGGTTAACTGTTCCAACGCGGCAGTTTCTTCGGATCGAAGATTTAGATCGTATCGGTCGGCCACACGGTCGAACCGCAACAGGTATTCGCAAGCGAATGCCTCGGAGGGCGGTAGCCATTCGAGGGGCCCCGCCGCACCCTTCGAGCGATTCGCCATTGCCCCAACCGTCAAGAGATTCGCCGAATCATTGGCGAAGCGCCGTTGCGTATCCGCTTCCCATCGATTCGCTCCTCGTTCCCATGCGTAGAAGAGCGGAACCACATGGTCGATTTCAATCTCCGTGGCAGAAACATGGATGTTCCCGGTGTAGGGATCCAGCCAGCGGCCACGGAGAACTTGGCAGCCGTCTTCGGAAAGTTCGACCGGAGCGGCGGATCGTGCCATGAGGCGCTCGTGCCGCGTGTTCTGACAGTCTCCATCCTCGTCGCCCCACCCTCCGAACACGCTCCGGTCATAACGGTCCGGTACCCGTATTGATGCGGAATCACCGGAAGAAGATGCCATTGGGCAGTCCCCTTGACCGCGCTGCGGCTCGCGGCCACCGCTGTCCAAGCAGGCGTCTATGGTCTCGAATTCCGTGAAGTTGGTCGTGCGCTCGTAAAACTGTCCGCCTGGACAATGGCAAATGCCCGATGACGACTTCTTGACTCCTTGCGCCGTCGCGTCACCCGGAACGCCAATCGTGACCGCGAGAACGCCTGCCAGCACCCACAATGATCCCAACCCCTTGGTCTTTGTCTTCAACATCCCATTTCTAATCCTCATTCCAAGCTTCGGAAATGAGGTTTGACCCTTATTCAAACCGGGCGTCGTTGAGCTTCCAGCAAGCATCGGTTCCTCTGAGACGCTTGTTATCTTTAGCGTAGTCGAAGGGCAGTTTGCCATCCTTGTCCCGCGCCGCAGGGTGCGCACCTGCCTCTAGCAGCGCCATCACAACTTCGGCACACCCGACCATCGCCGTCCAATGCAGCGGGGTGAGGCCATCTTCGTCCCGCGCGTCCACGTCAGCGCGCGCTTCTACCAGAGCCGTCACGGCTTCGGCCGTCCCGAACTGCGTCGCCCAATGCAGCGGGTTCAGGCCATTTTCGCCTCGTGCTTCAAGGTCCGCACCCAACTGCAAACAACGAGTCACGTCAGGCACCTCTGCGGCTTCGAAGAAAGCTACTGTGTTCCAGTCCGCGCAATCGACTTGCTCATGGGCCGGGACTGTAGAGTTATTGTCAAAAGTGGTGTTTGACAATAACTCCCGGTTGAACCGTTCGATGTAAGCGTTCTGATTCGGTTCGCCGGGCTCGATGTAGCTGTCGGGCAGAGTCAGGCTTTCCGCTTGGAGTTCGAATTCCAACCGATGAAAAATTTGTCTATAAGAGTTTCAAGAACCTTCCCCACGCTGGTTGGTTCATACCTCTCATCGAAGCCACGCTCCTGCAGCGCATCGCCACAGTGGTCACGGATCTCGTCTGCATCGTCAGTCCCTATCTGAAGAATCCATCGGTCGCCCATCGGTGTGGAAGCGCAAATTAAGCCCGCAATTTGAGCAGGCAATCGCACATCCGAAATCAAGACTTCACGCTCTTCTGTCGTCAGGGAGATTCTCATTGACCTTGTTGTTTGCCCAGCCGCTCAGCCTTCTTGGTTGACGTCAGATTGACTGAAATCACTCGCTTGGTCTGCGGGCTCACTACCAGATCCGCTTCCCGACTAACGAATCGTTGACTTGGACGCCCTAGTTGATCAATTTTAACCGGTCCCTTCACCAAAGGATTTCTAATAGGAGAGTTATAACCGAATCTGGTGTTTGAGGGATTGAAGAAAAGCGGCGTATCTGGTTGATTTGTTGTTTACGAGACATCAAAGCAACCATAGGAGATACGCCACTGTGAGCAAGAGTAACGTGATTGGACCGGAAGGTCGAGAAACGATTGACGATCCGGTAACAGAGCTACTACGAGTCGGGGCACAGCAACTGATCCAACGCGCGGTGGAAGCCGAACTGGCAGAGCTGCTATCCCAGCACGGCGATCGGCGAACCGAGACGGGGAACGCCGGGGTGGTGCGCAACGGTTATCTGCCTGAACGTGAACTGCAGACCGGTCTGGGGCCGGTAACGGTCCAAATTCCGAAGGTCCGTGCCAAGACGGGTGAAGCAGTGACGTTCCGATCGGCCCTGGTACCACCCTACATTCGGAAGACGAGGTCGCTGGAAGCAGCGGTGCGCGGTTGTATTTGAAAGGCGTCTCGAGCGGCGAGATGGGTGACGCCCTAAGAGTTCTTGTCGGTCCTCAGGCGCAGGGCCTGTCGGCGAGCACGGTATCGCGCTTAAAACAGGTCTGGGCCGAGCAGTACCGCCACGGATGCGACCAGCGTTTGGACGCAGACCGTTGGGTCTATGTCTGGGCCGACGGTATCTACAGCGGACTGCGCGCTGAACAAACCAAGTTGTGTGCATTGGTCGTGATCGGCGTGAATGAACGCGGAGAGAAACGTTTTCTGGCGATCGAAGACGGTGTCCGGGAATCGACACAGAGTTGGCGCGAGGTCTTGTTGAAGCTGAAGTCCCGTGGGATGAATATCCCGGAGTTGGCCATCGGTGACGGTGCGATGGGGTTCTGGGCCGCACTGGAGGAAATCTATCCCGGGACACGCCAACAACGCTGCTGGATGCACAAGACCATGAACGTGTTGAACTGCCTACCCCAGTCGGCTCAGGCGAAAGCGAAACAGGCCTTGCACGCGATCTGGAAGGCCGAGACAAAGGCAGACGCCGAGAAGGCATTCGACCTGTTCATTGAAACCTATGAACCGAAATATCCGAAAGCCACTCTCTGCCTCCAGAAAGACAGAGAAGAACTGCTGGCCTTTTACGACTTCCCGGCCAAGCACTGGCAGAGCCTCAGAACGACCAATCCCATTGAGTCGACCTTCGCGACCATCCGCCACCGGACCAAGCGATCCAGGGGGTGCCTGACGCGCGACGGCATGCTGCACATGATGTTCAAACTGGGACAGTGCGCTCAGAAGAACTGGCGACGATTACGAGGATTCGATGATCTGGCCAAGGTGATTACTGGAGTGAAATTCAACGATGGTATCGAGGTGACAAACGTCGATCAGGCCGCCGCTTGAGTCAATCGTCAAACACCACTTTTGACAATAACTCATTCCGAAGAATGGGGAGCACCTCCATCTCCTCGCATTCTTTTGCCCGAGGACAGCATGGATGGAACTCCGGAAGTAACCCTATCGCCCGTGCGTTATAGATCGTCGGTCCTATTGAGCACCAATAACCGGGCCAATATAACGTGAGTCCAAAAGATCATTGCTAATCCCAATGCCGGTATGGCGAATACATACCCCAAAAGCGGGTAGCCTATTGGAGCCCACTCTCGAAATGGCATGCCCTCATCCATCAGGTAGAAACCGACGAACGCGAGGATAAGTATCGCACTGCTGAACAAGGCACGCCTTGTCGACACCCGGATCTGGGCCCGACATTGGGCTACCATCCGTTTATGAAGAAGCTCCAATTCTTCTTCCGTTTTCGACAGGCCTTCATTTTCTTCAAGATAGCCTAGGCCCCGAAAGAATTTGAAATCGTCTTTTGGCTTCATGATTCACTCATATTACTGGCAGCGGTCCGCTATAGATCCGACTCCCTGATATGGTAACAGAAGTACATTCGACGAGCGGCCTTGCGGATCCCTCGCGCGGCGGCTCAGAAGAATCAACCGACTGGAAACTGTCAAGATAGGTTTTAGGTACCCCTTCGATTGATGCGTTAACAGCACTTCCAATGACAGTATTGATTACGGCCCTGCTGGACTTGTTCCGGACGAAGCGGCGGCGGGCCCGCATCCGGAAAGCGGCAGTGATGGCGATCACCGCTGGAACAATCTCCAATTTAGCGCGTTTCTCCAATCCCAAAGGCGTGGCGGTGGACGGGGCGGGCAACCTCTATATCGCCCATACTTCGAACCACCTTATTCGCCGAGTGGATCCTGCGGGAACCATCACCACCTTCGCCGGAAACGGACAGAGGCAATGGGATATGCGTTAACCAAGGTACTGTCAAATTAACTGATTTCCTGGAGGTCCCACTAATTACCATGCCAACTGAGTCGCTGATTTTAGGTGCTAGCTAGAATTGATTTCGCGTCGAAAAAGAGTGAATCCCGGTTAACTGCTCCCGCCCCCAGTTTCCCTCTTCGATCCTCTGGACATATCGTGATCCTCCTGTTCTGTAGTTTCTCAAATCACTCTCCAAAGAAATCGTGGGGCGGGGGAGTTCGAATCAGCCGCTGTCAAGCACGGCCGCTTAATGAACGGGTCTCACTTCGGTTCGACCTTCAGCGTCAGGCCGCGCGCCCCGACGACACGCACACGACTGGCTTTCGGGATCGGCCGATCCGATCCCCGGGTCTCGGCCCGCCAGATCTCTCCCCTCACGCGGATGTAGCCAACCGGACGCAGCGGCTTCACAACGTGTCCCTCGGAGCCGACCAAGCGTTCCGCACCCATGCACCGACGAGTCCTCCGAGGGCCCATCCCGGCAAGCCAAGTCTGGAGCGGACAACAAGAAGGAAAATCCCAAGGAAGAGCCAACCAGGGATCTGGAGGATCAGGTACTTGATAAACGTTCGGTTGGGCCGGATGTTCAAGTCTACTTGCACCGTTGGGGTTCTGGTGCAGACAGGCAAGAGGATTGGCGATAATGGGTTATGGCGCATCGGAAAACTGAACGGAATCCTCTATTTGCCGGACGTTGGTTCGAAGACGACATCATTCTCCTCTGCCTTCGCTGGTATTTTCGCTTCAAACTGAGTTACCGGGATCTGGTTGCGATTTTAGCTGAGCGGGGTTTATCGATTTCGCACACCACGATCTTGCGTTGGGTCATTCGCTATGCCGAAACCTGCGAAAAGCGCTGGCGCCGATTCGAGCGACCGGTAGGTGGGAGTTGGCGGGTTGATGAAACGTTTATCAAGGTGCGGGGCCAGTGGATGTATCTGTACCGCGCCGTGGATGGACAAGGCAACACCGTGGAGTTCTATCTGAGTCGAACACGCGGCATTGCAGCGGCGAAGGCATTCTTTCGCAAGGCACTGAAGCATCATCGGGAGCCACACAGCATCACCTTGGATGGTCACCAGCCGAGCCATAGCGCCCTGCGGCGCATGGGAATGCACGGTGAGTTCAACTTCCGGGGGCGGAACCCGGTGACGATCCGTTGCTGTCAGTATCTGAACAATGTTGTGGAGCAGGACCACCGACGGGTGAAGGGGCGCTTGCGCCCGATGTTGGGATTCAAGACGTTCTACAATGCGCGACGCGTGATTACCGGCATCGAGCTGGCGCAGAAGATTCACAAACGCCAGTTCGCAATTCCGATCCCATGGCAGTCGAATCCCGCGGTGATCTGGCGTCACGTCATGGCAGCATAGTCCGCATCGCCCTAGCGCACTCCTGGTCTTATCGCTCCGACAATCCTGTCTGCACCAGAACCGTCATCGCACTCTGGTTCCCCTGGGCGATGCTCAGCTTCTATAACACGCCCCTTCCCGGCTCGACCCTGTCGTTCACGGCCGCCATTACCGAAGGCGGCAACTGGCTCCAGGGCGTGTTAATTGCCAACACCGGCGAGGATTATCTCGTGTCCTTTACACGGCTCTCCCAGAACTTCTTTGCCCGCGCCTCGTCCATGGAGCTGGGGTCTGGAAGCGGGATGCTCGACATTGTCCTCAATGGCCTCACGAACCTGTCCTACCTGTTCATGGCCTTTCTCCACACCATCATCTTCGAGCTTTTTCTCCTGCGAATTGTCCTGTGTCTCATCGTGATCTATGCCGTTTCAATGGGACAGGTCATATGGGCGCAGCTCGCCCTGGGCGTCCTCTTGATCCTCGGGCCGCTCTTCATTCCCTTTCTCCTGGTCGAGCCCCTCGCGTTCCTGTTCTGGGGGTGGTTCAAGGGCATGTTCACCTACACCCTCTATGGCGCGATCGCGGCGGCGCTGATGCGGGTGTTCCTCGCGGCCAGCATGGGCTGGATCGAGGCCATTATCAATGGTCCCCCGCCCGGTAACAGCTTCTGGTGGCACAGCACGGCATGGTTCCTCAGCATCGTGCCCCTGGTGACCGCGGGGCTCTTGTCCTCGCTCATGATCGGCACGCTGGCCTCACAAATAGTCTCCGGCGGCGGGGCGGGCGGCGGCATCATGGGCCTCGTCGGCCAGGCCGCCAGTGGGATTTCTAAAATCAAAACCGGAGGGGCGGTATAAACCTCATGACACAACCCAAAGACAAAGAATCCGACACCGGCAAAGAGTACGCCGAGATATGGGGCGAGACGATCCACTCGAACCGCCACCTGCGTGTGTTCTCCATCGTCCTCGGCCTGTTGCTCCTATGCGTCACCATCGCCGTGGTTCGGCTCTCTTCGGTCGAGCCGCCCCGACCGATTGTTGTTCGGGTGGATGAAGTCGGCCGTGCCGAAGCCCTGGCCTATGAGACGGTCGAGGCTCAGGCCGACCCGCGCGATCCCACCACCAAGTATTTCCTCAACCGCTTTCTCCATGACCACTTCGGTCGCCGCCGGGCGACGGCGCAGCAATACTGGCCGCGCAGCCTCCGTTTTCTCACCACCGATCTGGCCAATGCGGCCTTCACCGCCAGCAACGAGGAAATCGCCATGCTGGCCGCCGGGATCACCCTGGAAGAGCTGCGCGTGGAGAATGTCGTGCTTCGGATTCAGCCCAATCCCACCGAGCCGCACGGGGCGGTGGCCGACTTTGTCCTCGTCCGGACCCGGCAGGAGCGGGAAGTATCTCGGGAGGCATGGACCGCCACGATGCAGTTTGTCTTCATGCCGGTCATACCGGCCGACCTGGTCGTCTTTAACCCGATGGGGATCCAGGTCACATACCTGGAAACAGACAGAACACTTATCACCGAGACGCCATGATTACTCATTTGCGAGAACGTGAAAAAAACCTGGAGCCGTTCGGGTGGAACCCGCAAGACGCCGAGTGGGTGGCCCTGGTCTGTCTCCACAGCGGTGTGTTCACACGCGCGCAATACATGGCCTATTGCAACGCGCACCCCGAACAGGCCCGGCGCTTCGTTCAGGGCCTCCTGGACCTGAAACTTGCCGTGGAAGAACCCATTCCCGTCATTCGCCGCGAGAACCGGACCCGTGCCTGCCGGATCACCCACAAGGGCATCTACCGGCAGCTGGGCGTTCCCAACATCCGCCACCGCAGGTTCCCCGATCCGGGGGCCTATCTCCGGCGGCTCCTGTCGCTCGATTACGTCATCGAGCACCCAGAGCTGGAATGGCTCCCGACCGAAGAGGAAAAGGTTTGGTACTGCGGAGACATCGGCATCCCAACCGAACAGATGCCGAAGCGGATTTACACCGGAGCGGCCGGGGCCGTCACCCGGTATTTCCCCCTGAAGCTCCCCGTTGCCGGCGGCCCGACCTGCACGTTTGTCTATGTCGATCCCGGCAACGACACCTCCACGGAAATGCAGCATTGGGGCCGGGTGCACGAGCATCTTTGGGCCAGTATGCGGGAGCGCAATATCAAGATTCATGTGGCTGCAATCGGAGTCAACTCCGACGCCGACAAACGCGCGCGCGCCGTATTAGACGGATGGGCGCTGGAGGAAAAAAGAGTCGCGGACGGGAGCCCCCAGGAGGCGGCCTTCGAGAAGGAACGGGACACAATCTCCAGCGCCCTCGATACCTTCGATTCCAAGGTTCTCGCCCGCTTCGGAGGCTTTACGAAGGCCGGGCAGCGCTACCGGGAGTTGGGGGATATTCTGGCACGGCCCGCGCCTCATGACATCCGGATTGACACGTTCGAGATATGGCGTTCCGGGCGTATTTATCCGGAGGGTGTGCAGATCTACGAGACGCCATCATGACATCGAATCTCGGGTATTTTTTCAAGGAATATACGGCAACAGCCATGAATCGAGCGAATGGGGCATTAATTCACAAGGCTAATTCACAGGGTCAATTCACAGTGCTGATTCACACGGTTGTTGTCCCATATCCAGCGAAGTCACTTGGGGTTAGGCCATTTCAGGACGCAGTTCCAGAGCTGTTCCAGACGGGGGGTCCAGAACAGTTCCAGAGGGGGAGTCCAGAGCTGTTCCAGACAGGGTGGCCAGAGCTGTTCCAGAGGGGGTGCAGCGCCAGGGGCGCCCTTATTGAAAATCGGGCACCTGATTCACACGCCCGATGCCGCTCCAGCGTGTGTATTGGCTCGGGGGTCTTAATTCACAGCGCTAATTCACAAGGCTAATTCACATGGTTAATTCACAGTGCTGATTCACACAGTTGTTGTCCCATATCCCATGCATTCACTTGGGGTTAAGCCATTTCAGGACGCTGTTCCAGAGCTGTTCCAGACGGGGGGGCCGGAACAGTTCCAGAGGGGGAGTCCAGAGCTGTTCCAGACAGGGTGTCCAGAACAGTTCCGGAGAGGGGGTGCAGTGACGGGAGCGACCCCCCCTTTTTCGTGGGTTTATCGTCACCGGACCCCCGTGCTGATTCACATCACGCGTGTCGGTGCCGCCCTCCCCAAGGGGGGGGGGCGCTCCCGTCATAGTGATCCTTGCAGGAAGGCTTGAAGTCTGGAGACGTAAAGGCCGATGAAATGGAGTCACGTTTTTCTATTTGTCCTGGCCGTGGCCGCCTCAACAGCGGTATGTGTGGAGCCCGTTTCCCTCTGGATCGGAGAATCCTGTCGTCGCGCTGATGGCCCTCGATGCGCCCATGCTTTTGTGGCTGATGCACGGTTGGTATGCCGCCATGCCCGGCGTCATTACTTTTATCGGCGGGACGCTCGTTCTGGGTGTGTGGCGGGTCTGGTTCGAGTCCGGTCCACGGAAGAAACAGGGCAAGGGTGAGCTGCCTCCGTGGCCGATCGCCGACACGGACGAGAAACCGGCCATCGTCGTCGGGGAGACGCATCACCCGGTCGAGGCGCGGGAGGTTCCCAACCCGGACTGGCTCGTGATCCCGGAACGCGGACTCTTTACCGGAGTCGCCATCTTCGGGGCGGTCGGCTCCGGGAAGACCTCGGCTTGCATGCACCCGTTTGCCCGACAACTGCTCGGCTGGCAAGCGAGGAATCCGAAGCGGCGGGCCGCCGCCCTGATCCTCGAAGTCAAGGGGGATTTCTGCTACCCCATGTTTACCCATTTGCCGCTTGATCGGGTGCGATTTTCGCCATTTTGGGCCGAAAACCCCGTAAGTTGTTGATTCCTGGTTGAGGTGACGAATGTAGTGCCATAATCGTTATGTTGGGGTTGAATTCGCTTGCGCCCCCCGGTATCGTGTTCCCATGTTCGTTCGCCGCACCCAAACCCGCCGCACCGAAAACGGCCAGATCTACTTCTCCCACCGCCTCGTCCGCTCCGAACGCATCGGCGCCAAGGTCCGCCAGCGCACCCGGCTCAACCTGGGACGGCACTTCGACATCCCGCAGGCGGACTGGCCCCGGTTGTGCGTCCGGATCGAGGAACTGCTTGCCGGACAATACGCCCTCATCCCGGACGATTCGGCCGCCCTGGAGCAGGAAGCCCAACGCATCGCGGCCCTGTTGATCGCCCGCGAAGCCGATCTCTCCGGCCCCGCCACCGGCGCCGCCCCCGAGACGCGGACCGTGACCGTGGAGGTGGATTCGCTAGAACTGACGCGCCCGCGTTCGGTGGGCGTGGAGCAGGCCGGCCTGTGGGCGATGGACCGGTTGGGGCTGCGGGAACTGTTCCAACGTCTGGGCATCAACGGCCCCCTGCGCGCCGCCGCGGCGGGATCGATTATCGGGCGTCTGGCCGCGCCCGCCTCGGAAAGGGCGACGCACCGCTGGCTGCGGGAACGCAGCGGCCTGGGCGAATTGCTGGGGGTCGACTTCGAGACCATGGGGGCGATGCAACTGTACCGGGCCTCGGACGCCCTGATGGCGCACCGGGACGCCATTGAAACCCACCTGTTCGAGCAGGCGATGAGCCTGTTCGATCTGCGGCCCACGGTCACCCTCTACGACCTCACCAACAGTTACTTCGAGGGTCAGGCCGAGGAGCAACCCCAGGCGCAGCGGGGACATTCCAAGGACAAGCGCCGGGATTGTCCCCTCCTCACCCTGGGGCTCGTGCTCGATGGCAGCGGCTTCGTGCGCCGCTCCCAGGTCTTCGCCGGCAACGTGACCGAGCATCGGACCCTGCCTCAGATGCTGGAGGCGCTCCAGGCCCCCGGCGACGCCCTGGTGGTGATGGATCGGGGCATCGCCACTCAGGAGCGCGTCGCCTGGTTGCGCGAGGCCGGATACCGCTACCTGGTGGTGAGCCGCCAACGCGACCGGCAGTTCGATCCCGAGGCGGCGGTCTCGATCCGGACGGCCTCGGGCGAGGACCTGCATCTGCACAAGACCGTGGACGAGGATGGCCAGGAAGCCCGCTTGTACTGCTATTCCGAGCAACGGGCCGAGAAGGAACAGGCCATGACCGAGCGCTTTGGGAAGCGTTTCGAACAGGCTCTGGACCAACTCTCCGAAGGCCTGTCCCGGCCGCGCACTCAGAAACGCCTCGCCCAGGTCTGGCAGCGCATCGGGCGGTTGAAGCAACAGAGCCGCGGCGCCGCCCAACACTACGACGTCCAGGTCGCCACCGACGACACCGGCGATACCGCGGTCGGGCTGACCTGGACCCGGCGTTCGGTCCCGGGCACGATGGCCACCCATCCGGGCGTCTATTGTCTGCGCAGCAGCGAAACCGATTGGGACGAGGAAACGCTCTGGCGCACCTACATCACCCTCACCGATCTGGAGGCCGTCTTCCGCTCATTGAAATCCGAACTCGGTCTGCGCCCCATCTATCACCGCAAGCCCATTCGCGCCGAGGGTCACCTGTTCGTCACCGTCATCGCCTACCAACTCGTCCAGGTCATCCGCCGCCGCCTGGCCGCACGCGGGGAACACGCCAGTTGGTCCACCCTGCGCCGGATCCTCGGCGGCCAGCACCGCGTCACCGCCACCTTCCGTTGCGCCGACGGCCGCACCCTGCACGTGCGCAAGGCCACCCGCGCCGAACCGCCTCAGCGCGCCATCTATGACGCATTGGACATCCACCCCGCGCCCGGAGGGACCCGCAAAACCATCGCCTGATCTCCCCCATATCCCGCTTCTGTGCGCATTTGTAGTGCCACTTGCGCTTTTGAATCATCGTAACTGCCTAATATATCAATGCTTTGCAAATCGGCTTGGTAAACATGGGCTACGACATCCGGGAGATTCTGAAAAAGGCCGGCCGGGAAGACGATTACATGGAACTGAGCATGGACGGGAAATGGCAGTGGAACCCCCTGGCCGCGCACTGGCTCGATGCCTACTCCCTGGCCTATACCGTTTCCTCTCTCCTGAATCAGTTGTTCGGGAAGGGGAAAGATCCGTTCTGGCAACAGGCCTACACGAATCTGGTGAAGTGGATTATCGAGCTGTACCGGATCTTTCCCGGCCGCTGGGTGACCCTCCGGGATGTCTACCAGTGCGCGATCAACCCCGACCTGTTCAAGGAAAAAATCGATGAGGCCGGGGTTGTTGTCTACGTCCAGTTGCATGGGGAGATCGTGATTTCAGATAAGGATTGGAAGGCACACAAGGACGCGCTGCTCGCCTTTGGAAGCTGGAATGAACTTGAAGATGGGGAGTGTAAAGCCATCAAGACCCCCGCGTTGGAAGAATGGGTGCAAACGGAGGGAATCCCATACCGCATCACAGTGCCCAAGAGTCATACCAAACCGAAACGTTTGCTCGCGCGCTGGCAAAGTGTAAAGACCTGGTACGACCACGACTGGATGAAGCTGGACCCGAAACTGCGGACTTCGTGTGTCGAGGGGATTTCCAGTTTCCTGTCCCTGTTCGACATGGAGGACGTCGCTGATATTTTCTGTCCCCAGGCACCGCCGGTAGAGGACGCGGCCGAGCGACCCCAATGGGAGCCGAGAGAAGAAGGCGGAATCTGGAAGCATCTGCCACCCCTGGACGAGCTGATCGAGAGCGGAAAAGTCCTCGCGCTCAACATGCCCGCCGGCTCGAATCCGGCCCTGGCCCGCGCCGTAGGCGTGTTCCTCAAAAACGCCTGGCTCCAGACCCTGCTCCGGCGGCCGGCACAGATGAAAGCGGACACGAAGCGTTACTTCCGGCCCGCCGTTTTTATCTGTGACGAGTACCAGTCCTTCGCATCAGTCGGCGAGGACGACCCCTCGGGAGACGAGAAGGCGTTTGCCCTCACCCGGCAGTGCCGCGTCATCCCCATCGTCGCCACCCAGTCCATATCCTCGCTCCGATCCGTCCTGGGCACCTCCGAGGCTTGGCGCGCGTTGCTTCAGACGCTCCGCACCCGAATCTTCCTCTCCCTCAGCGACGACGCCAGCGCCGAGCTCGCCTCGAAACTGTGCGGGCAAGTTGCCAAGATCAAGCCGAGCTGGACCGTCACCGAATCGACGCGGCAAGCCGAAGTGTCGCTCCTGTCCGGCAAGGCCGGGGGCGGCCAGGGCTCGGTCGGAACCAGCAAGTCATTTCGGGAACAATGGGAGGCTTTATTTCAGCCCAGGGAGTTTGCCCTGCTTCCCAATTGCCAGGCGATTTGCCTGCCTTATGACGGCACCCACGCCACAAGTGCAGTCCGCGTCTATCTCAAGCCGTACTACCTTCCAGAGACGCAGCCCTACTGGCGCGCCGTCGAGGCGGGGAAGATATGAGCGCGGCAGATAGGGAGGGACGCGGCATGGACTACCTGCGCCCGTTTTTGCCGGGGCTGGAATCGGTTCTCGAAGATGAGGATGTCAGCGAGATCATGATCAACGGACCGGGCAACGTCTGGGTTGAAAGCCGGGGGAAAATCCGGGAGCATCCTGCCCCCGGCCTCGATCGAGCGGCGCTGGATCGGGCGGCCATTCAGATCGCCCGGCCTCTCGGCCTCGATCCGGCTACCGCGCCTATTCTCGATGCCCGGCTGGACGACGGCTCCCGCGTGGCGATCTGTGTGCCCCCGGCCGCGCCGCACGTCGCCATCACCATCCGGCGCTTCGGCAAGCGGAGCTACTCGCCCGAGGATCTTGTGCGCTTCGGCTCACTGCCCCAAGAAGTCCTGGACGAGGCGCAGGCCGCGCTGCTGGGGCGGCGAAATATCCTGGTGTCAGGCGGGACCGGCTCGGGTAAGACCACGCTGCTCAATGCCCTGGTCGAGCTGCTCCCCGCCGACGACCGCATTGTTTCCATCGAGGACACCCTGGAACTCCGCATCGACCGGAAAAACTGTGTCCGCTTCGAGGCGCGGGGGATCGACAGTAAATCGGTGACGATCCGCGACCTCGTGCGCCATGCCTTGCGCCATCGCCCCGATCACATCGTGGTGGGCGAAGTCCGGGGCGGCGAGGCCGCCGATCTGCTGCAGGCGCTCAACACCGGGCACGGCGGATCCCTGACCACGATCCACGCCAACAACGCCGAGTCGGCCCTGTCGCGCCTCGCGACTTGCGCCATGCAGGGCGAGACTGACTTGCCCTGGGAAGTCACCTGTAGGGGCGTCGTGGACGGGATCTCCATGGTGATTCACATGACGCGGCGCGAGGGGAGGCGGTACGTCGAAGAAGCCCTCCACGTGGGCGATTACGACGCCGCAAAGCGGCGCTGGCACTACAGGCCCGTGGCGTTCGCCGACCCCCAGCTCAAACTGGCCGAGGTGCGGTGATGCCCGACAACGCTGCCAGGACGATGAGGCAGGGGCGAGCCTGGATTGTCCGGGCGATCCTTCTACTGGTTCGTGGATACAGCGCGGAAAAGAATCTCTGGTTAACGGCCCCGATCTGGCCGGTAAAACATGATAAGGATATGGAGGCTTGATAGCACATGAACGATAAATCAAAACCTGCACTCTCTCAGGTGACACCACAAGCGCGCCACCACTTCACTCTCTTCGACCAGGTTGATCAGCTTGTAGGGGCCAGCGAAGCGGACGCCGAACTGGGCTTCATGACGCGGCTGCTGGCACTGTGTAGCTTGCCCCGTATTCACGCGAGCAACCAGACTTACTACAAACGGGTCAACGGGCCATACCGGCTCTACATACAGGCTGGTCCGGAAACAAAACTACCATTCGGCAACATTCCCCGCCTGCTACTGGCCTGGGTATGCACGGAAGCGGTACGGACCCAAAGCCGTGTCTTGATCCTAGGCTCCTCGCTTTCGGAGTTCATGCGCAAGATGGGTATGGCTCCCGTCGGCGGTGGTCCTACAGGTGCTCGAACGAGGATCCGCAACCAGATGGACCGGTTGTTCAACTCGCACATCGCACTAATCTACGAGGACGAACACGGAAAGGCCACAGTGAACTCGCCAATCGCCGACCGAACTGAACTTTGGTGGAACCCCAAGCGCCCCAACGCACCGACGCTGTGGGAGAGTAAAATCGAACTCGGCGAGAAGTTCTTTGAAGAGATCATCAACCACCCGGTGCCTCTGGACATGAACATTCTCAATGCGCTTAAACGTTCGTCGCTCGGCCTGGATCTCTACATGTGGCTCACCTACCGGACCTTCGCGCTGGCCCACCCCCTCCACCTAACCTGGCCCCAGCTTTATCGCCAGTTCGGAGCTAACCCTACGCAGGCTACGGACAAAATTACTGTTCAAAACTTCCGGCGCAAGGTTCTCCGTGAGTTGAAGAAGATCAAGGTGGCATGGCCGGGATTCAAATACTCGACCGGGAAGGGCGTGTTGATTCTCTCGCCCTCCAAGCCATCCATCGCCCCCACAGGGCTTCAGCTTGTGAAATAGGCAGGCCGATCTTCCCTTTCCCTGATCTCTAGACGCCTCCGTCCGCGTGAACGATTTTGCGTGGTAGGTGGGCCATCGAAGCTCTGCGAGGAATTCTGTGGGCTTAAGAGGCAATACGAATCCACAGTAAGCCTTTGTGTTTTAGCGTTTTGCAGGAATAAACGGGACACCTTAAAACTTGGCTTCTCTTGAATAAACGGGACACTTGCACCGTAATTCTCTTGAATAAACGGGACACCCTACATGTATTAAGAACAAATAGAAGATTAGGACATGTATTAGGCAAGGCGGGGGTTGTGAAAAAAAACAAGAAACAAGAAAATTATAAGAAAGTACTTTCGGCAAGTAGCGTCGGATTCCTTCGCTCCTAAATTGGGAACTAATATACTTGACATACCAGGTCGCCTAGCCTAGTATCCATCCTTGGATGCCCGCTTCAGTGAGCGCGGCTTTTCCCATACTCAAGTGCAATACCTAGACGGAATGCGGCTAAAGCGTCGCCGGACATGGAACCAGATCGACACACTCAAGGCAAAATTTACAGCCTTCATCGAGAGTGACCCTTACGTACCACGGGTCCATTTTGACAGACAACCGCAACAACTCATCATGAGGGCCGAAATCAGACGCGAGGCCGATCCAATGTGGGGCGTCGACATCGGCGAGATCATCCACAACCTTCGATCTTGTCTCGATCACCTCACCCACGAGTTGTTCATTCGGCGTAATGGAGAGCCGCCGCCAATCGGATCCAAGATTCAATTCCCAATCTTCAAATTTATCCAGGGATTTGACGGGCGTGGAGTGCAGTTTCTGGATAAGATCAGTCCCGCTGCGATCGCCATGATCCGAGCCGAACAACCGTTCACGTCGGATCATGGCGGCACAGGGGAGGGCATTCAAAGCCCGCTCTGGCTTCTCCGCGAACTCTCGAATACCGACAAGCACCGCACCATCCAACTCACAGGGGCCATGGTCCAAGAATTCAGGTTCTCGTTCCCACCAGCTCTTCACACATTCAGACACAAGATTCTTGAACGTGCCGAAGTCGGGCCAATACAAAAGAACGCGAAACTTTGCCATGTCATGTTGGATGGAGCCGAGGAATGGCCCTTCTCCGAGGGTGACATCAATGGCACACTCGCCATTGATGTAGTTTTCCAAAATGGGAGTCCAGAACCGTTGTCCGCGCAGCCCGTTTTCTCGACACTCGTAGACATTGCGGACCGAACGGACCGAGTCCTGCGGAAATTTTTTGAGGGTATCTGGGACGCCGAATTGTGAGTTAGGCATTGTCGCAATCCTCCTGGCAATAGTGGTAGACTCTCAATGTGAGAGAGATGGACGCACCACCACAGAGAAGGAAAGCGAAGGCGGGGGGCAACCGCCCAGCTTCCAAAGGTGGGAGTAAGAAACTGGAAATGGTCGAAGGGTCCGAAGCGTTCAGTCGATTCCGCTCTGCAATGAAAGCTATCGTCAGGGGATGCGGCGTTTCCCGCGACCCTGCCTCTCGGACTCCTTCTTAGCTAACTGACGCCTGACTAGGCAACCTCCCCGCAAGCTCGTCATAGGTCAACCGCCGACCAACCGCCCGCATCATAGCGAGAGAGAACCGCTCGAAATCTCCACCCTCAGCCTCACGGTTGTTGAACCGGAACGACTGCTCATCGAGATAGCGGAAAAGGTGGAACGGTTCGACTGAGATGTACGTTCCGTTGAGGCCGCGTTTCAGTAGCGACCAGTAGTTCTCCATTCCGTTCGTGTGTACGTTTCCGTTGACGTACTCGACCGCATGGTTGATGACCTGATGGGCGAAGTCGGTAGCCAGCCCGTGATAGGACAGCAGCTCGTCGGAAAAGAGCGCGGCCCCCGCTTTGACGTGCTCGCGGATTTGGGGTTGGATCGACCGCTTGCGCCGATCCTCAATCACGGTGGTCCGCACTCTCCCGTCACGTTCGAGCATCCCGAGTACGGCTGTCTTGTCCTTGCCGCCAGTGCCGGTGATCCGGCGCTCCCGCTTCGACGTGTGCATGTTCCGGGCCTTGCCGCCGATGAACGTCTCGTCCACTTCGACTTCGCCGCCAAGCTTCGTGAACGACCCGTCCTGCATGGCCTTCCTGATCCGATGATTCATGAACCACGCGGACTTCTGCGTTACGCCAAGGTGCCTACCCATCTCGTAAGACGAAATCCCGTTCTTGCAGTTCACAACCAGCCAGACAGCGGTGATCCACTTGTCCAGGGCAATCGGGGAATCTTCAAAGATGGTGCCTGTCTTCAGCGAGAAGGTAGGCTGCTTGTGCTTCGCGTAGCACTTCCATACCCGAGCCTTGGCCAGCCACGTGACGCGATCACCGCCACACCGAGGGCACGTGACCGCACCATCGGTCCAGCGCAGTTCAATCATGAACTCGCGGCAGCGTTCGAAGTCGGAGAAGTATCGAACGGCCTCAATTAATGTCTTGGGATACTCCATCATGAGAGTTATAACATCGTGCCCCCGCTGGTATGTCAAGTATATTATTGCCCTAAATTGAACAGTGCAGCACAATTGTGTGGCCAGTCCCCGGCCGGATCCTCCGGAAACAGTCGCGCCGGACCGCGGTCCTTGCCCTGGGCGTCCGTCACTCTTTTTTGTAGGGGATGGGACCTCCATTCTGTTTCCGGTGGCGGCTTCGCCATTCCTTCCGCGTCCGGGCTCAGAGGTTGCCGCCTATCCTGAGCGAGCGGCAACGCCCCAGACCCTATAACTCTCAGGAAGAAAAACATTATGGCGAACTCGAAATCCGTCCCTAAAATCCGCATCGGCTCCCTCAAGGCTGCCATCTCGCCCAACGACACCGAAGGTCGCATCCGCTACACCATCACCTTCTCCCACATCTACAAGGACGGTGAGCAGTGGAAGACGACACAGACCTTCGATCGCAACGACCTGTTGATCCTGGCGAAAGTGGCCGATCAGGCGCACACGCGGATCTTCAAACTTCAGCAGGGTAGCGGTGCCCACGAGGAGGAACAAGCGCCGAAAAGCGGCGGCCTGGGCCGCCGCTTTCCATCAATAACGGGCGGGCCAAACCGTGACGCTCACACAATCAAAATCCGGGCCATCGATCAGAAACAACACTGCGCTACTCACCACCTGGAACACCCAAGGATGGGGCGCCCACTTTTGCTGGGTCTACAGCGGCACACGATGCCATTCAGTGCCCTGCCGTCCTCTGTGCCATCCCGATCCGGTCATCGAATCCACAGTCTAGAAAAACGGTTTTCCGATCCGGGGCCACACCGAAGCTTCGCCGTTGCCATAGGTACAGAAGAATCCTGAAACTTTTCCGGAGTCTTTCCTTATTCCAGGATCGCCTGCCTTATGCGTCGGCCGAGGGGGTGTAGCCAGCTTGCAGAAGTTTATCTTGGGACTAATCCGAACAGTTCCCGGTCTTCCGGCTTCGACAGGAAACCATTGAGATCTTGCAGGATGGCCTCTTTCGCTTCAGGGTCAGAACTGAATTTCTGCATCATGCAGTGACCTAGAAGTGCCGCTCGCCGTTCATTCAGTTTCCGCTGTTCCTCCCGGATCTCTTTCTTGACGGCAGAGACTCTTTTCTTGAGCGCATCCCGCTCGTTTCTTTGCTGCTCGAGCAGCTTCTTTTCCTCCGCCACAAGTTCGGCGAGTTGCTTATCGGTATTCGACATTTCTTCTCCTTGGATTTGTTCCAGGACCGGAGGGCGGAATCACTATCCTCCAGCCTTGATTGACTGCCGCTTCCCTTCTCTTAATCAGCCTATCCCCATCATCCCCCATTTTGGATTCGGACTAATGACCGGTTGTCCAGAAGCTTCATTCCGGCCCGCCCAGCAGCCAAAGAATCCGCCGTTACATCGGCACCTGCCCAAGACTCTTTTCCAGTGGTGGTGCCGGGAAGCGGCAGGTGAGATCCCCCTGGGTTTCCTGTTGTCCGCTCTGACTGACTGGTCCCCGATCCACCGCGCCGAATGTTGTCTCGCCATTTTCCCGTAGCAGGGGCTTCTCTGGTGGGGACCGGCGCAGGGGCCGCGGCCAGACCGCGGAGCTCGCCCCGGGGGCGTCTGTCACGGCCCCTGCTCTTTGGCCGGTGATTCCCCGCCATCTCGCACCGGCGACGGATTCCCCTGGATGAGTTAGTCCGGTGCCGCCTGTCGAGGGTGAGCGACACACGCTCCAAACCCTTAAACCAGGAGGATTCAATCAATGGCTAGCAACTCAAAACCCGCAGCGGAACTCAGGATCGGAACCGTCAAGGCAACCGTTTGGGAAAACGAGGTCGGCGGCATCACCCGGCACAACGTCACCTTTTCGCGGATCTACCCCGACGGGGGCCAGTGGAAGACCACTCAGAGCTTCCGTTTCAGCAACCTGTTCTCCGTTGCCAAGCTCGCCGACCAGGCACACACGCTCATTGCAGAACGCAAAGCCGAGGCGGCCAGTGCGGCTGGCGATGACGCAGCTGCGTAACACGGCCGCACCTTCCGGCGGCGGGTTCACCCCCGGCGCCTTTTTTTCTGGACGCCTGAGCTGCCGAGACGACGGATCGAACTTTCAGCGCCGGTCGGTGAGGGGCGTTTCGGCGGGTACTCTCACTATGGGCCGCGCCGCGAACGGCCGGCATAGCACAATCTGAGGCAGCTTTTTCAGCTCCACCGGTACACCATCAACGGTGTCGTATGACAACGAGGCTGAATTGGGCATCGGCGTGTCCCTGTTCGGCAGCGAAGCGGAGCCACTTCACGGCTTCGGCCAGGTTTTCGGGTACGCCATCGCCTCTGGCGTATATGTCACCGAGGTTCAATTGGGCATCAACATTCCCCTGCTCGGGGAAGCGGCGCACGCAATCCGTTCGTTTCCATTGGTATCCCAACGGCCGATCTCCGTTTCTATCCGGTTGCGCGGGTTGTACCCTTTCAGGACAAGACAGGATCGGGAATCGGCTTTGCAGCAGGCCCCGGACGCGGACTTGACGAAGATGATGGGTGTGCGTTGGGCGGGTCTGTGGATGGCTGGAACACCTGCGGAAAACTCTCCTGTCACCGCCTCTGAGGAGTTTGTGGAGGGGGTAATCTGATACGGCACGGATAATGGGAGGCTATGCAGCTTGACGGTGCGGTAGTTCGGACAATAGCAGGCAAGAGTGAACTCCGGCACCGGGAATGCGTAGCCGGGGATGTTATCGAGAACGACAGTCCGGTGCTGAGACGTCCTCTACGAAGCGACTTCGCGACTGAGTGGGCTTACACGGACCGGATCGAGCGAGCCCAAACCTGTACCTATTGCGGCGGGATTATTCCCACCGAAGGGCAACCGACAGCGCCTAAGCGGTTTGGGTGACCTGCGACGCACCCAGTGAAGCCGTGACTGCCATTGAAAGACGATTCTGAAGCCGGAAAAGACTCTTTTGAGGGGGAAACCGAGGTTTAAGCGACTGGGGCGGGTGGCCAGTTCGGTCTGGACGCTGAGGCCAGGAAGAAATACAGGGGGAAGGCAAGCGTGGCGAAGAGATCCATCAGTGATTGCCGATGGGCAATTCAGATTGCGCGTGGCAGGGACATGACAACTCTGGGCATGACCGTGACACTGGGTGGGGAGCAGCTGCTCATCACCGACCTTAGAGTCATAGATAAACAATGGGTCAGCGGAGATCGGCGTTTTACGCACAAGGAGAAGGAACTTCTGACGACACAGGCGAGAGCCATCATCGCGGAAGCCGAAGCGTTCAGGGACCGCTTTCGTACCCCGCCGGTGATCTCCATCAAAGAGTGTCAGGAGGCGATTGCGATTGCTGGCGGCATCGCCATCACACTGCGTGGCGAGAAGATGCTCATCACCGAACTCAAAACCCATCGGGTGAGCAAGTGGGTGAGCGGAGATCGGCGCTTTACGCCCAAGGAGAAAGAACTTCTAACGACGCAGGCGAGAGCCATCATTGCGGAAAACGTCCCTCTCCCTGCCCCGCAAGAATAGACCCTGAGCAAAGAGGCGGAGGCGATCAAGGCCGATAAACCGGCCGTGCGCATCATCCAGTTCAAGCGGGGCGGCGAGTCCGCGCTTGCTGTGCGGCGGTTCTCGTTCGAGACGCTGCACTGGGACCGGGTGGCCGATATGCGGAAGCTGCGGCAGTTGCGCGGCTCGATTGACGAGGGCGGTCGGGAGATGTTCGTGCTGGCCAGAATTGATTTCGCGTCGAAAACGAGTAAATTCCGGTTAACTTGACAGTGCCCTGTCGACGGTATCGAGATGAGACGCCGCGTCCATCCCGGAGAGGAGACACGCGGTCCCGTGGCCCGTGCCGGTTCCCAGTTCGAGGAATCGGCCGCCCGGCTTTGACGCCACAAGCGCACGGAGCAGCTACAGGCCACCCGCGGCTCGGACGCCATGCGAAACCCCATAGCCTTGGTGTCGGCGAGAATGGCCTCCAGCGCAGCGGGTTGGCTCTGAGCCTGATTGTCGTCCATTGATTCTCTATTCCGAGTCTTCCCCGCCCTCCGGGCCGTAGAAGAACACCCAGACTGCAAGGTCGGAGGAAAACTCCTCAAAGCGGTGCGACTGGCCGGCGGCTACAAAAAGGAAGGAACCCGGGCCGACCGGGTGGCGGTCGGCGCCATCGAAAAAGATGCCGTGGCCGCGAACGACGACGTAGATCTCATCGCGACTATGAGGTTTCTGGGGATCGTGATCCTTCGGCGTGTACAGCTCAGCCTCGAGCGATCCGTGGGAGAAGACCGGTACGGCCAGATTCCCGGCGGGCGGTGGCCCCATGGCCAGTACTTCGTCGGGATGTGTTGCAACTTTCAAAAATCAGCAAGAGAGCGACTGGTTGGGTTGACTTGGCTCCGTCTCATGCGGCTACCTCGAAGAGCTTGTTGATGAACTGAATCTGTTGCCGAACATCCGAACCGCTCACCCACCTCGCCTGCCCCTTCCGGATCATGTGCATGGTCTCATATCCCTGGATCGTTCGCCGCGCCGCGTGGAATTCACGAAAGCCCTGCTTCGCCTTCACGCGTCGTTTGATCGCCCGATGATCCTGCTCCAGGATGTTGTTCAAGTATTGGACAGGTCGGTGGCGGCAACGGCGGCGCAGGATTCCTTCCTGCTTCACTCCTGAAATCGCAGAGCCGTAAAGGGGCGCCTGGTCCGTGTTGATGACGCGGGGCTGTCGATGCGACGGGTTCGCCAGCGCCTTGCGGAACAGGCGTTTAGCCGTAGCGGCATCGCGTAACCCGGAGAGCACAAAATCGATCGTGGCTCCGGTGGAATCGATGGCGCGGTAGAGGTAGCACCAACGGCCCTGGACACGTCAGAAACGCTCCGCTTAGCGTGCAAAATCGCACCAATCTGCCTGATACCCTCTGATATAGTCTCCAGTATATCGGCATCCGCCGCGGGCGGCCGTTCTCCCGGCACGAGGCGGGCCGCCACTGCTTCCCGCTTCGGGCCGAGCCGGACGGCAACCGATGATGTCGGAACTCGTCCGCGCCGAGTCAGGCGGGAGGTGAGCACCGTGCCGTCCAGCCGCTCGCGATGGGGTCGCATCCTGTTCCCGGTCCTGTTCTCCCTCGCGTCCGTTAGCGAGGGCAGCGCGCAGCCGGCCAGGACGGAGGGGTGGGTATTCGGTCTGGGTTCCGGAACGACGGCCGTTTACGTCAACACCCTAGTGTCGAGGACGCGCGGAAGGATTATGGCGAACGGCGTTTACGGGTGCTGGGCCACATTGAGGGCCAGCTTCATGCGGCAGTGATCACGGCGCGGGGCGACGCCGTGCGCGTGATCAGCTTGCGGCGAGCGAACACGAGAGAGGAACGAGCGTATGAGAAAGAACGCCAGTCGCCCTGACGTAGAGAATCCGGAATGGACCGCAGAAGAGATTCGCCAAGCACGGCCGTTGATGGACGTGTTGCCCAAGGAAACAGCGGAAGCCGTTCGCCGGTATCGAGGTCAGCGCGGTCCTCAGAAGAGCCCTACGAAGGAACTGGTCAGCCTGCGCGTCGACCGCGACGTCGTGGAGGCCTATCGCGCGACGGGCTCCGCCTGGCAGAAGCGAGCTAACGAGGCGTTGCGCGTGTACGCCAAGAAGAGCGGTTTGACTGAAGAATGAAACCTCCCGCGTCGGGGAACCATGGTGCCGGCGGGTGCTCGGTGGCCAAAGCCGAAATAGAGAGTCCCAGTATAGCTGGCACTTACATCATCGGGCTGTTCGATATACTCGGGCAGACGCACAAGCTCCGCGACCTACCAAGTTTCCTCGCCCCACCCGGAACCCCCGCACGCGCCGAGGCGATCTCCGCCTTAAGCGAAGTGACCCGTGAGGTAGCTGACTTACGGTGGCTGTTCCGGCAGCAGTTCGAGGCTTTCGGCGCATCTGTTGCTCGGATGGCCGCCACGTGCGGCCTGGAGGGTAATGAGATCGCACTGTTGGAGCCGAGTTTCAGGCAGTGGGGTATGTCCGACTCGTACGTCGTAGCCATTCCGCCGCCACGCCACGACGACGAGCGAGTCTCTCGGCTAGCCGATGTGTACCGCCTGCTGTCCGCAGCAGCGTGTACGTGGCTGCACGCCATGAGAGTGAACCTGCCCATCCGAGGCGGGATAGAGTTGGGCCTCGCCGTGGCCATAGAGGAGAACGAGGTCTACGGCCACCCGCTGGCTGAGGCTCATCTGCTGGAGAGCACGGTCGCGCAGTATCCCAGGATAGTAGTCGGGCCGGAGCTCGTGACCTTGCTAAACAGCGCCTGGAGGATCGAGACCCAAGATGCAGGGCACTCGGCGTTGGCCAGTCTGTTCGCACAGGCGTCCCTGGCCCTCATTCAAAGGGACGAGGACGAGCGGCGGGTGGTTGATGTCACCAGCACAGTTGTAGTTGAGCACCTACGGGAAGCTATGCCCGATCTGCTGCCGGCCGTGATGCGGAATGTTGAGCAGCAGCTCAGGTGCCACGACGAAGCCGGATGCAAAAAGCTGGTGGAACGCTACCAGTGGCTGCAGCGCCGCCTAGCCGGGCTCGGTGACAGATATGGCCACTGAGGCATTCTCCGTACATCATTTGTAGCAGCATCGTCCAAGGTAGCGTGCGGCTCAGCGCCGGCCTGTGAGCAGGCCCGCACGCCAGAGGACGTACAGGAACGTCCTGCGCGGCGGTTCGGCTCTATGGTGCCTCTGTCGATCGTCGTTCGGTGACAACGGTGGGGGTGGCGATGGTGCCCCGCAGCGCTGATCAGCGCGTGGTCGTCTCTGCGGTCCACGATCTCAAGCCGTCCACACACGGCCTTCAACGCCCGCGGACATCTTATTGCTAACGAGGGATCCGATGAGGGGAAGAGATTACATCTGAAGTTATAAAGTATTTATATGGAATGAGTTACCTCGTATCTATGGCAGAGGCCCAGGCGGCTATCAGAAGCCGCCGCCCGCCGCTCGAACCTCAATTGGCTGCCGTTCTTGCAGCTTGGTTCATTCCGCAGCGCGACCACGGGCCACCCGTCCAGTCACGCTGGCGGTCTAACGGCCTTCTCCAGATACCGTGGGGCCGTCTCTCGGATGCGCAAGGCGTGGGAGAAGATGTCCCTCACGTCGTCGACGTGCACACGCTCCTCCGACTTGTTCGCGTCGAAGAGCCCGAGCCGCTTTTGAGCCGTGTTGAAGTGCAGCCGGCAGATCGGTTGCCGGTTCGTATTGTCTAGGAGCCTGTCGGGAATTGGCTCCCTCGAAGCAAGAATCAACAACTTACGAGCCATCCCTGGTCTGTAAGTTGTTGATTCTTGCTTGCAGACTTCTTATTCCCGACAGGCTCCTAGCAGCACCGAGCAGTAGGGGTTCTGGTGCAGATAGGATTGTCGGAGCGATAAGATCAGGAGTGCGCTACGGCGATGCGGACTATGCTGCCATGACGTGCCGCCAGATCACCGCCCCTCCTGTGCTTCATGAGAACCTAAAAGCTCCAAACTTCGCTACCGACGAGTGATCACGATGGCCGGAATCGGTGTTCAGGATCACCGGAATCACTGTTCAGGATCCCGGAATCCGCGTTCACGATCCCGGAATCGGTGTTCACGATGGATCGGAATCAGTGTTCAGGATGGTCCGGAATACGCACTACCCAACCCGCTTTCGATTAGTCGCGGCGTAACGGTGACGAAGTGCGTACGAAGTGCGTAGGCCCAGTTCCTGAGGTGTACGGGTCTCGGAACCCCACCGGCGTTGGATAGACAACTTCACATTCCACAATGGTCGCGATGGCGACCGCAAAACCCACGGCACTAAGCTTCGATGCGGCAGGCACGACAATCAGTCTGTGGCTGTACTTGTACTTACTGAACACTTCTTCAAGGGCGTTCCTCGACTCCTCGACCGAAGCGGTAGAGACCGTGATTACTTGGTCTGCAGTATCGAAAGCGAACGCGTTCATTTCTCGGACGGCCTGGTGTCGCCAGCCGTTTTCGTTACCTGGAGGACGACCTTCCAACAAGACTAGTTTTGACGGTGTAAGTTCGTTAATCAGCGCGCGAATGAAGCGAGGTTCGAAGTTTGGAGATGCTACCAAGATCACTGGCTCTCCGCCCATGGCGGCCAGTGTCAAGTCGGGCACTGCCGTGATGCCAAAGAGTCCCGTCGTAAGAAACACCTGACCTGTCTCCTGCCCTTTCCTAGAGTTTGAGTCAGCCAGCCACTCTGCTTTAGTCGGATGGTACACACTAGGTTCTGTGTATGCGATGACGGGAGGGTTGCGGACCCTCATGAGCCTTGTGACCAGTACGAGGGCAAGAAATTTCGACATCCCTGAAACATCGAGGACAATGGGCTGCTGTCCGTACGATGCTACCAATGCATCGGCGGTGAGCGCAGTCGATTCGAATGGATGAAACCGATCGAACTTTGCCTCGGAGACTCCGGATCCGACGATTGTTGCCAAGTTCAGTGCTTCCTGAAGTCTGTTATTGCCATCGTGCGGCAGGTAATCCACGATTACGACTCGGAGATATCGTTTGCCCCTATTGGCGCAATCTTTCAGGTATGCGACCGAGCGTTCTTCAAAGCCAGCGGCGACGAAAAGTACGGCATCGGTCGTTTCGTGGGGTTCTTCTGACAATAGTGCTGTCACGTCTCTTCTTGATCTCGGAAATTTAGGCGCGGCACGTTAGCGTTCTTCTTCTCACGACGTTTCTTCAGGGCTTGGTTCTTAAAGCCCTCGGGATCGGACAAGAGGCGTTTGAACTCTCTTACCTCCATTCCCACGTTGTCGCGACGTGAGAAGGTCAGTCGACAAATAGGGATGAGAAGCCTGCGCAAATATAATCTATCTACCGTAGCCGATCTCAAGCTACGTCCTGTTGAATCGCGAATGAACACTCCGTACCTGAGGAGTGCTTCATAAACCTGCTTTAGCTTTGCTTCCGAGTCATCGAATTCAAGTGCGTCCCTTAATTCGATGCGAAACGCCTGTTTCGGTGGGGTGCTCCCTTGGTTAGGGGAGTCTAGATTCATCAGCTCCCAATGCGCCACTTCGCCGAAGGAGTCTGCGATCTTTCGGATCAAAGGGCCATGACTGGGAGCCGCTTCTATATTCGAAAGAAAGTCCGCTCCCAGCTTCATAATCGCGCGGTTCTGAATAGAGGCGTCAACAGGAAGATCCCGAGGCTTAGCGTCGGCGATCTTAGCGATCCCGCCTACTCCAGCTACTATGTCGCGGATCAACCGCAAGGTGTGCGTAATGTCCCCCGAGCACATATCAACGATGACGTCTAGGCCGCGATATTTTAGCTGCTGGGGTGATCGGAGCTGGCGAGCCATTTCATTGTAGGCGAGTTCACCGTCCCCGAGCAACACCTCCAGTGAAGGCAGCGATTGCCTCTTGACTGCGTGGAACCTGGTATTTACGACGTCCGAGATAAACTGTCTGCGGGAGTCCGCTTCAGCAGTCATGAAGGATGCACCAAGATCCATCACCGAATACTCGCGATCCGGTTCGAGCAATTTCCCCGATGAATCATGCGGATGGAGGCTTGTAATATGCTCCGTGGCAACCTTAAAGAACACGGTGTCCCACCGCTGAAATATCGCCCGGTTCAAACTCGCCTGAAGTTGCTCGGATACTCTCGGCGTAGAGTAATCATCTAGGAATACGAATGATGAGAGTCCTTCTAGCCACGGCACAGCATTTGTGAATGCTGCTAACATCTCGGGAACAAAATCCAAACCCAAGGCGGGCACGTCCATGACGGAGCCACGCTGCATCGCCAGTTTGGTCGTGAGACGAGCAGAATCTACTTGTGCGCGTATGTCAGCAAGGGATGTAGGATTCTTTTCGCGATTTCGAATGTTGGGCAACCGCGATACCGTCCACGACACGATGTTACGCACAACTGGACTCTTGAGTTCAACTTCTGTCTGCGACATCGCAATCTGGTCGATGCTCGTTAGCGTCTCGGCAAGTAACGACAGGTTGAAGTAGTGCAGTGTGCCTTCGAGAAAGTGCCGATCGACTTCGGACGTGCTTGAATACGGAAAGGCGTAAAAGAGGTCGGTGCAGTGATAGTAGATTCCGAATAAATTCAATTCGCTCGCTTCTTCCGCTCCACCCAATACCCGGGACTTGGAAGCCAAGCTCCTCAATAACATAGTCTTGCCGCATCCACGAGGGCCGGTGAGTACGGTATTGCCTTTCTCAAGAAAGTCAGGAGCGTTCGGAAAGTTCATCTTGAGAAGACTTTGCAAGAGGACGTGTTGCTGTCCCATCTGCTCGCAACTCATGTAATCGAACGGGTCGTCCAGATTCGCCGATCTCTGGGATCGAGTCGGCGGTTGTCTCAGGCACTCGCGGAATCCTGTCAGGAGGCCTTGAGCGTTTCGGTAAAGTGGATTCGATGGGTTTCCTTCTCGCAGGCGTGGAATAAGCCATTCCTCCATTTGGTCACATTCGAAACGCCCAGATCCGCTTGCCGTGTTCCTGCGCGCAACTGGTGTAAGGGATTGCAACACTTCGCCGACTGATACGTAGTCATCTTTCGGGGTAAGAGAGTTTAGTGAATTTCCTATGCCAAAGTCAGTCAGCCAAAACTCTTCCATAGGTTCTACACGGTCGTCGCCGGGAACTTCTATGAGGATATTCCGGTCATGGATGTCTCCATGGCTGATATGGCGTGCCTCCAGGGCGAACAGGAGCGACAATAGCTCTTCTCCTATTCGCACACAGAAGCTATTGGTGACCGACTGAGGGAACAACTCGACGTACTGTCTAAGGTCGTAGCCTTCTATCCATGGCATTACGATAAAAACATAAGATGCTGTCTCCCCTGGGAGTGTAATTGTCTGGACTCGTTCAGGCCGAACGACCTTTATAGATTGCGCGAGCAGGTGGGGCTTTCTTATCTCCTCGTGCCAACCGGCTCTGACGTTTGCATGCGGTATGACCTTGACCGCCACCGGCCTTCCGTGGCCCGCAATGGTCTGCGTGGCTCTATACACGAGCCCGTTCTTTCCGCCGCGAAAGAACCCATCGAGCTTGATGCCGGGTTCAAGCGTGTAGCCTTCAAATAGCTCGGGTTTCGGTAGATTTCGTGTAGCCACGATCAACCTCTTCTGAAAACCAAGACGGTTTCCCGTTTCGTGCCACGCAGGTCTCGCCGGGATCTCCGGATATCTGGGATAACATCGTCGATCCGCTCCACCAATTTAAATTGCCGAAGTGAAGTTGAAGTAAAGACCTCAGTCAGAATACCGGCTGTATCCGTACGCGTTCCTGAGCGTGTCGCCTCCCCTACGACAAAGATGAATGAACTCCCCATCTGCATGCCGCGGGACAGTCGAACGCACACCGCAGTCATGAGGTTCGCGTACCGCTCCACATTGGGACCGCGCAAAGAGTCTGCAGCCCCGCTGAGCGATCGCAGTAGTAGCCATATCCGGAGGCGGTTATCCCTTACGTAGTCAAGTTCATTCATATATGGCGGACTGGTTACTACCGAATTGACTACGGGTGGCAGCGGGATCTGGGTTGCGTCGCACATATGGACTCGAATCCGAGGAGCATTTGGAAACCGTGGTCTTCGGTATAGCCGACGGACTTTCGCTTCCATTCTCGGAAGGACGTCTCTACGCTCATATAGGCTCGGAAATTCTTCTCGCGGAAATCTTTTATTCCGAAGGTATGGGACGAGGTGGCTGCTTGGAAAAGAAAGGAAGCCTGGTCGCTGATGATGCAGAATACTCAGGAGGCAAGCCATGAGAAAATAGTCACGCTGTTGAACGCACTCGTCACGGAGAGCGAGCACATCCCTAAGCGTTTCCGAGTGAAAGAACGACCGCACCCAAGAAGGCACTTGCCTAAGATCTTGATGGCTGCGACGGGCCATCGCACTTTCCCAGCGCCGTCCGAGCCGACGGAGAGCTGCGTCTTCCGATCTAGGCGCAAAGAGCTTCGCCCGAGTGAGAGTAATACCATAAGGATTGATATCGCTTGCAGCAACGCTCCGACCTCTGATCGCAGCCTCGAACGGCACAACTCCGGATCCCGCAAACGGATCAACGACCATCCCACCCGGGTCTGTGTACTGCTCAATCAAGTACTGGGCGATGGTAGTCTTCATTCGACCAATGTAAGGAGCGATCTGCTGGAAGGTACTGTCGGTTCTTGTCGTTGCCTCTTTGGACCATGGGATCGCAGCGACCTTTTCAGTCATTGTCCGCCTTCCAAGGAAACCTATCTGAGACCTGTCGATGAGGAGACACTCCCGCTGGGATCGACAGCCTTCACAACGACCGCAAGGTACACACGTTGATCCAGCAGATCGTTCGTGTAAGTCCTCAGTGGTCACTTCAAAACCGGCCAACGGGGATGGCCCGGGACGGTGTTGTTCTACCTCTTTTGGACCGGACTCGGCAAGCCCGTTTTAGTCCTCCAACTCCGAGGGCCGCATTTGAGGATGTGGCCGTGATGGAGCAGCCGGTCCAGCATCGCGGTAACAGCAGCGCTGTCGCCGAGTAGTTTTCCCCAATCTTCGACCGGCCGATTCGATGTCAGTAGCGTACTGGTCCGTTCATAGCGTCGCATCACGATCTGAAGGAGTTCCTCTGGTTACTCTCATACTCGGCCATGCCGACCAGCATATGGCGGAATATCTTCGCTGAAGCACTGTCGCCCGTCAGATGCCCGTCTCGTACCGAGATGTAGTCGATCTTGCGCTCGTCCTGGTCCTCAAGAAGACCAGTAGCTGGTGGGCGCGCCGACCCATCCGGTCGTTGCGCCAGACGACGACAGTTCCTACCTTGCCGGCGATGATGTCCCGTTCGAGCCGCCCAAGAGCTGGACGGTCCAGGGAGCGGCCGCTCTGGGGCTCACGGAAACCCCAAAGAATCAGGACACAGCCCAATCACTTCAACAAACCCTTCAAGTCGGACACTGCCTGATCGCTCCAGGTCCAGCAGGCCTTAGCGTTGGATTTTGCACCGTTGCTATCGTAAGCCCTAGTAGAGGGATTCGTCGTGGTCGCTGTCGTTGGTGGCGACAAGGCGGCGCTGGCGCGGGAGATGCATGGCTGGGTCGTGCATCAGGCGTTTGATCTTCATGTGCTTCATGATCCAGCCGCGATCCCTCAGCGCCGCATGCATGCGGCACCAGCCATAGGCGGCGGGATCGCTTCGATTACTTATTGGGCGCTGGCAATGGGGATAGTCCAAGTTCCTTCAGAAACACGTTGTGCTTGGCCGTTGACTCCCGAATCTGCTTCTCGATTTCGACCAACTCCTTGGGCGTGGCCGACAGATCGATCGTGGCTCCGGTGGAATCGATGGCGCGGTAGAGGTAGCACCAACGGCCCTTGACACGAACGTAGGTCTCATCCACACGCCAGGACTTATTGGTTGGCTTGAGATGACGGCGCAAGCGCTCCTCCAGTTCCGGACCGTAGCGCTGGACCCAGCGCCAGATTGTCGTGTGGTCCGCTTCCAGGCCGCGCTCGTTGAGCAGCTCTTCGACATCGCGGAACGAGAGTGAGTGCCGTAGGTGCCAGCGCACAGCGCAAAGAATCAGCTCGGGCTCGGTTTGTCGCCACTTGAAGATCGCCGGTCGGATTGTCTTTTTCATGGTCTCTTCAGGTTACCAGGCACCGTCGGCCAAAGTTGCAACACAACCCCTCTAAGTCATTAATTCCTAGTCTCGGCTTCAGCAGATTCCGCCCACAAACCGGGCGAATTCTGCTTAAGTTGACAGTACCACTACGAGGCCCCTTTCATTTATAGCATTAAAGCATTAATGCTATATCTTGCCATCCTGCCTCCGTCGAAAATGGACTTGTAATGCCAAATATTTGTATTAACATGGTGTTACAGCTGTGGAGCATCAATGCCACCTAGCATTCTCACGACAAGGCGATATGGGGATAATGCTATGACAATCGCGAACAGAAAGACACACATCATCGCAGTCGGCAATCAAAAGGGGGGAGTAGGGAAGACCACCAACACCGTGCACATCGCAACGGCGCTCGGCGAGCTTGGCCGTCAAAGCCTGATTTGGGACCTCGACATGAACCATGGCGCAACACGCCATTTCGGAATCGAAGGCAATGCGTATCTCGGTTCCTTCGAAGTGCTCATCGGAGACGAGGCTCCAGAAAACGTCATCATGGACGGAAGCAACCAGGAAGTTGATCTACCCAAGGGTGTGCACCTGCTGCCAGCGAACCGCAAGCTTGAGCAGATTGACGATACGCTTACATCGAAAAACAAGTTCATCATCAAGCACCAGGTGCTCATCGAGCCTCTCAAACGCCTGAGAGGCAGATACGATTACATCTTTTTGGATACGGCGCCGAATGCAACAACCCCGACAATAGCAGCCTACTTTGCGGCAGAGTGGTTCCTGCTGACCGCTATTCCAGACCCGTTTGCGATAGAAGGGTTGAACGACGCGCTGCAGGACATCGCAAGCGTGAGAGAGCACGGAAACCCAGATATCACGGTCCTCGGGGTAGTGCTGACAACCGTGAATCGACGCACTCGACTCGGCCAAACGCTTGCCGAGTATGTCGAGCAGACTTTTACACTACCAAGCGGGTTGTGTCTCAAATTCGAGACCGAGATAGGGCGCTCAACCATTATTCCAACAGCTCAGAAGATTGGAAAAACAGTATTTCAAACTGAACCGACTCACAAAGTCACAGAGCAGTATCGAGAGCTTGCACGGGAATTCGAAGCGCAGTTTGAAAAACTGAAGCCACTACTAGATGAAGAGTATCAAGCCTCGACGGTGGCCAACACTTAACTGCGGGGAAGTAAGCCATGGCAAAACGCGCACCAGAAGGGGAAAGAGACTTCAATCCGATCCAGGCAACCCTGGTACATGCGGCAGCTGGCCCAGCACGGTCGACGATTCAAGCTGTTCGGCCCCAGGAACCCCTGCCCGTGACGGATAATGACGGGACAGTTGCTGCAGACTTGCCGGTAGCTGCACCAATAAAGGCACCACGTCAACAACGCTTCCTGCTGTCGTGGAAAGACGAGCAGGCACTCGGCGCGTTGACACACGACCTATCTGTGGCTGTGGGCACACCTGTCAAGCTCTCAAACGTGCTCCGTTCCTGCGTTCTGCTCATTCGACACTCCGAGGTGGAAATCGTTCGAAACGCCGGTAGAACAGATCCACTCATACGTCCTGCCAACAACGACCAAGCAGCTCTGGCGGTGTTCGAACATCGAATCGCACAGGTCTTTCAGGAAGGTTTTCGAGAGGCAAAACGCCTCACGTAAGAATGCTACATGATTCTCAATAGATCCCGCTGTTTCAGATAGTTATCCTTGATTCCGGGTGGCTTCTCGGGGACCGTTGCAGGTAGTTTGGCCAGCGACAATCGGGATTGTCGCTGGCCAGTAGTTCTTCCACTTCGTCTTCAGAAGCGCGGAGTTGCGAACGCCCGATGGTTAAAAGCAGTCGCTACTACTCCGACGCGGCTGGGCCTTGAGATCATTTCATCGAACTGCCCGCAGTCATGTTCTTTGTCACCGTCGAAGGGGATGGCATGATCGTGGCTTTGATGCCGACGGGGGCGAGGGGCGTAGGCGTTGCGGGTGTGTGGGTTCCGGATATGGGCAGTGAAGAACACGATGATCCGGCGCTCGGCGACGGGGTCGGGCGCCAGAAGCGCTGGAGTCGATCCGCGCCACCGGCAGTGCGGTGGCGGAGCCGCGGGTAGCCGGCAGGTCCTTGGATGAATCAGTGCCCATCATATGAATGATAATTTCCTTTATCGTTCATATGCGGGCGGGAACGCCTCTATTCGGAAAATCATATAATGCCGGATCGCTCCCTTACGTGGAGTATAATCGGAGCCCGCACGATACCTTCCAAACCCACATGATTTCACCGACTTCCATAGATTATCTGGGTTCTCCGCAGCATGGACGCCAGCCACGTCGACCGCCTGGCGGTCGAGAAACTGTTCGGCGTGGGGGAGCGCCGCGCCCGACAGATCATGACCAGTCTGGCTGGCCTGGGGTTCGGCAAGGCCGGCGCGGTGTCGGTTCGCGCCCTGATCGCGCGGGCAGAAGACTCTGCGGGCAATAGTTCCGATCGGAGAGGTGTCTCTTGGTTTTTCAAGGGATTCTGTCCGGAACGCTTTGAAGGGCTACACTGAAGAAGGAGATATCGAACGCTGATAAAGCACTGGAAGAATGTTCGGGACAGGAAAGGAAGCTTGATAGAGCCGGAGAATCAAATCAAGGGGAGGTAAGGATGCGGTTACCAGAAGAAGCCAATCGCTGGAAGAGCGACGGACGGACGATCGAACTCGATTTGAACGACCCGTCGGTGGCTCAAAGCGACACGCCGGGCAAGAAGCCGATGGGCTCCGGTTCGCCGAGTGGCTCCGCTCGAACGGTTGGACAGTATCGACATAGCACGGCGACCCGCTGCAGACCGGGGGCAGGACTGCGGAGCAGGAAGAGTCTGTGGCAAACATGGAGCTATTGCTCCTGGATGAGTTTGTCCACTCAGATTGCGTGTATTAGGTAAACCCGGCCCTCCGCGTGGGTCCGGGAACCGCTTGGCGTGCTCAATGATGATGAAGTTTTCTAAGGGAGGTTCAATGAGCCGATCACCACTACGCCATACTCTTCTTCTGCCAAGCAGGAAGCGCAGGTGCAAATAGTTGCCTATTACGTTTATCCACACAGCCGACTGGCAGTTGGGTAAGCCCTTTGGATCAATTGGGGGCGACACAGCAGCCCTCCTTCGTGAAGAGCGCTTCGAAACAGTAAAGCGCATTGCGTCGCTGGCAACTACGCGTGCAGTGGACGCTGTCCTTGTTGCCGGCGATGTATTCGACAGCGTCACGGTGCCGGAACAGATCGTTCGGCGGGCACTAGAGGCAATGAAGGCCTTCGCTGGCCCGTGGGTCTTGCTTCCAGGCAATCATGACCCCGGGATCTCTGAGAGTCCCTGGACGCGGATCGAGCGCATTGGGCGGCCTGACAACGTTATCTGCGCCCTCGCACCCGATCCGGTTCTGCTCGCTGACGGAAAGCTCGCTATTCTGCCTGCGCCGCTTACGCGGAAGCATGAGGCGGATGATGTCACACAGTGGATGGACACAGCTGGAACTCCACCTGACTCGATCCGAGTCGGGCTAGCTCATGGTTCTATCTCCAATCGGCTTCCCGAAGGCGACGATCAGAACCTCATTTCCGACGACCGCGCTGAGACGGCTACTCTCGACTACCTCGCACTTGGCGATTGGCACGGCACCGTAGAGATCGCTCCCAAAACCTGGTACAGCGGAACACCTGAGCCCGACCGGTTTCCAAGGAACGAGCCAGGAAATGTGCTTGTTGTCACGATCGACGGCAGGGGCGCTACTCCAGGCGTTGAAAAGGTTGCCGTCGGCCGCTTCCAATGGCGTAGTTGCAAGGTCGAGTGCGGGGTCAGCGGCGAGGAAGATCCAGCGTTGGGTATTGAGGGCGTCATCGGGAGTGTTGCGGATCGCCCGACCGATATGCTTGTCCACCTTACTGTGTCAGGTACCGTGGACCTCGCCGGTCGCCGACGGATAGACATTTGCCTCGACACTTGGCAGGCTAGGCTCAGGTATCTCCACCGCGATCTCGATGAACTTGTCGACGAGCCCAGCCCCGATGACCTGGATATGATTGACCGCAGTGGTTTCGTTCGCGCCGCCGTTGATCGGCTCAAGTCCAAAGCTGACAATCCAGCCGATCCAGAGAGGGACGTTGCCCGAACGGCCCTGAGACTCCTTTACATTGTGCACGTCGAGGCAGGGAACTGAGGCATGCAGATCCGGAGCATCGAGATCGCGGCCTTTCGATGCTTTAGGGACCGCATCCTAATCGACAACATCGATGATGGGATTACCCTGCTGGTTGGCGACAACGAAGAGGGGAAGTCGACCGTGCTTGCTGCACTGCAGACGGTCCTTTTTGAGAAACACACTGTCGGCGGGACCGTAGCCGCCGCCATGCTCCCATATAGCTCGAAGGTGCGGCCCGAAATTACTCTCCAGTTCGACCACGACGGTGTCCATTATCGTCTTTCGAAAGCCTTTTGCCAAAAGCCGATAGCTGAGCTCGAAGCTGAAACGGGAACTCGCTGGACCGGGGATGCCGCAGAAGACCAGCTTCGGGACATGCTGGAATTCACACCCCCGCCCAGGGGCGGGGCAAAGCCCGAACACCGTGGCCTCCAAACCTTGTTCTGGGTCGAACAAGGTTTGGCGTTTGCACAACCACAAATCAACGACACGTCCCATATCAGTCTTGCTGGAGCGCTGGAAGCCGAGATTGGAACCGTTACCGGCGGGGAGCGGGGCCGGACGCTTATCAAGCGTGTTGAAAGTCGAGTGAGCGAGATGTTCACTCCAAAGACCAGGAAGCCGACTGGAGAGTACAAGGGTGCCATCGACCGGGCGACAAAGGCCCTTGCTCACCGCAATGAAATCGCCGACAGACTCAAGAACTTCGAAGACAAGGTCGCTACATTAACGGAGGCGCGCCAACGCCTCGCCCAACTCGAGGTGGACGATCCCGTCGGTACCGCAGAGAAGCGTCTCACCGCAGCCCAGGAGGCTGTCCGCAATATCGAAGGCTTTGAAAGCCAGTTGCAAACAGCCGAAGCGCAACTCAAGACCACCCAATCGGAGTACGAACTGGCAAAGACGCGGTTGGAGCGGCGACAGGAGAGCCGCAAGGAAGTCGAGCACGCAGATCTAACATTAGTGGAACGCAGAGCGGCAGAGTTGCAAGCCAAGGAGGCTGTCAACGACGCCCAGACGACTCACAACAAAGCAGCCGCCGCACATCAAGAGGCGAAAGTGGCCTTGGATAGCAAAAGAGAATTGACGGCAGCCGCCCGTCGATTGGCGGATTCGATTCGCAAGAGCGAGGAACTCGTCGCAACGCAGGAACGCTTTAAGAAAGCGCAAGCCGCCGATGAGGTTGCAACCACCCTGATGGCGAAAGCTAAAGCGAGTGCTTTCACATCGACGGCTCTCGAGGAGCTACGGCGCATTGAGATCGAAGCTCGCGAGGAACGCGTCCGACTTAACGTTATCGCCACGCTACTCGAACTCACTCCTGACGAAGGCAGGAGTGCCACGATTCAGGGTAAAGCGATCGAGTCGGATGCACTCACACTTACCGAGCCAACCGACATTGATCTCAACGGATATGGAACGATCCGGGTAATACCCGGCGGTGAAGACCTGTTGATCCGCCGCGATGCGGCGGCTACCGCAGCATCAAAGCTGCAGCTCGCACTGGATAGCTATGACATAGCCAGCGTCCAGGTCGCAGCCGCACACGCCAACGACCGTGAGACATGGCTCAACGAAGCGGCTATACATGGCACGATAGCTGAGGCCCATGCGCCTGAAGGTCTGGATGAGCTACGCAACCATGTTGCGACCCTCCAGGCGGCAGTCGATAGCTTCCTGGAAGACGTCAATGTGGCAGATATTCGCAGAATGACGTCAGTTGAAGCGACTCACCGGGCCAACGAACTGGGGCGTACACTCAGCGAAGTGGAGGTGGTTGAACGTTCCGCGTCAGACACTCTAAAGGATGCGGAGGGGGCGCTGAAAGAGGCGAAGCATTCGCTTGCAGCCATAACTGTTCAACGAGAGACTGCGGAGAATCAGTCCAATGATCTTCGCCAAGCGCTTGACAAGGCCGTGGCCGAATATACGGACGACCAATTAGTGCAAGAGCTCCGTAAATCGACGGACTCCCAACAGGCCGCTCAGGAAGCGGTCGATGGGTTGAAGAAGGCACTCTCGGAGAGCGATCCTACCGGAACTCGTCGGGAGTTAGAGGCTGCGAAGGCGGCTCGTATCAATGTCGAGGCGAATCTCCGTGAAAAAAGCCGTCAAGTCGATGGCCTGACAATAGAACTTCGCACACTTGGGAAGGACGACGCGGCCGGTGAAATGGAGATAGCAGAGGGTGAGCTTGTACGTGCCGAAAACCTGAAGGGGAGGCTGAGTCATCAGGCAGACGCGCTCGCCCTTCTCTTGGACACTCTTCTGGAAGAAGAGGAAATCGCACGCGAGACGTTCCTTGCCCCCGTTAGCGATCGCGTCCAACCCTATCTCAAACGCCTGCTCCCGAATGCTGCGCTCCTGCTGGACGATCAGACACTTCGAATCACTCATCTGCGCCGTGAAGGTATGGACGAACCCTACGAGCGCCTCAGTATCGGCACGCGGGAGCAACTCGCTGTGTTGGCTAGGTTGGCGTTTGCAGACTTGCTGTATCAGTACGGTAAGAAATCACCAATCATTCTTGATGATGCGCTGGTGTTCTCAGACGACCAAAGGTTTGAAGCGATGCAGCGCATTCTTGATGGCGCGGCCGAGAGGTTGCAGATCATAGTGCTGACATGCCATGAACGTGCCTACTTCGATCGTGGCTGGACGACGAAAAGGGTTCAGGTTTCCCAAGGGCGAGTTTGACGGTTCCGGCTAAGCGCTCTATCACACACGACCCCGGTGATGGCGGATTTCATCGAGACGAATCGTGGCCGGTATGGGGTCGAGTCGATCTGCAGTGTGCTGCCGATCGCCCCATCGACGTTCTACGAGCACCAGGCACGGGAAAAGAATCCAGATCGATTGCCCGCGCGTGCGAAGCGCGACGCGAAGCTTCGAGTCGAGATCGATCGGGTCTGGAGGGAAAGCCGTCAGATCTATGGCGTCCGGAAGGTCTGGAAGCAATTGAATCGCGAGAACACAGACGTTTCCCGTTGTACCGTTGAACGATTGATGCGGGAAATGGGGCTTGAAGGCGTGGTTCGGGGCCGGAAGATCAAGACCACGATCCCGGATGAAGTAGCTCTCAGACCCGCCGATCTTGTGGATCGGGACTTCAGCGCGACCCGTCCCAATGAGCTGTGGATCGCGGATCTCACGTATGTTGCAACATGGCGAGGGTTTGTTTACGTCGCATTCGTCATCGATGTCTTCTCCCGAAAGATCGTCGGTTGGCGAACGATGCATTCGCTAAAGACTGACATTGCCTTGGATGCGCTGGAGCAGGCCCTCTGGTCGCGCCCTGACACTGAAGGTTTGATTCATCACAGCGACCGCGGCGTCCAATATCTGTCGATTCGGTATACGGAACGATTGGCCGAGGCCGGAATTGAGCCGTCGGTTGGGAGCATCGGGGACTCCTACGACAATGCCATGGCCGAATCTGTAATCGGGTTATTCAAGACCGAAGTCATTCGAAGAGAGGGGCCCTGGCGAGGTCTTGACGATGTGGAGTACGCGACACTCGACTGGGTGTCCTGGTACAACGAGCACCGCCTTCTCGAACCGATCGGATACATTCCTCCAGTCGAGTTCGAGCAGGTGTACTATCGCAACGAAGCAACTCCAGTCACCGTGGCCGGAGTCAACTAAAACGGTCTCCGGGAAACCCGGGGCGGTTCAGTTAATCGATTCTGCAATGGCGATAAGCGACCGCGTTCGGATCTCATTGTGGCGCTGGGGCTCAATTCTTGCCATGGCGGTCATCGGGGCCATTGTTTTCGAAGTCTCGTTGCCCGTTGGTTGGTACTACGTGAGCTCCCTGCCCGACCCCCTGGACTGGTACTCCGGCTGGTTCGTGTGTGTCACCATCTTGGCAACACTGCTTTTCTTGGCGTTTCTAGTTGCTGAGCCGATTCGGTTCCGTCCGCAACAGATTCCTGGCCTACTCCACTACCCTCCGTTCTGGTTCTCGGTTGTGCTTGGCCTCGTGTTCGCTCTGGTGTTCGATACCCTACTGCCACCGTTGCAAGCAGCGGTCGTCCCATCGTGGAGGCAGCTTGATGTCCTTATTCCCCTCGCGATTGTTGCTGTCATTGCAGTCGGGATTCGAGCACTACCGGGGAGTCGGCCTGCCCGACCTGAGGCGGATCCTGATCTCCCCACTACGCTTACGTGGCATGTAATTCAAGAGTGGTCTCGTCGAGAGGGCCCCCTAACAACGGGTCCGGACCTGCTTGCTCATGAACCAATCGTCGAGCGGATTCGTGATGGGATCACGCTCCATGAAGAAAGAGCAATCGCCTTGGTCGGCCCTGTCGGTAGTGGGAAGACGAGCATCCTTAACATGCTGAGGCAGACGCTCCTCCGAAGTAAAGGAGACCGACCGCTGGTTATCGCCGAGGTCAATTGTTGGGCGATGCCCCGCTCCCAGGATGCCCCGCGCGTGGCGCTGGAACGCGCTATCAGCGCTCTAGACGACTTTGTCGACACGCTGGCGCTCAGAAGACTCCCGGATGCCTACCAGCAAATCTTGTCCGCCGAACCAACGGGCACCATCGCCAAACTGTTCAGTATCGGCCGCATGAGAGACGCGGCAGAGCAACTCAGCGACCTGACACCACTGCTGGAGGTTATAGATGCCAGACTCCTCCTTATTATCGAAGACGCTGAGAGGGCGGGGCAGGCCTTCGAAACAAGGCATCTGGAACGCCTCCTGTGGGCACTCCGCGACGTCGACCGCGTGTCCTTCATTCTGTCGTTCGACCCGGAGCGTGCAAGCTTTGACTACAGTAAGTTGTGCGACAACATCGAACGGGTGCCACGAATCACCGCCGCTCGGGTAGAAGACATCCTCGCGCGAGCCTATGCACATTGGCAAACAGTAACCGAAGGCTACATCGATCCTCTTCCGGAACAGCGAACAGATCGACTCGGGCTCTCGAATGTCACCGACCCTCTTAACCGCTACATGCGACGCAAGGACGGCAACAGCGTTGCCCAAGCCATAGCCGATCTGTTGACTTCGCCGCGCAACCTCAAGCATTTTGTGCGCAACGTTGACCGAGCATGGGAAGTATTGCGAGGAGAAGTAGAACTCGATGACCTGATCGTCCTCACCGCGTTGCGTCACGGAGCCCCCGAAGCATTCGACTTTATAGTCGTCAATGCCGAGTCGGCCAGATCCGAGACCCCTAGGGACGACCCCATCGATGGCACAGCGGTAAAGACAGTGAGGGCTCGCTGGGACATCCTACGTGACTCATTGACGACACCACCCACGGTACAAATGCTTGTCGACGCGCTCGAGCTACCGCAGTTGGCGGGTGAAACTCTATTCGCCCAATCCTTGCCACAGGGCATTCATAACGATGGGCCCGTTGACTACCTAGGTCGGATACTGGCTGGACGAATCCCTCCCGGAGAGATTCGGGATCAGGAAGTCCTCAAGGACATCGAGAGTTGGAAGAGTTCCGGCTCCGCACAAATGCTGAAGAAACTCGTAGCGTCTACCCAAGAGGCGGACCAGTATGTTGACATCTGGGAGCACTACGACCGCCATCTTTCTGATGATCAATTAATCGAGATAGCTACCGGACTGATTGCCGACGCGCTGAACCGCTTCAAAGCCAATGCATCAATAAATCACCCTGCGATGCACGCCGTATGGCGGAGATGCAACCGTCGCCTTCGGCGCGATACGAAGACGGATTGGCTCATCGATCAGATTCGAATCGTGCTGCCTATCAGTCTCGGCTTCGCCACCGACCTGTTTTACTTCTGGGCGTCGACTGAGACCGGCAGCGTCTCTGTGGGGGAACGAAACCGGGTTCGAATTGCATTAGTCGAAGAGACTCGTACATCATTTGTCACTGTTGACGCGCTTCTTTCATCCCTCGGCCCAGAACATGAGTGTCCCCTGACACGACTGCTCTATCCGCCTCCGCTGCACGAACCGCCGGACCCCATACCGCGGGACAGCTGGGAATGGCTCGTTCCGCTCATCATCGAAGCTGGCAAGGCAGATGAAGACCAAATTGTTCCTGACGTGGCCATCCTCGTCGGGGACACGGCTGCTGGCGTTAGGACGGGTCAATTCGACCGACGCTATGAACTGGAGCGCGATCGAATGTCCGAGTTCTTCGGGGATCAAACCCGTGTGATGCTGGGTATCCTTGCGGAGTACAGCGGCAGTCATGAGCATGCAGTGGCTGCCAGAGAGGATGCGAAAAAGTGGATTGCCGAAGGGCTCGGAGAGTCAGGCGACCAATAAGGTAAGGCGCGGACGGGCTTGATGGTAGTCCGAGCCCGTCGGACGATTGACCTTTTCAGTTTGCGGCGTGGTCGATACCAAGCGGATCCTGATCGGATAACGGACGCTACGAGGGGCCTATTCGTGACATCGAACTCAGAGATACTTTGCGATACTGGTTTCCAGCACATGATCAAATTGATTCGACTGGGCGGCTTCTGTCCGATGGGGAGATTTTAATGTGGCTGTATGAATGTCGCTTCCCGACCATCCTTAGAAGTTCCTTGCGCTTTTGGGCACACGCCGAGGGCAATTTCCCAGCCGATGTCTCAGGAGGCTCCTATTCTGTTAAGCAAAGCCCTAAGGGCAATTAGCCCTACAGGCACCAAGCGATCGATTTGGCTGCGCCGGGGGGATCCCTCCATTCCTAACCGAAGCGGTGAACGGCACGACCTGACATTGTCCGTCATCGGCAATGCCGCGGCCCGTGAAACCTTTATCACTGCAACACCTCACATGGCAGCGATATGGACCGACCTGTTCGTGAGCATGCTCGCGCCAGGCCCCGAATTACGATGGAGCGGTGATGGTCCTGGTATTGGGCGGGATGCACGGATTGCGTATTCGAGCTTGCTCGGGCGTTATATGGCTCGCGCATATTTGACCGAACATGAGGGCGTCCGAATCCTCGTTCCGCTGGATGTGGCGAAGCGCCGACTCCAAGAAACGCCCTACGTCATCGAGAAGGATCCTTCTTCAAGCCGAGGCCTTGAGGCTGACTGGATTGGTTTCGACGACTCCGGGCTGGTGATCGTCGAAGCTAAGGGTACCTTCGACAAGGGTGTCAAAACATGGTCGGGTCCAAATTCCAGGCCCCATATTCTACAAACTGCCATTGATCAAGCAGCGAGGACGGCTGTCTTCGTGCGTTCCCCCCGCAGGAAGCTGCCAGCAAAACGCTGGGCGGTCGCATCGCGTTGGGGTACCGAGGAGAACCATCGTGAGCCAACGCTTCTAGCCTGGGATCCTGAGGAAGAGAAGCTGGCCGAGAGCGATTATCATGCCCTCGCCAAGATCTTCCTCCGCGCTGATTTGGCTGGTGTTATGGATGGCCTAGGGTATCCAGAAGAAGCTGAACAAATGCTGGGCGCCGCAGAGACGTCCATACGCGGCTTGAGCACACGGATTCGCGTTGGTAGCCAAGATCTCGAACCGGGCTTCGCGGCGATGGTGGGGCCGTTCGGCGTACAACCACTGCGTGGCATCCCCCTCCCTTTTTTTCAAGTGCTTCAAGATACCGACCTCAGCCTAAATTTTGCGGTGGCGTCACTATCCAGCCGGTACGCCGCGACTGTTAGCCGTGGCCTACGCTGGCCTGACGAGGGAAAGGCTGACGACGAACGCTCTGCAGAACGAGATGGCTTGACGGTAGTGTGGCCGGAACCTAGCGAAGATGTCTTCCTGTCAGAATAATCGCACCTGAGTGAAGCAATCCCATTGCCGGGTTGCTGCCCGACTAGCGGCGGTGCTGCGGAGACTGAATGAGGGTAATGTCGGAACCATCGAAAAAAGACAGTCCGAATCTATTCAAGTATGCCACCAAAGAACTCTCGCAGGATGCGATGATCTGCTGGTTGATCGACTGGGCTGGCCGGGGGAAAGATGCAGGACCGGAGCAGGAAGAACTGCGCAACTGCGGGCGCCGGTTCGTAAGCGCCTTGCTCAATCACAAGAGGGACGAGAAAGGCACCATCGCACTAGAAGATAATGTCGCGACAGAGATCTATCAGCAGGATCGAAGCATCGACGTTCTCGCACGGATCAACCGCAAGCATGTGCTGTTGATCGAGGACAAGACAGTCACGAAGGATCATGGAAAACAACTCTCAAGGTACTACAACGATCTCATTGAGGGTCGCACGCAGTTCCGTGCGGTCCTAGAGAGAGATATTTACCCGGTCTATCTCAAGACGGGCAATCAGGCCGTTGCGGACGATCATCGTGTTGAGAAAATTATGAAATACAAGGTGTTCAATCGCACCGATTTTCTAAGGGTGCTCAACGGCTACCGAGGCCAGCACCCGATCCTGCTAGATTTCAGGCAATACCTGCGAGAATGGGAAGTCCAGACCAACAGCTACGCGGAATGGACAAGAGATGATGCGCGACAATCCTGGCGTGCCTGGGAAGGGTTCTACAGATGCCTTGAAGGCGGATTGAATACCGCAGCTAGCCGCTGGAACGGGTGGGGTCATGTCCCGAATCGATCAGGAGGTTTTCTCGGCTTCTGGTGGTGGCTGCCAGACAATGAAAAATTCTACCTTCAAATCGAAGGCGGTCCCTCGAAGGAGGCAAGACTTTGCTTCAAAGTTTGCGCTGAAGGACAACCCAACGACCGGCAGGAGGAGATGAAACAGTATTGGCACGAGCGGGTCCTGGCGGCCGATAAGAAGCGAGTGGTTAGGCCGAGCGTGATGAGGCGGGGCAATTACATGACTGTCGCGTGGTGGAAGGACAACTGGATGGCTTTCGACAAGGACGATAACCTAGACATTTCCGGCACCGTGGAAAACCTGAAGCAAGCCGAGGCAGTGTTGAAAACCGCAATCTCATCAAGCTCGTGAACTTCAGTTGTGTGATTCACACAGGTTAGTCGACGATACTTACATGTAAAGCTCAAGACTCCATCTTGCGAGAATCCTGCCCCGTTTTCGGGTGGGCCGACCCTCCCGGCTCTCAACGCGAATCTGCCAATCCAGGGCACCGACCAGATTGCTGCAAAAATATCCTTTAAGGACGATGAGCCCGAGACGGCTGCGGATGGGAAACGTTGGAATCAAGTTGTCACGAATTAATGAAGAGAAGTGGACCCCATTGGTTGGACAGCGCGGCAGCCGAGTTAAGGTGGATTCCGCGGTTCATGGTTAGGCTGCCGCGCTGTCCAACCAATGGGGTCCACTTCTCCACTCAAATCCTGAGTCGTTTGCGAAAGATCGACCAAGAGACAGAATTCGCAACGCAAATGGAATACAGGTGTATCGATTTCCGGGATATGAGAATCATCACGATCCATAAGCGGGAGCCTCAGAATTGTTTGGCCAACTAACGGCAATTGCCGAACAGCGATCACTTGGTCCGGACGCTTGACGAATACCATTTCGCCATCGCATGCACCGGAGCGGAGGTGGACAGGTTTGTTCAAATGAAAAGGCAACTCCCGCCGTCCGGCAAGGTGGCAGGACCGCAGTCCAGTGACTGACGCGGAATTGCCCAGGTCGGCATGCCGGCAGTGATAACGTGACCAACAGCAGGCATGGATTACGACGCGGGCCGTGGCTCGCTTGACTGAAGGATGGATAGTTCTAATTCCTGGAACGGACAATAATCAGCTTTAAAGACCACCATCATCAGAACGACATCACTTTGCAATGCGTACGTGGGCATGTGGCCTATTCCCTGAGCTACCATGATTTCGAGGAACTGATGTAGGCCGCACCGAGGCGGTCCGGCCACTGAAATAGTTTTCGCAGGTTTCCGCGATCAGGGCGTCGACTCCGGTTGGGCCAGATTGTTGTCGTCCAGCAGGAAGCGAGCGCGACCTCAAGCACATGCTGGCCAAAGAACCACTGAAAACGGGCGCAGTTGTGAGTTGAAGACATCGGCGACATGCGCGTACTGCGGAAAGAGTCCAGCAACGGATCGGGCACATGTATTTCCGCGGAACTTGTATCCAGAATCCAAAGCCCTGTCACGCGT
>CBDHGK010000006.1:0-90300 GCA_965263045.1 Terriglobia bacterium
TCCCGGTCGCCGTCATCGCGCTGTGCGGGTTCGTCAATGAGCGCTCCGAGTTCCTGATGACGACGCTTCCCGTCGCACCCATCGCGGTCCCCACCACAGCCACGGTCTACTTTCCGCATTTTGCGGACGGGGGCGGCTGGACCACCCAGGTCATTCTCGTCAACCCCACCCACGCCCCCATCCGTGGGAACGTCCAGTTCTTCGACTCCGGCAGTGAGACCACCCCCGCCGCCCCGAAGACTCTGACGCTCGCCGATGGGAGGAACGGATCGGAATTCACCTATGCGATCCCTCCAAGGAGTGCGACGCGCCTCCGGACTTCCAATCCCACCGGTCCACTCGATGTCGGATCGGTTCGCGCGGTGCCCGATACCGGCCAGTCCGCGCCTGCGGGCGTCAGTATCTTCACGTATCAGAAAGACGGCATGACCGTGTCCGAGGCCGGTGTCCCCGCATCCACCGCCGGCGCCGCCTTCCGCGTGTATGTCGAGGCGAACGGCACCGCCGGCGAGGCCCGCACGGTGCTGCGCAGCGGCATCGCCGTGACCAATACGTCGAATGCGCCCACGACGGTTCGGCTCGAATTGACGGACCTGGACGGAACCGCCACAGGACCCACCCGGTCGCTCACCCTTCCCGCATCGGGCCATGTGCCCCGATTCATCGACGAATTCTTCCCCGCCCTGACCAACCCGTTCTCGGGCCTTCTCAGGATCACCTCTACCGCGCCCAACATCGCCGTTGTCGGCCTGCGCCTGGCGTTCAACCAACGCGGCGACATTGTGACCACGACGACTCCGCCGGTGGATGAAAACGCGCTCCCCCCTGCATCCGGCCTGTTCTTCCCCCACATTGCGGCCGGCGGTAGCTGGGCCACCCAGTTCATTCTCTTCAGCCGCTACCCGGGCCAGACCGCGACCGGGATGATCCGGTTCAGGGGGCAGGACGGACAGCTCCTGGAGTTGTCCGTGGCGCCGACGGCGCCTCCACCGAGTCCGTGAAGACACCCATCAGAGGTAAGGGGCCAATGCACAGACACGGCGCGCCGGGCGCTACGGCACTGCGATGGGCGCCGACAGTGAGGGATTGAGACGTGGAAGGCCCGCCGAAGCTGCTGGATTTCGGGCTGGCGCACGCGGTGGACGATGCGGCCATTGTGGGCGGCACCCTGGAGGCGGTGCAGAGCCGCATCCGGCGACAGCGCCTCGCTACCGGCGGGCCTGCCGCATTCGCCCCACCGCCTTCGCGGCGTCGATCCTGACGGCCCCCCGCTCGCGGCGGCCGGGAACCGCGCCCGCCTTCGCCGCGGCGCGGGCCGCAGTCTCCGGGAACGCGTAGCCGAAACTTTTCAAATTATTTTCAGCCTACCTGTTCGGTTCTCTCCTGCCATACGTCATTGGAGTGCATTGGGAATTTAAAAGTGCATTTTTACCCGAAGGGAACCCGGTCTGAGCGGTGACGGCGCCATCTGCGGTCGTCGATCGGCGATCGACACGGGGTGCACCCGGATCGCGCGGCCGGTCCAGGCCGGGGACACAGGGAGGGACAACGTGATGGATAGCGCAACCAAATTCTTGACATCAGAAGCGGACGGGATCTGAGCGGTGAAGGCGCCACCTGCGGTCGTCGATCCGGCGATCGACACGGTGTGCGCCCGGATCGTGCGGCCAGTCCAGGCCGGGACGAGAGGAGAGGAGAGGAGAGACAACGTGATGGATGACTCCAGAAACAGCGTGACATCAGGCGCACGCGGTGAACGTACGCTGATAGGCGCCCCGCGCCCCGCGCCACAGCTCACTTTACGCACCGACCCTGTTACGAGTCCCCGCCAGCCACGCGCCGGCCGCGTCGTGTGGCCCTCGCCTGGGCCGCTCTTGCCCTGCTCGGCCTCCTGGCGACGGTCGCCCCGGAGCAGGCCGTGGCGCAGTCGGAGGTCACGCTGGTCGGCAACGCCGGCCAACCGACCGGCGAGCGACAAACAGCCAATTTTCAGGGTGCGGTCGACCACGCGCAGCAGTTCACGACCGGGTCGAACGCGTTTGGCTACACGCTGACGAAAGTCGAGTTCCTGTCGAACGACGCCCAAAGCCACACGTTCAGCGCACAGTTGTGCGAGGCCAATAACACCGGGGAGGCCGCTGTGCCTGACCCCATGAACTGTCAATCCTTGAGCACCACGAGCAGCTTCGCCCTGAGCAGCGTGGTGGTGTTCACACCGCCGGCAGGCATCACGATCACGCTGGCGGCGTCTACGCGCTACGTCGTGGTGCTCTCGGAGAACAACAGTCCCAGTGCCGTGGTGCACATCTGGTCCACGCAAGCGGACAACCAGAACGGGGCGACGGGGTGGACCCTCGCCAACGTGTTCGACTGGAAACAGAGCGGCACGACGTGGAGGAAGCAGCCCTCCGGCCGCGACGCGCTGATCATGGACGTGAAGGGCTACGTCAATACCAGCCTCCCGGCCGCCGTCAGCGATGTGGTCGTGGTGCCGGTACGCCGCACCACTGACTCGCTGACGATCTCCTGGTCCGCTCCCGACAACACCGGCAAGCCCGCCCTTACCGGTTACGAGTTCCGCTACAAGCCTACCATCGGCGGCACATGGACGCTCGTGAGCCACCCCGGCGCCAGCACCTCCGTCACCGTCAACGGCCTCGAAGCAAACGGGTATTACCTCGTCGAGGTGCGTGCCCTCAACGCCGATGGTTCCGGCCCCTGGTCCGTGACCGCCGAGAGCCAAACCACGCCCCTTCCCGAAACGGTCCTTGCCAACCACCCGCTGATCCCCGACGACCTCGGCCCCGGTGACTCCTTCCGCCTTCTGCACGTCACGAGCGGCACGACGGCTGCCACCGGCACGTTGATCCCCCGCTACCACGACACCGCCGCCGCCGACGTTTTTCCCCTCGTGGCATCCGGCGGACTCCTCGGTCGGTGGTTTGAAGGGGTTCGTCTGCGGCAAAGGGCGCTGGTGAGCACGGCGGGCGCTGACGCCCGGCTGTATACCGACACCACCTGGACGTCAACCGACCTGGGCGTGCCGATCTACTGGATCAACGGCGCCCGGGTCGCCGACGACTACCAGGACTTCTACAACGGCATCTGGGCCGACGAGGCCAATCCCATGAACGGTTTCGGCGAGCCCCGCTCGCTCGCGGGCACCGCCCCCTGGACCGGCACCGACCACGACGGCACGGAGCTGTTCAACGGAACCGCGTCCCGGGCCATGGGCCAGGCCAGCGTCAGCGTCGGGGGCCCCGGTTCGACCATCCCCGGCGCCGGGCCGCTCAACGGCGGCGTGATATTTGCCAGCACCGAAGAGCGCCCCGTGTACGGGTTGTGGCACGTCATGGTCATCGACGAAAACCTCCGCCTGGCCGGCAACTTGACTTTAGCGAGCACGGCAACTGAAGGCACCGACGAGCGGGCGGCCGTGAGGGCCCAGCTCTTCACCACCGGGCCCAACCCGGACGGCTACGGCATCAGCTATATCTACCACTGGAGGGGTTCCGAAGACCCTGCCGATGCCTCGCTGGGCGCCGTCGGCCTCTATACCACGGACGGGGACGGCGACCCGGACCTGGTGGACGGGCTCCACGCCACGCTCAGCCTGGAGCTCACCGATTCGCGTAGTTGGACCTTGGAAGCCCCCGTGGGGACGGTCCTCAAGGCCAGCACGACCTACGCCCTGGTGTTCCAGGGGGCTGACCCTGCCTACCCCAAGTTGAATACCACCGTCGTCGATGGCGAGGATGTGGTGGCGGCAGGCTGGAGCCTCGCCGACGTTCTCCGCTACCACGACGGGAGCAACTGGGTCGATAACCCGGACGGCTTCGCGCTGTCGATGGACATCATAGGCCCGCTGGTCGACGTCCCCGCGCCGGGCGCCCCTACCACCCTCACGGCAACAGCCAGCGGGACCACCCAGATCAACATCTCCTGGACCGCCCCGACCGATACCGGCGGCTCCCCCATCACCGGCTACAAGATCGAATTCTCCCCCGATGGCACCAACTGGACCACCCTCGAAGCCAACACCAACGGCCCCGCCACCACCTACGCGCACACCGGCCTGGCCGCCGGCACCACCCGCCACTACCGCGTCTCGGCCATCAACACCAACGGCGCCGGCGCCCCCTCCAACGTCGACGGCGCCACCACCGGCACCACAGTGCCCGGCGCCCCCACCAGCCTCGTGGCAACAGCCAGCGGAAACACCCGGATCAACCTCTCCTGGACCGCCCCCGCCAGCGACGGCGGCTCCCCCATCACCGGCTACAAGATCGAGGTCTCCCCCGACGGCAACTCCAGCTGGACCACCCTCGAAGCCAACACCAACGGCCCCGCCACCACCTACGCGCACACCGGCCTGGCCGCCAGCACCACCCGCCACTACCGCGTCTCGGCGATCAATACCATCGGCACCAGCACCGCCTCCAACGTCGACGACGCCACCACGGGCACCGGTACAAACACCCCCGCGACGGGCGCGCCGACGATCACCGGCACGGCGCAGGTCGGACAGACGCTGACGGCGGTCACCACCGCCATCATGGATGCCGACGGGCTGAACACCGTCAGCTACACGTACCAGTGGATCCGGCTGGACGGCGGCGCCGAGACGAACATCCCCATGGCGCCAGCGAGCACCTACATGCTGGTGACGGCGGACCAGGGCAAGACGATCAAGGTGACGGTGCGCTTCACCGACGACGCCAACAACCCCGAGACCCTCACCAGCGCGGCGACGGCGGCCGTCTCGGCGGCGGTGAACACCAACCCGCCCACCGTGTTGATCTGGGATCTCAGTGTTCGGGAGGACATCGGCAGGGCCGAGGTGCCGGTCACCCTCACCTGGGCCGCCCAGGTTGTGCTGTCGGTTCCCTGGTCCACATCGGAGTTGAATGCGAAGTCGCCGGACGACTATACCGACGGGCAGGGAAGCGTGACCTTCGCTCCCGGAGTGACCGAGGCGACCATTTCCATCCCCATTTTCGACGATGCAGTACGGGAATCCGAGCCCGAATTCTTCGCGGTCACTCTGGGGACTGGGGAGGGCTATCTCCTTGAACGAAATGGTCGCGCTGGGGCCACGGTGGCCATCCTGGACAACGACGGTGACGACCTGCTGCCGAGCCTGGCAACGGTGGGCGGTACCATGCTGGTCCTGACCTACGACGCGCTCCTCGACGGCTCCACGACGCCGATCCCAGAACACTTCTTCGTGACGTACGTGCCGGTGAACAGCGCGCATGTCGACATCGACGTCGAGCAGGTCAGCGTCAGCGGGTCCACGGTGACGCTGATACTCGCCGCGGCCGTTCCGGTGGGCCAGACCGTGACGCTCGCCTACGTATCCGGGGACGCCCCGCTCCAGGACATGGAGGGCAACATGGCCGTGGCGTTCACTGGCTGGCGGGTGATAAACACCCTCGGTGGCGGCACTGAACCTCCCGGTGGCGGCACTGAACCCCCCGGTGACGGCACTGAACCCCCCGGTGACGGTACTGAACCCCCTGGTGGCGGCGGTGGCGGCGGCGGTGGCGGCGGTGGTGGTGGCACTGAGCCGACGGCCAACACGGATCCGGTGATCACGACTCCGGGGCCGTTTGATGTCGAAGAGAATCAGACGCGGGTGGTCCGGATCGAGGCCCTCGATTTGGACCCGGGAGATGCGATCCGGAGCTATGCGATTGCCGGAGGCGCCGACGGGGCTCTTTTCTCCATCGTCGCGCATACCGGAGTGCTCAGCTTCCGGGAGCCGCCGAACTTCGAGGCGCCCGCCGACGGGGTCAGCACCGATCCGCCCAGTCCGGCCGGGGACAACGAATACATCGTCGTGGTGCGCGTGGCCAGCGGCCCTCTCGCGCGGGACCGGACCGCGGAGCAAGCTTTCACCGTGCGGGTCACCGACGCGGGCAGGGAGAGTCCGGGGGTGCCGGATGCGCCGCGTGTGACGCTCGCGCTCGATACCAACCTGACGGTGGAATGGACCAAACCGGAGAATCCCGGGCCGTCCATTACCGACTACGACGTGCAATACCGGGAAGGGACGACCGGTGTCTTCATCCATGCGCCGCACGAAGGGACGGGACGGACCGCCACCCTGACGGGGCTCGAGACGGCTACGCTCTACCAGGTGCAGGTGCGGGCGCGCAGTGAGGAAGGCACGGGCAGCTGGTCCGAGCCGGGCGAAGGGTCGACACTGGCCGACCCACCCACCATGCTGCCGTTTTCCGTCCCCGACGGGGGCGGAATTTCTCTCACCTCCCAGGGCGCATCGCCGGAGCTCCGTGTCGGATATGGACAGGTGGAAACCGATGCCGGGATGACCCCGCCCGCCGGACTGGCCATATTCAGTTCCCGGGTCAACGGGATTCTCGTCTCTGAAGCCGGCATCCCGGCCTCCACCCCCGTTCTCGAGGGACGGATCTTTGCCGAGACCGACGGGGTCGTCCGCACCGGCATCGCCATGGCCAATCCCAACGACACGGCCGCCACGGTCGCGTTCTTCTTCACCAACAGCGAAGGCATCGACTCCGGACACGGCACCTTCACGCTGGGACCCCGGGAACAGATCGCAAAATTCCTGGACGAGGCTCCCTTTAATGGCGGCAGCGCGATCGAGGGCACATTCACCTTTTCATCCAACCTCCCGGTCGCCGTCATTGCCCTACGCGGGCTCGTCAATGAGCGCTCCGAGTTCCTGATGACGACGCTTCCCGTCGCGCCCATCGCGGTCCCCACCACCGGCACGGTCTACTTTCCGCATTTTGCGGCCGGAGGCGGATGGACGACCCAGGTCATTCTCATCAACCCCACCCACGCCACTATCAGTGGCAGCGTTCAGTTCCTCGGCTCCGGCAGCGAGACCGAAGCCGCCGCCCCGAAGACTCTGACGCTCGCCGATGAGAGGAGCGGATCGGAATTCACTTATTCGATCCCCCCACGCAGTGCGACGCGCCTCCAAACTTCCAATCCCGCCGGCCCCCTCCAAGCCGGATCGGTCCGCGCGGTGCCCGATACCGGTCAGACCGCGCCGGCGGGCGTCAGCATCTTCTCGTTCCAGAAAGACGGCACGACCGTGTCGGAAACCGGTGTCCCGGCATCCACCGCCGGCGCCGCCTTCCGTGTGTATGTCGAGGCGAGCGGCACGCCCGACCCGCCCGGCGTGGTCGTGCGCAGCGGCATCGCCCTGACCAATACGTCGGATACGCCCACGACGGTCCAGCTTGAATTGACGGACCTCGACGGAACCGCCACCGGATCCACCCGGTCGCTCACACTTCCCGCATCGGGACACGTGGCTCGATTCATCGACGAATTCTTCCCCACGTTAACCACCCCGTTCTCGGGCATTCTCAGGATTACCTCCAACGCGCCCGACATCGCCATCGTCGGCCTGCGGCTGGCGATCAACCAACGGAACGAGATTCTGGTCACGACGACGACGCCGGTGGATGAAAACGCGGCGGCCATCACAGCCGGCCTGTTCTTCCCCCATTTTGTGGATTCCGACGGCTGGACGACCCAGTTCATTCTCTTCAGCGGCTCCCCGGGCCAGACCGCGACCGGGTGGATCCGGTTCACCGGGCAGGACGGGCAGCCCATGGAGCTGTCCGTGGCCCCGACCACGGCTCCAATGGTTCCGTGAAGACACCCATCAGGGGTAAGGGGCCGATGCACAGACAGGGCGCTATCGACGCTACGGCATTGCGCTGGGCGTCGATAGTCCGGGATTGAGTCGTCATCAGCGCTACGGATCCGGTAGGCCGGGGCCGGTATGGGGCAACCCCGACCGTCAGCCCCCGATCGAGCTTTTTGCACCGGGCCGAAGAACCGCACCGACCATCCTCTGTAGATAAGATCCCGCTTGCCCTGCTCTGTCGCGGTGGTTCCGGCCCGCCGGAAACGCCGCCATGGGGACCCATGAAGAGCCACTGCGCCAACGGTTTTGCCGGGGGATCGACTGTGGCCGGGTGTTCTGGATCTGCCGTCATTGTTACCGGGGCCACAAATACTGCAGTCACCGCTGCCGGCAGAGGACGCGCACGCTACAAAAGCGGGCCGCCAGACGGAAACACCAGCGAAGCCCGGAGGGACGGGACGATCACCGTGACCACAACCGGGTCTACCGCGCCCGCCGCCGCCTCCGGCGCGTGACGGATCATACTTCCCCCGCCCCCTCCGATTCGGACAGTATCGACCCAACGGAGCCTTCCCCCTCCGAAAATGGACCGGGAAGCGGCTCCGGGGAGGCCCGATATGCCGTCCACCCCGAATTTGAACCCGCTTGCATCATCTGCGGCCGTACACGCCGCGATTTTCCGTCACCCCATGTGGGCCCTAACCCCCCGAAGAGGCGAAAACTCTGATCCAGAAAGAGGAAGACAACGGGTGAAGTGCGTCCCGGCCCGGACGGAGACTCAATTTCTCGGAGCGTTGAACCGTGGGCTCGAGCTCGAGCTGACGCGGGAACCCGAGAGCGGACCGGCCGGATGGTCGAGGACGGGGGCGCCGTGGAAGAGATCACCGCGGCGTGGAGTGAGCTGCACGCACCGGAATGGAGGCGCGTGATGGCGGAGAAGTTCTTTTGGCAGCGCGGGGAAGACGACGCGAAGACGGTTTCCGGTGAGCGCATCGAAGAGAGCACGCGCAGTGCAGCAAACGGTCGAGGGCGCGGTCGCATTGCTTCGGCGAGAGATACCGGACACGGAGATCGAACGCTGATGGCCGATGAGGAACCCGGCCGGGCAGAGGGAACCCGATGGCTATCTATCACTTGAATGTGAAGACCGGCAGCCGTGACGGCGGGCAATCGGCGCGCGCCCGGGCCCACTACATCGCACGGGAAGGGAAGTGTGAAACAGACCGCAATGAGCTCGCTCACAGCGAGAGCGGGAACATGCCGCAGTGGGCCGCAGACGATCCCCGGCACTATTGGGCCGCCGCGGACGCACACGAACGGGTCAACGGGCGGTTGTTTGTCGCAGTGGAGTGCGCGCTGCCGAAGGAACTGAACGCGGCCCAGCAGCGGACCCTCGCCAGAAGCTTCGCCGCCGCACTCACCGGAGGGGAACGGTTGCCCTATACGATGGCCCTCCGCCGGGGCGGCGGGGAGAATCCCCACGTCCACCTGATGATTTCCGAACGCGCCCTCGATGGTCATGACCGCAACGACGCGCGATGGTTCAAACGTTACAACCGGAAGGCGCCGGAGAAGGGCGGGGCACGGAAAACCCGCTCGATCAAGGGCAAGGAGTGGCTCGAGAACACCCGGAGAAGCTGGGCGCGGGCGGCCAACCGGGCGCTGGAGGAGGCGGGCCGGGCCGAGCGGATCGACCACCGCACCCTGGCGGCGCAGCACGCCGAGGCCCTCGAGCGCGGGGAACTGGATCGGGCGGCGGAGCTCGACCGCATCCCTGGCATCCACCTGGGCCCGGAGCGATACCGGGCCGCGCGCGGCGGCCATTCGCGTGTCGTCGAGATGGCCGCGGCAATCGAGCGGAGCAACCGCGCGGATCGAGCGGAACTGGCCGAACACAGGAGCCAGGTCGAGTGCGCGGAAGCGGAGGTCCGGGATCTGGAGCAGCAGATACGGGCGTTGGACTCAGAAATCAGTGCAGCGCGGCGGCGCGTTGCGTGGGAGAGGATTCGAACGCGGCCGGCGGCGGGCCTGAAGGCCGGCGTGCAATGGATTCGAGAGCGTCTCGGGCCGCGGCCGAAAGCGCGGAAACGGATGGAGCGGGAGATACCGGCCCGGGAGATCGAACGGTGATGGACGACGAGCAACTGCGCGCTGAACTCCGAGGGCTGATCGCCGAGGAGGTTCACCAACAGCTTTCACAGTATCGCGGCGCGGTGAGCGCCGAGCTGAAATTCATGGACAAGGAACTGGAAACCGGCTTGAAGGCGATCACAGGCAAATTCAACTCCCTGGGAAACGAGATTCGCGAATCACGCGCGGAGAGAGTCCGAGAGGGCATTACCCGGGCGCAAGGCATCGTTGGGGTGTGGGGCCGGGCCCTTCTCTCCGGCGCTTTCATATTCGCCGGGATCGGAGCCGCTGCATGGATCGGTATTGCCTGGACCGAACAGCAATTTCGGTGGCAAGTGACCAAGAGCGCGGAGGTTGCCGAACAGATCGCCGCCAGGAAGACGCCCTGGACCGGCTCAACCGCGGGAGCGGGGGCCTGACACTGACCGATAAAGACAGCGATGGGCGCTGCTTCGTCCTGTTTCCGGCCGTCGCGGATGTGACGACCGTTTGGAGGGTGAGGAATCGGCCTGCGATCAAGGTTGAATGCGATGACTGAGCGGGACACCCATCTGAGACGCAAGTCAGCCGAGCTTGCCGACGTATTCAATGCGACCGATCAGGTTATGCCCGGCCTACCCACGGATGACGCGGTCCCTCGACAGGCCGACGCTTTACAGGAAGGCCCAGGGCCGGCGGGGAAGGAATCCGATCGTGACATGCCCGCAGATGACGCGGTCCCTCGACAGGCCGACGCTTCGCAGGAAGGCCCAGGGCCGGCGGGGAAGGAATCCGATCGTGACATGCCCGCAGATGACGCGGTCCCTCGACAGGCCGACGCTTCGCAGGAAGGCCCAGGGCCGGCGGGGAAGGAATCCGATCGGAAGGAAGAGATTTTCAGCTTGCTAAAGCGCGCGATTGAAGGGGGCGAAAACCCCGTCCTTGTTGCACGGGAATTTGGAGCCAGGCGGGACGCTCTACTGATGGAGACAGCGGCTGAGATTGAGGAATTTGAACGCAACATCGAAGCGACCCTCCACCAATTGATGCACGCCCTGGCCGCTGTTCAAAAGCGGGTCAACCACACGATTGAGGAAAGCCAGGGCGAGAACAACATGAGAGAAGCGATGCTCGCATACAAGCGGATCAAGTCTCGCTTCTGGGAGAGCCTGGTGCAATCCATAAGCAAGGACATGGAACAGTTCAAGGTCAACTTGCGGCGGGAGTTTCAAGCAGTCGAAAAGGATTTCCGCGCACACATCCAGGAGTTGCAGTGCGCGCGCCTCGCCCCGGTGCCCTTACGAGATCGAATCGAGCGCGAAAAGTGGCTCGTCCTCGGGGTGTTGTTTCTCGGTATCGCCCTGGGACGCGTCCTTGTTCCGGTCGAAGCACTGTGGGAAACCGTGGCCCGTGTTTTTCATCCATGACACGACAACACAGAGGAGGGCAGTCATGCAAAGCGGAAGAGAACCCCGGGTGAGACCTATCCGGGTTGCAACGACGAGGGAGGAATTCAACGCATGCTTCGCCAGCGGCGAGGCGTTCGAGGCGTCCGACGAGCTGGCCGCCCAGTTCGGTTTTTTTCCGACTGCCGAGGACGTGGTCAGCGACGCGGAGTTTTTCGGGCCGCCCGATCCGAACGAGCCGGAGGCTGATTAGATGAGCCTAAGAAAAGACTTCATTGATTCTCTCCTCAATGGCGCGTCTCGATTGCATCGCGCGGCCGCGACCGAAACCGAACATCAGGTCCGCGACCTCATCGATCGGGGGGCCGATCCGAACCTGCGGAATTGGCGGGGCGAGACCCCGTTGCATCGCGCCGCCATTCGGAATCCCGACCTGGATGTTCACCGCGCCCTGATCGACGCCGGGGCGGATGTCAACGCCCGCGACAACACAGACGCCACGGCGTTGCATCGCGCGGCGGGGCAACCGTCCCCGGGCCGCGCCGATCTCCTGATTGAGGCGGGGGCGGATGTCAACGCTCGCGACAAAGGCGGTTCCACTCCTTTGCATGAGGCGGCCGGGCAAGGTTTGGATGAGGGCGCGAAAACTCTTCTCAAGCATGGAGCCGATCCAAACCTTCCGGATAACACAGGCCGGACCCCGCTGCATTTAGCCTATGCCGCCGAGCGGCAAGACATGGTGAACCGCCTACTCGAAGCCGGGGCCAACCTGGAGGCGCGGGATCAGGAGGGCCGTGTCCCTATTCAACACCTTCCGGCGGACGACGGCAGAGGGGAACACGAGCAAGAGCAGAGAGCCAACGACTCCAACGAAATTCGCAACATGGACAATCTTCCCCACAGCTTGCGAACAGGCCCGGAAGAGTACGAGCGGATTCAGAATGCCCACAATCCGGCCGACCCCGAGGGGCGGACACCCTTGCATCGCGCCGCTGAAAACGAATCGGTTCTCGGCGTCCGGAAACTGCTCCAGGCCGGAGCCGATCCCAATACCGCCGATCGGGAGGGACTGACTCCGTTGCACCTGGCCGTCCAGTCCGATTCGCCCGAAACGGTGCACTATCTGCTCGAGGCCGGAGCCGATCCCAACGCGGCAGACAAAGACGGGGCCACGGCTTTGCACTATGCGGCCCGTAATCGCTCCCCGGACGTGGCCCAGCGTTTGCTTGACGCCGGAGCCGATCCCAATACCGCCGATCGGGAAGGCCGAACACCCATTGACGTGGCCCCCGCGACCGATTCCACCCCGACCGTGACCGTGTTGCGCGCGGCCAGCACACAACAGCCGGAGCCCGCTCATAAGGAGCCACGCGGTGGCCGGCGGGGTGGGAAAACGGCCGAGGAATATACCCAGGACTTTGCCGCCAAACTCACCCAGCAGATCGAGGCGGGCACCGCGCCGTGGCAAAAGAGCTGGAAGCGCGGCGAAAACCGGATCCCTGAAAACTTTTCGACTGAAAAGCAGTACCAGGGCGGGAATACGTTGGAGCTGATGGTGCAGCGCACAGCCAAGAGCTACAACGACCATCGATGGGGCACCTACCGCCAGATCGCAGCAGCGGGCGGCCATGTTCGCAAAGGCGAACAGGGCACCCGCATCCTCGCTTACAAACCGCCCAAGCGACGCGATACCCAGGAAACGACGCCCGGGGAAGGAACCGAAGAGAAGCGCGACGCCCGCGATGCGGAGAAGACCAGGCGGGGAACGTGGAGGCACTACACGGTGTTCAACGTCGAGCAAGCCGAGGGCCTCAAGCTCCCCGAGCGGAAAGGAGTGGCAATTCCCCAATGGGAAGCGCAGCAGAACGTGGAGAAAGTCATCCGGGCCAGTGGCGTGACGATCCGGGAGGTGAACGGTGACCGGGCGTATTACAACATGGCCCGCGATCACATCGTGCTGCCCGAGCGGGCGCAATTCAAGAGCGCCGAAGCCTATTACCAGACCGCACTCCATGAAGTCGGCCACAGTACCGGCCACAAGAGCCGCATGAACCGGGAGAGTCTTCAACAAGGCACCAGGGACCGCTTCGGATCCCAAGCGTATGCGCGGGAAGAACTCAGGGCGGAAATCAGCGCCATGATGTCGTCCGAGCGCCTGGGTGTGGCCTACGAGCCGCAACATGGCGCCGCCTATGTGGCCTCGTGGGTCAAAGCCTTGAAGGACGACCCGCAGGAGATTTACAAGGCGGCGGCCGAAGCCGGGCGCATCTCCGACTATGTCTGCGCCGCTCCCGAGCGCGCCCGCGCCGCTGAAATCGAGAAGGCCAAGGATGGGCCGCTTGCAACCGGGAAGACGAAGGAGGAGCGGTCCATTGACGCGCCGACCGCGGCGCGGGAACCCCAACCGGCAACGCCCGTTGCTGCCAAAGCGCCCGAGATCGAGTTGAGCCGTTAACAGAACTCACAGAAAGGAGTCTTGCCCATGTCTGACACGAAACCGGCCGATGAGATCCGCATTGGCCGCGTCAAGGCAACGATCTGGATGAATACCGCCGAGGATGGAGCGCCCCGCTACAACGTCGTCTTTTCCCGCCTCTACCGCGAGGGTGAGCAGTGGAAGACGACACACAGCTTCGGCCCCAACGACCTCTTGCTGCTGGGGAAGGTCGCCGACATCGCACACACCCGGGTCTCGGCGCTTCGGCAGGATGACAGAGCCGAGACGGCCGCGGTGGAAACGGAGGCATAAACGCATGGCTCGTTTTGACATCCGGGAGACACCCTCTCTCGACCGGCGGCCGGAGCCTCGACGAGGGCGCCGGCCCGAGCGGGTCCCGGAGCGCCCCGGGCATCGGCGGCACTACGACCCGCTACAGGAGAAGCACACCATCGCCGAGCGCAAGAATGCCGCCGTCGCCGATGTCAGTCATTACCGCGTTGTCGCCGTCGCCGACATTGTGCGGGAGCGTTTCGGGGGCAACCCCTACGCGGCCCGGAAAGCCCTCGATCAGATGAAGGCCTCTGGGTGGGTCACCGAACGCACTCTGGAGGGACCGGAAGGCGGGAAATACCGCGTCCTGTCCCCCACCACCGCCGGAGCCCGCGAAGCACGGACGCAGGGCCTCTCCTGGGAAATGGACCCGCAACAGCGGGCCTGGGATGGTGCAGGATCGAAGTCGCGCGATATGGGACACGATGTGGCCATCTACCGCGCCGCGCGAGCCGAACAGGCCGGCATTGAAGAGCGCGGCCGAACGCTGCGGCGCATCCGCACTGACGCGGAACTGAAAGCAGCGATCAATAGCCGCTCGGAGGCCGCGCGACAACAGGGCGGCCGGGAGGCCGCCGACCGCGCCCGATTCGAGGCCGCCGAAGCGTTGCAGCTTCCCATCCGGAACGGCCAGGTCCAGTATCCCGACGCGCAGCTGGAATTTCTCGAACCCGATGGGCTCACCCAAGGCCACGTCAACATCGAAGTCGTCTCCGGCAACTACCGCGCCGCTGACATCGCGGCCAAGGCCGCGACGGGATTTCAGATGCACGGCAACGGGAGCGAGCGAGCGCAGTCGCTCATCGCCCAGGCCGCAGAACTCGCCCGGTCGAGCGATCGCGGTGGGGGTGCGGGCCGCCAGGGGCAACAGCGGGACAAGGGAGTGATCGAACTATGAAACCGATCTTCTTTGGCGTCGGCATCACGGCGGCGTGGGCCGGGACGGCTGTTCTTTTAGCCGGGCCTCGGCTCGACTTTCTCTCGCCCTGGTGGGGCACGATCCTTCGCACGTATGGGTGGGAGCTCGCCCTGCATGCAGCCGCGTTGCTCGTCACCAGCATTGCCGTCTTCTACGCGCTGGCGCGTGTCGCTGGGCCTGGCCGATCTGGGGCGACGGGTCGATCTGGTCGAGCGCGGCATCCGCCGCGGCTCAGGGGATGCGGGACCTGCAACATGCCCTCGAACGGAGCGATGCAAGGTGTGTATCCCGATTAACAAACCAACAGGGAGGTCCATGATGACTCTGTTTCGAAACAACAAATGGCAACACCGTGCCTTATGGGCAGTAGCGATTGTGCTATGCGCTCCGGTCACGGTCTGGGCGCAGAGCCCCTGGCTCGAGGCCATCACCGTCCTCGAGGACGCATTTACCGGGCCGATCGCGCGCGGCCTGGCGCTCATTAGCATCGTGTGTGGCGGCCTGATGTTCGCCTTCGGTGAGGGCGGCAGCAAGAAAGCCCTGGCCGGGATCATCTTCGGCGTCGGCATGGCCGTGGGCGCGGTCAATTTCATGGGCTGGCTGTTTCCCTGATGGCGCGGCAAGGAAAGCGGCTCTGGCCGTGTTACCCAAGTCTGAGCCGCCCGCTCACCATCATGGGGGTCGAGCGCACGTGGTTCATTCTGAGCGCCACGCTCGCGCTCGCCCTGTGGAACGCCTTGAATGCCATCGTCACGGCGTTGGTCGTTTTCGGTGCGCTGTGGGGTGCGGGCTATCTCGCCTGGAAACAGGACCCGAACATGCTCGCGATCCTCAAGGCGTCGACCCGTTTCAAGGCGCGTTACGACCCTGGCAAGTGGATTGCCGAGCCCTGGCGCATGATCTTGAAAGGAAGGTATGAATGAATCTTGTTGCTGAACGTGCGGAATACGATGCGGCCGGGGCGCTGGCCGAAGAATTGCCCTGGTGGGGTTATCTCAAAGACGGCCGGACCTGTCTGACCCAGGATGGTCAGTTGTTATGCGTCGGCCGCATCACCCCCAGCCCCCTCGATGGCCGAACCCCCGAGGCGCTCGATGCGGTGCTGGAACGCTGGACCCGTCTGCTGTCGAATGTCGAGCCCGGCGGCCGGCTCCATTTCTATCTGCTCCGGCGGCCGGTTGTTCTTCCCGACGAGGAATCCGATCACGGCGATAGCGTGTCGGCAATCGCGCGCCGGCGGCGCAAGGCATTCCTTGCCGAACGATTGCAGGACGTCCAGGCATATCTGGTCTGGTGTCACGATCCGGGGTTACAACAGGCCACCGCCACCGATGGCAGAGGGCCGTGGTGGCTCAACACCGCGCGGGCCTGGCTGGCCCGCCAGCGGGCGCCCCAGGAGGCCGTCTACATTTACGACGAGATCGAGGCGGCAGCCTCGCGGTTCCGGCAGCTTGTCGATGCGGGTTCGAAGCTCGTCTCCGACCTGACGGAGATCGAACTGTTGAACGGCCGGGACGGGGGCCGTTTCTTGAGTGAGCTGGTCAACCGGCCCGGGCTACCCTGGGATGGGTCGGTCGGGGCCGGATTGAACTGGAGCCTCGCCGTATCTGAGCTGGATGCCGAGCGGCGCTTCCTGCGCCTCGATGGGGAGCCCGTCATCCTCTATTCCTTGCTCTCGCCACCGGGCACAGCGCGCGCCAACATGCTCAACGACCTGTACCGTTTGAACGCCCGCATGACGGTGTCGCTGGAATGGCGGCCCTACACGACCGAGGCGGGCCGCAAGAAGATCAACTCCGCGCGCAAGCACTATTTTTCGCAGCGGTACTCGATGATGGCGCACGTTCAGGAAACCGAAGGCAGCGCCGTGGCCATGGAGGACAGCGTGGCCAGCGCGGAGTCAGATCGGCTCTCGAAAGCCCTGGTCGAGCTGGAAACCGATGGCATTGCCTATGGCGACATCAGCCTGTCCATTGCGCTGCATGGCGAGCTTTCAGATATCGAGCGCCTGGACGGCGATCTCCGGCGCATCTTCGCCACCCATGACGCCAAACTGATCCGGGAAGGCTATGGGCAACTCGCGCAGTGGTTCAATCGGATGCCCGGCCAGCCCCGCTCCCGGCAACTCCGCAAGGTCCTGGTGTCTGCCGGGGCCGCCGCCTCGCTCGCGCCCCTGTTCGGCCCGCCGCGCGGCACCGAGCGGTGCGCGCATCTGGACGCGCCAGCGATGACCACCCTCGAAACGCACTGGCAGACGCCCTTCTTTTATGACCTCTTTGCCGGCGATGTCGGGCACACCCTGATCCTGGGGGCGACCGGGGCGGGCAAGAGCTTCACGTTGAATTTCCTGCTCGTTCAAGCGTTGCAGTACCGGCCGCGCGTCCTGATCCTCGACCTGGGCGGCAGCTATCGTTCGCTCACCCGCTTCCTCGGCGGGGGCTACCTGGAACTGTCGCCCGACGACGGCCGATCGGGAGATTCCTTCCGCTTGCGCCCGTTCAGTCTCCCTCCCGGGGAACGCACATTTCAATTCCTGACCGGATGGGTCACGCGATTGCTTCGGCTTGGCGGGATGGAAACCTCCGGCGACGATCCCACTGAAATCCGCAATCGCATCGAAGACCTCTATGCCTTTTCTCCGGACCGCCGCGACCTCAGCTCGCTGGTCCGATCCTTGCCCAAGAGCATGTGGGCCGCGATGGGACGCTGGCACGGCGCGGGCACCTGGGCCCGGTATTTCGATAACCCGGCCGATGGCGACGACCTGGAATTTGCCGACTGGCAGGTGATCGACCTGGCCGGGGCGGCCGAACATGAAGACCTCTGCGAAGCCGCCATGTTCTACCTGCTCGAACGCTTGCGGATCGCTCTTGAAGATCCCACTGAAATTGCCCGCGTCAAGCTCATGGTGGTCGACGAGGCGTGGCGCTATCTGAAGGACCCGGCCGTGCTGTCCTATCTCGCCGAGGCCGCCAAGACCTGGCGGAAGAAAAACGCCGCCCTCATCATGGCGACACAGAGCGCCGTCGACGTCACAAGTACGCCCGAGGCGGCCGGGTTGCTCGAATCCATGCCCACCAAGATTTTCCTGGCGAACCCGAATCTTCCCGAAAAGGTCGGCGAGATCTTCCGGCTCAATCCAAGCGAAATGGACACGATCCAATCTCTCGTTCCAAAGATGGAACTCTATTTGAAGCGCGCCGGAGGGGCCGCGATCCTCCGGCTTGAAGTCGATCGGGCTAGTTACTGGCTCTATACGTCCAACCCCCGTGATTCGGAACGGCGCGCAGAAATGATCGAGGAACACGGACTGCAACGCGCCCTGGAAATATTGGGCGCAGGGAGTTAAGGAACACATATTCAGGAGGATAAGGAGAACCATTCAATGCATTACTTTAAGAGAATCCTGCGGGTCTTGTGGACGGGCGTTATGGTTCCGTCCCTCTTGCCATGGGCGATCGCTCCCCTACCGGCGACTGGAGCCCAGGGACCGATGCTGCGCATCGAGGCGGTCCCCGGTGTCGATCAACTGGTCGATATCCAGACGCAGGTGCGCCATACCACCGTCATCGTCCTGCCGGAGAACGAAACGATCCTCGATTTCGTTGTCGGAGATTCCGAATACTGGCATCTGACCGGCGCGGCGAATGTGGCGTTCCTGAAACCGATTGCAACGGGTGTGGAAACCAACATCGCCCTGATTTGCGAGTCCGGCCAGATCTATTCGTTCCTCGCATCTGAGGGCGGGGAGCCGCACCTGGTGGTCCGGATCGAGCCGCCGGCCGACGAGGACGACGCACTCATAGCGGCCGAACCGCATGCCCCCGCCTTCGTTGCCCGTTCCGAAATCACGGCCTATCAGGCACTCGCCCAACAAGCCCAGGAGACGACGCGCACGGCCCAGATCGCAGCCGACACGCGGACCGCCCAAGCCCGCGCCGCGGCCAAAGCGGCAGTGGAGGAGTTTCGGGCGGATTATCCCACGCGGCTTCATTTTGTTTACACCCTGTCGGATCGTGCACAGGAGCCTCCCTTCAATGTCGAAGCGATGTGGCACGACGGGCAGTTCACCTATCTCCGCTCACACGCCCAGGAATCACCGGCCCTGTATGAAGCCGTGGACGGTGACCCGTCGCTGGTCGCCTATGACCTCACCGAAGACGGCCTGTTCATTGTGCGGCGGCGCCTCAATTCAGGCTGGCTGCAAATTGGAGAGCGGCGCGCCACCTGGCGCTATGAACCGGAGCGTTAAGCATGAGTGTATGGAAAAAGATTCCCCTTCCGCCTGGCGGTGTGATGCCGGGCGGCCTCGTTACCAAAATCGGGATCGCGGCCACGTCCTTGCTCCTGGCCGCCATGCTACTCACCTACACTTTCACCGGCGGCGGTGCGCAGGATGCTGAGATCGAGGTTCCCGAGGCCGCGGACCTCGGCCTTCAACAGAGGGCCCAGGCCGCGATCGAGGCCGAGGCGCGCCGGCAAGCCGCCCAGCTCCGGCTACAGGCCGATGCGGCCGAGCGCCAGTTAGCTCAGCTACAGGGCGAACAGGAATCGAATGCAGCCCTATTGAGCGCCGGCATCGTGCCGCTCCAGGGTCAAGACCCCGAAGCGGGCTTGCTTCCCGACGATCAGCCTGTCCCCTTCGGGGGCCAGGCCCCGCGCACCGAGGCCGAGGCGGTGTTGCTGGAAACACTGCGGCTCGAGGAAATGGAGCGCCGTCGTCGCTCCCTGCGCACCGGGCCGCTTGTGCTGTCCTACCGGAACTCCGAAACGGGGGCGGACGCTACCGCAGCGGCGGGGGCGCAAGTGCCGGACGCACTTTCCGGGCTGGCACAGGCCGCCCAGGGCACTCCCCAGGCCGCCCTTCCCGTTGTCACCGCCGAAAACGCCGTCTCGACGGCCGGAGACTTTCTCGAATTGCTCACCGAACTCAACGATCGGGAACGGGCCGCTACCGGGCAGCCCGCGCTGGCGGCGGGCGGCCCGGCCCTTGCCGGTGTGGCCCCTGCCCTTGCCCTCGTGCAGCCTGAAACCGAAACTCCCGTCGCCGGGCTGCCTTCCGATCCGGCCGGTTGGGACCGTATTTATGAAGGATCGTTCCTGGAGGCCGTCCTTGTCACACAGCTCAGCGGCGACTTTCCCGGTCCGGTCCTCGCCAACGTATCGGTCCCTTTCTATTCCGCGGACCGTCAACGGGTCTTGATCCCACGTGGCGCGCGGGTTGTCGGCAGCGTCGAGGCCGTTTCCGGGGCCGATCAGGAGCGCCTCGCCGTTGCCTTTCACCGCCTCATCTGGCCCGACGGCCGCACCGTCTCACTCCAATTCAATGGCCTCAACCAGATTGGGGAAAGCGCGCTCAAGGACGCAGTCAACAGGCATTACTTCTCGATGTTTGCGGCGGCCGGCGCCGTCGGCATCCTTTCCGGGCTCACCGCGATCGGCTCAAACCCCTATGCCGGAGGCCAACAGGGCTTCCAGGCCGGGGCCAGTCAAGGGCTTGGGGAAACTGCTGTGCGGATTCTCGACCGCTTCCTCAATCGCCTGCCCACCATCACGATTCACGCCGGCCACCGCTTGCGAATCTGGTTCACCGGCGATGTCCTCGTACCGCAGCAGCCCCAACCGACAGGAGGAATTCAATGACGATGAAACACACGATCGCCTTCTCTCTCACCCTCACTGTGGTCCTGTGCAATGCCACCGCGCGCGAGCGCGCAGTTCGACCTGGATCTGCAAGCCACCCAGATCGGCACTCAGCTTCAGGAGATCCTCAATCGGGTCACTCAATACACGGCACAGCTCACTCAATTCACCCGCCTCGACTGTTCAGCGCAGGGCATGGCAACCGGCGCCGAAGCAACCCCTATAAACGAGGCCGCCGTTGTCTGTGACACCCTCAACATGATCGGCGCGTTCAGGGATTCCTACCAACAGTTACTCGCCGTGCCCACCGATCTGCTCAATACCCCCGCGCCGCTTCCCGACTGGCGCGACGTGTTGCGAGCCGCGGATACCGTCACCGAGGCCGATATTCGGAACGTCTACCCGGGCAGCGCCGACGCAGCGGTGGCCGTCTTTCAGCGCCGGCGCGACTACGCCGATCGCAGCGTCGTCCTAGCACATGCGCGGGCCGATGCCTCGACCGCACTTACGGATGCTTTGGACGCGGCCCAGGCCGCTGTTGCGGATCTTGAAGCGCAGAACAGCGTCACCAGCACGGCTCTTGCACAAACTCAGGTGGCTGCCGCGCTCACTCGGGCGCGCTTACTCGTCGCGCTTTCTAACCTTCGCTCTCACGAGGCAGCCGCTCAAGCGGCGGATGCCTACAACGCAGAAGTAGCGCGGCGGGCGGCCGATGCGCGGCGGCTGGCGGATCGCGCCGCTCTTGAAGCGCAGTGGGCCGAGGAACAGGCAACCATAGCCGCGGCGGCCGACCAGAGAATCCAATCCATGTACGGCGGCTTTCAGATCCCTGACGGCCTGGGCGGGAACTAACGACCGCCACATTCATCAAGGAGCATCCCCAATGAAGAAAACACTCATTGTCCTCTTTGCAATCGTTGCCTTGATCGGGAGCGCGGGTTTCGAGACTGTCATCGCCCAAGATGGCGGCGTGGCCGCCTACCTGGTGATGATCGTCAACCAAGGCACACAGATTACTAATCAGCTTACGGCCCTCACACGCATGACGGCCCATATCGACCAACTCACCGGGCAGTTCGAGCATCTGAAAGAATCCGCTCTGGGACAGATCGGCGCAATTACAGACCCCATCGCCGATCTCGTTGCCGTGCCCACCGACCTGCTCAACACCACGCGCGACTGGCATTCCGATTTCACCGGCCCGGCCGGGAGGCTCGTGACTGCACTGACAGAACTGCGTGACGGCACATCGCTCAGTGAGAGCTGGCGCGACGTGTTGCAAGCCGCGGACACCGTCACCGAGGCCGATATTCGGAACGTCTACCCGGGCAGCGCCGACGCAGCGGTGGCCGTCTTTCAGCGCCGGCGCGACTACGCCGATCGCAGCATTGTCCTGGCACATGCACGCGCCGATGCCGCAGCCTCACTTGCGGCGACTGCGGTTGAGGTCCAGGACAAGATCGACACCGTAGCGGGGCAAAATGGAGTGCGCCCCGTGAACTGGAGAGTTATTTCCCTAGGATTAGTACAGGCCGATCAGCAGGTTTCATGTTCACAAGAGCGTCTTCAAACTCATTCGGCGGAACGTAGCCGATAGAGGAGTGAAGGCGCTTGAAGTTATAGACTTCCTCGATGAAGAAGGGAAGCCTTTCGATCACGTCGTCGTAGGTTTCATAGTTCCATAAGTGAACCTCCTCGTATTTGAGAGTCTTGTAGAACGACTCGATGAATGCATTGTCGTAGGGATTGCCCTTGGCAGACATGCTGATCTGGACCCCGTGTTCACCGAGTAGGTCGACATAGTCGGCCGAAGCGTACTGGCTGCCGCGGTCTGAGTGGTGAATGCAGTCGGGACCAGGCCGCCGAGAGTCGAGAGCCATGCGAAGAGCGGCGACGCACAGGGCGCTGTCGATCCGCTTGGAGATCGCCCAACCGACGATCCTGCGAGAATACAGATCCAGAATCGCCGCCAGATAGACGAAGCTGGAGCGAATCCGGATGTAAGTGATGTCGGCGACCCACACTTCGTTGAGTGCACGAACCTTCCGATTCTTGATCAGATTCGGATAGATCGGTAGCTGGTGTTTCGAATCGGTGGTCCGTATGAACGCACGCCAAACGATGGGTCCGAGATCGTACTTGCCCATTACGCGGCGAACACGTTTGGCGTTGACCTGGATGCCACGACGGTCCAGTTCCCGCACGATGCGACGGTAGCCGTAACCCGGGAATTCAGCATGAATGTCGTCGATCTGGAGACGCAGTTTCTCATCCTCGGCTTCACGCCGCTGCCGGGCCGATCGGTCCGGCTTGTAGTAGTAGCTGCTGGGCGCCAAGCCGGTCACTTGGCACGCTTTCGAAACTGATCCAAGTTGTTCGAGGTGATCGCGGACGTATTGGCGCTTTTCCGCTGTCGAACCCAAACTTGCAGTTTTTTTAGGTGTTCGATTTGCATGACCAGGTCGCCGATCTTCGCCTTCAGCTTCTCGTTCTCGGCTTCCAATTGGCGCTCCTGTCGGGACGGCTGGTCTGCCAGAGCGCTGACGTTGCTGCGATACTGTTTTCGCCACCGTTCGATCAGGCTTCGCGAAATTTGATACTCGCGTGCGGCCTGGGCCATCGTTACTTGCCCGGTCTCGACCTGTTCGACCATCTGGCGTTTGAATTCGGGTTCGAACTTTCGACGGATTTTTCCCATTTCGAATATCGGTGTCCTTTGCGACCGGCCCAAAAACGACTCGCGCGAGAGGCTGTGGAAAATGCCACGTCTGATGGAAATCCGTAAACAACACGGATTCCCACAGCCGTTTGGAAAAGCCTCGCAAAAAACGCTCTGCTTTACCACATTTTCCACAGCCTCGACGGCGGGCTCTCATTCCACTCGTTTCAGGCCGTCGCTCTATGCCGATAATTCTGTACTAAACTTTTGGGAAAAGTCTCCAGTCGGAAGGGCGCACTCAAAAACAATGTTTCCGACACGGCGCTGCAACAAGCGATCCTTGCCGGCAATCTATCTCAAGGACAGCTCACTACAGCACTGGCACAGATGGAAGCTATGGACGCTTCCGCAGCAGCGGCCGCAGCCTACAACGCAGAAGTGGCGCGGCGGCTGGCCGATCGTGCCGCTCTTGAAGCGCAGTGGGCCGAGGAGAGGGCGACCATAGCCGCGGCGGCCGATCAGAGAATCCAATCCATGTACGGCGGCTTTCAGATCCCGGCCGGCCTGGGCGGGAACTAAATACCATGATGAAAAAACGGGTTATTACCTGGACGCTCCTGGTTGCACTGACCGCGGCCGTCCCGGCCTTCGGCATCTTCGGCATTCCAAGTCCCGAAGACTTGCTTATCTGGTTCGTTCTACGGCCGATCATGCACGGCAATCAGCGGGCAATGATCGCCAACCAGCTTGAGCAGCTTCGGCAGCTCGTGGAACAGTTACAGACTGCCCGGAGCCAGCTCACCCACGTCACCGATTCCGTCCAGGGTTTGGTGGGTCCGATTGCAGACCCCATCGCCGATCTTGTTAGAGCTCCGACCGATCTACTCAACACCACGCGCGACTGGCACTCCGATTTCACCGGCCCGGCCGGCGCCATGGTTACTTCTCTCGGCGACCTCACCGCCAACGGGGAGTCGTTCAGTCGGAGCTGGCGTGACGTGTTGCAAGCTGCGGACACCGTCACCGAGGCCGATATTCGGAACGTCTACCCGGGCAGCGCCGATCGAGCGGTGGCCGTCTTTCAGCGCCGGCGCGACTACGCCGATCGCAGCCTGGAATATGCCGGAGCCAGGGCCGACGCAGGGGCCGATCTGGTCGCAGTCCACCAGGCCACCACCGCGGCCCTGGGCCGCATCGGGGAGCGGATTGATACGGACCCCGATACCGGCGGGCCGAACCGCTCGGCGGCGGCGCTCACCGAGGGCGATGTTCTCGGCTCGCTCGCCGAAATCCGCACCCTGATCGGAATTGGACGCAGCCGCGCCGCCTCCGCAACCCAAGGCGCGGCGGCTCGCTTTCGTCAAGAGGAACTCCGGCGGGGGTATGAGGCGCGCCGGTTGGCTGATCGTGCCGCTCTTGAAGCGCAATGGGCCGAGGAACAGGCAACCATAGCCGCGGCGGCCGATCAGAGAATCCAATCCATGTACGGCGGCTTTCAGATTCCGGCCGGCCTGGGCGGGAACCAAATACCATGATGACGCCCGCGATGATGCTCCAGCTTGTCCCCACCATCCCGACCGATCCGGCCGCGGCTCCGGACCCCGCGACCGTTGTTTCCGGCATCATGGATCAGGTGATTCTTGCAGCCGCGCCGCAAGTCCACGCTGCGGGGCTTGACCTGTGGCGCGGTCTGGCCGCCATTCTGATTGTCTGGACCGGATTGCGGATCGCTTTTACCGGAGACTTTCGTCCGTGGGACATTGTTCGAGTCGTCATCGCCCTCTGGTTTCCGTGGGCAATGCTCACCTTCTATCACGATCCGCTTCCCGGATCGACCCGCTCTTTTACAGAGGCCATCACTGACGGTGGGCAGTGGCTTCAGCTCATCTTGATTCAGAATACCGGCGAGGATTTCCTTGTCACATTCTCGCAGCTTTCTCAAAATCTCTTCGCTCGCGCACAGTCGATGGAGCTGGGGACAGGGGGCGGGATAATGGACATGCTTATCAATGGCCTGACCGACCTCTCCTACCTGCTCATGTCCTTTATCCACACCATCATCTTCGAGCTATTTCTTTTGTTCATTCTCCTGTGCCTCGTCGTGATCTATGGCGTTTCAATGGCACAGGTTCTATGGGCACAGCTCGCCCTCGGGGTCCTGCTGATCCTTGGGCCGCTCTTCATTCCTTTCCTCCTGGTCGAGCCCCTCGCCTTCCTGTTCTGGGGATGGTTCAAGAGCATGTTCACCTACACCCTCTATGGCGCGATAGCAGCGGCGCTCATGCGGGTGTTCCTTGCGGCGAGTATCGGTTGGATGAATGCCATTGTGAATGGTCCACCGCCCGACACAAACATGCTCTGGCATAGCACCGCCTGGTTTTTAAGCATCGTGCCTCTCACCATTGCCGGGCTCCTGTCCTCACTCATGATCGGCCAGCTCGCCTCACAAATCACCGGCGGGGGCGCGGGCGGGGGAATCATGGGCATGATCGGCCAGGCCGGGCAGAGCCTTTCTAAATTCAAGGGAGTATAAACGTCGTGGCAAAACCCAAAGACAACGCATCCAACGCCGGAAAACAATATGCCGAGATATGGGGCGAGACGATCCACTCGAACCGTCACCTGCGCGTGTTCACCATCGTCCTCGGCGTCTTGCTTTTATGCGTGACCATCGCCGTGGTGCGCCTGTCTTCGGTCGAGCCGCCGCGTCCGATTGTCGTTCGAGTGGATGAAGTCGGCCGGGCCGAAGCCCTGGCCTATGAGGCGGTCCAGGCCCAGGCCGATCCACGCGACCCCACCACCAAGTATTTTCTCAACCGCTTTCTCCATGACCATTTCGGCCGGCGGCGGCCGACGGTCCAGGAATACTGGCCGCGCAGCCTCCGTTTCCTCAGCACCGATCTGGCCAACGCGGCCTTCATCACCACCAACGAGGAAATTGCCATGCTGGCCGCCGGCATCACCCTGGAAGAATTGCGCGTGGAAAATGTCATCCTCCGGATTCAGGCCAATCCGGCCGAGCCGCACGGGGCGGTCGCCGACTTTGTCCTTGTCCGCACCCAACAGGAGCGCGAGGTTTCCAGGGAACAATGGACCGCCACGATGCAGTTTGTTTTCATGCCGGTCATACCGGCCGACCTGGTCATTTTTAACCCGATGGGCATTCAGGTTACATACCTCGAAACCGATAGAGCCCTTATCACCGAGACGCCATGATTGCTCATCTGCGTGGCCGGGAAGAAGCACTCAAACCGTTCGGGTGGAGCCAGGAAGACACCGAGTGGGTTGCGATGGTCTGCCTCAACAGCGGCATGTTCACCCGCACGCAATACGCCGATTATTTCAACACTCATCCTGTCCGCGCGCACCGCTTCGTTCAGAGCCTCGTGGACCTGAGACTTGCCGTGGACGAGGCCATTCCCGTCATCAGCACCAGGAACCGCACGCGCGTCTGCCGGATCACCCACAAGAGCATCTACCGGGAGCTGGGGGTTCCCAACATCCGGCACAGAAGAAACGCCGGCCTGTCCGTCTATCTCCGGCGGCTCCTGTCGCTCGATTACGTTATCGAGCGCCCGGACCTCGAATGGCTCCCGACCGAGGATGAGAAGGTTCGGTTCTGTACGCATTACGGCGTGTCGCACAATCGGCTGCCGCATCGGATTTACGGCGGTGCGGCCGGGTGCGTCGCCCGGTATTTCCACCTGAAATTGCCCTTTGCGGCCGGGCCGACCTGCACGTTTGTCTATGTCGATCCTGGGAACGACACCGCCACCGAAATGCGGTATTGGGGCCAGACGCATGAGCATCTTTGGGCGGGATTGCGGCACCGCGGGATCACGATTCATGTGGCCGCAATCGGCGTCACCCCTGACGCCGACAAACGCGCCCGGGACGTGTTGGACGGATGGGCGCGGGATCGGGATGGTATCCGGGCCGGGGACTACCGGGAGGCGGAATTACGGGAGGAACTCGACGCGCTTTCCCGGGGCATCGATACCTTCGATTCCAAGATTTTCGCGCGCTACGGGGGCCAGCCGAACACCGTGCGGCGCTGGCAAGAGTTGAAGGACATGCTGGCAAAACCTTTGCCCTACAACATCCGGATTGACACGTTCGAGATATGGCGGTCCCGTCGGATTTATCCGGAGGGTGTGGACCTCTACGAGATTCCGGAATGAGATCGGCGGATGACTCATTTTCTGAGCGGGTATGGGCGTCTTTTGGAGCGAAAAACCGGGTGGCGGTCTCTCGGAAATTGGGCCTTCAAGTTACGGCCACGGTGCCGCACGGGAGTGTAATTTGAAACGGGGGGTCCCATTACACAAGCAAATTACAAGTTTTGTGCCACCTATCATTTGTATTTACTTGTCGTTAAGTCAAATTACACGCCCTTTTGAGCGCCGATCCAGAGGGGGGGAGAGTGGCGGGAGCGACCCCGCCTTTTGTTGGCTTGTGCGTCCCTGTACCCCCGTTTCAATTTACATCACGGGGGCACATGGACGCCCCCCGGTGGGGGTCGCTCCCGCCACAATGATCCTTGCAGGAAGGCTTGAAGTCTGGAGAGGTAAAGGCCTATGAAATTGAGACATATTTTCTTATCTGTCCTCGCGGTTTCTGCCTCGATCGCCCGGTATATTTCGAGTCCGTTTCCGACCGGATCGGAGAACCCGGTTGTCGCTCTGATGGCTCTCGATGCGCCGGCGCTTCTGTGGCTGGCACATGGCTGGTATGCCCTCATGCCCGGGGTCGCCGTGTTCATCGGCGGCACGCTCTTTTCCGGCGTATGGCATGTCTGGTTCGAGGCGGCACCGCGCATGAAACAGGGCAAGGGCGGGCTGCCTCCGTGGCCGATTGCCCCATCCGACGAGAAACCGGCCATCGTCATCGGGGAAACGCATCACCCCATCGAGGCGCGGGAGGTTCCCAACCCGGATTGGCTCGTGATCCCGGAGCGCGGCCTCTACACCGGAGTCGCCATCTTCGGGGCGGTCGGCTCGGGTAAGACCTCGGCTTGCATGCACCCGTTTGCCCGGCAATTGCTTGGCTGGCAAGCCTGGAATCCGGAGCGCCGGGCCGCCGCGCTGATCCTCGAAGTGAAGGGCGACTTCTGCTACGACATCCGCGAGATTCTGAAAGCAGCGAAACGTGAAGAGGACTACATGGAGATCGGCATGGACGGGAAATATCAGTGGAACCCCCTGGCCGCGCACTGGCTCGATTCCTACTCCCTGGCCTATACCGTGTCCTCGCTTCTGAATCAGTTGTTCGGGAAGGGGAAGGATCCGTTCTGGCAACAGGCTTACACGAATCTGGTGAAGTGGATTATCGAGCTGTACCGGATCTTTCCCGACCGTTGGGTGACCCTCCGGGATGTCTACCTGTGCGCGATCGACCCCGAACTGTTCAAGCAAAAGCTCGATGAAGCCAAGGGTGTCGTGAAGAGTCAGAAGAACGGGGCCATCGTCATTTCGGCCAAGGATCTCGATAAGCGGAGGGCCGACTTGGGCGGGGTGCCCTGGACCATATTTTCTGGCGGGGAACGCCAGACCCCGTGGACGGCCGAGCTCGCGAAATGGTTGCAACGGGAGGGCGTGACCTGCCGTGTCGCCCCTGTGGCGGGTCACACCGACACGGACCGTTTAAAGGCGCGGTACGAAAGCGTTAAGACGTGGTACGAGAAGGATTGGATGCAGATGGATCCGAAGTTGAGAACCTCGTGTGTCGAGGGGATTTCCAGTTTCCTGTCTCTGTTCGACATGGAGGACGTCGCCGACATTTTCTGTCCCAAGGCACCCGCCCTGCCGCAGGGCGCCGAAGGCGAAGATGCCGGGAACGGTGACAGTCGCCCACCGGTCGGGAAGGCCCGGATGCGGCGGCACCTTCCACCCCTGGACGAGTTGATCGAGAGCGGAAAAGTCCTCGCCCTCAACATGCCCGCCGGATCGAATCCGGCGCTGGCCCGTGCCATAGGCGTGTTCCTAAAAAACGCCTGGCTCCAGACCCTGCTCCGGCGGCCGGCACAGATGAAAGCGGACCCTGGGCGTTACTTCCGGCCCGCCGTTTTCATTTGCGACGAATATCAGTCGTTCGCCTCAGTCGGCGAGGAGGACCCCTCTGGAGACGAGAAGGCGTTTGCCCTCACCCGGCAATGCCGTGTCATCCCCATCGTCGCCACCCAATCCATATCCTCGCTCCGATCCGTCCTGGGCACCTCCGAGGCGTGGCGGGCACTCTTGCAGACCCTGCGCACCCGGATCTTCCTCTCCCTCAGCGACGACGCCAGCGCCGAGATCGCCTCGAAACTCTGCGGCCAGGTGGCCAAGATCAAGCCGAGCTGGACCGTCACCGAATCCGCACAACAGGCTCAGGTGTCCCTGCTCTCTGGAAAGGCCGGTGGCACCAAGGGCTCAGTAGGCACGAGTAAATCATTCCGGGAACAGCGGGAGGCTTTGTTTCAGCCGAGGGAGTTTGGCTTGCTTCCCAATTGCCAGGCAATTTGCCTGCCCTATGACGGCACAAACGCGGCCAGCGCCGTCCGCGTTTATCTCAAGCCGTACTACCTTCCGGTCGACACGCCCTACTGGAGGGCGGTCGAGCAGGGGAAGATATGAGCGCCACCCGAGGCATGGACTACCTGCGTCCGTTCTTGCCGGGTCTGGAATCGGTCCTCGAAGACGAGGACGTCAGCGAGATCATGATTAACGGTCCCGGAAACGTCTGGGTTGAAAGCCGGGGGGAAATCCGGCAGCAGCCAGCCCCCGCCCTCGATGAGGCCGCGCTGGAGCGGGCGGCCATTCAGATTGCGCGGCCTCTCGGCCTCGATCCGGCCAGCTCCCCGATCCTCGATGCCCGCCTCGACGATGGCTCCCGCGTGGCGATCTGTGTCCCCCCGGCCGCGCCCCACGTCGCCATCACCATCCGGCGCTTCGGCAAGCGGAGCTATTCGCCCGAGGATCTCGTGCGCTTCGGCTCACTGCCACAAGAAGTGCTGGATGAGGCGCGCGCCGCGCTCCTGGGGCGGCGAAACATCCTGGTGTCGGGCGGGACCGGCTCGGGTAAGACCACGCTCCTCAATGCCCTGGTCGAGTTGCTCCCCGCCGACGACCGCATTGTTTCCATCGAGGACACCTTGGAGCTCCGGATCGACCGGAAAAACTGTGTCCGCTTCGAGGCTCGGGGCATTGACGGCGGATCGGTGACGATCCGGGACCTCGTGCGCCATGCCTTGCGCCATCGGCCCGACCACATTGTTGTCGGGGAGGTCCGGGGCGGCGAGGCCGCCGATCTCTTGCAGGCGCTCAACACCGGGCACGGTGGCAGTCTGACGACGATCCACGCCAACAACGCCGAGTCCGCCCTGTCCCGGCTGGCGACTTGCGCCATGCAAGGCGAGACGGACTTGCCGTGGGAAGTCACCTGTAGGGGCGTCGTGGACGGGATCTCCATGGTGATTCACATGACGCGGCGCGAGGGGAGGCGGTACGTCGAAGAAGCCCTCCACGTGGGCGATTACGACGCCGCAAAGCGGCGCTGGCACTACAGGCCCGTGGCGTTCGCCGACCCCCAACTCAAACTGGCGCAGGTGCGGTGATGCCCGACATCGCTGCCAGGACGATGAGACAGAGGCGGGCCAGGATTGTCAGGACGATGTTTCTGCTGGTTCGTGGATACAACGCGGTTAAGAATTTCTGCTTAACGGCCCCGATCTGGCCGGTAAAATATGATAAGGATATGGAGCCTTGCGAGGACATGAACGATAAATCAAAACCTGCATTCTCTCTGGTGACGCCTCAGGCGCGTTACCACTACACCCGCTTAGATCAGATCGACCGGCTTATCGAGGCCGGGGAGTCGGATTCGGACATCGGTTACATGGGGCGGCTGATGGCACTATGCAACTTACCCCGCACCAACCCCGGCAAAAGGCATCAATACAGTCGCGTCAACGGCCCCTTCAAGTTGGTCATGCTCGCGGGAGCCGACACCAAGCTCCCGTACGGTCACATACCGCGCTTATTGCTCGCCTGGGTGTGCACAGAAGCGGTACGGACCCAAAGCTGTACTTTGCACCTTGGGAAATCGCTTTCCAGCTTTATGAGGCGCGTAGGCATAGATCCGGCTGGGGCGTCGTATGCCCGAGTCCGCAATCAGATGATGCGATTGTTCGCTTGCAGCATCGTCCTCGTCTACAGAGACAAGCACGGTGAGTCACGGATAAACACCTACTTTGCCGACCGGACGGATTTCTGGTGGAACGAGCGCAAACCGGGCCAGGACCAGAACACAATCGAACTAAGCGAGAATTTTTTTAACGAGATCATCAATCATCCGGTACCGCTGGACATGAACATCCTGAAGGCACTTTCCCGGTGTTCTCTCGGGCTCGACCTGTACCTGTGGCTCAACTACCGGACGTTTGCCCTGGATCGTCCGGTGAGGGTTTCTTGGAAGCAGTTATACCGGCAGTTCGGACTACACCCTAACATGGCGGGAGACAGGGACACCGTCAACGATTTTCGTAAGAATGCAGTCCGGGAACTGAAAAAGATCAAAGTTGCGTGGCCCGGCCTCGACTACGCCACTCCCAGGGGCGCAATCGAATTGTTTCCCACAACAACCCCATCCGTCCCTCCACGCTCGCTTCACCTGCTCTCCCGCTAACCCGTCCATATGCAGGTTTTTCCACAACTTGCCGTTTTTTCAATGGAATTTCCGTTAACTAACCGCCCCATAATACAAAGAAGGAAAGTTAACAAACCACCCCATAACCCGGCCAATAAAGTTAACAAACCACCCCATAACATCTTTAATTACAAGTATTAAGAACAAGTAGTAGTCAGGACATGTATTAGGTACGGCGGATTTGTGGGAAAGATCAAATTTGAGTAAGAATGGACTCGACAAATCAGTTTCAGTGCCCGGCCGTCGTGCGCCATTCTAGCCCCACAACCGCAGCATGCACAGTCCAAAAAAGTACTTCACCGCTTCAGTGCCACGCCGGAGCTTCAGGGTTGCGACGGTACTGGCTACGCCCCATCGGCGACGCATAAGACAGGCGATCCGAGAATAGAAAAATCCCCCGCGAAGTTTCAGGAGCCTTTTGTGGCAGGTATTTCTTTTTAGGCCAATCCGAACAATTCTCGGTCTTCCGGCTTCGACAGGAAGTCATCGAGATCCTGCAGCATAGTCTCTTTTGCGTCAGAGTCAGAATTGAATTTCTGCATCATGCAGCGACCCACCAGTTCCGCACGGCGTTCATTCCGCTTGCGCTCTTCCTCCCGGAGCTGTTTCTTGACGGCACGGAGTTTTTGTTTGAGCGCATCCTGCTCCTTCTTCTGCTGATCAAGCAGCTTCTTTTCCTCCGCCAAAAGTTCAAGCAGTTGCTTATCGGTATTCGGCATTTCTTCTCCTTGAGTTTGTTCCAGAACAGGGGCCTGGAATCATTATCCTCCAACCTTGATTGCCTGCCGATTCCCTTCCTTTAATCAGCCTATTCCCATCATCGCCCAGTTTGGATTCGGACAATGATCGGGTTCCTCAGAAGCTTCATTCCGGCCCGCCCAGCAGCCCCACAATCCACCGTCCCACTGGCACCAGCCCAAGACTCTCCGCCCGCGTCTGTGGCGGCCGACTCCACACGCACAGTCGTTGGTACCCGCTTGAACTTCCGGCGTTCGGCCAGCGCCGGACGCGAGTCCAACGCGACCGTCTTCAGTTCCCTCTCGCTATGATTCCTTGCCCCCGGATCGACTCATTCTCCAGAAGCATGGAGGCAGAATCAAAACCCGTCCGCGAGTGCTGTTAGATCCCCCAACCGATTGCAAGCGTCGTGCTTCGGATGGATTCGAGATGATAGTACGGACCCAGGAATCGGCGCAGGAACCCAAGGGCTTCTGGCGGCTCTGTTCACTGCCGCGCAGCCATCCCTGCCATCGCCAAGAGTACGGCCGCACCCACGGTCTCTGGATCGCCGCTTCGGGCAGTTCGTGGTGTCGGCAAGCGGCCGGTGCGATCGCTCCGGTTTCCCGTTGTTCGCTCTGACGGGCCGGCGATCCACCGCGCCGAATGTTGTCTCGCCATTTTCCCCTTGCCTTGGCTTGTTACGGCGGGGACCGGCGCAGGGGCCGCGGCCAGACCGCCACACTCGCCCTGGGGGCGTCTGTCACGGCCCCTGCTCTTGGGCCGGTGATTCCCCACCTTCCTGCACTCGGCGACGTACCTCCTGGGCGGGTTTGTCCGGTGCCGCCTGTTCAGTGAGCGACACACGCTCCAAACCCTTAAACCAGGAGGATTCAATCAATGGCTATCCACAACAACTCAAAACCCGCAGCGGAACTCAGGATCGGAACCGTCAAGGCGACCGTTTGGGAAAACGAGGTCGGCGGGATCACCCATCACAACGTCACCTTTTCGCGGATCTACCCCGAGGGGGGCCAGTGGAAGACCACGCAGATCTTCCGTTTCGTCAACCTGCTCTCCGTTGCCAAGCTCGCCGATCAGGCGCACACGCTCATCGCCGAGCGCAAAGCCGAGGCGGCCCAGGCGGCTGGCGATAACGAAGCCAGCTAAGCGCCGCACCTTCCGGCGGCGGGTTAACCCCAGTCGCCTTTTTTCATGGACGCCCGTGCTTGGCGAGAGGACGGCACGCGCTTTCAGAAACCATCACTGCGTAGGATCCTTCAGCAGACTCTGCCATGGGGTGCGTCGCGAAAGGGCGGCACAGCGCATTCTGAGGTGGGGTCTTTCGCTCGATCCCCAGAAGTGTCCCGACGCGCGCGGAACGGCGCACGAAATCCGTTCGTGTCCATTGGTATCCCAACGGCCGATCATCGTTTCTATCCGGCTGCGCCGGTTGTACCCTTTCATGGCAATACAGGATCGGAAATCGGCCTTGCAGGAGGCCTCGGCCGCGGACTCGATGAAGATGATGTGTGTAGCGTTGGGGCGGATCCGGGTGGCTGGAACAGCTGAGGAAAAACTGGCCTGTCACTGCCTCTGAGGAGTCTGTGGAGGTGGGGTAATCTGATACGGTACGAATAATGGGAGACTATGCAACTTTACGGTGTGGTAGTTCGGACGATTGAAGGCAAGAGTGAGCTGCGGCACCGGGAATGCGTAGCCGGGGATGTTATCGAGAACGACAGTCCGGTGCTGAGACGCCCTCTACGAAGTGACTTCGCGACTGAGCGGGCTTACACGGAGCGGATCGAGCGAGCCCAAACCTGCACCTATTGCGGCGGGATTATTCCCACGGAAGGGCAACCGACAGCGCTTAAGCGTTGACGCGCCGAGTAAAGCTATAATTCCCGCTCAGAGACGATTCTGAGTCAGGGAAGCAGTACAGGGGAAGGAGAGCGTGGCGAAGAAATCCATCAGTGATTGCAGAAGGGCAATTCAGATTGCGCGTGGCAGGGACATGACAACTCTGGGCATGACCGTGACGCTGGGTGGGGAGCAGATGCTCATCACAGACCTTAGAATCATAGATAAACAATGGGTGAGCGGAGACAGGCGCTTTACGCCCAAGGAAAAGGAACTTCTGACGACCCAGGCGCGGGCCATCATTGCGGAAGACGAAGCGTTCAGAAACCGCTTTCGCACCCCGCCAGTGATCTCCATCAAAGAGTGCCAGGAGGCGATTGCAATTGCTGGCGGCATCCCCATCACCCTGCGTGGTGAGAAGATGTTCATCACCGAACTCAAAACCTATCGGATCAGCAAGTGGGTCAGCGGAGATCGGCGCTTTACGCCCAAGGAGAAAGAACTTCTAACGACGCAGGCGAGAGCCATCATTGCGGAACACGCCCCTCTGCCTGCCCCGCCAGAATAGATCCTGAGCGATGGAATAAAACGGGGTATGGTGCAAATACCAGCTGACGTGAATGACTTCAAGGGTTGCACGAGACGCCTGTCGTTGCGCTTCAAGGAACCGCCGCTGCAGGGGATCCGGAAAGGTGGAACGATCCGGACTTGTGGTGGTAACGATCCCGGTCAGAAGATCGGAAAAGTCCCAGGCGTTTCCATATCGTTTCAACGCTATTGCTGTGCGCCGCGGGGATCCTTCCCGGCGTGGGGAGCCGTCAAGCGCTGCTGCTGTTCGATGAGACGCTTCGCGATGAGGTCTTCTTTGGTTACGAAGTATTGATCCTGGTCACCCGCACCCCCGGCACCCCGCGCCTTCTTTTTCGCTGTTCCACGCTCAACAAAAGTTTCGTACAGGTCAACAATAATGCTCATGCCGCCTTCCCTTTTATGGTGTGAGGGCTTCCCACTTCATTCAAACAATTGGAAAAGGAAAAGAATGTACCAAGTTCAAGGGGCCATCGCAACGCTATTTTCGAATTAAACATAGGCAGTCCGTCAAGGACTTCGGTCGGCGTTGCACCACGTGTAGCGCCCCCGGTTTCTTGGACAGATAGAACACACCATAATCAAGCCGCCTGTTCGAGAGCAAGACGTTCTCGCGCCTGAATCTGAGAGAGAAAGCCAAGACGCTCAATCAACCAGGACTGGTTGTAGAGAGCGCGGAAGTCTTCGAGGGCTGTGACCCGTTCCGGGATCGATTGGAAGTGGCGGACCCAGAGCAGTTGTTCCTTGAGCGTTTTGAAGAAGCGTTCGATACAACCGTTGCCCTCCGGTTCGCGGACGAAGGCCGGCGGCGACTCGATGCCCAGCAAACGGATCTCGTTCTGGAAGTCATCGCTCATGAACTGGGAGCCGTGATCATGTCGGAGTTGGAGTCCCTCGGCGGCACCGGCCTGGAAGCCGCTGAAGTGTTCGTGGATACCTTGACGGATCGGTTCGAGGGCTTCAAAGCGCGTCGCGTGTTTCACGGCATGAATACCGACGCATTCGGCCGTACAGTGATCCACGGCGGCGAAGACGCTGACCTGGCCGTCGTCGAGCGTGACGGTCGCCGTGGCATCGATGCCCCACATCTGGTTGGGACGATCGGTGGTGATCGTTCCGTTATGCGCCTTCTTCGCGAGGGGAGCGGCCTGGCGCTGGGGCGCCAGCAGCTGGGCTTCCCGCATTAGACGCAGTACCCGAGTCTTGGAGGTCCGGCCACCGGCCACCCTCAGCCGCGCCCAGAACTTTCGGTGGCCTTCCCCGGTAAACGGCGACACGGCGATCTCCTGTCGGATCCGTGCGGTCAGTTCCTCATCGGTGAACGGCATTCGCGGGCCGCGCTTGCGCGGCTCGACCGGATGGTTCTGTCGCTTCCGCTGCGCATAATACATGGACCGGGGCACGCCCCAGGCCACCGCGACACGGGCCAGACCGTACGGATTTCCGGTGGTGGGCGAGGGGGTCCAGCTTATTTGTTCGACCTCCACTGTAGAAAAGGTTTCTCGTCCTCCAGGTGCCGGATCCGTTCCCGCAACAGCTCGTTGTCCATCACCAGACCGGTCACATCTGACTTCAGGGTCTTCTTCTCCTGGTCGACGACATCCACGGTCCGGCTCTTCAAACCGGCTTCGCCTCTCTCCAGAAATGCCTCGCGCCAGCTTGTCAGCGTTGCGGCCGTAACTCCGTACTTACGGCTCGTGGCCTCCAGTTGCGCTCCGCGCAACAGCTCCAACACCACGGTCACCTTGCGACGGACCGACCAGCGGCCCTTTCCGCCCCGCGCTGAATCTGGGGCCGCTTCGATCCTCTGGACATATCGTGATCCTCCTGTTCTTTAGTTTCTCAAATCACTGTCCAAAAAAATCGTGGGGCGGGGACATCTCACCGGAGACCGCAGCGACACAGCTTATCGATGCTGTGCTATCAATTGAATGGGAGTCCTTCCGCTACGCTGTAGGCCGGGCACTGCGACGGCTCGAACCCGGAGGCGTTTCGCGTCTCCTCGTTGAGAGGATGAGCGGCCTAGTGTCCGAACGCAAGGCAGCTGGGGATATTGCTGGTTGGTTACCCACGTCAGAGATCTCAAATGCGCTCGACGGTCTAGCTGATCGCGATAACGCTAACGAGGTAAGGTATGCCGCGCTCTCGGCACTTGACCGCCATCGCGACGAAAGGAGTGTCCGCGCACTTCTCGCGGCTTTCCCAACGGGAACGCTAGAGCGTCGCTGGAGTTTGTTGGTAGCGATCCTGGAAGCTGGCGACGCGCATCTACTCACCGATGGCGAAGATCTTCTTTGGCTAGGCAAGGTACTTTCAGATGACATACCAGCCGCGTTCGAGCATCACGCGAATTCCGTGTTGCTGCAGCGTAAGCAACAGGAAGACTGAAGAACGGGCTTGTTGTGTGCGGATTCCGACGCATGCCGTCCATCCTAGAGTAGTGACGACCGGCACGCCTCAAATGTTCACGGAAATTCCAAGCTCCACCGCGCCGCTGCACTTGCTTAGTAGCGGAATTCGGGGCGGCTTAATTCCCTGTCGTGGGCAGATCTGCGAGATGACCAACGTCAATAGAAATTCCCGCTCGTAGCTTTCTCAAGGTTTGCACCACGGAGGTCCACGAACAACTACTCAAGGCTCTCGCCTGCCTCTGGTCGCAATGATCAGGAATAGGGGCGCTGTCCTGTCCGTCGACAAGACCCGCCGGGACATCCCTCAACAGCAGTGAAACCACACCGCATAGCATCATAGCAGGACGTCATGCTATGATGCTATGTTTAAAACATTATGTCATGTGTTGTGAAATCGCGCTAGTGAATGACAGCATGACTACCTGCGCAGGTAGGAGAGTGGATGGGATACATCATTGCAACAGCTTCACAAAAGGGCGGAGTGGGAAAATCCACACTCTGCCGGATGATAGCCAGAGAAGCCGCAACCAACGGTCTCAAGGCCAAGATCGCAGATTTCGATGTGCGCCAATCTACTACCAAACGTTGGGCGGAGCGCCGGATGCAATATGGCATCCAGCCCACTATCCGCGCTGAAACCTTCATGAGAGTGTCTGAGGCGCTGAAAGACGCGGTCGACTTCGATGTCTTCATCATGGACGGTGCGCCGCAGGCATCGCAGCAAACCAAAGAAATGGCTATCGCGGCGGATCTGCTCATCATCCCAACCGGTGATTCCTTCGAAGACCGCGAACCGGCCGTTGAACTGGCCAATGATCTCTACAGCGACGGGATAAGCCCGGGGAAGATAGCGTTTGCCTTGTGCAGAGTAGGGAACAGCAAAGCCCAATTGGCTGAAGCTAGAACCTATCTCGGCAAAACGCAATACACCGTGCTGAAGGGGGAAATGCCGGAGCGAGATAGCTTCAAGACCTTGATTAGAGACGGCCGTGCGCCGACAGAGTCACCCTTTAAATCTCTGCGTGAGCGATCGGAAATAATGGCCCAGAACGCGATAGATGCTCTTGTGAGGGCCAGTCAAAGCGAGGTAGTTGCATAATGGGTACCAATTTCCCGAAGAAAGTGGACACGTCCGAGCCGCCACAAGCAGTGCTGAAGAACAGAACCGGCAACCTCGACAGGCCAGAGCGTCACCGCGACGAAAAAGAAATGGTCAAAAAACCGCTTCAGTTCAAGGTGCCGGAAACGGTTTTTAATGAATTCTCACGGCGGGCGCATGAGGACTTCGGCCACCAGAAGGGAGCGAAGCTCAATTTGTTCATGGAGATGTGGAGAGTCTATCAAAAGTAATGTCATGATAGAAGCATAGCATGCTGTCATGACTTTACGGGAACTGCTGTTTCCACGCGAAATCGTTAGCGCCTTCGAAGTTGCACATCTCCCGATTCGGAACGGTGGAAAACCCCAGTGTCCTCGGATGATTTAGCGCGCATACGATATGAATGATAATGTCCTTTATCGTTCATTGACGGGCGGGACGGAAACGGTCCGGGAAAGCTCGTAATGCCGGAGCGCTCCCTTACGTGGAGTAATAAGAAAGATTCCCGGTACCTGCCCAATTTGTTTGGTTTCAAAGACTTCTCGAAATTATCGCCATTCTGCGGGGCCTGGATGCCGATCCCCTGAGCGCTCAGGCAGTGGAACCCATTTTCGGGTGAGGAAGCGCTGCACCGGTCAGCTCATGGCAGGTCTGGACGACCTGCAGGCCGACAATGCAAGCCGATACGCCGGACGCAATGCCCCGGCAAGCGTAGGAATACGTTCCCCTTGACGCATGGTGACATATTTGCCACCATGCCCTATGAGAGGCAGAGATACCCGTCCGGTCTCGTGGATCAGGGCGGCCCGTAAGGCTTTCGATGGCTTTCCCCGAAAATGCGCAGAACGCGATCATGCGGGCGCTGACGGTCGCGGCCGAAGGCCGTAAGTCCGACATCGCCAAGCCGCTGAAGGGTTTCGGTTCAGGCATATTTGAGGTGGTGCTCAGGTATCGCACCGATGCGTATCGGACTGTCTACGCTGTGCAGCTTGAGGAGCGGGTTTGGGTTTTGCACGCCTTCCAGAAGAAGGCGAAGCAGGGCATCAAGGCGCCGAAGCAGGATATTGATCTGATCCGCGAGCGGTTCAAGCGATTGAAGAAGGAGTTACAGCAATGAGCAGAACAGACGACGATTTTGAGTTAGTGCGCGGCAGCGGCAATGTCTTCCGTGACTTCGGCCGCATTGACGCCGACGTGCAGCAGACCAAGGCACTTCTGGCCGCCCGCATCATCGGCATTCTTGACGATGAAGGACTTTCGACGCGCAAGGCCGAGGGCCGCACCGGTGTCAGCCATGCGGACTTTACCCGCATCCGCAACGTGCAGCTTGACCGCTTCACTATTGACCGTTTGATGACCGTACTCAACAAGCTCGGCCAACACGTGGATGTGCAGATCGACGTTCACCCGCGCGAGGCTGCTGAAGAAGCGCCGATGCGTTCGTGAGTTGTTTACCTATTTGAACAGCCGATCCAAAAAGTGTTTCTTAATTCTTCAGTGGATTCTGTGCGAAATACGTCAGACGACGTACACCCCGATCCATGCAACAACGCTCTTGACAACGTCTGAAGATATTACCTGTTGAGTATGATCATATTGTTAATCATACTTTTTGCGTGAGTCATAGTGCACGCATCACCATCACGCTTTCCGGCGACCTCGTCGAGGGGATCGACCGGCTTGCACGGAATCGTAGCCGCTTCATCGCCGAAGCTGTCCAGCACGAGTTAGATCGGCGGCAGCGCGATGCCCTCCTCCAGTCGCTCAGGAGCCCACATCCAGAGACCATCGAACTTGCCGACATAGGCTTGGCCGACTGGGCTTCAGACCTGCCCAACGATGATGAGGGCCTCGTCGATCCAAGAGGCGGGACCGCCGTTCGCTGGATTGAAGATCGTGGCTGGGTGAAAGAACCGACGTGAAGTGTTCACGAGGTACCGTTGTTCTCGTTGAGCTTGATCCGACCGTTGGCCGCGAGCAACGTGGTTTTCGCCCTTGTATCGCGGTTAGCGATCCGACCGTGAATGTGGATCAGCGGTTCCCCTTGATTGCAGTGGTCCCAGTCACCGGTACCAAAGGATCGGGTGCGCTGTATCCCACGTTAAGCCCGGGAGTCAGTGGCCTCACGAAACAGTCGTGCGCCCTCGTGGACCATCTCCGTTCTATCGACAAACGCCGCATCCGGAGGATCTTCGGACAGCTGACGCCGGGCGAACTTGCCAGCATCGACCAAGGCCTCACACTGTTTCTTGGCCTCGAGGATGGTACCGTCGAGTCGACGCAAAGCTAGCTGAAAGTGGGAGAACGGACATTATGCTTTGGCCATGAAATGAGAACGACGACATGAACCGAAGCAAAACTGGACGAGAAATGTGCCCTCGAATTACTGAGTATCATCTGACAATGTCCGGGATATTCGGATTCCTGTGCGCAGTGCATGCGGAGGATCCTCCGGACCTTGTTGTGAACTGGAATGACGGTGCTCAATGGGGCGTGGAGGTTACTCGGTGGACTTCCCCGGGTTTAGTGGACACCGCAGATAGGGCGACAATGCCCGATGGAGGTGTCCCATGACGAGAAAAAGACGAGCTTTCAGGCCGGAGTACAAGGCTGAGGTTGTTTGCCTGGTGCGTGACGGTGGAAAGGGTATCGCAGCAGTAGTCCGGGATCTGGGCTTGACTGAATCAGCGGTGCGTAATTGGGTGTCACGAAGCGAGGCCGATGCGGGGCGCGGCGGCGGCAAGGTCTTGAGCACCGCCGAGCGGTGGCGCCCAACACCCTCGACCGTCAGTTCGCAGTCACACGTCCCAATGTGGCTTGGGTCGGGGATATTACGTACGTGTGGACCCTGGAGGGCTGGCTGTATCTGTGCGTCATTCTCGATCTATACTCGAGGCGTGTCATGGGTTGGGCGATGAGTGCGCGTATTGACCAGGCGTTGACAGTGCGTGCCCTGAGCATGGCCCTTGAGGCGTGTGATCCAGGGCCCGGACTGATTCATCACTCCGACCGAGGCAGTCAGTACGCTGCCAACGACTACCAAAGCCTCCTGCGCGCACGGGGCATTACTTGTAGTATGAGCCGCAAGGGCAACTGCTGGGACAATGCCGTGGCCGAGAGCTTCTTCGCCACGTTAAAGGTCGAGTTCATTCACGAGTCGCTGTTCCGCACACGTTCTCAGGCAACTACTGAAATCTTCGAGTACATCGAAGCGTTTTACAATCGCGTACGCAGGCATTCATTTATCGGTTACGTCAGCCCACAGGAATTCGAGAGTGACTATGTTCGGCTGCACAGCGCAGCTTAAACCAAGTGTCCACTAAATCCGGGGAAGTCCATGCTGTGGACTTACGGTTTTCACCTTGAGGCATCGAACTTTGCCAGCGGTCGCCGAAACGTCGTCAGCGCATCACCATGCGGTCATCCTGTTCGACGGAACGTGCGCGTTTTGCGAGGGGGCGGTGAAGTTCATTGCTCGCCGCGACCCTGCCGGGTATTTCAAGTACGGCGCGTCGCAGTCGCCCACAGCCGCTGCGTTGCTCGCGCCGTATGGCATCGGCCGCGAGACGGCCCGCAGCATCGTGCTCATCGAGGCTGGGCAGGTCTATCTGCGGTCGACGGCCTCGCTACGGATTGCGCGTCGTCTGCCGTTTCCGTGGAGCCTCGCTGGCGCGTTGCTGGTCGTCCCACGCCCACTGCGCGACGCGGTCTACCGCGTCGTCGCGGCCGTACGCCAGCGGCTAGCCGGTTCATCAAATGCGTGCGAGGTGCCCCCGCCAGAGATCCGCCAGCGGCTCGTGTAGCCCACAGCGCAGGCGCTCCTGTCGGGCATGGGGTTCTTCATCGTCGGCGTGGCGCTCGCCGGGGGCTGTGTGAGGGTCGTCGTCGAGGTCGGATCGGGCGTCGGAACGGCGACCAAAAGATGATCCAGAAGGGCACGTATGGATCATCTGTCCGACTGAGGCGTTACCAACAGGTTCAAGTGATCGTCGCAACACTACTCTCGGGGTAAGCGTAGGTAGGCGTCAAGGACTTCGGCAGGTGTCTTCCATCCGAGAGTCTTGCGGGGGCGACTGTTCAGAGCAGAGGCGACAGCTTCGAGATCGTCGCGGGAGTGCCTCGACAGGTCGGTACCCTTCGGGAAGTACTGGCGCAGCAAACCGTTGGTGTTCTCGTTCGGACCGCGCTGCCAGGGGCTATGGGGGTCGCAGAAGAAGATCCCCAGGCCGGTGTCGACGCGAAGTTGGGTGTGTTGCGCCATCTCGGCCCCCTGGTCCCAGGTCAGTGTTCGGCGAATCTGTTCTGGGAGCTTAGTGATCGATGGCGCGATGGCGTCTCGGACAGCTTTGGCGCCGGGATCGCGGCCCGGGCCGGACCGTTCTTGACCGACCTGATCGGGATTAGGCTGTGTCGTGGGCTAAGGAGGACTGTTGGAGCCGCTGCCAGCCATTAGCCTCCGCAGCCAGTACGATGCGCGCACACGCTTCCGCGTCGGAACCAGCGTCGTGGTGACGTAACGGGATCCGAAGTCGACGGCAAACATCGGGTAACCTAGTCGGGTAGATTCCCCACTGGGTGCGGGCAAGCTGGACCGTACAGGTGAACGGAACCCGAGGCACCCGGATACCATACGTGGCGCAACATGCGTGGAGGATACTACTGTCGAACGGCGCGTTGTGGGCAGCGATGAACTCAGCGTTGTCGATCCACGCTTGCAGGGTGGGCCAGAGTTCGCCAAAGGTGGGCGAGGCGCGCACGTCCTGCCACCGGAGGCCATGGATACCAGTGAACGCTAACTGCGCGTCAGGCGGCCGGATCAGGAACGACCGAGTGACCTCGATCCGGCCACACCGAACTGCGGTTAGGCCGACCGCACAGGCGCTGTTACGGCGGTGATTAGCGGTTTCGAAGTCGATCGCGACAAAGGAACTCACGGTGATTTCCAGCGATGAAGCCAGCCCCGACAGAAGCATAGCACGGGCTGGGTCAAAGTCACCGCATAGGCAAGGAACGATTGGTGCGGGCTAGCTCAGTCCTGTCGACCACCTGATCTATGTTGCTGCCGTCGCCGAGGCACCGGGATCGGTCTTCATGATCCCGCACCCGGAACAACGCGTCGGTATGAGATCGCGGGTTTTCATATGAAAATTAACACTGCAATCGAGCGAGCATTACAGAATATTGCCAAGTTTGGCGATACGGACATCTTTCCCTTCTTATTCGAGCGCCACATGTTCTACGATTGCCCATCGGAGTGCGCGGCCCTTCTTCGAGAAATACACGATAACTTTGACGCTCATCTCAGCGATCGCCCACCGACAACACATGAGAGCCTGACACAGGTTGGGTACACGGGTTTTCGCTGGGCGACTCAAATCGAGCCTTTCTGGAACGCTTATTATTTGGCGCTAGTGATCTATTTGGCCAACCAAATAGAGGACAAGCGAATTCCCACTGACGATCGTGTTATCTTTTCTTATCGATACCAGTGGTCCGAAGACGAGCACAAGCTTTTCGGCGACAGCACGTGGAATGACTATCGGAAACGATGTGTTGAGTTGTCGCGCGAAACCGGCTTTGTTGTCTTAACAGACATTGCGGACTTCTATCCGCGCATTTACCACCATCGCCTTGAGAATGAACTAGACCGGCTTCTCGGCCTCTTGTCCGCGAGGTTGTTCTCTGGATATTGGGACCCACACGGGCTCCATGGTCGGGCAGGGAAGAACAAACAAACACCCGAGAAGGGGGCGCTGTTTTTGGATCAGCAGCCGCGTTGGCGGCGATTTATTGGGGAATCGTGGGGCGTCAGCAGCTGTATTTTGAGCCGATCAACCCGAATCTAGTGTTGTTGCTCGATACGCTGATAATACCCATTGCTTTGTCGGTGTTGTTGCTCCTGTTTGGTCGGGTTGCCGACTTAAATGCAGTTTTTCAGACACTCAGTTGGCTCTATCGCGCATGGACGTTGCAACTCCTCTTGATCTGGTTTTGGGCACTGGTTCTCAAGCAATCCGATATCTTGTCAGCTGACGAGGGTCCGGTAGTTACTGACTTTCCCGTAGTTTTAGTCGTTACGGCAATAACAGTATCTGCCCTGACTGCGGTGAGCATGCGTCGGGGAGATGAGAGTTGGAAAAACATTCTGTCCGCGTGGGCAGTCTATTGTTTAGCGACATTTGTTTCTTGGATGCTCCGCATACCAACCGTCGGGGCCACTGCCTGGTGGGCTCCGGACATCGGCCTGTAGTTAGCGGTTGTGTTGCACACTTTGGCCGATGGCAGCTGGCAACTTGAAGAGATCATGAAAAATACAATTTGAGGTTGCCCCGATTTCGTGGACATGTTAACGCTTCCGGGTTCACGTCATGACATTGACATCGTCGTCGTTGCCCGTGGGCGGTGGGGGGCACGTGCAGCGTGGGGTCCAACGGCCCTGTGGTCGCCTGAAGGGCGTCCACAGGGCGGGCATGGAGTCGTTTCGAATTCCAACGGCGACCGATAGCCCAGAGCCGAATGACGCATCATGGGAGAATCTGCGTGTGATCGATGGCTTGGGACTGAGTAAGTGTTCTTGGTTGACCGAGGTCTGGCAAGCGTTACGCTTGAGCTATGCCCAAGGTGGCGTAGCGGAATACTGCCTGAGTGAGCAATTCGGTCAGACACTAGGAGCCTGTCGGCAATTGGCTCCCTCGAAGCAAGAATCAACAACTTACGAGCCATCCCTGGTCTGTAAGTTGTTGATGTTTGGTTGCAGACTTCTTATTCTCGACAGACTCCTAGTGGATAGATGACACGTCCGAAGAGTAGGCGTCCCAAACGGTCGAAGAGATCTAGCGGCCGGAAGCCAAGGGGAGCGAATCAGGAGACCAAGACAGGGCAAGCCCGATTGAAAGGCGAATGGGTAAAGATCGAGTGGCGCAATCAGGAAGGAAAGCTGATGTTGCCGAGACGCGGTGTGGTCGCGACTGGGCTGCGCAGGTATGACCCTAAACAACACACTGACCTTGCGCTATTGGTGCTCCCGGAGTACGCGCCCGCCGGCGCTTTGTTGGGCCAGTACAAGCTCTACGACATCAGCCGCCTCGATATGAATGGTTGGAGACGGCGAGCGCTTATCACCGTTGAGATTCCGCCAACAAACGGACACGAGGAGGAGTGGTTCAGTGCATACGCCGGGCAGAGACTGAGCATTGTTGAAGGCGAGGATGGCGGCAAGTCGGCGTGCGAGATGAAAGTGAAGGCAACTGCCTTCGACAAGAAGGTGATCTCCAGTGCCGCTGACAGTCGTGACGAACGGCGCCTGTACGAGGCACGGCTGGAGTCGAAGGAGCTTTGGCGATCGGCGTTTCGTCGTCATAAGAAGGAGTTGGCCAAGGCCCTCTTCATCGGCGCGAAGTGGACCCTGTTCACCGCAGTTGGTGCCGCAATCGTCTTTGCGGTGCAACAGCTACTGAAGCCGTAGCTCGGGACTTTAGGTCGCCCCGCAGGTGTGGCGTGAAGGCGAGAGACGAGGGGGCGGTGACACCCCGCTGCATGCGGAGGCGGTATTCGGGGCACTGTCAAATTAACTGATTTCCTGAAGATTCCACTGATCGACATGCCATCTAAGTCGCTGATTTATCGTGTTTTCTAGAATTGATTTCGCGTCGAAAAAGAGTGAATTCCGGCTAACTTGACAGTGCCCTTGCTGGGGTTCTGGTGCAGATAGGCACGGGAATTGGCGATAATGGGATATGGCGCATCGCAAAACGGAACGGAATCCTCTATTTGCTGGACGTTGGTTCGAAGACGACATCATTCTCCTCTGCCTGCGCTGGTATTTTCGCTTCAAACTGAGTTACCGAGACCTGGTCGTGATTTTAGGTGAGCGGGGTTTATCGATTTCGCACACCACGATCTTGCGTTGGGTGGTTCGCTATGCCGAAACCTGCGAGAAGCGTTGGCGGCGATTCGAGCGACCGGTGGGTGGGAGCTGGCGAGTCGATGAAACGTTTATAAAGGTGCGGGGCCAGTTGATGTACCTGTATCGAGCCGTGGACGGACAGGGCAACACCGTGGAGTTCTTTCTCAGTCGAACACGGGGCATCGCGGCGGCGAAGGCATTCTTTCGCAAGGCACTGAAGCATCATCAGGAGCCTCATAGCATCACTCTGGATGGCCACCGGCCGAGCCATAGCGCGCTGCGGCGCATGGGAATGAACGGGGAGTTCAACTTCCGAGGCCCGAACCCGGTGACAATTCGCTGCTGTCAATACCTGAACAACGTTGTGGAGCAGGACCACCGCCGGGTGAAGGGGCGATTGCGATCGATGTTGGGATTCAAGACGTTCTACAATGCGCGGCGCGTCATTATCGGCATCGAGCTGGCGCAGAAGATTCACAAACGCCAGTTCGCAATTCCGATCCCATGGCGGTCAAATCCCGCCCTGATCTGGCGTAACGTCATGGCCGCATAGTCTGCATCGCCGGAGCGCACTCCTGAGTCTTATCGCTCTGACAATCCTATCTGCACCAGAACCTTGCCATGCGAAAGGTGCAGTTACGCGAGGCCAAGACCAATCTGTCGGCACTTGTGGAAGAGGCTGCTCACGGTGAAACAGCGGTCATCACCCGCCATGGCAAGCCCCGGGCCGTCATCCTGGGGATTGATGAGTGGAATCGTCTCCGCCGGGTGCCGTCCTTCGGCCGGTTGCTGTTGTCCTCGCCCTTGGAAGAAGGAAGCCTGCCGCCGCGTGACACAAGCCCATCACGGGATGTCGCGCTTTAGGAACGCCTCTTGTACTTGGTAGACACTAACGTGCTATCGTCCGGGGCTCCTGGCCGCCCCGAACGATCCGCGGCATTAGTCACATGGATGGACACGCATTCGGACGGTCTTTTCTTATCGGCGGTGACCGTGGCCGAAATTTCCGACGGGATTGCTAAGATGGAACGGACCGGGTCCGCTTCCAGGGCTGAGGCTCTCGGGGATTGGCTTGAACTTGTGCTCCATCTCTACGGGGAACGGGTGCTACCGTTCGATGTCGCGGCGGCTCGCCTGGCGGGGACATTGATGGACAAGGCGCGTGCGACGGGGCATTCGCCTGGCTTTGCCGATGTCGCTATCGCGGCCACGGCCGGGAGCCATAGCCTGACCGTTCTGACGCGCAACCTGCGCCATTTTGTCCCCTTGGGTATCCCGGCGACCGACCCCTTCGAAAGACTGCCTTGACCCGGTGACCCTCTCTACGACGGGGCGAGCGAGCATCGCACGAAGGCGGTGTTTCCACTGGCGTGGGCGGTAAGGCGCGCGTGATTGGACGCTCCGGAAGGTCAATGAGATGGGGGGCGCCGATGGAAGAAGGCGGCGGGATACCATCACTGGACGGAGAATGCCTTCTTCCGGTACGCCTCGCGGGTGATTGAATCACGATGGAGAAGAAAAGCCTCAGCGAACGCGACATCTGCACCAAATTCATCACACCGGCCCTGCGAAAGGCCGGGTGGGACGAGATGGCGCAAATCCGTGAAGAAGTCAGCTTCACCAGGGGCCGCATCATCGTGCGCGGCAAGCTAGTTAGCCGTGGCCGTGGCAAGCGGGCCGACTACATTCTGTATTACAAGCCCAACATCCCCGTCGCCCTGATCGAGGCCAAGGACAATACCCATGCCATCGGCGACGGCATGCAGCAGGGACTGGACTACGCTGAGACCCTGCATATCCCATTCGTGTTTTCCTCCAATGGCGACGGCTTTGTCTTCCACGACCGGACGGGCGCGGCGGCCGAGCGGGAAAGCACCCTCGGCCTTGACGCCTTCCCGCCACCCGGTGAGCTATGGGGGCGCTACCGTGCCTGGAAGGGGTTGACGCCCGAATCCGAATCCATCGTCCTTCAGGACTACTTCGATGACAGCGGAGACAAGGCCCCGCGCTACTACCAGGTCAATGCGATCAACGCCACTATCGAGGCCATGGCCAAGGGCCGGGACCGCATCCTGCTGGTCATGGCGACCGGCACCGGCAAGACCTACACGGCGTTTCAGATCATCTGGCGGCTGTGGAAGGCGGGCCGTAAGAAGCGCATCCTGTTTCTGGCCGACCGCAACGTGTTGATCGACCAGACCATGGTCAACGACTTCCGGCCTTTCAAGGCGGCGATGACGAAGCTCTCGACACAGGCCGGGACCATCGAACGCGCGGATGATCCCTCCGGGGATCTAACCCGTGCCATTGAAGGGAAGCGGCGCATCGACACCGCCTATGAGGTCTATCTAGGCCTCTATCAGGCGATCACCGGGCCGGAAGACCAGCAGAAGATCTTCCGCGAGTTGTCGCCCAGCTTCTTCGATCTCATCGTGATCGACGAGTGCCATCGCGGCAGCGCTGCCGAGGATTCGGCATGGCGGGAGATTCTTGAATATTTCTCGTCGGGCACGCAGATCGGATTGACCGCCACGCCCAAGGAAACCCAATACGTTTCCAACATCCATTATTTCGGTGAGCCGGTCTATTCCTATTCCCTAAAACAGGGCATCCAGGACGGTTTCCTTGCCCCCTACAAGGTCATCAAGGTACATATTGACCGCGATGTGGAAGGCTACCGCCCAGAGAAGGGGCAGCAGGATCGGGACGGCATGGAGGTCGAGGACCGTATCTACAACACCAGGGATTTTGACCGCACCATGGTTTTGGATGATCGTACCCAACTCGTCGCCCAGAAAGTCACGGAGTTTTTGAAGGAAAGCGGGGACCGCTTCCAGAAAGCGATCGTTTTCTGCGTCGATCAGGAGCACGCCGCCCGGATGCGTCAGGCGCTTATCAACGAGAACGCCGACTTGGTGGAGTCGAACCACCGCTACGTCATGCGTATCACCGGTGCCGACACGGAAGGGCAGGGGCAACTCGGCAACTTCATCGACCCGGAATCCCGCTACCCCGTGCTGGTCACCACATCGCAGCTCCTTTCAACCGGCGTCGATGTCCAAACCTGCCGCCTCATCGTGCTCGACCGCGCGGTCGGCTCCATGACCGAGTTCAAGCAGATCGTCGGGCGGGGCACCCGTGTGCATGAGGACACCCGCAAGTTCTACTTCACACTGATGGACTTTCGGGGAGCGACCAATCATTTCGCCGATCCGGATTTCGATGGCGATCCGGTTCAGATTTACGAGCCTGGCGAAGACGATCCAATAACGCCACCCGACGACATTCCACCCACGGATGAGGACCCCATACCGCCGGAACCGGCCGAAGACGAAACGATCATCGATGGCTCAAATGGGATGCCTCCGACAACCGACGGGACGGAGAGGAGCAAGGTTTATGTAGACGGGGTGGGCGCAACCATTGTCGCGGAAAGGGTGGAATACCTGGACGAGAACGGGAAGCTTGTCACTGAGTCCCTGCGCGACTTCACCAAGAGGGCGCTGAGGAAGCGCTTTGCAAGCCTTGACGCCTTCTTGAGGCGCTGGAAGGGCACCCAGCGTAAGCAGGCAATTATCGAGGGGTTGAAGGCCGAGGGCCTGGACCTCGGCCTTATCAGCGAAGAATTGGGCAAAGATCTGGATCCCTTCGACCTGATTTGTCATGTCGCCTTCGACGCCAAACCATTAACACGGCGAGAGAGAGCGGAAAATGTCAAGAAACGGGATGTATTCAGCAAATACGGGGATCCGGCCCGCGCTGTACTCGACGCTCTGCTCGCCAAGTACGCCGACGAAGGGGTGATCAACCTGGAGGACACCAACGTGCTGCGCATCCCGCCTTTCACCGAACTCGGCACTCCTGTTCAGCTTATCCAAGCCTTTGGCGGACGCGAGGGTTTCGTCGCGGCCGCCCATGATCTTCAATCCGCTCTCTATCGGGAGATCGTTTAACCCATGTCCGTCCGCACCCTCGTCAAATCCATCCAGAACATCATGCGCCAGGACACCGGTGTCGATGGCGATGCCCAACGCATCAGCCAGCTTTGCTGGATGTTCTTCCTCAAGATCATTGACGATCAGGACCAGGAACTGGAGTTGATGCGGCCGGCTACGCCTCGCCGATCCCCGCGCGCTATCAATGGCGTGCCTGGGCGGCCGATCCCGAGGGCATCACCGGCGAGGCACTGCTTGCTTTCGTCGACGAAGACCTGTTTCCGTCCCTGAAAGCTCTTCAGGTGACAGGCCGCTCGGGGGATCGCCGCCGCGTTGTGCGGGCCGTGTTCGAGGATGCCTACAACTACATGAAGTCCGGTCAGTTGATGCGCCAGGTGGTCAACAAGATCAACGAGGTCGACTTCAACAACCTGAGCGAACGCCAGCATTTCGGCGACATCTACGAACAGATCCTCAACGACCTGCAATCGGCGGGCAATGCCGGGGAGTACTACACGCCCCGCGCCGTCACCGCCTTCATGGTCGACCGCACCGATCCCAAGCCTGGCGAGACCCTGTTCGACCCTGCCTGCGGCACCGGCGGCTTCCTGACCTGTTCTTTGCGCCACATGCGCGATCGCTACGTAAAGCGGCCCGAGGATGAGCAGACCATGCAGACAGCCCTGCGCGCCGTGGAGAAGAAGCAGCTTCCGCACATGCTTTGCGTCACCAACATGCTGTTGCACGGCATTGAGGACCCGGGCTTTGTCCGTCACGACAACACTCTGGCCCGGCCCTATATCGGCTGGGGGCAAAAGGACCGGGTCGATATCGTGCTCACCAACCCGCCATTTGGCGGCAAGGAGGAGGACGGTATCGAGAGCAATTTCCCGCAACACTTCCGGACCAAGGAAACGGCGGATCTGTTCCTCGCCCTGATCGTCCGCCTGTTGAAGCCGACCGGGCGCGCAGCCGTGGTCCTGCCCGATGGGTCGCTGTTCGGGGAGGGTGTCAAGACACGCCTCAAAGAACACCTGATGGAGGAGTGCAACCTCCACACTATCGTCCGACTGCCAAATTCCGTGTTCCGTCCCTACGCCTCCATCGGCACCAACCTGCTGTTCTTCGAGAAGGGTGAGCCGACCGGGGACATCTGGTTCTACGAGCACCTCGTGCCTGAGGGCCAGAAGGCCTACTCCATGACCCGGCCGATCCGATTGGAGCATTTGCAGGTTTGTATTGATTGGTGGGGTGGGGCACAGCGCGAGGGCCGGAAGGAGACCGAGCGCGCCTGGAGGGTGACGGCCGACGAGATCAAGGCGCGCGGCTACAACCTCGACATCAAGAACCCGCATACGCAAGACGACGACCACGGCGACCCGGAGGAGCTTCTGGAGAAACTAAACGCCGCTGAGGCCGAAACGAAGGAATTGCGGAACCGCTTGAAGACAAGCTTGGCCGAGGCGCTCATGCGATGAACGCTGACCGACTGCTGGCCCATTACGAACGAATCGCCGACGCGCCTGATGCGATTGCGCGATTGCGCCGCTTCATTCTCGACCTGGCCGTGCGCGGCAAGCTGGTGCCGCAGGATCCGAACGACGAGCCGGCATCGGAACTGCTGGAGCGGATCGTGGCGGAGAGGGCGCGGTTGGTGAAGGCGGGGGAGATCAGGAAGCCGCGGGATATCGACGGCGGCGAGAATGTAATCGCGCTCTTTGAATCTCCCAAATGCTGGCGTTGGGTAAGGCTCGATGCCGTCGGTGCAATCATTGGGGGAGGCACCCCATCTGCCGGTGACGCCGACAACTTCGCCACCCCCGGGACGGGCGTCCCATGGCTGACGCCAGCCGATTTAGGCGGTTTCTCGGAACAGTTCATCTCTCGTGGTGCGCGTGATCTTTCTGAAAATGGGCTTCAGACTTCTTCAGCGACCTTGATGCCTGCCGGAACTGTGCTTTTTACAAGCAGGGCTCCGATCGGTTACGTCGCAATCGCGGCAAATCCTATTTCGACCAATCAGGGCTTCAAATCTATCGTTCCCTACGTTCCCGATTGCTCACGCTTCATTGCACTTGCCATGAAGACTTTCTCGGCTGAAATCGACGCGAAGGCCCCGGGGACCACATTTAAGGAAGTCTCGGGCAAGATCGTCGCAGGTGTTCCATTCCCACTCCCACCCCTCGCCGAGCAGCACCGCATTGTCGCGAAGGTCGATGAATTGATGGAGCTATGCGACCGGCTGGCAGCAGCACGGACACAGCGAGAGGCGATGCGGGATCGGATGGGGGCGGGGAGCCTCGTCCGCCTCAATGATCCCGATCCCAACCCGGTGGTATTCCGGAACCACGCCGCCTTTGCCCTCGAAAACCTCGCCCCACTCACCACCCGTCGCGACCAGATCAAGGCCATGCGGCAAACCATCCTCAACCTGGCTGTTCGCGGCAAACTGGTGCCGCAGGATTCGAATGACGAACCGGCGGCTGAACTGCTGAAGCGGATTGCGAAGGAGAAGGCAGGCGAGAGCAAGAAGACCAAACCGACAATCAGTCTGACCAGTTCGATCACAAGATGCGACGTGCCATCGGGATGGGTAATTACAGATCTCCAATCCGTGTGTGCATCGATTACGGATGGAGATCATCTTCCACCGCCGAAGACCGAGAGTGGAATTCCATTCCTGGTGATCGGCAACGTCCGTAGCCAGACGATTGAATTCACGGGGTCACGATTCGTGTCGCCGGAATACTATGAAGCCCTAGATCCGATTCGCCGCCCAAGAAGTGGCGACCTTCTTTACACCCTGGTTGGGTCGTATGGGATACCCGTCGTTGTCCGTGACAATCAACCTTTCTGCGTTCAGCGCCACATTGGAATATTGCGGCCGTCCAACTTCATCGATGTAGGGTTTTTGGGCCGTGCGATGGAGAGCCGTCTGGTATTCGAGCAGGCAACCGCTTGTGCAACGGGCATCGCCCAAAAGACCGTTCCGCTTTCTGGGCTCAGGCGACTCTTGATCCCCATTCCACCCCTTGCCGAACAGCACCGCATTGTCACCAGGGCCGATGAACTGATAGCGCTTTGTGACCGGCTGGAGGCGAGCCTCTCCACCGGAGATGACACCCGCCGCCGCCTGCTTGATGCTCTGCTGCATGAGGTGTTGGTGATGGGCGCGGACCGGAAGTCCGTGGCCTGACGACCCGCTTGGTGGTTCCGGGGTGGTCAAGATCATCATCGGTTCGAAGGGAGTTGCGCTCCAGCGAAGCGATGTTGGAGGGAATCTCGAGTAGCGCTTCGTGCACCGATGCCGGTACAAGACGTCGTGAAGCCATTTGCGCGTCCCAAAAACGATGGTTCCAGTTCCGAAACAGCTCAGCATAAAGAGACGGTCTCGAACCCCTTGAGAGGAACCGACAGTATGCCCACGAGAACCGTCCTGGAATCGAACGTTAAATAGACGAACGGCCCGGACCGCAACGGCGACATCCTCGGCTATGTCCGGGTCTCGACTGCAGCACAGGATGCCGCCGGGCAGCAGGACTGGCTCCGAGTGCGTATTCCGGACGATCGTGATCACTGATTCCGATTTAACGTGATCACCCGTCGGTAGCGAAGTTTAGACCTGTTAGGTTCTTCCTTGAAAAAGGAGAACTTGATGGGAACAAGACGGCTATCGATGAGACAGTTACGCGAGATTTTACGACTCAAACACGAACAGAAACTCAGCCACCGGGCCATCGCCCGAGCCTGCCGAGTGGGAGTAGGGACGGTTTCGGAGTACGTCCGACGGGCGGCACGTGCAGGGTTGGAATGGCCGCTGCCTGAGGAACTGGACGAGGCCGCGCTTGAAGCGCGGCTGTTTTCCAGCGCGGGACCGGGCTCCCGGGAACGGGTGGTTCCAGATGTCGAGCGGATCCACCAGGAGTTGAAGCGTGTTGGAGTCACCCTCCACCTGCTCTGGGAAGAGTACCGGGAAGCGAATCCAAAGGGATATGCCTACAGCCAGTTCTGTGTGATCTACGGGCGGTGGGCCCAGAAACTGAAGCCCTCGATGCGGCAGGTGCCCCGCGCCGGCGAGAAGACCTTCATCGACTTTTCCGGCAAACGGCCAGAACTGACGGATCCGCGGACGGGCACAACTAAACCAGTCGAGTTGTTCGTGGCCGCGCTGGGCGCCAGCGGTTATACCTACGCCGAAGCGACACCGAGCCAGAAACTCGCCGACTGGATCGGCGTACATATTCGCATGGTGGAGTTCTTCGGCGGATCGAGCCGGATCTGGGTTCCCGATCAACTCAAGAGTGCCATTACCCTGTCCTGCCGCTACGAAGCAGGAGTGAATCGCACCTACCAGGATGAGGCAGAACATTACGGCGCCGTTGTCATTCCGGCCCGGCCTCGGAAACCCAAAGACAAAGCAAAAATCGAAGCCACGGTCCTTCTGGCACAGCGTTGGCTCCTGGCCAGAATCCGGAATCACACGTTCTTCAGTCTGGCGGACTTGAACGGGGCGATTCGAAAGTTGCTGTTGGAACTGAACCAGCGGCCGATGCAGAAGCTTCGCGTGTCCCGCCTGGAACTCTACGAAAGGCTGGATCGACCGGCCCTACAGCCACTACCGACCGATCGGTATGAACAGGCCGAGTGGAAGGGCTGTCGTGCCAATATCGACTACCACGTGACCGTGGATCACCATCCCTACAGCGTGCCCTACCAGTTGATCCAGGAAACCCTGGAAGCGCGTTACACCGCCTCGATTGTCGAGGTCTACCACAAAGGCCGGCGCGTCGCCTCTCATCCTCGCCGCTACGATCACCAACCGTCGACTCTGTCGGAACATATGCCCAGTTCCCATCGAGCCCATGCGGCATGGACACCATCCCGGCTGATCCGTTGGGCGGAGAAAACCGGCTCTCAGACCGGCCGACTGGCCGAGGAGATGATAAAACGGTGGCCCCATCCTGAGCAGGGGTACCGCTCCTGCCTGGGATTGATGAGCCTGGGACGCCGCTACGGCGCCCAGCGGCTCGAAGCCGCCAGTGCCCGAGCACTTCGCTTACAGTCCTATAGCTACCGAACCGTCAAAAACATCCTGTCCTCGGCCCAGGACCGTTTGCCGTTCGAGAATTCCGAAACCCTACCCACGCCCCATCACGACAACATTCGCGGCGCCGCCTATTATGCGGAGCCAGAGGAGAGCACACATGCTAATGGAACAAACCCTGGAGAAGATGAACCAGATGAAGCTATCGGCCATGGTCGAAGCCCTCGAGCAGCAACGCCGCTCGAATCAGTACACGGATCTGAGTTTCGAGGAGCGTCTGGGCCTTCTAGTGGATGAAGAATGGACGGCCCGGGAGCACCGTAAGCTCACCCGGCGTCTGCGCGTGGCCAAGCTGCGCTACAGCTCTGCATCGCTGGAAAACGTCGACTTCAAACATCGTCGCAGTCTGGACCGTTCCCAATTCCTCGCTCTGGGCTCCTGCGGGTGGATCCGGGACCGGCACAATCTGATCATTTCCGGTCCGACCGGCATCGGGAAAAGTTTTCTGGCTTCGGCTTTCGTCGAACGAGCCTGCCGGCGCGGTTTCAATGCCGCCTACGTCCGAATGCCCCGGCTCTTGCACCAACTGGCGGTCGGCCGTGGCGACGGCTCCTACGCTCGTGTTCTGGCACGGCTGGCCAAGACCGATCTGCTGGCCATCGACGACTGGCTCCTGGCCCCGCTACGCGATGCCGAACGCCGGGACTTGATCGAAGTCGTCGAGGAACGGAGCGAACGCTCCGCCATCTTGATCGCCAGCCAGCTCCCGGTCGCCGACTGGCACGGCGTCATCGGCGACCCGAACCAGGCCGACGCCATCTGCGATCGCCTCCTCCACAACGCGCATCGCATCGAACTGAAGGGACGATCCATGAGACAAACCAAGGCTGCCCCGAAACCCTCTTCCAAGGAGCCGGCATGAACCCCACCTGGCGACGAGGTAGTCCAACTCGGACTGGCGTCCGATCGTCGCGGATACGCGATCCTGGCGCGAAGGATTTTCAGGAATTCAGTAAGGACGGGACGAAGAATGAGAAAGAACCTAAAAAACAAACCAGTGGCCTGTGGAAAATGATGGGCTATGGAAATCCACAAAAAACGTGGATTCCCACAGCCCTGGAAAAGCCTGCGGCTTTCCCACATTTACACACAGGCCCGGCGATGAATATCAAGATTATGGAAGCATTCAAAACAAGAATCGTGGACTTCGGGAGGTCTAAACTGAGATCCTAACCCTCACTTCGCTACGGCGGGTGATCACGATGCCCGGAATCACTGATCATGATCCCGGAACTGGTGATCACGATCAGCGGAATACGCATCCGAGAGGCCGGCGCCATTGCGCATTTCGAGCGGCGACTGATTTCCGAGCGCACCCGCGCCGGTATTGCCGCAGCCCGGAAACGCGGGCGAACACCCGGTCGCCCCCCGCTTCACCCGGACACCGTTTCGGCCGCCCCAAAAATGATTGAAGCTGGATTGGCGCCCGGCGAGGCTGCCAAACAGCTCGGCATTGGCAGGGCAACGGCTTACAGAATCGCAAAGGCGGTGCGTTGAAGTCGAAACCCAGGCCCTTCGGTCCCTTAGAGTAATTTCAGGTACAAACCTTGCGATGACCACAATCCAGAGCGCCTGGCCGCTGGACTGGTCCTCGAAGTCAATGGAGATTTGGGTGCTCGAAATCATGCAGGACGTAACCAGCTACGACAAGGGAATCGGAGAGATCGAAATTGGAAGAATGATCTAAACAGAAGGACCCCAACTCAATCGGTTGGGGAAGGGGAAGTACGAATGTCTTTCTGTTGGGCTGAACCTGTTCTCAAATGACTCAGACGCAGAGTGAGTCCGATGGCTATGAATTAGCGCGTCTCATCGGCCTGCTCAAGTCATAATCGCAACCCGATCTGTCGCTGTAGGTTGCTTCGAGCAGAAAGCGGAGCTTCTCAATATCGCCAGTCACTCGGTCCCAGTTCGTGACAGACACGTAGGCGCCACTTTTCAGGAGGTTGTCTGTGATTCTGTCGGGCATATACGGATAACGTGACTCGTAATCCGTTCTGCTCGTGACTGGCACCCACTTGTCGTTATCCGGATAAACCGTGTTTTTCTCCTCGCCGCCATGTGCTGCCGTATATGTAGTGCAACCTGTTTGAGGCAACTGAATGACAAGGATTCCTGATTTCTTGTTCACTGTCCCATCAAACATGCTGGAATAGATCTCCCAGTCCACATGCTTTCGTTTCTTTGTTTCAAGCCCAACGAGAACAATCGTGACCGTCGAGTCGCGCAGATAGTCGTCGCGAATAATCTCCCGTATCCGCTGGTCCGGAAGCGTGTCATCAATCCCACCTGTGTCAACAGATGCATCGACGAACAAGTCGTAAGCCCTATTCAGAAGGAGCAAGGATTCCTTGTAGCTTCCGTCGTTAGCATCATGGTAACTGATGAACACTTTGTGCTTGCTCTGTAGCACGCTACCCCTCCAGCTCAGAAATATCTTCGATATCTGCCATCTCAGCGAGCATCGCCGTATAGATGCGAAGGACTTTGTGAAGATCCCGCAGTTCGTCTCTAAATTCGGCACCGATTGGGTCGCCGAATCCCTGTTCGACCGAGATTTTGTGCCACTTTGCGGTAAACGGCCTGATCTTCTGGTTCAAAATAACGATCGCCAGCTTTGTAAATTCCAGGCAGTCTCGGCCATTCTCTTTGATAATCGAGCGCGTTGTGGGAAATAGGGAATAGACACTGTCCAACGCGGTTTTCTCATCGCCATCCGTCTCTCCTAGCGGTTGGGTTGTAATCCGCGTCAGCAATTCGATGTAGAGTTCCCAAGCGGCGACCTTATCGGGTTCCTTCGGGCTCCACTCCATCTCCAAGAATGGCGGCTTTATCTTGAGGGACGTCATGTCCCAGTTCTCCAGCCATTTGCCCCATTTCATCGACGAACCCTCTGTTTATCCACAATCGCAGCCAATATCGTAATCGGCTGCCGTCGTGTCACACAAGCATCCCTTGTCGGGGCTCCTGCCTTCGGGCGTTTTCCTGTGGGTCGGCGGCTGGAGTCGCGAAAGCGGTGAAAGTTCGGTGTTCAGAAGAGCTTACACACGACCCTATGTCGCATTACGTACCTTTGTTGGAATAGAACCTAGAAGTGCTGTTCAGAAGTTAAATTGTCGTCGCCGTTGCGTTGCGGCCCCGCTGCTACTTCTTCAGTCGCCACATTTCCTGAAGCTTCGCGACATTCGGCAACTCTCGGTTGTCGATGCATGTGATGAACGACCTCCGAGCAACGTCAAAACTCGACATGAGTTGCTGTGCCTCCGGCGAGCGAGACGCATGAGCAGAGTTACCTCGGGCTTTGTATAGCAATTTAAGTTGTTGAAACAACCGCTCTCTCTCGGCGCCAGGAGGCTCCAAGAGTACGGCCAACGAGGATGCCAGATTCTTCGTGATCTTACTGCGTCCGGGCCGCACCAAGGTCTCCAATGCGGCCCAAATCATTACGATCGCACTACCGACCGAGTGCGCCCAGATTACGCTATCGAATGTTTGGAATGCACGCCCGAACGCTTGGTCATCCATCAGCTCAGATCCGGGCCTGAGCGCCTCGCGCACCCACGACAAGTGCTTTTCCTCGATGACTTCTGGCGGATCAGGCACCGTAAGGAATTGCCGGGGCAATGTCTCGATCGGCCACAAGATGGGTTCGATCGAACTCCCCGCAACACTCGAAAAGGAAGTGTCGGACACAACTGGCATCCTCAACGTTGCACCGGTCAATAACCGTAGTAGTGCCAGGGTCAACCATAGGGTATTGAGGCGATCGAATTCCGTCGGACGCGCGCCCTGGTGCAATGCAACTTCAATTTCGACATCCAAGGATCCCCCACCACGCGTCGTTTTCCATGGTCCAGGATGGTGACGATCGGCGCACTCCGGTCGCCGGAAGGCAAGTATGTATGGCGACATCACGTGAGCATAAGTCTTCCGAAGGACCAAACCCTCGCAGACCTCAAACTCATCCACGCCGAGCACAGCCCCTGCCAACCCGCCAAACAACGGTATGTTCTCTGGATGTTTGTCCATTACGGTGAATAGCCTATCCGAGCCAGCGCCGCGCTTCGAACACTCTCTAAGTTAGTCTCGCAAGCGTTGTTGTACGGATCGGGACGGAGATGGAATTCGACGGATGTGTTGCAACTTTCAAAAAAAGGCAGGAGAGCGATGGGTCGAGTCGAATAAAGGGTACCGAGCAGATTCGTGAAATACACGCTAAGGGCTCGGCTTGAGCCCTCGGGTGCTCATGAAGCTGTAGAGGGTCGTACGGGACACACCCGTGAGCTTGGCGATGGCGGTCTTGGAAACGCCCAACTCGAGGAAGCGCCGGATGTCGTCCTCCTTGCCACTGAGCCGTGAGACGCCCAGCGAGCCCTTCGGGCGCCCGAGCTTCCGGCCCGAGGCCCTGGCCTGGGCGAGGCCCTCGCGGGTGCGCCCGGAGATCAGGTCGCGCTCGACCTCGGCGAACAGCGCGAAGAGGGTGGTCATGACTTTGGTCTGGATGTCGCGCTTGCCCTCGATGCGGATGTTCTCCTTCATCGCCACGAAGGCGACGCCTGCCGTGGCGAGGGCGTCGAGGATGGCGACGATCTGACCCAGCGACCGACCGAGCCGGGAGAGTTCGCTGACGACCAAACGGTCGCCGCGCTGAAGGACGTTCATCAGCTCGTCGAGCCGGCGGCGCTTTTCGGAAGCCTGTCCAGAGGCGGTCGCCTTGATGAAATCGTCGATGCGGAAGTCGTGTTTGCGTGGGTACTCAAGGATGGCGAGGCGCTGCCTGCGCACGTCCTGCTGCGCGGTCGAGACCCTCAGATAGGCAACGGTTTTCACGGCCTGACCATGGAATACGGCTTCTGGTATTTTATCTGACAGATACGGAACATAGAATGCATCACGTTCCATGCTACTGAACTGTTCGGTCGTAACGGGCGTTTGTTCCTGACAGACTCCTGCTGGTCTGCGACCCTGACGTCTCGTCAACCGCATCCTTCGGCATGGCTTTTCTTCTCAATCAGATCAGGCCCGGCACAGCAGCCCGAAGATTGGCCGTCCGGATTTTCGATAGGATGGCCGCAGGGTTTAACTCTTTAGCCGACGACGACCGCAAAGCGGAAAGGAAAATACAATGACGACCGACAGAACAACGAAAGCATTACTCGCCCTGATTGCCCTGGGCCTGTTTTTGAACGCTATTGTTCCGTTCGTACAGCCTGCCGTGGTGCAGGCCCAATCTGGAACAAGCGAGATCCGGTTGAGTCAGATTTTCAATGAATTGAGACAGATTTCTACTGGGTACTGCATGAATGACAAAATCTGTTGAAGCCAGCGGCCTGCCACGTTGAGCGCCACCTCGAGCCGCTATCACCGTGAGACCAGTGCGTGAAGTAGAGGCTCCTTAGCGGAGATTAAAGTTGACCTCAATCGTGAGCGCGACATCTACTGGCTCGCCGTTCCGGGACGAAAGCGCCACTGCCTGACGGTCTCGATGGCCTGCTCTATGAGATTCTCTCTCAGTTCGGTTAGTACAAAGATCCCCGGCCGGATCAATCATGAAGAGGGCAATCCGACCTGCGATCCGATGGGCCGGCTCAGTAGGCGAACCGGCGTTTGACTGTAAACATCAGCGTCCAGGAACGCGTGCCGGTGAACGCGTTGTGGTTGGAGAGGACGGGGTCCCGTTCGTGAAATGGGTGAAGCGAGTATGCGCCTCTGGCTTCAATGTTGCCCATCATCGAGTAGGTCAGCTTCAGCCCCACCAATGTCTTGTCGGTGAGGCTGTAGTCGACACCAGCGTGCAGGTGGCCGGCCAAGACTGTGTCGGGCAGGTCAGCGTCCTGGCGGCTGTTGTAGAACGACAGGGGTGGATCGTACGCCGGAGCATTGACAGACGTATCCTCGTACTCCGCGGAGAAGTGCAACTCGGACACCGTGACGAACGCGGGACCAAGTCCACCGCCCAGGTATGGGGAAATCCTGCCGAAGGTCTCTGGAAACTCGTAGTACGCATTGAGTGTCAGCGTGCGCACGGTGAGATGGTCGATCGAAGCCTGACTTGTGGAGACGACCGAGCTGCCGCTTCGTTCCCGCAGCGGCGTCCCGTCGTACTCGGTAATGCTCCGAAACATCTGGTTGAGTCCGTTTTTCCGTTGCCTGAGCGAGAACTCCAGGCGGGTGCGATCGAAAAAACGGCCGGCTGAAACCTCGAAGACAGCTCCCGCGGCGGCCGCGATATCGTAACGCCACCGGTATCCGGAGAGTTCAGGAACCGGGTCCGCATCAAAACACCCGTCCGTCGGATAGCAGGTCATCTCCCGATTCCAGCCCTCCTGGCTCATGTCGGACGCCCAATTTGATCCGATGCCTCCGCCGAGGTACCACTCGGAACGCGACGGCCCCTGAGCCGCGACGCCGACGATGGGACAAAGGATCAGGAATCCACCGACGGCGGATGTGATGAACGATGCAAAACGCATGGAGATCTCCTACTCGGACTGCCCCGTGGCCGGGACATGCCATAGCTGATCGTTTCTCGTTGCCTTGAGCCCAACTATTGTGTGAACCCCAACCGTTATCACAATAAGAAATAAGCGGTTGCGGTGCAACTGTGGCCGATGGCGGCTGGTAGGCTGAAGAGATCATGAAGAAGGCAATCCGACCGGCGATCTTTAAGTGGTGACAAATCGAGCCCGAGCTGATTCTGTGCGCCGTGCGCGGGCACCTGCGGTACTCGCTCTCGTTCCGTGATGTCGAAGAACTGCTCGGCGAGCGCGGTCTCGAGGCGGACCACACGACAATCTGGCGCTGGGTCCAGCGTTACGGTCCCGAGCTGGAGGCGCGGCGATTTCAGGAGTGAAAAAGGAAGGAATCCCGCCACGCCGTTGCTGCCACCGACAGGTCCAATACTCGAAGCACATCCGGGAACAGGATCATCGAGCGATCAAACGACGCGTGAAGGCCAAGCAGGGCTTTCGTGAATTAGGGTACCGACCAGATTGCTGCTTAAATATCCTTTAAGCTCCTACTTGGTGGGGCGAACCCCAAACGGTGATGGCGGCGGCACTTCTAAACCTCTGTTAGGTCGGCCACGGTCAGGGAGGCTTCGGGGACCGACCCGTTGTCCTCGCGAGAAGAGGGGGGTCGTCATAGAGGCTCCGCGTGGACTAGAATAACGTCCCTTTGTTCCTGACAGAACTATGCCGATCTCCGACCCCGACGTCTCTCGCCCCCGTCTGATTCACGCTGCCAGCTTTCTCGAAGCCGGCCGACGCGAGATCGCTACGAATCTGGTCGGTGCCCTTGCCGAATCGATGACGATCCGGGGCTGGGGCGAGAGACGTGCTGGCGATGGCGCGCCGGTTGTCGCTGGCGGTGCGGAACCACTTTTAGACGGGATCGGCATGGGGGCTACGGCAGCGCACATCGCCCGATGCCGGGCTCTTGCCTCGACTGGTGGGGGTGTGATCTAGCTGTCGTTGCGGATCGCGGACGCGTCGGCGCTGCGGTCCTGCCGGCATGGGTTTACACGCTGCGGGCCGGTGTGACTGGGGCTGCTGGCAGCGATCGGAAGCTGGCGAGCGCCAGCCATCGACAAGTTCAAGCGCTTAGAATCCATCAACTGGCTGAAGATTAAGCCATACACGCCGGAGAACGGTTCGTGAGGCGAGGGATGGTGGCGAACGACCCGCGAGAAGGTTTTTAATAAACGATAAAGTTATCGTTGGGTTGTGCGCGTACCGTGCGGCGATCGGCACCACCCCGCTCCAAGGCGCCGCCCCTTAACCGGCAGGTCTACTGCTTCTGTGCCTCCCGGTGCCCGGCCGACCTTCTTCCAGGAAAACACGCCACACACGCCATCGCGACTGGAGCCATTGTCGTCCCCGACCCGCAACACCCACCATATTGTCCGGACGGCAATTCAGTGCCTGGAATGAATCTGCCGGGAAGTACTGGGCTGCAAGTGCGATAATTGAAAGTTTGCAGACTTGCCGGGAATCGTTACTAGGGAGAAGAGAAGTGGTTGCATCGGTGCGAAACGTCAACGTTGACAACGTGAAGCGGCTGGTGGAAGCGGTCCGAATTGGGGACGGACTCGACATGGAGAAGATCCTTCGTGCGGCATCCGATATCGGAGGATACGCACCGGAAACGAACCCGCGCTACGAACCCGATGGCCGGAAGGAAGCGTCTGACGATATCGAGCGATTCGAGTGGGTTGCCCGATGGCTGGGTCTGAAGGAACCGGAAGCCGAAGTCCTGTTCAATCCCGATGGGCAACCGTATACGCCTTCCGATATCACTCGGGAGCATCTGTTGGCCGTCCTGAAGGCGATCTGTGGTGGTGAGCCGGTGGATCGGCATATCTGGGTCAGGAACGATCCGGAGCGGACCCGGTAAAACACATCCGTTCGAGGAAGTCTTAGGATCATTGAGCCGACGACTGTCCGACCGGCTGTGTTGCAACTTTCAAGAAACGGCAGGAGAGCGATGGGCCTTGGACAGTATGGGAGTGTGAGCTAAGAACCTTCGACAAGAGTTCTGCTGTTTCCACGTCGGGGGGGGCGCGCGATAACGCAAGTCCGGAGAGGGCCACCATTCGCTGAACACCGCGTCGGCGCAAAGGCCGTGACACAGGTGGGCGGGGTCGTTAGCCAGACATGAGCATCACAATGTTACCTGCGTTCTGGGAGACGAAGCGTCTGACGATCCGCGATGCCGACCTGGAAGAAGCGGAATTACTGCATCTAATCTTTAATGCCTGTTCTTATGTCGAGCCGTGGGACGAGACTTTCGCACCGACGGACATCCAGGACGCAGAGGAGTTGGTTCGAAGAAGCGTCCAGGGCGAGGACGCGTTCAAACTACAGACGATTCGCAACCGGACGGAAGAACTCCTTGGATACTTTCACCTTCGACATGGGTTTCCGAAGCCAGAAGTCGTTTGGCTGTCCATGGCAGTGATTCATCCGGCTCACCAGCGAAAAGGTATCGGCATAGAAGTATTTGAAGGTGTCATCCGGGAGCTCCGTAGACTTGGACATTACCAATCCATCTGGCTGCGCGTGTATCTTAAGAACTGGCCTGCATTGCGGTTCTGGTTGAAGCTCGGGTTTCGCACGATCGTTGAGTATAGGGGAGACGAAGTATTCAGTAAGGATGGTCATGCCAGCCTGATTCTTGAACGCCCACTGAATGGACCGGAGCAACAATAGGTAGGAATATGAATCTGATCGGACAGCTTGAAAGCACCTGCAGGGAAACATTGAAGTTCTTCGAATTCACTGACCCGGAGCTCGGGATGCGCTACGGACCAGGGAAATGGAGTGTGCGAGAACTCTTGCATCACCTGTGCGACGCAGAGACGGTGTTCTTTGATCGAATCCGACGTGTGATCAGTGAGCCCATCCCGGTGATATGGGCATTCGATCCGGATGCGTGGGCGAGCAGTCTTGGATACATGGACCGCCCGCTTCAGTTGTCTAAAGATATCTACCGAAGCACTCGCGAAGGAATTCTTTACTATGCGGGGAGGAACTACGCTTCAAGCGGCGAGCTGGAATTCGTCCATAGCAACACCGGCGTCCGAACGCTCAAGGACGAGTTTGACAAGGTGGCCGATCATAACCAGCACCATCTTGAACACATCCAAACGGCATTGAAAAGCGGCACCTAGGCATTCCGGGGCTCCGTATCCGGGTCACGCGACCCTACGGTGCGCCTGATTTCGCCGGACCATGAAGTCCCGAACCCGGGAAAGCGCATCCCGCGTCTTCGAAAACCCCTCGCTTCCGCCTCCGCTGCTCCGGCACCCCCCAACGCTCCGTCGCAGACGATTCCCGGAGCCAAAATGACGCTGAAACTTCGACTGGTGAAACAAGCGGGCTAGACGCTGGTCTTCATCGCTCAGTGTGTAGTGGCGCAGCAACTCCGCCTCGCGTTGCGGAAGGGGAAAACAGCGCCGCCGCGCAGGCGCCGGCTTGGCAGAACGATTCTCCGAGCCATTCTCTTTCGCTCGACGTATGCAAGACATAGATTTAGACATGGGATAAGACACGCGGAGGCGCTCTCAGGAAGGCGCCATCGGCCATATGTCCCAAACGAACGTTTGCGATACATGCGGATCGGCTATGCCCCGGTCTCACAAGCGGATGGCTCCCAGTCGATGGACCGGCAGCTCGACGTCCTGCGGGCCGAAGGCTTCGACGACCCAGCCCACCTCTACCACGACTTCGCTTCCGGCGTACGCGACGGCCGGCCCGGACTCGACAGCTGCTTGCGCGCCCTGAGGAAGGGCGACGTGCTCGTGGTCTGGGAACTCGACCGTCTTGGCCGCAACCTCGCCCATCTAGTCCACACCGCGCAGGACCTGTCGGCCCGCGGCGGGGGCCTGCGGTTGCTCGCCGGTCAAGGCGCGCAGATCGACACCACCCCGGCGGCCGGTCGCCTCGTGTTCGGCATCTTCGCGGCGTTGGCCGAGTTCGAACGGGAAATGATTCGTGAACGCACCATGGCCGGGCTCCAGTCCGCGATGGCGTAGCGCGACACCTCCGTGTCCGAACTCTGCACTCAACTCGGGATCAAACCCGTGACGTTCTACAGGTACGTCGGGTCGCAGGGTCAGTTGCGCGAGCAGGGCGAGAAGGTCCTCGCCACGTGAACCGTAGTGCTTCGACAGCGCCGGCGTGCGGTCACTGGCTTCACGTAGGATTTCGCCGCCTCCCGCAAACAACCCGTTCAACAAGGAGGTTCTGGAGGGACTGATCAACCCCAAGACAGAGGAGAAGGTCGAATGATCAATCAGCAGGAGAAGCGCCCGCTATCGGTCGGGTCTGCCGTACAGTTCACCCACAAAGGGAAAACAATCCACGGACATCTCCTTCAAAGGCAGGGACGGCGCCGCTTCGCGCAGGTAGTCGACAGGGAAGAGCGGACCTGGAAAGTCCCGGAGTCCGCGTTAAAGCACTCGGGAGGAGCGCGACTAGCCACGATAGTCACGCGGCACGACAAAGCACGCGCTGACTACCGCGTGGGGGACGAGGTGACGTTCACAAGTCCCGACGGACCAAGGTGTGGGGAGATCGTGAAGATCAATCCGAAGAGTGCAAAGGTACGCTGCAAAGAGAGATGCTGGAATATCTCCTATGGCCTACTCCGCAGGGCGGGAAGGGAAAGCTCGAGGAACGGTGCGGAGAGGCTGAACGGTGTCGCGGGAATGGCTAGGAGCCTGTCGGGAATAAGAAGTCTGCAACCAAGAATCAACAAGTTACAGACCAGGGATGGCTCGTAAGTTGTTGATTCTTGCTTCGAGGGAGCCAATTCCCGACAGGCTCCTAGGCGGTTGATGGACGAGCATGGGCTCACGGGCTGGACTCTCTCGTTCGGCGAAGCCAAGAGAAGCCTTGGCCACTGCGATTACCGACACCACGTGATCCGGATCAGCCGCACCCATGCTCTGGAGGGAAGCGAGGAGCAGATCCGGGACACCGTGCTCCACGAGATCGCACACGCGATCGCGGGACACGAGGCTGGCCATGGACCGCTGTGGAAGGCAACAGCACGGCAAATCGGGGCAACACCAAGGGCAAAGACCTATGAGATCCAAACGAGCTAAGGCGGGATGATGTCTGTTCCGGCGACGACGAACCGATCAGCGTCGCATAGAGGTATCGCCAATCAAATCGATACTGCAACACGGTTTCGCAACGCCCAAGTCATTGAAACCATGTCGCGTAATCGCTCCTTTGTGCAAGTCTATCCGCCGCTGGTCTTCGGACCGGTGATCAGCGACAATTACCCCCCCTGGAACCAGACAATCACAAGCGATACAAACAGAAGTCTGCATCATGGAATTCCAGTCATTGGAGTGACGGCGAGGAGGATGGCAGCCCTAAACTGTTTGCTGGCGATTCATGCGCACAGTGCCCAAGCATACATTGCTGGCGGCTATGGACAGACTAGAATCGGGAAGGTTGACATTTGATATCAATAAATTCATATATTATTATTAATTAATGGCAAGAACTCGTTAGAATAAAGTTATGATTCATAGATTTCGTGTAAACAACTTCCAATCCATCCGACAGGATGTCGAACTCGATTTCCGCATCCCAGGCACGACTCCGGACAGGCCTTGTTTCCAGAGAAGCCGTTCGCGGTCCGATATTCGCCTTCCGAGCGCGGTCGCGCTGATCGGCCCCAACGGGTCCGGCAAGACGTCATTGTTGCGCGCTATAGCTGCAACCATAAGCTTTGCGGCATACTCATACGATCATTCCAGTTCCGGCGGTATTCCGGCTTTTGTTCCGTTTTTGGTGTCGGAAACAATAACCGCGCGCACACGTATCGAGATGGATTTTGACGCACCGTGGCTCAGTTCTGGATCCGGCCAGGAGGATACGCTACTCCGATACACCCTGGAGATTGACCGAGACAGTTCTAATCTCGCGTCGGCTAGGGTTGGCTACGAGGCACTGCATAACTTTCCGAGAGGGCGACCCCGGCGTGTCCTGGAGCGGCGCAGGGACAAGCCGATCTATATCGCCAAAGAAATGAAGGTGCGGCCGCGAGACGACCGCCTCGCCTCCATTCCTCCGAACGCATCTGTAATCTCGGCCCTTGCGAAAATGGGTGTGGAATCGTTTTCTGTGATTGCCACGGACATCGGCAACGTGCAGATGAATTTTGCTGGCTCAGAGCCATGGAAGATCGATACCGAGACGGTGACTCACTATTACCGGGACCACCAGGGTCTGGTGGGCGAGATCTCGAACAAGCTGCGCCGCTTCGACCTTGGAATCGGAAACATGCAGGTCCGATCGTTGCCTGATGGAAAGTGGCTACTGGTCTTCGAGCATCATGGCTTGGACAAACCCGTTGCTTTGATAAACGAATCGGCGGGTACGCGTCACCTTGTGCATGCGTTTCCCCAGTTCGACTTTGTTCTCAATACGGGCCATTTGGCAATCATGGACCCTCTCGACGCAGATTTACACACAGAACTTACGGCAGAGATCTTGGGTTGGTTTCGGCGGAAGGAGACCAACCCAAACAAGGCACAATTGATCTGCTCGCTCCACAATATTTCCGTTTTGGACGGTCTTGAAAAAGAGGAAGTGTTTATCGTCGAGAAGGATTCAAACGGTGTCACCCGCGTCCACGGTGCGCGCGACGTCGCCGGCCTGCGGCGTGACGGCAACCTGCAAAAACAGTACCGCAGTGGCGTTATGGGCGGACTGCCGGCCTTTGGTTGACAGGTGGTGCGGCGCAGACTCGTCCCGAGGCGACGGCGCCTCTTCATCGGTGCCGAGGGCGAAAGCGAACGATCCTTCGCAAAGTGGTTGGGGCGCCTTTGCGACGAGGCGGATCTACACGTCCATCTCGATGTACGTGTCTGCGGTGGAGGAGACAGCTTCGCGGTCGCTAGGTACGCCGTGGACCAATACCTCGAACGCTACAAGACTTACGGTCGGTTTTCAGCCGGATTGATCCTCCTAGATGCCGATCGGATCGAAGAAGACCGATCGCATGGCCGTGATCCACGGACAGCTATAGGCGATGAGCGCCTGAGCTTGATCTATCTAAAGCCAAAGATCGAAGGTTTGCTGTTTCGCCTCCATCCCGGTTATGAGAACCGACGCGTGTCGGCGCACGATGTTGAAAGATCTCTTCAACAGCTATGGCCGGAATATGTCAAACCGACGTCTGCTGATGCGCTGGGCCGACGTTTCAAGTTGGACGACCTCCGACGCGGCTCCCAGCATGATGCGGACCTTCGGCGGCTTTTGGCGATACTCGGACTATGTCACAACGAGTGACGGCTCTCCGCCGCGGTGAGATTGGGAGACAACACAGGTGACATATTTCAGCGATAGAGAGGTCAACGCCGCAACCGGTGAGACGGATGGGATCGTACCGTTGTTGAAAAGATCGTTGAGGGCAGCGTTGTTGCATGGATCATCCCGAAGGATGCCTTATCATCGTGTTTTTCAACACAGGGGATAACCTAGATGCCACATCCTCGGGGGTCACCCAAAAGCGGCCAATGAGGGTCACCTGAAAACCGGCCAACGGAACTGAGGCCCGGGACATTGACAACGGCGGTAAGCCGAATAGGCTTCCGCCGGTATGAGCAATGTCTTGAGCACAGAAAAGAAACAACAAGTTATCGCACTGGGAAGGCTCGGATGGCCGCTACGGCGGATCGAGGCTGCGACCGGTGTGCGTCGGGAGACGGCAGGGTCCTACCTGCGAGCGGCCGGGATCGCGGTGCGGCCACCCGGGGGCTGGGGGAAACGGGCGCCGTCAAAACCGGCCAATGGGGTGACCACCGATCTTGAGGCGACAAACCCCTCTATAAAGGGGCTCTCCAAGCCGGACATTTCAAAACCGGCCAACGGGGTGACCACCGACTCTGGGAGCCTCGATCTGTCCAAGCTGGATCTGCCCGCCACCCCAGAGCCGCCCTCTGCCAGCGCCTGCGCACCGTATCGGGAGATCATCGAACTGAGTTTGAGTCGTGGCCGCAATGCCATGTCCATCTGGCAGGATCTGGTTTCGGATCACGGTTTTTCGGGCAGCTATCAGTCCATGAAGCGTTTCGTGCGCAAACTGCGTGGATCCCAGCGGCCCGGAGCGGTGGGAATCATCCAGACCGGACCTGGGGAAGAAGGACAGGTCGATTACGGTGATGGGCCGATGGTGCGCCATCCGAAGACGGGCAAGTACCGACGCACCCGGCTGTTCGTGATGACGTTGGGCTACAGCCGTAAATCGGTCCGACTGCTCCGGTTCCGCTCCAGTTCCCGAATCTGGGCCGAGCTGCACGAGACTGCGTTTCGCCGGCTTGGGGGCAGTCCCCGATGCATCGTCCTGGACAACCTTCGCGAGGGCGTGATCGATCCGGATTATTACGATCCGACTCTGAATCCGCTGTTTAAAGATGTTCTGGCTCACTACGACGTGGTGGCCCTACCCTGCCGGGTTCGGGATCCCGATCGTAAAGGGAAGGTCGAGTCGGGTGTCGGACACGCCAAGAAAACCCCTCTGAAGGGAGTCCGCTTCGAGAGTCTGGAGGAGGCGCAGGCCCATCTGGACCGATGGGAAACCCGCTGGGCTGATACGCGCATCCACGGCACGACCAAACGGCAGGTCGCCGCCATGTTCGACGAAGAGAAGCCGTCACTGCTCCCACTGCCGGTGGAACCGTTCCGCTACTACCAGTACGGGGACCGCGTCGTCCATCTGGACGGTTGCGTGGAAGTGGAGGCTGCCTATTATAGTTTGCCTCCCGGCTGGATCGGACGCGCCGTCAAAGTGCAGTGGGATACGCTCCACGTCCGGATCCTCGATCCAGAGACCCATCAGCTACTACGCGAGCATGTCGGCCAGAAACGGGGCGGGTACCGTGTCCGTCCCGAGGACAATCCGAAAACGACGCCGGTGACCACCGTTCAATTGCTTGCCCGGGCGGCTCGTGCCGGAGATCACATCGGCGAACTGGCCAAAGCCATCCATCTCCGCCAGGGTGAGGCGGCCATCCGCCGTATCCTGGGCCTGTTCTCCCTGGCCAAAAAATACGGTGTCTCCGCCGTCGAGGATGCCTCCGCCGCGGCACTCGAACTCCACGTCCATGATTACCGTTTCGTCCGCCGCTATCTGGAACGGCGGCCTCCACTGACTCTCCGCCAGGTCGACCCCCTCATTCGCGAACTGACCCAGTATCGCGATCTCATCAACCTCAAGATTCAGGAGCAAGAACAACAATGAACCTCATCGAACTCCAAAAAGCGCTGCGCCAACTCCGCCTGGGCGGCATCGCCGAAGTCCTGGAAACCCGTCTCCATCAGGCACAGTCCGAAGCCATGGCTCCCATCGACCTGATCTCCTCTCTGGTCTCGGACGAACTGGCTCGCCGCAGTACCCGGCTGCTGGAACGGCGCAGAAAACAGGCCCAGTTCCGCGATCCCCAGAAGACACTCCAGGACTTTGACTTCACCTTTAACAAGAAAATGAATCGCGGTCTGGTCTTCGATCTCGCTACTGCCACCTTCATCGCCCGCCACGAAGATGCGCTGTTTCTCGGTCCACCCGGCACTGGCAAGAGTCATCTGGCCCAGGCGATCGGTCTGGCCGCCATCCTGCAGGGCTATCGGGTCCTCTATCGTGAAACCCACGCCCTGCTCGACGACATCGCCGAAGCCACTATCGACGGTAACCGCAGGAAACACATGGAATCGCTCGCGACCGTGCCCCTGCTGATCATCGATGATCTGGGAATGCGTAAGCTCCCCCCGACCGCCGCCGAGCAACTGCTCGAGATCGTGATGCGACGTTACGAACGTACCAGCACGCTGCTGACTTCGAATCGTCCGGTCGAGGACTGGGGGAAGCTATTAGGGGATAGTGCCGCCGTGACTGCCATGCTCGACCGCCTCCTCCATCATGGCCACATTCTCAAGTGTGGCCCACGGAGTTGGCGTACCAAAACAGGCTTGCCCGATCACGGCAAGTCGCGGTAAAACAACCTGGTCCCGGGCCGCCTTCATTGGCCGGTTTTGAGGTGACCTTCGTTGGCCGGTTTTGGGGTGACCCTTGAGGCCACATAAGTTCAACGCAGCGCGACGGCACAAGTTTGATAAGGCGCAGTACCGGGTGATCAACTGGGCAGAATATAACGAGAGCCTGCGGCAGCGGGGTGATCTAACGATTTGGGTCAGTGATGAGGCTCAAAGTGTGTGGCGCGCGCCGCGCCGCACGTCACGGGGTGGCCAGCGGAGATACTCGGATCTGGCGATCGAGACATGCCTGACGCTGCGCACGGCGTATCGGCTGGGGTTGCGACAAACGCAGGGGCTGATGGGATCCATCGGCACTCTCATGGGGCTGGATATACGGGTGCCGGATTACTCCACACTGTCGCGTCGCGCAAACGGCTTGAGCATCGCTCAGGCGGTGAGGCAAGCCGGGTCTGTGCCGGTCCATCTGGTGGTGGACAGTACCGGCCTCAAGATCTTCGGAGAAGGAGAATGGCTCGCGCAGAAGCATAAAACCAAGAGAATACGCCGCCGCTGGCGCAAACTCCACCTCGGACTGGACCTCCATAGCGGTGCGATTGTTTGCGCCAATCTGACTCACGATGACGTTGGAGACAGCACCGCCTTACCCGGGCTCCTGGATCAACTCGATGCCCCGGTCACGGGCTTTCTGGCTGACGGCGCCTATGATGGAGCGTCTACACGGGATCTGCTGAGGGAACGGTATGGGGAGACCCTGGATGTGGTTATACCGCCGCAAAAGAACGCAGTGATCCGACCGCAATCGGCGCGGGATCCAACCGTTCGGGATCGCCATATTGCCCAGATCCGCAGCAACGGCCGCATGGCCTGGCAAGTGGCCACAGGGTACAACCAGCGCAGCCAGATAGAAACGCAGATCGGCCGTTGGAAGAGCGTGATCGGACCCAAGCTCAAATCTCGCAGCTTCTCCAGGCAGATCACGGAGATCCAGGTCGGCCAGAAAGTTCTGAACACAATGACCGCACTCGGACGGCCTGTGTTCGAACGCACCGCCTGACGCTACCGCTTGGGAAAGGGCGAATTCCATCTCCGCCCCGATCCATGCAACAACGCTGTGCATAGGGAAGCCGTTTATCTTCGGCTCTGGCTTTTATGTCGTCCCGTCCGGAAGGCTGCCCTACGGCGAGCATTGATGGACAGGCAAAGGAGAAACGTCGCATGTTGTGGAAAAGCGTGCGGTGCATCACAGTGGTCTCTGTCATAGGGCTGACGCCTCTGGGGCTGCCCGCGGTCGAGGCTCAGAGCAGTGGCCTCTTTTCCGCAGTCTATCGCGCATCGGTGCAACTGGATTCGCCGGTGCCCGCCTCGCTCGGCGCCACGACGCTACGCAGCCGGGTGGAGATGATGGACTTGGACCGGCTGCGGCGCGCCCGGGCGACTGCGGCTGCGCTCCTCCGTTCGCCCGTTCAGAGAAAATCCGTCTCTCCGCCTAGCGGCGGTCGTGACGCGGTGCCCGCCGCGGATGAAATCCTGACCTTGAACCTGTTCGAGGACGCCGTGTTCACAGGGATCGTGGAGCGGACAGCGCCGAGGTTTTCGGGCTGTGATGTGCAGGAGCTGGTCGGACAAACGAAGTTGCTATTGTAGACGTTCTCGGAGTGCATCAGAAAAGGTTCGGCCTCCGGAATGCCTAGCTTATTGAGAGGTTCGGTTTGAGGTTCCTAGAGTACGGCCCAAATATTCCCGATGAATTACTACTCGCGCGTGACCAGGGACGCGTCGTGTTTTTCTGTGGCGCGGGTGTTTCAATGGCAAAGGCGGAATTGCCAGATTTCTTTGGTCTCGCACGAAATGTGCTCAAGCGGCTCGGCGCAACAGAGGACAATCCTGCTGCAAAAATTCTAAAAGAGGTAAAAGGAATTGAAAGTCGAACAGGCGAGGCAGGTCTGATTTCGGCGGATCGTGTGTTCGGGCTGTTGGAGCGCGACTTCTTGGTCCGCGATATTGAAGGCGCAGTTGCCGGAGCACTCAATCCAGGATCGGAACCTGATCTCGGAGTTCACAATCTGTTAATTGACCTTGCAACCACAGAGCAAGGCTCAACACGCATAGTAACCACAAACTTTGATCGTCTTTTCAACGACTGCAATCCGCACATTGAAAGCTGGCAACCACCACGTCTACCCGACCTGTCTCATAGCGATGACATGAACGGAATTGTATATCTGCACGGTAAGGCTACCCGAGAATACGATGGCCCCGAAGGCGACGGCTTTGTGTTATCCAGTTCCGACTTTGGAAGAGCATATTTGGCTGACGGTTGGGCAACAAAGTTCATTCGTGAAATCCTGGGAAAGCACACAGTCGTCTTCGTTGGTTACACAGCCGACGACCCACCTGTTCATTATTTGCTGGAAGGACTCAGCGGCGGTGGGAGAAAGCTGGATCACGTCTACGCTTTCCAAGAGGGCAAGCAGGATGTTGCCGGGGCGCGGTGGAGACACAAAGGTGTTGAAGCCATTTCGTACGATTCGGCGGATGGCCACAAGGCTCTGTGGAATACGATTGAGGCTTGGGCATCCAGGGCTAGAAACCCTGATAGTTGGCACGACGGCGTCGCTGGAATGGCGCGACAGGGACCGGAGGAATTACAGCCTTACCAGCGCGGCCAGGTTGCGAATCTGGTGTCCACTCTAAAAGGGGTGGGGAAGTTTTCAGGCGGAGACACCCCTCCGCCAGCAACATGGCTTTGTGTTTTTGACAAATATCGTCGATATGCGACGCCGGCACGGTCAGGAAGATTGATGGGCCATGGCCCGGCCGTTGATCCATTCCCGCTTTATTCCCTTGACTCTGACCGTGTTCCACTTCCGCTCGATCAGGAAGTCTCACCTTGGAAACGCAGCGTATCGGATGACGCTTGGGACGCGTTCGAACCGAACCGGCTGGATAAAAGCAATCTACGCGATGAACACCTGGCGGCCTTTCGGAGCTATTGCGCAGTGCCCATCCTGGCTCTGCCGGCGAGGATTGAGCAACTTGGTGTATGGCTTTCAAGTGTTTCACACCAGAAGGCTGCAGTATGGTGGGCGGCGCACCAAGCCGGTGGCCTGCACCCCCGAATTCAGGAGCGTATCGGCTGGAGGTTTCGAAGCACTGGGCATGATTGTAGACTTGAGGTGTTCAAAGCCTGGAAATACCTGTTTGAGCATTGGCGGACATGGAATCAATTTGATGCCCCGGAAAGAAGCAGTTTTGATTCCGAAGTAAATCAATGTGGATGGAACAGTGCCCGACTTCGGCGGTATGCAGCGATTTATAAACCGTATTTGACGGCCAGGCAGTCGTCCTTTAACGGCCCCCAGGCTCCGTTGGAGACTGAACCTTTCCGGTTGAGCGCTTTGGTGAGGGTTCAAGTTGGATATTGGCCCGACACCGCGGCCATTGAAATTCCTGACGAATGGTTGGCACGTGTTGTTGAAGTCCGCCGGCGAAATCTTGAAATCGCTGTTGAGCTGGAAAGCGAAATTGATCGCTATGACCACATTGACATACCACCCATCGTTCCAGATGACGGCAACGATATTGACAGGTCCTCCCGCTCGCTGGACTTGGCGGGTGCTGCATTATCCTACGCCAGACTATTCGAGCGTTTGGCCGGGTTCGACCTTAAGGCGGCCCAAAAGGAGATGTCGAAATGGAACGAACAAGACGAACACGTATTCGCGCGTTTTCGGATTTGGTCGGTGGGTTTGCCAAACCTGATTCCGAATGAACAGGCCGGGTTAATTCTCAACAGGCTAAGCGTCAGAGTTTTTTGGAACGTTCATCATCAAAAAGATTTGTTGTTCGTCGTTCGTCGTCGGTGGAACACGCTTCCACTCGATGCCCGGCTTGATCTGGAAAAGTGCGTTCTTGCAGGGCCTGAGCGCGGGAACAATGAATCCGAACCCGTTTATCTTGAAAGGCGGGCCGGGTCTGTCGCTGATTGCCTTGTCTGGCTGGCGAATAATGGCTGCCAACTGAATGTGTTGGTTGAGGATGAACTCAGGACACTTCGACGAGATGCGCCCGAATGGAAGCCTGGGTACGCAGAAAACGAACATGAATCTTTGGAAAGCCGCGTGGGGGGGGGCCGAACCTGGACCGAGTATGCGGCATTGCTGCAGGAACCAGTATCGAACATCCTCGCCAGATCCGAAGAACTCCGCGGCCGTAGAGAGGATTCCTTCATGCAGAAAGATCCCTTCTTGGGGTTGTGCAAGTCGCATCCTGTCAAGGCCTTTACATCCCTAAGACTCGCAGCAAAAGCAGATCAATATCCAAAATGGGCTTGGCGAACGTTTCTACACACCCTGGCAAGAAAGGACGATAAAGCCAAGTTCAAGGCATTCATTGCTGAAATCCTATCGCGGATACCTCCCGAAAGGCTGGCCTCCATTATTCACCCTTTGTCAGAGTGGTTATTGCGTGCATGCGTTGACCTTCAAGAGGTTTTCCCGGAGCCGCATGAAAGAGTTGTTCAAGCACTTGTCGAAGCTTTGAGGCAAAACCCGAACACAGGAACATCAGGTCTCATACGCGGAACAATGGAACCGGACTGGGTCATGGAAGTACTGAACACACCCACCGGAAACATTGCTCAAGCTTTCCTTCAAGACCCTCGCACGAAGGGCCTAAAGAACGGGCAGGGGTTCCCAAAAGACTGGCTTCACCACGTTGAAGGTTTACTTGGCCTAGACGGGGATCTTCGCTGCTTTGCGATAGTCACGTTCACATACAAGCTGGATTGGTTCTATTTTATTGACCCCGACTGGACACAGTCAAACCTTCTATCGGTCCTTCGGTCCGGGGATAGACACGATACCGAAGCGTGGTGGAGCGGATACCTATCTGGGACAAGGCGAATTCCTGGAGACAAACTGTTCCAATTACTCAAACCGCACCTTTTAGACAAAGCAGGTGACGATGACAAAAAAGACAAAGCTCAAAACGACCAACTGTCAGGCCTGATTCTTGCAGGTTGGGGGCAATATCATAGCGAATCGGGTGAAAGGTTAATTTCAAATAACGAATTCCGGAGTGTTTTGCTGAATGGCGGTGATCGTTTCAGGGCTAGGATTCTTTGGCAACTTGAGCACTGGTCCACGGGGCAAGACAACGACAACGTACTCGGGACCGCGACACTGCTCGAATTCCTGTCGAATGTTTGGCCCATACAAAAGGTAGCCAAGACTGCGTCTGCATCCGCTAGCTTAGGAACGCTTGCATTTTCGAATGCGACAGACTTTTTGCAGGTATCCGAAGCAATCCTGCCTCACCTAATTAAGATCGACCGCGACCCCCGGCTGTCGCTCGACTTTCGCCAACCAAACGACAAGATCGGTAACATCATTGATCGTTATCCGGAGCGCGCCCTCTCGATTTTATGGGCGGTTTTGCCAGATGACTTGGATGGCTGGCCTAATGAAATGGATGCCACACTTGATCGTATCGGAAATGCAGATCTCACACTGAAGAAAGACAAAAGGTTGATTGAGCTCAGACGGAAGTGGAACTCGCGTTAAATCTGGTTGTCCACGACAATCCCATACTTCAGCCCTCGCAGATGGACGGGCCGTTGACCATGCAGGCCTTGGCGGTCGCCAGCGATGTGGGCAGTTTCCAGCGGTCCATGGCCGCAGTATCCCAGATCGCGGCAGCCCTGTCCGGAGCAACGCTCACGCCACCTCTCCGCACACCTTGAAGCACCACGGGTTTCTATTCCATCGGCTCAGGGTCTATTCTGGCGGGGCAGGTATAGGGGCGTTCTCCGCAATGATGGCTCTCGCCTGCTCCGTCAGAAGTTCCTTCTCCCTGGGCGTAAAGATCCGATCCCCGCTGACCCATTGTTGATTCACCATTTTGAGTTCGGTGATGAGCAGATCCTCGTCACCCAGTGTCACCGTCCAGCCGCGGGTGGTCATGTCCCTACGAGCAATCGAAATCGCCCATTGGCAATCACTGATGGATCTCTTTCCCACGCTCTCCTTCCCCTTGTAGTGCTTCCCGGCCTCGGCGGCCAGGCCGAACGGGTCACCCCCCCCACAGTCGCTTAGACCCCTGGCTTCCCCCCCTATAAGAGCTTCCTCCCGCTTCAGAATCGTCTCTGAGCGGGAATTATCGCTTCACTGGGTGCGTCCCCGAGACGCTCAGGCGCTGTCGCTGATCCTTGCGGCGGGAATGATCCCGCCGCAATAGGTGCAGGTTTGGGCGCGCTCGATCCGCGACTTGTACTCTTGCCCAGTCGCGAAGTCACTTCGTAGAGGGCGTCTCAGCACCGGACTATCATTCTCGATAGCATCCACACCAACACACTCCCTGTGCCGGAGTTCATTCTTGCCTTCAATCGTCCGAACTACCACCCCGTCAAGCTGCATAGGCTCCCATTATCCGTGCCATATCAGATTACCCCCTCCACAAACTCCTCAGAGGCAGTGACAGGAGAAGTTGTTTTCGCAGGTGCCAACCATTCAGATCCGCCCCAACGCGCACTCACCATCTTCGTCCAGACCGCGTCCGGGGCCTGCTTCAAAGCCGATTCCCAATCCTGTCTTGTCCTGAAAGGGTACAACCAGCGCAGCCAGATAGAGACGCAGATCGGCCGTCGGGGTACCAATGGAAACGAAGGGATTTCGGGCGCCAATCCGCATGCGCACGGGGTCGCTGAGTAGTCCGGCTGCGTGGCATCACCCGGCGTGGGTCTGATGGGCGTTTAGAGCCTCCGAGGCATAGGGTAGCGCGTCTCGTTCGCATCCACCCCTTTAGCACCGACAAATACGTGCTGTCGATGATATGCAAGATATTTCGCGGTTTGACCACTCGGTTTCCGTTCGAGCTTACGTGCTCTCAGTCCAAGACGATTCCTTTCGCCAGCATCCACTCGCTTTGAGATCAGCATCGTACCGCCCGATTCAAAAGTGATAAGCCCCGCATCGAAGAGTGCGTCCAGCGTAGCAATGAGTGGAAGACCGTTATTCGGATCGAGTCGTTCCTGGTCAGTAGAGTTCCGCCATGGCTTGATGTGTGACGCACGGATCGCATCGCGGATTATCGACCCGGTCACACAGCATCGAGAACCCCAGAGTTTCATTACTTCACTTCTAAATCTACCCTGACCAACCCGGGCGTGGGCCAGAGCCTCCTTTGTTGTAGTATCTGCCCGTCCTGCCAGGATCGATTTCAGGTCGGGCACAAGGGATTTATACGCGGTGCGGATTGCCGCGATCTCTGCCACTGGCACCCGATCAATAATCCGCGCATAGACACCATTGTCGTCTTCAATAAGCTCACCAAACTTCAGTAAAACCCCGTGGTTGAAGCCCGCGATCGACCGGGGCAGGAGTGGCCGTGGATTCTTCGCCTCACATACAACACCGTAGCCTTCCGCATCGTTTCGCAACTTCTCGATGTGCCGTTTACGTTCAGGTAAGCCGGGAGATTTGCGCTTCCAATGTGCCCCCAAGACGAGAACGCGGTCGCTGCGCTCCTCGTCGCTTCTATCGATGTCGTCCTCCCACACCCGTAAAAATAACTGGTTCGTGTCGGGATTGTAGGCACCCCACGACCATCGTGGGTTAGTCAGGTTGGCGCCAAGCGTATTCCGAAAGAAATCGCTAATCTTGCGTTTCATGCGGACTAGCTCACGTATTTCCTGCTCCGTCTTAATTCTTCGCCCAACTTCTGTGATCGTCCAACTATCTCTCGATAGATCGTCGATCGCACGGACAAACTTCAGACGGGATCGCGCCTTGGAAGCGAGACGACCAAATTGGGATTGTGTGCCGTCTTTGTACAGGACAGCCAAAATCTCGTCGGGTAGCGCCAGATCCGCGGCCACCCGCTCGGAAAGCTCCTGAATGAAGGCGGAACCACCCCGTTCTTCCAATGCCTTGAGGGTTGGCCAAAGCAACTCATAGTGTGTTGGCATCTGGCGCTTCGTCATGGATTTGTCTCCGCGTGTCGAAATGGGTGAGGACAGTGTTTATGCGTTCAGGCTCCCATCAGCGTCGCGCCGGAGTGCGGCGCCGACTTCGGGGGCGTCATGGGCGCGACGAATTGACCCCGGCACAGATGGGCCCGCCCGAGAACGCGGTCGCGTGTTGCATAGCCGAAGGCCAGAGTGGCGATGAACAGGCCGCTGTAGAACAGCGGTTGCTGGCTCGTACGTGACCCGGCAGTCGGTAGGGTGTCAGTTTGGATTCGTCCGTAGTAATCGTGCCTGTTGGTCTCCACGGCAATGATCGTACTTTTCCCAACTGCGCCGGTACCATTGTGCGCGCTTCGGATTCAACCGCGAATCCGGGAATTCTTGCATGACACGTCGCTGAATGTCAGCGTTACTGCCGTTTTGACGCAGCACTTCTTCCGCAACTTCATAGCGATACCTGTATTTCATTTCGTCCTTCTCTTCTTCTACGGACTCCATGACCAGTTGGAGCAAATGCGGGCTTTGCTGGCCGACGTCGAACCTGGGTTTTAAGCGTTTATTCCTGAAACGCTACTTACTGCGCGTCCAGTATTTTCTGCTTTTGCCGACGGAACTCGTCTTCGTTCAAGATTCCCTGTTCTTTGAGCTTTGCCAGGCGCTCCAGTTCAGATGAAACCCCGCCAGCTTCAGTCGCTGTAAAGCCGGCCAGGATCTCCTTGGCCTTTGGAGAATCCTGCGGAATGAGCTCGCGGGACTTGCACCGCGAGCACCGCTCGAAGGCACTGGAGTGCTGCCAGACGGCGTAGATGAGACCCGGAACGATCAGTAGTAGAAAAAGGAACAACCCTACTATGTCGCTCCCAGGATAGGCTCGTTCAGACTTACCGACGTAACCGCAGCTCGTACACAACAGAGATTCAGTGGTCATTCCCGCCTCCTGCTAAAAATAGACCGGCAATCCACTCCTCAGTGAACTGCCGCTCGGCAAACGATTTTCCCGCTATTCAACCGGTCTCACGCTATCGCCGGGAAATCACGGCATCACCGGCACCACGGGCAGCGTGGTGAAGATCCGGTTGACGGCATCCAGTTCCAGGGCTATTGCGGAGAAGCGTCCCGGCTCGGGCGCCGCGCACCGCACCGACCCGCTGAAGTCCGCCGTATCGGTACCGGGGAACGCCTCGTCGATGAACTGGGCGATCTGGCCGCGGGGCGCAAGCGGAATGACCGCCTCATCGAGCACGGCACCGGCGCGCATCAAGTGGCATCGCACCAGCAGGGCGGCCTCTCCCTGGTTGCGGATCGCAACGCCCGTGTTGATGCCGCCCTCCTGGCGGCGCGCCGGGAAAATGGCATCCCGGACCGGTTGACTGTCACCGACCCCGGCCACCCCGAGGCCGGGGATGTCAAAGCGGAGGACCCCGCCGATGGAACCGGCCGCCACCACCGTGACCGATCCGACCCGCAGATTCCCGCGTCCGTGGGTCGAGATTGTGAGTTCGCCTAACGGTTCCATGGCCGTCCGCACGCTCAGGGCACCGTCTTCGAGGATCTCCAGATCCGGTGTGAGGTCCACCACCGACCTGACGGCAATGGGTTCGCCGTCCTGATCGTAGAAGTAGATGGCAGGACGGATCGGATGGGAACCCGCATTCAGTAGCACCAGATCGGATGTGATCAGGCCGCCATTGGCGAAATGCGCAAAGTCCAGCTCAGCGGCATCCGGCTCCCCGACCTCTGCCGCCGGTTCGCCGCAGGTGACGGTACGGCTCGCGTCTGAGTTGAGCATCGCCTGCAAGGCATCTTCCTCGGCCAGATTCACCGACAGGGCGTACTTCTGCTTGACGGCCACAACGCGGGCCGCGAACCAGCCGCTGTTTTGCGGCGGTCCCCACTCGGCCGCGTCGCGGTCGGATTTCTGGCTCCGGTTTACGGTGGGATCGGCAATCGTTAGATTGTCTAAGTCCCCAGAGAAGGTCCGGAACTGCGATTCCGCAAGGCCGGAATCATATGCTTCCGCCAGCGCAACGATATGCTCAATATCCGTGGCTGCGGTTCCATCGGCCCGTATATCAAACAGTTTGCAGGTGTAAGGGGTGTACACCCGCCCCTCGGACTTGGGCAGGTCGTCGATGATCTCGTCTTCCAGCGAGCTGTATGCCGAACCGAAGGCGTTCCGATCATAACCGGCGCGGGCGCCTTCCTCACAGACTGGCAAGCCCATCCACGTCGGTGACCCGGCTGGACACTCTCGCGACGGAGGTGGCGGCGGCGGTGGGGCCGAGCCGGGCACGTAGCCGTTCGGGTTTGATGTACTTTCACACGCTATGCCATCGTTGTCGGTGTCACTAGACCTTTGTCGCTCCAGCCATTCGTAGATCACGCCGGTGCCGTTCCGGTTGTCTCGGTAGGCCGGGAGTCTCAACCCCTCGTCCCGGCCACGCGCTTCAGTGCAAGTCAGATCACCATTCCCGTTGGCATCCCAATACGCAAACTCGTTCTTCGTTTGCGCCTCCGCAACCACCAATGTTCCAGCCGCGAGAATCGCACTGAGTACACTAATCATTTTCCCGAAGCCACGCCGCCGGCCAGTCTCGTTCGCGCCGGTCCGCCACGATGGGCGTTTCGACTGCGACGGGCTCGATGAGTTGGTCGAATAGCGGGTATCGGTCATTGCGTTCTCCTTGCGACGGTCGATGTCCAATAAGCGCGGTGCACCCACGGTACCACGGGCGGGGCCGCCAACTAATGAAGGCGGAAAAGGCATAAGGTGATGCTGCCGCTGGCGCTCATGCGGTATTCGTCGCGGCCCGGATGGAGCAGGGCGTAGCGTTCGCCCGAAACCTCCAGCCTGACCGGTCTGAGCCGCCTGAGCAGAGTCCGACCTGCAGGCCGTAGTCGACGCGCGCCTTCACCCACGCTCAGCGTCACGGTAGCGCCGTGCTCGCGGATGGCCCGCGCTAACCGGCTCTTGTGGTCGGTCTTCTGGCCGCACAAATCAAAATTTGGCTTTCTCACATCTCCAAAGACGTATGGCAGGAGAGAACCGGACAGGCAGGTTGCAACAATGTTCGGCTACGCGTTCCCGGGTCGAGTCACAACCAGCGCAGATTTTACAGCCGCCCCAGCGCCGACAGGTCCGCGACGGCGGTGCCCGAGAGGTCGAGGCCCGCCAGCGGGCGCAGGTCTTCGAGCGCGTTGTCGGCCAGGTTCAGCCGATCGAGCGCCGCCCGGTAGGCCGTTGGCCAGAGGTCCGCGATCCGGTTGACGGACAGGTCCAACGGCACTGTCAGAGGAAATTCGCAGGTCTCGGTTGTCCACCGAGGACAGGGAATCAGGCCACTCCGAGGTGCCGCCACTGGCAAGTGCAGCGGCAATGTTCCGCGTTCGTTGACTCGAACCTTAACAGTCTCCGTCAACCCGAGCGGTTCACCACAAATGCAATTAAGACGCCTTGATCCAGATCCCGTAACTGTCGGACCTTTACCTATGGGGTTGCGGCAGCAACCCGTTCCCAACGGTCGACGTTGCGCAAGTCCAGATCCACCGACTCGATTGGGCCCTCGATCAGGCCGCGCGCATCATCGTTGCCGAAAACGGCCGAGACTTCATCACTCGGAAAGATCTTCTCTGCCGTGCGCTCACGCAGTCGAATGCGTTGTCCCCCCACACGGATGTTGATCGTATTGACGTCATCCTCTTCGCCAAGTTCGGGTGTTGTCGAGAGAGTGGCGACCACGTCCAACTCGTTCTCGAACAGCCTCTGGACATCGAAACGGAGCGTCGCTACCAACTCGCCATCGTCCGTCAGGCCCTGGAACACATCATCCTCAAGGAACGACGCCGTAACCGTTTCGCTTGCCTTCTCGAGACGCTCCTCGATATGTGGATGGGTCGCGAACAACCCGCCGGCTCCTTCGCCGAACGGGTCGCGGGCGTCGCGGGCGAACTTGAGCTTGCGGAATGAATTCAACAACGGTTGGTCCCCGACCCCCGCTTCGTTCAGGTAATAGCTCGCGAACAGGTCCGATTCGCGTTCTCGGTCCCGCCCGTGCCCAGCCATGAACAGGTTTGCGGTGAAGGACATCATCGTGGCGACGATGTCGTCAGCAATATTGTCGGTTCCTCTGGCAAAGAGGCCGACGATGCCGGCGATGGTCGATGCGCGTTGCGCATTGCGCCAAATGCGGTAGCTGTGCCGACTCTCCACATGGGCGATTTCGTGGGCAAGGATCGCCGCGACTTCATTGTCGCTCTCAAGGGACTCCAGGAGGCCGCGAGTCATGAAGATGCGACCCGTCGGCACCGCGAACGCGTTGATGTCGTCGGAATCGAGTACCTGGAATCGGTATCGGTAGCCCTTGAGAGGAACGGGCCAACCGTCAAGGACACGTTGTCCGATACCCCCAACGTACTCCTGTAATTCCCTGTCGACGAGTGGGTAGTACGTAGACTGCACCTGCTGCAGCGACATCATCGCGAGCGAACGCTCGGTCTCGTAGTCCGATACGTCAGGCGTGGCAACGAAACAGACGCCGCAACGGTGGTATCCAAGAGCGAGGGCATCGGCCTCCGTGGCGAATGGCTGCCGGGCAGCCGCGTCTGGCAGGTGATTCGCCCCGCGGATGTGGAGCGTTTGGCTCTGTCGATTCCCGATGTACCGCTGAAAGTCAACCTCGGCGGTCGCGACCTCGAATACCTCGTCGAGCCAACGCTCGAAATCCTGCACCGTCGGCGCTGGGCCATAGAAATCGATGCGGCCACGGCCGAGGCGCGGGCTCTGCAGTTCGAGTTCGATGTGGTCATCTTCCGGATCCGCGTCCGTGATTCGAACAGTCTCGCTTTCACGAAGCGGGAAGAGACGGTCTCCCCGGTGGAGAGCGAAAACGCTATCGTCGTCCATGTCGAGGTAGACTTTTCGGCGACTATCGAATGTGGGCCTGAGGACCATCTCGCGACCTTCAAGCGCGTCTTCGAGGTCGTTCCATCGCTGCGCGGCTGCCGGTGACGGCCGGAACAGTCCAAGAAGTGATAGTAGAAGCGCAAAACCCAGAATCCTTGACTGCATGGCGTATCCTCCATATCTGTGTACCGTTTGAGACTTTATCGAAGAGTGTGCCTTGACAGCCGGAGTCGGATCATTGGTACGCACTCTGTCGGAGTTTCCTCGACCGTGATGTGCACGAGCAGGTCGGACAAATGACGGGGCTATTGTAAACGTTCTCGGAGTGCCTCATAACGGGTTCGGCCGTATCCTCCCCCGATTGTCGAACACACGGCAGCCCGGGAGGCCGCACTTGAGAACTACGCTCAGATTCGGCGGCGCACGGTGTGGCCCGCCTGAGGCGGCGTTGAATCTTTCAATATCAGCGGCAATGAAAGTGGGGATTGAATCGATAGCAGATGCGGCGGCCAGGTCGCTTGCAACTGTGGCGCGTGACGCACTCACTCGCGGCCTGCCACTCACTCGGGATTCGCTCCGGAAGAAATCGCGGCAATCGAAACGGAAATCGGCGGACAGGGAACTGGAGCGTGGCTGATCGGATCGGCGGGCAGCGGCGGTTCAACATCGACGCCGATATGGAAAACGCCAACTGGCTACGCCGCAGATGGGCGTTGCCATTCGATGCGAGCCGGTTCCTGGAAATCATTGGCGGACCGGAAGCCCTCGCCGAGTTTATGACTCTACCCGCGGCCAGGAACATGCCTGCCGAACTGCGGGTCGAGCTTGTGCGGCGGCGGCTGATCGGACCCGACTAGAAGCGGCCGCCGTCGGAGGGAACCCGTATCAGCCTCTTGATCCGGGCCTTGAATTCGGTGATGCGCGTGTCGGTCGAACTGACCGCCCGGGTTCATAGTTTCAAGTCTGACAATAAATGAGTTCTATCTCCACAATCTCCTTTTGCCTGTCTGTGGTTCTCTTCAGAACGACGCGTCAATAGCGGCCTCTTTCCGTTTGTCCGGCCGCGGCGCTCACTCCCCCTCGCCGTGGCGCTCTTCCAATTGGATGCCCCGGGACTGCCTCAAGTTCGTATTCGGCCACGTTGTGACCGTCGATCTGCGGTTGTCCACTTCCGGGATCATCGTCATGGCGCACCGGCATCGATCCATATCTCCCATGGCCGCAGGGTAAGAAACACACGGGCGGCGAGAGAGCGATCCAATCGGGCAGCTTTTCCGGGGGCTGCCGCACGGTGAAACGGTATTGCACTATTATGTGTTCGGCTGGCGACACCTTTGTGCGACACGGCAGGCAGGGTAGCTCGTACGGAGGGCCGGGACTTCAGAGGGAAGCTGTCGCAGACGCGCGATGGAACAACGTGAAACGATCTGACAAGAGTACAGCCCCGGTCGGGGACAGCGACGGCGGCATCGGGGCCGACGGCACGGCGCTGCCGGGCGCGTCAACCCGGAACCGCATGCCCGCGCCGTCGAACGAGAGCGGCCGGGCGGATCCAACGGATCCCGGCTCCGAGCAGCGTCTCCTGAATCGGGTGCGGCGGGGTAGCGCCTCGGCTGTGGCCGGGCTGTTCGAGCGGTATGCGCCCTGGCTGCGGGGACACGCCAGCGGCCGCCTGCCGCAGTGGGCGCGCAGCGGGGGCGTGGCGACCAGCGATCTGGTGCAGGACGTGCTGCATCACGCCTTCACCCGGCTCCAGTGGTTCGAGTCGAAGCACGCCGGCGCCTTGCGCGCCTATCTCCGGTGCGCCGTGGAGAACCGCCTCCAGGACCAACTGCGACGGGCCATCCGCCGTCTGGAGATCGCCCGCCTCGCCCCGGGGGAGAAACCCCTGCGGCCCTTCGAGGATGCGGCGCCGCAGTATCAGAAAATCCTGCACGATGAGATGTGGGGGCGTTACCAGGAGGGCCTGAAGCGCCTGAAGGGCCGCGATCGCCGGCTGATCGTCGGCCGTGCGGAACTAGGGTACAACCTCGAGCAGCTGGCGGCCATCGAACGTCTGCCGAGTCCAGACGCCGCGCGCATGGCGCTCAAGCGGGCCGTCATTCGGCTGAGCGAGTCCATGTCGCGGGCCTCCGGAAGGTAGCGCCCCGCTCGCCGGCGCGCCCGGGAGCGCGTCCTCGCCGACGGTCCACCGCACGAAAAGTGTTCGGTTCCGGCCATACAGACGTCATAGGAAATATAGAGGAGACAGGAATCCGCTGGCCGAGCTCCGTGCGCGATGGCTTGCGCTCGGTTGCGGCGCGGTGGGATTCCGGAGAAGTGATGCACACCGACGACCGTGACGATCTGGTAGGCGACGTGGCGGACGCGCTCACGCTGGACCAGAAGGTGCAGTGGGAGCGATGCGCACGACTCGCCGAGGGCGCCGATCGCGAGAAGATCGAGAACCTGCGCATCATCGAGCGTGTCCTGGCGAGCCGGCCGAGGGCGGGACCGGCGTCGGAGACCGCCGAGCCGACCCGCCGCTACGGCAGCGCCCTCGTGCGGCGCGCCGTCCATGTGCTCATCGCCATCGCAACCATCGAGGTGGCGGCGGCGCTGCTGTTGCTGCCGTGGGCCTGGGGCGACTACTATCGCACGCACGGTGAGCTGGCCGTCTTCATGACGACCAAGCTGGTCGGGCATGCCGCTGGCGCCGTCCTGTTGCTGTGGGCCGGTCGCGGGGACTGGCGAACATGGCTGCTCGGGGTCTATAGCCTCCTCAAGGCCACCCAAGCGCCGCTGCTCATGCTCCCGGCTTTTGTCCTGGAGGTGCCGCCGCCGCAGGAATACGCGGCCTATCTCCAGCACCTGCCTGCCGACAGCCGGCTCTTCACCGCCCTCTACGTTCCCGCGTTCCTGTTCGCGCCGGCCTTCCTGTGGGCGTTCGCTCGCGAGTGCCCGCGGGTCCATCGCCGGACCCGGCTCGATGATCTGGCGCGCCGCATGGTCCCGGCCAGCGTGCTGATCGGTGGCGGTCTCTGGCTCGCCTGCGCCGTGACGCTGATGCTGGCGCGGGCGGGCGTTGCGGCAGCGCCGGTCGCCTTGGCGATCGATGGCACGATCGCCACGCTGGACCTGCTGGTGCTGGGGGCGGTCACCCTCGTCGCGCTGCGCGCGCACACGGCTTCAGCCGAGGAGGTGCGGCGGGTCGTGGTGTTCAGCGCGGGGTTCCTCCTGTTCATGGGCGTGTCGTCCGTCTACAACGTGGCCGAGGTGTTCGCGCCCGGGGACTGGGTATCCAATTACCGCTGGTCGCCGACGATTCTGCTGATGGAGGTGCTGCGCTTCCCCGGGTTGATCCTGCTCTGGTACGCGGTACTGGCGGCGCGCATTCCCCACCTGCGGGAGGCGGTGCGGGCGCTCTACCGCCGCCTGCTGCTGCGCCCGGACCTGCTCGGGGCGGCGGCCGCCGTGCCCGCCGGGGCGCTGGCGTGGCTCATCGGGCGCAGCCCGGAGCGGGCGGTGGGCGCCGTCATCGCAGATCCGGTGGCGCAGGCGCTGTTTGCGGCCGTCGGGATCCTGCTGCTGGTGATCGCCGCCCGGGAACGCATCCTGATGCGCCTGGACACCTGGATCCTCCCCGAGAGCGCGGACCAGCGGCAGGCGCTGGCCGATGCGGCGGGCGCCCTGGCGCGGGCCAGCCGGATCACCACCGTCGGCGAGACCGTCACCCGGACGGTGCGGCGCGGGTGCGGCTCGCCGGCGACCCTGCTGGTTGCCGACGACGCCGAAACCCGCGCGGGCGGGTTCAGCGCCCCGCAGGCCCGGTGCGCGCCCCTGGGGCGCCAGACGGCCATCGTCCACTTGTTGGAAACGGTCGGTGGACCCGTGCGGGTCGAGCCGGACCGACGGCCGTCGGTCTTCCCCTTGCTGCCGCCCGATGAAGCGGCCTGGGTCACCGAGACGGGCGCCGACGTGATCGTGCCGGCGCCCGGTCCAGGGACGGACGTCCTCGGGGTGCTGGTGGTGGGCCGCCGCCTCGACGGCCGCCGCGTACGCTCCCTCGACCTGCCGTTCCTGGAGACGCTCGCCGCGGCTGCCGGGTTGGCGCTGGCGCGCCTCCAGTTGCTCGACACACCGGGCGCGGGGTCGGGAGAGGCGCCGCCTGCCGAGGAGTGTCCCGTCTGCCGATCGGTGACCGCGGCCGGCGAGGCACCCGCGTGCGCGTGCGGGCCGGCCCCCGTCGCCACGGAGGTCCCGAAGCTTCTCGCCGGCAAGTTCCGCCTGACGCGGCGCCTGGGGGCCGGGGGCATGGGCGTGGTTTACCTGGCGCGCGACCTGCGGCTGGAGCGCAACGTGGCGATCAAGATCCTGACGGAGAGCTCCGCCGTCCGCCTCGTGGGGCTGAAGCCGGAAGCCTGGGCGATGGCGACGGTGACGCATCCGGGGGTGGCCCAGATCCACGGTGTCGAGACCTGGCGGGGCCGCCCGTTTCTGATCGTCGAGTTCCTCCCCGGCGGCACGCTGGAGGATCGGCTGCGGGACGGCCCCATCGCACCCGCCGAGGCGGTGTCGGTCGTCGCCACCCTGGCCGACGCCCTGGCGGCCCTGCACGCGAAGGGATTCCTGCACGGGGACATCAAGCCCAGCAACATCGGGTTCACCGCCGAGGGGGCGCCGAAGCTGCTGGATTTCGGGCTGGCGCACGCGGTGGACGACGCCGCCATTGTCGGCGGCACCCTGCCCTACCTCTCGCCCGAGGTGCTCTCCGGCCGCGGGGCCGAGGAAGCCGACGATGTCTGGTCGCTCTCGGTGGTTCTCTACGAAATGGTGTCGGGCCGTCATCCCTTCGCCGGCGGCGCCCTCGAGGAGGTGCGGAGCCGCATCCGGCGACAGCGCATCGCGGCCGGCGGACCTGCCGCAACCGCCCCGCCGGCATCGGCGGCGGCCGTGGCCGCCTTCGCGGCGGCGATCCTGACGGCCCCCCGGGGCGGGCGGCCGGGGACCGCGCCCGCCTTCGCCGCGGCGCTGGCCGCAGTCTCCGGGAACGCGTAGCCGAAACTGTTTCAAATTATTTTCAGCCTGCCTGTTCGGTTCTCTCCTGCCATACGTCCTTGGGGTGTACTTGGGAATGTAAAAGTGCATTTTTACCCGAAAGGGACGCGGTCTGAGCGGTGAAGGCGCCACCTGCGGTCGGCGATCGGCGATCGACACGGTGTGCACCCGGATCGCGCCGTCGGTCCAGGACGGGGACACGGGGAAAGACAACGGGATGGATGACGCAACAAAAAGATTGACATCAGACGAGTGCGGTGAACTGGCGCTGATACGCGCCCAGCACCCAGCGCCGCACCTCACTCACCTGCCCGGCAGCGAGGACCCCTCTGCCCGGCCAGGCACCCCCACCGCGCCACTGCGCCGCCCACACCGTTTCCCATCACTCGCGAGTGCCGCCCTCGGCTGCGTACTC
>CBDHGK010000007.1:0-26750 GCA_965263045.1 Terriglobia bacterium
CAGTGGGAATGTGGTGAAGCGTCGCTGGACCAAATTGAGAAGCAGCTCATGGAGCGACTGGTCAACTTGGGGGCGGTCGATCAATCGTTTCAACCCAGCGATGCTGCCAGAGTGCGAGATGCGCTTCTAGTCCATCTGTATCGAACGATACTTGGAGACGTGAACCGTGAGCTTACGAGAGCAGATCTGCTGAAAGTTGTTGAGGCGGCAACCACGATACGAATGCCTCTCTCTCAGCTGCGAAAGCAGGAACTCTTTTCAATGGAACAGATCGGTTCGGGATCGGACACCTCGGTCGTCGCTCCCACTCCTGAGTTGATAAACGCCGCCGAAATCCCAGGTCCTTCACCGGCTGCTGAACGGAAGGAATTAATTGAACGGCTCACCGCTAAGCTCACAAGCAAAGGTGTCCTCTGGCTTCATGGAAGCAGCGGGAAGGGGAAAACCGATACCAGCTTGCGTGTTGCCGGATTATCCGGAGGATCCTGGTACCTCTTGGGGCTTCGCGGTTGTGATTTGGTAATGCTAGACGCACGTCTTAACGCTACGTTCTTAACAATAGGCAAGCTGGCTGACTTGGCCGGAATGATCCTTGATGATTTTCCTGTAGAACACGCAACAGAATCGAGAGTACGCCTTTCAATGCTCGCCGCCGAATGCTTTCAGCGGGGTGCAATTCTGATTGTAACTGCGCAGCGCGTGCCCCCACCTTCACTCCACGCATGCTTTCCCGGTTACAGAATAGCCCAGTGCGGAGTCCCGTTGCTCAGCGTCGAAGATGTTGGAGAGATCATAGCAGCGGCAGGCGGTGATTCTGAGCGGTGGGCAACGATACTGCACACCACTGCAGGGTTTGGACACCCGCAACTTGTGAGCGCTCGTATCAGTGGGTTGACTCAACGTGGTTGGCCAGAGAACGAATGGATCGATGGGTTAGTGCCAGCGATTAGCCCAGCATCTGACGTTGAGAGTGAACTTGCCAACATTCGGTTGCAGTTGATCCAGGAACTACCCAACGACGCCCGAGAACTCCTATATCGTATAGCAGTCATCGGAGGCCGATTCGATCGGGAGCTAGCATTAGCAATTTCCGAGATTGAGCCGCCCATTCCGCGGCCAGGTGACGTTCTCGATCTCCTGACTGGGCCATGGCTGGAGGTTCGGACGGGCGGGCGATTCTCCGTATCCCCGTTAGTGAGTCACACGGCGTCTCAGTTGTCTCAGTCAACACGCAACCAGGTTAGCGTGAAAATCGTTGAGTCTCTGTTACAGCGGCGCCCATTCCCAGGGGACTTCCTGAGTACGCTTCTCATTCACGCGCTAGTGTCGCACCACGAGAAAGGGCTTCTGTGGCTCTCAATGGTTATTCTTTGCAGCTCCGAGAATCGCCGCGTGTTCGCCGATCAGTTGTTTTTGCTCCCGTTGATTGGATCTGACTATCAGCAGCCACTGTTCCCGAAGTCTCTGCATGTTTCAGTCATGTTACGGCTGGCGCAATTCGAGATGGCGTTGGCAGACCCGACAACACATCAAGTCCGGTTACCGCATATTCTCGGCCGGTTACTGGAAGAGTCACAGGCAATTTCTGGACCTGACGAAAGAGAGAAGCTGACACGGATTACTGTGCTCGGGAAGATACTGATGCAGCGTGCGTATCACTTGAATCCACATTTATGGATTCCCCTTTTGCTCGAGCTCGAGCGCTTGTTTACGGCAAGCCGGACCTTCGACATCGCGCGTGACGACCTCTGGGAAGAGGGTCTCACCGTTGGCGAGGGTTTGTTCATGAACCGGATCACAACAATGACAGACATCGCCGATTTAGAAGACTTATTTGGTGCTCTGGCCGAGATCGACGGTGAGACAAGGACGACACTCCTGGGTTCATGCCGCAAGCTCACGGGTGACTACCAGCTGATCGTTGGCTGTGCGTGGTTTGAGGAAAGTAAGCGGAAAAAGCTCGATGGTGTGGAAGCAGCCGACCGCTACTCTCGGCTCGCCGGAGTGGCCCAGAGTTGGGGTGATCGTGACTTGGCGGTCGAATGTGAGTGTGCCCGGGTGGTGATGCTAGATGAGTACGCGGGGGACAGCACGGCGGCATTGGAAGCAGTCGCCGTGGCCAGGCGGAAGTATCCGGACGACTATAGACTGTCTAGAAGTCGCGCAAAGGTTCTCTATAGAAGGAATGAATATGGTCTTGCCCTCAAGACAATCGAAGACGTGGAAACCGATCTGTTGTCAGGAGTGAACCTTGTAGATCGAGCCTATGTCTTCCGTGAAGCCGGTATTAGCGCTGCTCAGATTGGCGAGTTGCCTAAGGCTGGACGGCTCTTAACTCATGCATTTGAGGCTGCTGTCAACGGCGGCGATCATATGAAACCGTTCGCTGCGGGAACACTTGGCGATTGTGTGCTTCTCAGTTTCGTGCAGGGACACTACGACGATTGTCGCGACTACGCTATCCGAGCTTTTGAGACTTTTGATCAAATATCTCCAGTTGAGACACTCAACTACAGATACAGCAGCGTTATTTTGGGGCATATGGTGCTCTGGATGCGTTCACAACTCGACAAGAGCCGTTCGAAAGACCTCCAATCGGCTATGTGGATTGGGATGTGCAGCAATCCAGAGCCTCATGCAGAGTTTCTGGAACGGTCGATGCCTCACCCCCTTATAAAGTGGTATCAATTGGCAGCGCTTGAAGTTGACTTGAATATCGGCCGGGAGTTGGCGTTAGATGCTCTGCGATCCCGTACAGAACACGAGGAACTTGCGGAGTGCGAGTTGTTACTGGAACGGCACCTTTTGCTTCGCGCTGCATTCGTAGCAGATGCAGCGCGGTTCATTAATATTTTGCCGGCGTACGCTTTCAATGCAGTCCGTACGACTCAGCCTGCCCGTTCGGGTCCTTCCGAGGGGTTTGCTGTTACTGAGACCGTTGCGTTACCAGGCGAATTGGATCCGATATGGAAAGACGAGGTCGCCCTGGGTGCAATGAGGGCGAGTGTTTCTCTATTCGTTGCCGTCGGTTTAAGCTTTGGTCGTTGGCAGGTGATAGAGGATCTGGCGTCGGCTGTCACGGTTACGGAAACACCGATAACGCGCTCTCTTACGTCACTCCTGCAGGAGTTTGAGACCCCAATTGGGGAAACACATGATGATTCTCATCGCCTTATTCCTGCGTCCTTGGGAGTGCTCGCAAAGGCGGCTGTTGACTCACTTAACCCAGAAATTCTCTTCCCGATTTCTTGCTATCTATGTTCGTGGTTGAAGGCATATCGGTTTGATGAAGAGATTGGAACTCGCGTGGAAGAACTCCTCGCTACGAAGTGGGGGGAAGTGATTCAGGAGAGACGGTTCCAATTGAGGAACCCGGCGGAAAACGTACCAAGGATCGAAGAGGCTCTCGCATCCAGGAGGTCCCGCGGAGCCAAGTTGGCAGAAATATGTTTGGCAGTAGAGCCATCCGTGGCAGGAAATGTGGCTCCCGAGCTCAGAAATGTTTTCCAGTCTCTTGTACATGGGCACGCACTAGACTGACATGCGGCCTGCCGGCATTGTCACGTTAAATGTATGATTCACACAGAGGGAGAGGCTGCACGCTGAACCGCCCCGGGTTTCCCGGAGACTCCATTACTTGAGAAGATGGGAGTCATTATGGGAAGAGCAAGCAGATATGCACCCGAGGTTCGGGAACGTGCGGTACGAATGGTGGCCGAGCACCAGGGGGAGTACGCCTCACAGTGGGCGGCAATGGCGTCGATCGCTGCGAAGATCGGTTGTACCCCAGAAACACTGCGTAAGTGGGTCCGGCAAACAGAGCGTGATATGGGCCAACGTGGGGGCCTGACCAAGGACGAGAAACAACGGCTAAAGGAACTGGAACGGGAGAATCGTGAGCTGAAACGAGCGAACGAGATCCTGCGCAAGGCGTCAGCGTTTTTCGCACAGGCGGAACTCGACCGCCGACCCCGGTGATGGCGGATTTCATCGAGACGAATCGAGGCCGGTATGGGGTCGAGTCGATCTGCAGTGTGCTGCCGATCGCCCCATCGACGTTCTACGAGCACCAGGCACGGGAAAAGAATCCAGATCGATTGCCCGCGCGTGCGAAGCGCGACGCGAAGCTTCGAGTCGAGATCGATCGGGTCTGGAGGGAAAACCGTCAGGTCTATGGCGTCCGCAAGGTCTGGAAGCAATTGAATCGCGAGAACACAGACGTTGCCCGTTGTACCGTTGAACGATTGATGCGGGAAATGGGGCTTGAAGGCGTGGTTCGGGGCCGGAAGATCAAGACCACTATCCAGAATGAAGTAGCTCTCAGACCCGCCGATCTTGTGGATCGGGACTTCAGCGCGACCCGTCCCAATGAGCTGTGGATCGCGGATCTCACGTATGTTGCAACATGGCGAGGGTTTGTTTACGTCGCATTCGTCATCGATGTCTTCTCCCGAAAGATCGTCGGTTGGCGAACGATGCATTCGCTAAAGACTGACATTGCCTTGGATGCGCTGGAGCAGGCCCTCTGGTCGCGCCCTGACACTGAAGGTTTGATTCATCACAGCGACCGCGGCGTCCAATATCTGTCGATTCGGTATACGGAACGATTGGCCGAGGCCGGAATTGAGCCGTCGGTTGGGAGCATCGGGGACTCCTACGACAATGCCATGGCCGAATCTGTAATCGGGTTATTCAAGACCGAAGTCATTCGAAGAGAGGGGCCCTGGCGAGGTCTTGACGATGTGGAGTACGCGACACTCGACTGGGTGTCCTGGTACAACGAGCACCGCCTTCTCGAACCGATCGGATACATTCCTCCAGTCGAGTTCGAGCAGGTGTACTATCGCAACGAAGCAACTCCAGTCACCGTGGCCGGAGTCAACTAAAACGGTCTCCGGGAAACCCGGGGCGGTTCACGCGTCTATTACGGCGTGTTCGGCGATCTTATTCGAAATGACGCGCCCGTGTTCACCTTCACGCGCTGATCACGGCGGCCACCACTCAACCCAGTGAATGCGCTACTGTCATTCCTCTATACGCTTCTGGTTCGCGATTGCCGCTCGGCGCTGGAGACGGTGTGGCTGGATTCAGCGGTGGGATTCTTGCATCGGGAACATCCGGGACGCCCAAGCCTGGCACTCGATCTCATGGAGGAGTTGCGTCCCGTTCTAGCTGACCGGCTTACGCTGTCGCTCCTGAATCGCCGCAAGATATCTGCAGGTGATTTCTAGACCGCGGTAAGCGGGGCTGATTTCGATAACGTAAAAAGGACCCACCAAACAGGGCCCTGATCGAGGAAAAGGAACCCACCCCTGATAGCCTCCCCCGGCGTGTGCCTGGATGAACGGGCACGCGGAGGGAGGATAAGGAGTTGTTAGGGATGGATCAGTACGAATTGGTCAGGACCGCACATTGGGTTTACAAGAAAAGCATTCGACAGATCGCACGGAAGACCGGGCACACGAGACGGACGGTCCGGAAGGTGCTGGCTGGGCAGGAGCCGAAGTATCGGCGGGAGAAGGAGCGGGCCTGCCTGGTGATGGACCCAGTGGCGGGGATCGTGGAGGGCTGACTCCGGGCCAATCGGGACGAGTCGGTCAAGCAGCGGCACACGGTGCACCGAGGATGGCGACGATCTGACCCAGCGACCGACCGAGCCGGGAGAGTTCGCTGACGACCAAACGGTCGCCGCGTTGGAGGACGTTCATCAGCTCGTCGAGCCGGCGTCGCTTTTCGGAAGCCTGTCCAGAGGCGGTCGCCTCGATGAAATCGTCGATGCGGAAGTCGTGTTTGCGTGCGTACTCGAGGATGGCGAGGCGCTGGCTGCGCACGTCCTGCTGCGCGGTCGAGACCCTCAAATAGGCAACGGTTTTCACGGCATGACCATGGAATACGGCTTCGGATATTTTATCTGACAGATACGGAACATGTAATGCGTCATATTCAATGCTACTGAACTGTTCGGTCAAGACGAACGTTTGTTCCTGACAGAACCCTGCCGGTTTCCGACCCCGACGTCTCGTCAACGCATCCTTCGGCATGGCTTTTCTTCTTATTCGGTCTTCATTCCAAATCAGGTCCGGCACAACACCACGGAGATTGGCCGCTGACGACCAGACGATCACCTGCTGTCAGCGAGTCCAGCAATGCGTCGATGCGCCCCTGGTCCCGGGCTAATGATGAGTGGAAATCCGCATGGGGAAGCCGGAAAGGCGAACGGAAGAGTTGCTCCTGGGGAGGATAGGTACCGCCCATCCCCTCGAGCGCACAGCATTCCGTCTTGGTCCTCGCGGTCATGGGTCCGCCAACCGCTTCGCGCTCTGTGACTGTTGCTGCCCACTCCAGCCGTGCATCATATATGAGGGGATGGGGCTATCCGGATTGGCCGGTCAACAACCCACTCTCGCAGAGGTCCTTCACGCTGTTGTCGAGCTGCTTTGCGCCGTCGGCATAGACCAGCAAATCATCCTTGCCGAACACGGCAACGTTGTTGCGGTTCCCTCCAAACGTGCCTCCGGCCTGGCGCTCGTGCAAGATCAGAAAATCCGCTGCTGCCCGGTCGGCGGTAATGCGGACATTGGGACAGAATCGGCGCAACTGCTTCATAACCTCGATGGTTTGAGGCTCTGTTGTGCCGCCCATATTACCTCCCGAAGGGCCGCCAGACCCGCTAAAGCTCGATACCGTTGACCCTTCCACAAATACCAGGACTCCGGTGGCACCCTCTTGAGCGACCGTGTTCATGGCGGTCAATGAAAGCAGCACTACTCCGACAACTAATCTCAGCATAGCGATAGACCTCTCCTTCGAAGTTTTGCGAACGTGACGAGTATCCCAAATGGTTTCATTGCAACTCCTCTTGTGTTGGTCGTCTTACCCGAGATTTCCATTGTGGCCGGTCCGATCAGCACGTTTATACACGAAACCAATGAGTGCTCCGGTTCGGCAGTATTCGTCCGTTCTGATTCGAACCTGATCTGGAATGAACACCACAATCGAAGGCTACGGCGGAGAATCAACTGAAACAATGATCCTTAGCCGATCCCCCGTCTCCCGCACAAAATCGCCAAAGAGCCCAAAGAATAAGGGCGTGAACAGGACAGGAAAGAACCACCTGTGCATCGGCACCGAGATCCCATTTGCCTCTTCTATGTTCTTCCTCCGGCGCTTCGCCGCGTCTTCTTCCCGTTCCGATTCGTACCTGATCTGGAATGAAGACCGAGCAAGTGACGCGGCTACGCCGCTCTGATATCAGTGCGACGGCCCGTAGTCCCTCTCTGGACAACGATCGCGGGCACACTCCGGCTGCTGCTCCCGCTGCCGTGCGACCTCCCGATTAGAGCACTCCAATTCCCATGTTCGCGAGTCAAATGCGTCTAGTTTCATCGTTCTCGCCACTTGATCTATCCGCGCTTCCCGCGCCGCCGGAGACTCAATCCAGTCCGGCTGCGGGAATCATTTATACCAGATATCGACCATTAGCCGCCGCTCCCGCTCAGGCCGCGACGTCCCCCACGCCTCTTTATCCTGCTCGCGTTGCCGTTCCGCCGTCGGCCTTCGGCTGGCGATCAAGCAACGCGGTGACATTCTGGTCACGACGACTCCGCCGGTGGATGAAAACGTGGCCCCCACCGCATCCGGCCTGTTCTTCCCCCATTTTGTGGATTCCGGCGGCTGGACGACCCAGGTCATTCTCTTCAGCGGTTCCCCGGGCCAGACAGCGTCCGGGGTGATCCGGTTCACGGGGCAGGACGGGCTGCCGCTGGAGTTGTCCGTGACTCCGACGACGGATCCAACAATTCCGTGAAGACACCCATGAGCGGTAATGCGTCAACGCACAGACAGGGCGCCATCGACGCTACGGCACTGCGATGAGCGCCGATCGTGAGGGATTGAGCCGTCATCAGCGCCGAGGCTCTGGTAGGGCGGGGCCGAAGCCGGTATGGGAGAAGTCAGACCGTCAGCTGCCGATCGAGCTTTTTGTGCCGGGCCCAAGGAACCAAGCGAATATCCTCTCCGAAGATGGCGACTCCAGTGTAGAGACCGCGTTCCGGGACCACGCGCCAGTCCGGGGTAGAAATCTCTCGCGCCTTGACCGGCTGATGGGTCTCCCCGACGACGATGGTCGGGCTCTCGTCCGATGCGAGAATCGGCCACGGGGGCAGCGTCGGGAAGATCTGGAGCGGGAATACCTGGGAGTCTACCATCCCATCGACGAACGCGTACCGCGCGTGCGGCAACTGCCCGACAGCCGTCTGGTGCACGTCCACGACCTCTACACGGCCGAGGAGTTGAAGACCTCGCCAATCTACAACGAGATGTTCGTCCGGGCCCGCTGCCAGGACAGCCTGAACGTGCATCTGGACGCGTCGGATGGTTCCCACATCACCTGGTGTCGGGGCGATCCGGTGGACTCGGATGGCTGGGGGGCTTCCAAGATCACGCTGCTGCAGGCACTGCTGCCCGACCTTGTTGCATGGATCATCCCGAAGGATGCCTTATCATCGTGTTTTTCAATACAGGGGATAACCTAGATGCCACATAAGTTCAACGCAGCGCGACGGCACAAGTTTGATAAGGCGCAGTACCGGGTGATCAACTGGGCAGAATATAACGAGAGCCTGCGCCAGCGGGGTGATCTGACGATTTGGGTCAGTGATGAGGCTCAAAGTGTGTGGAGCGCGCCGCGCCGCACGTCGCGGGGTGGCCAGCGGAGATACTCGGATCTGGCTATTGAGACATGCCTGACGCTGCGCACGGCGTATCGGCTGGGGTTGCGACAAACGCAGGGACTTATGGGATCCATCGGCACGCTCATGGGGCTGGATATACGGGTGCCGGATTACTCCACACTGTCGCGTCGCGCAAACGGCTTGAGCATCGCTCAGGCGGTGAGGCAAGCCGGGTCTGTGCCTGTCCATCTGGTGGTGGACAGTACCGGCCTCAAGATCTTCGGAGAAGGAGAATGGCTCGCGCAGAAGCATAAAACCAGGGGAATACGCCGCCGCTGGCGCAAACTCCACCTCGGACTGGACCTGGCCAGCGGTGCAATTGTTTGCGCCAATCTGACTCACGATGACGTGGGAGACAGCACCGCCTTACCCGGGCTTCTGGATCAACTGGATGGCCCCGGTCACGGGCTTTCTGGCTGACGGTGCCTATGATGGAGCGTCCACACGGGATCTGCTGAGGGAACGGTATGGGGAGACCCTGGATGTGGTTATACCGCCGCCAAAGAACGCAGTGACCCGACCGCAATCGGCGCGGGATCCAACCGTTCGGGATCGCCATATTGCCCAGATCCGCAGCAACGGCCGCATGGCCTGGCAACTGGCAGCAGGGTACAACCAGCGCAGCCGGATAGAAACACAGATCGGCCGTTGGAAGGGTGTCATCGGCCCCAAGCTCAAGTCCCGCAGCTTCTCCAGGCAGATCACGGAAATCAAGGTCGGCCAGAAAGTTCTGAACACAATGACCGCACTCGGACGGCCTGTGTTCGAACGCATCGCCTGACGCTACTGCTTGGAAAGGGCGAATGCCATCTCCGCCTCGATCCATGCAACAAGGTCTTGTAGACGGAAGAATGAACGGTGACGAATTTCTGGAGGGTTCGCATCTGCCTGAAACCGAGCATGGCGTGTTCTCGTCGCCGAAACGGCCGGTGTGAATTCTCCGCCCGATTGTTCAGCCAGCGGCTGGCTTGTTGCAGACCGGCTCCGCCCAGTTCGCCGAACGCCGCTCGGTACGATCTCAGCCGATCCGTGACGATCGCATCCGGTCTGCCGTGACGCTTCATCAGTTTCCCGAGAAATTTCACGGCGGCCTGGCGGTCTCTCTTCTTCGAGACAAAGGCCTCCAGCGCCTCACCTTCCTGGCCGACGGCGCGCCAAAGGTAATGGCGTTCGCCGTTGATCTTTACGAACACCTCATCGAGGTGCCACCGCCAAACCGAAAACGCACGCTTTCGATCCATCCGCTTCTTGCGGATCTCTGCGGCGAAGATCGGGCCGAACCGGTTCCACCAGAACCGGACCGTCTCATGGCTAACCTCGATCCCTCGCTCGTGCAGAAGATCCTCGACATTGCGTAGCGACAGTGGGAAGCGCACATACATCATCACGGCAAGAGGAATGATCTCGGGCGAGGTCTTGAAATAGCGAAATGGGTTCTTCATCCGCAGACACTACAAGGCACATCTCGCCAACTCAAGCCCGTTTCTTCTGACAGTGCCCAGGAGAGTCGTCGGTGTGATACTGTGTCCGTGCGCCGACCACAAGACAGAGCGTGTCCTGTGGATCCGCAACATCCGAAGACAGGAATTCCCGCCCTTACGGATCCGGCCCAGCCTTCCGGGGTTCCCGCCAGAATTCTCCCGCGGCGTCAGTCACCGGTAGCTGGCAAAGTGCCGGCATCGGGAAACAGGCTTGACTCTTCATGTGAGGATTCTTGAAAAGCCGGGGCAGTGCGCACAATTCCTCCGGGTCCAGGATGATAGCGCCCCGAGGTCCAGACGAAATCTCCTCAAAGACGCGGTCCGGAGGCGAGAGAACCTCCGAGCCCTGGGCGCGCGGATGGATGTGCAGCGAAAAAACCGGAATATTCCGGTGAGAGTTTAACAGCAGAGCAAAACCATGGACGACACACTAACCGCAGAACGCAGAGCGCTGTTTTCATCCATAACTCAATTCTCCAGCATACTTTCAGCGCTGCCACCGCGCGGTTGGCGCGAGGCGCGTTTGTGAGCGGCGACCGGGCGTGCCTCGCCGATGAGTTCTTCCCGGACCGGACCGGTAATCCCCGCCCACGTCGGGCCTATGGGCGGTCCGGGGGGCGTTTCCTGGCCAGGTTCACTTCTCTGATCGGCTGCCTGGCGCTACTCACCCCAGTGGCCTGGGCGCAACTTCAGACCAGCTATAGAATCGATACTTTCGCCGGGCGGCGACTGCTTGAGGACGGCGGCCCTGCGACTCAGGCGCGGATCGCCCGTCCCGAGGGTGTGGCGGTCGACGGTGCGGGCAACCTCTACATCGCCGACAGCAGAAACCACCGCATCCGCAAGGTCGACTCCACCGGGACGATCACGACCGTGGCGGGCACGGGGGAGCTCGGTTTCAGCGGCGATGGCGGGGCGGCGACTCAGGCGACGCTCGCCGCTCCCTATGGCGTAGCGGTGGACAGCACGGGCAACTTCTACTTTACCGATACCGGCAACCACCGGATCCGCAAGGTCGACTCCACCGGGACGATCACGACCGTGGCGGGCACGGGGGAGCGCGGTGACAGCGGTGACAGCGGACCGGCGACTCAGGCGCAGATCGACTCTCCCACAGGCGTAGCGGTGGACAGCACGGGCAACCTCTACTTTGCCGATACCGGCAACGACCGGATCCGCAAGGTCGACTCCACCGGGACGATCACGACCGTTGCGGGCGGGATGGGTTCCGGATCTTTCCGGAATGGAGACCCGGCGACTCGGGCGCCGCTCAACTCTCCCTATGGCGTGGCGGTGGACGGAGCGGGCAACCTCTATATCGCCGACAGAAGCAACCACCGCATCCTCAAGGTCGATTCCGCGGGGACGGGTACGACCGTGGCGGGGATACCGAGGGTGAGTGGTCCCGGCGGTGACGGCGGTCCGGCGTGGCAAGCGACGCTCTCCTGGCCCAGAGGCGTGGCGGTGGACGGAGCGGGCAACCTCTACATCGCCGATACCGGCAACGGCCTCATCCGCAAGATCGATTCCACCGGGACGATCACGACCGTGGCGGGGGGAGGGGGGCTCGGTTCCGGTGGAGACGGCGGACCGGCGAGCCAAGCGCAGATCAGCTCTCCCACAGGCGTGGCGGTGGACGGGGCGGGCCACCTCTACATCGCCGACAGGAGCAGCAACCGCGTCCGCAAGGTCGACTCCACCGGGACGATCACGACCGTGGCGGGCACGGGGGAATTCGGTTTCAGCGGAGATGACAGTCCCGCGACTCAGGCGGAGATCAACTCTCCCTATGGCGTGGCGGCAGACGGAGCGGGCAACCTCTACATCGCCGATCGCGGCAATGAGCGTATCCGCAAGGTCGACTCCACCGGGACGATCACGACCGTGGCGGGCACGGGGGAGTTCGGTTTCAGCGGAGACGGCGGTCCGGCAACTCAGGCGTGGGTCAACTCTCCCGATAGCGTGGTGGTGGACGGGGCGGGTAGCCTCTACATCTCCCATAGGAACAACAACCGCGTCCGCAAGGTCGACTCCACCGGGACGATCACGACGATTGCGGGCACGGGAGAGCGCGGTTTCGGCGGCGATGGCGGCCCGGCGAGCCAAGCGCAGATCAACTGTCCCGAGGGCGTGGCGGTGGACGGGGCGGGCAACCTCTACATCGCCGATAGCGGCAACCAGCGTATCCGCAAGGTCGACTCCACCGGGACGATCACGACCGTGGCGGGGACGGGAGAGCACGGTTTCGGCGGCGATGGCGGTTCGGCACGTCAGGGATGGCTCTCCTCTCCCACAGGCGTGGCGGTGGACGGAGCGGGCAACCTCTACATCGCCGATGCCGGCAACCACCGCGTCCGCAGGGTCGATTCCACCGGGACGATCACGACCGTGGCGGGGACGGGAGAGCACGGTTTCGGCGGGGACGGCGGACCGGCGAGCCAAGCGCAGATCAGCTCTCCCACAGGCGTGGCGGTGGACGGAGCGGGCAACCTCTACATCGCCGATGCCGGCAACCACCGCGTCCGCAGGGTCGATTCCACCGGGACGATCACGACCGTGGCGGGGACGGGGGAGGCCGGGTTCGGCGGGGACGGCGCTCCGGCAACTCAGGCGGGAATCGACCGTCTCACAGGCGTGGCGGTGGACGGAGCGGGCAACCTCTACATCGCCGATTGGAACAGCAACCGCGTCCGCAAGGTCGACTCCACCGGGACGATCACGACGATTGCGGGCACGGGAGAGCGCGGTTTCGGCGGGGACGGCGGACCGGCGAGCCAAGCGCAGATCAGCTCTCCCACAGGCGTGGCGGTGGACGGGGCAGGCAACCTCTACATCGCCGATTGGGACAACGGCCGGATCCGCAGGGTTGACTCCGCAGGGACGATCACGACGATTGCGGGCACTGGGGGGTTCTATTTCAGGGGGGACGGCGGTCCGGCACGTCAGGGATGGCTCTCATCTCCCACAGGCGTGGCGGTGGACGGGGCAGGCAACCTCTACATCGCCGATGCGGACGACCACCGGATCCGCAAGGTCGACTCCACCACCGGAACGATCACGACGGTGGCGGGGATCGGTCTGAACACTTTCGGTGGCGACGGCGGTCCGGCACGTCAGGGATGGCTCTCCTCTCCCACAGGCGTGGCGGTGGACGGGGCGGGCAACCTCTACATCGCCGATGCCGGAAACCACCGCGTCCGCAAGGTCGACTCCACCGGGACGATCACGACGGTGGCGGGCACGGGGCGTCGAGGCTTCAGCGGGGACGGCGGTCCGGCGAGCCAGGCGCGGCTGAACTTCCCGACAGGCGTGGCGGTGGACGGGGCAGGCAACCTCTACATCGCCGATAGAACCAACTTCCGGATCCGCAAGGTCGACTCCACCGGGACGATCACGACGGTGGCGGGCACGGGGCGTCGAGGCTTCAGCGGGGACGGCGGACCGGCGAGCCAGGCGCAGATTGAGCTTCCCACAAGCGTGGCGATCGACGGTGCGGGCAACCTCTACATCGGCGATAGGAGCCACCGGATCCGCAAGGTCGACTCCACCGGGACGATCACGACGGTGGCGGGCACGGGGCGTCGAGGCTTCAGCGGGGACGGCGGACCGGCGAGCCAGGCGCAGATCAGCTCTCCCCGTGGCGTGGCGGTGGACGGGGCAGGCAACCTCTACATCGCCGATGCGGGCAATGACCGCATCCGTCTGCTGAGTCCGACCGGTACGTCCGCCACGCAACGGTTCTCCATTCCAGAGCAGGGCGGTGTTTCCCTCACCTCCCAGGGCGCCTCCCCCGCGCTCGTTGCCGGATATGGACAGGTGGAGACCGATGCGGGGATGACCGCGCCGGCCGGACTGGCCATATTCGGCTTGCGGCAAAACGGGATTCTCGTCTCGGAAGCCGGCGTCCCCGCCGCCGCCGCCGTGCTGGAAGGACGGATCTTTGCCGAAACGGACGGCGCTCTCCGGACCGGGGTCGCCATGGCCAATCCCAACGGCACCGCCGCCACGATCGCATTCTTCTTCACCGATAGCCAAGGCATTGACTCCGGCCCCGGCACGTTCACGCTGGGGCCCCGGGAACAGATCGCACAATTTCTGGACGAGGATCCGTTTAACGGAGGCACCGCAGTGGGGGGCACGTTCACCTTCAGCTCCGACCTGCCGGTCGCCGTCATCGCGCTGCGCGGGCTCATCAATGAGCGCTCCGAGTTCCTGATGACGACGCTTCCCGTCGCGCCACTCACTGCAGGCACCGCCGACACGGTCTACTTTCCGCATTTCGCGGCGGGCGCCGGATGGACGACACAGGTCATTCTCGTCAATCCCACACACGCCCCGATCCAGGGGAGCGTTCAGTTCCTCGGCCCCGGCAGCGAGACCGCGAACGCCGGGCCGGCAATGCTGACGCTTGCCGATGGGAGGGATGGATCGACATTCCCCTATGCGATCCCCCCACGCAGTGCGACGCGCTTCCAGACCGCCAGTCCCGCTGGCCCCATTCAGACCGGCTCGGTCCGGGTGGTGGCCGACCTCGGCCACGACGCCCCGTCGGGAGTGAGCATCTTCTCTTACCAGAACGCCGGCGTGACCGTGTCCGAAGCCGGTGTCCCGGCCTCCATCTCCGGAAACGCGTTCCGTGTTTATGCGGAGACGAGCGGCACCCCCGGCCAGCCCGGCTCGGTGCGCAGTGGCATCGCCCTGACCAACACATCGGAGACGGCCACCGTCGTGTCGCTTGAATTGACGGCACTGGACGGCTCAGCCACGGGACTCACCGAGTCCCTCACCCTCCCCGCATCGGGCCAGGTCGCTCGATTCAGCGACGAATTCTTCCCCACATTGACCACACCATTTTCAGGAATTCTCAGGATTGCCTCCCCAACGCCCGATATCGCCGTCGTCGGCCTTCGGCTGACAACCAACCAGCGGTTCGACATTGTGGTCACGACGACACCGCCGGCCGAAGAAAACGCGGCCGCCCACGCATCCGACCTGTTCTTTCCCCATTTTGTGGATTCCGGCGGATGGACGACCCAGTTCGTCCTCTTCAGCGGGACGGCAGGCCAGACTTCGTCGGGATTAATCCGCTTCACGGGGCAGAACGGGCAACCGCTGGAGTTGGCCGTGAAGCCGACGACGCCTCCAGCGAGTCCCTGAGGGCTCGGGCCTGGAGGCCCGAGCCCTGGGTACAAATGCGCGCATGCCGGTACGGCGTGGAACAGTGTGCGGACTCCAGCAATCCGAGCCGACTTTCCGGATTCAGCAGCATCATGGACTCCCGACTCACCCTGACGGAGGGAAACCGGACGGGCAGAGAAGGAGAAGGCTCACGCCCTCTGAGAAAAACGCGTCCGGACCGCCAGCGGGAGAGCACTTCCGCCACTCATTCGGTGGAGAGACGAGCCTTGATGGTAGAGCTTTGAAACCAGGCAGCCGCCCGCGATCACGGGCCGCTGACCAACGGTGGGGTGACGAAGATATCGGTGCCTGAACCTCACGGCCTGCTCTGGGGCGGAAGGACATCGTCTCATCAAACTGTGAATTGGCTAGACAGCTCTTGTCTGAAATGACGGACGTTATTTTAGACATCCGGCCATGATTGTTCCGTCGGTGAAGGTGGTCTCGGAGGGTCCCATCGGCGGGCTGCTCCGGTTTGACCACCCCGCCTTGGGCGTGGCCGGTGTGGGAGCCAGCCCTCCCGTCAGTGACGCCATTTTCCCGGTGCGCCGCCAGGAGGGAGGCATCACGACGGGATTTGCGATCCACAACCTGGAATCGAGTCCGGGGTTGGTGCGCTGCGAATTGAGGCAAGCGGGCGTGCTGCTCGACGCAGCGACGATCCCGCTGGCCGCTAACGAGCAAACCTCCTGGTTCATCGACGCGGCATTCCCCGGCACCGACACGGCCGACTTTAGCGGGTCGGTGCGCTGCACCGCGACAGGGGAGGGGCTGTTCACCGCCGTGGCCCTGGAAATGGATCCCGGCAACCGCATCTTCACCACCCTGCCCGTGGTGCCGGTTCCAGAACGGATGCCTCCAGAATAGACGGCGGAGGCACGATGCTGACGATGCTCGTCTCAAGGGGAAGAAGGTCCAGGCCGACAGCGGGGCCGGTCCCCGCCGGCACCCCGGCCCTCGCGGGTCCGGATCAGAGACGCCCGCTTCGGCAAGCGATTCCGGCCGGTACACCCGATCGTTGGAGGTGGCATCGGTGGCGGGTACCGGCGAACGCCGTCGGGGCGGCTCCACTGATCATGATAATAGGCCGCATCCACAGGCCCCGCCGGCTGGCTGGCCGCAGCACGGTGCTGCCCGGTGACCGATTCCAACGTCTGGGCACATCCTCCCTGAACCTTCCTCATGCGCATCCCGCACGGCAATGGCCTCCGGCAGGTTCTTTCCCGAATTCTCCCCCGATCTGTCTAGACGTTTCCTGTAGACGACCGGCAAGCCCCCGGCCCTGGAAGGCCTTCAAAAAACGAAAGGTCGGGGGATGAGCCATGGCGGGTCACTACTCCACCCGGAGCTTCTTCCGGCAGATACCGAACGACTTGCTGGCCCGCTACTTCAAGCACCGGGGGCTGTTGGGAGATTTCGGCTTTGGGACCGTCGAGAAACCCCAACCGGAAGCGCTGTTCGCAGCCTGGCTGGAACTGCCCGACGACGATCGCAACGCCATGGAGGCCGAGTTTCGGGAGATCTTCGAGATGGGCTGCGAGAAGGGCGTCCTGGCTATTGTCGACGAAGCGCGCTGGCAGTGGCGGAGGGATCCCGACCGGGTGAGGGCTTTCGTCGAAGCGTTGTCCGCCCGGCCGGGCCACTACGACCGGGCCATGGGCACCTACCTCGATCACCCGGAATGCTGGACCGGGGCCACGCGCTTCTATCATGCCGACGCGCTGCCCTACTGGCGCAAGCGCAAGAACCTGGGACACCGGACGGCGGTGGTGGACGCCGACAGTCTCGAGCATCTGGCGGAGCTCATCCGCACCTATTTTCACAACAGCGAGGGCCGGGGGAAGCACTGCGTGGTGGAATCCTACCGGCGCGGTGCGCTGGATTACTTCTTCGCCTATCCGGAGGACTACTCCCGGCAACAGATCGAATGGGTGGATGGCGCCTTCGGCCGGCGGCCCCACAATCCCGCCTTCGAGATCGTCTTCGTCTACTCGCGCGAGGAGGGCACGCTGGATCTGAACTTCGATGGACCGTACCGGTCCGTGGAACCGCTGCACGGCATGTTCGCGACGGCGATTCTCAACCTGGAACGGCCCCCGCCCGATCCCACCGACCAGAGCGTCTACGACCTGGGGCCGCTCGGAGGGCGGGGCTTTGGGTTCGTCTACGACATCGGCAGCAGGATCGAGAAGGTGAGGGTCATGAGACTGGGGTTGTCCTCGCTCGAGAGAGCGGGTGACCGGATCACGGTGGAAGCCGATGCGTCGGAGAATCCCGAGGCGGTCTACGACCTGCTGGAACAGGTCGGCCCGGCGATGCCGTTCAATCTGTACCGCGTCTCCGAGGTGGAGCTGGCGGCCTGGATCGCGACGGACGCGGAGAAACCGGCCACCCAGGTGCCGATCCGCATCACCCACCCGAATTCCTGCTCGCTCAAATACGACGAGCGGGACCTGAAGTTGCGGGCGATGCTGGAAGCCTCCGGCATCGAACTCGAGGAACCGTCCGGCGAGGCTCCGGCATGAGACCCCGTGCCACGAGTCCGGAGGCCGTCCTGATCGAGGTGCTGGACCGGGTCGCCGGTTCCCGGGACCACACGACCCGGATCAGCGCCCGTGAACTGGCCGGCTGGCCGGCCGATGCGGTGGCGGCCCTGAAGTCCCAGCGGCTCCTGCGCCGGTCGCGCCCCGCCACCCGCGTCATATGTCCGGGATGCGAGCAGCAGTGCGCCATGCCGGTGTACACGGTGGTGGGTCCGGGCGCATCGGCCGGGCAGACCGATCGATGGAGTTTCGTCGTCTGCGACAAGCGCGACGATATCAACCGGGTCACCGTGGAACCGGATCGGCTGACCCAGTGGCAATCCGGTCCCGATGCCGTCTGCGATTTCGTGGCCGACTGTCTCGGGTTGCGGCCGAGCGGGAAACGCATTGACGCGGACGGCTTGATGCAGATCGGCATGGCCACGGGCGAGGAACGCCGTCAGATGCTGTGCCTACGGAAGAAGCAATGGGAACTGGAGTTGGTGGCCGGAGACGGCGCCGTGGCCCTACCTGAAGTGGTCGATTTCCGCCAAGGCCGCTACGGATTGAATAAAACCGCAATCGGCCAGCTCGTGGATGCGTCGCTGACGGCCGATCCCCGCTACACGCCCACCCAGACCCGGCGGGAAGCCCGCAAACAGGCCACCGAGGTCCGGTATCAGGCCCTGCAAAAGGCTTATCTGAAGCTCAAACGCCGCCGGCCGGGTCGCAGCGACACCTGGTACTCCTTGCAGATCGCCAAGATGGATATTGCCGGGGACCTCAATCCGGAGACGATCCGCAAGAGGATGAAAAAGTAGCAAAAAAGTTGGGGGGAATTTTTCCGCCCAATTTTTATGGCCGCAACTCCTTCCTTCTAAAAGACTTAGAGAAACGCCTTCTGCCGGACACGGCCTCTTGTTACACAGCCTGAATCTTTCAAGTCATTGAGTTCATTGCTATTTCCAAAATCACACTCGGGATTTTCCGGTCTGTTTTCGCCCAAATCGCCCAGCTAGGCTCGGGTCGTGATGAACGCAATCCTCAAGTCGGGTCTCGGCCCGCCGCCCCGCATTCTGAGGCTGCCGGCCGGCCGTGCCCGCACCGGACTGGCGCGCAGCACCATCGACCTGTGCATTGCCCTGGGCGAGCGGGCCGTCGGCTGGATCGAGGTGGAGGTGGATGCCGGGTTGCGCCCCCGGATCGAGGCCAGCCGCCGGGAGCCGGAGTCCCTGCCGCGTTCCGGCGGCCAGACTCGCCTGGTCCGACCATTTGGCTGGTTCGGCAACTTGTCAACGGAAGCGGAATTTCAAGAGGCGCGGAACCGGAGGCTCGCAGTCGAAGTGACGTGGGAACCCGGAGAGACGATCGGCGGGATGCTCGAGGACGGGGGCGCCGCGGAGGAGAGCAGCGCCGTCGGGAGTGAGGGGTACGAGCCGGAATGGAGGCACGCGATGGCGGAGAAATTCTTTTCACAGCGCGGGGAAGACGACGCGAAGACGGTTTCGGGCGAACGCATCGCAGAGACGCACGATGAAGAACGCGACGGAGCCGAGGCCGAACACCTTGCCCGGCGGGCACCGGTGCCGGCCGCCGGGCAGAGTGAACGCGATTGGGCCTGGTGTCTGGAGGCACTGCGGCGCGGGCAGGATCCGGCCATTGTCCGGGCCCGCCTGGAAGAACGCCGGGCCAACGATCAACCCAACCCGGAAGACTACGCGCGGCGCACCCTCGAACGCGCTACCGCGGCGCTTCGGAAGGAGATACCGGGCCCGGAGATCGAACGCTGATGGATGACGAGCAACTGCGCGCCGAACTCCAGAAGATGATCGCCCGTGAGGTCCGCGCGTATTTGACCGCTTATCGCGCGGCGGGCACCGCCGAGCTATCCAAGCTTGGAGCGGAACTGAAAAGCGAAATGGACCGGTTAGCGAACAACCTGCGGAAACAGCGTGCAGAGGCCGAAGCCGCCTTTGCCGTGCCCGGCCAAGTCGATCACGTCGTCCGCACATGGGGCCGGGCCATTCTCACCGGCGCTTTGATGTTCGCTGCCCTCGCCGGGGCCGCATGGATCGCTATCGCCTGGACCGAACAGCAATTTCGGTGGCAGGTGGCCAAGAACGCGGAGATCGCCGAACGGATTGCGGCCCAGGAGCACACCCTGGATCAAATCAACCGCGAGAGCGGCGGTCTCACACTGACCGGCCCGGACAACGAGGGGCACTGCTTCGTACTGTTTCCCGCCGCTGCCGATGTGACCACGTTTTGGCGTGTCAGCAACCGGCCCGCCGTCGAGGTGGAATGCGATGAGTGAACGCGAGACCAATGAGCGGCGCAAGATCAAGAGAGGCTCGATTTCTGGCCTGGCCGATACGACCATGAAGGTCGCCGCTTCACAGTACGGCCAGGGACCGACCGAGCTGGAGACCCAAGCCGCGGTCCTTCAACAGGCCGACGCCTCGCAGGAAGGCCGGGGACCGGAGGAACCGGAGACGAAAGCTACGGTCCCTCAACAGGCCGACGCTTCGCAGGAAGGCCAGGGACCGGAGGAACTGGAGACGAAAGCTACGGTCCCTCAACAGGCCGACGCTTCGCAGGAAGGCCAGAGACCGGATCGTGCACAGGATCCTCCCTTCAATGTCGAAGCCATGTGGCACGACGGCCAGTTCACCTATCTCCGCTCACACGCCCAGGAATCACCGGCCCTTTATGAAGCCGTCGACGGCGACCCGACCTTGGTGGCCTATGACCTCACCGAAGACGGCCTCTACATTGTGCGGCGGATCCTCGATTCCGGATGGCTGCAGATTGGAAAGCGCCGGGCGATCTGGCGCTACAAACCGGAGCGTTAGTTATGAGTGTATGGAAAACGATTCCCATCGCGCCGGGTGGCGTCATGCCGGGCGGCATGGTCACCAAGATCGGTGTTGCGGCCATATCCCTGCTCCTGGCCGCCACGCTGCTGACCTACACGTTCACCGGCGGGGGCGGACCCGAAGCCGAGATTGACGTTCCCGAGGCCGCGGGATTCGATCTGCAACAGAGGGCCGCCGCCGCAATCGAAGCCGAAGCGCGGCGGCAAGCCGAGCAACTCCGGCAACAGGCCACAGCGGCCGAGCGCCAATTGGCCCAACTACAGAACGAACAGGAATCGACTGCCGCCCTATTGGGAGCGGGCATCGTGGGGCTCCCCGGTCAAAACCCCGGCGGGGTCTTGCTTGCCGACGATCAAGCCGTCCCATTCGGGGGCGAGGCGCCCCGCACCGAAGCCGAGGCCGTGTTGCTGGAAACACTGCGGCTCGAGGAAATGGAGCGCCGGCGGCGTTCCCTGCGCACCGCGCCGCTTGTGCTGTCCTATCGGAACTCCGAAGTGGCTGGGGCCGAGCTCCCCGGCACACTTTCCGGTCGGGTTCCGGCCGCCCAGGCTCCCCTGGCCGCCTCACCCGGCCACACAGCCGAAGGCGCCGTTTCCACGGCCGGGGAGTTTCTCCAATTGCTCACCGAACTCAACGACCGGGAACTGGCCGCGACAGCGCAGCCCGCGCCGGCGGCGTCCGGTTCGGCCCCTTCTCTTGCACTGCTGGGGCCCGCGGCGGAAACGCCCGTCGTCGACCGGCCCACCGATCCGGACGGTTGGGAGCGTATTTATGAAGGATCGTTTCTGGAGGCTGTCCTGGTCACCGAGCTCAGTGGCGAGTTTCCCGGTCCGGTCCTCGCCAATGTGTCTGTCCCCTTCTATTCCGCTGACCGCCAACGGGTCCTGATCCCGCGCGGTGCGCGGGTTGTCGGCACCGTCGGGGCCGTTTCCGGGGCGGACCAGGAACGACTCGCCGTTGCCTTCCACCGCATCATCTGGCCTGAGGGCCGCAGCGTCTCGCTCGAATTCAATGGCCTCAACCAGATTGGGGAAAGCGCGCTCAAGGACGCAGTCGATCGCCATTATTTCTCGATGTTTGCGGCGGCCGGGGCCGTCGGCATCCTTTCCGGTCTGACCGCCATGGGCTCGAACCCCTACGCCGGAGGCCGACAGGGTTTCCAGGCCGGAGCCAGCCAAGGGCTTGGGGAAGGTGCGGTGCGGATTCTCGACCGCTTCCTCAATCGCCTGCCCACCATCACGATTCGCGCGGGCCACCGCTTGCGCATCTGGTTCACCGGCGATGTTCTCGTGCCGCGGCAACCCCAACCGACCGGAGGCATCCAATGACGATGAAACACGCGATCGCTTTCTCTCTCACCCTCACTGTGGCCGGTGCCATGCCGCCGGGCGCGAGCGCGCAATTCGACCTGGACCTGCAAGCGACCGAGATTACAAATCAGATTCAGCAGATCGCCAATCGGGTCACGCGCTACACGACATTGCTCAATCAATTCACGAGCCTGGACTGTTCGGCGCAGGGCATGGCGGCGGGCGCCGAGGCAACCCCCGTGGACGAGGCTGCCGTGGTCTGTGACACCCTCAACATGCTCGGCGCGTTCAAAGATTCCTACCAGCAGTTGCTCGCCGCACCCACCGATCTGCTCAATACCCCCGTGCCTCTGCCAGACTGGCGCGACGTATTGCAAGCGGCGGACACCGTCACCGAGGCCGACATCCGTAATATCTACCAGAGCGGCCCCAATGCCGCCGATCCCGCGGTTGCAACCTTCGAACGCCGCCGGGACTACGCCGATCGCAGCGTTGTCCTCTCACATGCCCAGGCCGATGCGGCCGCTGCGCTCACCGCAACACTCGATGAGGCCGAAGCCGCTGTTGCGGATCTTGAAGCGCACAACAGCGTCACCCGCACTGGCCTCGGACAAACCCAACTCGCCGCTACGCTCACGCGCGCGCGGATTATCGTGGCGCTGGCCGGGCTCCGCGCTTATGAAACATCCGCCCAGGCGGCGGATGCCTACAACGCGGAAGTGGCGCGCCGGGGGATCGACGCCCGGCGTTTGGCCGAACGTGCGGCCCTTGAAGCCCAATGGGCCGAGCAACAGGCCGCGTTGGCCCTCGGCGCCAACGAACGCATCAAGGCCATGTATGGCGGCTATCGCTTACATCCGGTCTTTGCCGGGAACTAGAACCACGGACCATCAAGGAGCATCCCCATGAAACAAACACTGATCACCTTCATCGCAGTCGTGGCGCTCATCAGTGCCGTGCGGAGCGGGACCGCTCAGGACAGCGCGGCCTATCTCGTGATGATCGCCAACCAGGGCACGCAGATTTCCAACCAGGTTCAAGCCCTGACGCGCATGACCCGCCATATCAACCAGCTCACCGGGCAGTTCGAGCATTTGAAGCAATCTGCGCTCGGGCAGATCGGCGCGATTGCGATCCCGATTACGGAGCTTATCGCCGTGCCCACCGACCTGCTCCACTCCGGGCGCAACTGGCACTCGGATTTCACCGGGCCCGTCGCCGACATGGTGACGGCGGTGACTGCGCTCTCCGGTGGCACCTCGTTCAGTGAGAGCTGGCGCGACGTGTTGCAACAGGCCGACACCGTTTCCGCAGCCGACATCCGCACTATCTACCAGGTCGGTCCCCATGCCGCCGACGCCGCGGCTGCGACCTTCGAGCGGCAGCGGGACTACGCAGACCGCAGCGTTGTCCTGTCCCATGCACGCGCCGATGCCGCCGCGTCTCTTGCCGCCACGGCCGCCGAAGTCCAAGACAAGATCGACACCGTCGCCGGAGAAAACAATGTTTCCGACACGGCGCTGCAACAAGCGGTCCTGGCCGGCAATCTCTCCCAGGGACAACTCCTGGCCGCGATGGCTCAGATGGAAGCCTGGGACGCGTCGGCCGCCGCGGCCGAAGCCTACAACGCCGAACTCATGCGGCGGGAAATCGAAGCCCGGCGCCTGGCCGAACGTGCGGCCCTTGAAGCCCAATGGGCCCAGCAACAGGCCGCGCTGGCGCTGGGCGCCGGCGCCCGCATCGAATCCATGTATGGCGGCTATCGCTTGCACCCGGTCTTTGCCGGGAACTAGAGGCCATGATGAAAAAACGAGTCATGACATGGGCGCTCATCATCGCACTGACCGCGGCCGTCCCGGCCTTCGGCATCTTCGGCATCCCCAGCCCCGAAGACCTGCTCATCTGGTTCGTTCTGCGGCCGATGATGCACGGGAACCAGCGGGCGATGATCTCCAACCAGGTTCGGGAACTCGAAAAACTTGTCGCGCAACTCGAGACTGCCCGGAGCCAACTCACCCAGGTCCGCGACGGGGCGCAGGGTCTGGTGGGCGCGATCACGGACCCGATGGCGGACCTGGTCGCAACGTCTACGGATCTGCTCCACACCGCGCGCGACTGGCACGCGGATTTCATCGGCCCGGCCGGGGACATGGTCGGATCGGTCCGCAACTTCGCCAATAACGGCGAGTCCTTTAGTCGAAGCTGGCGCGACGTGTTGCAGGCGTCGGACACCGTCACCGAGGCCGACATCCGGAACGTCGACCAGAGCGGTCCCAATGCCGCCGATGCCGCCGTGGCGACCTTTGAGCGGCAACGGGTGGAAGGCGACCGGCGCCTCGAGTATGCCGGAGCCCGGGCGGATGCAGGCGCAGACCTGATCGAAATCCGCGAAGCCACGACCCGTGCCATCGGCCGCATCGGGGAGCGGGTCGATGCGGACCCCGATACCGGCAGGGCAAATCGCTCATCGCCGGCGCTCACCGAGGGTGATGTTCTCGCATCGCTCGCCCAAATCCGAACCCTGATCGGTATTGGCCGCAGCCGCGCCATGGCGGCAACAGAAGCCGCGGCAGATCGCTTTCGTGGAGAGGAACTCCGCCGGCAGATTGAAGCCCGGCGCCTGGCCGAACGGGCGGCCCTTGAAGCCCAATGGGCCCAGCAACAGGCCGCGCTGGCCGCAGGCGCCGACGCGCGCATCGAAGCCATGTATGGCGGCTATCGCTTGAATCCTGTTTTTTCCGGGAATTGATGATGCTCATGCTGATGCTCCAACTCGTCCCGACCATACCGGCCGACCCGGCGGCCGCGCCCGACGTGGCCACCGTGGTCAGCGGCATCATGGATCAGATTATCGCCGCGGCGGCCCCACAGGTCCACGCGACCGGTATGGCCATGTGGCGGGGACTGGCCGCCATCCTCGTCGCCTGGACCGGCCTGCGCATCGCTTTCACGGGCGATTTCCGGCCATGGGATGTGATTCGGGTCGTCATCGCACTCTGGTTTCCCTGGGCGATGCTCAGCTTCTATAACACGCCCCTTCCCGGCTCGACCCTGTCCTTCACGGCCGCCATTACCGAAGGCGGCAACTGGCTCCAGGGCGTCCTGATCGGCAACACCGGCGAGGATTATCTCGTGTCCTTTACACGGCTCTCCCAGAACTTCTTTGCGCGCGCCTCGTCCATGGAGCTGGGGTCTGGAAGCGGGATGCTCGACATTGTCCTCAATGGCCTCACGAACCTGTCGTACCTGTTCATGGCCTTTCTTCACACCATCATCTTCGAGCTTTTTCTCCTGCTCATTCTCTTGTGTCTCATCGTCGTGATCTATGCCGTTTCAATGGGACAGGTCATATGGGCGCAGCTCGCCCTGGGCGTCCTCCTGATCCTCGGGCCGCTCTTCATTCCCTTTCTCCTGGTCGAGCCCCTCGCGTTCCTGTTCTGGGGGTGGTTCAAGGGCATGTTCACCTACACCCTCTATGGCGCGATCGCGGCGGCGCTGATGCGGGTGTTCCTCGCGGCCAGCATGGGCTGGATCGAGGCCATTATCAATGGTCCCCCGCCCGGTAACAGCTTCTGGTGGCACAGCACCGCATGGTTCCTCAGCATCGTGCCCCTGGTGACCGCGGGGCTCTTGTCCTCGCTCATGATCGGCACGCTGGCCTCACAAATCGTCTCCGGCGGCGGGGCGGGCGGCGGCATCATGGGCCTCGTCGGCCAGGCCGCCAGTGGAATTTCTAAAATCAAAACCGGAGGGGCGGTATAAACGTCATGACACAACCCAAAGACAAAGAATCCGACACCGGCCGGGAATACGCCGAGATATGGGGCGAGACGATCCACTCGAACCGCCACCTGCGTGTGTTCTCCATCGTCCTCGGCCTGTTGCTCCTATGCGTCACCATCGCCGTGGTTCGGCTCTCTTCGGTCGAGCCGCCCCGGCCGATTGTCGTTCGGGTGGATGAAGTCGGCCGTGCCGAAGCCCTCGCCTATGAGACGGTCGAGGCCCAGGCCGACCCGCGCGACCCGACTACCAAGTATTTCCTCAACCGCTTTCTCCATGACCACTTCGGCCGCCGCCGCGCGACGGCGCAGCAATACTGGCCGCGCAGCCTCCGGTTTCTCACCACCGATCTGGCCAACGCGGCCTTCACGGCGAACAACGAGGAAATCGCCATGCTGGCCGCCGGGATCACCGGAGAAGAGCTGCGCGTGGAGAATGTCGTGCTTCGGATTCAGCCCAATCCCACTGAGCCGCATGGGGCGGTGGCCGACTTTGTCCTCGTCCGGGCCCGGCAGGAACGCGAGGTATCCCGGGAGGCATGGACCGCCACGATGCAGTTTGTCTTCATGCCGGTCATACCGGCCGACCTGGTCGTCTTTAACCCGATGGGGATCCAGGTCACATACCTGGAAACCGACAGAACACTCATCACCGAGACGCCATGATTACTCATTTGCGAGAACGTGAAAAAAACCTGGAGCCGTTCGGGTGGAACCCGCAAGACGCCGAGTGGGTCGCGCTGGTCTGTCTCCACAGCGGTGTGTTCACCCGTTCCCAATACATGGCCTATTGCAACGCGCACCCCGAACAGGCCCGGCGCTTCGTTCAGGGTCTCCTGGACCTGAAACTTGCCGTGGAAGAACCCATTCCC
>CBDHGK010000008.1:0-29547 GCA_965263045.1 Terriglobia bacterium
CCGCTCCTGGACAAGGTGCCGCCCGGCTTCATGGTGGATACGCCATGGCTGAAGGCGCAGGGCATCGACCCCAAGTCCATCCACAACTATGTCGCTCGAGGGTGGTTGGATCGGGTCGTGCGCGGCGTGTACCGCCGGCCACTGCCCGAAGGTGTCGAGGGCGCCGGGGAGGCGTCTTGGAAGGTCGTGCTCCTCTCCCTACAACGACTGACGAACTACGCCGTGCATCTGGGCGGGGAGAGTGCGCTCGACCTAGCGGGCTACGCGCACTATCTGAGCCTCGGCGGGCCGCCGCGCGTGCAGTTCCATGGCGACGTGCCGTCCTGGTTGAAACGGCTACCGATGCGGACAGAGATCGTGGTGCGGCGGCGCACGCTTTTCGGCGAGGATGGGATCGGCATCGTCGATCCAGTGAGCGAGGCCGCGGCGAGTGGACCGGCGCTCGACGTGTGGCGCTGGCCCATTAAGGCATCGTCTCCGGAGCGCGCGATCCTCGAGGCGCTCGACGAGTTGCCGAGAGATGCGAGCTTCGAGAACCTGGACAAGGTCTTCGAGGGATTGACGACGCTACGCTCGGGGCAGCTCATGGCGTTGCTGACGGCCTGCCGCAGCGTAAAGGTGCGCAGGCTGTTCTTCGTCTTCGCGGATCGGCACGGGCACGGATGGCGCAAGCATCTGGACCGCTCGAAGATCGACTTCGGCTCCGGGCCGCGCGCGCTTGTGGAGGGCGGTAGGCTTCACCCGGAGTACCGCATCTACGTGCCCCAAGACCTAGTGCCCACGAAACCTGCAAGCGCGTCCGGCGATGCTTGACCGGTATGTGGAGCAGGTTCGCCTGCTGCTTAGCACGCTGCCGGAGATCGCGAGGGAGACCGTGTTCGCGCTCAAGGGCGGCACGGCCATCAACCTGTTCTACAGGGACATGCCGAGGCTGTCGGTCGATATCGACCTTACCTACCTGCCGGTGGGGGACCGCCAGTCGTCGCTCAGGGATATCGACGATGCGCTCGGGCGGATTGCGGCGGCGATCGCCGGCCGAAACCCGCTTATCGAGGCGCGCCGCATCGCTGGTGGCGGGAACAGCGACACGCGGGTCATCGTGAGCGACGGACGGGTGAGGGTGAAGATCGAGATCTCGCCGGTGACGCGAGGGACGGTATATCCGGCACGGCCGATGGTGCCGTCGCCGACGGTCACGGAGCAATTCGGGTTCGTCGAGATGAATGTGCTTGCCTTCGAAGACCTCTATGGCGGCAAGCTCCATGCGGCACTCGATCGTCAGCACCCGCGGGACCTCTTCGATGTGAAACTCCTGTACGACAACGAAGGCCTGACCGACGATCTCTTCCGCGTGTTCATGGTCTATGTGGCGAGTTCGGGCCGCCCGATGCATGAGCTGCTTGCGCCTGCGACGCTCTTCAGGGAGGACCTGTATGACGAGGAGTTTGCGGGGATGACGCGGGAGCCGGTGACCGGGGATGTACTGGTCGAGGTGCGCCGGCGTCTGTACGTGGACATCGCAGAGCGGTTGAAGGGTGACATAGCGGCCTTCCTGCTCTCGCTCCACGATGCCGAACCCGACTTCGGGCTCATCGGTCTGCCCGAAGCGGCGGGCCTGCCGGCGGTGCGCTGGAAGCTGGTCAACCTGGAACGGCTCAGGCAGGCCAATCCGGGGAAGCATGCCGCCCAGCGGGGTGCGCTGGAAAGCCTGTTCCGGTGACGGACAGCGCCCGTGCATGGGATGACCGTCCGGCGAATCGGGCATCGTGCGGCGTGTGGGAGCCAGTTGGAAGTGGTGTCATAGAGGAAGACTGCGGCAAATCGGGCGGACCCGGCTGGGTAGCGCCCCCCCCCCGGGGGGGGGGTTCTGGTGCAGACAGCCAAGGGAATTGGCGATAATGGGATATGGCGCATCGGAAAACTGAACGGAATCCTCTATTTGCTGGACGTTGGTTCGAAGACGACATCATTCTCCTCTGCCTTCGCTGGTATTTTCGCTTCAAACTGAGTTACCGGGATCTGGTCGCGATTTTAGCCGAGCGGGGTTTACCGATTTCGCACACTACGATCTTGCGCTGGGTGGTTCGCTATGCCGAAACCTGCGAAAAGCGCTGGCACCGATTCGAGCGGCCGGTGGGTGGGAGTTGGCGGGTTGATGAAACGTTCATCAAGGTGCGGGGCCAGTGGATGTACCTGTATCGAGCCGTGGACGGACAGGGCAACACCGTGGAGTTCTTTCTGAGTCGAACACGTGGCATCGCGGCGGCGAAGGCCTTCTTTCGCAAGGCACTGAAGCATCATCGGGAGCCACACAGCATCACCCTGGATGGCCACCGGCCGAGCCATAGCGCGCTGCGGCGCATGGGAATGAACGGGGAGTTCAACTTCCGGGGCCCGAACCCGGTGACAATTCGCTGCTGTCAATACCTGAACAACGTTGTGGAGCAGGACCACCGCCGGGTGAAGGGGCGATTGCAACCGATGTTGGGATTCAAGACGTTCTACAATGCGCGACGTGTCATTATCGGCATCGAGCTGGCGCAGAAGATTCACAAACGCCAGTTCGCAATTCCGATCCCATGGCAGTCGAATCCCGCCCTGATCTGGCGTCACGTCATGGCAGCATAGGCCGCATCGCCGCGGTGCACTCCTGATCTTATCGCTCCGACAATCCTATCTGCACCAGAACCCAAAACGGCCAGAAACCGTCGATTGACTTCTGGGGCTTAACTTCTTGATAATCTTTGCAGTACCGTACGTCAGCGGGAGTAATTCAGCGGTAGAATGCCAGCTTCCCAAGCTGGACGTCGCGGGTTCGATCCCCGTCTCCCGCTCTTACAATCAACAACTTAGCCTTAATTGACGGAGCTGATGTGCTCCGTTTGCTCCATTAAAATCGGGATTTTAAGCGCAGAATCGAATGTTTTGACCGCTTCCAGGCGTCGTTTTTCGCTTGCTGTCAGGCTATTCCGCCTTAGGTCAATTGCTGTCGTCGCTTATCTCTTTTTTAGCAGTGTGACTCTGGCTCATCCTCTGTCGAGCTTCAATACATTTCGTCGGTGAATATCCAGACACTCGACCAAAACCGTTACGGTTCAGGACGAGGAGCAATAATATTTACGCCTCGTTTTTCCCACTCAAAGTTCGGATATTTTGCACCGTCCAATACATCGTTAAGACAATTGTAATAATGAAGTGGTGCCCCGTGTCCTAGCGGATCTTGTTCGGCTAGCACATCTGGAAGACCAAGTAACCTTCGATAGTGCGATTCCTTAAATGCATCCATCGCGATCATGAATGGCACCACCCAGTCTTTGTCCTTCGAAGGATGACAGTCATTTAGGGCCCGACGAATGCTATTGTACCGCCCCTGATTTCCTGGACAGAGTGAACCCACCATAATCAAGCCGCTGACTCAATTGCAAGACGTTGTCGAGCCTGAGCCGGAGATTGAAAGCCGAGGCGCTCGATCAACCAGTGCTGATTATAGAGAGCGCGAAAGTCCTGAAGAGCTCGAACCAGTTCCGGAATAGAGCGAAAGTGACGCACCCAGAGCAACTGCTCTTTCAGGGTCTTGAAGAAGCGTTCGATACAGCCATTGCCTTCCGGTTCCCGGACAAACGCCGGTGAGGAGACGATGCCAAGGAATCGGATCTCGTTTTGAAAATCGTCGCTCATGAATTGGGACCCATGATCATGACGGAGTCGAAGTCCGGCGGCCGCGTCGGCGTGAAAGCCGGCGAAGTACTCTTTGAGGCCTTGCCGGATGGGATCGAGGGCTTCAAAACGCGTCGCCCGTTTGGCGGCGTGAATGCCGACACAATCGGCCGTGCAGTGATCGATGGCGGCGAATACAGTGACCGCACCATCGTCGAGGGTCACCGTGGCGGTGGCATCGATGCCCCACATCTGGTTCGGGCGATCGGTGGTGATGGTTCCGGTATGCGCCTTGCGCGCAACGGGTGCGGCCTGGCGTTGGGGCGCCAGAAGTTGAGTTTCCCGCATCAGGCGCAAGACCCGAGCCTTGGAGGTGCGGACGCCGGCGACCCGGAGCCGCGCCCAGAATTTCCGGTGTCCTTCCCCAGTAAACGGCGAGGCCGCAATTTCTTGCCGAATCCGTCCGGTCAACTCCGCGTCGGTAAACGGGGTCTTGGGCCCCCGTTTACGCGGCTCGGCCGGATGGTTCCGTCGATCCCGTCGAGCATAGTACGTCGACCGGGGCAACCCCCAGGCCGCTGCGACACGGGCCAGACCATACAGTTGGTGTGTGGAGGGCGACAGGGTCCGGCTCATCGCTTCGACCTCCACCGTAGAAAAGGCTTCTCGTCCTCCAGATGTCGGATCCGTTCCCGCAACAGTTCGTTGTCCATCACCAGACTGGTCACCGCTGACTTCAGCGTCTTCCTCTCTTCGTCAACCACATCCACGATACGGCTCTTCAGGCCGTCCTCGCCTCCCTGCAGGAACGCCTCCCGCCAACGGGTCAGCGCCGCCGCCGTCACGCCATACTGCCGGCTTATCGCTTCAAGATCTTCTCCACGCAACAACTCCAGCACTACCGTGACCTTACGCCGAGCCGACCACCGGCCCTTCCCGCGGCTTCGAAAATCCGGTCCCGCTTCGGTCGCCCTACGGGCTCCCTTCGCGATTCCGGATTCCTCCTTCGTTTCTCTGGACATATCGTGATCCTCCTGCGTTGTAGTTTCTCAAATCACTGTCCAAAGAAATCGTGGGGCGGGGGAATTTAGGCTAGGAGTCTGCGCGGCAGAACGTTTTTAAGCCATTATGATCACGGTATGTTGTGGGTATACAGCGCTTAGCGTAGATATGTAGTCCCGGGTTGCGCAGACTCCTAGGCGGCCTCGGTGTTTCAGGGGGGCTTCCCCTGGTCCTGCCGTCCAGGGCGGCATTGCTCCCATCCGATTCCGATTGCTCCATGTTTTCACCATAAAAGGGTCTTCTTCCGACTCCGATCCGGGGCGCGGTGGTGGCAAAAAACGTGGCGCAGTCGGAAAAGACACCTGCCGACCAACCCAGCCCCGGCATCCCAAGATCTCACCATGTAGATTCAGCCCCCCGACCCATACAAGCCGGGGGGCGCTCCGCCCCCCGGACCCCCCGGCATCACTTTCGATCAATTGGGTCAGAAAATCAGGGGACCAATTGGCTCCGCCACCAATACATAGACCCCTTTTTTACTCACTCGCCATAAGTTAATGAATCTATTGCAATTGCTAGCGGTTGCCGCAATTCGTTGCTAACTGTCTTCTGAGCGCATCCAATCTCAGCGGCAATAGCCCGCGTAGACAGCCCCGCCCGGTGCAGTTTGACTATCTTCTTGGCCCGATCCACGCGCCGCACCTCAAATCCTCGAGGAAGCGCCGGATGTCGTCTTCCTTGACGTTGAGCCGTGAGACGCCCAACGAACCTTTCGGGCGCTCGGACTTCCGGCCCGAGGACCTGGCCTTGGCGAGGGCGTCGAGGATGGCGACGGTCTGACCCAGCGACCGGCCGAGCCGGGAGAGTTCGCTCACGACCAAACGGTCGCCGCGCTGGAGGACGTTTATCAGCCCGTCGAGCCGCTGGCGCTTTTCGGGAACCTGTTCAGAGGCAGTCGCCTCGATGAAATCGTCGATGCGGAAGTCGTGTTTGCGTGCGTACTTGAGGATGGCGATGCGCTGGCTGCGCACGTCCTGCTGCGCGGTCGAGACCCTCAGATAGGCAACGGTTTTCACGGCCTGACCATGGAATACGGCTTCTGGTATTTTATCTGACAGATACGAAACATGAAATGCGTCACGTTCCATGCCACTACACTGTTCGGTCATAACGAGCGTTTGTTCCTGACAGAACCCTGCCGGTCTTCTACCCCGACCTCTCGCCCCCGTTTGATTCGCAATGCCAGTTTTCTCGAAGCCGATCGATGCGAGATCGCCCTGCGGCAGGGCCGCCACAATCGATTGGTCACTGTCAGAGGAAACCGGGCTTGAGTTGGGGAGAGGTGTCTTGACAGTGCCTATCCGGATGTCTCGGATGGAGGTTGTTCTATTTGAGGCGGCAGTCGCGGGGTGAACCACCCCGGGTTTTCCGGAGACTGAATTACTTGAGAGGATGTGAGTCATGGGAAGACCGAACAGATATTCACCTGAAGTTCGAGAACGGGCCGTCCGGATGGTGTTCGAGCACCAGAGGGAGTACGACTCCCAGTGGAGGGCGATGGCCTCGATCGCGTCGAAGATTGGCTGTACGGCCGAGACGTTGCGGAAGTGGGTCCGGCAGGCCGAGCGAGATACGGGGCAGCGCGGAGGGCTGACCACGGACGAGAAGCAGCGGATGAGGGAACTGGAGCGGGAGGTTCGCGAGCTGAAGCGGGCGAACGAGATCCTGCGGAAAGCATCAGCGTTTTTCGCGCAGGCGGAGCTCGACCGCCGACCGCGGAGATGACGGAGTTCATCGAAGAAAATCGGGACCCGTATGGGGTCGAGTCGATCTGTAGTGTGCTGCCGATCGCCCCGTCGACGTTCTATGAGCATCAGATACGATGGCGCAATCCGGATCGATTACCGACCCTGGCAAAACGGGATGCGGCCTTGCGGGGAGAGATCGACCGGGTGTGGCGGGAGAACCGTCGGGTCTACGGCGCCCCCAAGGTCTGGAAGCAGCTGAACCGGGAACACATCCCCGTGGCCCGATGCACGGTCGAACGGTTGATGCGCGATATGGGTCTGCGGGGAGTCGTCCGCGGGAAGAAGCCCCAGACGACGATTCCGGATGAGGCGGCGCTCCGGCCGCCGGATCTGGTGGGCCGGGACTTCACGGCCACACGTCCGAATCAGCTCTGGGTCGCGGATCTGAGTTATGTGGCCACCTGGAGCGGCTTCGTTTACGTCGCCTTTGTCATTGACGTGTTCTCACGAAAGATCGTCGGCTGGCGGGTCATGAACTCGCTGAAGACCGACATTGCCCTGGATGCTCTGGAGCAGGCCCTTTGGGCGCGCTCCGACACCGACGGTCTGATTCATCACAGCGACCGCGGCAGCCAGTATCTGTCGATCCGCTACACGGAGCGGCTCTCCGAATCCGGGATCGAGCCCTCGGTTGGAAGCCGGGGCGATTCCTATGACAACGCGCTGGCCGAATCGGTGATCGGCCTGTACAAGACCGAGGTCATTCGAAAGGACGGCCCGTGGAAGGGAGTCGACGATGTCGACTTCGCCACTCTCGACTGGGTGTCCTGGTTCAACGAGCAGCGGCTCCTGGGACCGATTGGCGACATACCACCGGCCGAATTCGAACAGATGTACTATCAGCAGCAACAGTCCCGCCTCGTCGAGGCGGGACTCAACTAAAACTGTCTCCGGAAAACCCGGGGCGGTTCACCGCCGCACAAACCCTGTTTGACGATGGCACAAATGGCGATGTGGTTTCGGGCGACAATGTGTTCTCGTTCCTCGCAACTATAGGGAGCGGCACCTCTTCAGGAGCCCACGCAATCACTGTCAAGGTAACCGATTCGATTTCCCGCACCGGAACCACCTCCCTCGCTCTGACAGTGTCGCCGGGTCAGACGTTTTCCGTCCCGGACCGGGGCGGGATTTCCATCACCTCCCAGGGCACGTCGCCGGAGCTCCGTGTCGGATATGGGCAGGTGGAGACCGATGACGGGATGACGCCGCCGGTTGGACTGGCCATATTCAGTTCCCGGCCCAACGGGATTCTCGTCTCTGAAGCCGGCGTCCCGGCGGTGCCCGCCGTTCTGGATGGACGGATCTTTGCGGAAACCGACGGGGTCGTCCGCACCGGCCTCGCCATGGCCAATCCCAACGACACGGCCGTCACGATCACCTTCTTCTTCACCAACAGCGACGGCATCGACTTCGGACACGACACCTTCACGCTGGGATCCCGGGAACAGATTGCACAATTCTTGGACGAGGATCCCTTTAATGGTGGCTCAGAGACGTTGGGAACATTCACCTTCACATCCAACCTCCCGGTTGCCGTCATCGCACTACGCGGGTTCGTCAATGAGCGCTCCGAGTTCCTGATGACGACGCTTCCCGTCGCGCCACTCGCGCTCCCCACCACAGCCACGGTCTACGTTCCGCATTTTGCGGCCGGCGGCGGCTGGACGACCCAGGTCATTCTCGTCAACCCCACCCACGCCACCATCAGTGGGAGCGTTCAGTTCTTCGGCTCCGGCAGCGAGACGGAAGCCGCAGCTCCGGCAACGTTGACGCTCGCCGATGGGAGGAACGGATCGGAATTCACCTATGCGATCCCTCCAAGGAGCGCGACGCGCCTCCGGACTTCTGATCCCTCCGGTCCCCTCGAGATCGGGTCGGTCCGCGCGGTGCCCGATACCAGCCAGCCCGCCCCTTCGGGCGTCAGCATCTTCACGTCCCAGAAAGACGGCACGACCGTGTCCGAAGCCGGTGTCCCGGCATCCACCGCCGGCACGGCGTTCCGCCTGTATGTCGAGGCGCGCGGCACGCCCGGCCAGCCCACTCGGTGCGGAGCGGCATCGCTCTGACCAACACATCGGACACACCCACAACGGTCTCGCTAGAATTGACGGACCTGGACGGAACTGCAACCGGCCCCACCGAGCCACTCACCATTTCCGCGTCGGGCCATGTGGCCCGATTCATCGACGAATTCTTCCCTGGCTTGCCCACACCGTTCTCGGGAATTCTCAGAATTGCCTCCACGGCACCCGAGATCGCTGCAGTGGGTCTTCGGCTGGCGATCAACCAACGCAACGACATTCTGGTCACGACGACCCCGCCGGTGGATGAAAGCGCGGCATCCACCCCATCCGACTTGTTCTTCCCCCATTTCGTGGATTCCGGCGGCTGGACGACCCAGTTCATTCTCTTCAGTGGCTCCCCGGGCCAGGGCGCGTCCGGGGTGATCCGGTTCACCGGTCAGGACGGGCAGCCCCTGGCTTTATCTGTGGCCCCGACGGCGCTTCCAATGATTCCGTGAAGGAGAGGACTGCGGCGCGACGCTGTGCGTCAGGAGCCACAACACGAAACGAACCAGGAAATCGGGAAGGATGCTGAGTACGTAGACGTTCTGCCCGAGTGAATAACCCGAAACTCAGAATGACCGGGTGCGCGGGAATACGAAGCCAGTCCCGCAAGAGCCACAGTTTAGCCGAGGCCCACAGGATGTCCCTGGTGTTCAGGAAATTGTCCGTTTGTTCCTGACAGAACTATGCCGGTCTCCGACCCCGACGTCTCTCTCCCCCGTCAGATTCACGCTGCCAGCTTTGTCGAAGCCGGCCGACGCGAGATCGCTACGAATCTGGTCGGTGCCCTTGCCGAATGGATGACGATCCGGGGCTGGGGCGAGAGACGTGCTGGCGATGGCGCGCCGGTTGTCGCTGGCGGTGCGGAACCACTTTTCGACGGGATCGGCATGGGGGCTACGGCAGCGCACATCGCCCGATGCCGGGCTCTTGCCTCGACTGGTGGGGGTGTGATCTAGTTGTCGTTGCGGATCGCGGACGCGTCGGCGCTGCGGTCCTGCCGGCATGGGTTTACACGCTGCGGGCCGGTGTGACTGGGGCTGCTGGCAGCGATCGGAAGCTGGCGAGCGCCAGCCATCGACAAGTTCAAGCGCTTAGAATCCATCAAGTGGCTGAAGATTAAGCCATACATGCCGGAGAACGGTTCGGGAGGCGAGGGATGGTGGCGAACGGCCCGCGAGAAGATTTTTAATAAACGATAAAGTTATCGTTAGGTTGTGCGCGTACCGTGCGGCGATCGGCACCACCCCGCTCCAAGGCGCCGCCCCTTAACCGGCAGGTCTACTGCTTCTGTGCCTCCCGGTGCCCGGCCGACCTTCTTCCAGGAAAACACGCCACACACGCCATCGCGACTGGAGCCATTGTCGTCCCCGACCCGCAACACCCACCATATTGTCCGGACGGCAATTCAGTGCCTGGAATGAATGTGCCGGGAAGTACTGGGCTGCAAGTGCGATAATTGAAAGTTTGCAGACTTGCCGGGAATCGTTACTAGGGAGAAGAGAAGTGGTTGCATCGGTGCGAAACGTCAACGTTGACAACGTGAAGCGGCTGGTGGAAGCGGTCCGAATTGGGGACGGACTCGACATGGAGAAGATCCTTCGTGCGGCATCCGATATCGGAGGATACGCACCGGAAACGAACCCGCGCTACGAACCCGATGGCCGGAAGGAAGCGTCTGACGATATCGAGCGATTCGAGTGGGTTGCCCGATGGCTGGGCCTGAAGGAACCGGAAGCCGATATCCTGTTCAACCTCAGCGGGCAACCGTACACGCCTTCCGATATCACGCGAGAGCATCTGTTGGCCGTCCTGGAGGCAATCTGCGACGGTGAGCCGGTGGATCGGGAGATCTGGCCCAGAAACGATCCGGAGCGGACCCGGTAAAACACATCCGTTCGAGGAAGTCTTAGGATCATTGAGCCGACGACTGTCCGACCGGCTGTGTTGCAACTTTCAAGAAACGGCAGGAGAGCGATGGGCCTTGGACAGTATGGGAGTGTGAGCTAAGAACCTTCGACAAGAGTTCTGCTGTTTCCACGTCCGGGCGCGCGCGATAACGCAAGTCCGGAGAGGGCCACCATTCGCTGAACGCCGCGTCGGCGCAAAGGCCGTGACACAGGTGGGCGGGGTCGTTAGCCAGACATGAGCATCACAATGTTACCTGCGTTCTGGGAGACGAAGCGTCTGACGATCCGTGATGCCGACCTGGAAGAAGCGGAATTACTGCATCTAATCTTTAATGCCTGTTCTTATGTCGAGCCGTGGGACGAGACTTTCGCACCGACGGACATCCAGGACGCAGAGGAGTTGGTTCGAAGAAGCGTCCAGGGCGAGGACGCGTTCAAACTACAGACGATTCGCAACCGGACGGAAGAACTCCTTGGATACTTTCACCTTCGACATGGGTTTCCGAAGCCAGAAGTCGTTTGGCTGTCCATGGCAGTGATGCATCCGGATCACCAGCGAAAAGGTATCGGCATAGAAGTATTTGAAGGTGTCATCCGGGAGCTCCGTAGACTTGGACATTACCAATCCATCTGGCTGCGCGTGTATCTTAAGAACTGGCCTGCATTGCGGTTCTGGTTGAAGCTCGGGTTTCGCACGATCGTTGAGTATAGGGGAGACGAAGTATTCAGTAAGGATGGTCATGCCAGCCTGATTCTTGAACGCCCACTGAATGGACCGGAGCAACAATAGGTAGGAATATGAATCTGATCGGACAGCTTGAAAGCACCTGCAGGGAAACATTGAAGTTCTTCGAATTCACTGACCCGGAGCTCGGGATGCGCTACGGACCCGGGAAATGGAGTGTGCGAGAACTCTTGCATCACCTGTGCGACGCAGAGACGGTGTTCTTTGATCGAATCCGACGTGTGATCAGTGAGCCCATCCCGGTGATCTGGGCATTCGATCCGGATGCGTGGGCGAGCAGTCTTGGATACATGGACCGCCCGCTTCAGTTGTCTAAAGATATCTACCGAAGCACTCGCGAAGGAATCATTTACTATGCGGGGAGGAACTACGCTTCAAGCGGCGAGCTGGAATTCGTCCATAGCAACACCGGCGTCCGAACGCTCAAGGACGAGTTTGACAAGGTGGCCGATCACAACCAGCACCATCTTGAACACATCCAAACGGCATTGAAAAGCGGCACCTAGGCATTCCGGGGCTCCGTATCCGGGTCACGCGACCCTACAGTGCGCCTGATTCCGCCGGACCATGAAGTCCCGAACCCGGGAAAGCGCATCCCACGTCTTCGAGAACCCGTCGCTTCCGCCTCCGCTGCTCCGGCCCCCCCCCAACGCTCCGTCGCAGATGATGCCCGGAGCCAAAACGTTACCGTGCCGAGGGCCGTTGCCTGACTAAAAATGTTACCCAACTCTATGCAAGCGGAGCAGGGAAGTGAGGGCACACATGACTTTGTCGGCAAGGCGAGTGAGGTGGCCCACCTTTTAATCTAACAACCGCATCCTCAACAGCTTCCAGATCCTCGGTTGGCAAGAGCCGTAAACCATAGATCAAAGCCAAATCAGCCATGCCTTACTCTTCAATCTCTGCTGGCGGTCGCAACGCAATCAACGCCCCACCGTCTAGACTCAAAAAAGTTGTTTAGACTCGACGGACTGGGGCCTCAGTTCATGAGGCCATTAACATATCGCCCATCGATGAAGTGGGTGAAGTAGACCGCAACCATTGGATGCTCAATAGGGTAGCCAGAGTGGTCTGGTTGGAGGTTACGGTCGGCCACATAAGTCTGATGCGTGGCTCCGTGAGGCAATACCTGGTACCAGGGGCGGTCCTGCGGCGGCCTGGAACGCGCTACGATTTCGTACCACTCGTCGGTTCCTTCGAATCGCGGATCAGCACCGATAACTACACCCCGGTAGTCGAATAATTCATGTTGAACAAGGTCGCCAATCGAAAAGCGAACACTCGAGGATTCACTCATTCAGTAGCTCGGGATCGGGCCACGTTCGGCCAGTTCAGACCTGCACTTCTTAGCTCTTCGGAGGAGGGCATCAACGGTCGCCGGAAGAGTAGCGCTTGGCACTGGTTCCGCTAATGGCGGGGATCCGGCGCCGCCCAGGCATGGCCGCCCCCATCCCTCTTACGTTTGGGTCCCCAGCATCTGTTTCGATGTCGCCGGTCTCAAGAAGTTTTACCAGCATTGGGTGTGCAAGCGCTTTTGGTGACACCTGTCCGGTCTTTCCGGGTCCGAGAAACAGTATTCTGCCTCCGGGTAAGGATAGCCTTAGAGGTTTTCGAGTCTTATTGATGACGTCCATGGGCGTCCTCCTATAGTAACGGCAAGGGCTCAATATCCTAGGACCGGTTTACCGTCTCCTGAGAATGCCACAGAAGGGATTGATGTGTTGCAACTTTCAAAAAGCAGCAAGAGAGAGAACGATGGGTCGGGTCGACCAGGCTCCGTCTCATGCAGCCACCCTGAACAGTTTGTTGATGAACTGAATCTGTCGCCGAATATCCGAACCGCTCCCCCACCTCGCGGTGCGGAAGGGAAAACAGGGCCGACGGCTGCTGGTCTTGTCAAAACGGTTCTCCGAGCCATTCTCTTTCGCTCGACGTGTTCATGTCCGGCGGCACGATGGACGGCAGCCGCGCGGACAGTTTCGACATGAACAGGTCGGGCATTGTCCCAATTGTTCCCGGACAGAGCTTTACTGTTGGGGATGTGGACATCGATACAGTCCGTGTTCCCCACGATACCGCAGAGCCCACAGCTTTTTCAGTGCGCTACAAAGGAATCAAGGTGACTCAACTGACTGATCTGGGATGGATTCCCGATCATGTAGCGGATTGGATGAATGGGAGTCACGTTCTGATCCTGGAGTCAAATCACGATCTCGACATGCTCCGGGTGGGACCCTATCCCTGGAGCCTGAAGGAAAGACTGGTGGGCCGAAACAGACATCTTTCCAACGCGACCGTCGGCCGCTATCTCAGGGGTCCTCTCGACGGCCAGACCCAGCATATCGTGCTGGCTCATCTCAGTTCCACGAACAACCACCCTGAAATCGCGCGGATGGAGGCGTGTCATGCGCTGTCTGCGAGAGGTCTGGCCGAAGCTTCAGTCTCGGTGGCTTCACAGGATACTCCCAGTACACCCATCGAATTAGGTTAGGAGCGTGGCCTCCACTAATGTTTCATCCTGACGGACACTATGTTTTCGCAGTAAGTGTCACGGTAGAGGTCTTCCGGCCTCCGGCCTTCTTGCGAACCCCCTTCGCAGTCTGTTTCCTCGCGGATGGCTTTCTGTTGGAGTTCGCTTTCTGAGTCGAAACCTGCTTCCGGGCCGAAGTCTTTTTACCAGTGTTTGATTTGCTTATTTCTTGGTCCCCGGTCTTAACTGGGCCTTACTGTTCTTCGTAGCCTGTAGTGGTTTTCGGGTCTTCGTAGTGCGTGTGGCGATATGGGTTGGCTTTGCCGCATCTTCCGACGAGGTTCCGTCGATATCGACACCGAAGACTGAAGACAGGTCGTCTAATGCAAGGGCCCGGCTCTTCCTGGGCTTGCCCACGGTCGCTGGCTGATCAACGGCGGCGGCGACCATCTCGGTGGGATCGACTCCTCGCAAGGTGAACAACATCCCGGGCTCGCGGTCCAGGCGAGCACCTACACCGTATAGAGTGGCCGCCACGTGCTTGCACATGGTGGCCCAGTCCGGGCACGAGCAGTTCAACGAAATCTCTTTGGGGGACGGAAACAGTCCCTTGCCTTTGACAGTCACGATCTCCATTACACTTTCCGATATGGCCCCCCGCAGCAGTTCCACCAGCGAATTGATCTGACCCGCACACTGGCCCTTGATCCCGGTCCATCGGCGCTTCGCGAGCGGCTTTATCCGGATGTCTATTTCGTAGATGTCCGAACCGCTGACCAGTGCGCGCACACGCCTGGCCTCGATCTGCAAATCGATCACTGAACGGTTGCGCACATAGGTCCGCCCCCGCGGCAGGCGATTGGCATAGTCGCTATAGGATTCGAGGTTTCTGCACCAGGCGTCGCCCCAGAAGGTCGAAGTTATCTTGCGGCCGGCGACCTCGACCGGCGAGAGTTCCCGTCCGGCTTTCTTCATCTTGAGAATTGCTTTCAGTGCCCTGTGGCGGCGCTCGGCCACAGAAACATACGGGTGCCATTCGTACCAGTCCATTGTGCTACCTCGCTACGGCATCGTTCATGACTGCGGCACTTCGAGAGCGCTGCTTACGTTGAGCGACACGATGGAGATCAACTCTTCGTTGCTGAGCTCGGTCAATACCGACTCACCTCCAACTGACAGGATCTCGTCGGAGAGCTTCTGCTTGGCGGCGATCAGCTCGTCGATACGCTCCTCCACTGTGCCACTGCAGAGAAACTTGTGGACGAGGACGTTTTTCTTCTGGCCGATACGAAAGGCCCGGTCGGTAGCCTGGTTCTCCACCGCGGGATTCCACCAGCGGTCGAAGTGAATCACGTGGGACGCTGCCGTGAGGTTGAGCCCGGTGCCGCCCGCCTTGAGTGAGAGTGCCATGAACGGAATCCGGTCATTGCCCTGGAAACGCTCAACGAACTCCTGTCGTTTCCGGACGGGTGTCCCGCCGTGCAGAACGAGGCCTTTGCGCCCGAAGATCTCAGCAAGGAATCCGGCGAGCGGTGCGGTCATTCCGCGAAATTGAGTGAAGACCAGCACCTTGTCCTGCCGGGCGGCAACGGTTTCGCATAGCTCGCGCAGTCGCGAGAACTTGCCGCTATCGGTCGGCGGGTATTTCCCGTCACCCAGCCACTGGGACGGGTGGTTGCAGATCTGTTTGAGGCGCATCAAAAAGGCCAGAACTACGCCCCGCCGCTCGATACCGTCCAGCGTCTCAAGGGCTCTCTTCATTTCCTCAACCGACTGCTGGTAGAGCAGGGCCTGGCGCTGGGTCAACCCGCAATAGGCATTGACCTCGGTCTTGTCAGGCAGATCCGCGATAATGCTCTTGTCGCTTTTGAGCCTGCGCAGGATGTAAGGTTGCACCAGCCTGCGTAGCGGTGCGTAGCCGCCCTGCTGGCCGGACGCCATGGATTTCGAAAACGCGTTGAACTTCTTGACCGACCCCAGAAGTCCCGGGTTCAGAAAGTCGAAGATCGACCACAGATCGCCGAGCCGATTCTCCACCGGCGTTCCCGTCAGAGCCAGACGCCATTTCGATTGCAGCGCCTTGACTGCCCGGGTCTGCTTGGCACCCGGGTTCTTGATGGCCTGGGCCTCGTCCAGGATCACAGTCCGCCATGGATGTGTTTTCATCCAGCCGGTCCGCGTGACCGTACCGTAGGTGGTAATCACCGCGTCGTGTGCCTCCACTTCTTCTTTGGACAGCTTCCTGAGATCGGGTGAGGGGATGTGCGACGGATGCGCGATCAGCACCTTCAATTCCGGAGCGAATCGCTCGATCTCCAGGCGCCAGTTGTCGATGATCGATGCAGGAACCACGAGCAGATCGGCACCCGCTTCCTTGTTGCGCTGGCTCAGTGAGAGAACCGCCAGCACCTGAATTGTCTTGCCGAGGCCCATGTCGTCGGCCAGGCAGCCGCCGAGCCCCAGGCTACGCAGCGTCCAGAGCCACCGGACGCCGAGTTTCTGGTAAGGACGAAGATCCGTCTTGAGGCCAGCGCTGGCATCGATTGCAGTGTTCCATTCGGGTCGACGGAGCGCATCGATCCTGGATGAGAGCCACGTGCCAGCAATCACCTCCGACCACTCCCGTCGAGCGCCCGTGGCGTTGTCGGCCTCACCATCATCGAGTTGAACGCCGGCCAGCATGCGCATGGCCTCGCCGAAGCGGACTCCGCCCGCTTCGGCCTGTTTCTGGACATTCCGCCACTGGGCGAGAACTTGGCCGAGTTTGTCGCGGTCGACCTCGACCCACTTGCCTTTCATCAACACGAGACCTTCGGTGGAGCCGAGCAGGTCCTCCATCTCCTTTGGCGACAAGGTCTTGCCATCGACGGTGAGCCTGACGTCGAAATCCAGCAGCGCCTCCATGCCGAGTTTCGAAGGCACCTTGCCGCCCACCGTCACCGAGACTTTAGGCCGGCGCCGGTCTCGGGCATGCCACCAGTCGGGCATACGCACGACCAGACCAGCCTTCTGGTATAACGCGGTATCGCTGAGGAAACGATGCGCCTCCCCTGGCGTCCAGGCCAGTGGATGATAGATGTCTCCTGAATCGACAAGCTCGCGGATGAGATCACTTTGCCCGGCAGCGCGCGATAGAGGAGACAGCAGTGAGAGTAGTTTCTGGCGATTTCTGGCTCCGGCGTATTCCTTGAGCGCCCGGCCGAGCGGGAGGTGCTGGGGCTTGGCCTCGATCGAAACCTTGTGGACGTACGTCGCGATAAACGCGAAGGGGAAGTCGGGGTCTTGCTTGTTCTCGGCTAGGTGGAAGCAGACCCGGCCGACCACGTTCCAAACCGAGCTTTGCTCCCTGAGGTACCCCTGGACTCCGTCCTTGAACCTCGCAGCTTCGGCGGCGAGGGCCTTGCCCATGTCGAGCCAGAGGTCTTCGAGCAATGGGGGCCCGATCAACTCCGCGCCCCCCATGGGGGGCGCGGCCTGGACAAATGCCGAGATCTCGTCGGAGTCTGACTGCGGCAGGACGAGGGAACTCGGGTCGGGGGGATCGAGCTCACCGCATGCGCGGGCCACGAAGGACTGCCCGATGTCACGCCAGTACGATAGCGTTGGATGGAGGTCACTGCCCAGTTCTCCCGCGCCCAGGTGCAGAACGCCGTGGCCGCGCCCAGTGCCAAATGCTTTGAGGATTCGTTGTTGTGTGGCAGCGTGACATCGTTAGGTCCCCATTGGTCAATTCGGGTCGGACCTCAATGCACCCACTTGGCGTCAACCCACAGACGAGTGTGGAGTCGGTGTTGGAGATGCTGTCGATTTTGGAATCATGGCACCCGCGATCAAGATGTCATCGCAGGGATCTCACATACGGGCCCGGCTGCGTTGGAGAAGCATTGTTGCATGGATCATCCCGAAGGATGCCTTATCATCGTGTTTTTCAACACAGGGGATAACCTAAATGCCACATAAGTTCAACGCAGCGCGACGGCACAAGTTTGATAAGGCGCAGTACCGGGTGATCCACTGGGCGGAATATAACGAGAGCCTGCGCCAGCGGGGTGATCTGACGATCTGGGTCAGTGAGGAGGCTCAAAGTGTGTGGAGCGCGCCGCGCCGCACGTCACGGGGTGGCCAGCGGAGATACTCGGATCTGGCGATCGAGACATGCCTGACGCTGCGCACGGCGTATCGGCTGGGGTTGCGACAAACGCAGGGACTGATGGGATCCATCGGCACGCTCATGGGGCTGGATATACGGGTGCCGGATTACTCTACACTGTCGCGTCGCGCAAACGGATTGAGCATCGCTCAGGTGATGAGGCAAGCAGGATCTGTGCCTGTCCATCTGGTGGTGGACAGTACCGGCCTCAAGATCTTCGGAGAAGGAGAATGGCTCGCGCAGAAGCATAAAACCAAGGGAATACGCCGCCGCTGGCGCAAACTCCACCTCGGACTGGACCTGGCCAGCGGTGCGATTGTTTGCGCCGATCTGACTCACGATGACGTTGGAGACAGCACCGCATTACCCGGGCTCCTGGATCAACTCGATGCCCCGGTCACGGGCTTTCTGGCTGACGGCGCCTATGATGGGGCGTCTACACGGGATCTGCTGAGGGAACGGTATGGGGAGACCCTGGATGTGGTTATACCGCCGCCAAAGAACGCAGTGACCCGACCGCAATCGGCGCGGGATCCAACCGTTCGGGATCGCCATATTGTCCAGATCCGCAGCAACGGCCGCATGGCCTGGCAAGTGGCCACAGGGTACAACCAGCGCAGCCGGATAGAAACGCAGATCGGCCGTTGGAAGGGTGTCATCGGCCCCAAGCTCAAATCCCGCAGCTTCTCCAGGCAGATCACGGAGATCCAGGCCGGCCAGAAAGTTCTGAACACAATGACCGCACTCGGACGGCCTGTGTTCGAACGCATCGCCTGACGCTACCGCTTGGGAAAGGGCGAATTCCATCTCCGCCCCGATCCATGCAACAACGCTGTACAGCTCGAGGAGTGAGTTCTGTAGCGGCGTCGCGGTGAGGAGCAGCTTGCGGCAGTCCTCCGTGGCCCAGCGGATTCCCTGACCAACCTTGTTGGTCGGACGGTACGCGTTGCGCAGCTTGTGGGCTTCATCGATGACGACGAGGTCCCAGGCAATCGTCTTGAGTTCCTCGCGCAGGCGGTTCGCGTAGTGGTGCGACATGATGACGACGGAATTTGTGCCAAAAGGTGTTTCACCGCTTCGCCTGGCTTCGCGATAGACCTTCGCGTCGAGCACCTGCACGGGCAGATTGAACTTCTGCTCTAGCTCCAGCGCCCACTGCTTGCGGATGGAAGCCGGGCAGATCACCAGGAGGCGGCGCTTTTGTTCCGCCCAGAACTGGCACAGCACAATGCCCGCCTCGATCGTCTTCCCAAGACCAACCTCATCAGCCAGGATGACGCCCTTGGAGAGGGGCGACTGCAGGGCGAAGATCGCCGCTTCGATCTGATGCGGGTTGAGGTCGACGGCCGCGTCGAACAACGCCCGCGACAGGCGGTCCATTCCGCCGGTGGCACGACGCGTCAGGTCGTGGGCGAAGTACTTGGCGTGGTGCGGGGTGAGCGTCAACTGCATCACTGCACTCAGCAGAAGTTGCCACAGGGCTGATTGACGAAGATGTAGTCGGCCTTGAGGCCGGGGTAGCGATCGCTGCTGGACGTGCCACAGGGCGCGACCGGGCTGTCGATGCCGCAGATGGCGCGCTTCATCCTCGCCATCCACCCGGTGGTGCTGTTCGGCTCCTGGTCGTAGAACTCGCCGCCCTTCTTGCACTCTGCGCTCGCGAACTGCGAGAGAAAGCACTCAGAGACAATCTTATTGCATGGATTATCCAGAATGTCTTATGGCTGATTTCTTTCAACGCTGTGGATAGTTGAAATGCCGCATAAGTGGAACAGTCCCCTCCGGTTATGAACACAGTATCTTTAAGGAACGTTGCCTGATTCATGCGTTGAACAAAATCGTTCATCCTTTCTCCCCAGAGTATGAGCGGTATTCCACAAGCGCTGACAGACCCACGATATCGACGATGCGGATCCGCATCTCCTTGCCTTCGGCGTCGGTCAGCCGAAGCTCTTCTCCGAGAACGAAACGGAACTGCACTTCCCTGTCGTTGTTGACCGAAATATTGTGAGCGTTGAGGTAATTCCGGTCCAGGTGATCGCGAATGAGCTTCAGTTGTCCCTTCAAATCCGCTACGTGACCGGTTCCCTCGGGGAAGATAACGGCACCGCCTTCGGGGAGCGCGCTCAGTTCGATATGGAGCGCACGTTCGGCAGGAGTCCAATCATGCTCCAAATGTGCTGCAAACCCTTCGGAAGCCACGAATACTGTCATCATCAAGTGAACCGAATCGAGTTCGAGCATGGTTTCGCCGTTCGCGCTGGTGGTCCCGCCTTTCCAAGTCTTGTTCGGGAATAACGCAAGGACGTTGGCGCCGGCAATAGGCCGCCCAGCGGCGAAGACGGAGATGGCGTGGCCGGAGTCCGGGAAACTGGTCGACCGCAGCATGCGCCACGGTATCAGCCGTCCGTCCGCACGCTCTTGAAATTGATCACCACCGTAGGCGACTGCAACGTCACAGGGACGGGGCAGCTCACTGAAATGTCGCCGAACGCGCTTTGCGCCATCGAAAAAACTCGCCGATGGGGTCGCGGCGGACTTCGCTTCGACCAGCGTGATGCGATCCGGTTGCTCGATGACGAGATCAATCTCGGCACCGTTGCTGTCACGATAGAATGACAGACCGCCGGTCGCGCCCCGGTTGGTTCGGTGTTTCACGATCTCCGAGACGACCCAGGTCTCAAAGATCGGGCCCCGAAGCGGATGCGATCGAAGCTGCTCCGGCGTACGGATACCCAGAAGCCAACAGACCAGGCCGGTATCGTAAAAGAACAGTTTCGGCATCTTCACAATCCGCTTGCGCAGGTTTGCATGAAACGCCGGCAGATGAGAGGCGATAAAGCTGGCCTCCAGAATGCTGAGCCAGGCCTTTGCGCTCGGCTGTGAAATGGCGCAGTCGTTGGCCAGTGATGAGTAGTTGAGCAACTGCGCGGTACGGCCGGCGCACAACTCGACGAACCGTTGGAATGTTGCAAGGTCGCCGACATTGCTGATCGTTCGCACGTCCCGTTCGAGATAGGTGGCCACATATGAGCGGAGCCATTCCACCGGATCGAGGTTGCGATCGAAGATGCGGGGGTACCCGCCGGCGAAAAGGGTTTCTTCGAGGCTCTTGGGAGGTCGGGCGAAGCGACCGACCTCGCCGCGGGTCAGCGGAAGCAAGTGATGTATCGCTGTCCGGCCAGCTAACGATTGGCTGATCGACTCCAGCAAGGACAAGTTTTGCGAACCTGTGAGAATCCAACGTCCTGGCACCGGATCGGCGTCGATGATGCCCTGCAGATACGAGAGGAGGTCGGGAACGCGTTGCACCTCGTCGATGACGGCACCTTTTGGAAATTGAGCCAGGAATGCTCGTGGATCTTCCATCGCGAACGCGCGTACGTCCGGGGCCTCGAGCGTGACGTACGGATGCTGCGGAAACAGGGATCGGCATAAGGTAGTCTTGCCGCTTTGCCTCGGCCCGGTGAGCGTCATGGCTGGTAATTGGGACGCCGCCCTCACCAGGTTCGGTGCGAGATCACGATCGATAAGCATGAATCGAGCCTAACAGAGTAATGATGTACCTTGAAAGACAGTATTTGAATTAACATGACTCAGCTAGGCCAAATTTCTGTTCGTAGAGTGAAAGATGAAAACGATGTTCGAACTGGACACAGGAGAAAGGCTCAAGTGTCGAAACTGCTGTGAAGTAAGGACCGTGCGTGCGAGAGGAACGGTGTACTGTCATAAGGCCGCCTGGTCGCGTAGGCAGCGATAGATCGTTGCGGCATGGACATTGAAGGTCCGGGCGACTTCGGTGACGGATTTTCCTTCTTCAATGAGATGGCGAGCGAGGGCGCGTTGCTCCGGCCGCAGTTTGGGCGGGCGCCCGAAGGGGACGCCGCGTGCCTGGGCGGCCCGCCGGCCTTCCTCGGTTCGGGTAGCGATCAGCGCACGCTCGAACTCCGCAATGCCAGCAAAGACGGTGAGCACCATGCGCCCGCCCGGCGTTGTCGTATCGGCCCAGGGCTCGGCAAGTGACTGAATTTCAGCGTGTTTCTCCCCGACAGTTTCCGCAATGCGCAGCAGCTCGGACGTGGAGCGTGCAAGGCGGTCCAGGCGAGTGACGACAACGACGTCATCGGCGCGCAGCTCGGTGAGCAGGCGCTCGAGCGCGGGCCGCTTCTTGCGGGCGCCGGAGGTTTTCTCCTCGAACAGCTTTTCGCAGCCGGCCGCATAGAGGCGGTCGCGCTGGATGGAGAGATCCTGGCCGGCCGTGGACTCGCGCGCGTACCCGAGCTTCATGCGTCCGGATCCATAGCGCTGCAAATCTTATTGCAAAAGGCGCGCATTCCGCAGATATATTATGCGAACGCTAAGTCCTTGTTTCCACATCCTGCGATTTTCCTTCGCAATTCTCTGGAGATATGCGAATACCGACGCGCTTCTTGGGCGCCGCCCGGCGGGCACGGTACGGCCGCTTTCCCGATGTAGTCGGCGAAGACGATATCGCCTGCTGCTTCCATCTCAACCTCGCCCGCGTCTCGCCTCTTGCTCATCGACATATCAACTTCCTCGGCCGATACGCCTTCACGCTTCCCGAGGCTGTCACCCGTGGACAACTCCGACCTCTGCGTGTGACCCAGATTCCGAATAGGACTTTTGCAAGGCCTTATGTCAGTAGACCGTTCCGCTCGCACGCACGGTCCGGAAAGGGGGAATTCCATCTCCGCCCCGATCCATGCAACAACGCTATGTGCAGGGGTTCTGTGTATTGAAGGACTACAGTGGAGTATTTACACCCAATAGAACATATGACCGAGACTCGGTTGCACCGCCTGAAATCCAGGTGGATAGCGACCCGGAGGGTTGGGGCCACGAGCTCCGGCCGCTCTGTGACATGATCTGGGCCGGTGGCTGGAAGCACACACCCTTTTTCGATGAACACTGACACTGGACCGAGGCTAATCCTAGTTAGGATCATCGAAACCGTCGCACCGGTTGGCCTGCCTTCACACTGCTACAATGTCATCGTCAGGCGATCACACTGGATCGAGTCGCACTCTTCGGTTGTTGATCGCTGTGCTCGTCACTTACATTCGATAGGCTTGCAAGTCCGTATGCTTCAATGTCGACTGACGGCCGCTTTCGTGATTGTTCACCGTCTCGAAGATCCTGCGCACGACCCAATCGGGAGCATTGAAACCCATGTAGACCTCCTCGATAGCATCTGCGGGAATGTCCAGGATCGTGACCGGATTGCTCGAGGAGTTCCTCAAAACGCTGCGTCTTCCGCAGGCCGAACCCGCCCAGCGCCTGGGGATTTCGGCGAATCGTCTCAACGAAGTCCTGCGCGGCAAGAGACGGATCACAGCGGACACCGCAATGCAGCTCGCGAAGATGTTGACGACCTCTCCCCAGTTTTGGATCCGATTGCAGGCCGATTGGGACCTGCACGGTCTTGCCGACGAGATTCCCGCATCTGCGAAGTCCAAACCGTCAGCCTCGCTTACGGAGTCACCCAAAATGGGAAGCGTCACTGACATCGACCTTCGCCACATCGTCCCACGTCGCGGTAGCAAGCGTGAGGCATTTGAGGAACTGTGCTGTCAACTCGCTCGTCGCACGATTCCGGCGAATTCCACCTATGTCCGACTTCATGGTGCCGGTGGAGACGGTGGCGTCGAATGTTTTGCTGATACATCGAATGGGGACCGCATCGGGTGGCAGGCAAAATATGTATTCGATATCAAGTCATTGATTCCGCAAGCCACTCGGTCCATAACTGCTGCCTTAAATACACACAGCAGACTCCGTCGATACGTCATTTCTTTCCCGTTCGACTTGACCGGGCCAACTTCCCGGCGCGGCACGAGCAGCTCGCAGACACTTGCCAACTGGCAGCGGAAGTTTGAGCAACAGGCACGAGCAAGTGGCCGTGAACTCGTTATCGAGATCTGGCCTGCATCACAGATACAAAGTCTGCTCCTCGAGCACGATTCCTCAGGAGGTATTCGCGAATATTTCTTCAATGGTACCGTGTTGACGGATGATTGGTTTTCTGAGCATCTAGATTCCGCAGAAGCCACTGCAGGGCCACGATATTCCGATCCCAATGTTCAAACCCGCCTTTGGAATTGGTTTTCCGCCTTTGGCCGCACATCCGAATGGTCGGACGCACTCACTGACAAATTGCGGAAATGTTGGGATGCCCGTGATCGATTGTCGACCAGCTTGCTGGAGCCTCGAGTAGACGCCGCGCTGCCGCCATGGCCCGAAACGGTTCGACCTGACGCACAATCGGCAACGTCTGAGATTGACTCTTTCTTGGCCAAGTGCGATCGCCTTGTCTCATCGAGCGAGAAAGAGCTGTATAGACAGTGCGTCGGGGACCTCGACACAGTTCTCGACCGCCTCTCGGACATCGAATCTCGATTGGTGAGCGCAATAGAATCAGAGCACGGGGGCGGAACCGCGAATGCCCCAGGTTTCCGCCAGTTCATGGCCGAGTGGCAGGTGTCCTTTCCGACCGCCAACCTTGACGATACCCGGAACATGATTGCGGGGCTGGAGGATACACGCGATTGGCTTCGGTCGCCCGCCTGTCTACTCGCGTACAAGTCCATGTTTATACTCCACGGTGCTCCAGGAGTGGGAAAGACACATGGAGTGTGTGACGCTGCCCGACGGCGATTTGGAAACGGTCTCCCGACATGCGTTCTATTCGGGCACGAGTTTCGCAGCGAACCTGATCCCTGGACGAGATTCGCAGAGTCTCTTGGGCTCCCACTTACGCTTGGGCGGAACGCTGTCTTGGACGCGCTCAATGCTGCAGCTGAGGCGGCCGGTCGTCCCCTCATCGTCTGTATAGACGCGATCAACGAAACTCGGCCATTCCGATATTGGCGCGACCGAATAGCGACGTTCTCGAACGCGTTTCAGCGTCGTCCGTATCTGCGCGTCATGTTCACGTGCAAGACTTCGTACTTGAACGTCTGCCTTCCCGAAACCCACGAAATGCCTGTATTCGAGCATGTCGGCTTCGCGGATGTACAACGCACCGCCTGTCAAACGTTCTTCCAACATTACGGGCTTGCACCTCCCATTGCGCCAATACTCCAGGCGGAGTTGTCCAACCCGCTCTACTTGAGGCTAATGTGCGAAACGCTCAAGTCACTCGGTTTGACACGCGTTCCCATCGGCTGGAACGGCCTCGCTCCAACAATTCGTGCATTTCTCTGGGAAAAAGAAAAACAGTTCTCGATCGAGCACGGCACAAATGAAGGTGCCCGCATAGTTGCCGGATCGCTAAGGACGGTGGCTCGACAATTCGCCGACTCGGCTGACTCTCTTCTCACGTTCTCACAGGCACAAAAGGCGATATTACAGGCGAAGCCAAATGCCGCGAATCTGCCGGTTCTCGAATGGCTTGTCAGAGAAGATCTCCTCATCGAGGATGCGCCCAACTCACAGTCCGCGTTCGACGAGGAGAGCACGATACGACCTGCATTCGACCGTCTTGGAGATTTCTTGGTGGCTTTGGAGTTGTTGGAGGGGTGCGATGGCGACGGACTTCGAATAGCGTGCCAACCCGGGGGACTGCTCCATAGCCTCTGGCGCGACGGAGATACGTTGTCGCGGTACCACGGTGTTATTGCCGCACTGTCTGTACTTATTCCAGAAAGAGAGTCGGGCGTAGAACTTCCATACCTGACCGATGATGAAGCGCTTCATGAAACACTGTCACAAATTGCCATCGGTTCCTTTCCTGCACGAGAGCCCTCTAGTTTTTCGGCGACGTCCGTATCTTTACTCGAAACTGCACTCGGTAGACATGACCGTTTTGCGGAAGCCATGGACGCTGTCTTACCCGTAGCCTGGCAGGCATCGCCCATTGACGCATTGTGGCTGAGCAGAGTCTTGAAAAGCCAGCCTATCGCGAAGCGCGACGCACTCTGGTGCAAATATCTTCACGATCGGTTCGATTCACACGGACCTGTACGCCGGTTGATTGAGGCCGCGCATGAATCGCCATTGGACGACATTGATGCTGACTCCCTTGAGCGTTGGTGCGTGGCGCTACTGTGGTTTGCCGCCGCCGCCGATCGGCGGGTGAAAGATGGGGCAACGCGGGCGGCAACTGCAATTCTGGCGGCACAATCGCAATCCGTACCGTCTGTGTTACAGATGTTCACTTCCTGCGACGATGACGAGGTTAAGGAACGGGCTCTTCTGAGCTGTTACGGTGCCCTCATTCTTTCTCGTGACGCTGATGTACTTCCAACCGTCGCCAGCATATTGCAGAACGCTTATCTAGAGGACCCTACTACATTCGATAACGCGCTAATCCGCGACCATATTCGATCCATTTTCGAATTCGCTCGGGAGTTGGATGTTCTTCCAGATGGCATCGCGTTAGACCTTACGATGCAACCGATCCCATCGGAGTGGCCGACAGCACTACCGTCCGAAGAACAGGCGAAGAGTTGGGGGCGACTACTGCGGTTTGCACCAAACGAGTTTTTCAGTGATTTTTTCAAGTATTCGATGAACTGCCTTCGTCCTTGGGAGCACGCGTTTTCCAGAGTCGATATGGCCAAATGGATTCTTCAAAGGATTGTGTGTGGTTTCTCTTATCCGGGTTCCGGCTGTGAAGCGTACGACAGTGAGATGGTGGCCACATATGGCGGTGAACGTGGAAAGCCTGTTTGGGCGGAGCGGATCGGCAAGAAATACATGTGGATCGCGATGTATCAACTTGCGTCACGCCTTCACGATCACGTCGGCGAGCGAGTAGATGAGTGGGACGTCGAACCGCAACAGCGGTTGTCGATTATTTTGGAAGAACGAAAACTTGATCCAACACTGCCAATGAAGGTGGCACCGACAGAGAGACGAGCGGACGTTTGGTGGATCAATGCTGCAGCGAGGATAAGTTTGACGGATGCATGTTCTGACAATGAATGGGTTGCTAAAGACCGCGACGTCCCGACGCTCGACGAGTTTCTGACAGTTGTGACCGAAAACGGTCAGGATTGGCGCGTTTTGGTCTCGTACCCATCGTGGGGAGATCATGATCAGGAGACGGGGGAAAGCCCTGAATATCGTAACGTCTGGATGAATGTGCGAGCGTTCCTCGTCCGAAAAGACGATGCAATCGCGGTCTGGAAATCCCTTCATCGAAGGAATTTATTCGATAGGCGGATGCCAGAGGGCACAGATTGGTATCACGGATTTGTCGGCGAATACCCTTGGGGCACGCCCTTCAATATGGAACCGGATGAATGGTCTGGCGCCGGACAGCACGCTGTCACTTTGCCTGCACTGTGTCAACCTTCTTGGAACAGGTTGATCGCGGGGGTGGGAATATGACGCCACGTTGTCGCCTGGTGTCTCTATGCTTGTTCCAGATCGCACGTTGTTTACCCCCAAAGAGATCTGGTGGAATGGGCGCGATGGTTACCGAGGAGCCGACGGGAGGACTGTTTTTCGAGATCCCAGCCTCGCAGAAGGAGGGCCTCAGACACTTTTGGCGGACCCGGTAGATTTTCAAGGACGGCTGGAAGAACTCGGCCTGGGCCTACTATGGACATTGGTTGGCGAGAAGAGAATTCTTGGCAGTCGAGATGGACAAAGTACACCAATGAGGACGTTTAGTCAGCTCGCCCGGCTCAATGAGAACGGTTCTGTGCACGCCGGCGAACTGGTGTTTTTTGATGACTATAGCCAGTACACGGGCCCGGCTGAAAAGTGACCCCGCAGCGATTGGGACGCGATACTCGATGCGACGGAACTAGTTGTTCCTGATGGCAACTATCGGTGTGCACTGTCAGATGAAGTCTTGAGCATCACATATCAGCTAACAGCAAAAGGGGGTTCACGTAATGACCGATACTGCGTACTACTACCCGGCACCGTATTGGGGATTGAGGAACAGTGGTTGGATCAAGTTACTTCTCCTGTTCTTCGACGATGTCGCCATTCTGTTGCCGGACTATATGTACGGTCGCCACATCGATGCCGATCCAACGCTTGCTGAGCCTCTTGAAGATCGCGGTCTGTTGCGGGTACTCGAACCCAACGATTGGGTTGACGAGGAAATCGCCGGCAAGCTTGCGGAAGTCGTTGTTGAACTACTTACCAATGGTGCGTTCAATGACCTTCCGAAGGCCGAATATTTCGCAGAACTGTCGCGGTCCCGCATCGGTTATGGCGCCAACGTGAAGTTGGCGGATTTTTTGGTCGACGAGCTTCAAGAGAGAGGACTTGCGCGCCCGAGCGAGGATGGAGTTTCAGTCCCGCTCCATCCAGACGTGCGCACGACTATTCTTGTCGTGCTCGCACAACTCTCCGTGTCGCCGGGAAAAAACGTGAAATTGCGATTCATCCGGTAACCAACATGCCCGAAGCTGCCACGGACTTGGTAAGAACGTTGTCACGGGAGTCGATGCCATCACGCGATAAGGTGATCAAGCTGGATCTTGAACCCGTATCGTTCGACTTAGGCGCCATTCCGCTCGACGACGTTCTAGAGTTCCGCATGGAGCATGGAGCCGACCATAGGGCATACATGCGCGATCTTCGGAGCTTCATGGCTGAACTTGCTGCGATCGACAATTCTGGTGAACGAGAAAATGTGTTGCTGCAACGCCGGCAGGAGATCGCTGACGCGGGCCCACGACATCCAACGATCTACCCGACGTACACTCGGCAAGAACTTGGCATCGTGGTCTTTTGGGATTACGGGTGGCGTTTGGTCCGTGTACGCTGGCGACCCGATCGGCTTGGCCCTCACCGCAGCTGGCGTCATTTCCGGGCTCGTTCCCAGCGACCCTAAGAGGGTTAGCGCCTATTCCTACCTTTTCGCGGCCGATCGCACATTCGGAATGTAAGTTGATTGACAGGATCACCCTCACTGGGTTTGCGATTCCATCGTTGAAGTTCACTCCATTGGGAGAGGATGAAGCATCTGGCGATCGATCAATCCGTGGAAGTGGCTCAGGACAGCCGCTGACAGCGCCCGATCGCGGTACAGCAGGCCGATTTCAATGTTTCGGTCGAATGCGGCCGCCGTCAGATTAGCGGAAGTGATGAAAATGATTTCCTCGTCCGCCACAACAGCCTTAGCGTGTAAGACTCCGCCTGGACCATCGAGTTCGAGAGAGCCCGAGGGTCATAGTAGACTCTCCGCCGGCTCATCTCCGCCAACGCCGCTTCTCCGCCTTTCTCGTACAACTCCTTGAACCGGTAGAAACTGTCCCGGCTGTATCCCATGACTTGGCAGGCCTGCGACACGTTGCCCAATTGCTTGGCCAACTCCAGAAGGCCAACCTTCGTCTTGATCACTTTCTGAGCTTGAGTCATTGTCGTCGTCTCCATTTCCCCGTTCAGGGATCTAAAGACTCCGACTATCCTAAAGGCGTGTCAGATCAGGTCTGAACTAATGCACTTCAGGTTAACAGTCGCCCTCGGCCAAAGTTGCAACACAACCCTTGACTGACTAACGACAATGGCTCACACACAAAACTTCTGACAGAGCTAGCCCGGCCGACCCAACCCGTCGCTCTCTTGCTGATTTTTGAAAGTTGCAACACATCCCGTCAGACACCCAAGTCCGGGTCTGACGTGCAAGGGCTTCCGTCGCCAGCACTCTCGCGCAGCGGACCACTACGCAGCCCGCTTCGCCCCGCAGTCAATACGTCGTCCCATGGATTGCGCCTCCCCCCCCACAACGCTCAGATCAATCCGCTGCGAGAT
>CBDHGK010000009.1:0-16284 GCA_965263045.1 Terriglobia bacterium
GTGATCGATGCGGTCAGAACTATAATGTATTCTCTACGCTTCAGGATGGTGGCAGAAAGATCCACTCCTTTGATTCGCACCCATTATTGACAGAGTTTTATGCACTGATGGAGGTTGCGTCGGTCAGCCAGGCACGTTCCCACCCAGACTAGAAACGCGAGACTTGATCCAGCATGGGCTTGCGTCAATGCCGTTACGCGCACGATATGGCTCTATTCCAAAATCAACTTGACTATTTGCTCGTCCTTCCCTTTGATGCCTAATCCACTTACAGAATGGAGACGCGAGTTTCTGGAACGACGTGACTTGCGGAAAGCGACGGGACTGCCCCTCTACTCGTATAGGGTGGGGGCTGAGGAGTTTGACACTCTGGAAGAACTCCTCAAGGTGGGCCTGGAACGATACATGCGTGTCGGAACGCTTACAGTAATAGCGCGGAGCGTTCCGTTTTTCCCGGCATTGTTCGTTCTCTATTCTGCTGAATGGTGGCGGCGACGGTACGACGGTTCCGGTTGGTCGTGGGGACCGATTCTCGTCGATCTGGGTGTTCCCCCAGACAGTTGGAACCAGCAGCATCGCAGCACATGCGTGGAGCAGGGCTTGAGGGAATGGGGGCTGGAATTGACCAGAACCTCTGGTCTTCGATTTCTCGGCAGCGTGGCTTTCCAGGGTGGTCTCCCGATGCAACTGCTGGCAACAGCACGGGGAAACATCGGAGGAGTCCTGACTCGGGTTCTTCGCCTCGCTTCTACAGGCAGCGTTGAGGTAAACGACATCCTCGGCTGGGTCAAGAGTCTATCGAAGGACTTGCCTCAGGCGTATCGCATCGATGAGATCTACGTACTGCTCGCAGAGGTGATCCGGACGGTTCTCGAACTGAAGCGCGATGCACGGCTCGAAACGTCGAACAGTGCCATTGCGGCATTCGATCAGTTTGACCCAGAGTGGCGTGCACGATTTCCCCTCCCCGTCGAGGACAGGCAGGCACAAGGACTGATCGAACAACTAATCCGGGATGTTGCGGTAGTTCGCCTTGTAAGACGCGCACGTAAGTTCTCTGTCGAAAGGCGTCTGGCCGGAACTGGCCAGACAGACTGGGAGATTGAATCTGAGACTGTCGTGGCCGAGTACATCGACGGTCAAGACCTAGTAGAACAATTCGGTATCGGGGGTACGGAAATTCCTAGATTTCTTACCCTTCGTTTCGATAGGGGCGAAGAAGCCACTGAAATTCAGATAAGGCGACTCGCCGGGAAGGACCGCTACCGCATCCATCGACAGCCGATAGTCACGGTTGGACCATCAGCGCTTGTACACCATTCGGTGTCGCTCATTGCTCCAGACGGCCAAGTGTGGCATTCGGAAATCCACAGAGGAGACATGCTCTCCTTCGATTTGCCATGGATCTTTGAGTCCATTCCCGAACAGACCGGAGTATTTCGATTCGTCCGCCAGGGTTCTGGTTCAGTTAGCAGTGCAGAGGCCAGGCTGTCTGTTCCCATGGAATGGGCGGTTGAGGCAGATGACGGCGGTTCGGCGGTGGAGGTGGGCGTTTGCGATGATCGTCGCATCTGGAATATCGCAGGAACCGTCCGGTTCGAAGATGCGGCCAATCGTTTTCGTGTCCGCTGCGGGCTTGCCGATGCCAGCGAAGCTGATCTGGAGTGGCGAGGCGCCAGGGCCTGGAACATCCAAAGCGATACTAAGCTCGCCTTTCGCGGTTTTCCGAAGTTGGTTAGGGTCAACGAGGATGGCTTGGTCTTGCCGGCTGGCCGCTCAATTGCGTGGCGTACGCCTGGAGGTCAATGGACCCCGACACCCGCCGGACTCTTCGGCCCTATGGAAGCAACCTGGCCTGCGGACGGATCCGTCATTCTCCGATCTCGCATGCTTATCCTTCCTGACGGCGCCTCCTTGCGTATTGAACCGGGAAGTGTCCCATCTCAGGGCACGATCAGATTTTCAGACTGGAATGTCGTTTCTGCCGGAATCGACCAGCCCGACATTTCCGTGTCCACGCACAGAGAGCAGGATGACCTTCTCGTCGATCTTGACTTTCGGGGAGATGGCCCTCCCCCAGAATGGTGCGACCTTACCCTCCTGTGGAAGGAAAACGGGGGTAGCGCCCGTCTCCGTGTGCCGTTTCCGTCTGCCGGGGGGCGGACCTTCGACGCCAGTGGACGCGTGGTTGGTGAAGCGGAAAGGCTTGCGGTCGAACACATCCATGGCGTCAGGATGATCGGTTTCAGGGGGAGTGAGTTCCACGCTCGCTTTGACAACGTAAAAAGGACCCACCCCGATCGAGTAAAAGGGACCCACCCCCGGGTTAATGGTTTGTAAGTGATTCCGCCGTCGAGGCTGCGGGAAGTGTGGGAGCCGAAGGCTTCCAAGCCCCTGTGGGAACGCGCTGGCTTTGCAGCGGGTTTCCATGGGGGCGGCACTGTCCACAGCCCGCTGCGCCCGCGGTTTTCACGCGGATCCTCCGGCGGACCGGGGTTTGTTCTTCCGTTTGCTGGCGGCGCCGAGACTGTCGGTAAACCGGATACTTTCCCAATCGAACTGGTGAATGGCGCAGTGATGGGTCAGCCGGTCCAGCAGGGCTGCGGTCAGTGCGGCGTCACCGAAGACGCGGGTCCACTGTGCAAACGGCAGGTTCGATGTGACGATCAGCGAACCCTTTTCGTAGCGGTCCGAGAAGACCTGAAACAGCAACTGCGCCCCCTCGGCCGAGAACGGGATATAGCCGACTTCGTCCACGATGAGCAGCTCGAAGCGGGCCAGCTTGGCCAGGCGCCGGTTCAGTTGCCGTTCCTCGCGCGACTCGATCAAGGTGTTGACCAGTCCGGCGGCCGTGGTGAACCCGACGCGGTAGCCCCTCCGGCAGGCTTCCACGCCCAGCGCCGTGGCGGCATGGGTTTTACCGGTTCCGTGCTTGCCCAACAGGACGACGTTCTCGTGCCGGGTAATGTAGCCGCACTCGGCATAGTCGCGAACCTGGACCGCATCGAGCACCGGCCACTTCTTCAGGTCCGTGGTCTCCAGGGTCTTGAGCAGTGGGAACCGGGCCTCCCGCAGTCGACGCTGGACCTGATTGGCTTGCCGCTGTTCCAGCTCGCGGCTGGCCAGAGCCAATAGAAAGCCGACGTACCCCTCGCCGGCCTCTTTGGCCTGTCGGGCGTGTTCCCGCCACTCCCGCACCATGGCCGGGAGCCGGAGTTGCCGCAGTGCGTCGTCGAGAACGATCTCCTGACCCGGAGTCATCGCACACCCCCAGTCAGGAGACGGTCGTATTGATCCAGATCGGCCCCAGCGATCGTCAGGTCGGTGATACCGGGCATCAACCCGGACTCGAGCGGCGCATGGGATCGAGTCGGCGTGTCCTCCCGCATCAGAATGTGCCGCACCGCGTCCAACTCGATACAGTGGGCATCGAGTGCGCCCTGGATGGCCGATGACACCCGATCCAGATCCCAGTCCTGGTGGAGTTGCAGGATGCCGATGAACTCCCGGGTGCCCCGGCTGTACCCATGCCGATCCCGCAACCGCTCCAGCGCGGTTTCGTAATGCGCCGGCCACTGGGGCCGCCACTGCCGGATCGGCCGGGCACTCTCAAACGAGGCCACCTTCCGCCGGATCAACTCCAGGTAGTGCAACGGATCGATCCGCCAGTCGCTATGACCGAAGGCGCGGTCATGTTCGGCCACCTTCTTCTGGTCCGCGTAAAAGCTCACCCGGTCACAGCCGATATGGGCCCAGAGCCGGCGTCCCACATAGGCGGTCGGCACCGAATACCGGTTCGAATCCACCTGGGCGGTCTGATACGGGCTGATCCGGACTCCCACCACCTTCGTGTTCTCGAACCGCGTGCCGGGCAGTGCCAAGAGGCGTTCTTGCTCCACCGCGTGCCGCTCCCCGATCGTGCGATCGTCGGACCGGCCGCGGATCCGCCTAAGGTCGTCGGCGCCGCAACGTTCCAGCAACTGCGCGTTCAACTCGTCGAAGTCGGCCACCTCGGGCACCGGCACCAGGAAGTTCCGGCGTGCAAAGCCGACCAGGCCCTCGACACCGCCTTTCTCCTGGCCCCGCGCCGGATTGCAGAACCGTGCTTCAAACGTGTAGTGCGCCCGAAACGCGGTGAACCGCGTCTGTTCCACCCGGCCCTTCCCGCGCAGAACCTGTTTCACGGCGGTTTTCAGGTTATCGAAGACCAATGTCGGGAATACCCCGCCGTACCAGTCGAACCCACGGATGTGACCGTCCAGGAACATCTCCTGCCGTTCCCACGGATAGGCCCGCACAAACGCCTTGCCCGAGTACCGGGATCTCATGCAGAACAACTTGACCTGACGGTCTTCACCGTTCATCCGGACCCAGGCCGTACCCCAGTCCACCTCGGCTTCACGGGCGTGTTCCGGGTCCAGCGGCACCACAGCGCCGGTCTGGTTCCAGCCCAACCGTGTCTTCCGTTCCCGAACCCAGCGGCGTACCGTCGGCTCGGCTCCGGTAAATTCATGCTCCTCCACCAGACGTTGCCACACCCGGTGCGCGGTGTGGCGTTGCTTGACCGGCTGGTCCCGGTCCGCCTGGAGCCAGGCATCTACGATCCCGGCCACCGGGTCCATCACCGGACAGGCGGGCTCCTTCTCCCGCCGATACCTGGGCTCCTGTCCGGCCAATACTTTCCGGACCGTCCGTCGCGTGTGCCCGGTCTCCCGGGCGATCTGTCGAATGCTTTTCTTGTAAACCCGATCTGCGGTTCTGATCAACTCGTACTGATCCATCCCTATCAATCCTCGCCTCCCACTCGCGTGCCTGTTCATCCAGTTCACGCTTCCGGGGAGGCTATCAGGGGTGGGTCCCTTTTCCTCGATCAGAGCCCCGTTTGGTGGGTCCCTTTTACGTTATCGAAATCACCACGCCTCGCTGAGGTTCCAGCTCCATCAGGGGAGAAATATTACCGAGTCGATCGCAAAGCGGATCTACATTGGACCCGCCGATCATCGAGTCGAGATCCGGCTCGTGGATCACATGGCTGAAATTCAGAAATTGCTAGCGGACGCAGACTCGATCGACGCTGAAGTCGAGCTTCAACTCCGAATCGGCGACCGGTCGGCCGCCGAAGTACGGATTTCGCGATTCGCATGTGACATGCATCTGTTGCCGGAGGTGCCCGGTGTCGCTATTCACAATACGGACTTGTCGCATGTGAGTTCCGAATCGATCCCCGCTATTCCCGTGTATACGTTACGCCTTGACGCTCCTGGGGACGAACCGATTCGTCTAACGAATATGTCGTCTGAAGGATCGGCCACCGTTTGGGCGTTTCCTCTGGCTTCTCTGGATCCAGGACCGTGGCTGGTGTATCCGGCCCCAGAATCGGGCCTCGTTTTCCGTCCAGTGTGCTGGCCCGTCGTTGGGGCCGAGTCCGACCCCGAGGATCAAGGCGGAGATTTAGCTTCGGCTCTCCAACTCACCGAGGAATTAGAGAGAGAACAGGCTCTCACGCTGGTGATTGAAGATATCGCTCGTGATTTCCGCCACCGTGACTGGCAGCTTGTTGCTCAACTGGCAAACCAGTTGGGCCATTTGCCTTTGGCCACGCTGGATCTATGGCGAATGTTCGTGAGGTCACCCAAGGTCATGACCGCCTTAGCCCTCCGGCTCGAGATGTGGCCGCACCGTTTTGTCGAACGTTTCGAAACTGACATGTCCTGGATGTGGGAACGCGTGAGCTTCATGGACTGGACAGAAGCGTTGCAATGCCTCAGGCTGCAATGCGACGCATGGTATGGAGAAGGAGGCGGGGATGTCTTTGTCTCGCATCTCAAACGTCGCATCGAGGACCTCGCGTCGACCTATCCGGCATTGAGAGCCATACTGGAAACTGCGGCCGTCGCGGTAACAGGAGAGATGACGGATGACGTTGCTTTAGCAAAGCAGCCATTCATGGATCAAGTGTTTGCGGATGAACTCTTCGTTGGCGCAACAGCATACGTGCAGCAACTCTTTCACAGATACGTGGAACGACAGTGGCCTGAAGGATTCTCGGCGGAACTGGATGAAGCAACCCGGGATTGGCGTGCGCCGTATCTGTGTCCCACTTCGTACGGATATCGTGATGCGGTCGTCAATGTGCCAATCTTGACCGCCTTAGCCGCCGGTAGGTCGATGGCAATGCCGTGGGACAACAGCACGTCCGGCGTTCGGACTCTCCGGGAATTCCAGAGTTTCGATCCTGATTGGTTTAGCGATGCGTTTGATCTGACGATTACCCGGTGCCTATCGCGGGGCGAGATCTCTATCGAACAGACGGGTTTCTAAATGAAGCACAGCTATTTCTCGGAGATGATGGACTCGCTGGCGACTCGGGCGAGTCAGGGTACGGTGAGTTGGCTCGGATTCGCCAACGTCCCATTACGACAGCATTTACAGGAGGTCTTTTCGTCGGCGTATGGGAGCGGCGGAAGCTATCTTGCCGATCCGGCCTTCGAGTCCGTTTTCGACTGGATGCCATCGGATCGCACGATGGCCGATTTGGCAGGTGACCTGCTGAGTCCCCAGTTGGTCGACGCAATGAACAATATAGCTCCAGACTTGTCGGACGACTATCGATTTCCCAGCGATCGAAGACCCTACCAGCATCAGCTCATGACCTGGAGGCATCTGCTGGAGCCGCAGGCCAAGAGCGTCGTGGTCGCCAGCGGAACGGGGTCCGGGAAGACTGAATGTTTCATGGTTCCGATTTTGGACCAATTGGCACGTGAACAGGCGTCCGTCGATCCTCCTCTCATAGGTGTCCGGGCTCTGTTCCTCTATCCTTTGAACGCCCTCATCAACAGCCAGCGCGACCGCCTTCGCGCGTGGACCCACGCTTTTGGGAATCGAGTCCGCTTCTGCCTCTACAATGGAACTACACCGGAGAGGTTCCCTGCCGGCTCCAGTCTTCAGGTTCCCAATTGGGTTCAGGATCGTCGCACGCTTCGGGCTTTGCCGCCGCCCCTGCTGGTGACGAACCCGACCATGCTCGAGTACATGTTGGTCCGAACTCAGGACGCCAACATTCTGGCGGCGTCCCAAGGCAAACTCCGCTGGATTGTCCTGGACGAAGCGCATACCTATCTTGGCTCCCGGGCGGCCGAACTGGCCCTCCTACTCAGGCGCGTGATGCATGCGTTCGGCGTGCGATCCGAGGATGTCCGATTTATTGCCACATCGGCGACCATCGGCCGCTCGGACGCCGAAGGGATGAGCAGGCTTGAGGAGTTCATAAGCCGTCTCTCCGGTGTTGACCGATCCAGTGTTCACGTCGTTACTGGATCGAGACAGGTGCCGCAGCTGCCATCGACAGGCGTCGTGACCGACCGGTCGCTGGAGGAGATCTGGTCCCTTGACACTCCTCCAGCAGGTGCGGCATCACGGTATGACGCCCTCTGCGAGAGTCCCCGGGCAAGGAGGATCCGGGATCTGTTTACAGGTTCCGGAACTCCTGGGGTGGCCAGTCTGACCGATGTTTGCAGAGTTGTTCACGGGAGCACCGAGACCTATACGCGCGACCAGCAAGACGAGGCCTTACGGTGGCTTGATCTGCTGACGGATACGGTCGATGCGAACAAATCTCCCTTTCTTCCTCTTCGCGGTCACCTGTTCCACCAGACACTTTCGGGGCTCTGGTGTTGCGCGGATCCCGACTGTCCCGAAAAAAACAGATCGAAACTGGACCATCCAGGCTGGCCTTTCGGTCAGCTGTTCCTGGTTCCACGGAATCACTGCGATTGCAGGGCACCGGTATACGAACTGGTCGCGTGCCGAGAATGTGGAACGATCTTCCTGAGTGCGGAAGTCGATGCGACTGGCCGTATCACCCAGGCGAGCGCTGACGCTGCGCTCGACGAATTCGAACTCGACAGCGACGATGACATTGATGAAACGGGCAACCTTGAGGAAATGCGCCAGCAGGGACCCTCAAGCCTTCTATTGCTTGCCAATCATGCGTTTCCCAGTACCGAAGTCCTCTACATTGACAGACAAAGCCGGAGAATCGTCGAGGGGGCGAGTTCGGAAACGGTGCGGATTCGGGCTTGGGAAGATGGAGGAGACGGTCTGTCGTGTCCCGCGTGCGAAACGAAGTCGGGAAGTTTGGAAGGCGGATTTCGGACGGCAAATATCGGCGCGCCCTTCTTGCTCGGGGGCCTCTTGCCGACACTCTTGGAGTTTGCGCCGGATGGAGACGAACCGGCGGATCGCCCATACCGCGGACGCAAATTGCTGACCTTTAGCGATACCCGACAGGGTACTGCACGGTTGGCTGCGAGGCTTCAACAAGATGCCGAACGAACCAAAATTCGAGGCCTGATCTACCATCACATTCTGGCCAGATCAGCCGATCGAAAGAGCCTGGAACATCAAGAGCTGACGGAGGAACTGCAGGAGTTGGAGGCGATTCTCGCCGATACGATCGCCGCGTCCCCTCGGCGTACCTTGACCGGTCTGATAGCGGCCAAGCGCAAACGACTAGAAAGCTTGAATAAGGACACATCAGTTTCCTTTCAGGACCTGCGAGCCGCGATCGCACAGGAAGGTCATGAGTTTCGTAGAATTCTGTTCACCTTCCAGCAGTACTCAAGCGGCTTGTTCGGAGGCAACGCCGGGGCATCGACCCTCGCCGGACTGTTGATTGTTCGGGAACTCGGTCGTCGGCCGCGCCGACAGAACAACCTTGAGACGATGGGCATGGTCTCGGTACGGTACCCGGCGTTGAAAGGAATTAAAGCCGTTCCCACGGATTGGACTCGCCGCCACTATTCTCTTGATGAGTGGCGCGACTTCCTGAAAATCGCCCTCGACTACTTCGTCCGCGGAGGCGGAAGCCTGGACATTCCCGATGAATGGCGAAACTGGCTTGGAGTTCGTTTTCCGCGAAACTGGATCGTTGCTCCCGATACGAAAGAATTGAGCAAGGGGCAGCGCCGGATGTCTTCCGCACGTCGCTCGAAACTCCAGAGCACGCTCGTGAGAGTCCTGACGCATTTGTTCCAGGCCGATCTTTCATTGCCGGAGGGCGAGGATCTGGTGGACAGTTTATTGCTGGATGCGTGGGGTGACCTGCAGACTATATTAAAACAGACCGCATCGGGCCACATTCTCAGCCTCGACGAACTGGCCTTCAGCACGGTCGAGGAGGCCTGGATCTGCCCGATCACCCGCCGGTTCCTGGACACGACTATTCGAGGCGTCACCCCATACCTTCCCCGTACGGCTCAGCGTCAAGCCGTGACCTGCGAGAAGACCAGCATTCCCGTATATGATGCTCCATTCGGAAAGTCCAGCGACTTCAGTGAACGCATTCGCGTCGGGCGTTCGTGGCTTCGGAATGAGCAGAGGGTACGACGGCTTCGCGATGAAGGGCTGTGGCCTACTGTCAATGATCGAGTCATTGAAATGGCGCCCTACTACGTCACGGCTGAACACTCGGCCCAACAACCATCCAATCTTCTGAATCGCTACGAGAAGGAATTCAAGGAGGGGCGGATCAACCTGATGTCGTGTTCGACAACGATGGAGTTGGGAATCGATATCGGCGGCGTTCAACTCGTGGCGATGAACAACGTCCCTCCTCACCCGGCCAACTATTTGCAGCGCGCGGGGCGCGCGGGGCGTCGGAGGGAACGGCGGTCGGCTGTCGTGACGCTCTGTAAGTCGAATCCTCATGATCTGTCAGTCTTCTCAGATACTCGCTGGGCGTTTGATACCCAGCTGCCACCACCGGTGGTATCGCTCACCAGCGGAGTGATTGTCCAACGGCATGTCAACGCGATGGTGCTTGCCCAGTTCCTGGCGGACCTCACCCGGCGCAATCCAAAGGACCTGACGAAGCTGACGACAGGCTGGTTCTTCGAGGACATCCAGACCAGCCCGGCGAACAGATTTTTCGGATGGTGCGAATCATTCGTCTCAAAAGGCTCGAACAGTCAATTGAGCCAAGGGATCACTGAATTGATTCGACAGAGCGCGTTCGACGGGTATCGAACGGAACGATTGGTGCATCAATGTGGCGAAGAGATGCGCCGTGTGTGCGACCGTTGGCTGACGGAATGGCAGGCACTGCAGGAGCAGGAAGAGGGCCTGGGTGACACGCTTCAGTCTGACCCGGTGATGAAGGCGATCTCTTTCCAGAAGAAGCGCCTCGCCGGCGAGTATCTTTTGAGGGAACTGGCTACGCAGGGATTCTTGTCCAGCTACGGGTTTCCCACGTCCATAGCGACATTCGACAACATGACAGTGAGCGCTGTGAAACGGTTGCCCCGTGACGAACCCGGGCGGGAGGACAACCGCTTTCGCAAACACGATCTCGCAAGCCGAGACCTCGTTACGGCGCTGCGGGAGTATGCACCGGGTTCGAAGATTGTGATGGACGGACTGGTATATGAGTCCTCGGGTATCACGCTCAATTGGCACATACCCGCAAGCGAGCAAGGCGCCCAGGAAACGCAGGCCATCAAGTTTGCCTGGCGGTGTCGCCGGTGCGGTGCAAGCGGAACGTCACACACTCTCATACGCGCATCGCGTTGCAACGCGTGCGGGTCTGGCGTCAGTGGATCCGACATAGAGCAGTTTCTTGAGCCGGCCGGGTTTTCCGTTGATTTTTATCAGGATCCCCACAATGACGTATCCTCCCAGAGTTTCGTTCCCGTGGAGAGGCCCTGGCTCAGCGCACGGGGTGAATGGGTTGCACTTCCGAACCCTCAGCTCGGGCGCTTTCGCTCGACCTCAGAGGGGAGCGTGTACCACCACTCCCGTGGTATCAACGGCCGGGGATACGCTATCTGCTTGAGATGTGGACGTGCCGAACCCATGTCGGCCGATGGCAGCCTCCCAACGGTGTTCTCGGCCGACCAGCAACATAAGAAACTTCGTAGCCGCAAAGAGGATCGAATTTGCCCTGGCAGCCAGAATCGGTGGGCAATTAAGGAGAGCATCGCACTCGGACATCAGTTGAGAACGGATATCTGTGAGGTTCAACTGACTGACTCCGCAGGCCGGTGGGTGAGCGATCGCTCCACGGCGTTGACCTTGGCCGTCGCCCTTCGCGATACTCTTGCCTTGCTGCTCGGCGTTCAGTCTACGGAACTAGGTTGTGACGTTCGGGCTGCAAAGACTGATGATGAGCAGGGTTGTCAGTCGATCTTCATATTTGATCGCTTTTCCGCAGGCTATTCCTCATCGGTCACGCATCTGACGAATAGACTCTTTCGCGAGGCAGCCCGACGCCTGGACTGTCCCAAATCATGCGATAGCAGCTGCCCACATTGTGTTCTCGACTTTGATCAAAGATTTCAGGCATCGGCTCTCGATCGGCACGCCGCAAAGGCCGTGCTGACAGCCGACTGGCTTGACCTGCTGTCGCTACCTGTCGAATATCGCTACTTCGGCGATGATTCGCGTGTGGAGACAGACGGCGTGATTCCGTCGGTAATGGAGGCCAGTTCTCACATCAATGTTTCGATAACCCGTCTTTTCGCGGGAGGCCCACCGGATTCCACCGACATAGCGACCTCGAATCTCCGTCTTCTGGCGTACAGAATCGCCGCGCTCTCGCGGCCTGTCGAAGTAGTGTTCGACCAATCACTATTTGCACAGTTGTCAGAGGGCGATCGTCTCTCGCTGGCTAGTCTTGCGGACCACCCGTACGTGTCCATCGCCACGATTCCGTCCCTTCCCACTTCGGAAGGAGCCGTTGTGGCTGTCGAAGTGGTGAATGGCCGAGAATCCAGGGTATGGGGATGCCCTGACGCGATGATGGTATGTCCGAACGATGAATGGGGGACCTCAGCTAATCCAATCATCACCGGGACCACTAGGAGTTGTTCGTTGGACGGACTAGAGACTCTTGCCGTCGAATCCATTCGATCACAACAAATCCAGGTCGGAGACCGGGAGATCGAGATCCATCACGAATTGGATGGATCTATCCGGGATTTCGGTAAACGTTTTTGGTCGTTTGTTACGAATCAGCACGACGGTATTGCTGAACTGCTGTCAGGCTCCTCAATGATCGTCGATGAAATAGACTATTCAGACCGGTACCTGTTTACTCCGGTGTCCATAGCTCTGGTCTACAGGATTCTGTCAGGTTTGAAGAATGTTGTCGGTTCGTCACGATGGGTCTCCCCCTTGATTTCAATCACGACGACCAACACCAGAGGAAGCGGAGTCCACGAGATTTACGACACAGTGTATTCGGACTGGGAGGACTCATCGCTTCGGGATTCCGCCGCTAAACGAGTCCTGGCGTCGCTTGGCCTGAAGCCGAAATGGGTTGTATCAGATCGGAGGAACGTCCAGCACAGCCGGTCCTTAGCCGTACGCTTTTCGGATGGAACGGCCCTGACTCTACGATTTGATCAGGGAGTCACATACTGGAGAGTTCTGAGAACTCGGACAGGCTCGGGCCGAAAATCAGTCCGATTCGACTTCACGAATCCAAACATCGCTAGTCACGCCAGGGCTGTTCGGGAGATGAACGTATTTGTAGAAGGAGGTTTTCTACCAACGGAAATCTTCGTGAAGATTCGCTCAGCCTGACGAAATCTCGGACCAAGAGTTGGCGTTGCGGTTCCGCGATCCACATTCGCCACCTATTAGGTCGTCGGCGATCGGCGCTGACTTTCTCTCGATAAGACGGTCCACTTCTCGTGGTCTGTGACGGCCCGTCCGGTCACCAGAGAATGACGCTGCCACGTGCCCGCAGACGCGTGCGTCCCCATCACCGAAGTCGGTCGGCCACCCCTTCAAGAGTCGCGGCCAGCGCGAGAAATCGGCTTCCCGTGACGCCGCTCCGCTCCGCACCGTCGCGGGCCATGTTCTCGGCCAGCGTCTCAAGCGTCTCCGCCGTGTCCGGGTCCCTTTCGCCGTCTGAAAACATCTCATCGGCGCGGTCGAGGGCCGAGGTCAGTTCCTCGACAAGGGCGGTTGCGACGGCATCGCTCCGGCCGAGTTGATCCAGATATGCGCGGGCGACGACCGGTTCGGCGGGCCAGACGTGGCGCGTTTGAGTTTGGGGGTTGAACAGCGCATCGGGGTCGCGGAGCGAAGCCGCGGCAATCTCGTTTTCCGTCAGGTGCTCACTCGGCGTGAGCGCCAGCACGTCCAGGCCGCGGGCAATTTCTGTCCCGTAGATCAGCCCCCCGAACCAGTAGGCCGACCAGTATCCGCCCATGACCATCTCCTCGTCATGAAGAGGGCCTCGGTCGAAGAAGGCGATCTCGACCGGGTTGGCGGAATCGGTGAAGTCGATGACCGATATGCCTCCCTGGTACCAGGCCTGAACAAAGATGTCGCGGCCGGGCACGGGCACCAGCGAGCCGTTGTGCGCCACACAGTTTTCCTGCGCGCTCTGAGGCGCGGGCAGCTTGTAATGGCTCCGGAACTGCAACCTTCCGTCCACGATGTCGTAGATCGCGTTCGCACCCCATTCCCTCGGATCCGAGGCGCGGCAGCGCGGCCGGCCGCCGCCGCCCCACTCGTCGGTGAAGATCACCTTGGTCCCGTCGTTGTTGAACGTGGCCGAGTGCCAGTAGGCAAACCCGGGGTCGATCACCTGGTCCACGCGGACCGGGTTGGCCCGATCGCTGATGTCCAGCAGGATTCCGTTGCCCGCGCACGCCCCGGCAGCCATGTCGATTTCGGGGAACGATGTGATGTCGTGACAGTCGTCGGTGACGCTGGTAGATTGTGTCCCGTCCCCGTGGTCGCCGCCGTCCCACAGTCCGGCGATGACGCCGGACTCGGGGTCCGAGAAAATGCGTGGACGGCCGACGATGCTGGCATCCTGGGGCCGCGTCATGGAGATCTGAATCACGTCGATGCTGTAGAGCGCCGTGTCGGGATCTTCGAACGGCGAATCGCCCGAACAACCTTCAAGCTCCTCGCCGGGACGCACCGAACTGGTTCCCGAAACGTAGACGTAGACGTTGCCGTCGCTGTCGGGCTCGCCCACGACCGTGTGGGTATGCGATCCGCGGCATGTTTGCACGGCGCCCACTTGGCGTGGCGCACGCAAATCGGTGATGTCGAAGATCCGGATTCCCCGGAAGCGCTCGTCGCTGGCCGGGTCGGCAACCCCTTGCAGACCGCAGTCCAACCGTCCCCGCGTCTGCTCGACCGAATAGATCAGCAGATTGCCCACGACCGAGACGTCCCCCTGCCCGCCGGGACACACGACGGAGCTGAGCAGCTCGGGTGAGCGCGGAAAACCGATGTTGTACATGTTGAAGCCGTGATAGTTCCCGGCAATCAGGACGTCTCCGGCGAAGGCCATGTCGGTGTTGCCGAAGTTGAGCAGGCTGGGCCGCGGTTCACGATCTTCGGCGTCGGCCGGCTCTTCGTCTTCAGCGTCGTCGTCCGCGTCCGGGTTGGGCAATCCCTCGGGGTTTTCCGGATCGAAGAAGCCGTCCGGCTTGGGGAGTGCCGCGACGAGCTCCATATTCAAGAGGGCCTGACCGGCGTCGGCGTATCCCGCCGCCAGGTTCACGCGCGGGTCCGGCGAGAAACCTTCCAGCATAGCCGTCATGCGCTCGATCTCGCTGTTCTGGTCCGACCGGATGTCCGACGTGAACGCGAACAGGACCGAGTCCTGCGCCGACCCGCGTTGGTTCAGCAGGTTGGCGACCATCGTCAGTGCGCCTTCGTGATGCTCGATCATGAGCTCCAGGAACAACGCGTCGAACTCGAAACCCGCGGCCTGTTCCAGTTGCTCCATTTCCTCATCGGTCAGCATGCCCGGCATTCGTACGAAATCGGGCGCGCGATGCGCGTCCGTCGCCCGCACCTCGAGACCGCGGTCGCGCAACCAGCCCTGCATCATCGCGATCTCGTCTTCCTGGGACAGCTCGATGCGCTCGGACAGAAGCCTCATCGCCTCGCGGTCGCTCCGTTCCTCGACGAGCACCGTCATCTCCAGAGCCTGCGCATGATGAGAGATCATGCCCTGCATGAACCTCACGTCGGCGTCCGTGACCTGGATGTTCGCCAAATCGGCGGCATCCTCGGCGGAAATCGTCCGGCTGGGCTCGCCCGGGGCGCCCGGCTGAATGATGGGCGCTTGGGCGCGGCTGTCGATGACGGTCAGCGGGACCAGCACCGCCACGGCGATGACGATGCGGGCCGCGGCTTGGAAGAACGAGGGTTGCACGTAAATCATTTGGGCCTCTCCAGGAAAAATTCTCGATCCGGGTACGAGCCACCTGTTGTACAGCGTGTGACACGGCATTGTACCGCGTGCGAGTCAAGGTCGCGATTCTTTGCACGCCGGATTTGGAATCCCCACGCGCCCCACCCATCGTTTATCGATGGGGCTTGACATTCACATCGCCCCGGACCATGCTTACTCCCATCGATAAACGATGGGAGTGTGAAATGCCGCCAACCCATGATTCGTTGAACCTTCTACCCGGAACCCTCGATTTACTGATCCTCAAGACGCTGACGCGCGAGCGCCGGCATGGGTATGCCATCGCCCAACATTTGAGGTCGACCTCGGACGATGCGCTCCAGGTTGGCGAAAGCTCCCTCTATCCCGCCTTGCAGCGATTGCTGCTCAACGGATGGGTCAAGGCGGAGTGGGGACTATCGGAGAACAATCGCCGGGCGCGCTACTACGTGTTGACGGCCGCCGGCCGCAAGAAGTTGCGAACCAAGCATGAGCAGTTCGAGGAACGGATCGCCGCGATCCGAAAGGTCCTTGAAGCGACGTAGGAGGTATTCATGCGCCGACTCATTCAAAGGCTCCGCTACTGGACCGGTCGCCGACAGGCCGAGCGGGAACTCGCCGAAGAAATGGAGTTTCATCGGGCGATGCGGCAGGAAGAACTGGAACGTTCCGGAATGCCGGACAAGGAAGCAGCACAGGCGAGCAGGCGCGCGATGGGAAACGTTACGGCGGCCCGTGAAGACGCCCGCGCGATATGGATCTGGCCATGGTTCGAGCATCTCATGCAGGATCTACGCTACGCGTGCCGCATCCTCACCCGGAGTCCGGGTTTTGCCATAGCCGTTGTGTTGACCCTGGCGCTTGCGATCGGTGCGAACACAGCGATTTTTTCCGCCGTTCATGGTGTTCTGATCCGCCCTCTGCCTTATCCCGATGCCGATCGCCTCGTCCGCATTTACACCGTTCGTGGGGAAGGCGAATTCAGGGATGAGTCGACGATTCCCGACTATCTCGATTGGAAACGACGCGCGACGAGTTTCGACGCGATGGAAGGCATTCGTCAACGCGAGCTCATT
>CBDHGK010000010.1:0-54275 GCA_965263045.1 Terriglobia bacterium
AGGACGGGGGCGCCGTGGAAGAGATCACCGCGGCGAGGAGTGAGCTGCACGCACCGGAATGGAGGCGCGTGATGGCGGAGAAGTCCTTTTGGCAGCGCGGGGAAGACGATGCGAAGACGGTTTCCGGTGAGCGCATCGAAGAGAGCACGCGCAGTGCAGCAAACGGTCGAGGGCGCGGTCGCATTGCTTCGGCGAGAGATACCGGACACGGAGATCGAACGCTGATGGCCGATGAGGAACCCGGCCGGGCAGAGGGAACCCGATGGCTATCTATCATCTGAATGTAAAGACCGGCAGCCGTGACGGCGGGCAATCGGCCCGCGCCCGGGCCCAATACATCGCACGGGAAGGGAAGTGTGAGACAGACCGCAATGCGCTCGCTCACAGCGAGAGCGGGCACATGCCGGAGTGGGCCGCAGACGATCCCCGCGGGTATTGGGCCGCCGCGGACGCACACGAACGGGTCAACGGGCGGTTGTTTGTCGCAGTGGAGTGCGCGCTGCCGAAGGAACTGAACGCGGTCCAGCAGCGGACCCTCGCCCATGGCTTCGCCGCCGAACTCACCGGAGGGGAACGGTTGCCCTACACGATGGTCCTCCGCCGGGGCGGCGGGGAGAATCCCCACCTCCACCTGATGATTTCCGAACGCGCCCTCGATGGTCATGACCGCGACGCCGAGCGGTGGTTCAAACGTTACAACCGGAAGGCGCCGGAGAAGGGCGGGGCGCGGAAAACCCTCTCGATCAAGGGCAAGGAGTGGCTCGAGAACACCCGGAGAGGCTGGGCACGGGCGGCCAACCGGGCGCTGGAGGAGGCGGGCCGGGCCGAGCGGATCGACCACCGCACACTGGCGGCGCAGCACGCCGAGGCCCTCGAGCGCGGGGAACTGGATCAGGCGGCGGAGCTCACCCGCATCCCTGGCATCCACCTGGGCGCGGAGCGATACCGGGCCGCGCGCGGCGGCCATTCGCGCGTCGTCGAGATGGCCGCGGCAATCGAGCGGAGAAACCGCGCGGATCGAGCGGAACTGGCCGAACACAGGAGCCAGGTCGAGTGCGCGGAAGCGGAGGTCCGGGATCTGGAGCATCAAATACGGGCGTTGGACTCAGAAATCAGTACGGCGCGGCGGCGCGCTGCATGGGAGAGGATTCGAACGCGGCCGGCGGCGGGCCTGAAGGCCGGCGTGCAATGGATTCGAGAGCGTCTCGGGCCGCGGCCGGGAGCGCGGAAGCGGATGGAGCGGGAATCGCCGGCCCGGGAGATCGAACGGTGATGGATGAGGAGCAACTGCGCGCTGAACTCCGAGGGCTGATCGCCGAGGAGGTTCAGCAACAGCTTTCACAGTATCGCGGCGCGGTGAGCGCCGAGCTGAAATTCATGGACAAGGAACTGGAAACCGGCTTGAAGGCGATCAAAGGCAAATTCAACTCCATGGGAAACGAGATTCGCGAATCACACGCGGAGAGAGTCCGGAAGGGGATTACCCAGGCGCAAGGCATCGTTGGGGTGTGGGGCCGGGCCCTTCTCTCCGGCGTTTTCATATTCGCCGGGATCGGAGCCGCTGCATGGATCGGTATTGCCTGGACCGAACAGCAATTTCGGTGGCAAGTGACCAAGAGCGCGGAGGTTGCCGAACAGATCGCCGCCCAGGAAGACGCCCTGGACCGGCTCAACCGCGGGAGCGGGGGCCTGACACTGACCGATAAAGACAGCGATGGGCGCTGCTTCGTCCTGTTTCCGGCCGTCGCGGATGTGACGACCGTTTGGAGGGTGAGGAATCGGCCTGCGATCAAGGTTGAATGCGATGACTGAGCGGGACACCCATCTGAGACGCAAGTCAGCCGAGCTTGCCGACGTATTCAATGCGACCGATCAGGTTATGCCCGGCCTACCCACGGATGACGCGGTCCCTCGACAGGCCGACGCTTTACAGGAAGGCCCAGGACCGGCGGGGAAGGAATCCGATCGTGACATGCCCGCAGATGACGCGGTCCCTCGACAGGCCGACGCTTCGCAGGAAGGCCCAGGGCCGGCGGGGAAGGAATCCGATCGGAAGGAAGAGATTTTCAGCTTGCTAAAGCGCGCGATTGAAGGGGGCGAAAACCCCGTCCTTGTCGCACGGGAATTTGGAGCCAGGCGGGACGCTCTACTCATGGAGACAGCGGCTGAGATTGAGGAATTTGAACGCAACATCGAAGCGACCCTCCACCAATTGATGCACGCCCTGACCGCTGTTCAAAAGCGGGTCAACCACACGATTGAGGAAAGCCAGGGCGCGAACAACATGAGAGAAGCGATGCTCGCATACAAGCGGATCAAGTCTCGCTTCTGGGAGAGCCTGGTGCAATCCATAAGCAAGGACATGGAACAGTTCAAGGCCAACTTGCGGCGGGAGTTTCAAGCAGTCGAAGACGATTTCCGCGTACAAATCCAGGAGTTGCAGTGCGCACGCCTCGCCCAGGTGCCCTTACGAGATCGCATCGAGCGCGAAAAGTGGCTCGTCCTCGGGGTGTTGTGTATCGGTATCGCCCTGGGACGCATCCTTATTCCGGTCGAAGCACTGTGGGAAACCGTGGTCAATGTTTTTCATCCATGACACGACGACACAGAGGAGGGAAGTCATGCAAAGCGGAAGAGAACCCCGGGTGAGATCTGTCCGGGTTGCAACGACGCGGGAGGAATTCAACGCATGCTTCGCCAGCGGCGAGGCGTTCGAGGCGTCCGACGAGCTGGCCGCCCAGTTCGCGTTTTTTCCGACTGCCGAGGACGTGGTCAGCGACGCGGAGTTTTTCGGGCCGCCCGATCCGAACGAGCCGGAGGCTGATTAGATGAGCCTAAGAAAAGACTTCATTGATTCTCTCCTCGATGGCGCGTCTCGATTGCATCGCGCGGCCGCGACCGAAACCGAACATCAGGTCCGCGACCTCATCGATCGGGGGGCCGATCCGAACCTGCGGAATTGGCGGGGCGAGACCCCGTTGCATCGCGCCGCTATTCGGAATCCCGACCTGGATGTTCACCGCGCCTTGATCGACGCCGGGGCGGATGTCAACGCCCGCGACAACACAGGCGCCACGGCGTTGCATCGCGCGGCGGGGCAACCTTCCCCGGGCCGCGCCGATCTCCTGATTGAGGCGGGGGCGGATGTCAACGCCCGCGACAAAGGCGGTTCCACGCCTTTGCATGAGGCGGCCGGGAAAGGTTTGGATGAGGGCGCGAAAACTCTTCTCAAGCATGGAGCCGATCCCAACCTTCCGGATAACACAGGCCGGACCCCGCTGCATTTAGCCTATGCCGCCGAGCGGCAAGACATGGTGAACCGACTACTCGAAGCCGGGGCCAACCTGGAGGCGCGGGATCAGGAGGGCCGTGTCCCTATCCAACACCTTCCGGCGGACGACCCCAGAGGGGAACACGAGCAAGAGCAGAGAGCCAACGACTCCAACGAAATTCGCAACATGGACAATCTTCCCCACAGCTTGCGAACAGGCCCGGAAGAGTACGAGCGGATTCAGAATGCCCACAATCCGGCCGACCCCGAGGGGCGGACACCCTTGCATCGCGCCGCTGAAAACGAATCGGTTCTCGGCGTCCGGAAACTGCTCCAGGCCGGAGCCGATCCCAATACCGCCGATCGGGAGGGACTGACTCCGTTGCACCTGGCCGTCCAGTCCGATTCGCCCGAAACGGTGCACTATCTGCTCGAGGCCAAGGCCGATCCCAACGCGGCAGACAAAGACGGGGCCACGGCTTTGCACTATGCGGCCCGTAATCGCTCCCCGGACGTGGCCCAGCGTTTACTTGACGCCGGCGCCGATCCCAATACCGCCGATCGGGAAGGCCGAACACCCATTGACGTGGCCCCCGCGACCGATTCCACCCCGACCGTGACCGTGTTGCGCGCGGCCAGCACACAACAGCCGGAGCCCGCTCATAAGGAGCCACGCGGTGGCCGGCGGGGTGGGAAAACGGCCGAGGAATATACCCAGGACTTTGCCGCCAAACTCACCCAGCAGATCGAGGCGGGCACCGCGCCGTGGCAAAAGAGCTGGAAGCGCGGCGAAAACCGGATCCCTGAGAACTTTTCGACCGAAAAGCAGTATCAGGGCGGGAATACGTTGGAGCTGATGGTGCAGCGCACAGCCAACAGCTACAACGACCACCGCTGGGGCACCTACCGCCAGATCGCAGCAGCGGGCGGCCATGTCCGCAAAGGCGAACAGGGCACCCGCATCCTCGCTTACAAACCGCCCAAGCGGCGCGATACCCAGGAAACGACGACGCCCGGAGAAGGGGCCGAAGAGAAGCGCGACGAACGCGATGCGGAGAAGACCAGACGCGGAACGTGGCGGCACTACACGGTGTTCAACGTCGAGCAAGCCGAGGGCCTCAAGCTCCCCGAGCGCAAAGGAGTGGAGATTCCCCAATGGGAAGCGCAGCAGAACGTGGAGAAAGTCATCCGGGCCAGCGGCGTGACGATCCGGGAGGTGAACGGCGACCGGGCGTATTACAACATGGCCCGCGATCACATCGTGCTGCCCGAGCGGGCGCAATTCAAGAGCGCCGAAGCCTATTACCAGACCGCACTCCATGAAGTCGGCCACAGTACCGGCCACAAGAGCCGCATGAACCGGGAGAGTCTTCAACAAGGCACCAGGGACCGCTTCGGATCCCAAGCGTATGCGCGGGAAGAACTCAGGGCGGAAATCAGCGCCATGATGTCGTCCGAGCGCCTGGGCGTGGCCTACGAGCCGCAACATGGCGCCGCCTATGTGGCCTCGTGGGTCAAAGCCTTGAAGGACGACCCGCAGGAGATTTACAAGGCGGCGGCCGAAGCCGGGCGCATCTCCGACTATGTCTGCGCCGCTCCCGAGCGCGCCCGCGCCGCTGAAATCGAGAAGGCCAAGGATGTGCCGCTTGCAACCGGGAAAACGAAGCAGGAGCGGTCCATTGACGCGCCGACCGCGGCGCGGGAACCCCAACCGGCAACGCCCGTTGCTGCCAAAGCGCCCGAGATCGAGTTGAGCCGTTAACAGAACGAACAGAAAGGAGTGTTGCGCATGACTGACACGAAACCGGCCGATGAGATCCGCATTGGCCGCGTCAAGGCAACGATCTGGATGAATACCGCCGAGGATGGAGCGCCCCGCTACAACGTCGTCTTTTCCCGCCTCTACCGCGAGGGTGAGCAGTGGAAGACGACACACAGCTTCGGCCCCAACGACCTCTTGCTGCTGGGGAAGGTCGCCGACATCGCACACACCCGGGTCTCGGCGCTTCGGCAGGATGACAGAGCCGAGACGGCCGCGGTGGAAACGGAGGCATAAACGCATGGCTCGTTTTGACATCCGGGAGACACCCTCTCTCGACCGGCGGCCGGAGCCTCGACGAGGGCGCCGGCCCGAGCGGGTCCCGGAGCGCCCCGGGCATCGGCGGCACTACGACCCGCTACAGGAGAAGCACACCATCGCCGAGCGCAAGAATGCCGCCGTCGCCGATGTCAGTCATTACCGCGTTGTCGCCGTCGCCGACATTGTGCGGGAGCGTTTCGGGGGCAACCCCTACGCGGCCCGGAAAGCCCTCGATCAGATGAAGGCCGCTGGGTGGGTCACCGAACGCACTCTGGAGGGACCGGAAGGCGGGAAATACCGCGTCCTGTCCCCCACCACCGCCGGAGCCCGCGAAGCCCGGACGCAGGGCCTCTCCTGGGAAATGGACCCACAACAGCGGGCCTGGGATGGTGCAGGATCGAAGTCGCGCGATATGGGACACGATGTGGCCATCTACCGCGCCGCGCGAGCCGAACAGGCCCGCATTGAAGAGCGCGGCCGAACGCTGCGGCGCATCCGCACTGACGCGGAACTGAAAGCAGCGATCAATAGCCGTTCGGAGGCCGCGCGACAACAGGGCGGCCGGGAGGCCGCCGACCGCGCGCGCTTCGAGGCCGCCGAAGCGTTGCACCTTCCCATCCGGAACGGCCAGGTGCAGTATCCCGACGCGCAGCTGGAATTCCTCGAACCCGATGGGCTCACCCAAGGGCACGTCAACATCGAAGTCGTCTCCGGCAACTACCGCGCCGGTGACATCGCGGCCAAGGCCGCGGCGGGGTTCCGCATGCACGGCAACGGGAGCGACCGCGCGCAGTCGCTCATCGCCCAGGCCGCGAAACTCGCCCGGTCGAGCGATCGCGGTGGGGGTGCGGGCCACCAGGGGCAACAGCGGGACAAGGGAGTTATCGAATTATGAAACCGATCTTCTTTGGCGTCGGCATCACGGCGGCGTGGGCCGGGACGGCTGTTCTTTTAGTCGGGCCGCAGCTCGACTTTCTCTCGCCCTGGTGGGGCACGATCCTTCGCACGTATGGGTGGGAGCTCGCCCTGCATGCGGCCGCGTTGCTCCTCACCAGCATTGTCGTCTTCTACGCGCTGGCGCGTGTGCTGGGCCTGGCCGACCTGGGGCGGCGGGTCGATCTGGTAGAGCGCGGCATTCGCCGCGGCTCAGGGGATCGGGACCTGCAACAGGCCCTCGACCGGAGCGATCAAGGTCTGTATCTCGATTAACAAACCAACAGGGAGGTCCACGATGACTCTGTTTCGAAACAACAAATGGCAACACCGTGCCTTATTGGCACTAGCGATTGTGCTATGCGCTCCGGTCACGGTCTGGGCGCAGAGCCCCTGGCTCGAGGCCATCACCGTCCTCGAGGACGCATTTACCGGGCCGATCGCGCGCGGCCTGGCGCTCATTAGCATCGTGTGTGGCGGCCTGATGTTCGCCTTCGGTGAGGGCGGCAGCAAGAAAGCCCTGGCCGGGATCATCTTCGGCGTCGGCATGGCCGTGGGCGCGGTCAATTTCATGGGCTGGCTGTTTCCCTGATGGCGCGGCAAGGAAAGCGGCTCTGGCCGTGTTACCCAAGTCTGAGCCGCCCGCTCACCATCATGGGGGTCGAGCGCACGTGGTTCATTCTGAGCGCCACGCTCGCGCTCGCCCTGTGGAACGCCTTGAATGCCATCGTCACGGCGTTGGTCGTTTTCGGTGCGCTGTGGGGTGCGGGCTATCTCGCCTGGAAACAGGACCCGAACATGCTCGCGATCCTCAAGGCGTCGACCCGTTTCAAGGCGCGTTACGACCCTGGCAAGTGGATTGCCGAGCCCTGGCGCATGATCTTGAAAGGAAGGTATGAATGAATCTTGTTGCTGAACGTGCGGAATACGATGCGGCCGGGGCGCTGGCCGAAGAATTGCCCTGGTGGGGTTATCTCAAAGACGGCCGGACCTGTCTGACCCAGGATGGTCAGTTGTTATGCGTCGGCCGCATCACCCCCAGCCCCCTCGATGGCCGAACCCCCGAGGCGCTCGATGCGGTGCTGGAACGCTGGACCCGTCTGCTGTCGAATGTCGAGCCCGGCGGCCGGCTCCATTTCTATCTGCTCCGGCGGCCGGTTGTTCTTCCCGACGAGGAATCCGATCACGGCGATAGCGTGTCGGCAATCGCGCGCCGGCGGCGCAAGGCATTCCTTGCCGAACGATTGCAGGACGTCCAGGCATATCTGGTCTGGTGTCACGATCCGGGGTTACAACAGGCCACCGCCACCGATGGCAGAGGGCCGTGGTGGCTCAACACCGCGCGGGCCTGGCTGGCCCGCCAGCGGGCGCCCCAGGAGGCCGTCTACATTTACGACGAGATCGAGGCGGCAGCCTCGCGGTTCCGGCAGCTTGTCGATGCGGGTTCGAAGCTCGTCTCCGACCTGACGGAGATCGAACTGTTGAACGGCCGGGACGGGGGCCGTTTCTTGAGTGAGCTGGTCAACCGGCCCGGGCTACCCTGGGATGGGTCGGTCGGGGCCGGATTGAACTGGAGCCTCGCCGTATCTGAGCTGGAAGCCGAGCGGCGCTTCCTGCGCCTCGATGGGGAGCCCGTCATCCTCTATTCCTTGCTCTCGCCACCGGGCACAGCGCGCGCCAACATGCTCAACGACCTGTACCGTTTGAACGCCCGCATGACGGTGTCGCTGGAATGGCGGCCCTACACGACCGAGGCGGGCCGCAAGAAGATCAACTCCGCGCGCAAGCACTACTTTTCGCAGCGGTACTCGATGATGGCGCACGTTCAGGAAACCGAAGGCAGCGCCGTGGCCATGGAGGACAGCGTGGCCAGCGCGGAGTCAGATCGGCTCTCGAAAGCCCTGGTCGAGCTGGAAACCGATGGCATTGCCTATGGCGACATCAGCCTGTCCATTGCGCTGCATGGAGAGCTTTCAGATATCGAGCGCCTGGACGGCGATCTCCGGCGCATCTTCGCCACCCATGACGCCAAACTGATCCGGGAAGGCTATGGGCAACTCGCGCAGTGGTTCAATCGGATGCCCGGCCAGCCCCGCTCCCGGCAACTGCGCAAGGTCCTGGTGTCTGCCGGGGCCGCCGCCTCGCTCGCGCCCCTGTTCGGCCCGCCGCGCGGCACCGAGCGGTGCGCGCATCTGGACGCGCCAGCGATGACCACCCTCGAAACGCACTGGCAGACGCCCTTCTTTTATGACCTCTTTGCCGGCGATGTCGGGCACACCCTGATCCTGGGGGCGACCGGGGCGGGCAAGAGCTTCACGTTGAATTTCCTGCTCGTTCAAGCGTTGCAGTACCGGCCGCGCGTCCTGATCCTCGACCTGGGCGGCAGCTATCGTTCGCTCACCCGCTTCCTCGGCGGGGGCTACCTGGAACTCTCCCCCGACGACGGCCGATCGGGAGATTCCTTCCGCTTGCGCCCGTTCAGTCTCCCTCCCGGGGAACGCACATTTCAATTCCTGACCGGATGGGTCACGCGATTGCTTCGGCTCGGCGGCATGGAAACCTCCGGCGACGATCCCACTGAAATCCGCAATCGCATCGAAGACCTCTATGCCTTTTCTCCGGACCGCCGCGACCTCAGCTCGCTGGTCCGATCCTTGCCCAAGAGCATGTGGGCCGCGATGGGACGCTGGCACGGCGCGGGCACCTGGGCCCGGTATTTCGATAACCCGGCCGATGGCGACGACCTGGAATTTGCCGACTGGCAGGTGATCGACCTGGCCGGGGCGGCCGAACATGAAGACCTCTGCGAAGCCGCCATGTTCTACCTGCTCGAACGCTTGCGGATCGCTCTTGAGGATCCCACTGAAATTGCGCGCGTCAAGCTCATGGTGGTCGACGAGGCGTGGCGCTATCTGAAGGACCCGGCCGTGCTGTCCTATCTCGCCGAGGCCGCCAAGACCTGGCGGAAGAAAAACGCCGCCCTCATCATGGCGACACAGAGCGCCGTCGACGTCACAAGTACGCCCGAGGCGGCCGGGTTGCTCGAATCCATGCCCACCAAGATTTTCCTGGCGAACCCGAATCTTCCCGAAAAGGTCGGCGAGATCTTCCGGCTCAATCCAAGCGAAATGGACACGATCCAATCTCTCGTTCCAAAGATGGAACTCTATTTGAAGCGCGCCGGAGGGGCCGCGATCCTCCGGCTTGAAGTCGATCGGGCCAGTTACTGGCTCTATACGTCCAACCCCCGTGATTCGGAACGGCGCGCCCAAATGATCGAGGAACACGGACTGCAACGCGCCCTGGAAATATTGGGCGCAGGGAGTTAACCGTTATGACTCATCGAGCTTTCACACGGCCTTTCACGCGGCGGCGCGCTCCAACGCTTGCGGCCGTCATCACTGCCGCGCTTCTGTGGCTTGGACAGCCTCCGGTCAGTACCGGCCAGGATGGCGGCCCCATGCTGCGCATCGAGGCGATCCCCGGCGTCGATCAACTCGTGGACATTCAGACCCAGGTGCGCCATACCACCGTCATCGTCCTGCCGGAGAACGAAACGATCCTCGATTTCGTTGTCGGGGATTCCGAATACTGGCATCTGACCGGCGCGGCGAATGTGGCGTTCCTGAAACCGATTGCAACGGGCGTGGAAACCAACGTCGCGCTGATTTGCGAGTCCGGACGGATTTATTCGTTCCTCGCATCTGAGGGCGGGGAGCCGCACCTGGTGGTCCGGATCGAGCCGCCGGCCGACGAGGCCGCCGCCCTCATAGCGGCCGAACCGCATGCCCCCGCCTTCGTTGCCCGTTCCGAAATCACGGCCTATCAGGCACTCGCCCAACAAGCCCAGGAGACGACGCGCACGGCCCAGATCGCAGCCGACACGCGGACCGCCCAAGCCCGCGCCGAGGCCGCCGCGGCAGTGGAGGAGTTTCGGGCGGATTATCCCACGCGGCTTCATTTTGTTTACACCCTGTCGGATCGTGCACAGGAGCCTCCCTTCAATGTCGAAGCGATGTGGCACGACGGGCAGTTCACCTATCTCCGCTCACACGCCCAGGAATCACCGGCCCTGTATGAAGCCGTGGACGGTGACCCGTCGCTGGTCGCCTATGACCTCACCGAAGACGGCCTGTTCATTGTGCGGCGGCGCCTCAATTCAGGCTGGCTGCAAATTGGAGAGCGGCGCGCCACCTGGCGCTATGAACCGGAGCGTTAAGCATGAGTGTATGGAAAAAGATTCCCCTTCCGCCTGGCGGTGTGATGCCGGGCGGCCTCGTTACCAAAATCGGGATCGCGGCCACGTCCTTGCTCCTGGCCGCCATGCTACTCACCTACACTTTCACCGGCGGCGGTGCGCAGGATGCTGAGATCGAGGTTCCCGAGGCCGCGGACCTCGGCCTTCAACAGAGGGCCCAGGCCGCGATCGAGGCCGAGGCGCGCCGGCAAGCCGCCCAGCTCCGGCTACAGGCCGATGCGGCCGAGCGCCAGTTAGCTCAGCTACAGGGCGAACAGGAATCGAATGCAGCCCTATTGAGCGCCGGCATCGTGCCGCTCCAGGGTCAAGACCCCGAAGCGGGCTTGCTTCCCGACGATCAGCCTGTCCCCTTCGGGGGCCAGGCCCCGCGCACCGAGGCCGAGGCGGTGTTGCTGGAAACACTGCGGCTCGAGGAAATGGAGCGCCGTCGGCGCTCCCTGCGCACCGGGCCGCTTGTGCTGTCCTACCGGAACTCCGAAACGGGGGCGGACGCTACCGCAGCGGCGGCGGCGCAAGTGCCGGACGCACTTTCCGGGCTGGCACAGGCCGCCCAGGGCACTCCACAGGCCGACCTTCCCGGTGTCACCGCCGAAAACGCCGTTGCGACGGCCGGAGACTTTCTCGAATTGCTCACCGAACTCAACGATCGGGAACGGGCCGCTACCGGGCAGCCCGCGCTGGCGGCGGGCGGCCCGGCCCCTGCCGGTGTGGCCCCTGCCCTTGCCCTCGTGCAGCCTGAAACCGAAACTCCCGTCGCCGGGCTGCCTTCCGATCCGGCCGGTTGGGACCGTATTTATGAAGGATCGTTCCTGGAGGCCGTCCTTGTCACACAGCTCAGCGGCGACTTTCCCGGTCCGGTCCTCGCCAACGTATCGGTCCCTTTCTATTCCGCGGACCGTCAACGGGTCTTGATCCCGCGCGGCGCGCGGATTGTCGGCTCCGTAGAGGCCGTTTCCGGGGCCGATCAGGAGAGGCTGGCCGTTGCCTTTCACCGCCTCATCTGGCCCGACGGCCGTAGCGTCTCACTCCAATTCAATGGCCTCAACCAGATTGGGGAAAGCGCGCTCAAGGACGCAGTCAACAGGCATTACTTCTCGATGTTTGCCGCGGCAGGCGCCGTCGGCATCCTTTCCGGCCTGACCGCGATCGGCTCAAACCCCTATGCCGGAGGCCAACAGGGCTTCCAGGCCGGGGCCAGTCAAGGGCTGGGGGAAACTGCTGTGCGGATTCTCGACCGCTTCCTCAATCGCCTGCCCACCATCACGATTCGCGCGGGCCACCGCTTGCGAATCTGGTTCACCGGCGATGTCCTCGTACCGCAGCAGCCTCAACCGACAGGAGGAATTCAATGACGACGAAACACGCGATCGCCTTCTCTCTCACCCTCACTGTGGTCCTTGCAATGCCACCGCGCGCGAGCGCGCAGTTCGACCTGGATCTGCAAGCCACCCAGATCGGCACTCAGCTTCAGGAGATCCTTAATCGGGTCACTCAATACACGGCACAGCTCACTCAATTCACCCGCCTCGACTGTTCAGCGCAGGGCATGGCGGCGGGCGCCGAAGCAACCCCTATAAACGAGGCCGCCGTTGTCTGTGACACCCTCAACATGATCGGCGCGTTCAGGGATTCTTACCAACAGTTACTCGCCGTGCCCACCGATCTGCTCAATACCCCCGCGCCGCTTCCCGACTGGCGCGACGTGTTGGGAGCCGCGGATACCGTCACCGAGGCCGATATTAGGAACGTCTACCCGGGCAGCGCCGACGCAGCGGTGGCCGTCTTTCAGCGCCGGCGCGACTACGCCGATCGCAGCGTCGTCCTGGCACATGCGCGGGCCGATGCCTCGACCGCACTTACGGATGCTTTGGACGCGGCCCAGGCCGCTGTTGCGGATCTTGAAGCACGCAACAGCGTCACCCGCACGGCTCTTGCACAAACTCAAGTGGCTGCCGCGCTCACTCGGGCGCGCTTACTCGTCGCGCTTTCTAACCTTCGCTCTCACGAGGCAGCCGCTCAAGCGGCGGATGCCTACAACGCAGAAGTAGCGCGGCGGGCGGCCGATGCGCGGCGGCTGGCGGATCGCGCCGCTCTTGAAGCGCAGTGGGCCGAGGAACAGGCAACCATAGCCGCGGCGGCCGACCAGAGAATCCAATCCATGTACGGCGGCTTTCAGATCCCTGACGGCCTGGGCGGGAACTAACGACCAGCACATTCATCAAGGAGCATCCCCAATGAAGAAAACACTCGTTGTCCTCTTTGCAATCGTTGCCTTGATCGGGAGCGGGGGTTTCGAGACTGTCACCGCCCAAGATGGCGGCGTGGCCGCCTACCTCGTGATGATCGTCAACCAGGGCACACAGATTACTAATCAGCTTACGGCCCTCACACGCATGACGGCCCATATCGACCAACTCACCGGGCAGTTCGAGCATCTGAAAGAATCCGCTCTGGGACAGATCGGCGCAATTACAGACCCCATCGCCGATCTCGTTGCCGTGCCCACCGACCTGCTCAACACCACGCGCGACTGGCATTCCGATTTCACCGGCCCGGCCGGGAGGCTCGTGACTGCACTGACAGAACTGAGTGACGGCACATCGCTCAGTGAGAGCTGGCGCGACGTGTTGCAAGCCGCGGACACCGTCACCGAGGCCGATATTCGGAACGTCTACCCGGGCAGCGCCGACGCAGCGGTGGCCGTCTTTCAGCGCCGGCGCGACTACGCCGATCGCAGCATTGTCCTGGCACATGCGCGGGCCGATGCCGCGGCCTCACTTGCGGCGACTGCGGTTGAGGTCCAGGACAAGATCGACACCGTAGCGGGGCAAAACAATGTTTCCGACACGGCGTTGCAACAAGCGATCCTTGCCGGCAATCTATCTCAAGGACAGCTCACTACAGCACTGGCGCAGATGGAAGCTATGGACGCTTCGGCAGCCGCGGCCGCAGCCTACAACGCAGAAGTGGCGCGGCGAGAGGCCGAGTCGCGGCGACTGGCCGATCGTGCCGCTCTTGAAGCGCAGTGGGCCGAGGAGAGGGCGACCATAGCCACGGCGGCCGATCAGAGAATCCAATCCATGTACGGCGGCTTTCAGATCCCGGCCGGCCTGGGCGGGAACTAGATACCATGATGAAAAAACGGGTTATTACCTGGACGCTTGCATTCGCGCTTCTCGTGTCGGTGCCCGCCTTCGGCATCTTGGGCATTCCAAGTCCCGAAGACTTGCTTATCTGGTTCGTTCTACGGCCGATCATGCACGGCAATCAGCGGGCAATGATCGCCAACCAGCTTGAGCAGCTTCGGCAGCTCGTGGAACAGTTACAGACTGCCCGGAGCCAGCTCACCCACGTCACCGATTCCGCGCAGGGTTTGGTGGGTCCGATTGCAGACCCCATCGCCGATCTTGTTAGAGCTCCGACCGATCTACTCAACACCACGCGCGACTGGCACTCCGATTTCACCGGCCCGGCCGGCGACATGGTTACTTCTCTCGGCGACCTCACCGCCAACGGGGAGTCGTTCAGTCGGAGCTGGCGTGACGTGTTGGGAGCCGCCGACACCGTCACCGAAGCAGATATTCGGAACGTCTACCCGGGCAGCGCCGATTCCGCGGTGGCCGTCTTTCAGCGCCGGCGCGACTACGCCGATCGCAGCCTGGAATATGCCGGGGCCAGGGCCGACGCCGGGGCCGATCTGGTCGCAGTCCACCAGGCCACCACCGCGGCCCTGGGCCGCATCGGGGAGCGGATTGATACGGACCCCGATACCGGCGGGCCGAACCGCTCATCGGCGGCGCTCACCGAGGGCGATGTTCTCGGCTCGCTCGCCGAAATCCACACCCTGATCGCAATTGGACGCAACCGCGCCGCCGCCGCAACCCAAGACGCGGCGTCTCGTTTTCGTCAAGAGGAACTCCGGCGGGGGTATGCGGCGCGCCGACTGGCCGATCGTGCCGCTCTTGAAGCGCAGTGGGCCGAGGAACAGGCAACCGTGGCGGCCGCGGCCGATCAGAGAATCCAATCCATGTATGGCGGCTTTCAGATCCCGGCCGGCCTGGGCGGGAACTCACTACCATGATGACGCCCGTGATGATGCTCCAGCTTGTCCCCACCATCCCGACCGATCCGGCCGCGGCTCCGGACCCCGCGACCGTTGTTTCCGGCATCATGGATCAGGTGATTCTTGCAGCCGCGCCGCAAGTCCACGCCGCAGGGCTGGACCTGTGGCGCGGTCTGGCCGCCATTCTGATTGTCTGGACCGGATTGCGGATCGCTTTTACCGGAGACTTTCGTCCGTGGGACATTGTTCGAGTCGTCATCGCCCTCTGGTTTCCGTGGGCAATGCTCACCTTCTATCACGATCCGCTTCCCGGATCGACCCGCTCTTTTACAGAGGCCATCACTGACGGTGGGCAGTGGCTTCAGCTCATCTTGATTCAGAATACCGGCGAGGATTTCCTTGTCACATTCTCGCAGCTTTCTCAAAATCTCTTCGCTCGCGCACAGTCGATGGAGCTGGGGACAGGGGGCGGGATAATGGACATGCTTATCAATGGCCTGACCGACCTCTCCTACCTGCTCATGTCCTTTATCCACACCATCATCTTCGAGCTATTTCTTTTGTTCATTCTCCTCTGCCTCGTCGTGATCTATGGCGTTTCAATGGCCCAGGTTCTATGGGCACAGCTCGCCCTGGGGGTCCTGCTGATCCTCGGGCCGCTCTTCATTCCTTTCCTCCTGGTCGAGCCCCTCGCCTTCCTGTTTTGGGGGTGGTTCAAGAGCATGTTCACATACACCCTCTATGGCGCTATAGCAGCGGCGCTCATGCGGGTGTTCCTCGCGGCGAGTATCGGTTGGATGAATGCCATTGTGAATGGTCCACCGCCCGACACAAACATGCTCTGGCATAGCACCGCCTGGTTTTTGAGCATCGTGCCTCTCACCATTGCCGGGCTCCTGTCCTCACTCATGATCGGCCAGCTCGCCTCACAAATCACCGGCGGCGGCGCGGGCGGGGGAATCATGGGCATGATCGGCCAGGCCGGGCAGAGCCTTTCTAAATTCAAGGGAGTATAAACGTCGTGGCAAAACCCAAAGACAACGCATCCGACGCTGGAAAACAATATGCCGAGATATGGGGAGAGACGATCCACTCGAACCGTCACCTGCGCGTGTTCACCATCGTCCTCGGCATCTTGCTTTTATGCGTGACCATCGCCGTGGTGCGCCTGTCTTCGGTCGAGCCGCCGCGTCCGATTGTCGTTCGAGTGGATGAAGTCGGCCGGGCCGAAGCCCTGGCCTATGAGGCGGTCCAGGCCCAGGCCGATCCACGCGACCCCACCACCAAGTATTTTCTCAACCGCTTTCTCCATGACCATTTCGGCCGGCGGCGGCCGACGGTCCAGGAATACTGGCCGCGCAGCCTCCGGTTTCTCAGCACCGGTCTGGCCAACGCGGCCTTCACCGCCAACAACGAGGAAATCGCCATGCTGGCCGCCGGGATCACCCTGGAAGAACTCCGGGTCGAGAATGTCATCCTCCGGATTCAGGCCAATCCGGCCGAGCCGCACGGTGCGGTCGCTGACTTTGTACTTGTCCGCACCCAACAGGAGCGCGAGATTTCCAGGGAACAATGGACCGCCACGATGCAGTTTGTTTTCATGCCTGTCATACCGGCCGATCTGGTCATTTTTAACCCGATGGGCATCCAGGTCACATACCTCGAAACCGACAGAACCCTTATCACCGAGACGCCATGATTGCTCATCTGCGTGGCCGGGAAGAAGCACTCGAACCGTTCGGGTGGAGCCAGGAAGACACCGAGTGGGTTGCGATGGTCTGCCTCAACAGCGGCATGTTCACCCGCACGCAATACGCCGATTATTTCAACACTCATCCTGTCCGCGCGCACCGCTTCGTTCAGAGTCTCGTGGATCTCGGCCTTGCCGTGGACGAACCCATTCCCGTCATCAACACCAGGAACCGCACGCGAGTCTGCCGGATCACCCACAAGAGCATCTACCGGGAGCTGGGGATTCCCAACGTCCGGCACAGAAGAAAGGCCGGCCTGTCCGTCTATCTCCGGCGGATCCTGTCGCTCGATTACGTGATCGAGCGACCAGAGCTGGAATGGCTCCCGACCGAGGATGAGAAGGTTCGGTTCTGTACGCATTACGGCGTGCCGCACAATCGGCTGCCGCATCGGATTTACGGCGGAGCGGCCGGGTGCGTCGCCCGGTATTTCCACCTAAAATTGCCCTTTGCGGGCGGGCCGACCTGCACGTTTGTCTATGTCGACCCTGGAAACGACACCGCCACCGAAATGCGGTATTGGGGCCAGACGCATGAGCATCTTTGGGCCCGATTGCGGCACCGCGGGATCACGATTCATGTGGCCGCGATCGGCGTCACCCCTGACGCCGACAAACGCGCCCGAGCCGTGTTGGACGGATGGGCGCGGGATCGGGAGGGTATCCGGGCCGGGGACTACCGGGAGGCGGAATTACGGGAGGAACTCGACGCGCTTTCCCGGGGTATCGACAGCTTCGATTCCCAGATCTTCGCGCGCTACGGGGGCCAGCCGAACACCGTGCGGCGCTGGCAGGAGTTGAAGGACATGCTGGCAAAACCTTTGCCCTACAACATCCGGATTGACACGTTCGAGATATGGCGGTCCCGTCGGATTTATCCGGAGGGTGTGGACCTCTACGAGATTCCGGAATGAGATCGGCGGGCGACTCATTGTTTGAGCGGGTATGGGCGTCTTTGGGAGCGAAACGCCGGGTGACCGTCTCTCGAAAATTGGGCCTTCAAATTACGGCCACGGTGCCGCACGGGAGTGTAATTTGAAACGGGGGGCCATATTACACGAGCAAATTACAAGTTTTGTGCCCCATATCGTTCGTATTTACTTGTGGTTAAGTCAAATTACACGCCCTTTTGAGCGCCGATCCAGAGGGGGAGGGAGTGGCGGGAGCGACCCCACCTTTTTGGGGCTCGTGCGTCCCTGGACCCCCGTTTCAATTTACATCACGGGGGTCGTAGGGCCGCCCTCCCCCGGGGGGGTCGCTCCCGCCACAGTGATCCTTGCAGGAAGGCTTGAAATCTGGAGATGTGAAGGCCCATGAAATTGAGGCATATTTTCTTATTTCTCCTCGCGGCTTCTGCCGCGATCGCCCGGTATATTTCGAGTCCGTTTCCCTCTGGATCGGAGAACCCGGTCGTCGCGCTGATGGCCCTCGATGCGCCCGTGCTTCTGTGGCTGGCACATGGCTGGTATGCCCTCATGCCCGGCGTTGTCGTCTTCATCGGCGGCACACTCTTTTCCGGCGTATGGCATGTCTGGTTCGAGTCCGTCCCACGGAAGAAACAGGGCAAGGGGGGGCTGCCCCCGTGGCCGATCTCCGACACGGACGAGAAACCGGCCATCGTCGTCGGGGAAACGCATCACCCCGTCGAGGCGCGGGAGATTCCCAACCCGGATTGGCTCGTGATCCCGGAACGCGGCCTCTACACCGGAGTCGCCATCTTCGGGGCGGTCGGCTCCGGGAAGACCTCGGCGTGCATGCACCCGTTTGCCCGGCAATTGCTTGGCTGGCAAGCGAAGAACCCGGAGCGCCGGGCCGCCGCGCTGATCCTCGAAGTGAAGGGCGACTTCTGCTACGACATCCGCGAGATTCTCAAAGCAGCGAAACGTGAAGAGGACTACATGGAGATTGGCATGGACGGGAAATATCAGTGGAACCCCCTGGCCGCGCACTGGCTCGATTCCTACTCTCTGGCCTATACCGTGTCCTCGCTTCTGAATCAGTTGTTCGGGAAGGGGAAGGATCCGTTCTGGCAACAGGCTTACACGAATCTGGTGAAGTGGATTATCGAGCTGTACCGGATCTTTCCCGACCGTTGGGTGACCCTCCGGGATGTCTACCTGTGCGCGATCGACCCCGAACTGTTCAAGCAAAAGCTCGATGAAGCCAAGGGTGTCGTGAAGAGTCAGAAGAACGGGGCCATCGTCATTTCGGCCAAGGATCTCGATAAGCGGAGGGCCGTCTTGGGCGGGGTGCCCTGGACCACATTTTCTGACGGGGAACGCCAGACCCCGTGGACGGCCGAGCTCGCAAAATGGTTGCAACGGGAGGGCGTGGCCTGCCGGGTCGCCCCTGTGGCGGGTCACACCGACACGGACCGTTTAAAGGCGCGGTACGAAAGCGTCAAGACGTGGTACGAGAAGGATTGGATGCAGATGGATCCGAAGTTGAGAACCTCGTGTGTCGAGGGGATTTCCAGTTTTCTGTCTCTGTTCGACATGGAGGACGTCGCCGACATTTTCTGTCCCAAGGCACCCGCCAAAGAACGAGTTGCCGAAGGCGAGGATGCCGGGAACGGTGACAGTCGCCCGCCGGTCGGAAAGGCCCGGATGCGGCGGCACCTTCCACCCCTGGACGAGTTGATCGAGAGCGGGAAAGTCCTCGCGCTCAACATGCCCGCCGGATCGAATCCGGCCCTGGCCCGCGCCATAGGCGTGTTCCTAAAAAACGCCTGGCTCCAGACCCTGATCCGGCGGCCGGCACAGATGAAAGCGGACCCTAAGCGTTACTTCCGGCCCGCCGTTTTCATTTGCGACGAATATCAGTCGTTCGCATCCGTTGGCGAGGAGGATCCCTCCGGAGACGAGAAGGCGTTTGCCCTCACCCGGCAGTGCCGCGTCATCCCCATCGTCGCCACTCAATCCATATCCTCACTCCGATCCGTCCTGGGCACATCGGAGGCGTGGCGGGCGCTCTTGCAGACCCTCCGCACCCGGATCTTCCTCTCCCTCAGCGACGACGCCAGCGCCGAGATCGCCTCGAAACTCTGCGGGCAGGTGGCCAAGATCAAGCCGAGCTGGACCGTCACCGAATCCGCACAACAGGCCCAGGTGTCCCTGCTCTCGGGCCGGGCTGGTGGGAGCCGGGGTTCGGTCGGAACCAGCAAATCCTTCCGCGAACAGCGCGAGGCTTTGTTTCAGCCCAGGGAGTTTGGCCTGCTTCCCAATTGCCAGGCGATTTGCCTGCCCTATGACGGCACCCACGCCACAAGCGCCGTCCGCGTTTATCTCAAGCCGTACTACCTTCCGGTCGACACGCCCTACTGGCGCGCCGTCGAGGCGGGGAAGATATGAGCGCCACTCGAGGCATGGACTACCTGCGCCCGTTCTTGCCGGGCCTGGAATCGGTTCTCGAAGACGAGGATGTCAGCGAGATCATGATTAACGGTCCCGGGAACGTCTGGGTTGAAAGCCGGGGGGAAATCCGGGAGCAGCCAGCCCCTGCCCTTGATGAGGCGGCGCTGGAGCGGGCTGCCATCCAGATTGCACGGCCTCTCGGCCTCGATCCGGCCAGCTCCCCGATCCTCGATGCGCGGCTGGACGATGGCTCCCGTGTGGCGATCTGTGTGCCCCCGGCCGCGCCGCACGTTGCCATCACCATCCGGCGCTTCGGCAAGCGGAGCTATTCGCCCGAAGATCTCGTGCGCTTCGGCTCACTGCCCCTAGAGGTGCTCGACGAGGCGCGGGCCGCGCTGCTCGGGCGGCGGAATATCCTCGTGTCGGGCGGGACCGGCTCGGGTAAGACGACGCTGCTCAATGCCTTGGTCGAACTGCTCCCCGCCGACGACCGCATTGTTTCCATCGAGGACACGCTCGAACTCCGCATCGACCGGAAAAACTGTGTCCGCTTCGAGGCGCGGGGGATCGACGGCGGATCGGTGACGATCCGCGACCTGGTCAAGCATGCGCTCCGGCACCGGCCCGACCACATCGTGGTCGGCGAAGTCCGGGGCGGCGAGGCGGCCGATCTTTTGCAGGCTCTCAACACCGGGCACGGCGGCAGTCTGACCACAATCCACGCCAACAACGCCGAGTCGGCCCTGTCGCGCCTCGCGACGTGCGCCATGCAAGGTGAGGCGGACTTGCCGTGGGAAGTCACCTGTAGGGGCGTGGTGGACGGGATCTCCATGGTGATTCACATGACGCGGCGCGAGGGAAAGCGATACGTCGAAGAAGCCCTCCATGTGGGCGATTACGACGCCGCAAAGCGGCGCTGGCACTACAGGCCCGTTGCGTTCGCCGACCCCCAACTCAAACTGGCCGAGGTGCGGTGATGCCCGACAACGCTGCCAGGACGATGAGACAGAAGCGAGCCGGGATTGTCAGGGCGATGTTTCTGCTGGTTCGTGGATACAACGCGGCAAAGAATCTCTGGTTAACAGCCCCGATCTGGCCGGTAAAACATGATAAAGATATGGAGCCTTGCGAGGACATGAACGATAAATCAAAACCTGCGCTCTCTCTGGTGACGCCTCAAGCGCGGCACCACTACACTCGCTTCGATCAGGTGAACCAGCTTTTAAGGGCCAGCGAAGCAGACCCGGAACTGGGCTTTATGACGCGGCTGATGGCGCTGTGCTCCCTGCCCCGCACGAACCCCGGCGACCAGAAAGAATATGTCCGCCGCAACGGCCCCTACCATCTCTACATGATCGCGGGCGGCGGCAACAAGCTCCCCTTCGGTAATCTGCCACGCCTGCTGCTGGCCTGGGTGTGCACCGAAGCGGTGCGGACTCAAAGCCGTGTGCTGGTCCTGGGCCGCTCGCTTTCCAAGTTTATGCGAACACTAGGGATCAACAGCACGAGCGGCGGAGCACGTGGGGAGCAGACCCGCCTACGCAATCAGATGAAGCGGCTCTTTGGTTGCACCGTTAATTTGATTTACAAGGATGAGCACGGCGAAGCCGCTGTAAACTCCCCGATTGCCCGCCGTACCGAGTTTTGGTGGAACGAACGCAAACCCGACCAGCCGGTGTTGTGGGAGAGCAAGATCGAACTCGGCGAAGACTTGTTCAACGAGATCATCAACCACCCGCTGCCGCTCGACATGAATACCCTCACGGCGCTCAAACGCTCTTCGCTGGGCCTTGATCTCTACTTGTGGCTCACCTACCGCACCTTCGCGTTGACGTGCCCGGTGCAGATCACGTGGCGGCAGGTGTACCGCCAGTTCGGAGCGGACCCGGCCAAGGCCAGCGACAGAGTTACTGTCCGTAACTTCCAACGCAAGGTGCTACGCGAGTTGAAAAAAATCAAGCTGGCATGGGCGGGGTTGAACTACACGACGGAACCAGGAGTGTTGATCCTGCATCCCTCGAGGCCCATCATCCCACCGGCAGAGCATCGTCAACTTGCAAAGCTAGGCCGCTAGGAGTCTGCGCTGCAGAACGTTTTTAAGCCATTATGACCACGGTATGTTGTGAGTATAAAGCGCTTAGCGTCGATATGTAGTGCCGGGTTTCTTCTGCCGCGCAGACTCCTGGTGTCCCCGTGGTCACCGCACCGCCCGCTCCTGACTCTTCCGTAAGTCGCGTGTACCCCTCTAACCCATGTTTACCAAGCCGATTTGCAAAGTATTGATATATTAGGCAGTTACGATGATTCAAAAGCGCAAGTGGCACTACAAATGCGCACAGAAGCGGGATATGGGGGAGATCAGGCGATGGTTTTGCGGGTCCCTCCGGGCGCGGGGTGGATGTCCAATGCGTCATAGATGGCGCGCTGAGGCGGTTCGGCGCGGGTGGCCTTGCGCACGTGCAGGGTGCGGCCGTCGGCGCAACGGAAGGTGGCGGTGACGCGGTGCTGGCCGCCGAGGATCCGGCGCAGGGTGGACCAACTGGCGTGTTCCCCGCGTGCGGCCAGGCGGCGGCGGATGACCTGGACGAGTTGGTAGGCGATGACGGTGACGAACAGGTGACCCTCGGCGCGAATGGGCTTGCGGTGATAGATGGGGCGCAGACCGAGTTCGGATTTCAATGAGCGGAAGACGGCCTCCAGATCGGTGAGGGTGATGTAGGTGCGCCAGAGCGTTTCCTCGTCCCAATCGGTTTCGCTGCTGCGCAGACAATAGACGCCCGGATGGGTGGCCATCGTGCCCGGGACCGAACGCCGGGTCCAGGTCAGCCCGACCGCGGTATCGCCGGTGTCGTCGGTGGCGACCTGGACGTCGTAGTGTTGGGCGGCGCCGCGGCTCTGTTGCTTCAACCGCCCGATGCGCTGCCAGACCTGGGCGAGGCGTTTCTGAGTGCGCGGCCGGGACAGGCCTTCGGAGAGTTGGTCCAGAGCCTGTTCGAAACGCTTCCCAAAGCGCTCGGTCATGGCCTGTTCCTTCTCGGCCCGTTGCTCGGAATAGCAGTACAAGCGGGCTTCCTGGCCATCCTCGTCCACGGTCTTGTGCAGATGCAGGTCCTCGCCCGAGGCCGTCCGGATCGAGACCGCCGCCTCGGGATCGAACTGCCGGTCGCGTTGGCGGCTCACCACCAGGTAGCGGTATCCGGCCTCGCGCAACCAGGCGACGCGCTCCTGAGTGGCGATGCCCCGATCCATCACCACCAGGGCGTCGCCGGGGGCCTGGAGCGCCTCCAGCATCTGAGGCAGGGTCCGATGCTCGGTCACGTTGCCGGCGAAGACCTGGGAGCGGCGCACGAAGCCGCTGCCATCGAGCACGAGCCCCAGGGTGAGGAGGGGACAATCCCGGCGCTTGTCCTTGGAATGTCCTCGCTGCGCCTGGGGTTGCTCCTCGGCCTGACCCTCGAAGTAACTGTTGGTGAGGTCGTAGAGGGTGACCGTGGGCCGCAGATCGAACAGGCTCATCGCCTGCTCGAACAGGTGGGTTTCAATGGCGTCCCGGTGCGCCATCAGGGCGTCCGAGGCCCGGTACAGTTGCATCGCCCCCATGGTCTCGAAGTCGACCCCCAGCAATTCGCCCAGGCCGCTGCGTTCCCGCAGCCAGCGGTGCGTCGCCCTTTCCGAGGCGGGCGCGGCCAGACGCCCGATAATCGATCCCGCCGCGGCGGCGCGCAGGGGGCCGTTGATGCCCAGACGTTGGAACAGTTCCCGCAGCCCCAACCGGTCCATCGCCCACAGGCCGGCCTGCTCCACGCCCACCGAACGCGGGCGCGTCAGTTCTAGCGAATCCACCTCCACGGTCACGGTCCGCGTCTCGGGGGCGGCGCCGGTGGCGGGGCCGGAGAGATCGGCTTCGCGGGCGATCAACAGGGCCGCGATGCGTTGGGCTTCCTGCTCCAGGGCGGCCGAATCGTCCGGGATGAGGGCGTATTGTCCGGCAAGCAGTTCCTCGATCCGGACGCACAACCGGGGCCAGTCCGCCTGCGGGATGTCGAAGTGCCGTCCCAGGTTGAGCAGGGTGCGCTGGCGGACCTTGGCGCCGATGCGTTCGGAGCGGACGAGGCGGTGGGAGAAGTAGATCTGGCCGTTTTCGGTGCGGCGGGTTTGGGTGCGGCGAACGAACATGGGAACACGATACCGGGGGGCGCAAGCGAATTCAACCCCAACATAACGATTATGGCACTACATTCGTCACCTCAACCAGGAATCAACAACTTACGGGCGGTTTTCGGCCCAAAATGGCGAAAATCGCACCCGATCAAGCGGCAAATGGGTAAACATGGGCTAAGGTGTCTAACCTGACTGAAAATCCCTCCCCTCGTGCTTCTTATAAGCGCGCTCCCCGTGAGAGTTATTCACAAGAGGCGGTGATTTGAGGGAATTTTCCACGCTGTTACGGGACCCCCTCTCCCTTGGATTCCACGCTGTTACGGGACCCCTCTCCCCTAGATTCCACGCTGATACGGAACCCCCTTACAAGTAATAAAACAAGTAATAAGAGTACAAGTAGTAGGAACGACGAGCCTGTTGACAAACCGGTGTGACAATTAGGATCTGAACCGGCAGAAGTCCTATTGGCTGAAGAGCCGGCCCAACCAGTGGTACTTCGACACGACCCGGGAATGCCCGGTGGACCGCTTCGAGCAGAGACGAACCGAGGCGTTTACGTCCCTTGACGATGAGTCTCCCTCCCGGTAGATCCAGGCCTCTCGCACACGGCTATCCCCGTGATACAGACCGCATCCATACCGAAATAGTGGTTCCGTTCGTTCAGATCTCCGGTTCTACCAGAGTGGCAAAATCGAAACCCGTCTCTGAAATCCGCATCGGCTCCGTCAAGGCTGTCATCTAGCCTAACGACACCATAGGCCGCATCCGCTACACCCTCACCTTCTCCCGCCCATACAAAGATGGCGAGCAGTGGAAGACGACACATACCTTCGGTCGTAACGACCTCCTGGTCCTGGCGAAAGTGGCCGATCAGGGCACACGCGGATCTTCGAACTTCAGCAAGGTGGTGGCGCCCAGGAGGACTAACCGGTGCCGGAGAGCGGCGGCCCACGCCGCCGCTTTCCATCACTGGTGGGTAGGGCCAAACCGTGACACTCACACAATCGAAATCCGGGCTACCGATCAGAGACACACTGCGCAGATCACAGCTGAGAACACCCAGGGAACCTCGCCGTTGCCATGGGTACTGGCTACGCCCCCTCGGCCGACGCATAAGGTAGGTGATCCTGGAATATGAAAAGACCCCGGAAAAGTTTCAGAATTCTTCTCTTGCAGAAGTCTATTTTGGGGGCAGTCCGAACAGTTCCCGGTCTTCCGGCTTCGACAGGAAATCATAGAGATCTAGCAGGATGGCATTTTTAGATTCAGGGTCAGAATTGAATTTCTGCATCATGCAGTGACCTAGAAGTGCCGCTCGCCGTTCATTCAGTTTCCGCTGTTCCTCCCGGATCTCTTTCTTGACGGCAGAGAGTCTTTTCTTGAGCGCATCCCGCTCGTTTCTTTGCTGCTCGAGCAGCTTCTTTTCCTCCGCCACAAGTTCGGCGAGTTGCTTATTGGTATTCGACATTTCTTCTCCTTGGATTTGTTCCAGGACCGGAGGCCGGAATCACTATCCTCCAGCCTTGATTGACTGCCGCTTCCCTTCTCTTAATCAGCCTATCCCCATCATCGCCCATTTTGGATTCGGACTAATGACCGGTTGTCCAGAAGCTTCATTCCGGCCCGCCCAGCAGCCAAAGAATCCGCCGTTACATCGGCACCTGCCCAAGACTCTTTTCCAGTGGTGGTGCCGGGAAGCGGACGGTGAGATCCCCCTGGGTTTCCTGTTGTTCGCTCTGACTGACTGGTCCCCGATCCACCGCGCCGAATGTTGTCTCGCCATTTTCCCGTAGCCGGGGCTTCTCTGGTGGGGACCGGCGCAGGGGCCGCGGCCAGACCGCGGAGCTCGCCCCGGGGGCGTCTGTCACGGCCCCTGCTCTTTGGCCGGTGATTTCCCGCCATCCCGCACCCGGCGACGGACCCCCTGGCCGGGTTTGGTCGGTGCCGCCTGTGGAGGGTGAGCGACACACGCTCCAAACCCTTAAACCAGGAGGATTCAATCAATGGCTAGCAACTCAAAACCCGCAGCGGAACTCAGGATCGGAACTGTCAAGACGACCATTTGGGAAAACGAGGTCGGCGGGCTCACCTGTCACAATGTCACCTTTTCGCGGATCTACCCCGACGGGGGCCAGTGGAAGACCACTCAGAGCTTCGGTTTCAGCAACCTGCTCTCCGTTGCCAAGCTCGCCGACCAGGCACACACGCTCATTGCCGAGCGCAAGGCCGAGGCGGCGCCGTCGGCCAGCGATGGCGAAGCTGCGTAAAACTGCCGCACCTTCCGGCGGCGGGTTCACCCCCGTCGCCTTTTTTTCTGGACGCCTGAGCTGCCGAGATGACGGATCGAGCTTTCAGCGCCAGTCGGTGAGGGGCGTTTCGGCGGGTACTCTAACTTTGGGCCGCGCCGCGAAGGGCCGGCATAGCGTAATCTGAGGCAGCTTTTTCAGCTCCACCGGTACACCATCAACGGTGTCGTATGACATCGAGGCTGAATTGGGCATCGGCGTGTCCCTGCCCGGCAGCGACGCAGAGCCACTTCACGTCTTCGGCTAGCTTTTCGGGTACGCCATCGCCTCTGGCGTATATGTCACCGAGGTTCAATTGGGCATCGACATTCCCCTGCTCGGGGAAGCGGCGCACGAAATCGGTTCGTTTCCATTGGTATCCCAACGGCCGATGTCCGTTTCTATCCGGTTGCGCTGGTTGTACCCTTTCAGGACAAGACAGGATCGGGAATCGGCTTTGCAGTAGGCCCCGGACGCGGACATGACGAAGATGATTGGGTGTGCGTTGGGGTGGCTCTGGATGGCTGGGACACCTGCGGAAAAACTCTCCTGTCACCGCCTCTGAGGAGTTTGTGGAGGGGGATAATCTGATACGGTACGGGTAATGGGAGACTATGCAACTTGACGGTGTGGTAGTTCGGACGATTGAAGGCAAGAGTGAGCTCCGGCACCGGGAATGCGTAGCCGGGGATGCAATCGATAACGACAGTCCGGTGCTGAGACACCCTCTACGAGGTGACTTCGCGACTGAGCGGGCTTACACGGAGCGGATCGAGCGAGCGCAAACCTGCACCTATTGCGGCGGGATTATTCCCACCGAAGGGCAACCGACAGCGCCTAAGCGTTGACGCACCCAGTAAAGCCATAATTCCCGCTCAGAGACGATTCTGAGTCAGGGAAGCAGTACAGGGGAAGGAGAGCGTGGCGAAGAAATCCATCAGTGATTGCAGAAGGGCAATTCAGATTGCGCGTGGCAGGGACATGACAACTCTGGGCATGACCGTGACACTGGGTGGGGAGCAGATGCTCATCACCGACCTTAGAATCATAGATAAACAATGGGTTAGCGGAGATCGGCGCTTTACGCCCAGGGAGAAGGAACTTCTGACGACGCAAGCGCGGGCCATCATTGCGGAAGACGAAGTGTTCAGAAACCGCTTTCGTACCCCACCAATCACATCCATCAAAGAGTGTCAGGAGGCGATTGCGATTGCGGGCGGCATCCCCATCACACTGCGTGGTGAGAAGATGTTCATCACCGAACTCAAAACCTATCGGATGAGTAAATGGGTTAGCGGAGATCGGCGCTTTACGCCCAGGGAGAAGGAACTTCTAACGGAGCAGGCGAGAGCCATCATTGCGGAACACACCCCTCTGTCTGACCCTCCAGAATAGATCCTGAGCAAAGGAACAGACACGGATGTGGTGCAATTTGCAACGGGCTCGATGCCGCCTCGCCTACGTGGTTGCGGTCCGGTTCCCAGAACTAGAACGTGTCAGGCGTCCTTGTGGCCGGGTGCCCAGTCGAACAGCTCCCGGTCGCGTTCCAGGAAGTCATCCAGGCCGTGGGTTAGCCGGGTAATCCGTCCGGTAACGAAGCCGGAAGGAGTCACGAGCCATCGGCGTCATCAAGATCACGAAGCGCTTGCTCCACTCGGGCCGCTATCTCTGCATTGTTGGTATTTCGCGCCAGTTCGAGTGCGATTCCGAAGTCCTTCCGAGCCTCGTTCTTGAAGCCCAACATCGCCTTCGAGACGCCCCGGTTAATGTAGGCCTCCGCATAATCCGGGTTCAGCCGGATCTCCTCGTCAAAATCAGCGAAGGCGGCCTCGTACTGCCCTAGCGCGACCTTGGAGGCACCCCGGCTGTTGTAGGCCTCCGCATAATCCGGTTTCAGGCGGATCGCTTCGTCATAGTCAGCGATAGCATCTGCGTGTCGACCTAACGCGTATTTAACGGCACCCCGGTTGTTGTAGGCTTCGGCCCAGTCCGGGTTCAGCCGGATCGCCTCGTCACAGTCAGCGATGGCGGCCTCGTACTGCCCCAACGGGCCCTTGGCGGCACCCCGGTTGTTGTAGGCTTCGGCCAAGTCCGGATTCAGCCGGATCGCCTCGTCATAATCGTCGATGGCGGCTTCGTACTGCCCCAACGGACACTTGGCGTTACCCCGGTTGTTGTAGGCGCTAGCGAAATCCGGGTTCAGGCGGATCGCCTCGTCACAGTCAGCGATGGCGGCCTCGTACTGCCCTAGTTTCTGTTTTGCGGCACCCCGGTTGCCATAGGCGTTAGCGAAATCCGGGTTCAGGCGGATCGCCTCGTCATAGGCTGACACACCACGTTCCGGGTCTTTCTCCTGAAGCAGATAACCAACGGAAAACCACGCTCTGGCGGCGAGGCCGTTATCGCTTCCTTCCGTGATGTGGGCGACGGCGCGCCATTTCTCGATTGCATCGTCCCTCTTGCCTTGCTGTTGGAAAGAAACGGCGAGACCAATGGATTTTTGTATCGGGGATGCTTCAGGATTGTCGCGGACATTTGAGACGACCTGATTCGCTTCTGAAGGCTTATCGGCAACAGTCTGAGCGCTAATTCTTTCCACAAGAGAATCAGCCTCGTGTTGTTTTGCTTTAATCTTCTCGACAAGGTGCCGCGCTTCTTCTGCATATTGCTTGGACGCCATCACATTCTGGCCTGCTTCGGCCTTGATCTCGCGGAATTGCTTGAAACTGAAATAGCCAGCAACGGCAATGACTATGGCGACGATAGCGAGTAGGCGGTCGAAGTAGGTGTCCCTGTCGTCCATCTGTTCGCGCCGGAGTTCGTTGATGTGTCGCTGGATTTCGACCTCAACTTCTGCGGGAATCGCTGACCTGGCGGGAGGCTCGGTTTCCTCTGACATGTCGTCGCCTGTTGGGCTGGCATTGACTTCCTCTGCCTCGGCCTCTGTTGGAACGCTTTCAATGGCGGGCTCGCTGGTCTGCGCGAGCGCAATCATTGGAACAGACGCCGCTATCGCAGCAACGGCAAGTCCAATCCGCGCTAGTGCCGTAACCAACCGAATCATCTCGCTTCCTTCTTCCCAATCAGTTGGCCCATTGTTCCACTTCTCTCAGACAAGACAGGAACCACAGAAACTGCGCCATCGGGGGTGTCCTAGTAGCAGTGACCGCTTAAAAATGGCGAGCGGAGTTCAATATCGAATCGGAACACCTCACCGTATCTGGCTGGTTCGCCACTCTTGATGTATCAGGTCGGAATGAGACGCGGCAAGATCGTGTTCACGGGGAATTTCTGGGAATACTTCCTGATCTCACTCGGGTTGGGAGTCCTTTCGTTGCTGACCGCCGGGATATTGCTCCCCTACTGGATTTACTGGTCGGCCAAGTATTTCTTCGACCGCTTGGAAATCGAAATCCCGGACAGCTCCACCGACACGCGCTAACCCCACGAAGTACACTAAGGGATGTGCTCGAACGCATCGCCTGACACTATGGCTTGGGAAAGGGCGATTTCCGTCACCGCACCCGATCCGTGCAACAACGCTCTTGTCAGCATAGAAGGGGTGGAGGGCTCAGACAACGCGGGTCAGGAACGAACTTGAGCCTAAACATTCTTCACACCGACCTCTTGTACGCAGACTTCAATCGGCCCGCTTCAACAACAAAGTTCCGCAGGGAGCCCACGAAATCATGACTCGGAAGCTTGCCAACCTTCAAGAGTTCGGAATCCCGATCTCCATCGGCGGCAGAAATCCAAGTACCGTTAAAGTTAGAACGTGTGAAGGCATTCGGAATCCGTCCGCGAAATGCGTTGAAGTTGCCGCGGTGCAGTACATAGAGTTCGCCTCCGTCCTCGGCGAACGCGCCCGCAGGCCGACGATCGATCCCCCGGACGGGCGGATTTATTTCGCACATGATGCTAACCGAATCAGACGGTTTCTCCAGGCCAAATACATTCCAGTAGCGCTTGCTCGGAGACTTCTCATCCGAGGGGAAACCGAAGTACGCCCAGAGACCGACGCTGGACACCCAATACGCCTGAGCCTCAAGATGCCCGTTTGGATGTCCAATATCAGTCTGTATGCGCTCATCCGCCACGCTCGAGACGGCTTGCTCGAATGCTTTCTGCGCTCCCGTTATCGCATCTTCGTCAGCCAGAATTCTCATGGTCGTTCCTCACGTTCTTTTTCGACACTGCCGGAACTCGACTCAATCCCAAATGATCTTCACTATCTCAAAGAGCAGCCGATGCCGACTTTCCAGATCCTCCGGCCCAAAGTGGTCTAGTGGTCGCAGATCAAGATCAAACCGATTACGCAATCCCTCCATGTCTAGACTTGATTTGTAGGTGTCCTGCCGCAACGTTTCATTCCAGTACAGCGTATTGGCGTACGAACGCAATTTTTCCCGGAACGGTTCGTTGCCACTCGAAATGTTGTCCTTACCCTTCAAGAGCAGGATTCCTCCCAAGCGGTTTCGTTCCTGCTCAAATCGCTCCTCATCATTACCGAAAAGAGCGAGATTCTCTTTATTGTGGGACAGGATATGTTCGACATGGAATCCGGTCTTCGCACCAGTCTTCGTTACGAGATCCTGAATGGGATGTTTCGGGTCCAGGTTCATATTCTCTGCCAGGAACTCGTCGATTCTTGCGAAGAAGTACCGTTTGAAACGTTTGTTAAGGTTGATACCCGTCTGCTTGAAGGCCGTGTAACGCAGGGGTTCGGCATCGGATACGTTTCGGCTGCCCGCAATCATCTGGCTTAGTTGGGAATCGAACGCTGGCCGATAGCTCTCTGGTTCTGCTTCACGGATCGCCTGTGAGATTGTGTACAGGGAATCCGTGAAGTCATTGCTATCATAGGCGTTCTGGAGTTGTAGCAGGGAAAAGTAACGGTCAATTTCCTTCGTGATGGTCCGAATCTTATCGTCCTCTTGCGGATCATTCAGCCTGCATGCAGAGACAACGAGATGAAACGGGGCGTCGAGAATGAGAAGGTAGTTATAGTAGACGTGAGGCAGGCTGGCGTTCCTAGTTTCATAGGCGCCAAGTAGTTTCTGGTACAGATGACCAAAATATGAAAATTCACTCTTGAGAAACTCCTTTACACCGGGCGGATTATGGTCGAGACGAAGCTTCTGGTTCATGTCGTCCGAAAACATCGTTCGGTGGTAGTCCCCATCAAATCTCTGCCCCTCTCTTCGCGTGGATGCGAACTTCGCCTTTAGGAAAAATGTGAAGAATCCGTCAAATTCGTCCTCGTGATATTTATTTATGGACGCTGCCTGTGTCTCCCAGAGGTCGTGGTAATTCCCTTGTTCAAGTTCCTGCTTGTCGATCTGACCGAGGAGCTTTCCCTTCAGAATTTCATGGGATCGAAGCCGGACCCCGCGGTCGTTGATAACTTCGAACACCATCGACACGTCGGTCTGCTCCACCACGAGATTGATCAGCACCACGCGTTTTAGAAAATAGAAGACGAAGGTTTCAAGTTGATGTTGGCCCTGGAGAGCGCGGTCCAGGTAGTCGCTGATCGTCTGGTAGTTATGGACCATGTTTTGGGCGGTAATTCCGCTATCGGCTGAGACATCCTTCATCAGCGCTCCCTCAAAAAGAGCCTGCTGAGTCCGTTTGTGACCGACGTGGTTCATCCAAAACGCTTGCTCATAGCCAGCTTGGCCGGCAATCTTGGTGTCGAGCCAGCCGACAAGCTTGGAGTTCAGAGATTGAGCCATATGACGGAGCTTGATCAGGATGAGAGAGAGAGTGGTTAGCCTCTGCTGACCGTCAACGACGTACACACGCCCATCGATGACGTTCGTGACGTAAGTATTCAGGTAATACCACGGGTATCGAGCTGCGATTATTTCGTGGCCCGGATCGAGGTCTTTCCAGCGTTCGTACTGGTCGTTGAATTTATAAAACACATCATCCAGAAGGCGTTTCACAGGCTCATCTGTCCACCTGTAATCTCGCTGGTAGAAATCGATGTAGTACGTCGTGTTGGAGAACACTCCATCAATATTCTGTTTGTCCGGGGAAATATCCATTCAGAATCCTCACCCGTTTCTTTCGGGCACTGTCAAGTTAACCGGAATTCACTCTTTTTCGACGCGAAGTTAATTTTAGCCAACACCACAAATCAGCGACTTAGCTGGCATGTCATTCAGTGGAACGTCCTGGAAATCAGTTGACTTGACAGTGCCCTGGTCCGTTCGGCGCTCGCCTGCAAGGACGGCGCCTGGGACTACCGGGGCAAATTGCGTACGAATCGAGCGACGACGGCGCCGGGACACCTCCCTCCCAACTGAAACTAAACCAGTTACACAAACTTCGCGAGGGGTGTGGCCTTTGGTGTCGTTGGAGCACATTGCAGCCTTGACGCCTCTTCACTCGACAGAGAACTCTTTTTACGTTTACAATGATATCCGTGTTTACAGATACATTGAAATCATGATTCTTGCCTTTCTTAACCAAAAAGGCGGCGTTGGCAAGTCCACCCTCTCCACCAACGCCTCCGACTATCTGCATCGGCAGGGGTTTGAGATTTTGCTCATCGATGCGGATCCACAAGGCACAACGAACGATTGGGCGGCGAGGCGAGACGAGATGCCATTTCCTGTGATGTCACTCACTCGGGGCAATATGGCTCAGGAAATTCTAGGCCATGCCGTCCACTACGACCATATTGTGATTGATGGCCCGCCGCGGGCTGAAGCCTTGAGTCGGGCTGTGATTATCGCCTCTGACCTTATCGTTATTCCCATCGAGGCTTCCGGGGCATCCGATTGGGCCAGCCAGACAACAGTCCAGCAGATCCAAGAGGCGAGGCAATATAAAGAAAACCTTAAATCTGTGTTTCTGGTTTCCCGTATTATACCGAACACAGTGATTAGCCGGTCGATCCGTGATCACGTAGAGAATTACGGCGTTCCGTTGCTTAAGGCAGCTGTAGCCAATCGTGTGCCCTTCGCCGAAGCACTTACTATGGGTAAGACTATTTATGAATGGGCCCCCCGAAGTGCAGCGGCGAACGAGTTTTCAGGTGTTATGCAAGAAATCGGAGCATTCTATGAGCAAGAAGGATCTGATGAAGCCGATCCCGAAGAGGCAACCCACGTCCGATGAGATAGACGCTTTTGTCAGACAGGGCGGCGGAAAAGACACAGAAACAAAGAATTCCGCTAACACAGAAATAAAGACTCCTGTTCAAGTAGAAACCGCACGCTTAACTGTGGACTTACCACGTGACATGCATCGACGCTTCAAAATCGCATGCACGGTGGCGGGCACGAAAATGAATGATGAGATCCGTCGGTTCATCGATCGCCGCAGCACGGAACTTGAGACTTCAGCAGAATAGAAAGTAGTTGCGGGAAGCGTCTGGTGGATAGGCGGTTCGCACAGCAATCAGGGTAGCCCACCCAGTAAGGCGTGGTGGCCCCGCGTGGGTCGCGCTGCCGATAAGTAGTGTTCCTTGGGCGGATTCCTATGCGCGGCCGGCGCTTTTATCCCACCTGGTGCGATGCTTCGCCGTCCTGGAGGCGATCAGCGAAGCTGAATCGAGATAGCTGGGTCAGGAACGATTCCGGAGCGAGTTCAGCAAAGCATCTGGCATTGACAGCCCGGCGGGCGGCTGATCTCTAAGAGAAAGGTCGGCTCTGGGGTCATTTTGCAGTCCGTGTCAGGATGCGCATTCGATAGGAATGATAAGGTCTGCCGGCTCAACCGGTCGATGCAACACCTGCATTAAATGTTTGGGTCTTCCGCAGAATTTGTGGGTAAAACCGTCTTCCATCGCCGCTTGAGGAGACCACGGTGCTCGCCAAGCCTCAAGGCTTCCCTCGCAAGCTCGGCGGCTGCGCCGGCCTTGACCCTCGGCTGCGCTCCGCGGTGTCGGCTGGTGTGGGCGATGGGGAACGGGGCCTCCGGCGGGGGCTCCGGGCGCCGGGTGTAGGCGTCCGACCGAAGTGGGTACTGGAATATTCGCCGTCGAACAAAAGAATAAGGTACTTTGTTTCAATTACTTATGTGCGCACAGGCCTTTGGACTGCCCACAAATTCTGCGGAGGAGGCAAATGTTTCTGCCGGAGTTGCCAACTCCAGCGTCTTGCGTGGCCGCTCGTTGAGTTGCCGAGCAACCGCGTCCAAATGTTCCTGTGAGTGTAGCGACAGATTCGTCCTTTTGGGAAAGTAGTATCGAAGCAGACCATTGGTGTTCTCATTCGATCCGCGCTGCCATGGACTCCGTGGGTCGCAGAAATAGACGGCAATGTTTGTCGCCAGGGTAAACCGCTTGTGATCCGCCATTTCCAGACCGCGATCCCAGGTCAGTGATTTGTAGAGTTCCGTCGGTAGTGGATGCGCCTGTTCGATGAGCGCGTTGACAACAGTTTCGGTCTTCTTGTTGGGAACCTTCGCCAGCATCACATAACGCGAGTGACGTTCGACCAGAGTGGCGATGTAGGTGTTCCTCGATCCGGAGATCAGATCCCCTTCCCAGTGACCGGGGACCGCACGATCTTCGACTGAAGCCGGGCGCTCACGGATCGAGATCATGTCTTCGATCTGTCCCTTTCCATGGCCTTTCCGGCTCGCTTTTCCAGATCGGCGAATCGTGCGTCTTGTCCGCAGATACTGAGTCAGTTCTTTCTTCAAAACCCCGCAGGCCTGGACAAAAAGGCTGCGATAGATCGTCTCGTGGGACACGTGAAGCGACTCGTCTTCCGGATATGAGTGTTTCAGCCAACCGGCAATTTGCTCGGGCGACCAGACCTGCCGCAGTTTCTCTTCAACAAGCTGCCGTAAGCGGGGACTGCGGGCTAACCGGCACGACTTCGGACGGCGCGCCCGCTCCCAGGTCCGCTCATCGGCTTCCGATGCCCGATAGCTATCAGAGCCCCCGTTTCGGCTGACCTCCCGGCTCACCGTCGATGGCGACCGACCCAGTCGCACGGCAATCGAACGGATCGATTCTTTGGCCGCCATACCTCTGGAGATCTCTTCACGTTCGACCAGAGTCAGTGCCCGCGATGACCGGCAACGGGACTGCGGACGGATGCCCCCGTACACTGCCAGTTGACGATGAATCGCCGATCCCCCTCTGTCCAGCACGCGTCCGATCGATTGGGACGACTCCCCCCGCTGCCATCGATCCCACACCTCGACCCGCTCGGTCGCTGTGAACCATCGCCGCTTCCTCATCCGCTTGTTCTTTCGTTTCTTGGCCATACACTTCACCTCTCTTCTTATGTGAAGTGTTGCATCGACCCCTTGAAATCACCTCCTTTATCGTTCATATACAACCGACCCAGAAATATCCGGGAAATCATATAATGCCGGTTCGCTCCCTCACGTTGAGTAGGATCGGAGGCAGAGGGATGTCTTCCAAAAACGCATGGTTCCAACGACTTCCAGAAATTCTCGACGTGCTCCGCAGCATGGACGCAAGCCATCTGGACCGTTCGGCGGTGGAACAACTCTTCGGCGTCGGGGACCGCCGCGCCTGGCAATGCCGCCGCCATCTCGCTCACCCCAGGCGGACTCCACATCGAGTTCCACAACGCCGAGGGCTTGGCGCCGAAGCTGGTGGACTGGAACACTTTCATCCGGGCCGTTGAGGAATGACTTGCACCATTGGGACCAGTCCGCCAACTAATGTTAGTGAACCGCCCCGGGTTTTCTGGAAACTCCCAAAAACGATGTTTCTCAGTGACGAGAGGGAAGGGCCACCGCAGCGGGCAACGTCTGTATTCTCGCGATTCAATTGCTTCCAGACCTTGCGGACGCCATAGACCTGACGGTTTTCCCTCCAGACCCGATCGATCTCGACTCGAAGCTTCGCGTCGCGCTTCGCACGCGCGGGCAATCGATCTGGATTCTTTTCCCGTGCCTGGTGCTCGTAGAACGTCGATGGGGCGATCGGCAGCACACTGCAGATCGACTCGACCCCATACCCGCCTCGATTCGTCTCGATGAAATCCGCCATCACCGGGGTCGGCGGTCGAGTTCCGCCTGTGCGAAAAACGCTGACGCCTTGCGCAGGATCTCGTTCGCTCGTTTCAGCTCACGATTCTCCCGTTCCAGTTCCTTTAGCCGTTGTTGATCGTCCCGCCCGGCGCCCACGTTGGCCCATATCACGCTCTGTTTGCCGGACCCACTTACGCAGTGTTTCTGTGGTACAACCGATCTTCGCAGCGATCGACGCCATTGCCGCCCACTGTGAGGCGTACTCCCCCTGGTGCTCGGCCACCATTCGTACCGCACGTTCCCGAACCTCGGGTGCATATCTGCTTGCTCTTCCCATAATGACTCCCATCTTCTCAAGTAATAGAGTCTCCGGGAAACCCGGGGCGGTTCAAACCTCAAATGCTGCCTCAATGTATACTCGACTCCCGGAACGCGTCTGTGCTGCTGTTAGGGCGCTGTCACAAATGAATACGTTGGCACAGGAATCCTGGATTGATGTGAGGAGCACACAACACAAGTGGTGAACGATGCTCGTGGCTCTCTCTGGAGACGATGGGACCTCCATGTGCATACACCGGCATCCCTCCACCACAACTACGGTTCTGGCAGCAACGTATGGGAACGATTCATCACGGCACTCGAGCAGCTTCCCGAGGACTTCTCTGTCATAGGAATCAACGACTACTTGTTCCTGGAGGGGTACCGTAAGATCCTCGAATTCAAAAGCCAGGGGCGCTTGAAGAATATTGACACCTTCCTTCCAGTGCTCGAGTTCCGACTTGCACGCTTCGCCGGAACCGAGGACAAACTCAGGCGCATCAATTACCATGTCGTATTCTCAAACGAAATTACGAGTGATCAGATTGAGCAGCAGTTTCTGAATCAACTCAAAGCACACTACACGCTCAGTCCTGGTGTCCACCATAAATGGGCTGGAGTCGTTACCCTCCAGAGCCTAGAGGACCTCGGAAAGGCGATCATTGCCAGTACCCCGGCCAACAAGAAGTCAGACTACGACCGCCCGATACTCGAGGGGTTTAACAACCTGAACCTCTCGGTTGAGAAGATCACGGAAGCTCTCAATTCGCCGTACTTCAAGAACAACTACATCACTGCGGTGGGGAAGACCGAATGGACATCGCTCAAGTGGAATGATCAGTCGATTGCTGAGAAGAAGACGATCATCAATGAACCCGATGCACTATTTATATCGGCTGCCAACGCAGATGCCTACAAGAAGGCGCGGGAGACACTGCGGGCACAAAATGTGAACGACCACCTGCTTGATTGCAGCGATGCTCATAACTGGGCTGACTCCGGCGACAAGGACTCACTTGGTCGCTGTGACCTTTGGGTGAAAGCTGACCCTACATTCAGAGGCTTACAGCATGCACTTCTTGAGTTTGACGAACGTTTTTATGTTGGAAGTGAACCCCCGAAACTGACCGACGTGAAGAAGAGGCCTCAAAGGTACATCCGGTCCATAGAAATCAAGAAGGTCCAGAGTGCACCGCTTCTTGAGGAGTGGTTTGACTGCTCGATTCTGTTCAATTCAGGACTGGTTGCCATCATCGGAAACAAAGGAAGCGGCAAGAGCGCCCTGGCAGATATCGTAGCGCTCGGAGGAAACAGCCAGCAGGAGGACAACTTTTCGTTCCTAAACGAGAACAAGTTCAAGAACCCACGTGAAGATAAATCGGTTTATTTTGAGGCAACACTGTCGTGGCATAGCGGCGACAACGAGGTGTATCGTCTTTCACGCCGGAAGGATGCGGAGGACATCGAGCGGGTCAGGTACATTCCGCAAAGTTACTTGGAAAGCCTGTGCAATGAGTTCGCCTCAGAAGGAGGAGGGGCATTCGACCGAGAACTGCGGGCCGTCATATTCTCCCACATTCCGAACGCCGAGCGCCTCGGGAAGCAGAGCTTGGACTCTCTTCTTGATTACCTTAGCGAAGAAACCTTTGACCGCATCAACACCCTCAAAGGAGAGCTTTCGAAAATCAACCGCGAAATATCTTCACTTGAGGAGGACGCGGCTCCAGAGCACAAACGCGAGGTAGAAAAGCGGCATACCGCTCGTCTGAAAGAACTGAGCACACTGAAAGGGAACGAGCCAAAGGCCGTACCGAAGCCTGACGCAGACCCTCAAATGAGAAAGGCGATTGAGGAGTGTCAGGCCAAAATTGAGGCTCAGCGCATGTTGGTCGTGGATCTGGAGTCCAAGGCCGAGACCGCCAGACAATCACGAGCGCAACTCCTAACGAACATTTCAACTGCCGAAAAGCTACTCCAGCGCATACGGAATCTTGAGGACAGTTACCGACTCGCCGAACGAGAGTCAGAAGAAGATCTCGAAAGACTCGGATTGACATGGGACGATCTAGCTAAACTCGAGATCAACACAGCGACGGTCAAGGTGCTTCATGCAGAACTCACAACACAAGAAGCCGCTGTTAAGGAGCAACTGGACACGGAGAATGAGAAGAGTGCCGTCTCACGCCTTGCAGCTGCCAAACATAGGATAATTCAGTTTCAAAATCAGCTCGACGCACCGACACGGCGCCACCAGGAGTATCTGAGCTCTCACAAGGAGTGGGGGGACGCGGTGTCTCGACTCACAAGCGACACTGACGACCCGGAGTCTATCTCTAGCCTGAGAGCCGAACTGCGACGCATTTCCGAACTTCCCAGCGAGATCGCCGTGCTAGAGTCTCAGCGCCTTCAGATATGCAAGACCATCTACGCACAAATCGCAGGACTTAAAGACAGATATCGGAAACTCTACAGTCCGGTTCAAGACTTCATTCAAAAGCACAAGACGCTGGCTGAGAAAATCAAGCTATCTTTTGACGTTCGAATCAGCGAAACCAACCTTGTCTCCAGCCTTTCTGACTGGATAAACAAGGGAAGGTCGGGCTCCTTTCAGGGTGCTGAAGAGGGTGCCGCAAGGATAAAGGAACTCGTCAAGCGGAACGAATTCGACAGTCCTGAGGCCGTCGACGCATTCCTCAACGAGTTTATGCAGGCGCTCAAGAACGATGTTCGACAAGACAAACTGCGCCCCATGTCAACTGGATCCCAACTCAGGAGCAAAGGGACGGTGGAAGGCTTCTATGATTTCCTATACGGCTTGGGCTACCTCGAGCCGCAGTATGCTCTCAAGATGGAAGGGAAAGAGCTCTTCGCATTGTCTCCCGGAGAGCGTGGACTTCTATTACTACTTTTCTACCTTCTCGTCGAGAAAAACGACGCACCACTCATTGTCGACCAACCCGAAGAGAATCTTGACAATGAAACTGTTCACGAGATTCTAGTTCCATCGATTCAGATGGCGAAACAGCGACGACAGATCATTGTCGTTACGCATAACCCCAACCTTGCGGTTGTCGCCGACGCAGATCAAGTCATCGTCGCGAGTATCGACAAGCAGCATATGTGCAGAGTCACTTATGCCTCGGGTGCTCTAGAAAATCCAACTGTGAACCAACACGTGGTGCGGTACTTGGAAGGGACGCTTCCGGCATTCATGAACCGGGACGAGAAATATATCCGCTAACAATGGGAGGTCTTCGAGTGAACCGCCCCGGGTTGTCCGGAGAGTCTTTTAGTTGTGTGGTTCGGCTGTATAGCTCGGATTGGGACGACTTCTTCAGTGGAAAGGCTCAGGGCAGAGGGCAGACAACGATTTCCATTCCGCGACCTGTACCGCGATAGTTCAACGATGTGCCCACTGGGTGACACGGCCGGGCTTCACGGGCGCCTACACCTGCATGCGCGGCGGCTCTTGGTCCAGTCGGCAGCAGATTGGCTGTTATTCCCCACTCGCGCGCTTTGGAGTTGAGGCCGCACTGCACTGCGTGGCATGTTGAGCGCGAGGACTTTTCCAATCATCGTGTGGGACACCGTTTGTTGCGGCGATTCACCGATGCAATGAGGCATTGAATCTGGTGTTCGCTTCCGCCCTATGCGGATCACGCAGGAAGTGGTGCAACGCGAGGACCCATTGCTGATGGTGTCGTAACGATGGAGTGTGTGTGAGTGGCTAAAGCAAATAGAAACAATACCAGGAACACTCAGCTGCAGTGGCTTACAGCGTCAGCATGTGACCTGATCGCGGAATTCTTTTACACGGGACTTGAGAGAGCCGCATGACCGTAGACAACCACTCCCAGCTCGTCAACTTCATCTGGAGCATTTGCAATCTTCTCCGCGGTCCCTACAAGCGGAATGAATACCGCAAGGTTATTCTGCCGCTTACGGTTCTGCGCCGTTTCGATTGTCTGCTTGAGCCAACCAAGGCCAAGGTGTTGGCGAAGCATCCAAAAATCAAAGTCAAGCCCGAAACAGTAGTGCGCAGCCTGCTCGAGAGGATCACCGGTAGACCGTTCTACAACCTCTCGAAGCTGGACTTACCCAGGCTGCTCGACGACCCCAACCAACTCGCTCCTAATCTCAACGCCTACATCAACGGCTACTCGAGAAACGTTCGTGAGATTATGGAGCGTTTCGCCTTCGGCCAGCAGATTGCTCGCATGGCGGAAAAAAACCTCCTCTATGAGGTAGTCAAGAAATTCGCGGCGGTCGATCTCTCGCCCGAGCGAGCGGACAACGTCCAAATGGGGTATGTGTTCGAAGAGCTGATCCGGATCGGCGCGGAACAATCCAACGAGGAAGCGGGCGAGCACTTCACTCCACGCGAGGTGATCCGCCTGATGGTGAATCTTCTGCTGGACCCGGAAAAAGATCTGCGCAGAAGCCACGTCGTCAAGACCATCTACGACCCGGCCTGCGGTACCGGAGGCATGCTCTCCGTCGCCGAGCACTACATCCGCGAGCTCAATGCCGAGGCCGATCCGCACCTCTACGGCCAAGACTGGAACGACGAAGCCTGGTCTATTTGCAAGGCCGACATGCTGATCAAGGGTGAGGACGCGGACAATATCGTTCTTGGTGATACCTTCACCCGGGACGGCTTCGATCGAGACGCCGAGGGCAAGGGGCATACCTTTGACTACATGCTCGCCAATCCACCCTTTGGCGTTGAGTGGAAGCAACAGCAGAAATACATCCAGCGTAAAGCCAACACCCTCGGCTACGAGGGCCCCTTCGGTGCCGGTCTGCCGCGTATCAACGACGGCTCGTTACTGTTCCTGCAGCACATGTTGGCAAAGATGCGTGCGCCCAAGGACGGCGGTAGCCGAATCGGTATCGTTTTCAACGGCTCCCCGCTCTTCACGGGTGATGCCGGTAGCGGCGAGAGCAACATCCGCCAATGGATTATCGAAAACGATTGGCTTGAAGCCGTGATCGCGCTGCCTGACCAACTCTTCTATAATACCGGCATCTCGACCTACATTTGGGTGCTGACCAACCGCAAGAAGCGGCGCCGCAAGGGCAAGATCCAGCTTATCGACGCGCGGCGCTTCTTCGTGAAAATGCCAAAGAGCCTCGGCAACAAGCGTAACAAGCTAGGCGATCCGACAGATCGGGCGAGCGAACCCGACCAGATCGGTGAGATCACGCGCATCTTCGGAAACTTCGAGGACGGCGAGCCTCGGATGTTCAGTGTGGAGGATCCCATCAAGAGACAGCTAGTCGGAAAGACTTGTGTCGTCAGCAAGGTCTTCGACAATGCTGACTTAGGTTTTCACAAGATCACCGTGGAACGCCCACTACGTCTCAACTTCCAGGTGGTGCCGGAGCGGATCGCACGGCTCGAAACAGAGCCCGGTTTTCTGAAGCTGGCAACCAGCAACAAGAAGAACGAGAAGGCCCGGCTCGCCGGAATTGCGGCCGGCAAACAGCGGCAGGCCGCTATCCGCGCACTGCTGGCGGATTTCGCTGAAGGACATGGCGACACGCTCTACCAGAGCCGTACGGTCTTCCTCACCAACCTGCGGGAGGTCGACCACGCCACCGGAGTCCGTCTGACGACACCCGAACTGAGGGTTGTCCTCTCCGCGCTCGGCGAGCGCGATGAAGGAGCGGAGATCTGCCGCGCCCGAAACGGGGAACCCGAGCCCGACACGGAGTTGCGCGACACCGAGAGCGTGCCGCTCAAGGAGGGCATCAAGGCATATTTCCAGCGCGAGGTCCTGCCCCATGTCCCCGACGCCTGGATCGATGAGAGTAAGACCAAGGTCGGCTATGAGATCCCGCTGAACCGTCATTTCTATCAGTACGAGCCACCGCGCGCGCTAGCGGTCATCGAGGCTGACATCAAAACGCTGGAACGCGAGATTCTCGACCTGCTCACCGAGGTGACCGGCAGCAGTGAGGTGCTTCCATGACAGGCGCCAGCTTCGACAGCACCAAGACACCCTTGCAGGAACTGCTAGCGCGTGCCGACAGCGGCAGCCTACAGCTCCCCGACTTCCAGCGCGGATGGGTCTGGGACGACGAACACATCAAGAGCCTTTTGGCGAGCGTGTCCGTATCCTTCCCGATCGGCGCGGTGATGCTGCTCCAGATCGGGGGCGAGCACATCCGCTTCAAACCCCGGATGTTGGCTGGGACCGATGCCCGCCTGTGCGACATCGTGCCTGACACCCTCATCCTTGATGGTCAGCAGCGGCTGACCTCGCTCTATCGGGCCCTCATGAGTCAGGGGGCGGTGGAGACCAAGGACACCAAGGGTAAGCAGATCCGCCGTTGGTACTACATCGACATGAAAGGAGCTGTCCACCCGGAGGCCGACCGGGAGGACGCGGTACGGAGCGTGCCCGAGGACCGCTTGATCAAAGTCTTCGGCGGTGACATCACCCTGGATGTGAGGAGCCCGGAGCGTGAGTACGCTGCCGATCTCTTTCCGATCAACCGGATTTTCAGCAGCGCCGAGTGGCGCCAAGCCTACAGCGAGCACTGGAGTTTCGACACAGATAAGATGCGCCTATTCAACGAGTTCGAGCGAGAGGTGATCAAGCGATTCGAGCAGTACCAGGTACCGGTCATCGAGCTCAAGAAAGAGACCCCTAAGGAGGCAGTGTGCTTGGTCTTCGAGCGCGTCAACACCGGCGGTGTACCGCTCACCGTGTTCGAACTCCTAACGGCCGCGTTCGCCGCAGACGATTTCCAACTTCGCGACGACTGGGTTGCACGCGAGACCCGCCTGAAAACTCAATATGTGGTGCTGCGCAAACTGCAGAGCGACGACTTCCTCCAGGCCATGTCACTGCTGGTGACGCAAACACGCCGCCGCGCCGCGGTCGATGGCGGCACGACCACCGACAAGGCGCCTGGCATCACTTGTAAGCGCAAGGACATCCTGAAGCTCGAGGTCGCCGACTGGGAGGCCTGGGCCGACCGGGTGGAGGACGGCTTCGTACGAGCCGCCCGCTTCCTGTACGGGCAGAAGATCTTCAAGGCGCGAGACCTGCCTTACCGCACACAGCTCGTGCCCCTGGCGGCGATCTTGGCCGACCTTGGCAAAGACGGCGAGACGGAGGGAGCGCGGCGCAAGATTGCACGCTGGTACTGGTGCGGTGTGCTGGGTGAGCTCTACGGCGGTGCCATCGAGAGCCGCTTTGCGCGAGACCTGCCTGAGGTTGTCGCCCAGGTGCGCGGCGAGGCGGCGGAACCCGTTACCATCGTCGAGTCGAACTTCCAGGCTGGCCGCCTGCTGACGCTGCGTACTCGGAACAGCTCTGCCTACAAAGGCCTCTATGCGCTGCTGATGCGTGACGGCGGTTGTGACTTTCGCACTGGTGAGCCGATCGAGGCGCAGGTGTTTTTTGACGACAAGACCGACATTCACCACATCTTCCCCGAGAAATGGTGCAAGACCTCTCACATTGAGGCCGCTACCTACAACAGCGTCATCAACAAAACTGCCATTTCAGCACGCACTAACCGCCAGATCGGCGGCCGCGCTCCGTCGGAGTACCTGCCTGTGGTCGAGAAAGCGGCGGATATCGAACTCCGGCGGATGGACGAGGTCTTGGCCTCGCACTGCATCGCGCCCGAGTTCCTGCGCGTGGACCGCTTCTGGGCATTCTATGCTGCTCGTGCCGAGGCCCTACTCCAGCGCATCGAGGCGGCAACCGGCAAGAAGATCACCCGCGAGTCCGAGCTGTTCGGCGCCGGGAGGGTCGCCGAGAACTACGACGAGGGGCCTACAGACTGGGACGTCGAGGAACCGCTCGAGGAGGCGACATCTTGAAGCCGCCGCCGTATCCGAAGTACAAGCCGAGCGGGGTGGAATGGATAGGAGAGGTGCCGGAACATTGGGGAGTTGACCGTCTCAAATGGACTACGGTAGGCATGGTCAATGGGGTTTGGGGAGAAGAGGCGAATGGAGTTGACGACATAATCTGCGTCCGGGTGGCCGACTTTAATCGTGAGAGTTCCCTCGTTGTCGACGCACCCTCGACGCTTAGAGCCGTCAATAGGGAACAACGTAAAGGCCGGCTACTCCGAAGAGGCGACCTCCTCATTGAAAAATCTGGCGGCGGCGAAAAGCAACTCGTCGGGTGCGCAGTGTACTTCGACCACGAGTTCGATGCAGTATGCTCCAATTTCGTCGCACGTATCCCTACTGCGACCGGTCACTCCGCACGTTACTGGTTGTACGTTCATGCTGCTCTCTATGCAGGTCGGCTCAATTACCCCGCCATCAAGCAAACGACAGGCATCCAAAACCTAGATTCTGCAACCTATCTAAACATAAAGGTTGGTTACCCCCCAGTTGAAGAACAAGCCGCCATCGCCGACTTCCTCGATCACGAAATGGACAAAATAGACACGCTGGTGGTGAAGAAGCGGACGTTGATCGAGCGGCTGAAGGAAAAGCGCATCGCGCTCATCTCGCGTACCGTGACCCGAGGTCTCCCGCCCGAAGCCGCCCGCCAGGCCGGTCTCGACCCACACCCCAAGATCAAGCCCTCCGGCATCGACTGGCTCGGGGAGGTGCCGGAACATTGGGATATCTTGCCCTTCACCAAGTACGTTGCAGATCGATCCGACTATCGCGGGCGAACTCCTGAAAAGATAGTGGATGGCATTTTCTTGGTGACCGCCAAGAACGTACGTATGGGCTACATCGATTACGATACCTCACAAGAGTACGTCGCGGAAGCCGACTACGATGAAATCATGCGTAGGGGACTTCCCAAGATAGGCGACATTCTTTTCACCACAGAGGCACCACTAGGTAATGTTGCGTCGGTGGACCGGGAAGATATCGCCTTAGCACAGCGAATTATTCGGTTTCGGATGAACTCGCGTTTCTTCGATTCGGGTTTCATCTTGTATGGGCTCATGTCTGACCACTTTCAGATCCAATTGCAGAGCCTCTCCACAGGTTCTACTGCCGCGGGCCTAAAGGCGAGCAAGCTGCCAATCCTTCGAGTCGTCACGCCCCCGCTGAAAGAACAATCGATCATTGCCCGGTTCCTTGACAGCGAGACCTACAAGACCGACTGTATGGTCGCCAAGGTCGAGACCGCCATCGAGTGCCTCCAGGAATACCGAGCGACGCTGGTCACCGCGGCCGTGACCGGCAAGATCGACGTGCGCGAGGCGGCCGCATGAGTCGCCTCATCGAAATTGATAACTTCGAGGATTATCTCAGTGCTGTTCGTAATGAGGTGCCGGAAGGCCGAAAGTACTTTCGCGGCCAGACCAGACTCGTCTCGTCCGACTCTCCCCTCAAACCCTCCATTGGGCGCTACGACCACTTGTTGGCGAAATCCTTCCGCGAGCGGGACGAACTCGAGCGGGAAGTTCTGGAAGTGTTCAAGAACCATCTCGTAACACACGTCCACCACCTGCCGCGTAGCGAATGGGAGGCACTCGCCATCGCCCAGCACCACGGGCTGCCTACCCGATTCATGGACTGGACCGAGAATCCGCTCGTGGCTCTCTACTTCGCGGTCAGAGAAACGAAGAAGGACAACGAGGGGAAATGCCTGAACAGTGCCGTCTATGTCTTAATTAGCGATCCAAAGCGCTACACCGATTTCGCTCGTAACCAGGACCAGGAAGTAACTCCCGTCAGGGATCTGGCTACCGAGCTTCCACGCGAAGAGACGGGTTACGAAGCGTTTGCTGTCGAAGGCCATGAGGACGATGCTGATTTGTTCATGGCGTCGGACCACGAACGTATGTTAGCTCTGCTCGAAGAGGACGCTGGCGAAACACCGACCGCACCTCCTCCATTTGAAATCACCGAAAACGTTATCTACCATCCACCGCATATCTCGCCGCGCTTGCGGGCGCAGGACAGCGTACTTCTAGCATGTTATCGGCCTTTCGAGGCGTTGGAGGATCGGGACTGGGTGGAAATCGCGATCCGACATGACGCTCACGACGATATCCGCCGCCGCCTCGACCAGTATGGCGTTTTCGATCGACAGCTCTTTCCTGACCTGGACGGAATCGCGAAATGGCTCCGCTATCGCGTGTTCGAGAGTAGAGGGACACTGTGACCGCACACCTAAGAGAGGAGACCACCCGCGTAGGCGATAGACGCTTGGGAATCGAGCGCCTTCGCCCGAGTATGGCATTATGAACCGCGTCCCCGTCAGCCCCAATCTTCTGCGCTGGGCGCGTGAGCGATCCGGGTACAGCGTAGATGTGCTGGCAGGCCGCTTCCCGAAGATTGATGCGTGGGAGGGTGGCGAAGTGCTGCCGACGCTCAAGCAGCTCGAGGCCTTTGCAAGGGCGACCCACACTCCGGTTGGGTTCTTCTTCCTTGCGGAGCCGCCCGTCGAGGGCTTACCAATCCGGGACTTCCGTACCGTCGCCAACGTCCGCTTGGGCCACCCCAGCCCTGATCTTCTGGATACCGTCTATCTCTGCCAGCAGCGCCAGGACTGGTACCGTGACTTCGTTCGGTCCATACACGAACCAGCCCTCGCGTTTGTGGGTTCTGCCCGCATCGGCGATAACGTCGTCGATGCCGCGACCCGCATGCGCCATGCGCTAGGTATTGATCTCGAGGTGCGGCAGCAACTCGCCAGCTGGACCGAAGCGCTACGGCACTTCATAGAACAGGCAGATGCTCTCGGGATCCTGGTTATGGTCAGCGGTGTCGTCGGCAGCAACAGCCACCGCCACCTGGACCCTCAGGAGTTTCGCGGCTTCGCGCTCGCTGACCCGCTGGCGCCGCTGGTCTTCATCAATGGCGCGGACACCAAGGCGGCGCAGATGTTCACGCTCGCACATGAGATCGCGCATATCTGGCTGGGTGAGTCCGGTGTCTCCAATGCTAACGCAAAAGCCGTTCCGGACCAGGAATCTGAAGAGTGGTGCAATCGGATGGCGGCGGAACTCCTGGTGCCTCTCGACGCATTGCGTGGCGAGTTCAATCCTCGCGGAGACCCGGTAGGGCAGCTTGGTCGTCTGGCGCGTCGTTTCAAGGTCAGCACCTTGGTTGTTCTGCGGCGCATTCATGACGCTGGATGGCTTTCGCGCGAGGATCTATGGGCCGCCTACGAAGCCGAGCTAGCCCGACTTCGGGCATTGCCTAAGGGTAGCGGCGGGGACTTTTACCTCACCCTGGGCGCGCGCGTCAGCAAACGATTTGCGCGGGCGCTGGTGGTGAGCACACTCGAAGGGCGGACCGCGTTCACGGAGACCTTCCGTATGCTCGGCCTGAAGAAGATGGCGACCTTCAACGAGCTCGGGCGCAGCCTGGATGTGGGGCATTGATGGCCTACCTCCTGGATGCGAACGTCTTTATTGCCGCCAAGAACCTGCACTACGGCCTCGACTTCTGCCCGGCCTTCTGGGACTGGCTGATCGTCGGCAATGAATCCGAGCGCGTTTTCAGTGTCGAGAAGGTAGGTGACGAGGTGCAGGCGGTCGGAGACGAACTGGCCGATTGGGCTGCGGAACGCGGAGACGGATTCTTCCTTAGGCCGGATGCATCGGTCTTTCCGGCGATGTCGGAAGTCAGCGAATGGGCAAATAGCCAAGCGTACGAGCCCGCGGCGGTGAGTACATTCTTGCAGATCGCCGACTACTATCTTGTGGCTCAAGCACGCGCCGACGGGCACACAGTCGTCACGCATGAAATCCCCTCGCCCTCTACGCGCAAGATCAAGATCCCCGACGCCTGCATTGGGCTTGGAATCAAGTGCATGACGCCCTACGAGATGCTGCGTCGCGAGCGGGCTCGGTTCGTACTGGGAGTTGCCAGATGAGCAAGCAGATTAATGAGCACGCGTTCGAGACTCAGGTCGAGGAGACACTTCTCGGCGTGAGCGGCTGGCAGGCCGGTACCAACGCCGAGTGGGATGTCGAGCGTGCGCTATTTCCGGCGCGGGTGTGCACTTTCCTCGAAACGACACAGTCGAAGCTTTGGGGCGAGATGCGCAGACTGCATGCCGATAGTCTGGAGAAGCTGCTCATCACCGCTCTCGTCAAGGAGCTTGATCTCAAGGGAACGCTGCATGTACTGCGGCACGGCTTCAAGTTCTACGGCAATGTTTTCCGGCTCGCCACATTCAAGCCCGCGCACGGGCTCAACGACGAGGTTCTGTCGCTCTACCGACTGAACCGCCTCACGATCACCCGTCAGGTGCCTTGCCACCCGGGAAAGCACGACATGGTGGACCTGCTGTTCGCGCTGAACGGTCTGCCCGTGGCGACATGCGAGCTAAAGAATCCAGGCACTGGTCAGAGCTGGCGTCATGCGGTGCGCCAGTACCAGGAGCATCGCGATCCGCGCGCACCGCTTTTCCGCTTCAAAGCTCGTGCATTGGTGCACTTTGCCGCCGACCCAGATGAGGTCCACATGGCGACACGGCTTTCCGGCAGCAAGACGCATTTCCTGCCTTTCAACCGCGGTAGCCATCCAGACGAGATTCAATGTGGTGCTGGGAACCCCCAGCATCCGTCGGGCTACCGAACAGGCTATTTCTGGGATGATGTCCTCCAGCGCGACAGCTTCCTCGACATCCTCGGGTACTTCCTTTTCGTTGAGACCATGGAAGAGAAGGTCGACGACGGCAAGGGCAGTCATCGGCAACTCACCAGGGAGACCATGATCTTCCCCCGGTATCACCAACTCGATGCTGTGCGAAGGATCGTGGCAGCCGCACGAGGAGAGGGGCCAGGGCAGAACTACCTGATCCAGCACTCCGCAGGGAGCGGGAAGACCAACAGCATCTCTTGGCTTTCGCACCGTCTCGCGAGCCTGCACGACGGTAGCGACCGGAAGGTGTTCGACTGCGTCGTAGTCATCACTGACCGCCGGGTGCTTGACCGCCAACTTCAGGATGCGATCTACCAGATAGAACATGCCCATGGTGTCGTCAAAGCCATCGACCGAGACAGCAGGCAACTCGCAGAAGCTCTGATCGATGGCACGAAGATCGTGATCACAATGTTGCAGAAATTTCCGTTCGTGCTGCGTGGGCTCCTGCACGCGGCTGGTGCCGATACACAGGAAAAAGCGAGCGCTGAAGAGAAGGCGCGGGCGAAGACGTGGGAGATGGAGATTGCCAAACGCCGCTACGCGATGATCGTCGATGAAGCCCATTCGAGTCAGACCGGCGAGACGGCTCGCGAACTGAAGGCGATCTTGGGAGCGGCGGTATGGGAGGACGCAGAAGGCGAAGCCGACTGGGAGGATGGCCTGAATCAGGTCATGACTTCGCGAGGGAAGCAGCCGAACCTCAGTTTCTTCGCCTTCACTGCCACCCCGAAAGGGAAGACACTGGAATTGTTCGGTCGGCCCGACTCCAACGGCACACCTGAGCCCTTCCACCTCTACAGCATGCGTCAGGCGATCGAGGAAGGATTCGTTCTCGATGTGCTAGCGAACTACACGACGTACATCGTCTTCTACAAACTCCTGAAAGATGCTGAGGATGACCCGGCACTGCCAAAGAAGAAGGCGACGCGGGCTCTCGCGAAGTTCATGAGCCTGCATCCGCACAATATTGAACAAAAAACTGAGGTCATCGTCGAACACTTCCGCCGCAGTGTGCTGTCCCGACTGGGTGGGCGGGCAAAAGCGATGGTCGTCACCTCCTCGCGATTGCACGCAGTGCGCTACAAGCTCGCCTTCGAGCAATACCTCAAGGAGAACCGTTACACCGACGTTCGGCCGCTTGTGGCTTTCAGTGGTACGGTGTGTGACCCCGAAACCGGTGCGGAGTACACCGAGTCCAGCATGAACTCCGACGTCGTTACGGGTAAGCCGATCAGCGAGGGCGCACTTCCTGACCGCTTCGCCAGTATGGATTATCAGGTGCTCTTGGTCGCCAATAAGTACCAGACTGGATTCGATCAGCCCCTGCTCTGTGCGATGTATGTGGACAAGCGGCTGGATGGTGTGCAGGCGGTGCAGACACTGTCCCGGCTGAACCGCATGATCCCGGGTAAAGACGCACCTTTCGTCCTCGACTTCGTCAACGATGCTGAAAACATTTTCCGCGCGTTCAAACCCTACTACGACAAGACCGAGCTCGCCGTCATCTCCGATCCGGCACGGCTCGAAACGCTCAAGCACGAACTCGATCAAGAACAGATATATCACTGGAGTGAGGTCGAAGCTTTTGCACAGGTGTTTTACAAACCGACCGAGCGTCAGGGCTCTGCTGATCACGCCCACATGCAGCGACATCTGCAACCTGCTGCTGATCGCTTCAAAGCGATCGGCGAGGAGGAACACCGACAATCCTTCCATGACAAGCTCGCGGGATACGTCCGGTCTTATGCGTTCCTGAGCCAGATCGTCCCGTACGCCGACCGTGATCTGGAGATGCTCTACAGCTATGGACGTTTTTTGTTGCCCCATCTTCCGATTGATCGGGATGCGACAGTCGTCCAGGTCGGAGAGGAGGTGGCCCTCCAGTACTACCGGCTGGAGCGTGTTTTCTCAGGCGCAATCGATATCAGGGAGGGTGAAGGCCAGTACATCAAGAGCCCAACTGAAGTTGGTACGGGCAGGGCCAAGGACCAGCAGGCGCCTCTTTCAGAAATCATTGACGTGCTAAACGAGAGGTTCGGCACGGAATTTACTGAAGAAGACCGGCTCTTTTTCCAGCAGATCAAGGAAAAAGCCTGCAACAGCGAGCAGATTGTGCGGACAGCGCTTGCCAACCCGATTGATAAGTTCGAGCTGGGAATCCGTAAGCTCATCGAGAACCTGATGATCGAACGTATGGCGGAGAACGATCAGATCGTGACGCGGTACATGGTGGACAAAGAATTTCAGGCCTCGGCGTTCCCTATCCTTGCGAAGGAAATATTTGACGACGTCCATTCAAAGCGCGGCGCCTGAGCTGAGATTTTTCCGGTGAGGTTTACCTCGAATGGGCACTGTCAAGTTAACCAGAATTCATTCTTTTTCGACGGGAAATCAATTCTAGCCAGCAGAGAAAGTCAGTGACTTAGCGAGCATCTCAATCAGGGGCTCTCCAGGAAATCACTTAACTTGACAGTGCCTTGAATACGTCATCGCAATACGCCGAAAACGTGGCATCTGCTACTTGATAACCGTGGGCGAATAAGAGTTCGAACTCCCTTTTTGTGAATGTTCGTAGCGTAGTGCCAATCTTGGCGGCCTCTCGAACATCCGTAAAACCAAGGGAATCGCTGGCGATGCGGTCCGCCATAGAGGGCTGCTTTGCTTCCTGATAGATGCGTTGTTCAGTGTTGCCAATCTTCAAATAGGCTCCGGTCCCTGGATTGTCTTGAAGATGCGATACCACGGAGCGTGCGCGAAGACTCCGAACCTGATCGGTGGCCACGTCCAGAAGGCGAAGGGGCGCATGAATCTTTCGGGTGTCATGTTCGAGCAGGGCGGATGCGTCGGACACGATCAGGAAATCAAAACCGTCTCTGTAACCCCCACCTGGCTTGAACAGCGCTTCAACGCCCAAGTTGTCATAGACCCCGCCATCCCACAGGGTGAGCGTCCTGAACCGGGCGGATTGGCGTACCGGTGTTTGCGTATCATCGTAGGTGTACCAATTGAATTTTCCTGTGTCGAGTTTCAAGCAACCAACCAATCCTGGAACAGCGGACGACGCTGCAACTGCTTGGGCGATAGGCAGTTGAGGAGTCTCGACATAGCCAGTCATGTAGTCTCCCATACGCTTTTTCATAATTCGCCAGTTCTTTCCTGTCTCATAACATGTGGCGTTGATGATCCATCTGGGATTGTCCGGCAGATCGGACAGTAGACCACGGACGGACCAGCAGCCCTGAAGCGCTCTGGCCAACGCGGTCCCGCGACCGTGCAATAAGGCCCACGGAGAGAGCAGGATGCTTTTAAGATAAGCCCGTTCGAGACTACGGGTGGTTAGCAGGTGACGACCAGTCGACATCGTTTGCTGCAGAAAGACGCCACTGCTAGGCCAGACATTGCCTGAGCACGCCCAGACGAGGGCGACCGCGAGACTGCCGCCCGATACGGTCGACAGAAAGGTGATCTTTTCAAGAAGCGATTGTCGGGCGAGCCTGGCGAGCACACCAAGATGGAAGACGGTTGCGCGAATTCCGCCTCCTGATAGCGCCAGTCCGATTTTCATCGATCATACTGATCGATTGTGAATGTGGTGGGTGAAACAGTGACCTTTACTCGTCCTGCGCGCTTTGTGGTGTAGTATTTGATGATTTGACCGGATTGAAATCGGACGCCGCGGGGATCGGCCCGGAAGGACGGGTGTGTCTCGGAGGCGCCCCACACGTCGCTGATAAATGTTGCATGCGGTTGAATGGAAGTCATCATGTCCCGGCAATAGCCGCTTTTGCGGCCGTGATGCGGAGCAACGAGAAAGCGGCAGTTCGCAGAATCGATGAGCTCGCGGTAGGAGGCCTCGTGAAGTCGCCATAGCTCTTGCCAACCGAGTGGTTCTATGTCGCCGGGACAGACAAACAGCACGCCTTGGTAGAGCAGCATGACGACGACCGAAGTGTTGTTTCCTTCGATAACGGAACTTCCGAGGAGTGTAGACCCGTCCACGCGGGTTCCGTGGTTCAGAGAATGGACGGCATATCGGACGCCACCGTTGTAGTCCGGATTGGTCGGACTCTCGTTGTGTGGAACCGCGGCAGTAAATCTGTTGTGGAAATCAGCGAAATCTTTGGGTCTTCCGCAGAATTTGTGGGTAAAACCGTCTTCCATCGCCGCTTGAGGAGACCACGGTGCTCGCCAAGCCTCAAGGCTTCCCTCGCAAGCTCGGCGGCTGCGCCGGCCTTGACCCTCGGCTGCGCTCCGCGGTGTCGGCTGGTGTGGGCGATGGGGAACGGGGCCTCCGGCGGGGGCTCCGGGCACCGGGTGTAGGCGTCCGATCGAAGTGGGTACTGGAATATTCGCCGTCGAACAAAAGAATAAGGTACTTTGTTTCAATTACTTATGTGCGCACAGGCCTTTGGACTGCCCACAAATTCTGCGGAGGAGGCAAATCTTTTTGGTACTGAAATGTGCGCCGCCCAAACATATCCTCTGCAGGTAGCGATTTGTTGCGGAGAATGAATCGCGGATCGCCGAAGGTGGCCTTGAACTGGGGCAGATCTTCGAGATGGTCCTTGTCTGGATGGCTGATGATCAGGTAGTCGATAGCGGATACGCCATAGGAGCCCCCAACATGTTCGCTCGGTGAGAATTCGGGCGTTCTTCCCAAGTCAATCCAATGGTTGGCGCCATTCGGTGTATTGATCCAGATGGATATGCCATGTCCGACGTCCCAGAGGATGAATACTAGCTCCCGATTGGCCATGTAGAGATTCTCCGTGGCATGTGGGCCTGGACCGCCAGTCGACCGTCCCCGTCGAACCCGCTAAAGTAGTGATGAGCCTGGAGGAATCCACCTTGCGGATCCGATGGTTCTCCAAATCGGCGATATAGGTGTTTCCCGCGCCATCTTTCGCCGCGAAGCCGCGGCGGACGAGCTCGAAATTGATTTGCTTGTCAAGCCCCGCATCATATCTCCCTTCTTCCAATCGAGACAAACAAGAAGTATTTGCTCCTGCTGTGCCCTTTTCAGCCGGCAAGACCTGTCGAGGAGGCTGATGACAGTGTCTTCCCCGAGGAGATCACCAAAGAAACATGCTGTCCGGTTTAGCAGGGAAAACCCATCCAGCGTTAGATCCTTGAACGTTGGGGTCTTTGGTAATCCGCGCGGCGGCAAGGCTTCGTGCCTTCGAACCTCTGGCGCGGTTTGGCGCTCCTGCCGCGGATCGTCTTCGCGCCG
>CBDHGK010000011.1:0-29126 GCA_965263045.1 Terriglobia bacterium
TAAGCGTTGAGACCCGTGTGGTCTCCCCGGCGAAAGCCGCTACCTGCAGATCCGCCATCAGCATCACATGCTCTCTCCACGAATCTGGAACGCCCATGGGGGCTGACGGCAACTCCCTCTCCACGTCGCTGGAGTTCTGTGCCTCGATAGCCTGTATGCGACGCTCGATCTCGCGTACGTTCTCCAGATAGTCATTGAACCTGCCTCGGTCCCTCGCGCCCAGATTCTGCTGCAGCCGGGATGCGTCGCGAGTGATTCCGTCCAGGATGCTGCGATTCAGCTTTTGCCGTGCGTCGCGGTCTTCCGGCGAGCCGCCTGTGCCGAACAGCTCTTCAAAGACCGCGCGGGGATTGTAGATCATCGGAAGCGGCGTCGTGGGCGAAGACCAACTGATCGTGTCCATGTACACGCAGCTATAATTGAACCCGCAGTTTGTACCGGACTCGGCGGCTGGCTCAACGCTCAATTGAATCGATGGCACTGGCGTGTCCTGGCCGAACTGCTGTGCGTAGATCTGATCGATTGACGGTCCACCATAAATATCCGAACCCATCGTTTGCTTCGGATGTGCGGCGGTCAGGAACACTGCCGAGCTACGGAAATGATCCGCGCCAATCTCCGAAGTCTGACGCGACTCAGCCTGGCCGCACTCGGTCTGGCTGACAATTGTCACGTACTCCCGAAACTGCGCCAGTGGCTTCGCAATCATGCCGAATTCAAAATCGGCCCCTTCTTTCGCCGGCATCCACAGATTTGTTTCTGCGCCGTACCTGGTGCTGCCCGCAGAACCGTGCACGATTTCGATGCACGCCAGACGGGTCTTGGGAGACGCCGCCGTGCGGCGCAACGGCGTCATGGCAGGGACCATCGCCTCCAGGAATGGAAGTGCTACTATTGCCCCCATGCCGCGAAGAACTGTGCGGCGGGAAATGTGCTTCTTGGTGATAAACATGGTTCGGGCCGTCCTTAAACCCTTAGTAGGAAAGGCTTTTGAATTTGAGGCCAAACTTCCTCGCTCTAATTGAACTGCGTCCGGTCGCTAACGGCCCGCATGTAGAACGGTGTGCTCTTCACGATACCCAAAATGAACGGAGAGAAACGGTTATCGTTCTCTGCCGCCTCGCGCGCGATCGAACGGACCGTGGGCATGTCGCGGTAATCCAGCACTCGGCCCAGGCCATATGCCAAGAGCTTTTCGGTGAAATTCCCCAGAAATGGCTCGGAGCGGCTCAACAGCGCCTCGCGAAGGCTCACTGGCCCGTCGAGCGTTGTTCCGTCATACATTTCACCGGACGGATCGATAGCAAAACCGCCGTCGTTGACTCGCCATGCGCCGATCGCGTCGAAATTCTCCAGCGCCAGCCCGATCGGGTCCATGATCCTGTGACATGAGGAGCACGCCGGGCTCTTGCGGTGCTGCTCGATACGCTCGCGCACCGACACGAGCCTTTGATTGGCGACCGCTTCCTCCAGCTCAGGCACAACCGCCGGCGGTCGGGGAGGAGGCGTGCCGATCAGGACCTCCAACACGTAACTGCCGCGCATCACCGGAGACGTTCGGTTCGCCATTGACGTCATCATCATCACTCCTGCTTTGCCCAGCAGCCCAAACCGGTTCGGGTCGGTCAAGCCCACCCGCCGGAATCGCGACCCTAGCACGTTCGGAATTCCGTAATGCTTCGCTAGAATTTCGTTGACGAAGGTGTAGTCTGCGGTCAGCAAGTCGAGAACGTTTCGATCCTCGCGCATGATGCTGTCGAACAGAAGCTCCACCTCTCGCAACATGGAATCTGCCAGGTTCCTGGTGAAGTTGGGGAACAGGAAGCCGTCGGGAAACCCCCGGCTGATTCCACTCAAACGGAGCCATTGGCCGGCAAAGTTCCTCGCGAGGGCTTCCGATCGAGGATCGGCCAGCATTCGCTGGACTTGCTGTTCAAGGATGGCCGGGTCCTTAAGTTGGCCTTGGCCGGCGATGCCGATCAGTTCTTCGTCAGGAATGGTGCTCCATAAAAAGTACGATAGCCGCGACGCCAGTTCCAAGTCGCTGACCCGATAATTCTCCCCAGCCACAACGTCGGCCGGCTCGTACTCAAACCGGAAGAGGAATTCGGGCCTCGCCAGGATTGCCTGAATCGCGGCTCGGATTCCCACTTCGAAGCCTCCCGCTCTCCAGCCATGCTCGTAGTAGCCCATCACTGCCTCGAGATCTTCTGCAGTCGCTGGCCTCCTGAAAGCCCGACCCGTCAGCCTTGAGATGATCTCCGTGGCGCAGGCATCCTCCTGACCGGCCGAGGTCGGACGGCACGTGAATATCTTGCGCCGGGTGGCGTTCTCCGACACTCCTGTGGGGTTGAAAGGACCGGTCACAGTAAGCGTTCGCAGGTGGGGTAATGCCGTCATTTCCGGGCTGTTCACAACGTCGGTGCTCACTGTAGTCTGCTCAACGAGCCTGTAGTGGTCCTGCACCGGACCGTCGAACTTGGAAACGAAGGCTGCGGCAAGTCGGCGCTGTCCCGCGGCGGCCTTTACTGGGGGCGTCACGTACTGGACTTCGCTCATCCGCAGCAACGGGTCGAACGTCAAGGCAGCTACCCGCTCTCCGTCGACAGAGATCTCGATCTCCTGACCCTGCAGTTGGACGGGCAGTGCTGAACCGAAGGGCTGTTCGTCGAAGTGGGTATGAAAGTCCACATTGAAGGTGTATTCTCCATCTGCCGGGAAGGTATGCAGGACGGAAATGCCCCCTCGCGTCCCGAACGGCGTACCCTCGATGTGACGCGTCTGGTTAACTAGCATCGAAACCGTGTACTGCCTTGTCCCCGGAGTCCCATGCGGATCGCCGATCGCCTCCCTGCTGACCCTTTCAGCCGCGCGAATGTAGGCGCTCATCAGCGCTGGGGTGACTGTCAGCGCGTTGGACATGTTGTCGAAACCTGCGGTCGAGGCGTCCGGAGGGAGAATTTCGGAAACGTCCACGTCAACACCAAGCAGGTCGCGCACCGCGTTTCGGTATTCGGTCCGATTCATGCGGTGCAGTTCTGGGGCGTTGGCATGGGGCCGAGCAGCCGCGGCATGATCGATCCGCGTTTCCAGAGCCGTAGTGAACGCTTTCAGGGTGGCCGTATCGGGCCGGGGCATTCCAGTCGGAGGCATCAGGCCCACTCGCACCTTGCGTATCACCTTCTCCAGTTGTTCCGCGTGTTGCTCAGGAACGGCTAGGTCCACCTGCGTCCAGGAAAACCCTCCCCCCTGGACGCTGTCATTGTGGCATGCTAGGCAATACTGATTGACGAATGCCTGCTGCGATTCAATCGATGACAAGCGGCTCTCACCCTGCGCCAACAGCGTCCGATCGCCTTCCCCGAAGACAAGGAATATGGACACTATGGCCAGGCCGCTCCACAGTAAGACGCCCTTCATTATCATCTTCATTAAAAGGTTCCTCCTGCCCTGGATCTTCATCCAGCGGAATTTGTTCAGAACCTCCAACGCATTCCCTGACGGAAGACCCGCGGGGGAATGATCGGCATCGGTACTATGGACGCGCCACCTTGCGCGAGCGGCTTCCCGAAGTCCGGTCCGTTCGTGGTTACCCTGTTCAGGACGACGCTGGTATTCAAGAGGTTGTAGTAGTCGAGTCTAGCTTCAATTGCGTGAGCGTAGAGGTACCAGCGCCGTTTCCCATTGAACTTCCGGCGACGTCAAACGGGGTCTGATACAATCCCGAATCTCTGAAATCACATCACTCCCAGACGGGAAGTCCTCGCCGCTCTCAAGCGTCCGGAGGGCGTCCAGCCTCGACGTCTTCGGCTATGTAGAGAATGTTCCGGCCGAAAGGTTCCTCCTGCCCTGGATCTTCATCCAGCGGAATTTGTTCAGAACCTCCAACGCATTCCCAGACGGAAGACCCGCGGAGGAATGATCGGCATCGGTACTACGGACGCGCCACCTTGCGCGAGCGGCTTCCCGAAGTCCGGTCCGTTCGTGGTTACCCTGTTCAGAACGACGCTGGTATTCAAGAGGTTGTAAAAGTCGATTCTAGCTTCAATTGAATGAGTGTCGTTGATCTGAAATGTCTTCACAATGCGGCTGTCCCACATCTTCACCCAATCGTAGCGACCGCCCCGACCTTCAGCCGGGACGCTGACTAAGGAGTTCAGTGCATTCCGCATCAGCACGCGGCGGGGATAGTACTCGCCGCTCTGGGCAAAGTAGGTGCCGGCATACGTCAGCCCCCACGGCAGGTCGTATGTGCCGTTGATCCTCACTATATGGGCCCACTCGGGAAGCTCGAAGTTGAACGTCGTTCTGCGAGGGGTGCCCGTCCTGATCGGCGGCTCAAATCCCCCGAGTGCTGGGTAGATCAGCGCATTCGGATTCTGAGGGCTGGCGGTACGGCGCTTGGAAAAGGTCGCCGCGTAGCTGCCACTCAACGACCAGTTGTCCGCAAACCGCTTGTTGTACGACATATCGTAGGCCGTGTATAACTTATTGCCCTCATTTCCTTCCCTATCCACGTTTGTGAAGAGTCGGTCGATCTTGCCGAAAGTTGGAAACGACCGGGGAACCGACCACGCTTGAATCACACCGTCGTCGTCGGTTCCTTCGATGTTGTCCCGGCCCGGATCCACCGCGTAGACCACGTCTGTCCAGGCTTCGTACGGATGCGCTAGATCCAGGATCTTAAACCCTCCATCCTCGAACCTTTTTACCACGTTAAACCGGAACGTGGAATCGCGGCTCAGACCCAACTCGATTCCCGCCGAGTACTCATCCAAAAAGGAGTGCTTCAGGTTCGGATCGAGCCGCAGTCTGCTTTCCACGCCGCCGCCATTGACCGAAGACAGATCCTCCGGATTGGGTACATACGGAATGCTGCCGTCCCAGTTGCTGTAAGTCCACCTCGTCCTGGTATTCGGATTCACGCGGTTAGCCAAAGGACCAGCAATGGCATACCGGCCATAGCTAGCCTTTAGCGCAAGCGTGCCTTCACCGGTGACGTCATAAACCATCGAAAAGCGTGGAACCCAGGAGCTATAGACCGGGAAGTCGCGTCGTTCCGGAAAGACGGACTTGGTTGCAAACTGTCCAATTCCGAGGTTGCCCTGTTCCGGCAGCCAACTCGAAGTCCGGTCGTAGCGAATGCCTATGTTTAACTTCAAATGCCGGTTCCAACTTATCCTGTCAGTGAGGAACCATGAGGCGTAACCCGAGCCACGAGACCGGAAGTTCGGGTAGTCCCACACCTGGACGGAATGCGGACGAAGGAAGAGATCCGTGTCGCCCGGGCGGCTCCGAAACCGGTATATCTGTTGGTTCGTATATCCGTTGAAACCTTCGGACCTCTTGTCCCACCAAGCCATGTAGCCGGACTTGATTTCGTGGTTCTTTCCACCGATGTCGCTGAACCAACTCCAGTTGCTACTCCAATTGTAGCGCTGCGGATGGACGAAGTTCCGTCCCCACATGCCCCGGGTGTGGCCCGTGGTCAGGTCGCTTCTCCGAACATCGTCCGTATACGAATAGTTCGGCCACCAGAAACCACCGCGTGCGATCATTGCGTCCACCGTCATATCCGGACTGACGATGTAGGTCCAATGCAACTTCGGGCCGACCATCCCATAGAACTCCTGACGCCGCGTGGCTTCGAGTGGATGAAACGGCGACGCGTCCCAGTGGGCATGTATCTTTCTGGTAAGTTGCGCTACAAAGTCCAAGTTCGTGTTCTCCGTCAACTGCCCCGTCAGCTTCAGGGTTGGGCCATTCGTTCGGATCCAGTAAGTCGCCGGATCGCCGGGGTTCTCTGGCCGTTCCGTTTTGCCGCGGTGGTCGATGAAGGTATTCTCTGTCTTCAGATCGACGAAGCCAGGAACTAGCTGTCCCGAGTACTTGTAGAAATACGATGCGTAGAACCACAGCTTATCGCGCACAATCGGACCGCCCAGGTCAAAGTGAACATCGTTATAGCGGGTGAACCTGTTAGTCGATTCTGTGGAGAATCCTTGGTCGAGCAGCTCTGGAGTCACATTGGTGCTCTGGAAGCTGCCGTCCTGCCAAGCCACAACGCCTGCGCCATGGAAATCGTTGCCGCCCGACTTGATGACGAAGTTTATAGCCTTGCCTGAATTATATGCTTCCGCGCCCTTCGCAGCGGCTGAGATCTGGACCGCTTCATACGTGTCGTAATCAGGAAAAATCGTGCTGTAAAAAACGCCGTCGTAGGTTGTCTGGTCCCGGCGATACAGGCCATGCGTGAGCGTAGAGGTACCAGCGCCGTTTCCCATTGAACTTCCGCCGACGTCAAACTGGGTCTGATACGATCCTGGAAGCAGCGCAGCTATGCCCTTGATATCGTTTTGGAACGGAAGTTGAGTGCGCCCTTCCGACTGGAGACTTTTCCCGAAAGTTTAGTACAGAATTATCGGCATAGAGCGACGGCCTGAAACGAGTGGAATGAGAGCCCGCCGTCGAGGCTGTGGAAAATGTGGTAAAGCAGAGCGTTTTTTGCGAGGCTTTTCCAAACGGCGGTGGGAATCCGTGTTGTTTACGGATTTCCATCAGACGTGGCATTTTCCACAGCCTCTCGCGCGAGTCGTTTTTGGGCCGGTCGCAAAGGACACCGATATTCGAAATGGGAAAAATCCGTCGAAAGTTCGAACCCGAATTCAAACGCCAGATGGTCGAACAGGTCGAGACCGGGCAAGTAACGATGGCCCAGGCCGCACGCGAGTATCAAATTTCGCGAAGCCTGATCGAACGGTGGCGAAAACAGTATCGCAGCAACGTCAGCGCTCTGGCAGACCAGCCGTCCCGACAGGAGCGCCAATTGGAAGCCGAGAACGAGAAGCTGAAGGCGAAGATCGGCGACCTGGTCATGCAAATCGAACACCTAAAAAAACTGCAAGTTTGGGTTCGACAGCGGAAAAGCGCCAATACGTCCGCGATCACCTCGAACAACTTGGATCAGTTTCGAAAGCGTGCCAAGTGACCGGCTTGGCGCCCAGCAGCTACTACTACAAGCCGGACCGATCGGACCGGCAGCGGCGTGAAGCCGAGGATGAGAAACTGCGTCTCCAGATCGACGACATTCATGCTGAATTCCCGGGTTACGGCTACCGTCGCATCGTGCGGGAACTGGACCGTCGTGGCATCCAGGTCAACGCCAAACGTGTTCGCCGCGTAATGGGCAAGTACGATCTCGGACCCATCGTTTGGCGTGCGTTCATACGGACCACCGATTCGAAACACCAACTACCGATCTATCCGAATCTGATCAAGAATCGGAAGCTTCGTGCACTCAACGAAGTGTGGGTCGCCGACATCACTTACATCCGGATTCGCTCCAGCTTCGTCTATCTGGCGGCGATTCTGGATCTGTATTCTCGCAGGATCGTCGGTTGGGCGATCTCCAAGCGGATCGACAGCGCCCTGTGCGTCGCCGCTCTTCGCATGGCTCTCGACTCTCGGCGGCCTGGTCCCGACTGCATTCACCACTCAGACCGCGGCAGCCAGTACGCTTCGGCCGACTATGTCGACCTACTCGGTGAACACGGGGTCCAGATCAGCATGTCTGCCAAGGGCAATCCCTACGACAATGCATTCATCGAGTCGTTCTACAAGACTCTCAAATACGAGGAGGTTCACTTATGGAACTATGAAACCTACGACGACGTGATCGAAAGGCTTCCCTTCTTCATCGAGGAAGTCTATAACTTCAAGCGCCTTCACTCCTCTATCGGCTACGTTCCGCCGAATGAGTTTGAAGACGCTCTTGTGAACATGAAACCCGCTGATCGGCCTGTACTAATCCTAGGGAAATAACTCTCCAGTTCACGGGGCGCACTCCAACCGCGCCACCGACTGGGAAAAGGCATGTCGAATACTGAGGCACTGCACGGCTATCACGTGGGTCAAGCGCAAGGAACTTGATAATGATGACTATTGGCTAGCAGCCTGTCGGACTTGGCAATAGCTGCCGAGCACCGAAGAGCGTGTGATCGGACACTTCGAAGACGATTCGGCGGATGAATGCCGAAATCGACTGTCGTGGGACGTTGCCGGACCATTGCGGGGACCCCGAACGACGTTTTCTCGACTGAGAACGGGATCTGGGCCGTGGATCGGTGGTCGGGGATGACTGCTGAGAGAGGTTGAAGAGCCGCTTGAGATTCCAGGCCATAGTCACCAGCGTCCATTCTCCAGATACGTCGTCGAGTCCTCTCAAGTGAAACTGCCGGAATCCCATGACGGACTTAATGATTCCAAAAACCGGTTCGACGGTGGACTTGCGTTTGCCGTAGATGGCCCGGCCTTCGATGGTCGATAACCGATGCGCCATGGCATCAACCGGACCCCTGTCGGGCGGCAGAGGCGAAGGTTCGGTCCAACGTTGTTCCACCGGTGGATGATGGCGATCCCGTCCCATGGCGATGTAAGGCGTCACTCCAGCAGCCTGACAGGCCCGAACGTTGGCTTCGCTGTAATAACCGGTGTCGGCCAGGATCGCCTCGGCGGGTCCGAGCGGTTCGGCCAATTCTTTCAGAGCCTGGAGTGCCGGCTCAATCTCTTGTTTGTCGTTGGCGTGTGGGGTGACGTATTCGGTGACCACCAGCATGGTCTCGGTATCCACGCCCGCCTGAGCGTTATAGGCTTGCTGGAAGCTCTTGCCGCCCGCCGGCATGATGCGCGATTCCTCATCGGTCAAATTGATCTGATCGTTCTTACGCACGCCCGGCTCGGGAGCTTTCGGGGCCCGACCTCCGGGCCGTTTTCCGATCTCTTTCGCCCGGGCTTTGCGTTTCGCCATCTTCGCCTCGTACTCGGCCTGTTCGGCGGAATGGCGTTCGGCGGCTCGCGCTTCCAGCTTCACCTTTGCAGCGGCAATCGCTTTCAACCGGTCTTCCCGGCGCTTCAGTTCCGAGGGAATGTCCATCCCCTCGGGCACGTCCGCGTCGGCCGCCGCCGCCATTTCCATCAGACGCGCCACTTCCGCCTTCAGTTGCTCTTCCAGTTCCGTCGCGTGCCCCCAGCTCAATGCGCTGTGCTTCGACGCATTCGCCTTCACCTTGCTTCCGTCCAGACTGATCTTGCCCAGATTCAGAAATCCCATCGTCCGCGCCAACAGCAGAATCTGAACGAATAACGGTTTCAGCTGTTTCAGAAACCGTTTCCGAAACGTCGCGATCGTGTCGTGATCCGGATGCGTGTTTGCTGCGATATACCGGAACGCCACCGAATCGTACGTGGCCTGTTCCTGCTTCCGGCTCGAAAACACCCCGGTCGCATACCCGTAAAACAACATCGCCAGCAGCATCTCTGGATGGTAGGCCTTCGATCCCCGCCCCGCGTAGGCCCTCTCCAGTTCTCCCAGGTCCAGCTCTGACACCACCTCCACCACGAACCGTGCCAGGTGGGACTCGGGCAGCCAGTCCTGCACCGATGGCGGCAACAAGTACAGCGTGTCTCGATCAAATGCTCGAAATCGTTCGCTCATGCCTACACTTTTCCCACACCTCTGGTTCAACTCCGGTCCCCGAAAGTCCGACAGGCTGCTAGAGCAGCTAGTAAAGAGACATGCAGCGTTGTTGCATGGATCGGGGCGGAGATGGAATTCGCCCTTTCCCAAGCGGTAGCGTCAGGCGATGCGTTCGAACACAGGCCGTCCGAGTGCGGTCATTGTGTTCAGGACTTTCTGGCCGACCTGGATCTCCGTGATTTGCCTGGAGAAGCTGCGGGATTGGAGCTTGGGGCCGATGACACCCTTCCAACGGCCGATCTGCGTTTCTATCCGGCTGCGCTGGTTGTACCCTGTGGCCGCCTGCCAGGCCATGCGGCCGTTGCTGCGGATCTGGGCAATATGGCGATCCCGAACCGTTGGATCCCGCGCCGATTGCGGGCGGATCACTGCGTTCTTTGGCGGCGGTATAACCACATCCAGGGTCTCCCCATACCGTTCCCTCAGCAGATCCCGTGTAGACGCTCCATCATAGGCGCCGTCAGCCAGAAAGCCCGTGACCGGGGCATCGAGTTGATCCAGGAGCCCGGGTAAGGCGGTGCTGTCTCCAACGTCATCGTGAGTCAGATTGGCGCAAACAATCGCACCGCTATGGAGGTCCAGTCCGAGGTGGAGTTTGCGCCAGCGGCGGCGTATTCCCTTGGTTTTATGCTTCTGCGCGAGCCATTCTCCTTCTCCGAAGATCTTGAGGCCGGTACTGTCCACCACCAGATGGACAGGCACAGACCCGGCTTGCCTCACCGCCTGAGTGATGCTCAAGCCGTTTGCGCGACGCGACAGTGTGGAGTAATCCGGCACCCGTATATCCAGCCCCATGAGAGTGCCGATGGATCCCATCAGCCCCTGCGTTTGTCGCAACCCCAGCCGATACGCCGTGCGCAGCGTCAGGCATGTCTCGATCGCCAGATCCGAGTATCTCCGCTGGCCACCCCGTGACGTGCGGTGCGGCGCGCGCCACACACTTTGAGCCACATCACTGACCCAAATCGTCAGATCACCCCGCTGGCGCAGGCTCTCGTTATATTCTGCCCAGTTGATCACCCGGTACTGCGCCTTATCAAACTTGTGCCGTCGCGCTGCGTTGAACTTATGTGGCATCTAGGTTATCCCCTGTGTTGAAAAACACGATGATAAGGCATCCTTCGGGATGATCCATGCAACAAGGTCCAGGCCCGCGGGGTTTTGAAGAAAGAACTGACTCAGTATCTGCGGACAAGACGCACGATTCGCCGATCTGGAAAAGCGAGCCGGAAAGGCCATGGAAATGGACAGATCGAAGACATGATCTCGATCCGTGAGCGCCCGGCTTCAGTCGAAGATCGTGCGGTCCCCGGTCACTGGGAAGGGGATCTGATCGCCGGATCGAGGAACACCTACATCGCCACTCTGGTCGAACGTCACTCGCGTTATGTGATGCTGGCGAAGGTTCCCAACAAGAAGACCGAAACTGTTGTCAACGTGCTCATCGAACAGGCGCATCCACTACCGACGCAACTCTACAAATCACTGACCTGGGATCGCGGTCTGGAAATGGCGGATCACAAGCGGTTTACCCTGGCGACAAACATTGCCGTCTATTTCTGCGACCCACGGAGTCCATGGCAGCGCGGATCGAATGAGAACACCAATGGTCTGCTTCGATACTACTTTCCCAAAAGGACGAATCTGTCGCTACACTCACAGGAACATTTGGACGCGGTTGCTCGGCAACTCAACGAGCGGCCACTCAAGACGCTGGAGTTCGCAACTCCGGCAGAAACATTTAATGCATGTGTTGCATCGACCGGTTGAGCCGGCAGACATTATCATTCATATGATATGCACGCTGATCCATCCGAGGATCTGCCCGTAGAGGCGATGGTACCGGAGCTTTCATGGTTGACCATCTGCTGGGCAACGGGATCGGGTGCCAGCAGCGCCGAGATTCGTGACAGCCATTGTCATCCCCGAGGTCCTGCCGAGGGCTGCTTCAGGCCGTCTCCACGGATCTTGGGCAGCGTTCGAACGATTTTACATTAGCATTGTGCCCGATTGAGGATCCGCGTCCCGTACTCCGAAGGTCACTGGAGAGTCAGCGCGGGTTCAAAAACTTCACTTTCTGGCGATCCCTACAACACACCGAGGCACTAGCCAGTTTAGATGCTCATCTCTGTTTTACTGTTAACCCGCTACCATGTTAACCTGCTGTTATGATTACCTGCTATACTGAAAGCATAGAATCCGGATAACAGGTATGGCTTATAAAATTGCAATGGTTGGGCAGAAAGGCGGGGTTGGGAAATCCACCCTTGCTCGAATCATCGTCGTAGAAGCTACAAAGGGTGGCTTACAAGCGAAAATCGCCGACATGGACACGCAGCAAAGTACAAGCGTTCATTGGGCTGCTAGACGCGCTGAAAGGGGGATAGAGCCACAAATTCGCGCAGAACCATTCAGGTCAGTAGACACCGCCCTGAAAGACGCGGAGGGTTTCGACCTCTACATATTCGACGGTGCGCCGCATTCCTCACAAGAAACGCGTCAGGCCTGTCAGGCCTCGGATTTCGTGATTATACCCACTAGCGAGGGCTTAGACGATCTGCAACCCTCGGTAATCCTTGCCAACAATCTTTTAAAAGAAGGCATTGCATCCGAGAAGATCGCTTTTGCCTTATGCATCACCTCGGACTCAACCCGCGAAATAGCAGGAGCAAGAGAATATCTCAGCCACACGCCATACAAAGTGCTTGACGGTGAAATCCCGTTTCGATCGGCATTCAAAACCGCAATGGATCAAGGCAAGGCGATCACCGAAACATCGTTTCCAACACTTCGCAAAAAAGCGGATGCGATGGCACAAAATATCATCGACGCGGTCGCTGCTGCTAAAGGGGAGATAGCGTGATGGCTGATCTAACGAAACTTAAGACCAAAACAGCAGGAAGAGGCATGCCGCCTACGCCGGACGTAACAAATACAAATCTAAGGACACCCCCACGAGAGAAACCTGCACAAAAAAGCAAAATCGAATTCTCTGTACCTGAACCGTTGCTGGATGAATTCGCTCAAGAAGCAGGGCGACGATTCGGGTTTAAGAAAGGATCAAAATCTGATCTATTCCTTGCGATCTGGGAAGAATACAAACACATGAAAACATGATAACCTGCTATCCGGATATGAGAAATCAGGCTGCACAGATGTGAAACGCTGTCGGCCCATGGGAGCATTAAGCCATAAAACATAAACAAGATAGAGTGACGCGCATAGGTGACATCCCCCTCGATATTTCCGGTGTTCCGGTGAAAACACTCAGGGGCATTTCGCCCCAAGCACGCCACCATTTCACCCGCTTCGATCAGGTGGACCAACTTGTCGAGGCCAGTCAAGCAGACCCGGATCTAGGTTTCATGGCGCGGTTGATGGCGCTGTGCACCCTTCCCCGCACTGACCCCGGCAACAGGAAAGAATACAAGCGCGTCAATGGGCCGTACACGCTCTACATGATTTCTGGCGGCGGAAACAAACTCCCCTACGGCAACATACCTCGCCTGCTGCTGGCCTGGGTGTGTACCGAGGCGGTGCGCACCCAAAGCCGCGAGTTGGTGTTAGGCCGCTCGGTTGCCGAGTTCATGCGTAAGTTAGGCATCTACCACAACAGCGCCGGGAAAGGTGGCGTTCAAACCAGACTGCGCAACCAGATGAAGCGACTCTTTCGTTCTCAAGTGGAGTTGATCTACAAGGCCGAGCACGGTGAACTCTCGATCGCGTCGCGGATTGCCGACCGTACCGAGTTCTGGTGGAACCCCAAGCACCCTGACGTGCCGACATTATGGGAGAGCAAGATTGAGCTAAGCGAAAAGTTCTTCAACGAGATCATCAGCCATCCGGTTCCCCTGGACATGAACATCCTGAAGGCACTCAAACGCTCTTCGCTGGGACTGGATCTCTACCTATGGCTCAACTACCGCAACTTCACACTAAAACGCCCGCTACGGCTTTCCTGGAAGCAGATGTATAGCCAGTTCGGGATGGACCCGGCCAAGACGAAGGACAAGTACACCGTTCGAGACTTTCGCAGAAAGTGCCTCCGGGAGTTAAAAAAAATTAAGGCCGCCTGGCCGGGTCTCGACTACGCCACGCCAAAAGGTGCCGCCTGTCTAGAACTACGCCCGGCGGCTCCGTCCATCCCGCTTCAACAAGTGCAGCGGTAGTGCTCCAACGATTTCAAAGACTATTCATCTACCGATTTGTGAAACGAGTAAATTGTTTTCCACAGACCGCCTATGCTTTGACGGAGTTTTCCGCGCTTAAACGGGCTCACTACGAACCTGAGTTTTGCGCCTAAACAGGCTCACTACGAACCGCGACTTGCGCCTAAACAGGCTCACTCTTAATACATGTATTAAGAACAAATAAAAGAATAAGACATGTAGTAGGCACCGCTGGCCATGTGAAAAACATCCAGAGATGACAATTTAAGATCGGAATCAGATCAGCAGCGTAGACGTAAAAAGACTCAGATCCGTACCGAAAGATGCCCCTTCTGCCATCTTAAAACAGTAAAGGCGTATCAAGAGTGCGCATCGAGGTTTCCAATTCAGTTTTCGGACTTGGGATTCGGCTTGTGTAGCATAATGAAAAAGCTCCCGGTTTTGCGGCCAAGGAAGCCAATGAGACCGCGCCTCAGCGTCTTGAGTGCAGCAGGATCGGATGCGGTGTCTGTGGAGGATCGCCAGTATTTTGAAGAACAAATCCTTGATGGTGGTTCCGATCGCTGCCTTGCTGGCGGCTGTGTACTGGTGGCAGACCGTGCTCGCGGTGCTGCTCGGCATGGTCAAGTTGGTCTTCGGGATGATCCTTTACAACCTCCTGCGAGTGGTCATCGTCGCGGCCCTGTTGCTGTTTGTCGTCAGATACGGTGGTTACTCGCTATGGCGCAAGCTGACGGGAAGGGAAGCGTAACCTTTTCGGATCAGGTCAGGCCCACCGAACGCTTTTCAGACACTTCCTGTTCGTCACAGATCAAAGACAGTCAGGAACGCGGGAAAGAACCGGAATCCGGGACGGGGATGCCGGATCGACTACGGGATTGGATCGACCGGGGTTCCAGCCGCGAACTGGATCGAACGCGAAGAAACCGGAAGAGGGAAGCGCGAGAAGAAGAATGTCCCGATCCGTGCAGGGCCCTTAGTCGGATGTCTCTTCCGCGTCCGTCCATTTTCCGATCGCGTCTTTGACTGACACCACGTGCGGCCTGCCCGTCAATTCCTCCAGGACGAGCACAGTCCCCTTCACCTTCTGCCGCCCGGGTGGAGATGCGCTTCGCCTCGCTTATATTGAATGCCTCGAACTCTATTCCCGACTCGGAGGGGCTTTCCATATCTTGCTTTTCAGTCATCCGATACCAGGTCCCGTTCAACATAATCCCGTCCTCCTGTTGTTGTCTCACTTCGAGATTACTGCCACTGGCGTAGAGTTGTTGCATGGATTGGGGCTGAGATGGAATTCGCCCTTTCCCAAGCGGTAGCGTCAGACGATAGGTAAACTGGCCGTCGTGCCACATGGCTTCGACATGGAAGGGGGGATCATGTGCCCGATCCGAGTATCTCCACTGGCGACCCGGTGACGTGTGGAGCGGCGCGCTTCACACACATGGAGCTTCCTCACCGACCCAAATCGTCCGGTCACCCTGCTGGCGCAGGCCCTCGTTATATTCCGCCCAGTGGATCACCGGGTACTGTGCCTTATCAAACTTGTGCCGCCGCGTTGCAAGGTCGCCCGCAATGAAGAATTGCCGAAACAGTGAGCATCGCGCGCCTCAAGAAATCCCAAGAGCGGCGGACGGCGGGACGAGCTTTGACCCGGTCCTGGACGGACTTCTCAAATCTTTGACCTTTCGCATAAACTGAAAACCCATACCCATGATTCCACATTTGCGAGAGCGGGAAAAAAACCTTGAACGGTTCGGATGGAAACCGGAGGACGCCGAGTGGGTTGCAATGGTCTGTCTCCACAGCGGTGTGTTCACCCGTTCCCAATACACCGCTTATTTCCATGCGCATCATAGCCGCGCACAGCGTTTCGTTCAGAGCCTCGTGGACTTCAAACTTGCCGTGGAAGAGCCTATTCCGGTTATTCGCCGCATGGATCGCACGCAAGCCTGCCGGATCACCCATAAGGGCATCTACCGGAAGCTGGGCGTTCCCAACATCCGCCACCGGAGGTTCGCCGATCCGGCCGTCTATCTTCGCCGGCTCCTGTCGCTCGATTACGTCATCGAACACCCCGAGCTGGAATGGCTCCCGACCGAAGAGGAAAAGGTCTTTTACTGCACAGGAGTCGGCGTCCCCAAGGAGCACCTGCCCAAACGGATCTATGGTGGATCGGCCGGGAGCGTCTCCCGGTATTTCCATCTGAAGCTCCCCATTGCCGGCGGGCCGACCGCCACGTTTGTCTATGTCGATCCCGGCAACAACACCTCCACAGAACTCCGGAATTGGGGCCGGGCGCACCAGCATATGTGGCGTGTCATGCGGGAACGCGGGATCACAATTCATGTCGCCGCAATCGGCGTCAACCCGGACGCTGATAACCGCGCGCGGGCCGTCCTGGTGGGATGGGCGCGCGATAACACGGGGGCCAACGGCGGGAGTAACGGCCCAAACCCCAAGGCGGCAGAGCTGCAGAAGGAAGTGGACGAACTGTCCAGGGCGCTCGATACCTTTGACTCCAAGGTTCTCGCGCGATTTGGTGGTTTCACCCGTGCCGGGGCGCACTACCGGTCATTGAGGGCCATGTTGGCAAATCCCACGACGGACACTATCCGGATTGACACCTTCGAGGTATGGCGATCCAGGCGAATTTATCCGGGCGGTGTGCAGCTCTACGAGGCCCCGGAATGAGATCATACTGTGTGGATTTCTCGGCGCGTCCCAAATCCGATTCGGCCTTCACACCCCAGCCATAATCTCTCGAAAATCGGGCACCCATTGCGCAGCCGAAATGCCGTATCAGCGTGCGCCAAACAGAACGGGTACTGTTGCGCACGAGCTTTGCGCACGGTCATTGCGCACGAGCTTTGCGCAGAACCTTTGCGCATCTTCTCTCTCCACTATCACCCTTATCCAATTGTGGTTAGGCCAATGCGCAGGTCATCTCCAGGGCCGCATGCGTATTCCGCTGATCGTGATCACCAGTTCCGGGATCATGATCAGTGATTCCGGGCATCGTGATCACCCGCCGTAGCGAAGTGAGGGTTAGGATCTCAGTTTAGACCTCCCGAAGTCCACGATTCTTGTTTTGAATGCTTCCATAATCTTGATATTCATCGCCGGGCCTGTGTGTAAATGTGGGAAAGCCGCAGGCTTTTCCAGGGCTGTGGGAATCCACGTTTTTTGTGGATTTCCATAGCCCATCATTTTCCACAGGCCACTGGTTTGTTTTTTAGGTTCTTTCTCATTCTTCGTCCCGTCCTTACTGAATTCCTGAAAATCCTTCGCGCCAGGATCGCGTATCCGCGACGATCGGACGCCAGTCCGAGTTGGACTACCTCGTCGCCAGGTGGGGTTCATGCCGGCTCCTTGGAAGAGGGTTTCGGGGCAGCCTTGGTTTGTCTCATGGATCGTCCCTTCAGTTCGATGCGATGCGCGTTGTGGAGGAGGCGATCGCAGATGGCGTCGGCCTGGTTCGGGTCGCCGATGACGCCGTGCCAGTCGGCGACCGGGAGCTGGCTGGCGATCAAGATGGCGGAGCGTTCGCTCCGTTCCTCGACGACTTCGATCAAGTCCCGGCGTTCGGCATCGCGTAGCGGGGCCAGGAGCCAGTCGTCGATGGCCAGCAGATCGGTCTTGGCCAGCCGTGCCAGAACACGAGCGTAGGAGCCGTCGCCACGGCCGACCGCCAGTTGGTGCAAGAGCCGGGGCATTCGGACGTAGGCGGCATTGAAACCGCGCCGGCAGGCTCGTTCGACGAAAGCCGAAGCCAGAAAACTTTTCCCGATGCCGGTCGGACCGGAAATGATCAGATTGTGCCGGTCCCGGATCCACCCGCAGGAGCCCAGAGCGAGGAATTGGGAACGGTCCAGACTGCGACGATGTTTGAAGTCGACGTTTTCCAGCGATGCAGAGCTGTAGCGCAGCTTGGCCACGCGCAGACGCCGGGTGAGCTTACGGTGCTCCCGGGCCGTCCATTCTTCATCCACTAGAAGGCCCAGACGCTCCTCGAAACTCAGATCCGTGTACTGATTCGAGCGGCGTTGCTGCTCGAGGGCTTCGACCATGGCCGATAGCTTCATCTGGTTCATCTTCTCCAGGGTTTGTTCCATTAGCATGTGTGCTCTCCTCTGGCTCCGCATAATAGGCGGCGCCGCGAATGTTGTCGTGATGGGGCGTGGGTAGGGTTTCGGAATCCTCGAACGGCAAACGGTCCTGGGCCGAGGACAGGATGTTTTTGACGGTTCGGTAGCTATAGGACTGTAAGCGAAGTGCTCGGGCACTGGCGGCTTCGAGCCGCTGGGCGCCGTAGCGGCGTCCCAGGCTCATCAATCCCAGGCAGGAGCGGTACCCCTGCTCAGGATGGGGCCACCGTTTTATCATCTCCTCGGCCAGTCGGCCGGTCTGAGAGCCGGTTTTCTCCGCCCAACGGATCAGCCGGGATGGTGTCCATGCCGCATGGGCTCGATGGGAACTGGGCATATGTTCCGACAGAGTCGACGGTTGGTGATCGTAGCGGCGAGGATGAGAGGCGACGCGCCGGCCTTTGTGGTAGACCTCGACAATCGAGGCGGTGTAACGCGCTTCCAGGGTTTCCTGGATCAACTGGTAGGGCACGCTGTAGGGATGGTGATCCACGGTCACGTGGTAGTCGATATTGGCACGACAGCCCTTCCACTCGGCCTGTTCATACCGATCGGTCGGTAGTGGCTGTAGGGCCGGTCGATCCAGCCTTTCGTAGAGTTCCAGGCGGGACACGCGAAGCTTCTGCATCGGCCGCTGGTTCAGTTCCAACAGCAACTTTCGAATCGCCCCGTTCAAGTCCGCCAGACTGAAGAACGTGTGATTCCGGATTCTGGCCAGGAGCCAACGCTGTGCCAGAAGGACCGTGGCTTCGATTTTTGCTTTGTCTTTGGGTTTCCGAGGCCGGGCCGGAATGACAACGGCGCCGTAATGTTCTGCCTCATCCTGGTAGGTGCGATTCACTCCTGCTTCGTAGCGGCAGGACAGGGTAATGGCACTCTTGAGTTGATCGGGAACCCAGATCCGGCTCGATCCGCCGAAGAACTCCACCATGCGAATATGTACGCCGATCCAGTCGGCGAGTTTCTGGCTCGGTGTCGCTTCGGCGTAGGTATAACCGCTGGCGCCCAGCGCGGCCACGAACAACTCGACTGGTTTAGTTGTGCCCGTCCGCGGATCCGTCAGTTCTGGCCGTTTGCCGGAAAAGTCGATGAAGGTCTTCTCGCCGGCGCGGTGCACCTGCCGCATCGAGGGCTTCAGTTTCTGGGCCCACCGCCCGTAGATCACACAGAACTGGCTGTAGGCATATCCCTTTGGATTCGCTTCCCGGTACTCTTCCCAGAGCAGGTGGAGGGTGACTCCAACACGCTTCAACTCCTGGTGGATCCGCTCGACATCTGGAACCACCCGTTCCCGGGAGCCCGGTCCCGCGCTGGAAAACAGCCGCGCTTCAAGCGCGGCCTCGTCCAGTTCCTCAGGCAGCGGCCATTCCAACCCTGCACGTGCCGCCCGTCGGACGTACTCCGAAACCGTCCCTACTCCCACTCGGCAGGCTCGGGCGATGGCCCGGTGGCTGAGTTTCTGTTCGTGTTTGAGTCGTAGAATCTCGCGTAACTGTCTCATCGATAGCCGTCTTGTTCCCATCAAGTTCTCCTTTTTCAAGGAAGAACCTAACAGGTCTAAACTTCGCTACCGACGGGTGATCATGATCGCCGGAATCGGTGATCATGATGCCCGGAATCACTGATCATGATCCCGGAATCGGTGATCACGTTAAATCGGAATCAGTGATCACGATCGTCCGGAATACGCAGCCGCACCGGAGGGGGGATCCAGTGCTGCACCAGACTGGGGGTCCAGTGCTGCACCAGAGGGGGGCAAAATGGCGGGAGCGACCCCCCCGTTTGCGCACTTCGTGCGGCACTGACCCCCTGATGCAATGCGCATCACGTGGACCACTACCGCCCTCCCTACGCGGGGGTCGCTCCCGCCACAATAATCCCTGCGGGAAGGCTCGGATTGCGGAGCGTTGAGACGACATGAAATAGAGTCATATTTTCCTATTTATCCTGGCGATTGCCGCCTCGACCGATCCGGCATGGTGGGAAGAAATCGAACCCTTTTATGGTGAAAACCTGGGGGGATCGGACCGGGTCGGGGCGCCGACCGTGCCATGATTTCGCCTCCCTGTTCGTCTCCGAGGGGGTCCAGGGGGAAGCCCCTGGCAAGTGTTTTCCGGTACGGAAAACACTTGCTACTCCTAAACCCCGCATCTCATATCGTACCCCGCCCAGCGACGCCGCTCACAAGAGCGGGGAGCAGGCATCAGGACCGCGATATATTCTGATATCAAATCACTCTTGTCCAAATTAGCTTTTAGGAATTGAGTAGGTTGAGCCCGGCCTCGTAAGATTGGTTTTTCCAACACGAGAAATCAATCCGTGGGGAGGGCCCAACCATGAAACGATTTTCCAGCATTTTCTCCCAGTTGTTGCAACTATTTCCGCGCCTGGAGTTTGAGAAGGCGGTTCAGGATCATCAGGCCCAGCGGCATGCGCGTGGATTCGCGAGCTGGAGCCAGTTCATCGCGATGTTGTTCTGCCAGTTGGGACGGGCCCATTCGCTGCGGGAGATCTGCGGCGGTCTGGCGAGCGTGGAAGGGAAACTGCGACATCTGGGGTTGGAGGAAGCGCCGAAACGATCGACGCTGTCCTACGCTAATCGACACCGGCCGTGGCAGCTTTATCAGACGGTGTTCGGGCAGTTGCTAGAGAAATGTCAGGGCGTGGCGGCCCAGCGTGGCGGGAAGAAGTTCCGGTTCAAGAACAAACTGATGAGCTTGGACTCGAGCGTCATCGACCTGTCGATGTCGCTGTTCGACTGGGCGAAGTTTCGGCGGACCAAGGGGGCGATCAAGCTGCACCTGCTGCTGGATCACGATGGTTACCTGCCTTCGTTTGCCGTGATCACCGAGGGCAAGAGCAGCGACATCAAGGTGGCGCGGCAGATGCGATTCGAGCCGGGAACGGTATTGGCGATCGACCGCGGCTATATGGACTACGACTGGTTCGTGGAATTGACGCGCCAGGGGGTGTACTTCGTGTCCCGGCTGAAACGCAACGCCGTAGTGGAAGTCATCGAAGATCGGCCGGTTCCGAAGAACCGGAACATCCTCAAAGATCAAGTGGTGTTCTTTCCCCATCATGCCCAAGCCCGTGAGGAATATTTCTTCCGGCTCGTCGAGGTGTGGGTTCCGGAGAAGGAGCAATCGATCATCTTCCTGACCAACCACCTCGATTTCGGTGCAACCACGATTGCCGCCATCTATAAGGATCGTTGGTCGGTGGAGTTGTTTTTTAAGGCGCTGAAGCAGAATCTGAAGATCAAAACGTTCCTCGGGACCAGCCCCAATGCGGTGAAGACCCAGATCTGGACGGCCCTGATCGCGATGTTGCTGCTGAAATACCTCCAGTTGAGGTCCACCTTCGGATGGTCCTTGTCCAATCTGGTCGCCCTGCTCCGGCACCAGTTGTTCGTTTATCGTGATCTCAACGCCTGGCTCGACGTCCCGTTTGAAGGCCCGCCCGCGCTGGCCCAAATCCAAGCCCAGCAGTTGGCGCTGGAATGGAACCGGTAGTTTGGACAGCATCTCTTTCAGAATCGAGGTAACTCATCGCTTACACGCGCACTCTTTTGGACAGCATCTGAAATCCGACACGGCCGTCGCCCATTGCTGGCAGGGGGGGCTGATTCTCACCAGCCCTTCAGGGGAGATCTATCTCTATTGGAATCAACACCGACTGGCCGTGGTTGCCGCTAATTTGGACAGCAGTGATATCAAATGAAATATAAAGCAGTTAACGACGAGGCCGCAAAGGATCGCTTGATGAAGGGTCTGGATGGCTTCCTAGAGCGGGATCGGGACCGGAAATTGTTCGACCTGCCCCCAATCAAAGGCGCGCCCTGAAACCCATCTGACAGCCCCTGACCTGATGAATATACCCCGCCGCCCGGGGCTCAATTTGAGTTCGGTGATGCAGAATCCTTGTCCGCCCCGTCCGGATTTTGCTAACCTGTCGGCAAGATAATGCGTCGCCGACCGCTATTCTTGCTGATTCCCTTCTTGCTCGCCGTCGCCACGCCGGGTTTCGGTGCCCAGGGTGGCACCGAACCGCTGGCGTGCGTGGATAAATCCGTCACCGCCAGCGCGGTGCGCACATCGGAGGACGTTCAGGCGTTCGTTCAGTGCGCCTACGAGTACGTCCAGGAAATGGGCTTCGAGGAGGCCCGCCGGGCGTTTCACGAGGACGAGCGCTGGAGGAGCGGCCCGACCTATGTCTTCGTCGACGAAGTGTCGCCCATGTTCGAGATGTCTCGATCGCTCGTCTACCCCCCCGACGGGGCGAGGGAAGGAAACCCCTGGGGACCGCTGCCCGATGGGTTCGGCGGCCAATGGTACGAAGAACAACATCGCCTCGTGAGCAACTTCGGTGAGGGCTGGATCTACTACACCTTCACTAACCCAGTAACGGGCATGGATGCGCCGAAGGCTTCCTATCTCAAGGGCCTCGACTGGGACGGTACCCCCGCCTCAATCGGCGCGGGCGCGTATCGCCGCGATCTCCCCGGCACATGCAGAAGTGAAGAGGTCAACGCCTTGCTGCTCGAGGATGAGCCTTCCAACGAAAGGCTGGCCGAGTTCGTCCGTTGCGCCGCCCTGGAGCTGGAATCACAGGGGTACTTCGCCGTCCGAGCCCTGTCGAGCGATCCCCGCTGGCGGAGCCGCTCAATCTACCTGTTCGGATTGGATACCTACGGCAACACGCTGTTCAGCGGCGACCCCTACAGCCAGTGGTTCGGGGCGCTGGCCTCGGAGCTGAACGCGCACCGGGAGGGTCCCTTCGGGGGCCGTGACGTCATCGCCGTCGGCGACGCGTTCGGGGAGACGTTCTTCTACTACACGGCACGCAACCCGGCCACCGGGAGACTCCAGAGGAAGGTGACCTTCGTCAAGCGGGTCGTCGTCTATGGCCTGCCCATCCTGCTCGCCTCCGGCTACTATCTGGATTGAGCGGTCCCGTCGGCCCCATTCCTGTCGCTTACCCTTCGGTGGAGATGATCCCGCCGCAATAGGTGCAGGTTTGGGCTCGCTCGATCCGCTCCGTGTAAGCGCGTTCCGTCGCGAAGCCACTTCGTCGAAAGTGTCTCAGCGCCGGACTATCGTTCTCGATAGCATCCCCGGCAACGCATTCCTGGTGCCGGAACTCACTCTTGCCTTCAATCGTCCGAACTACCACACCGTCAAGTTGCATAGCCCCATGGAATGCTCACAGACAACAACAGGAGTTTTCCGCAGGTTTTCCATCCCCCCCAGCCCCCCCCGGCACTCACCCACCACCTACACCTGACTCGATACGCCGCGCTGTATGAGAAGGAAGGAATATATCTCTATTTTTCGATCAGAAATCAGGGGATTAACTGGCTCCGCCCCCAAATACATAGAGCCGTTTTCGTTACACTAGCCGCAAGTCAATGAATCTATTGAGATTCCCAACGGCGAGCGCAGAGAGCGCACCACGGCCATAGGAGGGTTCTGGTGCAGATAGCGAAGGGACTTGGCGATAATGGGATATGGCGCATCGCAAAACTGAACGGAATCCCCTATTTGCCGGACGTTGGTTCGAAGACGACATCATTCTCCTCTGCCTTCGCTGGTATTTTCGATTCAAACTGAGTTACCGGACCTGGTTGAGATTTTAGGTGAGCGGGGTTTATCGATTTCGCACACCACGATCTTGCGTTGGGTCGTTCGCTATGCCGAAACCTGCGAAAAGCGCTGGCGCCGATTCGAGCGACCGGTGGGTGGGAGTTGGCGGGTTGATGAAACGTTTATCAAGGTGCGGGGCCAGTGGATGTATCTCTACCGCGCCGTGGACGGACAGGGCAACACCGTGGAGTTCTATCTGAATCGAACACGTGACATCGCGGCGGCGAAGGCCTTCTTTCGCAAGGCACTGAAGCATCATCGGGAACCACACAGCATCACCTTGGATGGCCACCAGCCGAGCCATAGCGCGCTGCGGCGCATGGGAATCAACGGTGAGTTCAACTTCCGGGGGCGGAACATGGTGACGATTCGTTGCTGTCAGTATCTGAACAACGTTGTGGAGCAGGACCACCGCCGGGTGAAGGGGCGCTTGCGCCCGATGTTGGGATTCAAGACGTTCTACAATGCGCGACGTGTCATTATCGGCATCGAGTTGGCGCAGAAGATTCACAAACGCCAGTTCGCAATTCCGGTCCCATGGCAATCGACTCCCGCAGTGATCTGGCGTCACGTCATGGCAGCATAGTCCGCATCGCCCTAGCGCACTCCTGGTCTTATCGCTCCGACAGCCAGGGGAATTGGGGATAATGGGATATGGCGCATCGCAAAACGAAACGGAATCCTCTATTTGCTGGACGTTGGTTCGAAGACGACATCATTCTCCTCTGCCTTCGCTGGTATTTTCGCTTCAAACTGAGTTACCGAGATCTGGTCGCGATTTTAGGTGAGCGGGGTTTATCGATTTCGCACACCACGATCTTGCGTGGGGTCATTCGCTATGCCGAAACCTGCGAGAAGCGTTGGAGCCGATTCGAGCGACCGGTGGGTGGGAGCTGGCGAGTTGATGAAACGTTCATGAAGGTGCGGGACCAGTGGATGTACCTGTACCGCGCCGTGGATGGACAAGGCAACACCGTGGAGTTCTGTCTGAGTCGAACACGCGGCATTGCGGCGGCGAAGGCATTCTTTCGCAAGGCACTGAAGCATCATCGGGAGCCACACCGCATCACCTTGGATGGCCACCAGCCGAGTCATAGCGCCCTGCGGCGCATGGGAATGAACGGGGAGTTCAACTTCCGGGGGCGGAACCCGGTGTTTTCCGGAGGGTTGATACAAACTGACCACATCCTGACTTCTCGACAAATTGTTTGTCGTTGGAGCAGTTTGACCAGGTGCGTGCCAGATGAGGTGAAGGCCATGGCGCCAGATTGCCCGATGTGGACTCGCTGACGCCGGATTGCCCTGGCCATCAAGGACCGGCTCCAGTGCGTGGCGTTCGGAGGCTTCCCTTCGACCGTCTTCTTCATCGATCCGGGCCCGCTTCCGGCGGCCGATCGAGGGAATCCGTCCACTGCGGGAAGCGTCCTTTTCGATTCCCACCTTGCCATCTTCAACGACGATCGCGCCAACGTCCGGATCTTTGGACGAGTGAGGTCCAACTTGGCAGCATAGTCCGATATCGCCCAGCACCCCCGTCGGCCAGCAAGCACAATCGAAAATCCAACCGGACCGCCACACTGCGGCTTCGGCTCAGTCGCTCCAGTTCCTTCCGAGCTGAATGTCCAAGGAATCGTTCGGTGCTCTCCTCATATATACAGACGTAGGAAAGCTGAATGCGGGACGTCGAAAGTTACATTAACTGTGACAGGACTACACTAGCGCACTCCTCGTCTTATCGCTCCGACAATCTTATATGCACCAGAACCCAAATGACCGCACTCGGACGGCCTGTGTTCGAACGTACCGCCTGACGCTACCGCCTGGGAAAGGGCGAATTCCATCTCCACCCCGATCCATGCAACAACGCTTCTTTGTAGTATTCCATACCTTAATTGTGGCCTGCGCGTGACCTACCGCCGCTTGATGACGACCAGCGTGACGTCGTCTGAGGGCGGTGCGAAAGCCACCAGATCATCGCGGACGGCTTCGAAGATTTCGCGGGCGGTCTCGTTCTTCGATCCTCGAAGGACCGTCTCCAGACGATTCGGTGCGTAATCTTCGTTCCCGTTCGCATGCTCCGAGACGCCGTCCGTGCACAACAGCAGGATGTCGCCCGAACCCATCAGCGTCCACTCGTTCAACTCGTACCGTTCCTTGAACCCCAGCACGCTTCTTGTCGTAGCGTGATCGATTACGTTGCGGGAAGGGACCATGCCGATCGGTGGAAACGTGGTGCCGCCCACCGTGGGGATTTCCAGGAACTCGTCGTGCGTGTTCGAGAACACCATAGGGAATGGGTGCCCCGCGGTGACGAACCGGAACGTGGCGTCTTCGGAGATCTCACCGTAGAGCATCGTGACGAACTTGTTGACGCAGGAAGAGTTGTAAAACCGGGTGTTCAAGTTCTCGAAAAGCCGCTTCGTGATGTGACCGAAGGAGTCGAGCTCGTAGAGTGCGCCGAGCAGGAAGGCCTGGTGCATCATGGCAGCGAGCGTCACATCCGTGACTTTATGCCCGGAGACGTCGATCACCGCCACACCGGCCATTTTCCGACAGCGTTCAAGGTTGTCGGCAACCGATGGCTGGTCTCGCTCAATGGCACTTCGGATGCGAGCAGCCAGATCGTAACGCTTCTTGAAATCGACGTATATGACGTGGTCGCCCCCGCCGCCGCCGTTCAACGGAATCGTCGCGCCATAGATGTCTATTCCTGCCAGCTCGGGGATATCACCCGGCTGCGGGACAATCTCTTGGACGATCTCCAGGAGGTTCCTCAGTTCATCGGAGGCTCGGAAGGGGTCGTTTGTGTGAGGCGTGGATGTCGTCAGAGTTCGGAAGTCCTTTGTCGGTTGCGCAATCTCCGGGATTGATGTGGCCTCGACACAGGCATCGACTCCCTATTGTAACCGATCGTCGCGTACGCCGGAAGCGCAGTTGTGGTAGAGGTTGGCCACCTCGTTGATGCCCTCGGCCCGCAGAGCGTCGCGCTGCAGGTCCAGCGACTGGGAGCCATCCGCTTTTGAGACGCGGGCGTAGCCGATCAGCATGTATCGCAAACCTTCGTTTGGGACATGAGGAGCCGCAGCGTGGGCCAGACAGGGATTACGGGCCGTTGCGGTAGATATCAGAGCCGGAGGCATCCACAGGCAAATCGGTGGTGACGATGGCAAAAACACTTTCAGCATCCCGCGACGGTACCGAACGCGTAATCATCCAGATCTCTCCGCCGCCCGCATCAAAGTAAGGGGGCGTCCAGATGCTTGCGTTCGCGGTCAATGGCATCGCGATCCACTCTTGCGCCTCGATGTTGTAATCGGGATGGGCAAGATCGAGAACATGGTAGCCGTCGTCGTCGCGATAGACGTAGGGGCTTGCGGTGACGTTGCCAGCCTTATCCAGCAACGCGGCGGCACTGCCGTAGAACGCGGGATGGACTTCCAGGTAAGCCCGTAAGCGCTCCGCATACGCAGCTGCGTCTGCCGGTCGCTCCGCCACCAACTCGGCCACCAAGGCATCGAGAGCGGCAACCACCGCGGTCTCGAGCGCCTCCTGGGTGGGCGCGCCTCCGGAGCAGGCTTGGGTGGTCACGAGAGTAAGCAGCAGGAGAGTCAGAACGATCGTGGGGCGCATGGTTGCCAAGGGTACACGCTCGATAGTGAAGTGACCGGCGCAGGCGGAAACTCTACGCGCATCGGACGCTGTCATCTTACCCAGGATTTCCATTTTGTCCGGTCCGATCAGTACGTTTATACACCAACCCGATGAGTGCTCCGGTTCCGCAGTATTCGTCCGTTCTGATTCGGACTTGATTTGAGTAATAGGAGAAGCCATGCCGAAGGATGCGTTGACGAGACGTCGGGGTCGGAGACCGGCATAGTTCTGTCAGGAACAAACGCTCGTTCTGACCGAACAGTTTAGTAGCATGGAACATGACGCATTCCATGTTGCGTATCTGTCAGATAAAATACCCGAAGATGCATTCCATGGTCAGGCTGTGAAAACCGTTGCCTATTTGAGGGTCTCGACCGCACAGCAAGACGTGGGCAGCCAGCGCCTCGCCATCCTCGAGTACGCACGCAAACACGACTTCCGCATCGACGATTTCATCGAGGCAACCGCCTCTGGACAGGCTTCCGAAAAGCGCCGCCGGCTCGACGAGCTGATGAACGTCCTCCAGCGCGGCGACCGTTTGGTCGTCAGCGAACTCTCCCGGCTCGGTCGGTCGCTGGGTCAGATCGTCGCCATCCTCGACGCCCTCGCCAAGGCAGGCGTCGCTTTCGTGGCGATGAAGGAAAACATCCGCATCGAGGGCAAGCGCGACATCCAGACCAAAGTCATGACCACCCTCTTCGCGCTGTTCGCCGAGGTCGAGCGCGACCTGATCTCCGAGCGCACTCGCGAGGGCCTCGCCAAGGCCAGGGCCTTGGGCCGGAAGCTCGGGCGCCCGAAAGGCTCGTTGGGCGTCTCACGGCTCAAGGGCAAGGAGGACGACATCCGGCGCTTCTTGGAGTTGGGCGTTTCCAAGACCGCCATCGCCAAGCTCACGGGCGTGTCCCGTACGACCCTCTACAGCTTTATGAGGACCCGAGGGCTCAAACCGAGCTCTTAGCGTGTATTTCTGTGTGCGCCGTGAGAAGGCGCCATTTCACAGCGGGTGCGAATCCCGCCCGGCAACTGTCGCTCCAGCCGGTAGCAGTCGGAGCGGATGGTGGAGGTAACAACATCGTCTGAAGCACTCCGATGGCAAAGGGCCGCCAAGCAGTCAAGCATATAAGCACCAATCCCTTTGGTTGCGTTCCTGCCGGACCCGTCTTGGACCTGTAACACGGTATGGCTTGTTCGCATGAGCGAGCCAAATCAGTAGCTTCGCGCCTGGACATTGAAAGGGCTCCAGTAAATACGACCTCTTCACCGAACAGCTCACCGTCTGGATTGCCAGCCCGGGCATGCGCTTCCCCGTAGGAGTCAATGGGTTGCTGGATCCGCACCAGCCAATCATGGAGCCCGAGACCGGTCTCCGCGATCGCCCGGACCAGGATTTCTCCGGCCGCTCGGGCGTCCTCGACAGCACTGTGGTGTTGAAACTGAATGCCACAGAACTCAGAGACTTGGGCAAGCCCGTACCCACGCTTGGCAAATTGTGTCCAAGCCCTGCGAACGACCCGAGCTGTATCCAGCCACCGGCACTCGACCATCGGAAGCGCGTACTTCGTATGAACACGGTGGAGGGCCACACGATCGAAAGAGGTATGGCTCGCAACAACCTGACCTTCGAGTGTCTTGCCAATATGGACAGCAAGGTCGTTGAAGCGCGGAGCGCCTTAAACAGAGGATTCGTCGATGCCATGAATTGAGATATTGATCTCGTTGAACTCGTCTTCCGGGTCGATCAGCGACTGCCACTCGGACACGATCTGTCCGTCGGCAAACGTCACCAGGCCGATCTGGCAGATACTGGCAAGATCCGCATTGGCGGTCTCGACGTCAATGGCTACAAAGCTGTCTGTGCTCATTCGGCTATCGGGATCTGGACTTTCTTGTCACCCCTTCTTCCCCTTCCCCGCCGCTTTCTTCCCACTCCCCAGCTCCAGCACCACCGGACAGTGATCCGAGCCCTCAACCTCATTCAGAA
>CBDHGK010000012.1:0-19758 GCA_965263045.1 Terriglobia bacterium
CCCGGCTGGCGACTTGCGCCATGCAAGGTGAGACGGACTTGCCGTGGGAAGTCACCTGCCGGGGCGTGGTGGACGGGATCTCCATGGTGATTCACATGACGCGGCGCGAGGGGCGGCGGTACGTCGAAGAAGCCCTCCACGTGGGCGATTACGACGCTGCAAAGCGGCGCTGGCACTACAGGCCCGTTGCGTTCGCCGACCCACAACTCAAACTGGCGCACGTGCGGTGATGCTCGCCAACGCTGCCAGGACGATGAGACAGAGGCGAGCCGGGATTGTCAGGGCGATGCTTCTGCTGGTTCGCGGATACACCGCGGAAAAGAACCCCTGATTAACGGAGCACATTGGGCTGGTCCCGGACGATAGCCGCACGGAAGACGGACTACCATGAAAGACAATCTGACGCGCATTGCGCCTCAGGCCCGCTACCATTCCAACCGGCTCGATCAGATCAACCGCCTGATCCACGCGGCCGAGGCCGATGAGGATATTGCCTACCTCGCGCGGCTCCTGGCGCTCTGTTCCCTGCCCCGTACCAACCCCGGCAACCGCAAAGAGTACGTCCGCACCAACGGCCCCTTCACGCTGGCGCTCACCGCGGGCTTCGACAACAAACTCCCCTTCGGCTACATCGCGCGGCTGCTGCTGGCATGGGTGTGTACCGAAGCTGTCCGGACCCAAAGCCAAGACCTGACCCTTGGAAAGACCCTGTCCGATTTCATGCGCGTTGTCGGAATCGATCCGGCCGGGGCATCCTATGCCCGTGTCCGCAACCAGATGCGGCGCCTCTTCGCTTGCAGCATCACCCTCGTCTGCAAAGACGCAATCGGATGTTCACGCGTGTCGTCCTATGTGGCCGACCGGTACGAATTTTGGTGGAACCATGTCAATCCCGAGGACCGGGGGCGGTGGCGAAGCGAAATCCGTTTGGGGGAAGGGGTTTTTACCGAGATCATCCGCCACCCGGTGCCGCTGGACATGAACATCCTGAAGGCGCTGAACCAAAGTTCATTGGGCCTCGATCTCTACCTGTGGATCAACTACCGGACCTTTGGCCTGGACCGTCCCTTGAGGATTTCCTGGAAGCGGCTCTACGAACAGTTCGCACTGAACCCGGCCAGGGCGGCCACGGACAAGAACGCAGTGAACGATTTCCGCACCAAAGCCATCCGGGAGCTGATAAAGATCAAGCTCGCGTGGCCCGGCCTGGACTATGCCACGCCTCGCGGAGCCCTGGAATTGTTGCCGACCACCATCCCGTCGGTCCCCGCGCTCACGAAGGCCGGCCGGATCCTGCCGGCCGCCCGGTCCCGATCCGGCGATCCCCCGGATTCAAGTTTTTGCACAACCACCGCGGTGCATACTACGTGTTCTTAATTACTACTTGTTCTTAACTACTTGTATTAATGGATGCGCGGCGGGAAGTATAGCGGTTGGTTAAGTCTTTTTCGGGAGAAGTATAGCGGTTGGTTAAGTCCTCGCCCCGGAGAAGTGTAGCGGTTGGTTAACGGAAAACTCCCCGAAATCACAGCGTGCCTGTGGAAAACTCCCCGCTTAGGGACAGATCGAGACACTGTCGCTTTCTGTCTGACTCTCTCGCAGCAGCCTCGTCTGTGGTGTCCCCTGGATCCCCGATTCGAGCTCATTTTGTCGTTGGGCGCGCCGGGAGCCCGTCGGTGAGATCCCCCGTTTCCCCGGTTGTTCGCCCTGACTGGCCCCCGATCCACCGCGCCGGATGTTGTTTCGCCATTTTCCCGTAGCCTTGGCTTGCTCTGCGGAGACCGGCGCAGGGGCCGCGGCCAGACCGCGCAACTCGCCCCAGGGGCGTCTGTCACGGCCCCTGCTCTTTGGCCGGTGATTCCCCGCTGTCGTGCACCGGCAACGGACCTTCTGGCCGGGTTTGTCCAGTGCCGCCTGTCCCGGGTGAGCGACACACGCTCCAAACCCTTAAACCAGGAGGATTCAATCAATGGCTACCCACAACAAACCCGTCGCAGAACTCAGGATCGGAGCCGTCAAGGCGACCGTTTGGGAAAACGAGGTCGGCGGCATCACCCGGAACAACGTCACCTTTTCGCGCCTCTACCGCGACGAGGGCCAGTGGAAGACCACGCACAGCTTCGGCTTCAACAACCTGCTCACCCTCGCCAAGCTCGCCGATCAGGCGCACACGCTCATCGCCGAGCGCAACGCCGAGGCGGCGCCGTCGGCCAGCGATGGCGAAGCTGCGTAAAACGGCCGCACCTTCCGGCGGCGGGTTCACCCCCGTCGCCTTTTTTGGACGCCCGTGCCGGCGAGAGGACGGCACGAGCGTCAAGAACAAACGATCTCCGCGCAGGATGTTCCTTAAGGTGCTCCTCTATATGGGACGCGCCGCGAAAGTCCGGCACAGCGCAATCTGAGGCCTTTTCCGCTTGTTTTCCAGAAATCCCCGAACCGCTAGATGTTGCGTCGACTTGGCACGCTCACGGCGAATCCCGAACTGCTCGGTGACGGATGGCTGCACGAAAACATCGGGCGACCTTAAGCACCCCACAGAATATGAACAGATAGTGATACTGTCGTGTTGTGTCTCTATTCAAGCCACCCGTCAGTGTTGCCCTCCTTGCCGGAGAGAATGCAATCATTCAAAATCCCAAAGGGCCGGGGGGCGTCCGCAGGTCCATCCACAGTTAACAACACGATGACAACCCTCTTTGTAATCCCATTCTTCGAGGGTGAAGTTCCCTCCAGTATATCGCCGCGCCTGAGCATGGTCGAAGACATCCGGAGAGCAGGCTGGAAAGGCTATGTCGGGTACAACTTCCATCGCTTTTTCGGTGTCGGGGCCGAATACACGCATTCCGTGCGGGTGCAGATGCGTATTCCGGACGATCGTGATCACTGATTCCGATTTAACGTGATCACCGATTCCGGGATCATGATCAGTGATTCCGGGCATCGTGATCACTGATTCCGGGATCATGATCAGTGATTCCGGGCATCGTGATCACTGATTCCGGGATCATGATCAGTGATTCCGGGCATCATGATCACCGATTCCGGCGATCATGATCACCCGTCGGTAGCGAAGTTTAGACCTGTTAGGTTCTTCCTTGAAAAAGGAGAACTTGATGGGAACAAGACGGCTATCGATGAGACAGTTACGCGAGATTCTACGACTCAAACACGAACAGAAACTCAGCCACCGGGCCATCGCCCGAGCCTGCCGAGTGGGAGTAGGGACGGTTTCGGAGTACGTCCGACGGGCGGCACGTGCAGGGTTGGAATGGCCGCTGCCTGAGGAACTGGACGAGGCCGCGCTTGAAGCGCGGCTGTTTTCCAGCGCGGGACCGGGCTCCCGGGAACGGGTGGTTCCAGATGTCGAGCGGATCCACCAGGAGTTGAAGCGTGTTGGAGTCACCCTCCACCTGCTCTGGGAAGAGTACCGGGAAGCGAATCCAAAGGGATATGCCTACAGCCAGTTCTGTGTGATCTACGGGCGGTGGGCCCAGAAACTGAAGCCCTCGATGCGGCAGGTGCACCGCGCCGGCGAGAAGACCTTCATCGACTTTTCCGGCAAACGGCCAGAACTGACGGATCCGCGGACGGGCACAACTAAACCAGTCGAGTTGTTCGTGGCCGCGCTGGGCGCCAGCGGTTATACCTACGCCGAAGCGACACCGAGCCAGAAACTCGCCGACTGGATCGGCGTACATATTCGCATGGTGGAGTTCTTCGGCGGATCGAGCCGGATCTGGGTTCCCGATCAACTCAAGAGTGCCATTACCCTGTCCTGCCGCTACGAAGCAGGAGTGAATCGCACCTACCAGGATGAGGCAGAACATTACGGCGCCGTTGTCATTCCGGCCCGGCCTCGGAAACCCAAAGACAAAGCAAAAATCGAAGCCACGGTCCTTCTGGCACAGCGTTGGCTCCTGGCCAGAATCCGGAATCACACGTTCTTCAGTCTGGCGGACTTGAACGGGGCGATTCGAAAGTTGCTGTTGGAACTGAACCAGCGGCCGATGCAGAAGCTTCGCGTGTCCCGCCTGGAACTCTACGAAAGGCTGGATCGACCGGCCCTACAGCCACTACCGACCGATCGGTATGAACAGGCCGAGTGGAAGGGCTGTCGTGCCAATATCGACTACCACGTGACCGTGGATCACCATCCCTACAGCGTGCCCTACCAGTTGATCCAGGAAACCCTGGAAGCGCGTTACACCGCCTCGATTGTCGAGGTCTACCACAAAGGCCGGCGCGTCGCCTCTCATCCTCGCCGCTACGATCACCAACCGTCGACTCTGTCGGAACATATGCCCAGTTCCCATCGAGCCCATGCGGCATGGACACTATCCCGGCTGATCCGTTGGGCGGAGAAAACCGGCTCTCAGACCGGCCGACTGGCCGAGGAGATGATAAAACGGTGGCCCCATCCTGAGCAGGGGTACCGCTCCTGCCTGGGATTGATGAGCCTGGGACGCCGCTACGGCGCCCAGCGGCTCGAAGCCGCCAGTGCCCGAGCACTTCGCTTACAGTCCTATAGCTACCGAACCGTCAAAAACATCCTGTCCTCGGCCCAGGACCGTTTGCCGTTCGAGGATTCCGAAACCCTACCCACGCCCCATCACGACAACATTCGCGGCGCCGCCTATTATGCGGAGTCAGAGGAGAGCACACATGCTAATGGAACAAACCCTGGAGAAGATGAACCAGATGAAGCTATCGGCCATGGTCGAAGCCCTCGAGCAGCAACGCCGCTCGAATCAGTACACGGATCTGAGTTTCGAGGAGCGTCTGGGCCTTCTAGTGTAGTCCGCCAGAAGTAATGAGATGTAAGTGCTTGTCCAACGTCTGATATAGATATGAGGAAAGCACCGAGGGTTGATCTTGATGTTCAGGTACGAAAGGAACTGGAACGACTGAGGCGAAGCCGTAGTACATCGGTACGGTTGGCGGAACGATCCCGAATTGTGTTGCTGGCGGCTGAGAGTCTGAGGAACGAGGAGATTGCAGCACGGCTGAAGATGACGCTTCAGAAGGTTGGCCGATGGCGTGCTCGTTTCGCCAAACATGGATTGGGAGGCATTGAGAAGGACGGGCCGCGAAGCGGCCGGATTCCCTCCATCAGCGCACGGAAGCGGGTCCGGATTGTAAAGAAGACGATTGAAGAGAAGCCCCCAAACGCCACGCATTGGAGCCGTACCTCGATGGCAAAGGCGACCGGAGTCAGTGATTCGACGGTCGGGAGAATATGGCGGGCCCATGGCCTGAAGCCACACCTGTCAGGAACCTTCAAGCTGTCCAACGACAAACAATTTGCCGAGAAGCTGGAGGATGTGGTCGGTCTGTATCTGAACCCACCGGAAAACGCCATCGTCTTGTCCTGTGATGAGAAGAGCCAGATGCAGGCACTGGACCGCACCCAGCCCGGGTTACCGCTGAAGAAGGGGCGGTGTGGCACCTTGACCCACGACTACAAACGCAACGGAACCACCACGATGTTCGCCGCGCTCAATACCCTGGACGGCTCTGTGATCGGGACTTGCATGCCGAAGCATCGGCATCAGGAATGGATTCGGTTTCTCAATCAGATCAAACGCTCCGTGCCTAAAGACAAGCAGATCCACATCATCTGTGACAACTATGCGACCCACAAGCATCAGAAAGTTGTCGACTGGCACAAGCGCAACCCGCGCTTTCATGTGCACTTCACACCGACCAGTGCGTCGTGGCTGAATATGGTCGAACGTTTCTTCCGGGATCTTTCAGAGCAACGGCTTCGGCGCGGAGTTTTCCATTCGGTTCCAGAGTTAATCCAGGCCGTTGAGGACTATGTCGACGGTCACAATCAGAGCCCTAAGCCGTTCATCTGGACCGCGCAGGCTTCCGATATTCTTGAGAAAGTCCGACGCGCTCGAAAGAAGCTGGTTAAAGTGCACTCTGTTTGACGGGGACCACTAGTCCCAAAACAAGCGCATAACCAGATGGCGAACGGCCGGTTCCCAGCCATAAAGTTGGAGGCATAACCTTCCGTTCCGGGATCGTTTTGTCCCGGCCTCCGGTTCGTGTTGCGTCTGTTTCAGTGGGGGCCTCGCCGTGTCTGTTTGAAGGGTTGACAGCAACCGGGACCTCGACCGCCCGGGCTCAGATCCATGATCGGGTCAGCATCGCAGGGGACGACGCAACACATCCACGGCACGGAACAAGACGGACAACCACGGGTTCCAGGCCATGAGCCGGAAGACGATGCGCCGGCCGGTACGCACGAGTTGGCACGGCAGGAGGATGAAGGCGTTCAGGAACGTCTTGAACTCCATGCGTAGAACGGTCTGCTTCTCGGCCCGATACTTCTGGGCCCAGCGTCCGGTTTCGGGAAGCAGCAGCGCAAACCACGCCTTCAGGGTCCAGGCCAGCGACGCCATCACCATGTAGGCCCAGTTGCCGGTCCGGTCGCCCACCGGCATTTTCAAGGCCCGGACGCCGTTCTTGAGTTGCTCGATGAGATTCTCCTGATTGCACCGTTGATTCGCGCGCTTCACGATCCGGTCGGCGGGATCGGCACGGTTCGTGATGTAGAAGAAGTACCGGATCTTGTCGAACAACACCCACTCCCCTTTGGCCTCCGACAGATTCTTCCGCACCACCACGACGCGGTAGTCCCGCTTACAGGCGCCGGGCCGGTAGGCGAACTCGGCCACGTCTTCGCCCCGCAACCAAATGTTCTTGAAACCGCGTTCCCGAACGATCCGTTCCTTGACCTTGTCGGGACGCTGGCGGGGCTGGGTGGCCACCTCGTATCTGGCCTCACGCTCCAGAACTGCCCAGCAGTCCGGCTCCAGCGCATCGGCCCGCGCCACCAGGTTCGCCCTCGCGTCGATACCGAAGATGAAGTCCACGCCCTGGCCGTCCCATCCATCCAGATGCCGGGTCTGGCTGAAGTCGGTGTCCCCGCGCAGCAGGATCCGATGGAACCCGGCGCGCTGGCACCACCCGATCGCCTGATCGAACCGCGGGGCCGCGCCTTCATGCGAGGGCCGGTTGCCGCTCCGGTTCACCAGGTATAACGGCTCGGCGGTGTTCGCCAGTGAAATCAACAACGGGTGATAGCCCCATGTCCCGTCGTAGGCGATATCCATCCCTTCCTTGCATTCCCCGCTGGTCGGCGCCAGGGTCCCATCCGCGTCCAACACCGCCTCGTCGAAAAAACCGGCCGGTTGCTGCCGCCACACATTCAGCCGCACTTCATTCGCCGCCTCCATCAGGTTCTCCACGTCGCCGGGCTCGAATCGCCGGCAAAAGTCGCCCGCCGTGGTCGGGTCCGGTATCCGCTGCGCCCCCAGCGCATCCAGGTATGCTTCGTCGTTGCGCCGCAACTCGATGTCTTCCAGACACGTCCCTCCCGTCAACGCGTTGTAGGCGATGTTCAACACGTGATCCGACTCGTGATACGGCAGATGCCGCTTCAGCACATCCACCCGCGCGTCGATGGCCTCGATCAGACCCGTCCGCCGCGCCACCCGATGCATCGCCCCGATGCCGCCCACCGCCGTCCCCCGCGTCCGCTTGCCCATCTCATAGTGCATGTTACTCGCCGACAACATCGGCGCCGACTGTTCCCTCCAATGCCGCTCTCCAAGCCGACGCTCGATTCGCCGCTTGCGATTCCTCATGTTCTTGCGCGTATAATCGTTCACCCGAAATGCCTCCTTTTCCGTCAGGATTCTGCAAATTCCTTTTCGCACGGGACGGGGACATTTCGGGTACTTCCGCTACTTTTTCACTATCGATACTTCCTCAATCGCGCTTATTCAGGGACTAGTGGATGAAGAATGGACGGCCCGGGAGCACCGTAAGCTCACCCGGCGTCTGCGCGTGGCCAAGCTGCGCAACAGCTCTGCATCGCTGGAAAACGTCGACTTCAAACATCGTCGCAGTCTGGACCGTTCCCAAGTCCTCGCTCTGGGCTCCTGCGGGTGGATCCGGGACCGGCACAATCTGATCATTTCCGGTCCGACCGGCATCGGGAAAAGTTTTCTGGCTTCGGCTTTCGTCGAACGAGCCTGCCGGCGCGGTTTCAATGCCGCCTACGTCCGAATGCCCCGGCTCTTGCACCAATTGGCGGTCGGCCGTGGCGACGGCTCCTACGCTCGTGTTCTGGCACGGCTGGCCAAGACCGATCTGCTGGCCATCGACGACTGGCTCCTGGCCCCGCTACGCGATGCCGAACGCCGGGACTTGATCGAAGTCGTCGAGGAACGGAGCGAACGCTCCGCCATCTTGATCGCCTCCTCCACAACGCGCATCGCATCGAACTGAAGGGACGATCCATGAGACAAACCAAGGCTGCCCCGAAACCCTCTTCCAAGGAGCCGGCATGAACCCCACCTGGCGACGAGGTAGTCCAACTCGGACTGGCGTCCGATCGTCGCGGATACGCGACCCTGGCGCGAAGGATTTTCAGGAATTCAGTAAGGACGGGACGAAGAATGAGAAAGAACCTAAAAAACAAACCAGTGGCCTGTGGAAAATGATGGGCTATGGAAATCCACAAAAAACGTGGATTCCCACAGCCCTGGAAAAGCCTGCGGCTTTCCCACATTTACACACAGGCCCGGCGATGAATATCAAGATTATGGAAGCATTCAAAACAAGAATCGTGGACTTCGGGAGGTCTAAACTGAGATCCTAACCCTCACTTCGCTACGGCGGGTGATCACGATGCCCGGAATCACTGATCATGATCCCGGAACTGGTGATCACGATCAGCGGAATACGCATGCAGACTCGCATCACGGCCAGCACGACATTCCCGGACTTTCCTGCTTCTGGCCTGATCCCGAGCGATACGTCCATACAGAGCGATCTCACTCAGAACACCTCGGGTGTCGTGCTGGCAGCGGTGATCCGGTATCCGCTCGGCGGTCGCTGGGAAGCCTTTGGCAGACTGGGCGGTTTTCTCTCAGGTACGCACAGTCGGATCGACAGCACGGATTTGTCTGGAGGCATCGGGGGGGCCTCCAGCGGTGTCCCTTTTTTCGGTACGACTCCGGAAGTATCTGGAAGTTTGATCGGCATCCCTCCCGGCATCAGTTCGTTCAACCTTGGGCCGACAGTGTTGCCACGGGGTGCCGACCGAGTAGAAGAAAACAGCCTGACCTATGGTTTGGGCCTGACTTATAGATTGTCTGCGAATTTGCGAGCCCGTACGGAGTGGGGACGTCTGGAGAATGGATTGAATCTCTTCGGAGCGGGACTCCAACTCAATTGGAACTGGCCCACTAGCCCATAGCAATACTGCATGGACGCCGAGAGTGGCCGTTTACGGTCATTTCCCGGGCTGTCTGGATGCGGTTTCCGATTTCCACGGCTTTTGTTTTCCATTGGTCCGCAGTGCCTTATACATGTCTTTCTTATTATTTGTTCTTAATACATGTATAAGGAGTGATTCTGTTTATGCGGGTGATTTAGTCCGTAATGATCCCGTTTATGCGGAAACTCTCGCTTTGTAATGATTCTGTTTATGCGAGGAAAACACCCACAGATCACCCCCCCCTTGTGGAAAGCTTGTTCCGGCTCTTGAAGAAGGAACTGGACCAACCAGTAAATCGAATTTGCCAACTATTCCGCGAGTTCGACTTGTGTGGGGGTGATGGAGGGTTTCGAGGGTGAGAAGATCAGCACTCCCCGCGCCGTCTTGTAATTCAGCTCCGGCCAGGCAGCATGGATCTTTCTCAGTTCGCGCAGACACTTTGTGCGAAAGTTCCGAACCGTGTACTTCTCGTTCATCTTAGTTGGGTCCACCCCGAACTGGCTATATATCTGCTTCCAGGAAAGCCGTAGTGGGCGTTTTAGCGTGAAGTTGCGGTAGTTGAGCCACAGGTAGAGATCGAGGCCCAAAGTGCTTCGCTTCAACGCCTTCAGGATGTTCATGTCTAGCGGCACCGGATGGCGGATGATCTCGTTGAAGAACTTCTCGCTCAGCTCAATCTTGCTTTCCCACAGCGTCGGCACGTCGGGGTGCTTCGGGTCCCACCAGAGCGCGACGCGATCCGCTACAAGGGAACTGGAACTCTCTTTGCCGCGCTCGTCCTCGTAAACGAGTGAAATTTGAGCGTGAAAGAGTCGATCCATCTGGGTGCGGACCCGGGTGCGGACACCCGTCACCCCGCCGCTATCACTGCTCAGAGTGTTCAGCCGTCGCATGAACTCGGACAGTGAGCGACCTAACACGAGTTCCCGGCTTTGGGTGCGCACGGCTTCGGTGCATATCCAGGCGAGCAACAGGCGCGGTAGATTGCCAAAGGGTAGCTTGTTTCCGCCGCCTGCAATCATATAGAGCGTGTACGGACCGTTGACGCGTTTGTATTCTTTACGGTTGCCTGGATTGGTGCGGGGCAGGCTGCACAACGCTAGTAACCGTACCATGAAGCCTAGGTCCGGGTCCGCTTCACTGGCCCCGACAAGCTGGTCCACCTGATCGAAGCGGGTGAAGTGGTGGAGCGTCTGTGGTGAGGACAGGAAGACTTCTTTCAATCGCCCATCGCCGACATTGCTGAAAGTGTTTCCAATGGGAAACAGCTTGCTTCGTTTAGGTTGCATGGACTAGTTCCATCCTCTCACCACGGCCGCTTCTTTACGGCGCCATGCATCGCTGCGCGGTATTTTCCCGGGTCAATCGCTTTGGACGCCTCTTCAGTGAGGAAGTCGACCAATAACTGAGCGCATAGAGCATCAAGGTTGGATGGAAAAGAAACACCGTCAGAATTGCCCAAAACCATCCTCGTTTGTTATTTCATGCGCCATCGGCCACCGTGGTCCTCAGGCAGGGTTAAGCTCTAGGAGCAAACACAGTGGAAGGGGTCGGCTCTGATATCTACCGCGCCAGCCCCTATTCGGCCCGCGACTCCGGTGCGGGTCGCGTTGTGGTTCCTGCTTGTCCGCTGCAGTCGCAGACTCGATCGCGGCCGGCAGTGGGAATTGTTGATCGCAGTGATCGGCCAGTCTCGGCCGATCGACACATCAAGCACCGCATAATTGGGGCTGTCCCCTGCCGCGAGGCTTTCGGCACTCATTCCTTGACTGAGAACTCTGTCGTTAGCGAGGGTTTCCACTTGTACCCCATTCGTTGTCGCTGTATGGCTGTCCGGTATACAGGAGATCTCTCACTTTTTTCACTTCTTTGAGAGAAAACTCATTTCTCATCCAAATAAGCGACCGTCGCCTCCCTAATGATCGCGGAGAGATTAGGGTTTCTCTCTTTCGTCATTTTTCGCCGGGTGGCCTCGCCCATTATCATCGCGTACACTTTTGGGGGCATGGTGACGGTTACTTTCACGAAATCGCCTTTTTCCCCGTGGGCCGGATTTACCTCAAGTGCAGCCTCAGTATTTACGTTTTTAAGCTTTTCCGAAAGACGTTTATTTAGATTTGTGAGCCTAGGTTTTGTACTCATAGGATTTTCTCCAACTCAACTGCCAGTGCGCGAAATTCCGCTGCCGCTGCCGAATTACGAGCGTACTCTCGGACGGTGAGGCCAGCTAGGGCGCTCTCTGCTATCGCAACGCGGAGGCCGATTGCTGGCAGGACTTTTTCACCTAGCTTTGCCAGGCTTCCTGCCAGGTCGCGACTCAGAGTGGTAACACTCTGAGTTTTGCAGGGAATGAAGCGGATTAAGGGTTTTTTCCCGCCCCGCTGCGCTCGGGCCTCTCTTGCGCTTTCTAGGGCCTCGCCTGCGGCCATGACATCGAGTGGAGATGGTCCAGCAGGGAGCAATACCACATCGGCCAGTAGAGCCGCCAGAAGGGCAGGGTCTGCGAAGCCCGGAGGCGTATCAATGAGAATGCAATCGGCCACCTTAGCGGCCCGATCCACCACTTTCCTGAATTGTTGGGGGTGATCGGTTTCAATGGCTTCAATGACATCGGCCAGGATGCCTTCGCCAATGCCCGCCCATTTCACAAGAGATTGCTGGGGATCTGTATCAAGTACAGCCACTCTGCGGCCAAGCGCTACCAACTCCCCCGCAAGATTCGCGGTGATAGTGCTCTTCCCGATACCTCCTTTTCTGCCGGTCACTGCGACGATTGCCAAGGGGTTCTCCGTTACGGTAGCGTTACCGATAAAAGGGTAAACATATATATATATCCACGTCAACACGTCTATCCATATTTCTGATAAACGTTTATCGGAACGGAAAGGTGCTCTCACCTCATTTTCGTCGGGCAAGATAGCCACCCACAGCAGAATGTGATGGCAGGGACGAGTCTTGGACAGGCAATGTGGCAGTAAAGATGGACTGTTATCCGCAGGCTAAGGACCGCTCGCGAAGAGTGGCGATTTGACGGGACAGAGAAAGCATGCGTTAGTGCAGTGCCCCCAGCACTAGGCGGTCATGGGAGTGTCTTGAAGGGATCGATAGCCGGAATGGTGAGTGTGGTGAAATGACTCAGGTTGCGCGTCAGGATGGCCCAGTATACGAGCCGCCAGCGCGACGCAGCGTCCACGAGCCATCTCGTCACTTTATGCTCAAGTCCGAAGGGAGTCGAAGAGGACACCAAAACACCGCTTGCAAAATAGTGAGGAGTCCTTTTACGTTATCGAAATCACTCGTCGAATGAATCAGATCGGTTAGGATAGGGAACCGAAGCGCCTTGCACGAACGTAACATGGCTAATCAGACTGTGAAAACTCGCTACTTGATGACCTGCGCTAGTGATGCTGCTATGAAAAAAGCGGCTAAGCTTCTAGAAACTGAGCCTCGTGCAACCAGCCTCATCAGTTCGAACGCTAATAGGCGGGGCGTTTCGCGAGATGCGGGGGTCATCAACGAGGAAATCCGGGTTATAAGTGTTGCCCTCACACCGAGTCAACACCAAAAGGTCAAGAAATCGAAGGTTTGCCGTATTGAGGAGGACCTTCATGCCTTCGCATGTGTACGACCCACAGACGTAAGGGCCGCTGTGGAAGAGTTTCCGTATCCGTGGGGTATCAAGAAAATTGACGCCGACATAGTCTGGCCCAAGACCAAAGGCAAGGGCGTGAGAGTGGCAGTCCTTGACACGGGGATCGATAGCGGCCATCGAAACCTGCAAGCCAACGTAAAGAGGGGCGTCTCGTGCGTCGAAAATGTTACTTCCGATCACGACGACAACGGACACGGCACACACTGCGCTGGGATCATCGCTGCGAACCTTCCAAGTGGAAGAAGAAGTCCCAACGAATTGATTTATGGCGTGGCTCCTGAGGCAAGTATCTTTCCGGTTAAGGTGCTCAACTATAACGGCGACGGATTACTGAGTGCAATCCTTAGCGGACTTGAGTGGTGCTTGCGCAACAAAATGGACATCGTATCGATGAGTTTCCGGTTTCGATCCGATTCGCCAAGCCAAGCATTGCAGCAAGCATGCATGACGCTATGGCAACGTGGGCTATTGTTGGTAGCAGCGACCGGTAATGACCGTGAAGACAAGAAGAGACCAGGGGGCAGGAGCCTAACGGTGGGGTATCCGGCGCAATACGATTCCGTGCTCGGTATCGGCGCTACTGACAAACTGGATACAATCGCCCCGTTCAGCAATACTGGCAAAGGCGTGGACCTAGTGGCTCCAGGCGTCGGCATTCTCTCCACTTATCGGGACAACAGGTATCGCGAGTTGTCGGGTACAAGCCAAGCATGCCCACACGTCGCGGGGGTTGCCGCCCTGCTCAAGTCCTACCGAAAGGAACTGAGCAACGAACAACTCAAGATGGTCCTACTCGGTACGGCAGACCCACTTGGTATGGGGGAACCCGACGAGGTTTACGGTAGGGGACTCCTCAATGCCACAGGCGCTATTGAGCAACTTGATGCCATCCTCGTGTGACATTCATGAACCAAAAAATTGAAGCTCCGCTCCATGATCTTCTTACTGACCCAGAAAAGATCGTAGATGTGATTGTGGTTGGGTGTAATCCATCGTCGGTCAAGGAGCTTCAACGGGTCAAGGAGTTGCGGGTCAAGCGAGTGATCGCATTAATCAACGCCGTTGCCGGTCAGATACGTGCAAAGCACGTGGTTCGATTGAGCCACTCACCAATCGTTAGTTCGATCGAGATCGACAAAGAAGTCTCAATTGCGAGATGAAAAGGTGAAGTGAATCGCCCCGGGTTTTCCGGAGACAGTGTTAGTTGAGGCCGGCCTCGACGAGATCAAGGCTGTCGCCTCTGCGTTCAACAGTCGCCCCCGCCAATATTCTCGGCTGGAAGACACCGGCCTAAGCCCTTGACGACTACCTATGTTTAATTGGAAAGTAGCGTTGCGACAACCCCTTCAACCTGCGGTGCACGCCGCGGTCGGTGTGATGAACCAGACCGTCCGTGTCTGGTCGCGACCAGAGGGCCTCTTCGAGGGCGTCGAGCGCGATGTCCGCTCCCAGCGAGTTCATGACCCGCCAGCCGCCGCCCTTTCGGGAGAAGATTGCACGAGCACGTTCTGCCTGCCTCGATCGAGTGGACGGACATGACTTCCTACACTTTCAAGGACGTATACAACGACGAACTGAAAGAGATCGCAGCACGGCGTGACGGTCAGCTGCCCAAGTCCGATGAAACGGCGGGGACCGGCAGTCCCAGCGCTGAAGGGCGCGCTGTCGAGAACCTGACCGGACTAGCGTTGTCGGGCGGGGGCATCCGGTCCGCGACCTTCAACTTGGGCGTCATCCAGGCATTGGCGAAGAACGGGATCCTGAAGAACGTGGACTATCTCTCCACGGTTTCCGGCGGCGGTTATATCGGGACTTGTCTCAGCTCCCTTCTGAACGGTACGGGCCAGAACGCAGCATCGACCGAATGGAATAATGAGTTTCCCTTCTACCACGATGCTGGCGAAGAGGAGCCGCCCCCGCTTCGCCACCTGCGGGACTTCTCCAATTTCCTCGCGCCACACGGATTCAGCGGCGTTATCCAGATGCCGGCGCTCCTGTTGCGGGGCTTCCTCACGAATCTTTGGGTCGGCCTGCCGTTTGTGGTATTTTCCGCAATCTTTTTCTCCCTGGTCTGGGGCAATTCGATAGAGCAAGCCGCATCGCCGCTCGACCTCTACATCATCACTCCCTACTCCTTCGGTGTCGTCGTTCTGTTCGCGCTGGGCTCTCTGGGAGCAGCGAGTTCGACTCAACGCGGACGCGAGCGACTGCGTCGAATATGGGTCTGGGTCTCGCTCATCCCGATGTTCGTTCTCGGCGTCGAGACAATTCCGGCAGCCACGGCGGTCGTCATCATCCTGAAAGAAGGCTACAACTTGACTGACCTGGGTGCGGCGGCCGGCGTCATCGGCGGGATCCTCCCGGTGCTTTTCGCGGAAAAAGCGGCAGGGAAGGCGTCCAAACTAACCGGTAAGATTGCACTTGCGGCAATTGGACTTCTTGCACCATTGGTGCTGCTCTTTCTGCATTCCTACCTCGTGAGTTACTTGATCGAGGTCATGACTAGCCCTTTCGCGTTTCAGAGTCTGGGTGTAATTGTGGTTCTTGGAGGCCTGGTTTTCGCGTGGAACCTGCTATGGTACAACGCCAACCTGACTTCGATGTTGCCCTTCTATCGCGATCGGCTGACCAAGGCCTACCTGAGAAAGTGGAATCCGCGTTCGTCTAAAACGGAAGACAACAGCGAGCAAAAGCTCTCGGAACTGGAATCCCGTGGGCCCTACCACATCATCAATACAACGATGAACCTCCAGGGTTCCCCCGACCTCACGCTTCACGGCCGCAACTCCAGGGGGTTCGTTCTTTCGAAACGCTTCTGCGGATATACCGACAGCACCGGAGATCACTACGCGAAAACAGCCGACCTGGAATGGACCGACAGCAATCTGACCTTGGGAACTGCGATGTCGGTATCGGCAGCGGCCGCCGCCCCCAACATGGGGATGCTCACGGTTCCTTTTCTGACTTTTCTGATGACGATGCTGAACATCCGGTTGGGTTACTGGTTGCTGCATCCGGATAAATGTCCCAAGCGTTCACCGAATCGAAGAACCCACCAGCGACCGCCACGCAAACGGCCCGGCATCTGTTACCTGTTCAGAGAAATGATGGGCAAGGTTGACGGGAAGAAATACGTCAACCTAACCGATGGTGGGCACCTTGAAAACCTGGGCGTTTACGAACTGCTGCGGCGCCAGTGCAAGCTCATCATCGCCTGTGACGCCGAAGCGGATCCGGACCGCAAGTTTCCTTCCCTGGCGCGGGTGATCCGATTCGCACGAATCGACTGGGGCATCGATATAGATATCGACGTCGCGGATCTTCGGAAGGGCGCGAACGGGCAGAGCCTGAAAGGGTGGGCAGTCGGCCGGATTCGGTATCCGGACAAGAAGACCGGCTACCTGCTCTACATCAAGTCGTCGCTTCTGGGAAACGAGAATCAGTATGTCAAGACCTACGCGGCAGAGAATCCGGCATTTCCGCACGAGAGCACGGGAGACCAGTTCTTCAGCGAAGCGCAGTTTGAAGCGTACCGTTCGCTGGGCCACAAAATTGCCAGCACGCTCTGCGAACGCGTCAATCCATTGAGGTTCGTCGGCAACCCGGAGAAGTTGTACGAGTGGGCCGAAGAACTTGAGGCCCCGCTACGGCCGCGCGGTTCACTGGAGAGTGAACGCGTCGGCCTTCTGGAAGAGCTCAACGCACTGGAAAGCGAGTTCAAGGATTCTGCGATCTCGGACTACACCAGAGAGATCTACCCCGAAGTCGCCCTTGGCGGATCTTCGGGGGCTGACCTACAAAAGATCTTCTGGCTCTGCATCCGCCAGCTCAATTTCATGGAAAACGTCTTCGTTCAGCTTGAACTGGACAAGAAGCATCAGCGCGAACATCACTTCAATAGAGGCTGGATGAACCTGTTCCGGCGTTGGGCCGCCTCCTCGTTCTTTGCCGACGCCTGCATGATTGCCATCGGAGACTACAGCGTCGGCTTCGAGCGTTTCTGCAGGGACCAGGAGATCCTGAACCTGACGCACAGATTGATACTGATTCAGCAGACTGATAATAAGCTCGAAAACGAGCTCCCACCAGATCTATACCGGGTCTGGCGCAAGGTCAACGGCCCCGACACGACTTACGTTGGGTATGTCGAGGCGGGAGGTCGGCTGGCGACCCGCTTCCCTGTGGGATTCGTCGCAGTCAAAAACCAAGGAGGGCCGCAAGCAACCGCGCGGCTTTACGCGGTTAGCGAAAGATACCGCGGCATGTATTATCTGGCCGCAATGTTCAGGAAGCTCAAGCAGACACCGAAGGGCGGATTGCCGGCGCCAGAACCGCACCTTCGGGTGCGCCTCAATCAAGGGACTGGAAATACGGCCGCGATCATCAATTTCTTCAGGAAGCTGGAAATCCCTATCGTGGAATAGAGGTCCCCGGAACTCGCCGACGGGTTGCCGAAGGAAACTGTGGATAATTAAATCCGGATTCTCTACTTCGTCTTGTACTAGCCCGCATTTCACAAGAGATTTGAAATAAATCGAAACGAGTAAGAAGGGAAAGGACCGAAAAAGGCCGCCCTGTCTGGCATAGAAGGTTTTGAATAGAAAATTTCAAGCCAAGACGGAGGCGGCCTTTGTCATGACAGAGTGTAAAACAGAAACGATTCAATATCACGCATTAGGTACACGGGAAGTCCGGGGGCAATTCGACGGGGGAGACATCAGCACGGACGCGGGCGGTTTGCTGCTACGAGAAACGGAAAAACGGACCGGGATCCTGAAACAGTTTGCCGAATGTTTCCGGGATTATCGGGACCCGCGATTTGTGGAACACGGGATCGAACAACTGGTGTCGCAACGGGTGTACGGATTGTGTTTGGGCTATGAAGATCTGAACGACCACGATCAACTCCGATCGGATCCGGTGCTGGCGGTGATGGTGGGTGAGACCGATCCGAAGGGCCGGACACGGAAACAAGCTCGAGATCGAGGTAAGGCCCTGGCGGGCAAGAGCACGTTGAACCGACTGGAACTGTCGACCGAGGGTGCGGCAAAGCACCCGACCAAGAAGATCGGCCGGGACGAAGCGGCGATAGATCGGCTGATGGTGGACGTGTTCCTCCAGGCCCATCGGCGGGCACCGCGGCAGATCATTCTGGATCTGGATGCGACCGACGATCTGATACACGGGAATCAGGAGGGTCGCTTCTTTCACGGCTACTACAGGCACCATTGTTATCTGCCGCTTTATATTTTCTGTGGGGAGTTCGTGTTGTGTTCCCGGCTACGACGCTCCGACATCGATGGTGCGGACGGATCGGTAGAGGAACTGGAACGGATCGTGGGACAGATTCGGCAGAAGTGGCCCAGAGTCCAGATCGTGATTCGGGGGGACTCGGGTTTCTGCCGCGATGAGATCCTGACCTGGTGCGAGGCCCAACACCGTGTCGATTACGTGATCGGACTGGCGAAGAACAATCGGCTGCTAGCCGCGATTGAAACTCCGATGGCGACGGCACAAAAGCGGTTCGACAGGACCGGAAAGCCGGCGCGCGTCTTTAAGACGTTTCTGTATCAGACCCGAGACAGCTGGACTCGTGAGCGACGCATCATTGGTAAGGCCGAACATCTGGCCAAGGGCGCCAATCCCCGGTTTATCGTTACCTCGTTACCGAAAGGACGAACATCCCCAAGGCACATCTATGAACAGACCTACTGTGCACGGGGAGACATGGAAAACCGGATCAAAGAGCAACAACTCGGATTGTTCGCCGATCGGACCAGCACGGCCACCATGCGCGCCAATCAACTCCGACTCTACCTTTCATCGGTGGCGTACATGCTGATGCAGGCCTTGCGACGGCTCGGCTTGCAGGGTACCGAATTCGCGCGGGCGCAGTGCACCACGATTCGCCTGAAGCTGCTCAAGATCGCAGCCCAGATCCATGTCACGGTGCGTCGAGTCTGGATTCGGATGGCTGGAGGCTACCCCTACGCTACGGTGTTCGCTCAGATTTACGCGAACCTTCAACAAATCCCTCTGCGCTGTTAATCACTTCTTCTCAGACATCCCAACCTTCCCGTCTTTGGTCGGGATAGCTGTCTCTGTAATCCGATTTCACCTCACCATTCCCTGCAACACCCGTCATCCAGGCCCACTTTCTCAGCTCAGTCGGCATCTTTGCTCCCGCCAACCAGCTTCCGACGCCTTTTCCTTCTCCTAAATGCAGTCTTGGGCACCATTCATGAGAAATGCGGGCTAGCGGTTGAAGGGTATCAGGCAGATTGGTGCGATGTTGCACGCTAAGCGGAGCGTTTCTGACGAGCGTTGAGGTGGCGATAGAGCGTCGAGCGGTGCACAGCAAACTGCTCCGCCACCTGACGTATTTAGATGGCTGGGGTGGCCGTCATCGCCTTGGCCATGAGGATCTACTCAGGTGTGAGTGCTTGTGGCCGTCCGATGGCCACGCCCCGCTTTTGGGCGGCGGCGAGGCCGGCACGGGTGCGCTCACGGATCATGTCGCGCTCGAACTCGGCGAGTGCGGCCAAGATGTGAAACGTGAGCTTGCCGGCGGGTGTTGTCGTGTCGATGGCTTCCTGGAGAGACCGTAATCCGACCCCGCGGTCCTGGAGCGAGTTCACCACATCAATCAGATCGCGGAGGGAGCGCCCAAGGCGGTCGAGTTTCCACACCACGACGACATCGCCCTTGCGCGCGAACGCGAGGAGCTTCACCCTGACCGTACCCACGGGTGGTGGCAAGACCCACATCGCCCTTGCGCGCGAACGCGAGGAGCTTCTCTCTCTCCGGAAGA
>CBDHGK010000013.1:0-45536 GCA_965263045.1 Terriglobia bacterium
GCTCAGATCTCTCCTGTGCGGTCGCGGTCACTTGCCCTTGAACGGGTCAAACAATTCCACCTCGAATTTATGGAAATCGCGGACATTCCTCGTCACCACCGTCAGCCGATGAACGCGAGCCGTGGCGGCGATCATCGCATCCTCGAACAGCGAATCCGACTGCCGGTGCTTGAGGCGTGCCCATTCCCGAAAAACCGCCACGTCCATCGGCAGGATACCGTAGCCATCGATGACACGGCCGAGCCAGGATTCCAGTTCCGCCGCTTTCGCCGTGTCCTGCTCGCGCGTCCTTTCGATGCCGGCCTGAATTTCTCCAGCCGTGACGGCGGACAGGAACAGTTGGTCGGCGGGAACCGCTTCGATCCAATTCAACACCGCCTTGTGTGGTCTGGGACGCCGAAGTTCCGAAACAACGTTGGTATCTATGAGGTACACCGGCCTACTCGAAATCCAATGGCGGGCGATGGCTGCGGCCCGTCTGCGGCTGTGTGAGCGTCTCCGTCCGGGCTTCCGGTGCGAGCAGCCATTCCTTCAGATCGGGCTTCGCCAGCGCCCGCAACTTCCGCCACTGCTCGATCGGCAACAGCACCGCCGCCTCCACGCCTCGCTTCGTCACGATCTGCGGCCCTTCCCTGACGCTCGCCTCAAGAAACTCGCTAAATCGGGCCTTCGCCTCCTGAACCTGCCACGCCTTGCTCATGTGTCCCTCCCGCATTCGCTGTTCTGACTAGTTATATGACTATTTAAGACCGGCTGCAAGACGATGGCTTGTTTAGGAATACCTCGGTCTTGGGGGGAACCATCTCCAACGGGCGTCTCCTGTTAATCCAGGGTCGATCCGGCTCGGGGTCGCCGAGCCCGCGAATCCAATACCGTTTCGGCACACCTCAGCTCCCAATGGGCGAGGCGACCTTCGCGCTTGGGGCGAAACACCCGTTCGCATGAGACGAAGAAGTTATTGCAACCGACCAAGCCGTATACGGTTTGCCATCGAAAGTTTCAACTAAGTTCGGGACAGCTTCATGTGAATTGCCTCATATCCTTGGATCGTTCGCCGTGCCGCGTGGAATTCACGAAAGCCCTGCTTGGCCTTCACGCGTCGTTTGATCGCTCGATGATCCTGCTCCAGGATGTTGTTCAAGTATTGGATCGGCCGGTGACGGCAACGGTGTCGCAGGATTCCTTCCTGCTTCACTCCTGAAATCGCCGCGCCATAGAGGCGTGCCTGGTCCGTATTGATAACCCAGAGCTGTCGATGCGACGGATCCGTCAGCGCCTTTCGGAACAGGCGTTTGGCCGCAGCGGCATCACGCAACCCCGAGAGCACGAAGTCGATCGTGGCGCCGGTGGAATCGATGGCTCGGTAGAGGTAGCACCAACGACCTTTGACACGAACATAGGTCTCATCGACGCGCCAGGACCTGTTGGTTGGTTTGAGATGACGGCGCAGCCGCTCCTCGAGTTCAGGACCATAGCGCTGGACCCAGCGTCAGATTGTCGTGTGATCTTCCTTCAGGCCGCGCTCGCCGAGCCGCTCTTCGACATCACGGAACGAGAGCGAGTACCGGAGGTACCAGCGCACGGCGCAAAGAATCAGCTCGGACTCGGTTTGTCGCCACTTGAAGATCGCTGGCCGGATTGTCTTTTTCATGATCGCTTCAGGTTACCAGTCGCCGTCGGCCAAAGTTGCAACACAACCGATGAACGTCCTCCAGCGCGGCGACCGTTTGGTCGTCAGCGAACTCTCCCGGTTTTCACCGTGAAAGGGGCTTTCCCCAGCTTCAGAATCGTATGTCAGCGTCATCCGCGGACTGAGCACCGAGATCAGCGACGAAAGGAGCTATCGCATCGCCATCCAGGCCGAACTCCTTGAAGACATACTTAGCCAGATGACATGTGAGAAACACCGGCGTTGCTACGTTGGGCAGCGGCAGCCTTGAGTCCACAGAGACTGCCAAGCAGCCATCGCCTTTCTTAACCAGATGTCCGCCGATCGTTGTCCTGTTCGCATGGGTCGAGAAGACCGACTCCCAGCCGTAGACCACATCATAAATAGTGGCTCCTGGACAATCGACCAATTCTCGTCCGCGGAGTAGCTCAAGCACGCGGTCGCTCACTTTCTTGTAGTTCAGTTTCTCGGACCTCTTAGCCGACTCCAGATGATAATAGTCATCTTCCACCCCGAGATAATCGACGATGCGGCTTTTCCAGTAGAAGTCGTCACCATCGATGACTTTCATAGCTTCGTCTTTAGCCAAGAGAACGTAGAGCGAAACTACCCAGGCTTCCCAGAGCTGCCGAGCGAGGATGCCTGCCAGCTCTGGCATTCTGGCCCCGTAGAGTACAAACATTCCATTCAGCAACCTGCAGCACCGCATGAGTCCTGCCGCAGCGAATTGTTTCGGGGACACTGGAGCTATCAGTCTTGCACTGAATTCGCCTACATGCTCGTAGACGTGGGCAATGATCCGATCGGCAGCCTCCTTTTCCTTCATAGGTTGCACCTTATCCCGGCTTCAGAATCCTCTCTCAGAGCCATTCACGGATTCACAGGTACTAGCAGCCTGTCGGACTTTCGGCGTAAGTCCTTGTTTTCAACGACGGTCCTTTTCAGCTCAAAACAGTAAACATAGTCATATGAATGACTTAGATTTTTCGCTTTGGTGTTAGTCCGACAGGCTGCTAGGGACACCCCTCGAAACAGGATTCCCAATGCAGCGGCAGCTTCCATAGTTCCCGCTCATGCCATCCTAGATTTGAACAGCCGAGGCACTGTCAAGTTAACCGACATTCACTCTTTTTCGGTGCGAAATCAATTCTAGCTAACACGACAAATCAGCGCCTTACGGCGCAGGCGTTGGGCCGCAGCGGAACCACACAAGCCCGAGAGTATGAAGTCGATCGTGGCGCCGGTGGAATCGATGGCTCGGTCGAGGTAGCACCAACGACACTTGAAACGAACGTAGGTCTCATCGACGCGCCAGGACATGTTGCTTTGGTTTGATATGACGGCGCAGTCGCTCCTCCAGTTCGGGACTGTAGCGCTGGACCCAGCGCCAGATTGTCGTGTGGTCCGCCTTCAGGCCGCGATCGCTGAGCAACTCTTCGACATCGCGGAAAGAGAGCGAGTACCGCAGGTACCAGCGCACAGCGCAAAGAATCTGCCCGGGCTCGGTTTGTCGCCACTTGAAGATTGTCGGGCGGATTGTCTTTTTCATGATCTCTTCAGGTTTGCATCAAGTCTGGTGCCGTGAGAGAATTTAGGGTGGCGGGTGGAAAGGACACTCCACCCGCCGATCACCAAACCAAGCGAGGTAAATCACGATGAAAAACCAACCCGTTTCGGCGAAACCAGTTGCACATGCCGTAAATGCGGCAGGCATCAGCGCAGAACTCAGCATCGGTTGTCCAGACTGCCTTCTAGAAGCGCCAGGATTGGCCATTCTGCAATTCCAAGTTTGATTGACACACGGATTCGTCAAAATAGGTATGTAATCCCCAAATAGTCTGGGCGCCGGTGGAGATTCAAACCTCGTTTTCAAGGATTTACAGTCGAGCGCATGATCGTCTGAGAACAAAAATAAGCGATATGTCTGTCAAGGATTCCATTAGTACAGAACAGGCTGCAGAAAGACTTTTGTCGGCAATTGAAAAGAAAGCCTCATCAATGCCACAAGTAGAACGTCGCACACGTCTTGCGGCATTCAGGCGCGCTGTGCATGAGGCAGCTAAGAAACATCGTCCCAAAGCTCCATCAACTCGCGGAACTCGTTAGTTCCCTCTTTGTATCCGAAAGCGCGTACAGCCGCCGCTGCGAAGACGGGCGCGGTCCCCGACCGGCGCTAGCGGGGGACCGTCAGGATCGATGCCGTGAAGGCGGCCACATCCGTCGCCGATGTCGGCGCGGCGGATGCCTCCGTCCGTCCGGGAGCGAGGGGCTGGCGTCGGAGGCGGCTCTGCACCTCCTCAATGGCGCCGCCGGCGAAGGGATGCCGGCCCGACACCATTTCGTGGAGGACCAGACATCGTCGGCTTCCTCGGCCGGGCGGCCGACGCGTCAACGAGGGCAAGGAGGAGGGGAGCCTCCGAATCGAAGGCTGCGTTTGCCAATGCTCAAGGCGGCATTTTCCGCGACCACCTCACTGAACCAATTCATTCAGATAGAACGCTCTTTGAGATAGTAACTCAGCTGGCTCATCGGGATTTCTTGAGACGAGTTTCCACTTCTTGCGTAGAACTTCTCCACCGACTGACCATTCTTGTCCTTCATCGCGACAATCACCGGCTCCTTGGCAGCAGTTATGTCGACTTGGCATACGTCGACATCATTTACCTCATGAAACTGGATCTGAACCTTGCTGGCAACGAAAGCTGTGCCGAGATGCTGGTTGAGGACGTTGCGCAGATGCAACTCGAAAGGGTCGCGACCCGCCTCGCGAAGCGATTCATAATCATGGGACAAGCCGACTGCTTTCCCATCATCATCAACGCCGATTAGCAAACTGCCGCCTTGAGCATTGGCAAACGCAGCCACTGTCTTTACGATGACCTGCTCAAGTTTCTTGCTGATTATCCCCTCTTTGATGTCCCAGCGCAGGGTCGACTTGAACTCCAACTCATCGCTCTCACCTTCCTCAATGAGATCCTCGATCGACGCGGGCACGAAAGCCTCTTCCATTACAGTAATGCCAGTGAGAAACACATTGATGTGCGAGGCAAGAAGCGACCGACGGGCCTCTAGAAATCTCTCGTAGTTGCCTATTTGCCACAATGCCTGATCGGCAGGAATGCACTGCAGATCAAGTGCCTCGGGGAACTTCTCGGAGACGCCTGTCAAGTAAAGCGCTGCCTCCATAGTGGCCTTGCTGCGGTTCGCCACCTGGGTCAACAGTGCGCGGTTGGTGAATTCCTGAGCCAGGGAATACTTGACGCGATTACCCTTTCCGTAGCCTGCATCCTTCAACAGGGAAAAGGGAAAGATGTGATCTAACTCGATCTGGTACTTCTTACCCATGTTCTTGTGGAGACTGACGCCGGTTGTCAGGCATACCGCGCCCCGGCTCTTCAAATACCATCGAACCATGCTGAACAAGGGGTGTTGGATCGCCCGTCCGGCGAACTCAAGCGGCAGCACCTCAAGCGGGCGTTCTTCTGCGATCACCTGGAGGAGATCGTCAAATGGCTGTGCCGATTCGGTCAACGTGCGAAGATCGCGATCAAGTTTTTGTGGAAGCTGGCTGACGTATCGTGCTCGAATCTGAGAATAGTAGAACCACTTCACCATCTTCCGAATTTCCAATTCCGTCAGATGCTCGCCCGCTTTGTCGAAGCAGTAGACGATTATCGGAACCAGCGCGTAAGGGGAGCTGATTTCATAGAAGTGGTCTACAAACGCACGTGTACGCAGTAAATTTACGACGTAGTCTAGGACCTGTTTGTCGAGCCGCTCCCACGCTGACTGAAGGTCAGCCTTAGTCTCCTGAGCATGGAGTTTGCGCATATCTGAACCGATGTGATGCACACATCCGAGGAGCACATAAACCAAGAAATCCAGCCGGAAGCCGAAACCTGCATTCTCCAGCTCAACAAGTTTGGCCTTGAAAATATCGCGCGCTTCAGGCCAATACCCACAAATCTGCGCTAGCGCCAACTCGGCATCGGTAAGCGCAACACCGCTGGCGTTTACCTTATAGAAAATATCGATGGCTTCCCGGATATTGGCTTTAATCGGGATCGTCTGTTCAGGAAATTCACGTTCAATGATGCGTGTAATTGCGTTGATGTTTTCGTTATAGCGCTTCAGTTCGTCTATTGTAAGGTTTCTGCCGCTGGCAGAGAAGGCAGGTTGGAGGTCGAACGCACTTACCTTACCGCGAAACAAATCAGTGATGTTCCGCCAGAGTGGGTTCTTTTCCATCCTTGTCTTCATGTAGTAAGCCAGTTCTAATGTGTCGACGTTCACGTAGAGTCCACGCGGGTCGGCCATGATCTCGGCAGCGGTGTAGTAAGGCGGCAACTCACCGCGGATCAGCATGTACAGGGTTGTGACACGCTGCTGGCCGTCGAGGAGGAGCCGGACTGCGCCTTGTTTTGCGTTGTACTTGTGCGGCCCCTTAATTTCGGGTGGCTGGTCAGTCTCCCAAGTCAGCATGGTTCCTGTTGGGTATTCCTTGATCAACGAATCAATCAACAGCTTCGCGTCGTCGCGTTTCCAGACGTACTCGCGCTGAAACGCAGGTACGAATAACTGCTTCTCGTCGACTTTATCGAGGATCGTCGAGATTTTCATAAGGTGTCCTCCAGAAGTGTGTCAGCATCCTTCACGCGGAGTCCGCCGGAAATGAGCCTGAGAAGGAAGCGTGCGGCCAAGCTGCGTGACTTCTCGTTCCATCAACTATCTGCCTGCCGCAAACCAGCAACCACCTCACGAAACGGAAAAAACCGCACGCTAAAGGGAATCGCCGACTCTGCGGGTGTCGGGTTGAAGTACCCTTAGAGTAATTCTACGAGCAAACCTTGCGATGACATCCAGCTGCACGCGGCGGGCTTGATGTTAGAGCACTGTCCGCAGTAAAGCCGAATCGAGATGCCAATACACGCAGTTTGAGTGAAGAACTTCATCGAGTAGCCGTAGTTCCAAGCGGGCGACAGATTTATCCTGGCGTCCCGTCCGCTCGCCGACGCGCATGGGTCCTCGATGTTCCGTGGAAACGGTCCAAGTGATTGAGCGGAGCCATTCGACCAAACGGCGAGCCGTATCCGTACCGTCCTCACCCTCGCCGTCTAGCTCGCCAAGTTCGTTTATGGACGGGTCGTGCAGGTCAATTTCAATTGCCCTCCCGTCACTCTTGTACCAATCACATTCTCCTGGCAAACGCGTTGTTGTTCCCTCCTTACAGTTGTTCCAGGTCTGACCGACGAATTTTCCAACCACCAAACTTGATGGCGGCCAACTCCCCGTCTTTGATCTTGCTCAGTAGCCAACCGCGCGACATGCCCGAATATTCGGCTGCTTCTTTCAGAGTCAGAAAGAGCTTGTGCCGAGGACCGATAGATGGTCGGGGAATGCCCGATGTCAAAAGCTGCAAGAACATGTCACCCGCGCTGCGTCCGGAGGGGCTGGCCGGGACAAGCGCGGCGGCCTTGCCGCGCGGGGCCGCCGGTGAGGCCACCGGGAACGGCTCAAGTCGTGCGGACGCCGATCGGAGCGTTTCAACGTCTCCGGGATGGTAGACCGGCGTGGACCGCCTCCCCGGAATGCGCCGCATGACTTTCTGAATCTTCTTCTGAGTTGCCAGCCGCTCAATAGTCTTTTCGGAACACCCCAGTATCTGCGCCGCCGTGGCTTTCGAGAGCCAATCGGCAAATTGATCGCCTTTCATGTTGTCTCCACCGCAATCGGAAGTAGAGCCACACAGGCTCGGGGGCATAATAGCATGAACAAGGACAGCTTATAGACAGATAACGACAGTGTCGGTGTTGTCTATGATCTATAGTATCAGCCGATTACAGAGGACACATGAGAATGAGGCACAACGCCCTGTGGGTGGCCGCCGTTGCCGTCCTCGGCCTGGCGGCCACCCCGGCCGCCAGGGGCCAGGGGAGTTGGCGGGGTCTGGTTGTGGCACCGGGAAACCGATGCGCACCCTACAACAGCGATGACTATGGATATTCCCAAACTTTGGAGCGCGCGGCGATCGCCGCGATAGGGGGCCGGATCTATGGACCCTACTCCGGCCGGACCTTCTCCCGGCCGACGGACACCGACATCGAGCATATCGTGGCGCGAAGCGAGGCGCACGATTCCGGGCTATGTGCGGCGGATGATGCCACAAAGCGGGCATTCGCCAATGACCTGTTGAATATCACTCTGGCTTCCCCGGAGGTCAATCGAGCAGCGAAGAACGACCGGGATGCCGCGGCATGGATACCAATCTTGAATAGATGCTGGTTCGCCGGCCGCGTCTTGGGGGTACGGCTGAAATACGGTCTAACGATCGACCGCATGGAAGCCACGGCCTTCGATCGGATCTTGGCCGGATGCAATTCGACGGCCATGATCTTCGCCACCGCCCCGCCGCCTCCCGTCGCACCTCGATCCAACACCCCACAAGCGGGCCGAGAAGGGGGCGCTGCGCTCACCCAATGGGACACCAATAGGAACGGGCAGATTTCATGCGCTGAAGCACGGGCGCACGGGATCGCGCCGGTGAGGCGCGGGCATCCGGCATACCCGTTCATGCTGGACGGCGACGGGGATGGCGTGGTCTGCGAATAGAGAAAAGAAAGGAACGCACAGAGTCACGCGATGCTGGCCGCCCTGAGTCTCCTTACGATGCAGGGTGCGCCGGATGAGACAGCGTCGCCGTTCGTGGACCTGTATCAGCTCCCCGAGGTAATCACGTCCAACGATGACTATGGAATTGGGTGGACGTGGGGTGTGACAGCGGCCGCGCTGCACGTCGGCCGGTGGCGGTGGGCGGCTGATGCGACCGACGACGGGCAGCCGTGGGTTGAGGTCGAGTGTCGGGTTGACGGCCGCCCACTAGGGTACGCCGGGCCTCGCGCGTGGGGCTTCGTATCGAGGTCACGGGACCGAACACCGAACTGAATCTAACCTGGCGCGGGCTGCCCGATGACGCGACGGCGGCCCCCCGGTTGATGGTGGATCATTGCCCGCGCACATGATGGGTTTCATGGTTGGCCCGCCTCGGGGAAGGTATGGTTTATGAATAGAGACAGATAAGGACAGTGTCGGAAAGTGTCTTTAAGGTGTGCCGGCCCACGTCGGAAAAAGGAGTCGGTGATGGCTGATACAGAAATGATCCACGTTGTAGAAATCCGAAAACGCGCCGATGAGGGAGACGCCGAGGCCCAAGACAGACTCGGGTGGTGTTACGAGTTCGGAATTGGCGGAGCTCGACCACAGGATGATGCCGAAGCCGTGAAATGGTATCGGCTGGCCGCCGATCAGGGAAACCCAAGCGGCCGAAGGATACTCGCGTCTTGTTACGAGTTCGGCGAGGGTGTTCCTAAAGACCTGATTGAAGCTGACAAGTGGTATCGGCCCGTGCCCGGACAAGACCGCGACTTCTCTGAGTGTAGCGCCGGCTGATGTTACAAATTCTAATTATTATTCCTCTCTCTCTCAGCCTTGTGCAGAAAGTCCGAGACGCCCCGGCGGCGTCTCGGACAGGCATAAAAAAAGGCGACAGGGTTTAACCCGCCGCCCGAAGGTGCGGCCGTTTCAGGCGGCCCCGATGTTGTCGTCGCCCGCCTTGGCGGCCTGGGCCTTGCGCTCGGCAATGAGCGTGTGTGCCTGGTCGGCGAGCTTGGCAACGGAGAGCAGGTTGACGAAAGCGAAGCTCTGCGAGGTCTTCCACTGGCCCCCCTCGGGGTAGATCCGCGAAAATGTGACGTTGTGATGGGTGATCCCGCGGACCTCGTTTTCCCAAACGGTCGCCTTGACGGTTCCGATTCTGAGTTCCTCTGCGGGTTTATTGTGGGTAGCCATTGATTGAATCCTCCTGGTTTAAGTGTTTGGAGCGTGTGTCGCTCACCGGAACAGGCGACACCGGCCAAACACGGCCAGGAGGTACGTAGCCGGGTGCAGGAAGGTGGGGAATAACCGGCCAAGAGCATGGGCCGTGACAGACGCGGCCTGGCCGCGAGCGTAGCGATCTGGCCGCGGCCCATGCGCCGGTCCCCACCGTAGCCAGCCAAGGGAACGGGAAAATGGCACGGCAACATCCGGCGCGGAGATCGGGAGCCAGTCAGACAGAGCCAGTGCAAACGACGGACCCCCAGCACGTTCAACGATGAGCCCGAAGGGGCGATCCAGGAGACACGAATAGCGACACAAAGCGACAGTGTCCCGATCTGTCTCCCAGCGCCCGCTAGAGAGTGGGTGCGGTGATCGAGTCGGATGTTTCCGAGTCTGCCCGCCGAAACGGCTTCGGCTCGGCGTGGAGAATGAGACGGCCGGCAACCCAACCGCCTACGGTGAAGGCAAGCATCACAGCGGCCAACTCGGCCGGGGTGCGTCCATAAGCTGCAAGCTGTTGTAGGGTGTAGACGGTGAGAAGCACGACGAAAGCAACCACGGCCGCGAGTATGAGACACGCGCTCGAAAAGGTGCGCGCCGAGTGACGCCATCGGTGAGCCTTCCAGACGAAAATTGCAACGGCCAGCATGAGCGGCACGACCGCGGCTGAAATGTCATTGAGGAAAGTCATTAGTCTGCCCCCCGGCGTTGCATAGCGTCGCCTCGCTAAGTCCGATCGTTCTGGGTGTGAAAGTCTGGGCCATAAGTTTTCTCCTTTTGCGGTGTCCTGTTTTCCCTTCGCCAAAGCCAGGGAAAACAGGACACCGCGGAACGGAGATGGAGTGAAGGGTAGGACGGACTGACTTAAAGGTGTCGGGCCGGGACAAGCAATACCTTGATGGATGGCCGCAAGGCCAAGCGTAGCGGTCGGGCGAAGGTGTTGCGCCGGCGCAACGAAAACACGATCAGCCAACCCGAAACGAAGCGGCCCAGACACGCCCAGGGACGATCCAGACTAGGCGAATAGAGACAGATAACGACAGTGTCGGTAAGTGTCGGTAAGGTGCCCGGTGGTGCAAGGCCATGGGGGTATGAGCTGCGACCTGGAAATAGAGCCGGAAAGCGACAGTGCCTCGAATACGAAATTTTCCACAGGCAAGCTGTGAATTCGGAGAGTTTTCCGTTAACAAACACGTCACTTTCTCCGCTGAAAAACTTAACAAACACGTCACTTTCTCCGCTGAAAAACTTAACAAACACGTCACTTTCTCCCGTCGCATCTATTAAGACAACTAGTTAAGAACAAGTAATTAAGAACAAGTAGGAGAAACGGCGGCGGATTGTTGAAAACATTGAATACAGGCCGGCAGAAACTGAAAGACGCTGGGAGAGGGTAAGAGTGGAACCAGAAAAGGGGATTCTAGGCCGGAGAATGGCCCACCTGCCGATTTCAAGACTAATCAGGACTTGGCCGCCATCTATAGGGACGGGCGACCCGCCAGAGCGAGCAGAGCGTTATTTACGAGCGACCCGGACAGCGGCCCGACGAAGTGTGCGAGAACGATGCCTTCCCCACCCAGGAAGACAGTTCCGATTCCACCCGCCCCGCTTGACGGTGTAATCGACAATGGAATCATGGTAAATCATCGAGCCAAGCTCGGCTGAAACTTCCTCTTCTGAGCCTAGGTCAAACTCGACGCAATCACCTGCGGCATGAAGAAACACAGTGTCGAGACCAGTGAGCTTCTGTAACACAATGTTCTCACCACCGAGGATGCCAACACCCGCACGCGCGGTGGCGATCCCGATGCCGACAGTAGGCGGGGCGGCGAGGAAGCCGCCCCGCTGTGCAATGATAAGCTGCCCGGCCGCGATCTCGACGGCCTGGATGGTGCCCGGCACCGTGCCTCCGAATCCAACCCCACCCGATCCACTGAAAAGGCATTGGGTGGCCGTCTCGCCGGACATGCGGCGTTTGAGAGATCCCGTCAACTTGCCGACGAGCCCCTGGCCTGCGACCGTCATCTCCCAGGAAACGCCTAGGCTCTTGTAAATCATCCGGCCGGCCTGGGCGATGATCGTGTCGTGTGAGTCGTGCAGTTCGACGCAGATCATTTCGAGGTTGCGGCCTTCGATCCGGTAGTTCACAGCCCATTCGTCCCCGCCGGGTCGGTACCGCGATCGCCCCTTGGGCGGCCTCGATCTCACGTTGCCAGTACGGAATGGCCTCGCCTAACTCTGCCCGCCAGCGTTCAAGCTGTCGCGTCATGTTGGCGACATCGGCATCGTTCTCATAGACGCCGCGATACGCCGTAATGGTTCGCTCATAGAGGCTGCGCCTGGCCTCGACCTGAGCCGTCGGATCAGAGGAAAAACATTTGTAGTACGTGCGGTCGGCACCCTCGGGGGTGCCATATTCCAGTTCGATGTCCCAAAGCGTTTGGAGCAATGCCAATGTCTCATTCATCTGGTCCTCAACCTCATCAACCAATTGGGTGAACGCATCACGCTCCACCGCCGCCTCGCGTTCTTCGGGGCTTTGGCAGCCGACTAGGCCGAGGCCGGCAAAGACGGCGGCGCTACACAGGGTCATGTGAAAAGATGTTATTTAAGTCGGGCCTCCCTGTGTGTGATTCAGAGAAGATAAATTCTATTAGAGACAGAAAGCGACAGTGTCGCAGTGTGTCTCTAATCGTCGCTCCCGCGGGGAAGGAGCGGGAATTGGAGCGGCGGAACGGACGGGGTTGTTGTGGGCAACAATTCCAAGGCTCCGCGAGGTGTGGCATAGTCCAGGCCGGGCCACGCGAGCTTGATCTTCACCAACTCCCGGAGGCAGTCCTTACGGAACTTTTGGACGGTAACATTATCTCCCGCCTTGGTTGGGTCCGCACCGAACTGCCGGTAGAGCTGCGCCCACGGCAGTCGCAATGGACGGTCCAGGCGAAAGGTCCGATAATTGATCCACAGGTAGAGGTCCAGTCCAAGCGATGATCGCTTCAACGCCTTGAGGATATGGAGGTCCAGCGGGACCGGATGGTGGATGATGTCCTCAAAGAACTTCTCGCTCAACTCAATCGTGCTCTGGGTTTTCTTCCTGGGCTTGTCGTTGCTCCACCAGAAATCCCCACGGTCGGCTAAGAGCGTGTTGATTTGTGATTCGCCGCCCGCGTCTGTGTAGATGAGTACAACAGCACAACTGAACAACCGTTTCATCTGATTCCGAACGCGCGCATAGGCCGCGCCGGCCGGGTCGATCCCGACGACGCGCATGAAGTTGGACAGGTTTTTGCCCAAGGTTAAGTGGCGGCTTTGGGTTCGGACTGCCTCAGTGCAAACCCACCCGAGTAATAGGCGCGGTATGTGGCCGAAGGGGAGCCCGTATTTGCCAGCCGCTGTCATTACCAGCGTAAATGGACCGTTTTTGCGAATATACTTATTGGTATCCCCCTGATCGGTGCGCGGCAAGCTGCACAGCGTCATCAGGCGGCCCATGTAGCCAATTTCGGAATCGGCTTCTTCGGCCTCCATGAGCGAGTTGATTTGATCGAGACGGCTGGAATGGTGGCGCGCCTGGGGTGTCACCAGAGAGAGTGCAGGTTTTGATTTATCGTTCATGTCCGCGCAAGGCTCCATATCCTTATCATGTTTTACCGGCCAGATCGGGGCCGATAAGCAGAGATTCTTTGCCGCGTTGTATCCGCGAAGCAGCAGAAGCATCGCCCTGACAATCCCGGCTCGCCTCTGTTGCATCGTCCTGGCAGCGATGTCGGGCATCACCGCACCTCGGCCAGTTTGAGTTGGGGATCGGCGAACACAACGGGCCTGTAGTGCCAGCGCCGCTTTGCGGCGTCGTAATCGCCCACGTGGAGGGCTTCTTCGACGTACCGCTTCCCCTCGCGCCGTGTCATGTGAATCACCATGGAGATCCCGTCCACGACTCCCCGGCAAGTGACTTCCCACGGCAAGTCCGTCTCGCCTTGCATGGCGCAAGTCGCCAGCCGGGACAGGGCCGACTCGGCATTGTTGGCGTGGATCGTGGTCAGGGATCCGCCGTGCCCGGTGTTGAGCGCCTGCAGGAGATCGGCCGCTTCGCCGCCCCGAACCTCACCGACCACGATATGGTCGGGCCGGTGCCGGAGCGCGTGCTTGACGAGGTCGCGGATCGTCACCGAATCGCCGTCGATCCCCCGGGCCTCGAAGCGAACACAGTTTTTCCGGTCAATCCGGAGCTCCAGCGTGTCCTCGATGGAAACAATGCGGTCGTCAGCGGGGAGCAGTTCGATCAGGGCATTGAGCAGCGTGGTCTTACCCGAGCCGGTCCCGCCTGACACCAGGATATTTCGCCGCCCCAGGAGCGCGGCCCGCGCCTCGTCGAGCACTTCTTGGGGCAGTGAGCCGAAGCGCACGAGATCCTCGGGCGAGTAGCTCCGCTTGCCGAAGCGCCGGATGGTGATGGCGACGTACGGCGCGGCCGGGGGGACACAGATCGCCACGCGTGAGCCATCGTCCAGGCGCGCATCGAGGATCGGTGCGGTGGCCGGATCGAGGCCGAGGGGCCGGGCGATCTGAATGGCCGCCCGATCGAGCGCAGCCTCATCGAGGCCCGGCGCGGGATGGGGCAGGATTTCACCGAGGCGTTCAACCCAGACGTTGCCCGGCCCGTTAATCATGATTTCGCTGACATCCTCATCTTCGAGAACCGATTCCAGGCCCGGCAAAAACGGGCGCAGGTAGTCCATGCCGCGTCCGTCCCTATCTGCCGCGCTCATATCTTCCCCGCCTCGACGGCTCTCCAGTAGGGCATCGTCTCCGGAAGGTAGTACGGCTTGAGATAAACACGGACGGCGCTTGTGGCGTGGGTGCCGTCATAGGGCAGGCAAATCGCCTGGCAATTTGGGAGCAGGGCAAACTCCCTGGGCTGAAATAAAGCCTCCCGCTGTTCCCGGAATGATTTACTCGTGCCGACTGAGCCCTTGGTTCCACCGGCCTTTCCAGAGAGCAGGGACACTTGGGTCTGTTGTGCGGATTCGGTGACGGTCCAACTTGGCTTGATTCTGGCCACCTGCCCGCACAGTTTCGAGGCGAGCTCGGCGCTTGCGTCGTCGCTGAGGGAGAGGAAGATCCGGGTGCGGAGCGTCTGCAAGAGCGCCCGCCACGCCTCGGAAGTTCCCAACACGGATCGGAGCGAGGATATGGACTGGGTGGCGACGATGGGGATGACGCGGCACTGCCGGGTGAGGGCAAACGCCTTCTCGTCTCCGGAGGGATCATCCTCGCCAACTGAGGCGAAGGACTGGTACTCGTCGCAAATAAAAACGGCGGGCCGGAAGTAACGCTTCGTGATCCGCTTTCATCTGTGCCGGCCGCCGGAGCAGGGTCTGGAGCCATGCGTTCTTGAGGAACACGCCTACGGCGCGGGCCAGCGCCGGATTCGAGCCGGCGGGCATGTTGAGGGCGAGGACTTTTCCGCTCTCGATCAGCTCGTCCAGGGGTGGCAGATGCTTCCAGATTCCGCCTTCTTCTCTCGGCTCCCATTGGGGTCGCTCGGCCTCGTCTTTCACCGGCGGTGCCTGGGGACAGAAAATGTCAGCGACGTCCTCCATGTCGAAGAGAGACAGGAAACTGGAAATGCCCTCGACACACGAAGTTCGCAGTTTCGGGTCCAGCTTCATCCAGTCGTGGTCGTACCAGGTCTTTACACTTTGCCAGCGCGCGAGCAACCGTTCCGGTTTGGTATGACTCTTGGGCACTGTGATGCGGTATGGGATTCCCTCCGTTTGCAACCATTTCTCTAACGCCGGCGTCTTGCTGGCTTTACACTCCCCATCTTCAAGTTCATTCCAGCTTCCAAAGGCGAGCAGCGCGTCCTTGTGTGCCTTCCAATCCTTATCTGAAATCACGACCTCCCCATGCAACTGGATGTAGACAACAACGCCGGCTTCATCGATTTTTTCCTTGAACAGGTCGGGGTTGATCGCGCACTGGTAGACATCCCGGAGGGTCACCCAGCGGTCGGGAAAGATCCGGTACAGCTCGATAATCCACTTCACCAGGTTCGTGTAGGCCTGTTGCCAGAACGGATCTTTCCCCTTGCCGAACAACTGATTCAGGAGAGAGGCCACGGTATAGGCCAGGGAGTAGGCATCGAGCCAGTGGGCGGCCAGGGGATTCCACTGCCATTTCCCGTCCATGCTCAGTTCCATGTAATCGTCTTCCCGGCCCGCCTTTTCGAGAATCTCCCGGATGTCGTAGCAGAAATCCCCCTTGACTTCGAGGATCAGGGCGGCCGCTCGCCGCTTCGGATTCCTCGCTTGCCAGCCGAGCAACTGCCGGGCAAACGGGTGCATGCACGCCGAGGTCTTCCCGGAGCCGACCGCCCCGAAGATGGCGACTCCGGTATAGAGTCCCCGCTCCGGGATCACGAGCCAGTCCGGGTTGGGAACCTCCCGCGGCTCGACCGGGTGATGCGTCTCCCCGACGACGATGGCCGGTTTCTCGTCCGATGGGGAAATCGGCCACGGGGGAAGCTCGCCTTTGCCCCGTTTCTTGCGCGGAGTCGACTCGAACCACACCCGCCACATTCCCAAAACGAGCGTCCCGCCGATAAACGTAATGACGCCGGGCATGGCGGCATACCAACCGTGGATCACCCACAAAAGCATGGGCGCATCGAGGGCCATCATAGCGACGACGGGATTTTCCGATCCAGGGGGAAACGGGCTCAGCACATACCGGCCCGTCGAGGCGGCAACCGCCAGGACAAAAAGGAAAACGTGACTCCATTTCATCGGCCTTTACGTCTCCAGACTTCAAGCCTTCCTGCAAGGATCACTATGACGGGAGCGACACCCCTTGGGGAGGGCGGCACCGACACGCGTGATGTGAATCAGCACGGGGGTCCGGTGACGATAAACCCACGAAATAGGGGGGGTCGCTCCCGTCACTGCACCCCTCTTCCGGAACTGTTCTGGGCACCCTGTCTGGAACAGCTCCGGACTCCCCCTCTGGAACTGTTCCGGACCCCCCGTCTGGAACAGCTCTGGAACTGCGTCCTGAAATGGGCTAACCCCGAGTGAATGCATGGGATATAGGACAACAACCTGTGAATCAGCACTGTGAATTAACCCTGTAAATTAGCCTTGTGAATTAGCGCTGTGAATTAATACCCCCGAGCCAATACACACGCTGGAGCGGCATCGGGCGTGTGAATCAGGTGCCCGATTTTCAATAAGGGCGCCCCTGGCGCTGCACCCCCTCTGGAACAGCTCTGGCCACCCTGCCTGGAACAGCTCTGGACTCCCCCTCTGGAACTGTTCTGGACCCCCCGTCTGGAACAGCTCTGGAAATGCGTCCTGAAATGGCCTAACCCCAAGTGAATTCACTGGATATGGGACAACAACCGTGTGAATCAGCACTGTGAATGGACCCCGTGAATTAGCCTTGTGAATTAATGCCCCATGCGCTCGATTCATGGCTGTTGCCGCATATTCCTGAAAAAATGCCCGAGATTCGATGTCATGAGGGCATCTCGTAGATCTGCACACCCTCCGGATAAATACGCCCGGAACGCCATATCTCGAACGTGTCAATCCGGATGTCATGAGGCACGGGCCGTGCCAGAATATCCCCCAACTCCCGGTAGCGCTGCCCGGCCTTCGTAAAGCCTCCGAAGCGGGCGAGAACCTTGGAATCGAAGGTATCGAGGGCGCTGGAGATTGTGTCCCGTTCCTTCTCGAAGGCCGACTCCTGGGGGCTCCCGGCCGCGACCCTTTTTTCCTCCCGCGCCCAGCCTTCCAATACGGCGCGCGCGCGTTTGTCGGCGTCGGGGTTGACTCCGATTGCAGCCACATGAATCTTGATATTGCGCTCCCGCATACTGGCCCAAAGATGCTCGTGCACCCGGCCCCAATGCTGCATTTCCGTGGAGGTGTCGTTGCCGGGATCGACATAGACAAACGTGCAGATCGGGCCGCCGGCAACGGGGAGTTTCAGGGGGAAATACCGGGTGACGGCCCCGGCCGCTCCGGTATAAATCCGCTTCGGCAGGTGCGCGGTTGGGATGCCGATGTCTTCGCAGTACCAAACCTTTTCCTCTTCGGTCGGGAGCCATTCCAGCTCTGCGTGTTCGATGACGTAATCGAGCGACAGGAGCCGCCGGAGATAGGCCCCCGGATCGGGAAATCTCCGGTGGCGGATGTTGGGAACGCCCAGCTGCCGGTAGATGCCCTTGTGGGTGATCCGGCAGGCCCTCGTACGGTTCTCGCGGCGAATGACGGGAATGGGTTCTTCCACGGCAAGTTTCAGGTCCAGGAGGCCCTGAACGAAGCGCCGGGCGCGCGATGGGTACGTTTTGAAATACGCCATGTATTGGGAGCGTGTGAATATGCCGCTGTGGAGACAGACCAGGGCCACCCACTCGGCGTCTTGCGGGTTCCACCCGAACGGCTCCAGGTTTTTTTCACGCTCGCGCAAATGAGTAATCATGGCGTCTCGGTGATGAGTGTTCTGTCGGTTTCCAGGTATGTGACCTTGCGAATTGAGGCAATCGGGCGTCCTGCTCGACCCCCGTCGTCGGTGAAATTCACCCGCACCTTGATTTTCTTGCCCACGTCCGCCGCCACCGGCGTGTAGGTCACGGCGTTGGCACCGATGCTCGTCTCGTTCGACATGCCGTCGGCATCCACCCGCAGCCATTGGAAGGTGTAATCGTCCGGGAAGGTGGACGGCAGACCGTCGGTGTCGGCGATGTCGCCAATTGCGGCCGTCAGCGTCTCGCCCACCTGCGCCGTGCCGGAAATCGTCGGCGCGCCCGTGGCGTCACGGTTTTCATGGAACAGCGATACGGCAAGCAGCGTGCCCTCGTCCGTATCCTGACGGTAGTCTCCGTTGGGATTCGCAAAGCCACGGAGCAGCGGCGGGTTCGCAGGGCCGGTGGCCAGTGACCCGACAAAATACCAGATCCTTGTACCCGTGGGGTATCCATTCTGCATGTCGTAGCTGTCGCGATCGCTCAGCTTCAACGCGAGCGTGCCCGAGACGCGCTGAATATGCAGCGTGAGCCCGGCGCCGTCGTCGGGCAGGTTGGGGCTGGTGGCAAAGTTCAGCGCCGATCCATCCGCCAATATCTGCGTCACCGTGTAGCCGGTCCCCAGGTGGGTGAAGGTGGCGCCGACGAGGCTGCCGAAGTCCTCCATGGCCGAACCGAAACCCGTGCCCAGTCCCAGGGAACAATCCCCTCCGTCCGGCGTGCCATGTTCCACCGTCAGCGTGGAGCACCAGACCGCCGACCCGAGACAGGAGGCGGCGTCCGGCACCACCGGCGCGGTCTCGTCGCTGGTCAGCGTCTCGGGATTGTCCTCGTCGTCGTCGAAGGTCACCCTGACCGCGATCTTGTCGCCCTATACGCTCGAAGTCGGAGTGTAGGTGGCACTCGTGGCGCCCCCGATCACCGTCCCTGCCGCGAGCCACTCGTACTCGTAGCTGACCATCGTCAGCCCCTCGTCGTCGGTGATGCCCGCGGTCGCCGCCGTCAGCGTCCGACCCACCTGCGCCGGTCCGGAAATGGTCGGCTTGCCCTCGGCGGGGGTGTTGACGGGGGTGGGCACGGTGGAATCGTTGATGACCGCGAAATCGGTGAAACTGGCGACCCCGTTTCCAGCGTCGTCCTCCAGCGCGTCGGCGCCGGCCGCGGTCTTGTCGTAGCTGACCTTGACGGTCTGGTTCTGGTAGATTGTGGTCCCGGTCGGTAGGGAGATGAGCAGCTCCGCCGAGCCGGTCGCGGAGATGCTGTTTATATTGAGTGCAACACCGTCGGCGGTGAGCGTGAAGGCAGCGACCACCGCAGCCGGCAGAAATTCCACTGCAATGTCCAAGTCTTCGTCGAAGCTGAACGTGACTCTGTCGCCGGCAGTCGACACCAGCGCGCTTTCCGGGCTCGGGGGGGTGGTGTCAGCCGCCCGCGTCACCACCACCCTGTAGGTCTTGGTGGTGGGGGTGGTGTTCCCCGCCGTCACCTTCACCTTGAACGTGTTGGCTCCCACCACCAGCGGCGCGTCCAGCGCGGGCGTGGTCGTATCGGTATCGGTGATCGCCGCGTTGCTCGCATTGAGATACTCGACCGTGGCACTGGCGTCGTTCACCGTCGGCGTCAGCGTGATCGCACTCACGCTGCTCGCCACCGACGCCGTGTAGGACCTCGTCCCGGTCACAAAGGTCGGCGTCAGCGTGATCCCGACGGCGGTGTTGTCCTCCAACTCCAGATCGCTCAGGGTGGCGTCGGCGGGCTCTATCAGCGTCAGCGTGACGGCGTCTCCGGCGCTCCAGCTCTGGCCGGAAGTGAACCATACCCTGGCTGCGGCCCGCTTGCTATCGGCGTCCTCGAAGTCGAAGGCCGTGCCGTCGACGTTCAGCGTCAGGCCCTGCGTGGCGGTTGTAAGGTCCGTGTCAAACTCGATCTCCAGATTTCCGTTCAAGCGGACAAAGATCGTCGAACGCCAGCGACCAGGGTCGACTGGTCCCGCTGGTGGACGAGGTGGAGGCCACCCATGGGGAACGGCCGGAGACGGTGCTGGCGGATGCGGGCTACTGCAACGAGGACGACCTTGAGGCGCTGGAGGCGCGCGGCGTGGACGGCTATGTGGCCTTGGGCCGGGAGGGCCGGCGCGCGGTCGCGGTGGACGCGGCCCGGCATCCGGCGAAGGCCCGCATGGCCGAGAAGCTGGCGACCTCGGCGGGACGGGTGCAGTACGCCCAACGCAAATGGTTGTCGGAGGCGCCCAACGGGTGGATCAAGGAGGTGCTCGGTTTCCGCCGATTCAGCCTGCGCGGCCTGAACAAGGTCCAGGGCGAGTGGAACTTGGTGTGTCTGGCATTGAACGTCAAGCGGATGCAGGGGCTTCAGGCAGCCTGATGACAGGGATACCGCCCGCAAATCAGGCCGAACGAGGGTCGATTCAAGCACCCGTGGCGCGCCCATCGGCGCCTCGTCGTCCAAAACGCCCATTCCCCGGTCACCGATACCGATCGATCGCCATCTCGCGTAATTCGCCGAGTCGAAAATCGTCCTACGGCGCAGGCTCCTAGTGTAGTCCGCCAGAAGTAATGAGATGTAAGTGCTTGTCCAACGTCTGATATAGATATGAGGAAAGCACCGAGGGTTGATCTTGATGTTCAGGTACGAAAGGAACTGGAACGACTGAGGCGAAGCCGTAGTACATCGGTACGGTTGGCGGAACGATCCCAAATTGTGTTGCTGGCGGCTGAGAGTCTGAGGAACGAGGAGATTGCAGCACGGCTGAAGATGACGCTTCAGAAGGTTGGCCGATGGCGTGCTCGTTTCGCCAAACATGGATTGGGAGGCATTGAGAAGGACGCGCCGCGAAGCGGCCGGATTCCCTCCATCAGCGCACGGAAGCGGGCCCGGATTGTAAAGAAGACGATTGAAGAGAAGCCCCCAAACGCCACGCATTGGAGCCGTACCTCGATGGCAAAGGCGACCGGAGTCAGTGATTCGACGGTCGGGAGAATATGGCGGGCCCATGGCCTGAAGCCACACCTGTCAGGAACCTTCAAGCTGTCCAACGACAAACAATTTGCCGAGAAGCTGGAGGATGTGGTCTGTATCTGAACCCACCGGAAAACGCCATCGTCTTGTCCTGTGATGAGAAGAGCCAGATGCAGGCACTGGACCGCACCCAGCCCGGGTTACCGCTGAAGAAGGGGCGGTGTGGCACCTTGACCCACGACTACAAACGCAACGGAACCACCACGATGTTCGCCGCGCTCAATACCCTGGACGGCTCTGTGATCGGGACTTGCATGCCGAAGCATCGGCATCAGGAATGGATTCGGTTTCTCAATCAGATCAAACGCTCCGTGCCTAAAGACAAGCAGATCCACATAATCTGTGACAACTATGCGACCCACAAGCATCAGAAAGTTGTCGACTGGCACAAGCGCAACCCGCGCTTTCATGTGCACTTCACACCGACCAGTGCGTCGTGGCTGAATATGGTCGAACGTTTCTTCCGGGATCTTTCAGAGCAACGGCTTCGGCGCGGAGTTTTCCATTCGGTTCCAGAGTTAATCCAGGCCGTTGAGGACTATGTCGACGGTCACAATCAGAGCCCTAAGCCGTTCATCTGGACCGCGCAGGCTTCCGATATTCTTGAGAAAGTCCGACGCGCTCGAAAGAAGCTGGTTAAAGTGCACTCTGTTTGACGGGGACCACTAGATAGGCCTAAACCCGTGTTCTGTCAACGAAATAAGGGATAGCCCGCTTGCACGGGGTCAATTCGGCTCTCTTGGAGAATACGTGCTGGCAATCGGATGTCCTGGAGACAGCGTAAGGACCTTCCGGTACCATCCCTCGGCCTCGTCTGGATTCCCGGATTGCCGCAACGCCTCGGCGACTCCGAGAAAGCCATGGACATTCTCCGGATCGATGTCGATTGCACGTTCGAACTGGTCCAGCGCCTCCTCGTGGCGGCCACGCTCGACTAGGAAGAGGCCGTAGTTGTTGAGCGAAATCGAGTCGGATGGATCCGCATCGATGACGTCGCGAAACTCGGCCCCAGCCCGGTCATGCTGGAAGGTTAACGAATAGAGGATGGCGAGCAGGTTGCGGGCGCGCATGTTACCCGGATCGATCTCGATAGACCGGCCTATGATTTCGATCGCCTCATCGTAGAGGCCCTGGTATTGCCTCATCGTCGCAAGATGGAACAGTCCCCGAGCATCGTCAGGCTCGAGGGCCAGCAGGCGGTCGAGTACTCCGGCGAGCTCAGGGCTGCCCTCCGAGGCAAGCACGTCCGAGAGTTGCACCAGTATCTCGACGTTTCCCGGGTCATTCTCGAGGACTCTCTCCAGCAATTCCACCGCCCGGCGGTGTTCCTGCCCGAGCATGTAGTGTTCGGCCGCCGCCGACAGGACCTCAGGCTCCGAGTAATCGTCGACCATCACTTCGACGAAGGTCGTCACTCGATCACGGGTTCGGCCCCGCCCGGTCTGAATGAGCCCACTCCACGCTTCCTCGTCCTTGGGGTCCAACTCCAAGGCAAGCTGGAACTGATCGGTGGCCAGTTCGTAGCTTCCGGCGAAGAGCAGCATCTCGCCCTTGCGGCGGTGGTTCGCCGCCGTGGGTGCTGCCTTGACGCGTTCGACAAAGGACGGCGTCGGCATCCGAGGCTCCACGGCATGGACCGCCCGCAGATTCTCGTCGGTCGTGTTCGCGTATATGAACTGAGGGGACCGAAATTCCAGGACGGGAAAATCATCCGTGTTCATCACCGCGTCGCCCGCGAACCGGTCGAGATCGTCATCGGCGATCATGAACATCGAAAGGATGCTGTACAAGTCCTGCACGTAAACACCTTCAAGATCGGACCGGACCCGTTCGTAGTTGGCGCGGACGACGGCTTCGGAGACCTCGATCGGCGAAGGAGAACCGAGCAGCAGGAAGTCGCTGTCGTTGAGTGCCCACAGTGCGGCGTGGGGAAAGGCCGAGCGGAAGGACCGAACGATCGTTCGCAGGTCCTCTGTCGACATATTGTAGCTATGCACCCACTGGCAATGGATCCCGTGTTCCGACAGTCGCTCGCGAACTTCTTCGAAGAACTCTCGGGTGAAAAGCGAAGCCATTCCCGACATCCAGGGGTTGGAAGGCTCAGAGATACTGACGTCGTACACCGTGGTCGTGTAGCGTAGATGATTTCGACCATCCCCGATGATCACCTCGACGCGAGGGTCCTCCAGGGCACGATGGTTCACATGCTCGAAGAAGCGCGAGGCCTCGATCACCTCGGGCGAGATCTCGATGACGTCCAGCTTCTCGATCGGATGCTGGAGCGCCGCTCCCGCGGTAACTCCACTCCCAAAGCCGATGTTGACGACGGTACCCGCTTGGTCGCTGAGAAGCAGCGGTAGATGGCCCAGCATTTTCTGCGTCAGCATGTCTCCGGAATCGGTCGCATCCACCTTCCCATCCACGGCGAGCGTCGTGCTACCGCCATTGCGCTTGACCGACACTGTCGTCGTTGTGCCCTCCCTGAAATACAGAAGGTCGCCGCTCTTCAGGACGGATTCCAGGTCGAGGTTCGAAGCGTAGTGGGGTGCGTATTTGTAGGCGCCCGACGCCATCAACTCGGGATCCCAGCGCGGCATCAACCAGATAGCCGGAATCAGGGCCAGAACGGCAACCGTACCCGCCAAAGCTGTCCGCGGAATCACTGGTTTCTCTGCCGACAACGTCAGAGCCACCCCGACCAGCACGCTCAACGCCGCCGCCAGAACGAGCGTGTACTGGGTTCCGATCGCGGGCACGAGCAGAAAACCGGCCGCGAGGGACCCAAGGATGCCGCCCGCAGTATTGAATGCGTAGACGGCGGACACTTCCGTGCCGAGCAGAGAATCTGACCGGGCATAAAGCTTCGACGCAATCGGAAACGTCATCCCGAGTAGCGCCGTCGGGACCAGCATGATCGCCAAGAAGAGCAGAAACTCCGCAGCCTGGATGGCCCTGAAGGATTCCACGTACCGGGTGACGAGCCCGCCTATCCAGACCGGCAGCTCACCGAACAGGGGTACCAGGGCGAGAGAAGTAAAGCCAACCCAGATCTCGATCCAACCTAACCCACCGACTGTTGTCTCCCCGCGCGCGGTCCATTTGGAACCGAGCCAGGCCCCCAGTCCCAGGCCGGCGATCATGGCCGTCAGCATCAGCGTAAATGCGTATGTGGTCGGCCCGACGATCAGACTGAGGACGCGAGTCCATGCGACTTCGTTGGCGAGCGCCGCGAAACCGGAAAGGAGCATCGCAAACAGAACGATCCTCGGTCCCGCAAGAGCCGGGCCGGAATCTTCTCCCGTCGTCGATGGCGCATCGGCCGACCGTGCCAGGCGCCACGACACTCCTGCGATCAGCAGGTTAAGTACGGCCGCAAACGCCAGAGCAGCCCAGACCCCAAAGGTCGGTATGAGCAGGAATCCAGCCGCAACCGTGCCCAATGCCGCCCCCCACGTGTTCGCCGTGTAGACCCGGCCGGCATGCAGTCCGATGGTCTCGATGTTCTCGGTGTAGTAGCGGATCAGGATGGGCAGGGTCCCGCCCATCAGGGTCGCCGGAACGATCAGGAGGGTGAACGAAACCAGCAGCCGGCCAAGGCTCAGCAGCGCGAACGAATCGTAGGCCGATCCATAGAGAGCACCAAACACGGGATCGGCTAGGACGAGCATGAGGGGCAGTAGAAGGTTGTAGATACCGATGCCGGCTTCGAGAGCCGCATACGTTTTCACCAGCGGAACGGGCCGTGTGTCGATCAACCGGCCGAGCAGGCGGCTCCCCAGGGCGAGGCCCGCCATGAAGACGGCCAGCACGACGCTGACGGAAAAGACGGTGTTACCGATGATGGGTGTGAATAGACGAACCCAGACGATCTGGTAGATCAGGCCGCAGGCGCCGGAGACGAAGAATAGGAGCAAGAAAATGGAGGACCGCCGGTTCACGGTACAAGTCTAGCGCGGATAGCGGCGCCGATCGGATTCGAAGGTTCCGAATACTTACTAAGAAATTCAGGGTGGAGGGACATGGCTCCAAGGATGATCTATTCACACTAGTGACCTGTAACAGTGCTATCGGTACCAGCGTGGGGGGGGGACGGCGTCGGATTCTAGGAGTGACGCTCGAGCCAATGCTGTTTCATTGCGAGGGCGTTACGACACCGAAGACGGCGCCGTTGGGCCGAACCCTTCGGGCCGATGGGGGTTGCGGGCGATCTCTTTGATCGGAAGCCAGTCCGTCGAGCGCTTTCCTGATGCGCTCGAGCGTCACCGATGAAAGAGCATCGCTTTCCGTCTCCCTCCTCGACCTCGCCCGCAAGACCCATCGGCGATGGTACCGATAGCATTGTTACAGGCCACTAGTCACTCTTGTTTTTTCAGCAAGTCGGATCTTGACAACGAATAACCCCTGACGCGGATTCGGGCGACGCTAAAGTTTGCACTGCCTCCGGTCTTCGCCTTTCCCTGAGCCGCGGCGCTCCCCTCCCCATTGCAGCGTGCGGTGGACCCACAGAAATGAGTTTTTGATTTTCCTATAGATCAAGACCGGCCAAAGAATGCTTCGCTGCCCGGGCCCCGAGGAAACCGCCATCAAGGCACTTTTCCTTACCTCTCCCGCTCTTTGGCTCTTCAGTTCATGCCACCGACCGGATGCCTTGTGTTCGAGCGCCCGAATTGCCATACACTCACACCGGTTTCATCGGCAAAAGGCCTCTTATTTTTTCCTATCCGCCCGAGGCCTGAAACGGTTAAAGCGCAGCATCAATATGGGTATTGAATGGTGGGTAAAAATTAGTTAAGGTTGGTTCCACGTGACATCCGAGACAGGCAATTGGCACATACAAATACCGAGTTAGGTGGGTAACAGCCACGTCCAGAGGATTTCGGAAAGTGGTTCCCGTGGAGTGGACGGTGGGTGCATCCGGCTTGCTAAATCTGTGGATGGGTACATTTTAGTGGAGGCAAATATGAACAAGAGTAGACTGAGCATGACCCTGGGGGTCCTGTTGCTCGTTTTATTGGTGTCCGTTGCCGCTTTCTCGCAGGTAACGACGGGAGTAATCACCGGTCGAGCCCAGGATTCTTCTGGCGCCCTGATACCAGGCGTTGAGGTTACGGTCTCGAGCCCGGCGATGATCATCGGCGGCGGTTCGCGGCTGGTCATCACCAACGAACAGGGCAGCTATCGCGTGACGCAGCTTCCCGCGCCCGCTGTATACACGGTTACTTTTTCACTTCCCGGCTTCCGCACCCTCATCGTCGAGGGTGTGAACGTGGCCGGCGGCGCAGCCGCGACGATCAACGGGCCCCTGGAGGTGGCCACGGTAGCCGAGACCATCACCGTGACGAGCCAGGTACCGACGATCGACCTGGAAGAAGCAACGACCGTGGTCAACTGGGGCCAGAAGCTGATGGACGAGCTGCCGTACGGCCGCAGCATCCGTGCCTTGAGCCGGCTGATTCCCGGCTTTACGATCACCCACTTCGACGTGGGCGGGAACACGGCCGGCGGGTCGGCCAGCTTCGGTGCGGAGCTGTACGGTCGCCGGGGCGGCGACGAGATCAACTACGAAGGCATGAACTGGGGATCGACCTTCGGCGACTACGGAACGTACAGCGAGATCCAGTTCGAGACCTCGGCCAAGGGCGCGGAAGCCCGAACGCCGGGAGTCAACGCCAACCACATCATCAAGTCGGGCAGCAACGAGCTGCACGGTAACATCATGGCGGCCATCCAGAACGACAGCTTCCAGAGCGACAACATCAACCAGGAGCTGCTGGACCGCGGCCTGAGGCCATCGGACAACTCCTTCATCCGTTACCACGACCTCAACGGCGATGCGGGCGGTCCGATCATCCGAGACAAATTATGGTTCTACTACGCGCACGGCAACATGTTCACGTCGACGAACGTTCCGGGCTTCGACTACCCGGACACGGGAGAGTTGCAGCCCTACACGACGCGGCTGGACTTCACGACGTCGAAGTGGACATACCAGTTGACGAGCAACCAGAAACTGGAAGCGGCCCACCAGTTCAGCCGGAAGAACACGCCCTGGCGCGATGCGGCCACCCAGTTGCACCCCCTCGGTGCCGAGCACCAGCTCTCCTGGTCGGGGATCGGTCCGACACTGAAGTGGACCTACATCATCAGCCCGACGATGACGCTCGATGCGGCGATTCAGCGTGGCGGGTACTGGTGGCCGTCGAGCTCGCACACGAACGACATCCGGCGGGTCGACCGGAACAGCGGCTGGACCGAAGGCCATAACGGAAACGTCTACCGGCGGCCGATCCGGTGGCAGTGGCCAGTCAACTTCAGCTGGTTCACGAACGTGGGCAAGACCAGCAACGAGATCAAGGTCGGCTACATGTCCTGGTGGGGGACTCGGACCAACCATACCGAGGGGTACCCGAACCAGCAGATCTACCAGTACGAGTCCACGGACGCGGAAGCGGCCGCTGGGATCTACTTCAACAATCCGGATCGGGTAGAAGTCTACGACTACCCGAACACGGAGCGGTACAACAACTACTACGACACCGTGTTCTTCAACGACAAGATCACGGTGAACCGCAATCTGACGATGAACTTGGGCCTGCGTTACGAGCGGTACGGTTCGTCACTGCCCCGGCAGGGCAGAATTACCGTCGGACCCTTCTCGTCAGGTGTCACGTTTGATTCCCGGGAGCGGGGCGAGTTTCCGTCCTACACCTCCATCGTGCCTCGCGTGTCGGTGATCTACGACATCAAGGGTGAGGGAACACTGGCCCTGAAGTTCAGCTACGGCAAATACGCCAGCGAGAATCGCGACGCGCGGAGGGTCAACCCGAACGCACGGACCCGGTGGCGGTACGCGTGGGACGGCACGATTCCCTTCGTGCCGGACAACGGTCCGGACGGGATCTTCGGGAACTCGGATGACCCCGGGCTGCAGTCGATCTCGGGCGGTGGTGGTCTTGCTTCGGTGCGGGACCTGGACCCGAACCTGGACAACCTGACCATGGACGAGTACACGGCCGGCATCGAGATGGCGCTCGGCACGAACTATGTCCTGCGGTTCACCGGAATCCGCAAGCAGGACAAGGGCGGGTACAAGACCGTCAACCGAGCGTTGCCCTACTCCGCGTTCACGGACCAGAGGTTTGGCCTCGACGTGGGACGGGATAACATCGCCGGCACTGCCGACGATCGGCAGATCGAGATCTGGTCCGTGCCGCGGTCCCACCCGGGATTTGGTCAGGTCGACGAGATCTTCCAGAACTTCGATGAGGATGAGGGCCGAGACATGTACACGGCCTTCGACTTTGCGTTCAGCAGGAGGTTCGCGGACGGCTACACCTTCACCGTGACGCACACGAGCAGCTTTGCGAAGCGGCGGGATGCGAACCCACAAAACCCGAACCAGCTGCTTTACAGCTTCGCCCAGCAGTTCCCGGAGTGGGATCACGTCTTCAAGGTCAACGGCGTGTATGACCTGCCGTTCGGGCTGCATTATTCGACGACGCTGAATATGCAGTCTGGCGCGTACTTCAACCGGACGACGCGGATCCGAGACGCCCAGCGCCGGAATCAGACCGTCGAGGTCGAAGGCCAGGTCGGCCGCTACGACCCGGTTCGGCTCTGGGATAACCGGATCTCAAAGACGTTCCAGGTCAACGACCGGCATTCGATCGAAGCGATGTTCGACTTGTACAACACACTGAACTCCTCAGCGGTGATCCGGCACGAGAACCGCAACGGCCCGAACTACCTGCTGCCGTTGGCGACGAGTGGGATCGATGCGGCTGCGGCATCGCCGATCCTGTCTCCGCGCATCTTCCGTCTCGGAATGCGCTGGAGGTTCTAAGACAGCACTGAGCGGGTGGGAAACCCGCTTCCGGTAAAGGGCGGTCCCTTTGTGGGCCGCCCTTCTTACATCCCGCGAGAAAGTCCGTGTTGACGAGACACATCCGGCGGTAGACTAATTGACTCTCAACTCCCTTTAGCAGCCCGTGGCGGAAGTCTGAAGCTGTCCCGAACGTAGTTGAAACTTTCGATGGCGGTTCGGGTCATCAGTTAAGCCACCTTGGATTGTTCGTCGTCGGTGACCGCGTCGTTGAGCTTGGCCTGAAGCATCCAAGGATCGCGATATCCCTGGATTCGACGGAAGCCCTTCTCGGTAGCCAGGAAGGCGGAGGCGGCCCATCGTAGCACCATCTGGCCGTTCCGCCATCGACCGACCCGACGGGTTCGGATACGGATTCCGGAGTGGGAACGGTCGATGATGTTCGTCGTCCCCAGGCAGAGTCGCAGCGAAGAGGAGAGCTTGAGCCGATTGATGGTGAACAGCTCGTCCAAACCTTCTTCGAGGCTGGCTGCCGCGTCGGGATGGTGCGGTCGCAGCCATTGGGCTTGTTTCCGTAGTTTGGCGATGCCTTCTTTCCACGGTAACCGGAATGCCGCCTTCATGACCGAACGAACCTGGTCGGCCAGGTCCTCGGGGAGTTTGCGGTGACGTTCCGGATTTTGTGGTTCCGGCAGCGCTGGACCGGATGGGATTTGCCGAAGACGCGGTCGATCGCGCTGCGCAACGCCTTCGAGCCGTCGATGACGAACAGGTATCGCCGGCGAGGATCGATACCACGCTCGATCAGGTCCTCCAACAATGCCGTGGTGGTGGCTCCGTTCTCGCTGGCTCCATCCTTTATTCCCAGGACGACCTTCTCGCCCTCCACGTCCACACCCACGGCGCAGAGAACGTGATGTTCGCCGAAGATGACCCCGTCCAGATAGATCACGAGAAACTCTCTCTCGTCGCATCGTCGTTCGGTCAGCCGTTTCAACTCCCGGCCACTCTGTTCGACGAAGTTCCGGCTGACTGAGGATTTGCTGACCCCAACCGTGTTCGCCATCTCTGGAATCACTCGCTCGTAGTTCCGCGTCGAGACGTTGGCGATCAGAATCTCCAGCACGCGGTTTCCCAGCTTCCTGTTGGCGTTGATCGCTTCATAAGCCGGGACCTCGACTTCGCGTCCCTTCCCCGGCCCCTTCTCCCGCAACCGCGGCTTGCGAACCCGCAGCTTGCGATCCGACAATCGCACGCTCCCAGCTTGGCTTCCATACCAGCGGATCGATTCTTTTTTACGGCCCTGTTGCTTCTCGCCGGCCACGCCCCGCGCCGACAACCCCAACACGGCCTCGATGCTGGCACGGCCCAACACGTCGATCAGTTCGTCGATGGCCATCCGGGCCGCTTCGATCAACTCGACCATCGGCAGCAACAACTGCCCGTTCTCTGTCAGATATTCCGTGAGCGACCGGCTGTCCTCACGGTTCACGATTCGGTATGCTTTCATTGGCGGTTCTTCCTTTCTTTGTTTTGCCCAATCCGATTCTACGGAGTCGGGCGGATGAACCGCCATCTAACCTTCAACTAGAAATGGGGCAGCCTCGGAAGTCTGATGGCTCGAGTTACGGCGGCGTTGCGCCAGAGGCTCGGCGCCGCGCCGACGGCGATGCGGTACATCGTTGAGGTGCGGGAACAACGCAGATGGTGTGACGCCGCCGTAACCCTCCGGGCGCACGGGGGTAGCGGTCGGATACTTTGTTGCTCGTCGTCATGATGAAACCGCATCAATTCCTCCTCGCGCCTCGTCTCCGTCTCGCAAGACCCGTGCGCGCGAACCATCAGACTTCCGCCACGGGCTGCTAGGAAAAGAGCCAAGTCGGGCTCCTTATTCTTTTGGCCTGATGAATACGGCAAGACCAACGCCGCTCGATCATGGCCGCGCATTGGAGGATCAGGAATGGAATCTATGATTGAGAAGCTGTTTCGAGAGACGGGCCGAACAATCGACCGGCGGCAGTTCGTACAGGGCGATCTGGCACTCGCAGCCACCGCAGCCGCAGTTTCGTTGCCGACCGAGGCGGCCGCTCGACAGGGCATCAAGACAACCTGGGTGAGCCATTACACCTATGTCGCGCCCGACATGAAAAAGACTCGGGATTGGTATCACGAGGTGTTCGGGATGCAGATGGGGTACGAGGATCGAAACGAGGCCCACCTGTGGTACGGCGCCACCGGCGGCGACACGTTGATGATCGTGCGCCAGGCAAGGGCCGGCGAGGGGGCGCCGCGCCTGGAACGCTTCGCCTTCATGGTGGACCCCTGGGACGGGAACACCGTCCAGGCCGCCCTCCGACGCCGGGGGGCCAGGCACGAGCCGACCCCGATCACAAGGGCTTCTGGTTCAACGATCCGGATGGAAACGAGGTCGGCGTCTTTGCCAAAGATTACGTCGAGCGGCCGATGGCTTCCCCCTCCCCGCCCCAGGTGTGGCAGGCGTTGAGCGCCAACCACATCGTCGTGACCTCGAATGACTACCGCAAGCCAGGGGACTGGTATGGGGAACTGCTCGACCTGAGAGAGACCAGCGACGCAGGCCGGGATGTCTACCAATGGTTTGGCGATTCGGTCTGTATCCCCACCGCGGTTCGGGAAGGACGACAGACCTCGGCAGTGCTCAAGTCGCTCGACCACGTGGCCTACACGATCGCCGACTACGTCTCGGCCGACGTGGAAGCCGAGCTGAAACGGCGCAGGATGATCGAGCCAGACGGGGACGTGACGGGAAGCCTCGGTATCAATTGCGTCGACGTCAACGGCTTCAAGACCCAGGTGTGGGGTGCAATCCTGGTCCCGGATTCGGAGCGTCGGCGTAGCGGCTAGCCCGAACTTCTCAAATTGGTTGGGGAATTCGGGGACGGAGACCGAATTCCCCGGACTATTAAATCGCTCGTTATGATCGAACAGTTTAGTAGCAGGGAACGTGACGCATTCCATGTTTCGTATCTGTCAGATAAAATACGCGAAGATGCATTCCATGGTCAGGCTGTGAAAACCGTTGCCTATTTGAGGGTATCGACCGCACAGCAAGACGTGGGCAGCCAGCGCCTCGCCATCCTCGAGTACGCACGCAAACACGACTTCCGCATCGACGATTTCATCGAGGCGACCGCCTCTGGACAGGCTTCCGAAAAGCGACGCCGACTCGACGAGCTGATGCACGTCCTCCAGCGCGGCGACCGTTTGGTTGTCAGCGAACTCTCCCGGCTCGGTCGGTCGCTGGGTCAGATCGTCGCCATCCTCGACGCCCTCGCCACGGCAGGCGTCGCCTTCGTGGCGATGAAGGAGAACATCCGCATCGAGGGCCAGCGCGACATCCAGACCAAAGTCATGACCACCCTCTTCGCGCTGTTCGCCGAGGTCGAGCGCGACCTGATCTCCGAGCGCACCCGCGAGGGCCTCGCCAAGGCCAGGGCCTCGGGCCGGAAGCTCGGGCGCCCGAAGGGCTCGCTGGGCGTCTCACGGCTCAGTGGCAAGGAGGACGACATCCGGCGCTTCCTCGAGCTGGGCGTTTCCAAGACCGCCATCGCCAAGCTCACGGGCGTGTCCCGTACTACCCTCTACAGCTTCATGAGGACCCGAGGCCTCAAGCCGAGCCCTCGGGTGCTGAAGCCGACAGGCAGCCTGTGATCCAACCGCGAGCCACTATGTTGAAAAGGCTGCTGGATGCGGTATTGGGACCGGCAACGGGGCAGTGGCCCTGAGCAATCCCGACCCTACTTCCAATCGCGGTGACGTCAGATCCGGATCGGGCGCGGCTTCCGCGGTTGCTGCTCCGCCCGGCCACGGATCACGGCCAGGATGGCTTCGTCCATCACGCCCGTGCCCACCATCAGGCCGATGATTTCGCAGCCCAGCTCGTCGTGCACCTTGTGAAATTCGGCTGCGTTGCGGATCGGCAACAATCGTCTGCAGACATTAACGATCGCATCGTGGAGCCGTTCCGACCTTTTGGAATCGTCTTGAATGAAACGAACAGCTTCGCGCCAGACAGAATTCTCCACCTCATTGGTCATCTCTTCGGGATCTAAAACGCAGGACAAGCACAGCAGTCGTTGCCGGATCAGCAAGTGTACTGTGGTGTGAAAGTTCACGCTCAGAGCATAGCACGCAGCGCCGCGTCGGCCCGCGTGGTCGTGGTCGGCGATGCGTGCCCGGAGAGCGCCTGGAAGATTCGCGGACGCGGCCAATTGCGGGAAGGATCGATGGGGCGATAACTCTCTTTATCGTTGTATCTTTGGAGCCGTCTTTACCTGCTGGTGGTGACAACTCTTCGGGCTACCGCCTGAATGTAGCCGGCCCGCTGCATCGGCGTTTTAGGTGGCACTAAATCTACTCTCCGATGGCATCGTCGAGAGCTGCAATCACGCCCGGCCCGTACTCAACAGCCCAGCGTGCAACGTCCTCGTCAACCTGGGCACCGTGAGCAGCTTGGTTGCCGAACGTTACTAATTCTTTAAGACCACTCAGCACTGGATCTGGGAGCACGCGAGCAGTCTGGAGTTCTCTGAACAAACCGATGAGGCCTGTGCGATCGACTTCGATTCCATGATTGCTAGCCAGGCTACGAACACGCTTTTCAATCTCGATGCGCAGCGCCACGAGCGCGAGATTCGCATCGGTTGAGGCGATCTGTACGAAGTCCGGTATCCGAGCATCCGCTGGGGCCGGCCCGCTGCCCCCTGTGACCTTGTCTCCGGCACCCGCGAGATCTTGGAACTCGATCTTCAGGCCACCTGGCAGTTCAGCGCTCTTGATGAGCGAAGACAACCACGGCAATAGCCCGACTGCGACGATGATCAGGTCGGTCACATCGAATAGGTCCGGCCTGGTTTTGCGCAGCACAAGGACAACGAGCGCAATCACCGATACCGTGATCTTAGCGTGGTGGTTCTTCACATCGAGCCCCCTCCCAGCTAACCGCATTTCTCAAGAGATTTGAAATAAATCGAAACGAGTAAGAAGGGAAAGGACCGAAAAAGGCCGCCCTGTCTGGCATAGAAGGTTTTGAATAGAAACTTTCAAGCCAAGACGGAGGCGGCCTTTGTCATGACAGAGTGTAAAACAGAAACGATTCAATATCACGCATTAGGTACACGGGAAGTCCGGGGGCAATTCGACGGGGGAGACATCAGCACGGACGCGGGCGGTTTGCTGCTACGAGAAACGGAAAAACGGACCGGGATCCTGAAACAGTTTGCCGAATGTTTCCGGGATTATCGGGACCCGCGATTTGTGGAACACGGGATCGAACAACTGGTGTCGCAACGGGTGTACGGATTGTGTTTGGGCTATGAAGATCTGAACGACCACGATCAACTCCGATCGGATCCGGTGCTGGCGGTGATGGTGGGTGAGACTGATCCGAAGGGCCGGACACGGAAACAAGCTCGAGATCGAGGTAAGGCCCTGGCGGGCAAGAGCACGTTGAACCGACTGGAACTGTCGACCGAGGGTGCGGCAAAGCACCCGACCAAGAAGATCGGCCGGGACGAAGCGGCGATAGATCGGCTGATGGTGGACGTGTTCCTCCAGGCCCATCGGCGGGCACCGCGGCAGATCATTCTGGATCTGGATGCGACCGACGATCTGATACACGGGAATCAGGAGGGTCGCTTCTTTCACGGCTACTACAGGCACCATTGTTATCTGCCGCTTTATATTTTCTGTGGGGAGTTCGTGTTGTGTTCCCGGCTACGACGCTCCGACATCGATGGTGCGGACGGATCGGTAGAGGAAGTGGAACGGATCGTGGGACAGATTCGGCAGAAGTGGCCCAGAGTCCAGATCGTGATTCGGGGGGACTCGGGTTTCTGCCGCGATGAGATCCTGACCTGGTGCGAGGCCCAACACCGTGTCGATTACGTGATCGGACTGGCGAAGAACAATCGGCTGCTAGCCGCGATTGAAACTCCGATGGCGACGGCGAAAAAGCGGTTCGACAGGACCGGAAAGCCGGCGCGCGTCTTTAAGACGTTTCTGTATCAGACCCGAGACAGCTGGACTCGTGAGCGACGCATCATTGGTAAGGCCGAACATCTGGCCAAGGGCGCCAATCCCCGGTTTATCGTTACCTCGTTACCGAAAGGACGAACATCCCCAAGACACATCTATGAACAGACCTACTGTGCACGGGGAGACATGGAAAACCGGATCAAAGAGCAACAACTCGGATTGTTCGCCGATCGGACCAGCACGGCCACCATGCGCGCCAATCAACTCCGACTCTACCTTTCATCGGTGGCGTACATGCTGATGCAGGCCTTGCGACGGCTCGGCTTGCAGGGTACCGAATTCGCGCGGGCGCAGTGCACCACGATTCGCCTGAAGCTGCTCAAGATCGCAGCCCAGATCCATGTCACGGTGCGTCGAGTCTGGATTCGGATGGCTGGAGGCTACCCCTACGCTACGGTGTTCGCTCAGATTTACGCGAACCTTCAACAAATCCCTCTGCGCTGTTAATCACTTCTTCTCAGACATCCCAACCTTCCCGTCTTTGGTCGGGATAGCTGTCTCTGTAATCCGATTTCACCTCACCATTCCCTGCAACACCCGTCATCCAGGCCCACTTTCTCAGCTCAGTCGGCATCTTTGCTCCCGCCAACCAGCTTCCGACGCCTTTTCCTTCTCCTAAATGCAGTCTTGGGCACCATAGGGGCTCGCGGTCCACGACACTGGAGTCGGCGCCTACTCCCAGGATGGAGGCTTCCATGGTTCGCGGTGTTCTCGGATACCTTCTTCAATATCGTGCAAGAGGTCGTAGGGTTTGTCCGCCCGGTCTGGTGTAGCCCGGCCCACCTTGAAGCGGCCCGGTCTTCCCGAATAGGAACTCACGCCGCCCAGTCAGCCGACAACGCCTCGGCCTGTTCGAGTACCGTCCGGGTCGCCTTCTCCTGCTTGTCCGGTGGGTAGCCGTACCTGCGTAGAGTGCGCTTGACCAGACGGCGGAGATTGGCTCGCACATTCTCGCGGAGTGTCCAGTCAATGGTAACGTTGCCGCGCACAGTCTCCACCAGCTCTTGCGCGATCGTTCGGAGGGTTTCGTCGCCGAGTACCTGGACGGCGCTGTCGTTGGTCTCCAGGGCGTCGTAGAAGGCCAGCTCGTCTTCCGATAGGCCGAGCTTCTCGCCGCGGGCGGTAGCCTCCCGCAGTTCCCGCGCCAGTTGGATCAACTCCTCGATCACCTGTGCGGCCTCGACGGCACGGTTTTGGTAGCGGCGGAGGGTCTGCTCCAGCATCTGGGCGAATGATCGCGCCTGAACGACATTCTTCCGCCGCCGGGTGGCAACTTCGCCCTTCAGAAGCTTCTGTAACAGCTCGACGGCGAGGTTGCGTTGGGGCATCCCCCGCACCTCGGCCAGGAATTCCTCCGACAGGATCGAGATATCAGGTTTCTCCAATCCAGCGGCGGCGAAGATGTCGATCACCCCTTCCGATGCCACCGCTCGGGAGATGATCTGGCGCACGGCATGATCCAGCTCCTCTTCGGGGCGCGCATCGGCCGATGCGCGCTTGGCCAGAACTGACTGGACGGCTTGGAAGAACGCCACGTCGTCGCGGATACGGATCGCGTACTCGTGGGGCACGGCGAGCGCGAAAGCTTGCGTGAGATCGCGTACCGACTGCACACAGCGGTCCTTGCCATTTTCTTGCGCCAGGATGTGCTCCTGCGCGGCTGGCAGCAGGCCCAGGCGTTCTTGAGGCGTTCCGGTAGTCCACTTGGACCAGTCGAAGCCGTGGAACAGGCCGCAGCAGATCTCGTACTTCTCCAGCATCACCGCCACTGCTTCCGCCTGATCGAGTGCGGTCTTCCCGGTGCCGCCGCTTTCGGTGTAGGTCGCCAAGGCTCGTTTCAGCTCGTGGGCCAAGCCCAGGTAATCGACGACCAGACCTCCCGGCTTGTCCCTGAACACGCGGTTGACCCGGGCGATCGCCTGCATCAGTCCGTGGCCGCGCATCGGCTTGTCCACATACATGGTATGCAGGCACGGCGCATCGAAGCCGGTCAGCCACATGTCGCGTACCAGCACCATGCGTAGCGGATCGTCGACATTTCGGAATCTTTTCGCCAGTGCCTCGCGCCGGGTCTTGTTGCGGATTAGCGGTTGCCAGTCGGGAGGATCGGAAGCAGCGCCGGTCATCACCACCTTGAGGTTTCCCTTCTCGTCATCCTCGTGATGCCAATCGGGGCGCAGGCGGACCAGTTCCCGATAGAGGGTGACGCAAATGCGGCGGCTCATGCACACGACCATCGCCTTGCCATCGAGGGCTTCAAGGCGCTGCTCGAAGTGGGCGACGATGTCCTGGGCGACGAGCGCCAGGCGCTGTTCGGAGCCAACGATGGCTTCGAGCTGTGCCCACTTGGTTTTGAGCTTCTCCTTACGCCCGATCTCCTCACCCTCGGTGGCTTCCTCGAACGCTGGGTCGATAGTCGGTTTCTCGCTCTCGTCGAGGGTGAGTTTGGCCAGGCGGCTTTCGTAGTAGATCGGTACCGTGGCCTGGTCCTCGACGGCGCGCTGGATGTCATAGATGCTGATGTAGTCACCGAATACGGCCCGCGTGTTCGCGTCCCGAAGCTCGATAGGGGTTCCCGTGAAGCCGACAAAGGAGGTATTGGGCAAGGCATCGCGCATGTGGCGGGCATAGCCGTCGATGAAATCGTACTGGCTGCGGTGGGCTTCGTCAGCAATGACCACGATATTGCGGCGCTGGGAAAGCGCCGGGTGGGTGTCGCCCTTCTCCTCGGGAAAGAACTTCTGGATAGTGGTGAACACCACGCCTCCAGATTCGACCGCGAGCTTGGTGCGCAGATCCGCCCGGCTTGCCGCTTGCACGGGCGGTTGGCGCAACAGATCCTGGCATCGGGAGAATGTGCCAAAGAGCTGGTCGTCCAGGTCGTTTCGATCCGTCAGCACGACGATGGTAGGGTTGGCCATGGACGGCTCGCGAATGATGCGCCCAGCATAAAAGGCCATGCTCAGGCTCTTGCCCGAGCCCTGGGTGTGCCAGATCACGCCGATGCGCCGGTCACCGGGTGCGCCGCCTGCCTTGTGCCCCGACTCATGGTGCCCGGCTTCTTCTTCGAGCTTCTTTGCTGTCTGACTCAACTCAGCCGCCCGCAGGGTCTCAGCAACCGCCACTTCAACCGCGTGAAACTGGTGGTAGCCGGCCATTTTCTTGACCAGCGAGCCACTCCCGTCATCCTCAAACACAATGAAATCGCGGACCAGCGCGAGGAAACGGCTCGGCGCGCAGGCGCCTTCCAGCATCACCTGCAGCTGGGGCAGGTGCGGAGTGGCCAGGGTTTCTCCCGAGATCGTGCGCCAGCGTTTGAACCACTCCCGTCCGGCCGTGAGGGTGCCGATACGAGCCTCCACGCCGTCCGAGACGATCAAGGCCGCGTTCATGGCAAACAGCGTCGACAACTCGGCCTTGTAGGTCTGGAGCTGTTGCCAAGCGGTCCAGATCGTCGCATCTTCGTCGGCCGGGTTCTTGAGTTCGATCACCCCCAAAGGCAGGCCGTTGACGAACAGAGCAATGTCCGGACGCCGCTCATGCTTGTTCTCGACAACTGTGAATTGGTTAACGGCGATCCAGTCGTTGTTGTCCAGATCCTCGAAATCGAGCACCCGGGACTGTGCGCCACGAACTGCACCTTCGGAAGTCCGGTACTCCACCGTGACGCCATTCACGAGCATGCGATGGAAGGCCCGATTGCGGGTTTCCAGTGTCGGCCCTTCCGGGCGGGTCAGCTTGCGGAACGCGTCCTCCAGCGCTCCGGCGGGAAGATCCGGGTTGAGCCGGGCGAGGGAATGGCGCAAGCGCTGCTCCAACACCACCTGTCCGTAGTCGGTGCGCTCTGCGTTCAGCGTATCGGGGGCGATATCGGGCCCGTGGACGATGCTCCAACCGAGACTTTTTAACCAGCCAAGGGCAGCGTCTTCGACGACAGATTCAGTGAATCGCTCACTCACAGACTCTTCTCTCCCTTGACCAAAAGAGAGCCGCCGTTAACCGTTCCGACAGTATCTGCCGCCTGGACGCAAAGCCAATCAAGCATGTGTTCGGCGACCTCGCGGGCCTTCTCGGGCGCCGTCCCAAACAGAACCAGGACACGTTTGAACGTCACCTTGAGCTTCGCCTGGATCGATTCCCTGGCCTTCCAATCCAGGAGCATATTCTTGTCCGCCGTAGCGAGCAGTGAGTCGAGGAGTCTCGCCTCACCCGCATTTGCGTCCGCTGGCTTCACTCCTTCCGAAGCAAGGAATGCTCCCAATCCGGAGCGAAGAGTATTGAGCACACCGTCGTATACCGACACGACTGCTGTGACAGTCCCTCCCGTTTCCACCAGACCAACAGGTGTCGTCTCGTAGGGTTCGACAGTGGCCGTTTCTTTCTTCCCATTGTGTTCTTTGGCTTCATCCTCGGCTGCGACTGCGTCCATCGTCTTCAGGACCTCAATGTAAGCCTGCCGGTCGGTTCCGTAGAGCAGTCGGCTGGGCTCGAGGCGCAGCTCGATAGCCTCGTCGCGCGACACCGTCCCTCTGTGCCAACATGGGTGAGACACTTGCTTGAACGTTAATTAGAGTGCAGGGCGGGAAGGAAGATAACCTGTGTTGGTGATCAAAGAAGAAAAAGATCGAGAAGAATCGCGCGTAACGGAAGGAGCCCGTAGAGCGACTGGAGTTGCGCGCGAAGCGGCGGAGTTCAATGGCGTTGGAGCGGACCCGGAGGTAGCCGATAAGGCGACACGCCGGCAGTTCAGTGCCAAGTATAAGCGGCGGATCGTGCGGGAGGCCGACCGGTGCACGAAGCCGGGGGAGCTGGGGGCGTTGCTGCGGCGAGAAGGGTTGTTTTCGTCGGCCTTGAGCACGTGGCGGCGGCAGCGCGAGGCCGGGGAGCTGGAGGGATTGCGACCGGCCAAGCGAGGCCGGAAGGGGAAGCCTCCAGACGCACGGGATAAACGAATTGCCGAGCTGGAACGCAAGAACCGACGGCTGGAGGCCAAGCTGGCGCAGACCGAAACGGTCATCGTAATCCAAAAAAAAGTGGCTTCGCTGCTGGGGATTCCCCTGAAGAGTTCGGACCCGGAAGAGAACGACTGATGGAAGCGGCCGAGAAGTTCTCCACCCAATTGGGAACCGCCGTGGCATGCCGGGCCTTTGGAGTGCCCCGCGCGTCGCTGTATCGTCGCCGGCAGCGGGGAGCGGATCCGGCCCCGCCCCGGCCGCGTGCCCCCTCGCACCGGGCCTTGGGCGAGGCCGAGCGTGGGCAGGTACTGGACTTGCTCCATAGCGAACGCTTCGTGGACCAAGCGCCTACCCAGGTGTGTGCGGCGTTGCTGGATGAAGACCGCTATCTGTGCTCGGTACGCACGATGTACCGGATCCTGGATGCGAACCAGGAAGTGCGGGAACGGCGGAACCAGCGGCGTCATCCCGTCTACCAGAAGCCGGAGCTGTTAGCGACTGGCCCGAATGAAGTGTGGACATGGGATATAACGAAGTTGAAGGGCCCACGGAAGTGGACCTACTACTACCTGTACGTGATTCTGGATATCTTCAGCCGCCAAGTCGTGGGCTCGATGGTGGCCGATTGCGAATCGGCCAGTCTGGCTAAAAAGTTGATTCGTGAAAGCTGCCTCAAGCAACGGATCGACCGGGATCAACTGATCCTCCACGCCGATCGCGGGTCGTCGATGAAGTCGAAGGTGGTGGCGCTGCTGCTCTCGGACCTGGGAGTGACCCAATCCCACTCCCGGCCGTATGTGTCCGATGACAACCCGTTCTCGGAAGCGCAGTTCAAGACGCTCAAGTACCGGCCCGACTTCCCGGAACGTTTCGGTTCGATCCAGGACGCCAAGGCGTTCTGCCGGGATTTCTTCCACTGGTACAACAACGTCCACTACCATTCGGGTCTGAACTGGCTGACGCCAGCCACGGTGCACGACGGCCGCACCGACCGAATCGTTCGGCGACGGCAACTGGCTCTGGATCGTGCACGGCAACGCCATCCCGAACGCTTCGTCAACGCACGCAGGAAGATCGCCGGTCCGCCGGACAAGGTCTGGATCAATCCGCCTGCTGAACCGCAGGCGGTAGCTTAAATTCCTAATGCAGGTGTCTCAAACTTGTTGACATCTTCCGCGTCGCGACTGAGAACACGACAACTGGACGGTCACTCTCTTCGTCGATCCGGACCTGCACGCTTGCGTCTCGATCAATGCGTTCGTTGAGATGCTTGAATGTCTCGTAGGGTTCGCGTGTTACGGTCAGGTCGGGTTCCTTGCCTTCCAGTGCGTTCAACAGGATGCCTAGGATCGCATCCCCCACATGCAAGAAGGTGCGGGCATGGTCGATTGTTACAGAATCGAGAAAACCGTCCTTTCCATGTGCAACAGGGCCGATCTCGTTGCGTGCCGCACCCAAGGCATCCGACAGCCTGTTGAACCCTGACAGCACCGCGTCGAGTTTTGTCGCGCCTTTCGCGTTGCTCAGTCCGAGGGCACGAAGAGCCGCCACGAGTAGCTCGGTCATGGTAGGACTAGCCGTTGGCATCGGTTCACTCAGGTCGCCCATGATCGTGCGGCAGACGCTCTCGATGAAAGATTTCACATGCTCGATCAGCCCGTGCGAACTGCCGGAGAAGCACGCGGCTAAAGCGTTGTAGCTCCCTAGCAACATCGGAGCACCAGACCATTGCTGCTGTGCGCGCCGATAGTTGGGCGCAATCGCATCGAGATTGGACATCTTTTCCTCTCTAGCAGGGACCAGTGGCCGATTCAACTCGCAGCTCACCGGAAATGAGTTTCGGCAGCAGCGTGTCGCGCAGACCGGCGAGGATGCGGGATTGGATGTTTGCGGAAAGACTCCTCTCAAATATGGCGGATAGGGGGCCATCGACTGCAGCGAGAAGTCGGCCGTCTGGGACTGTACACACAGCATCACTCAAATGGTGGCGTTTGATATGTCCCATCGTTGTTGCCTTCCCTGCGGCGATAGTCTGGAAGTCTGCCAGATGGAAACGAACGTTGTGCAGAAAGAACCACTTCGGGAACCTCGTCGAAGTCACCTTGAACAGATGTTGATTCAGTGCGGCACGACCACTGCACCAGACCGTCACCATGAGGCTGCCGGACCAAGAAAAGACAACGTCTCCATCATTGATGATGCACTCAGGACGAATATTGGAAGTTGCCCACTCTCCGCTATCCGTCTTTCCGCTTCTCAGTTGAGCGATTTTCACGACTGGCAAGCGTTCTTCGTTTATCTGTGGTCTGTGTTTCTGTAGCGCTAGACCATTCTGAAAAACTGCGATCTCATCTAAAGGCTTCACCTCCCATCCCTCCGGAATCAAGCCCAACTCAGATTCCACCAGCCGGTCGGGGAATAAATCGGCAAGGTCTTGGGGCAGACCGGTAGCGCGACCTCCCATCTTGGCCCGCACGGGATCGAAATCGACAAACCAGGACTTGAACACCGCCCGCGCCATTGCCTCCAGCGTCTCGTTCATCCGCCGGTTCAACTCGATCTTGTCGTCCAGTGTTCCCAGAATCTGCGCGATGGCGCGTTGTTCTGGGAGAGGAGGCAGTGAGAACTCAAACTCCTTGATCTGCCGAGCACTAATATGCGGGACGGCAGTGCCAGTCTGTACCGAAAGAACGTATTCAGTGAAATCGCGGCTGCCAATCACATATTTCAAGAAGCGGGTGTCGAGATGATCGCTGCCTCGCAGTCTGGCTACCCGCTGTACGAGCAAGGCAGGAAGATCCGTTTCTCGCACCGAGGAGAATTTCAGGCCAGCTTCTATCCACGGGCGGTCCATCGCAATGACCACGTCACCTTCACGGAGCCAATATGGAGTCAAACTAACAGTAGCTTCATGCGGCCATCGCTTGGCTCCATCCCAGCGAAGAGTTCCCTGCGCGATGTTGTCTCCTCTAAGAAGGCGGGGGGCCTTGGGGTGGTTTACATACCCGTCGCTTTTAAACGGAAATCCGGCCAACAAATCCACAACTTCACCGAGACACCGTGACACCCAACGGTCACCTGCCGTACCCAATTCTATTTTCTCCTCCAGCACCACGTGATCCCGCTTGATGTGCTTCCGGAACTGCGCGGGCACGCCGTCCCAAACGAACAGGTCCACGCGAAACGGCAGGTTGCTCTCTTCGAATGCTTCCCTTAGCTCGCCCACCTGGCCGTTTTGCTCCGGCGTGGCGAAAACTACTAAATCCAAATCGGATTGAGGCCGTGAGGTCCGTTTGGCGCGGGAGCCGTAAACCCAGGCGGCGGCGTTCGGCAGGTACCTTTCGAGTAATTCCAGCAAGAGTTTGCGTTGCTCCGCCGTGATATCGATCGCCTCATCTAGTCCCATGTTTCACCACTCATGGTCTGGTAGAGGCCGATGGCATCGTCGATGAAGTCTGGTATGAGTTCCAGACAGGCTTGCGCCTTCGCGCCATCGTAGTCGTGAGTGGTATCGACACGGGCGGCAGCGTATCGGAACCATTGCTCCAGCGGAGTGGTGAACAGATCGTTCTCATGAGCCCGTCTGAAGATGGGGTTGGGACTATTGGGCGCATCCGCAATGCCCAGTTCTGCGATCAGATATCGCTTCAATACCTTCCACAGGCAGTCATAACAGGTCTCGAAACGTTGAATGACCGATTCAGCGATGGCATCCCGGATTAGCTCCGGCAGGGAGGTATCGGTTTCCCTCTGGTTCTCGTACTGCTCCTCAAGACGTTTGAGGGACATCTGAAACTTGTCGTATTCGATCACGACTAATGCCTCCGATCCTTCACACTTTATTCATCGCTCCCAAAACCTAGCATCGTTAGATGGTCGGCGATCGCCGCATCCAGCTTCTGCGCTTCGGCCTGCTGCTGTCGTAGCTCTGCGGCAAGACGCTTCATCTTCTCGTCGAACGGTTCCCCGTCATCCTCCTGGGCTTCCGCGCCGACATAGCGGCCGGGGGTCAGCACATGACCGTGCTTGCGGACCTCATCCAGTGTCGCGGCTTTGCAGAAGCCGGGAGTGTCGGCGTAGTCGCCCACGCCGGCCTCACCGCGCCAGGCATGGTGGGTATCGGCGATACGGGTGATGTCTTCATCGGTGAGTTCGCGATGTGTGCGGTCCACCATCCGGCCCATCTTGCGGGCGTCGATGAAGAGCACTTCACCCCGGCGGTCACGAAACTTGCCCCCTTTGCGGTCGCGGGCAAGAAACCACAGGCAGGCCGGGATCTGGGTCGAGTAGAAGAGTTGGCCCGGTAGCGCGACCATGCAGTCCACCCGGTCGGCCTCGATCAGGCTCTTGCGAATGCCGCCTTCGCCGGACTGGTTCGATGACATTGAGCCGTTGGCAAGTACAAAGCCAGCGGCACCGGCCGGGGTCAGGTGGTGAACGATATGCTGGACCCAGGCGAAGTTGGCGTTGCCCTTAGGCGGGGCACCGTATTGCCAGCGTTTGTCGTCGGTGAGCCGCTCACCGCCCCAGTCGGAGATGTTGAATGGGGGATTGGCAAGAATGAAGTCGGCCTTGAGGTCGGGATGGCGGTCGTTGTGGAAGCTGTCGCCATGGGCGATCTGCCCTTCAATGCCTCGGATCGCGAGGTTCATCTTCGCCAGCCGCCAGGTGGTGTAGTTCGATTCCTGACCGTAGATCGAGATATCGGTTCGGGTGCCCCTGGGGGCCTTTCCTCCATTTCCATTGCCGCTGGCGTGCGCACGGATGAATTCGACCGATTGCACGAACATGCCGGAGGAACCACAGCAGGGGTCATAGACTCGTCCTGAAAAAGGCTCAAGCATCTCGACCAGGAGCTTGACGATGCAGCGCGGTGTGTAGAACTCACCGCCCTTCTTGCCCTCGGCGCTCGCGAACTGCGACAGGAAGTATTCGTAGACGCGGCCGAGCACGTCCTTCGACCGGGCTTCGGCATCACCTACCCGGATGTTGCTGATGAGGTCGATAATCTGACCGAGCCGCTGTTTGTCGAGTGCGGCGCGGCCATAGTCCTTGGGCAGCACGTCCTTGAGCGCCGGGTTGTCGCGCTCGATCCCAGTCATCGCATCGTCGACGAACTGGCCGATCGTAGGTTGCTTTGCCTGGGCCTTGAGATGTGTCCAGCGGGCCTCAGGCGGCACCCAGAAGATGTTCTCGGCTCGGTACTCGTCCGGATCCTCCGGGTCGGCGCCTTGTTCCCTTTCGCTTTCGAGGAGGGCGCGCCTCTCCTCGAAGGCATCGGAGATGTATTTCAGAAAGATGATCCCAAGGACAACATGCTTGTATTCGGCCGCATCCATACTGCCGCGCAAGGTGTCGGCCATCTGCCAAAGTTCGGCCTCATAGCCGGTCGTTGCACCACTGGTGCCCAGTTCAGTCGCCGCTTCATCTTGCACCTTCCCCTGCCGTCCTCGTGCCATCGCTTTCTCCCCTATTCCTTCGCACCAGCTACCGGACCACCGCTAACCCGGGTTTTTGATCTCTTTGCGTTGCGCCCCGGTCTTGTGCGACACGCGCGAAGAGAATAGGTGCGGCCAT
>CBDHGK010000014.1:0-8881 GCA_965263045.1 Terriglobia bacterium
ACGAGTCGGCCGTGGAAGCGATTCCAGGAGCCATCGGATTGTCGAGCTCGACGGTGTCTCGAGGATTCGTCCAGGCGAGTGGGGCGAAACTTCGGGAGATGCAGGAGCGGGATCTGTCGGCCGAGGACGTGGTGGCGATCTTCCTGGACGGGAAAATGTTTGCCGACGCCACGATGGTTGTGGCCCTGGGCATCACAATTACGGGCGACAAACGCTTCTTAGGCTTCGTGGAGACGAGTACGGAGAACGAGCAAGTACTGACTCCGTTTCTCCGTTCATTGATAGAACGAGGCCTGGACATCTCTGAAGGCGTGCTGGTGATCGTCGACGGCGGCAAAGGTCTGCGCGCGGCAGTCAATCGAGCATTCGGTAATCGAGCCCGGGTCCAACGTTGCCAATGGCACAAACGCGAGAACGTGGTGAGCTACCTGTCGAAGACCGAGCAAGCCGCGTGGCGCAAGCGGCTTCAGAGGGCCTACGAGCGCCCGGAGTACAACCAAGCTCGGGCTGCCCTCGACAAGCTCCATGGAGAGCTCGAGGAGCGCAACCAGTCGGCCGCTGCGAGCCTGGAGGAAGGCCTGGAGGAGACCCTCACGTTGCATCGACTCGGCGTGTACGGGGTCCTGGGTCGTTCGTTCAAGACGACCAATTGCCTGGAATCAATCAATGCCTTGGTCGAGGAACGGTGCGCGAAAGTCGATCATTGGAAGAACTCGAGTCAGCGGCAGCGCTGGCTGGCGACCTCGCTCATCGACATCGAACCGCGCCTGAGGAAGGTGGTCGGCTACCGTCATCTTCCAAAGCTCCGTGAAACCCTCAAGCGCGAGTTGAAGATTGAGGCGAAGACGTCGACGAGATCGAAGAAGAAGGTGGCCTGATCAATCGTGAGCCGTAGAGAGTTTCAACTAACCCATGTTTACCAAGCCGATTTGCAAAGCATTGATATATTAGGCAGTTACGATGATTCAAAAGCGCAAGTGGCACTACAAATGCGCACAGAAGCGGGATATGGGGGAGATCAGGCGATGGTTTTGCGGGTCCCTCCGGGCGCGGGGTGGATGTCCAATGCGTCATAGATGGCGCGCTGAGGCGGTTCGGCGCGGGTGGCCTTGCGCACGTGCAGGGTGCGGCCGTCGGCGCAACGGAAGGTGGCGGTGACGCGGTGCTGGCCGCCGAGGATCCGGCGCAGGGTGGACCAACTGGCGTGTTCCCCGCGTGCGGCCAGGCGGCGGCGGATGACCTGGACGAGTTGGTAGGCGATGACGGTGACGAACAGGTGACCCTCGGCGCGAATGGGCTTGCGGTGATAGATGGGGCGCAGACCGAGTTCGGATTTCAATGAGCGGAAGACGGCCTCCAGATCGGTGAGGGTGATGTAGGTGCGCCAGAGCGTTTCCTCGTCCCAATCGGTTTCGCTGCTGCGCAGACAATAGACGCCCGGATGGGTGGCCATCGTGCCCGGGACCGAACGCCGGGTCCAGGTCAGCCCGACCGCGGTATCGCCGGTGTCGTCGGTGGCGACCTGGACGTCGTAGTGTTGGGCGGCGCCGCGGCTCTGTTGCTTCAACCGCCCGATGCGCTGCCAGACCTGGGCGAGGCGTTTCTGAGTGCGCGGCCGGGACAGGCCTTCGGAGAGTTGGTCCAGAGCCTGTTCGAAACGCTTCCCAAAGCGCTCGGTCATGGCCTGTTCCTTCTCGGCCCGTTGCTCGGAATAGCAGTACAAGCGGGCTTCCTGGCCATCCTCGTCCACGGTCTTGTGCAGATGCAGGTCCTCGCCCGAGGCCGTCCGGATCGAGACCGCCGCCTCGGGATCGAACTGCCGGTCGCGTTGGCGGCTCACCACCAGGTAGCGGTATCCGGCCTCGCGCAACCAGGCGACGCGCTCCTGAGTGGCGATGCCCCGATCCATCACCACCAGGGCGTCGCCGGGGGCCTGGAGCGCCTCCAGCATCTGAGGCAGGGTCCGATGCTCGGTCACGTTGCCGGCGAAGACCTGGGAGCGGCGCACGAAGCCGCTGCCATCGAGCACGAGCCCCAGGGTGAGGAGGGGACAATCCCGGCGCTTGTCCTTGGAATGTCCCCGCTGCGCCTGGGGTTGCTCCTCGGCCTGACCCTCGAAGTAACTGTTGGTGAGGTCGTAGAGGGTGACCGTGGGCCGCAGATCGAACAGGCTCATCGCCTGCTCGAACAGGTGGGTTTCAATGGCGTCCCGGTGCGCCATCAGGGCGTCCGAGGCCCGGTACAGTTGCATCGCCCCCATGGTCTCGAAGTCGACCCCCAGCAATTCGCCCAGGCCGCTGCGTTCCCGCAGCCAGCGGTGCGTCGCCCTTTCCGAGGCGGGCGCGGCCAGACGCCCGATAATCGATCCCGCCGCGGCGGCGCGCAGGGGGCCGTTGATGCCCAGACGTTGGAACAGTTCCCGCAGCCCCAACCGGTCCATCGCCCACAGGCCGGCCTGCTCCACGCCCACCGAACGCGGGCGCGTCAGTTCTAGCGAATCCACCTCCACGGTCACGGTCCGCGTCTCGGGGGCGGCGCCGGGGGCGGGGCCGGAGAGATCGGCTTCGCGGGCGATCAACAGGGCCGCGATGCGTTGGGCTTCCTGCTCCAGGGCGGCCGAATCGTCCGGGATGAGGGCGTATTGTCCGGCAAGCAGTTCCTCGATCCGGACGCACAACCGGGGCCAGTCCGCCTGCGGGATGTCGAAGTGCCGTCCCAGGTTGAGCCGGGTGCGCTGGCGGACCTTGGCGCCGATGCGTTCGGAGCGGACGAGGCGGTGGGAGAAGTAGATCTGGCCGTTTTCGGTGCGGCGGGTTTGGGTGCGGCGAACGAACATGGGAACACGATACCGGGGGGCGCAAGCGAATTCAACCCCAACATAACGATTATGGCACTACATTCGTCACCTCAACCAGGAATCAACAACTTACGGGGTTTTCGGCCCAAAATGGCGAAAATCGCACCCGATCAAGCGGCAAATGGGTAAACATGGGATAAGGAGATAGACAAAATGGCGAGAAGCAAGAAAGCTCCCGGTAAGTATTTCCGACGCGGACTGTCCATCACGCGGCTGTTTAAGATGTTCCCGGACGAAGCGTCAGCGGAAGCATGGTTCATCAAACAGCGTTGGCCCAACTATATCTATTGTGCTCATTGCGGATCGTCGAAAGTTCAGACAAACGCCCCGCATCCTTCGATGCCGTATCGATGCAGAGCGAACTCCTGCCGCAAGTTCTTCAGTGTGAAAACTGGAACAGTCATGCACTCGACGAAGCTGGATTACCGGACCTGGATCATTGCACTCTACATGCTTCAGACAAGCTTGAAATCCGTATCGAGCATGAAGCTTCATCGTGAACTGGACATCACGCAGAAATCAGCTTGGCATCTCGCGCACCGTCTCCGCAAGGCTGGAGCGTTTCAGACCGGCCTGTTCGACGGTCCGATCGAAGTGGATGAAACTTACATGGGCGGCAAGCGGAAGAACATGCCGAGATCAAAGCGCGAAGCAATGAAGGGACGCGGAGCGGTCGGCAAGACGGCTGTGGTCGGCATGAAGGACCGGGAGTCCAAGTGGGTGAATGCCCGCGTTGTCGAGAACACCGATGGAAAGACCTTGAAGGGTTTCGTGTATGAGAACACGACATCGGGCGCAAAGGTCTACACAGACGACGCGACAGCGTACGAAGGGCTCTTGAATCGAGAGTCGGTCAAGCACTCTGTCGGTGAGTACGTCCGAGGGCAAGCCCATACCCAGGGTATCGAGAGCTTCTGGTCGATGCTGAAGCGAGCGCATATGGGAACGTTCCACAGAATGAGTCCAAAACACCTTCAGCGTTACGTCGATGAGTTCGTATCGAAGCAGAACATTCGAGGACTGGACACCGAGACACAGATGGAGTTCGTGGCTGCTGGTATGAATGGGAAGCGGCTGCGATATCGGGATCTGGTTGGTGGGTCGTAAGCTATTGAAACGCGGAAGCTTATCGGTTTATATTCTCTTTATGAGAAAGAGAGTCTACGAAGCGATTCTTGACAGCGAAAGCCTACGGTCCCCAAGAGATGTCAGTTCCACTAACAGAACCGCTACTCCTCGCCGCTTGCGTTCGGAGACCCCGAAGGAGTTCTTGGATGGCATGCGTGAGTGGCTTGGCCCTGAGTTCATTGAAAACCTCAGAAGGTGTTACACCCCTCGCCGCCGTCCCCATGATCTCTCGGAGAAAGCTGCTGTCGGGTCCGATAAGTAGCGACTCAAGTTCTTCCGTGTACTTGAGAAATTCTTTAAACTCGTCCTTGGCTACTTCATTCTCGATGAACCATCGCGCCACAGCCGTCATGACTATGCTTTTGGCATTAACGCCCGGTGGGGTGTTCAAATCGAATTCGAAATTCGAGCCTGAAAAGTAAGTTGCAGAAAACGTGGACGATCCGACAACAGAAAATTTTGTACAATAGCCCCATGAGAGAGGAAGAAAACTGATGCCGGAATGGTTCATCAATTGGGTGCAGACTCCGTTGATTGTCACGACAGCCTTAGTGGTGTTTGCCTTGGTATGGAAAGCTTCGGCTTGGAAAACAGTCGTGGATGGCTTCATGAAAGACATCGGAAAGAAGGTTGACAAACTCCTAAACAGGCTTCCAGAGCCGACCACAGCCCCCGGCAGTCCGCGTAAGCTTACTGATTTTGGGGCAGGCATAGCTCGTGAGGTCAAGGCTTTTCATTGGGCCAAAACAGTGTCCCGGCGTCATGCGGCAGAAGTAAGAGGAAAAACGCCATACGAGATTGACGAGTTATCCAAGAAGTTCGTTACAGATACGTTTGAAAGGTCGGCCAGCTTTACTCAAAGATTGAGTCACTGTGCTTACGAGCACGGAATAGAGATCAGCGAAGTTATCAAGGTAGTAGAAGTGGTTCTCAGAGAAGAGTTCTTAAGCATGTTAGACAAAGGCCCCACGATTCACGACGACGCATCGGCGGAGTAAAGAGGAATAAGATGCGGACGGTGTATAACAGGGTAAGGGGTAAAAACGGGCGAGGCGAGGGGCATGTCAAAACAGAAAAAGAGAAAGATCAAATTGATAGACGCGAAGTATCAACCGAGCAAGGCGGAACTGGAAGAGGATCTGCGGTCAAAGACTCCGGGCGAAGTGACTCTCGACGAGTTCGAGCGGATGGCTGCGCAGTTGGTTCGGCCTGTGGATGTCGAGTGGAAGAAGAAGCCTTGAATTAGTGATCTCCTTTTCTATTTCTATCATGAACCTGATACCTGATATTCTTATGCCGATTGCAATCAAGAGCCCGGTGTCGGATTCGAACCGACGATCATGGTGATGCTAGCACCATGCTGTTAGGCCGCTTCAGCAACCGGGCTGTGTTGAAAGGTCCATCCAATACGGGCGGGCCTTTCTTCATTTTAGTTTCGTTCCTCATTGTCGTTTCTCCTTCTTTCGGATGGTGTTGTTTTTGATTTCTATCCTAGCATTCGGCGCCTTGCGACCGCCATGAAAATCCGCGCTTTGAGTTGGTTCTGGCGATCGGTCAATATCGAATGAGAAGAAGCCTTAATTTGTCTCTGTTATTTTGATATATAATTCCCAATACAAAACTCAGCCCTTGGGGAACACGCGGGAACCTCTGCATTTGCGGTTGTTTGGCGACCGGCCCGACGGCCCTGCTTTGGCCGTTTGGCAATCCAATCGTCTTTTTGGAGATCGCCAGTCAGCCATGAGAGCATTCACGCTTCTCGCACTGTTGTTCCTGTCTGTATTCTCGGCTCACGCACAAGATACTGGCTCCTACATCGGCCGCGTCGTCGACGCTGAATTTGGAGTGTTCGATGAGCCAGGGGTTGAAATACTTCTGACCGGAGGAGCCGAGATCCAATCCATGGCCCCCTATCCGAACGGATGGTTCGGCTTCTGGAGCCTGCCCGACGGGGATTACGCCATCAAGGTTCGCAAGGCGGGATACCAGGCCCCGCCGGCCCGCATGTTCGCTATAGCCAATGGATCGTCCGAACCCACACCCCCGGATTTTCTGCCTCATGGTGAACACCCGGACGCCTACCGAGCGTTCGTCATGCGCGAGCTCGACCCGGATGTTTTCCGCTATCACTGGGAGGAAGATCAGTCGACCGCCGGCTACGACTTCGCCGCGCACGTCAACGAACCTCACGTCGTCGAGTTCCTGGGCGAAACCGTCGAGATCCTCGATGATGCCTCTGCCCTGCGCCTCGAGCACGAGTACGGAATCATACTGGTGAACACCGACACCGCAACCTGGACACAGGAGCACGCCTACCGGCTTCTGGAAACCATGAAGGCCATTCCCGTTCACTACTGGATAGAAGGGAGAAGCCGATGGACGCTCACTGACGCACATGTCCCGAACGATATCTGGATCACCGGGGGTGGTGTCCAGGATGATCGGGAAGTCCTCATGGCAGACGCTGCCTTCACCTATGCGACACCCCGAACGGTCCGAATAGACGGGAAGCGCGGCCAGTACTTCTCGAGGCGGCTCCACCATGCGGCCGTGCGGTACGTCACCGACAACGGACACCATGAGAGCTCGTTCGACAAGATCCTCAGGGAGCGGTATGGCGTGACGACTTACGTGACCGATGACATGACCTACAGTGCGCTGACCGCTGCCACCACCGGCGAAAACTCCGCACGGTTCCAGCGGTTTCACGCCGAGGAAATTGTCCAGATCATCAATATGCTAGAGGAAATGCCGTCTGGCCTGCGGTCGACTCCTGGACTCCAGTACCTCGTTCGCCGACGCGACGGTTATCCGCACCCGCTCTATCCCGGGGCTCCCGCGGTGGCCTGGACCGATTCCGGATACATCGAGTTCATGGACAAGGCATTCCTGGCGGCGGCATCCGGTCCCACTCACCGCTTGATCATTCACGAAAAGGCCCACTTCCTCTGGGCACACATGTTCGATCAGCAGTTGAAGTCGGACTGGATCGAACTCGGCGGATGGTTCCAGACCCCCGACAGCCCCAGCGGATGGTGGACCGCTAAGCAGACGGAGTTCGTCAGCGCCTATGCCCACAACATCAACCCGAACGAGGACATGGCCGAATCGATCGCCTACTTCGTCATCAACCCCGACAAACTGCGATCCCGCGCGATCGGCAAGTACGAATTCATCCGCGACCGGATCATGCATGGAAGCTTCTACATTTCACAAATCCGCGAGGACCTGACCTTCGAGGTCTACAACCTCTACCCGGATTATGTCTTTCCAGGGAAGATCCGCCGCGTTGACATCCTTGTGACGGGAGCCCCGATGGAGGACAAAACTGTCTATGTCGAAGTCGAACTGCACGCCCTGAGCAACACCCTCGAAGGGGCTAAGTACGTCTTCATGCGGCTCGAAAGCGAGGACGATACCTACACCGACAAATATCTATATCCCGTCGACGACAGCCAGACCGTTCTTGGAAGGACATTCACCTTGAACAAGCATGTCAAGTCCGGCTACTGGATTCCGACATGGGTTCAGATCGGAGATGAACAGGGGAACAAACGATTCGAGAGCGCCAACGATTTCGGCTGGCAGCTCTACATCAACAACCCCCTGGAAGACACACAGGCGCCCCGATACGTGCCGAATTCCGCCACGTTGAGTTTGACGACTTCAGTGCAGGAAGGCCAGACCATGCAAGTGATTCACGCAAAGTGGCTGGTCGATGAGGACACGGGCATGCAGAAAAACGGGGCCTGTTATGCATCCATGAACGATGAACTGCCGGAAACCTACAGATTGGAAGAATACGGCCATTATGACCCCGCCACCGAAACCTGCGAGGTTCTGTTCCCGATGCCAGACTACATGCCGTCTTCGACCTACTTCCTGGATTACATCTTCATGACCGATGTGGCTAGCAAGAAAGGAAGCGTCTCGTTCTACGATGATTCCCCTGGGGATGAACCTCCTCAGCGCATTCAGGTCATTACGCAGAATCCCGACACCGACGCGCCCCACCTGGATCTGAACACGATCAGCGTCAGCGCCGTTCCCACGAATCCGGAATCACCGACAGGGGAAACCGTGGTCACGCTGACGATTCAAGTCAAGGACGATATCTCGGGGTTTGTACTCGGGGGCTTCTATCTGAGGGATCCTCAAGGCATCAATCATCACTACTACATCTACAATGATCGTCGCGGCCATCTCTTCCCGCTTGGAGATCCGTCAGAATGGAAGACATACATCGTCACCGTGATCTTGCCGGCCGGTTCCGCCCCCGGGATTTGGGGCGTCCCGGAACTGACCGTACGGGATCGGGCACACAATTTCCGGGTCTATGACTTCACCGAAATCATGCACTTCGTGATCGAGAAGTGAAGGCCAAACCGAGAGCAGCCCTCGGGACCGTCTAGTATAATGGGAAGAGGGGCTTTCTGATTGAAGGATAAGACCAGGTCGGAGCGTTCCTCAATGTTGTGTCGCGCCTCGCTGACGCGAAGATCAATGTCACTGCGGCGACCGCCGTTTGCACGGGAAAAGGACGCTATGGGGCGCTTCTATGGGGGACTATATACGATCCTACCCCTGGGACAACATTTGTTGTTTCCGTGGACGGAGGAGTACTCTCATGGACACGGAGGACACCATGAAGAAAACTGACCTTAAGAAGCGTGGCCGCCCGGTTACGCGCGAGCTGGCGGAACTGATTCCAGATACTCCCGAGAACATCGCCAGGGCAGTGCTGACAAGTCCTCCCGAGCCGGAAGGCGGTTGGGCCTACCTGAAGAAGAAACCGCGTCGGAAGGTCAAGGTGAAACGCTCCATTGCGATACTTGCCGTCGTCCTGGGCTTCGGGACCGTCACCGCCGACGCGCAAAGCAGCTTGACTTGCCGTGG
>CBDHGK010000015.1:0-38704 GCA_965263045.1 Terriglobia bacterium
GCTCCTAGCCGATCAATGAGGATCGACGGCGGCGCGGCGCCTTCGGTCTGAGTACGATGGCGCTCCGAACGCGGCCATGTACACTTCCACCACAGGCTGTCTACTCCCGCACGTAGATTTCCGATCCCGCCTTCCTGAATTCCTCGCTCTTCTGCTTCATCCCGGAATCCAGCGCTTCAACTTCCTCCACGCCGAGGCTGGCGGCGAAATCGCGGACATCCTGGGTGATCTTCATGGAGCAGAACTGGGGGCCGCACATGCTGCAGAAGTGGGCCATCTTGGCGCCGTCTTGCGGGAGTGTGGCGTCATGGAACTGACGGGCCGTTACCGGGTCGAGACTCAGGTTGAACTGGTCTTCCCAGCGGAATTCGAAACGGGCCTTGCTGACTGCGTTGTCGCGTTCCTGGGCGCCGGGATGTCCCTTTGCCAGATCCGCGGCATGCGCGGCGATCTTGTAGGCAATGACCCCATCCTTGACGTCTTTCCGTTCGGGCAGGCCCAGGTGTTCCTTGGGTGTCACGTAACAGAGCATGGCCGTACCGAACCAACCGATCATCGCGGCGCCGATTGCGCTGGTGATGTGATCGTATCCCGGAGCGATATCCGTGGTCAGCGGACCCAGGGTATAGAACGGCGCTTCTTTCGTGTATTCCAGTTGCAGGTCCATATTTTCCTTGATCATGTGCATCGGCACATGACCGGGACCTTCGATCATGACCTGGCAGTCATGCTTCCACGCGATGTCGGTAAGTTCACCGAGAGTCTTCAGTTCTCCGAGTTGCGCATCGTCGTTGGCATCGGCGATTGAACCCGGACGCAGACCGTCCCCAAGACTGAACGAAACATCGTAGGCGCGCATGATCTCGCAGATTTCCTCGAAATTCGTATAGAGGAAATTTTCCTTGTGGTGGGCGAGACACCACTTTGCCAGGATCGAACCGCCGCGACTGACAATCCCCGTCATCCTCCCGGCGGTCCATGGGATGTACCGCAGCAGAACGCCGGCATGGATTGTGAAGTAGTCCACACCCTGCTCGGCCTGCTCGAGCAACGTATCGCGGTAAATCTCCCAAGTCAGTTCTTCGGGGCGGCCGTTGACCTTTTCCAACGCCTGATAAATCGGAACCGTTCCGATCGGGACCGGCGAGTTTCGGAGGATCCATTCGCGGGTCGCGTGAATGTTGCGCCCCGTCGACAAATCCATGACGGTGTCAGCACCCCAGGTGATGGACCACTGCATCTTTTCGACTTCCTCGTCGATGGAACTGGCCACTGCACTGTTTCCGATATTGGAATTGATCTTCACCAGGAAGTTTCGGCCGATAATCATCGGTTCAGCCTCCGGGTGGTTGACGTTCAGGGGGATGATGGCGCGGCCGCGTGCGATTTCGTCACGCACGAATTCGGGAGTGATGCGGGCGGGAATCGCCGCACCGAACGACTCGCCGCGATGCTGGAAGTCCATACCGGACCTGGGGCCAAGGCTCGCTGCTGACGCCGCCTCGCGGCCCATGTTTTCGCGAATCGCCACGTATTCCATCTCGGGGGTGACGATACCCTGGCGAGCGTAGTGCATCTGTGTCACGGCGCCGCCCGAGACCGCGCGGCGGGGTCTGCGCTTTAAACCCGGGTACAATTCCAGGCGCGTGACGCTCTGGGTAGCTTCAGCGGCCTTGCGATGCTTGTCGCTCAAATACCCGTCGTCCAGGGGTTGTACCGTCCGCCCGCCGTATTCCTCGGTATCGTTGCGGCCCAGAATCCAGTCCAGACGGACGGGAGGCAAGCCGTTGCGGACATCGCAGTGGATATCCGGATCGCCCAATGGCCCGCGCGTATCGTACACACGAATCGACGCGTTCGGTTGCTTGGCGCCGTCGGCAAGCGCGGTATCGGCCAGATCGATCCGCCGGAAAGGAACTTGAAGGTCCTTGTGAATCCGGCCTTGCGCGTAAACGCGCCGACTGTTCACGAATGTGTCTTCAGGGTTAATCGAATCGTTCGGTAAAGGTTTTGCAGTACTCATGGTGTAGTCCCTCCGTCGGTATTACCCGAATCAGGTGATGAGGGTCGACCCGCCCCGAGCCCACACTCGGGAAAGGGTCCTCTCAGCCGGTCCCGGTCTCCTTGAATCTCCGGACCGGGGATCGGCTCCCCTGGAGATGAACGTGACCTGCGAGCCCTACCGGTTCCTTCGCTTCGGTTCGCTCGTCGCAGATCGCGAACAAGATAGTGAATGATTGCTTGATCGGGGTTCGAAAGCAAGATCGTTTACCGGCCCGGAAATGCCAGAGCCCCGCGTAAGAGCGGGGCTCTGAGTCCACGGTTGGGACGAAATCAGGGGGCGGTTCGTGCCAAACGATGGCGATGACCGCGCCGGTGACTCGTTATGTGCTGAAGGATTCCCCACAACCGCACGTTCCGGTTGCGTTGGGGTTGTTGAATTTGAATCCGGCGCCATGGAGACCTTCGACGTAATCGACTTCGGCGCCTTCGATGTGCAGCAGGCTCGATCGGTCGATAAACACCTTCAGGCCGTCGAATTCGAAAATCTGATCCTTGTCTTCGCTATAGGTCTTGTCAAAACCCATTCGATAGGAAAAGCCGGAACAACCGCCACCGACGACCTGGATTCTCAGACCGGCGTAAACTGTCCGCCTGGTCGGAGAGAATCTCCTTAACCTTGATTTCAGCAGTCTTTGTCAGGGAAATCGACATGGGGTTCTCCTTTTGCTTCTCGAACGGTGCGACTCATCGGATTGGCGTAATGTGGAATTATAGCAAACTTGCCGACGGACCGAACGCACCGTCATGGAAACTTTCAATTGCGGAGTTCGAGTTGGAAGGGCCCCCGCATCGATTTCGAGCGGTTTCGTACGTACCGGTATCGGAGTTGTACAGCCGCACTCCGGTCCGATGCGAGTCGGATACGAGATTTGACAATCCTCGAACGATCCTGTAACACAGTCGTATTGGATTGGAGGAAGTTTGCTCTATCTCCTGCTCGTAATACCGGTAATCCTTGTAATTGGTTTTTTCTACGCCAACCGGAAGCAGGCGCGCGTGACCTTGGTGGACGCCGCGCCTGAACCGGACGTCGACTTGACGTACCGTCCTCCCACTCCTCCGGAAGACTCGAAGGTCGGTGAACTGCTCGAAAAGCCGCGTGACCCTGCTCTGGCTCGATTGAGCAAGTCCGATCTGGTCATGGCGGTCCTTAGTGAGTGCTACGACCCGGAGATTCCGCTGAACATCGTCGATCTCGGCCTGGTTTACGAAGTTGCCGCCGAGAAGGATGAAACGAAGGTCAAGATGTCTCTCACGGCGCCGGGTTGCCCGTCGAGCGAAACCATCCAGATGGACATCCGAGGCAAGCTTGAAGAGGCGGGATTCCCTGCGCCGAAAGTTGAAATCGTATGGGTACCCCAGTGGACGGCCCATCGGATTTCACCGGAAGGTCGGAAGAAACTCGGAATCGATACCGCCGACGAAGCCGCCAAGCTTATTCCGACACATCCCGATCCGGGCAGCGAACAGTCGGTGGGTTGACGAAGCTTACTGACCGTCGTGCGGGACCGTCCCAAACCGGGAGAGTAACCTCCGTCCGGTCCGCGCACCCGCCACCGCAATACACCAACACTGGGTCCAGGCGACCCGTTACCTGGATAGGTTCTTGTACCGGAGCAGAGAAAGGCGGGTTAGGTTGCCCTTGAGCGCGGTAGTCATGGACAGGTCTCATACTCGCTGTATCTGCGGCGTCTGACTCGTGTAACCCCGGCAAAACCGGTCGCCCGATCGAAGATGCAAGACCAGGACATCCATCGCGTAGTTCGCATCCTCCGCAAGGAAGCGCGCCGGTGGGCGGTACCCGCTATCGGGCACTACACCGAGAGTCCGTTCACCACGCTGATTTCGTGCATTTTGAGCCTGCGCACCCAGGACCGCACGACGACGGGGGCCAGCCGGCGCTTGTTCAACGTTGCCGATACTCCGGATCGGATTCTCGAGATCCCTACCACGCGGCTCGAAGAGCTTATCTACCCGGTATCGTTCTATCGGGTGAAGGCGCGGACGATCCGGAAGATCGCCACCGAATTGATCGAGAAGTTCGGCGGAAAGGTCCCCGACACGCTCGAAGAACTGCTGAAATTACCCGGAGTCGGCCGCAAGACGGCGAATATCGTTGTGACTCTGGCGTTCAACAAGCCCGGAATTGCCGTGGACATCCATGTTCATCGCATATCGAATCGCCTGGGTTACGTGTCCACGAAAAACCCCGACGATACCGAGATGGCCCTGCGCGAAAAACTTCCGCGCCGTTACTGGATCGTCCTGAACGACGTTCTGGTGGCCTATGGGCAGAACCTCTGCAAACCGGTCAGTCCCTTCTGCTCCAGGTGTGCGATTGCGGATTACTGCGAACGTGTGGGCGTCGTACGCAGCCGCTGAGGTCTTGGGACCAGTGCGGATTCCGAATCTTCAGATTATTCGATTTACAGCGGTTCGGTTCCCGAGAGCAATCCGGCGAGTACTCGAAGCATGGCCGGAGGCAGTTGTGCCTGCGTCGACAACGATTCAAGCTCTCGAGGCGTTGCCGTTTCTATCCGAACGCCCGGAGTGTGCCAGCACGAGTTGCAGCCATCGGTCGCGTAGACCATGCCCGACTCGGCGGCATAGGCGATAAGCCGGATCGTTTCGTTGTCGCGCAGTGCGTGCCCGTCTTTTTCGTAACCTTCGGGCGCCACGATCCAGACCGACGGTTCGGAATCTCGATGTGCGGCCACCATGAGACGGATGGAGTCGATATCGAAATCGATCAGAGCCCTGGCTTCGTCGTGAAGTTTCAGGTCATGGGTGAAGTGGAGCGGCTTCGATTCGGGCGCGGTCATGAGCGAGTGATGTTAGCACGATGTTGGCGGGAGGCAGCCGCCGATGGCGCGAGCCCGCACGCGACGGTGATACCATCGAAAGGTCCCCTCCGGACGGCATCCAATGAGCCTGGGTGGCGGAACTGGCAGACGCACCGGACTTAAAATCCGGAGTCCCTAACCGGACGTGCGGGTTCGATTCCCGCCCCAGGCATCGATTCAACTGAAACAGCGCGGGCGGCCGCTGGCGGAGGCGGCCGCTTCAGGAATCCGGATAACGATAAAGATAGTTGTCGGTGTGTTTTTTGGTTTGCCGCCGCCGGCCGGCGGCTGAGATGCAGGATGGCTCCCGCGCTCTCCTCCACATCGTCGCCGCCCCAGAACTCTGACGAAGCGCGAATTCGCTACTCTCGAAATCTGTTCCCGAAGTATTTCATAGCGAAAAACTGTCCCGTCATCACGCCCTTAATCTCCTGGTGATTTCGAAGCACGGCCACCAATTGCATACCGGCCTTCTCCATCACTCGACGTGATGCCCCGTTTCGTGTGTCGCACTCGGCATACACGCGTGAAAGCGCGAGCCCCTCAAATGCGAATTGAATCAGAGCAAGCGCGGCTTCCGTCGCGTAGCCATTACTCTGATATCCGGGATTTATGGCATATCCAATACCGGGCCTCGATGTCGACCGTGACGTTCCGCTTCAGCGTACAACCCCCGATCAACGCGTTCTGTGCTTTCAACACAACTGCCCAGTTAATATCTCTGAATCGGCCGTTCAGCGGCCTTTGCGATGCACTCTGCAACGAATTTCTTGGTGTCTTCGATGGAGTTCGGTCCCCATACGTCGAACTGAGAGAATTCTGGAATCGATGCGTAGAGGTGGACTCGCTCCCAGTCCTCTGGAATGTATGGCCGCAACAAGAGTTGTTTGGTGTCGATTAGGTGCATCGGCCTGAATTGTACGTGGTCAGCGGCTTTGGAAAAAACGCTGATTTTCTAAGAGTCGGTTGTCAAGTTGTACCACTCCAGTCTTAAGGTTATCGATTCTGCGTTGGGCCAGGGTTTCGCGTGGTCCGCGCCGCCATAGTCGCCTTCGCCGCTCAGCCCGAGCGTGTCCATCACGCCATTGACATTCCGCTCGATGCATCGTCGAAACGAGAAAAGGTGTAATGTATGGGAGCCCCGGCCGCGAACGGGAGGAGTACCCGATGGGTGATACCATCAACAAGCTAACGATCGAGGGCTATCGTTCCATCCGGAAACTGGAGGACTTCGAACTCAAGTCGCTCAACGTCCTCATCGGCCCGAACGGGGCAGGCAAGAGCAACTTCGTCGGGTTCTTCCGCCTGCTGAGAGCCCTCATCGATCAGCGGCTCCAAATTGATCTCGCGCAGGTCGAAGGGGGAGCCGACGCGTGTTTGCATCTCGGACCGAAGGTGACGGAGCGGTTTGTTGCCAAGCTCCATTTTGGAAACAATGGGTATGAATTCGCGCTCGTCCCAACTACAGACAATCGTCTCGTCTTTGCCGAGGAGAAGACGGTATTCCGAGGGAATTACGGTACGATCCGTGACCCTCTTGGATCAGGACATGCAGAGGCGAGACTCAAGGAGCATAAAGACGACCCTGGCAAGAGCGGGGCTGTTCACGGCGTCCCTCACTACGTCTTTGACGCGATCTCCCGGTGGGTCGTCTATCATTTTCACGATACGAGCCTGACCGCTGCGGTCCGCCGGCAGCGAGCAATCAACGACAACGAGATCTTCCACCCTGACGGCGGAAACCTGGGCCCCTTTCTATACAAACTCCAAACGACGAGTCCTGGAAGCTACACACAGATCCGAGACGTTGTTCGCCTCGCAGCACCGTTTTTCGACGACTTTCATCTTCGCCCCGTCCCGACGAACACGGACATGATTCAGCTCGAATGGCGGCAGAAGGGCTCAGATTATCCGTTTCTGGCGCACCACCTCTCCGACGGAACGCTGCGCTTTATCTGCATGGCGACTGCACTGCTCCAACCGGTACGCCCCCAGACAATGCTGTTCGACGAGCCGGAGCTCGGGCTCCACCCGTATGCGCTGACGCTGTTAGGAAACCTGTGCCAACAAGCGGCTGAGCACTACGGGAGCTACGTCTCGAAGCAATTGATCGTTTCAACGCAGTCTGCCCCTCTGCTCAACGAATTCGAGCCGGAAGACATCGTCGTTGTCGACCGTCAGAGTGGCCAATCGACCTTTCATCGCCTTGACTCCGCTCAACTCGTCGAGTGGCTCGAAGAATACACGCTCGGCGACCTCTGGCAGAAGAACCTGCTAGGCGGGAGACCTCGCCTAGAGGACCAACCAGAGTTCGCGCCCGACGGGGGACAAACAGATTCGTGATTCGCGTCTGCGTAGTCGTCGAAGGGGCGACTGAGGAGTCGTTCGTCAAGAAAGTTCTCGCGCCGGCCTTCTGGGCCCAGGAGATCTTTCTCAATCCCATAATCATCGGGCGACCAGGTCACAAGGGAGGTAACACAAACTACCAGCGTGTGAGCCGGGACGTCGTGTTGTACCTCAAGCAAGACCAAACAGCCTACTGTTCGATGATGCTCGACTTCTACGGTCTGGGAGAAAGCTTTCCAGGCACTCCGGCTCCCGCAAATCTAACGAACGTCGAAACGGTTCGGCACATCGAGGACGCAGTAAAGGCCGATATCTGTAATGCCGTGCCAGGCCTCCAAGCTGAACTACGGTTCCTCCCTTACCTGCAGTTGCATGAGTTTGAAGCACTGCTCTTCAGCGATCCTACGGCTTTCGCAAACGGTATCAGCCGTCCCGACCTGGCGGCCGGATTTCAGCAAGTCCGTGACGGTTTCGAAACTCCGGAGGACATCGATGACAGCCCGGACACCGCTCCTTCCAAACGTATCCTGGCGGCGGTTCCGAAATACAAAAAAGTTATCCAGGGGTCTCTTGCGGCGCAGTCGGTCGGGATCGACAGGATGAAAGAAGAATGCCCACATTTTGCCGGATGGCTCGATGAAATCGCTGCACTTAAGAAAGAATAGAGGAGCGGTGCGGGGGAACCGGCAACCAATGTTCAAACGGCTTCCAGGAACTCCGCGACGAACTTCACACGTTCTCATCAAGTCCCACTTTGGTTCAACCTCGCCTTTGCGTTGAAATCTCGACGCTGAGTCGACATCGGTCAATCCTTGCGAGCGAATGTTGAACTGAGGTCTTGTGCAATATGTGGGAGGAACTCCCAATCGAAAAAGAGTTGGAGGAGGCTCTTGTTGAAGAGTTTGGTGAATCACATGGTAAGACCCAAGTTCGGAACAAGTACTTTATTATTCAAACACTTATGGACAACACGACATTTAGTATCCAATCGCTCGAAGAAGCGAGGCGTCTCGAAACGCTCTTGAATCGATACGCTTCAGCGACAACAGGCAGTGGTGGATTGATCACCCCCAAGAATTATCTGACGACGGTATATTCGTACAGCCAGAATCATGGTGCGGACGGAAGGCTATTCAATGCTGTGGTTGATCTGGAGTTCACGTATTTGTTCATGTTGAGAGACGTTGGGGCATCCGCTGGAATGTGGAACGAGAGGTTCTCACCGAAACATCCGCAGGTCGATTCGATATTGCATGATTTCCACAAATTTTCCGGAAAAATGGATATTTTGTATAGCCTTAAATCTTTCGCATTCCGGTGTCGTGCGTTCTGGGACAAGTATCTTGGTCTATTGATCCTGTTGTACGATGAAGAGAAATACGATCGGTATTTCAAGGGGCAAAGCCGAAAGAAGGCGTTCCAAAAAATTGCGCGCACATGGACGGATTTATCTCCACACTTGCGAACCTGTCTGGCCAAGACACTAGACGACTTGAGACGTCAGAGTGGAATTAAGACAAATTTGGTGACGGAATCGACAAGTGAAGATATCCCGTTTCCATCGCCATTTATTGAAATCCTTCTGAATTTTATTGAGGGGCTGGATTCGATCAGGACAGCGGAGGCACATGGGACAGGCGTGTTGAGAAAATGGTCACTTTCTATGTTGCCTCTGGATAAGACGCGGGACTTCGGATTGATTAATCATTGGAATATGGCGAATCAATTTATGAAGGCGTTGCAGAAGACAGTACTTGATCGGGCCGCCCCGGAAGGCAGTTCATAGAAGCAAGGTGATAGAGCCAGGTAGGGATGCTGCAAATCGGTGAGTTGGGAGCCGGGCATCCGGCAATTTCCGTCGCGGGGCGCGGCCTTAGGCCTGGTCGGGGTAGGGACGACATTGTTGCCGGCGAGAAATAATGCAAGATTCCCTCATCCCCGACGGGGCTGGGTGAATCGGGAGGGAGGCGAGGCACTGCATACCCGTCAAGCTGCGAACGAAATGATCTGGAGCTCTGCCGACGTGTCGGCTTTGGACAACAGTTGTTCGACTCTTGCGAACACCGAGTCTTCGATCGAATACTCAACGCACCGACCGCACTGCAGTACCGGGAGCTGCTTCAGAATCACGATCGTGAGGTCAGTGATTTTAAAAGGGAGGTCAGTAGTCGTCGGCTCAAGACGGCTTCCACAGACGCGGCACTTCATTTTCCGAGTCTCCTCGTTTTCAGGTCCGTTTCCCATTCGACGGGATCAGGACGATACCCCGTTACGACACGGACGTTGTCTCCTTCGACATCCAGCGCGAACTGAACGTGGAAACAGGACCGTTCCCCGCTTAGGCGAAGCTTTCACGCCGAACTACTCCGGCGGCGCGCGACCGCATATAGGACTGAACCCAGCACCATGGCAAGCGCCGCGGCCAATAACGAGTTGCGGCTGACCTGCAGGATCAACCAGGCGCATGCCGCAATCGCTAACGCTGGAACAGCGTACCCGCCCGGCAGGACGAATCCCTCTCGATCGGCATGCTGTTTCCTGAGCTTGGGAATCGACACCGAGATCACGGCATATACAAAAAGCCGTGAAACTACGGCCGCCGCGGCTAACCAAATGAAAGAACCGTAAACTGCAAGTACAAACGCGAGCGATCCAAAGAGCACGGTCGAGTTCGCGGGTGTCAGGAAGCGGGGGTGGACGGCGCCGAACCACTTGGGCAAGTTGCCGTCCAGCGCGATTGCATAGCTCAAACGTGGAGTTGCAAACATCCCTCCCAACAGGTTGCCGCCCACTGAAGCAACGACGCCTAACATCAGAATGAAAGATCCTACGGGACCCATAAGAGCATTCGCGACATCCAGCAGCGGCGAGGTTGAAGCTGCGATATCCGGCACCGCCGCGATGCTGACCATCTGGATCGCCACATAGACGAGCGCCACGCTCCCGAGACCCAGCAATAGAGCGATGGGTATGTCGCGGGAAGGGCGCCTTGTCTCACCCGCCGGAATCCCCACCGATTCGAAACCGGCATATGCATAGATCAGCAGCAAGGTCGCGGCTGCGAACTCGCCGGCCGCAGGCACTTCTGTTTGGGCGTTTGGCAACAGATCGCGACCGAAATAGGCAATTCCTATCCCTACAAGCAACAGGAGCGCGGTCAACTTGGCCGCTGTCAGAACCGCCAGTGAACGGATCGCTCTCACCGAGCCGATCACGTTCAAAAAGACCAGGCTGAACCATATCGAGGCGAGTGCGGCGAATCGTCCTGTACCGGCGGTGGCGCCCGCCCAGAAGAAGCCCACGCTGTCGACCAGCAACACGCTGTTCGCAGCGAGCGAGGCCAATCGAGAAACGTATAGGAGCCAGCCGGCCTGGAAGCCAACAAAGGGGCCGAAGGCTTCAGTACCGTAGCGAATCGGCCCACCCGTGCTTCGAAAATAGGACCCCGCTTCTGCGAAGCACAGTACGACCGGCAGCATTACCAGCGCACAGACCAAGAACGCGGCGGGGCTGTACCCGCCTGCCAGGCTGGCCGCACCGCTGGGAAGGCCGAAGATTCCGGCGCCAATCAGGCCATTGACCGTCAACAGCCAGATGCCCCAAAGGCCGATGTTTCGTGGTAGCTTTTCGGCCTGCTCTGGGCGTGTCACGAACTCTCGTGTGCTTGTTCAAGTCGGGAATCGCTGTTCATCTTGATGGCTCTTTTTGGATCGTCGATTACGATGCGCCGCGCAATATAGAGTCCGAGACGCCACTGTCGTTAACCGGAATTTACTCTTTTTCGACGCGAAATCAATTCTAGCCAGCACAGAAAATCAGTGACTTAGCCAGCATCTCAATCCGGGGACCCTCCACGAAATCAATTGACTTGACAGTACCATCCTGGCGTATCGATGAGACCTGCGTTCGTGTCCAGGGCCGTTGCCTGACCTTCCCCCGAAATCAGGTCCAAGTCGAGAATCAACGTCTGAACCGTCATTGCCAGTCCTGGGCCTTTGCAGGGATTGCGTTCCACGGTAACAGTCCGATCGCGGCAAGCGGCGCCGCTGCCTTGAATCGAGAGGTCATCCCGTCATTCTTTCGCCTTCAGGTGAACAGTCTGTCTGCGCCGGCGAGCACTTCCAATGCTTTTGGCGCATTGCGCCGGGTCGTTTCAGATGGACTCGATTCCCAGCGAGCGCTTATGCTTCGTCGGTAGTCTGCTGAGACATACGTCCAAGGAGGCCTTATGCGTCTGACATGTGCGTTGGTTGTGCTGACCGCGGCGATGGTGTCGATGTCGCCGTATGGTGCAGCGGAGCGTATTCAGGGGGCGGGCGAAGCCGTCGAGCCGTTCCGCGTCATTGGCAACATCTACTTTGTGGGTGGCGAGTTTGGCGCCTATCTCATCACCACGCCGGAAGGCCACATTCTCCACGACACGGGCAGCGCGGAAATGCACGATCTCATCGTCTCGAACGTCGAGGCGCTCGGGTTCAACGTGCAGGACATCGAAATCATGATCTCGAGCCACGCGCACTGGGACCACGTCGAGGGACATGCGGCCATGAAGCGAGCGAGCGGTGCGCAGGTTGTCGCGCTTGGCGGCGATGCCGTGGCACTCGAATCTGGCCAGGACAACTCGGCTATCGGGGCCCGGAGTTTTGAGCCCGTTCCGGTGGACCGCGTGATCGAGGACGGCGACACGGTCACTCTGGGCGGGGTGACGTTGAGCGCTCTCTGGACGGGCGGCCACACACAGGGGGCCACCGTGTGGATGACTACCGTCCAGGAAGACGGGAACTCTTACTCGGTCGCCTTCCGCGGCGGTGAAATCCCCAACAACGGGGCGCAGCTTTTCGACAATCCCAGGCACCCGGCGGTTGTTGCCGACACCGAGAGAACGCTTCAAAGGCTGAGGGAAATGGAACCTCCCGACCTTTTCCTCCACAATCACCCGCAGGACCCACCCCAGGAGTTGGACCCGGCCCTTCCCGTCGATGCGAGGTGCGTAACCTGCTTTGACGCCGAAGGATTCAGGGAATTGGTGGCGAGGGTCGAGGCGGGATTCGAAGCGATGCTCCGCGAGGCGGAGGAAAACCGGTAGAGCACAGACCGGACCCGAAACCTGTTCCCATCATCCTTTCGAGGCCCGTCCGAAGGCCGTCCCTGCGCTTGCCTGGCGGCATGACCGCAAGACCGAAGCGCAAGTCAGCCTCGGTCACCGCTGTCAGAAACACGTTCGATGTCGGTCGTTCTGCGACCCATGACGCGATCGCGGGATGGGGCGCCGGACGCATCAACTCGGATACGACGTTGGTATCGAGGATGAACATCGTCGAGCGTCAACTGAAGTCGGGAGGCTCGCGCATCGGTTCCCGTGGTGGCAGTTCGAGATCCACGCCGCCGAAGGGCGCGAAGCATTCGTGGATGAAACTAGCCAGATTCTCAGGTTCGGCTTCCCGGCCGACCGCCTCGCGCAGGATGACCCGCGCCTCCTCTTCCATCGAACGACCGTTGGCGGATGCGCGAACCCGAAGACGGGTCTTCACGTCGTCGTCGAGATGGCGGATCGTGATACTCGCCATTGTCGTATCTCCTTGTCTGCAATAAGCCCAAAAGGCGATTGCGTTGCAATCAAGACCGTCTCCTATGCATCTATTCCGTTGCCTGATAATCGCCGGTGTCTTCATCCGCATCGGCGTGACCGCCGGCACGGTCGCCGTATCGGACAGCGCAGCTACCGGCGTGCTCTTCGGATCGAGCAAGGCGCACAGGACCCTGCGCACGAATCTGGTCGAGCAGCAGAAGCTCAACGCCATCGTCTCTGTCCGCTGATTGCCTTGTCGGCCGACGAGCTCCCCGGCATTCTGCCTGCACTCAACCAACTCAACTAACTCAACCATGCGCACCCTCGTGTTGCGAGGCGCTCACCGCGACAACGCCCCGCCGCACCTTAGAGACAAATTTGTTGTCAACAAAAACGTTGTATCTAACTATTCACCAGATTTGGTGAATAGAGGTGCGCCTTGAGATCATCCACGGGCCGCTGGTTCAGCGACAACATCGAGGAGGTCGGCGCGCTCGATTTTCGGGTCAGAATCCGCGGCAATCTGGAGACGTTACGGAGAGCAACGGAATACCGGTGGAAGACGGGGTAGCGCAGGCGGTACACGCGACAAGACCTCCCTCGCGCGCCCCGACTTCGGCCCCCAGGTAGTGCCGACCTTCGACTTCTGCCGACCAAAAATCAATGCTTTACCCGCGTTTTGGCACTGCGTTGCGGAACTCGGGTTAGGTCCAATTCGAGAGTGAGGGGAGGAAGCCGCTCCGTCGGTGGGGGAAGGAGTAAAAAGCAAAGCGGTCAGACAAACCGCGAAGTCTGCGAGCTTTCTTCACGGCAAACTAGCGTTCGGGTTAGTGCTCCGGCCGCTCTCATTTGTGCCCGTTCAATGCTGTGTGGGTGATTCTTGACGGCACGGTTGAAGTGCTGGATGGAGAAAGGCAGGAGAGGAACATTTATGAGCGAGGAAATCATTGCCATCCTTTGCGTGGGGGCTGCCATCGTGGCTCTCATCCTCAACCGCATTCGTCGTTTGTGGGTGAGACCGCGGCGGAATCGCCGGCCGGGCCTGTCTCGCGGCAAGTCGCCATTCAGTAGGAGTCCGATACCTCAAGGCGGCGGGTTCCGAAGGGCTGGCGGTCCTCTCTGGGCTGAATTGAGTATCGGGAGCAGTGCAGGCTCCGAGCTGTATCACCGAATGTTGAAAGCAAGAGAGAGCGTACTCGTCGTCTCGCCTTACCTGGGAGAGCATCAGGTGGACCGCCTGCTCGAGCTGCACGAGCGGGGAGTGGTGGTGGAGCTTGTGATAATGGAGGATTTTGTGTCCGCTAAGGCCAGGAAACACAAGATCGCGAGGAAACTCGTATCGCAAACACGTTCGCTCGATCAGGCGGCAGTCAGTCGTCGTAGGAGGGGAATTCTGTGGTCCGCGTTGGGCGGAATCGGCGCGGCAGGCATGGCCATAGGCTTGAACGGCCTGACTCCTTGGGCGCCTCTGGGGTGGTTCCTGCTGCCAGTGGCCGCGATTGTCTTCGCCACCTATTGGCGTCGCGGTATCTACCGCTACAAGTACGCGTGGAGGCTTAGTGACACAAAAATCCTACCATCACACTACCAATCAGATACCGAGTGCCCGCTGCTTCACGCGAAGCTGTATGTGATCGATCGGGAGGTTGCGTTTCTGGGTAGCCTGAATTTTACGAACAGCGGGCTGTTTCGCAACTTTGAGACTTGCCTACGGGTAGACAAGCGCGAGGACGTTCGCGCCCTGGAAATCCTGATAAATAGCCAGCTCAGGGAGATAGAGTCGTCGTCCCTGGCCCCCTCGGATGTGGGCGCGTGGCTTGTCAACGAACGCGTGTGGCACGAACGACGCGCGGTCGGACGGTGGCGGGCTCACTAGTCGTGGTAAGGACGTTGTAGAAGCGGATACGCAAAGAGGGGTCAATGGCGATGAAGATGTGTTTCCCCACCGATCGGGGAGGAGATCAATTATCCTTCACAGCCATTTGGTGATTTCTTGCTGCAGCCGTTGAATGTGCGCGTCGATGTCTTCGCTTTGTGATGCTTCTAAAGGTAGAAACGTCTCGTGGCTACGATCCGATAGCCGCTGGCAAAGCTTCGCTTCTCGGATTTCCAGTGACTTTTGAAAATCTAAGCGGCGGGTCCGCGTTCCTCAGTCATCCAGAAGGTTGATCACGTGCAACCCGGAGTATGCTGAAAAACCACGGTCCAAGGTCACCCATTCGCAGCCGTGTTCGACCGCCAAGGCGGCATGATAGGCATCCGGTATCCGATTGCCCGTTAGTTGGAGCGTCTCAGACAGATCTCTGAAAATACGCCAATGACCGGTGCCGGGACGCACCGCCGTGCTCGCGGACTGAGCAAGCAACGCATCGACGAAGGCGATGGCCGCCTCGCCGGACGTGGGAGGGTGAAATATTCGGGGATGCGTCAATACGCGGAGCACACCGCTGAGCACGAGTTCGAACAGGCCGACCCGATCCCGACCCGATAAAGCTTCAACCAGCCACGTTCGGCAGCGTTCGTGGTGAACTGCGTCCTCGCGGAATGCGCTCACCAGGACATTGACGTCAGGACTCTGCATTCATAATAGCCTCAAGCGCCGCGTTGTCCGTCAAGTCCACGCCGGGTTGCACCCCGTGTCCACGGAACACCGGTATGGGCGGAGCGTCGGCAACGGCGTGAGTCGGGCCCGCCAGAAACTCGCGAAGAGCCTGCTCGATCGTTGCCTTAAGGGTCTTTCGTTCTGACGCCGCATGAACCTTAACCGCCCGTAGTAACTCATCATTGACATCTATCGTCGTTCTCATGTGTGAAAGTATATTAATGAATATGCTTTCGCACAATGAAGCGCGACGATATCGGCCGTCTCGAGCGCGAATGCTCTATCTTGTGATCGCGTTGACTCATTGAAAACGTTACGGAACCGCCGGGAGTTTTAATTGTCGCTGATCAGCGGCATGACCATTGTGACGCCAGACCCGTTGATCGCACGCTATCCGGCCCCCGTGCTCTGGCTGTGATGGTAGCCGCCGCGCGGACTTCGGCAATAATGGTTTGGCCTGGCGGGGGATCGTCACCCCGCCCGCCGAGCCCACCGTTACTTCCCGGAGTTATGCTTGGCCGGATCGGTGGCGGATGTTCGATGACTCAATGGAGACCGGGGGAGACGAAATCATGATCACGGGTGAACTCAAGTCCAAGGTCGACCGAATCTGGGACACCATGTGGTCTGGCGGCATTTCGAATCCGCTCTCGGTCATCGAGCAGCTCACCTATCTGCTCTTCATCAAGCGGCTCGACGAACTACACACCCTGAAGGAGCGCAAGGCCGCGCGCACCGGCACACCCATCCAGGAGCCGGTCTTCGCCGCCGACCAGGACAGGCTGCGCTGGTCGCGTTTCAAGGACGCCGCCCCCGAGCAGTTGTTCGAGACGGTGCGAGACGGGGTGTTCCCCTTTATCAAGTCGCTCGGGCAGAAGGGCAAGGCCGACGGCGAGGGGGGCTCGACGTACAGCCACCATATGAAGGATGCTCTCTTCATGATGCCCACGGCCCGTGTGCTGGCCAACGTGGTCGACTCTCCAGTTTGAATGGTCTTTCGGTAACATTCGTGATGAGGCAACCGACTGGATTTCGGTAACATTTTCAAATGAGGCAATACGGTCGGGAGTTTTAATTGTCGCTGATCAGCGGCCGGTTCATCGCAACTCTGGCCTTCGGTTACACGGCGCTGGCCCGCGTTCTCGGGTTGGTCCAACTGAGGCCGAAAGTGGGTTTTATCGAGAGGTCGATTCGTCGCGGTCAGGGCAACCCCGAACTCGCCGGCGCGCTCCGGCGCGACGAAGAGGGAAGTTTGAACGAATACAGGCCGTGCGGGCCAATAAAGAGCGCTCCCTCGTCCGTCCGTACAGCCATGACGCGGGCCCCTACAGGCATGTCTGAGCGGTTCGGCGCCTCACGGCGGCCGGCCGCCATGTTATGTTGGTACCGTAGCAAGAGTCCGAGTCCAGAACGACCTGCAGCGCGTGCTGGACATCCGGCAACATTCGCGCCAGCCGTTGACATGAATGGGGCGTGTCCATGACGAACCAGCACCCACAATTTTCCGATCCGGTGGACCGTGCCGAAAGCCGTTTTCCGATTGAAGACCTGCTGGAATGCGAATACTTCAGGAAATATCGGAAAGCGTACTACAAGGCCGCAGGCTACCGCCCCTGTCGAAATTACCTCACACTGCTGAATGCACTGAGGGAGATCCGCGAATACAACGAACAACATGCGAAATCATTCGCGAAGCGGTTTCGAAAAAACACGAAAGACTTCAAGAACTGTGACGCGATATTCGCGGAGGTGATCGTCTATCACCATTACATTCGCGCTGTGCGCGAACAATTGGTCCGCAAGATAGACCTGGTTGAGTCCGAGGCGGATGTCATCGTCGAGCGGCTCGACGGGTCCAGAATGTTTCTTGAGGTGTTCAGCGTCAATCCGGACTTCCCCACGGGAGAAGCGTTCGAAGTCAAGACACATCTTCAGGACGCGATGGCGTCGATCCGCCAGAAACTCCTGCGAAAAATCAAGACACAGAAGCAAATGTCGAAGCCGCGAGAAAACTACGCCGTCATCGAGCTCAACAACCCAACCATAGCCGGCGAGTTCCACGTGCTTTCGTCTCTGTCTGACGGATTCAAAATCCAGTTTGACATCAACACTGGGCACCGGGTCGGGTCCGGTTACGACTGGACGGAATCCGTTTTCGACAAACCGGAAGCCGAATTCTTGACGGGCATCATCTGGTTCAGCCTGGGGGACTACGCATCCAGGAAGTACTTGCGGAATCCGAAGGCCGCTTGGCGGAAACCCTTCGACGTTGAGACGTTCCGGAACAATCCCTACCCGAAGATTTTCGACCCCGAGAAACTCGTCACCACCAGCGAACGATTCGACGTGGACGCGTTCGTTGGAACAATACGTGAAGGCCGCAACGTGAAACCGATAGGAACATCGGGTTGATCGTTCTCGATACCAACATCGTTTCCTTCATTTTCGGCGGGGACGACCGAGCCCGGTACTATCTGGAACGCATTCAAGGTCGCCGCGCGATCATCTCGTTCCAGACGCTAGAGGAAATGCGGTACGGGGCTTATTCCAACGGCTGGGGCGAACGGCGACGAAGCGAACTCGCGCGTTATCTCGACCAATATGAAACCGTCTGGACGAATCCCGAATTGACGCACACCTGCGGCCGCTTGCGGAGCGAACGGAGATCAGCCGGGCGGGAGATGCCCATGGCTGACGCGTGGATTGCGGCCACAGCCATCATGCTGGAATGCCCCCTGGCCTCTCATGACCACGGATTCGCCGGTATCCCTGAGCTCGAATTGGTCCAAGCCCCCTGATCGATAGGGCCGCGCACGTGTTCGGGTTGACTTCGAGCCGACGTTCGCTTTGACAACGTAAAAGGGACCGACCCCCTGGTTAATGGTTTGTATGATCAGCGACAATTAAAACTCCCGACGGGAAAAATAGATGATGCTGGACAGCGGCATGACGATCGTGACGCCAGACCCCTTGATCGCACGCTATCCGGCCCCCGTGCTTTGGCTGTGATGGTAGCGCCGCACGGACTCCGGCAATAAGGGTTTGGCCTGGCAAGGGATCGTCACCCCGCCCGCCGGGCCCGCCGTTACTTCCCGGAGTTGTGCTTGGCCGGATCGGTGGCGGATGTTCGATGACTCAATGGAGACCGGGGAGACGAAATCATGATCACGGGTGAACTCAAGTCCAGGGTCGACAAGATCTGGGACACCATGTGGTCTGGCGGCATTTCGAATCCGCTCTCGGTCATCGAGCAGCTCACCTATCTGCTCTTCATCAAGCGGCTCGACGAACTACACACCCTGAAGGAGCGCAAGGCCGCGCGCACCGGCACACCCATCCAGGAGCCGGTCTTCGCCGCCGACCAGAACCGGCTGCGCTGGTCGCGTTTCAAGGACGCCGCCCCCGAGCAGTTGTTCGAGACGGTGCGAGACGGGGTGTTCCCCTTTATCAAGTCGCTCGGGCAGAAGGGCGAGGCCGACGGCGAAGGGGGCTCGACGTACAGCCACCATATGAAGGATGCCCTCTTCATGATGCCCACGGCCCGTGTGCTGGCCAACGTGGTCGACCAACTCGACGGCATCGACATGGCCGACAGCGACACCAAGGGCGACCTCTACGAGTACATGCTCGGCAAGATTGCCACCGCCGGACAGAACGGCCAGTTCCGCACGCCGCGCCACATCATCCGTCTGATGGTGGACATGACCGCCCCCATGCCCAAGGACGTGATCTGCGACCCGGCCTGCGGCACGGCGGGCTTCCTGGTTGCCGCGTCTGAGCACTTGGTGGAGCACCACAGCGACACCATCTACAAGGACGCCGTGGCGCGCCGCCACTTCAACGAGGGCACGTTCCATGGCTACGACTTCGACAACACCATGCTGCGCATCGGCAGCATGAACATGCTGCTGCACGGCGTGGAGAACCCAGACATCCGCTACAAGGATTCGCTGGCCCAGACCGACGACGATGACGCGGAGAAGTACTCTCTGGTCCTCGCCAATCCGCCGTTTGCGGGAAGTCTCGACTATGAGTCCACCGCCAAGGATCTGCAGCAGATCGTCAAGACTAAGAAGACCGAGTTGCTGTTTCTTGCGCTCTTCCTCCGTCTGCTCCAGCCCGGCGGTCGCGCCGCCGTGATCGTGCCCGACGGCGTGCTCTTCGGGTCGAGCAAGGCGCACAGGACCCTGCGCACGATCCTGGTCGAGGAGCAGAAGCTCGACGCCATCGTCTCGATGCCCTCTGGCGTCTTCAAACCCTACGCCGGGGTTTCCACCGCCATCCTGTTGTTCACCAAGACCAACTCCGGCGGCACCGAACACGTGTGGTTCTACGATATGCAGGCGGATGGCTACTCGCTCGACGACAAGCGCACCCCGCAACCGGACAACAGCGACCTTGCCGACATCCTCGCCCGCTGGCAGAATCGAAAGGCCGAGGCGAAGCGCACACGCACCGACCAGAGTTTCCTGGTGCCGAAGGCCGAGATTGCGGACAACGACTACGACCTCTCCATCAACCGCTACAAGAAGGTCGAGTACGAGGCGGTTGAGTACGACCCGCCCAAGGTGATCCTGGAGCGGCTGGCGGAACTGGAAGATGAGATCGCGAAGGGACGTAAAGAGTTGGAGGAACTGCTGGGATGAAGTGGCCTGTTGAGGCAATAGATGCAGTCGCCCAAGTTAACCCGAAACTTGCTGCGGCCGACCGGCCAGACTTGGACGAAATAGTCTGCTTCGTGCCCATGGCCGCAGTGTCCGAAGAAACACTGAGCATCGAAGCTCAAGCCGAGCGACCGTTCTCCGAAGTTGCTAAGGGGTACACGCCGTTCAAGCGCGGTGACGTCTTAGTCGCCAAGATCACCCCGTGTTTCGAGAACGGGAAGATGGCACTTGCCGACAATCTCGCTCACGAGTTGGGCTTCGGGACGACGGAGTTTCACGTATTCAGGCCGTCGGAGAGAATCACGGGACCCTATCTGTTCAACCTCTTGCGCGCACCGTACGTGCGCAAAGCAGGAGCGATGAAGATGAAGGGGGCTGCAGGCCAGCGCAGGGTTCCTGCCGATTTCTTTGCCGCGCTCCAAATCCCCCTCCCGCCCCTCGCCGAGCAGAAGCGGATTGCGGGGATTCTGGATGCGGCGGACGCCTTGCGGGCCAAGCGCCGCGAGGCCCTCGCCCAGCTCGACACCCTCCTCCAATCCACCTTCCTCGACATGTTCGGCGATCCCGTCACCAATCCCATGGGGTGGATGGTGACTTGTGTAGGCGATGTGACGCAGATGGGAACAGGAAGCACCCCGTCGCGGAACCACAAGAACTACTTTGGCGGCTCTATTTCGTGGGTGAAATCAACGGAGGTAGATTGGGGAACAGTTACCGCTACAAGTGAGTGTGTGTCCTCGGATGGCGTGAGGGCAGCTAGGCTCAGACTATACCCGAAGGGAAGTATCGTCCTGGCTCTGTACGGCCAAGGAAAAACCCGAGGCAAGTGTGCCGTCCTTGGAATCGATGCAACGATAAATCAGGCTTGCTGCGTGCTAGTTCCGCGAGACCCTGGGTCCACACCATATCTGTTTCAGTTCCTGAAGTACTCGTATCACCGCCTTCGTGGTGAGAGTCGGGGAGGGAATCAGGAGAATCTAAACATGAGAATCGTTCGAAGTTTTCCGGTTCCTGTTCCGCCATTGGACGTCCAGCAGCGGTACGCAACGATCGCCGAATCCGTCGAACGCCAGAAAGCAAGCCAACGAGCCCACCTGGCCGAACTCGACACCCTCTTCGTCTCGCTGCAATCCCGCGCCTTCCGGGGAGACCTCTGAATCGCTATGGAAATCTCCGCCAACTTCGCGTTCCTGAAACAGGAGTTCCCGCATGCGGCGGAGAGTGCGAGTTTCGCGGAGCAGCATGTCTTCGGCGACCCGCGGGCGTCCTGCTTCCATGCCCGGCACGCGCTGGAACACCTGCTCAAGCGTGTCTACAAGGTCGAAAAGGCTCTGAAGCCACCGAAGGTCACGAACCTGGACGGTTACATCAGCGACCCCGCCTTCCGCGAAGTCGTGCCCGAGGTCGTTTGGCAGAAGGCCGAATACATCCGGCAGGCGGGCAACGTGGCGGTCCACGGCAACAAGCCGCCAACACCGGAGAAGGCGCTGGATGTCGTGCGGGAGCTTTGTCACGTCCTCTACTGGACCGGCCGCACCTACCTGCGCAAGGGCGCGGAGAGCCTGCAGGGCAAGACCTTCGACGAATCGCTCATTCCGAGAGTGGAACCGGCAACCACCCCAACCAGCGTCCAGGCGTTGCAGGCGTTGAAGGCCCAGCGGGATGCGGCGGCGGAGGCGCGAAAGGAGATCGAGAGCGAACTGGAAGCGTTGCGTGAACGCCTCGCGGCCATCAAGGCGGAGAACGAGGGTGTTCCCGAGACCCACGACTGGAACGAGGACAAGACCCGCAAGCTCATCATCGATCTCGATCTGGAGCGCGCCGGTTGGCCTCTGGACCGGGAACAGGACCGTGAATACGAAGTGACGGGCATGCCGAACGAGTCGGGCGTCGGCTATGCCGACTACGTCCTCTGGGGAGACGACGGCAAGCCGCTGGCGGTGGTGGAGGCGAAGAAGACCACCGTCGATCCGGAAGTCGGGCAGCAGCAAGCGAAGCTCTATGCGGACTGCCTGGAGGCGATGCACGGCCAGCGTCCGGTCATCTTCTACACCAACGGCTACAAGACCCGCCTGTGGGACGACCTCGCCTATCCCCCACGCAATGTCGCCGGGTTCTACAAGAAGGACGAGTTGGCATCCCTGATCCATCGCCGAGCCCAACGAGCTCCGCTGGATGTCGCTGAGGTGAAGGATCGCATCGTCGAGCGGTACTACCAGAAGCGGGCCATCGGCAGTATCGGTGAACAGTTCGGACAGGCTCGGCGCAAGGCGTTGCTGGTGATGGCGACCGGCAGCGGCAAGACCCGCGTGGCGATCGCGCTGGTCGACCTGTTGCAGCGGGCGGGATGGGTGAAGCGGGCGCTGTTTCTGGCGGACCGGGTGTCGCTGGTGAACCAGGCGGTGGGGGCGTTCAAGGCCCACCTGCCAGAGTCGAGTCCGGTGAACCTGGTGACCGAGAAAGACAAGGCGGGCCGGGTCTATGTCTGCACCTATCCGACGATGATGGGGCTGATCGACGAGACGACGGGCACCGAGGCCCGGTTCGGAGTCGGGCATTTCGATCTCGTGATCATCGATGAGGCGCACCGCTCGGTGTATCAGAAATACGGGGCCATCTTTCGGTACTTCGACTCACTGCTGGTCGGCCTGACCGCAACGCCTCGGGATCAGGTCGACCGAAACACCTATGGACTCTTCGACTTGGAGCCGGGCGTGCCCACCGACGTGTACGAACTCGCGACCGCGGTGGCGGACGGCTTTCTCGTACCACCGAAGGTTCAGCAGGTGGACCTGCGGTTTCCGCGCGACGGCATCGACTACGACTCGCTCAACGAGGAAGAGCAGGCACAGTGGGAAAGCCTCGACTGGGGCGACGGCGAGGACGGTGGCGGGCTGCCGGAACGGGTCAACGCTTCCGCTGTCAACAACTGGCTCTTCAACAACGACACGGTCGACAAAGTGCTGCAACATCTCATCGAGCATGGCCACACGGTCGACGGTGGCGACCGACTGGCCAAGACGATCATCTTCGCGCGCAATCACGAGCATGCGACGTTCATCGAAGAGAGGTTCAACCACCACTACCCGCGGCACGCCGGGCACTTCGCCCGCATCATCGATCACTACGCCACGTATCCGCAGAGCCTGCTCGACGACTTCGCGCGGAAGGACAAAGCGCCGCACATCGCGATCTCCGTGGACATGCTCGATACCGGCATCGACGTGCCCGAGGTGGCCAACCTGGTCTTCTTCAAGCCGGTCTACTCGCGCATCAAGTTCTGGCAGATGATCGGGCGCGGCACGCGGCTATGCCCCGAATTGTTCGGACCCGAGGACGACAAGCACGACTTCCGCGTCTTCGACTTCTGCTTCAACTTCGACTTCTTCCGCGAGAAACCGGAGGGGATCGAGGTCAGTAGCGGCGTTCCCCTCCGCGCCCGGCTCTTTCGGTCGAGGGTGCAGTTGCTGACCCACGTCCAGGCGATGCCGGGCCTGGACCCAGAAGCCGTGCTGGCCGGGGCACTGACGACGGAACTTCATCGGGAAGTGGCGGCGATGAATTGGCAGAACCTCATGGTGCGGTTGCAGCTTGAGGCGGTTGAGCGTTTCCAGCGGCGGGAGTCATGGGAGCGGCTCACCGCGTCCGACGTCGAGGTCCTGAAGAGCGATGTGGCCGGGCTGCCCAGCGAGATCGAGACCGACGACATCGAGTCGCGCCTGTTCGATCTCATGGCACTGAAGATGCAACTGGCCCTCGCCGAGGGTGACATGGGCACGTTGGAATTGCAGCGCCGGCGGGTAGTGGAGATCGCCAGACTGCTGGAAGAAAAGAGCGCGATTCCCGCGGTGAAGGCCCAACTCGCCTACCTGGCCTCGGTGCAGGAGCGCGCCTTCTGGGAAGGCATCGCCTTGGACGGTCTTGAGGACCTGCGCCTGCGCCTGCGTGGCCTGATAGCCTTCCTGGACAAGAAGACGCGCACGATCGTCTACACCGACTTCCGCGACGAGATCACGGCCGTGCGCGATGGCACCGCCGTCTACCTACCGAAGATGACCGGGATCCAGTACGAGAAAAAGGTGCAGGAGTACCTGAAGAAACATCTCGACCACATCGTGATTCATCGCCTGCGAACCAACCAGCCGCTCACGGCCACCGACCTGCGGGGGCTCGAGCAGACGCTGGTCGAGATCGGCGAGGATGACGGCCGGACGCTGTTGACGTCCCTCCTGGCGCGCAGCGACGCCCCCTCACTGGCCCATTTCGTGCGGGGCCTGGTGGGGATGGACCGCGCTGCCGCGCAGGAGGCCTTCTCGGAGTTCCTCTCCAACCGAAGCCTGACCACGCCGCAGATCCGTTTCATCGAGATGGTGATCGACCAACTCACTGCGCGGGGTGTCATGGCGCCATCCGCGCTCTACGAGGCGCCGTTCAATAGCGTGCACGCCAGCGGTCCCGAGGCGTTGTTCGCCGGACAGGGAAACGTCATCGAGGGGATCTTCGAGAAACTAAAGACGCTTCGGTCCGAACTGCTGGCGGACGTCGGCTGAAGGCGGGAGGGCTATCACGTCAGTCAGCGGAAACGGAAGCTCGTCGAGCAGGTCATTGGGTGGATGAAACCCTTCGGCTGGCTTACCTGATCAGCGAGAATTGAAATTCTCGACCGTATTGCCTCATTTGAAAATGTTACCGAAAGACCGGTCAAACGGGAGAGTTCTTCTCGCCGTCGAGGCTATGGAAAGTCGTTCGCACAGCGACCTCGGAAAATTCTACGAGTTTTCCACTTTCCCACAGCCACGATGGCAGGAATAATTCCCCAGATTCCTCACTTTCGACTTGGACCTAATTTCGGGGGAAGGTCAGAGCCGACCGCCGCTTGAGTCAATCGTCAATCACCACTATAGACAATAACTCAAACCTTGGGTTTGCGTCGGCGCGATCGAGGAAACAGAGTACCCCTGTCGGCCGCAGTGAAGCGCCGAACTTCAGTTGCCTGGCCATCGGTGTTCTCGACGTGAATCCGTTTCAATTCGCCTCGGGACCCGACATGGTCGCTATGACTTGTCAATAACACCTGAGATACGTGACTTTTGGCTGACTGGGTCAATTCAATAAGCAAAGTAATGAGACGATCCTGATTATCGAATGATAGATTCAACTCTGGCTCCTCTATGCCAATCACCTTTGATCGACTGGAGGATATGTAACCCAACAGAACGAGAATCTGCTGAACTCCACTACCTTTTTGCGTGATGGGCATTCGAAAGCCACAGCCGTCATCGACCATAATGTCTATCCCATTTTCGTCTTTGATGAAACTGATCTCACCGTACGTGAAGGGTGGCGCATTCATCCCCGTGCAGACTTGTTCGAATACCTTGAAGCCCTCCCTTGATAGCGACTGATGGTGCAGCCAATTTTTGAAATTATTCGAACTGAGACGTGGGGACTCATCTCGATCGGCATCAGTCTCTCTTGTTAGATACCGATTAGCCGGAACTACGTCGACCGAATCGTTGAACGAGGCAAGAAGACCCTCGCCAACTCGTTGTTTCTCAAGCTGGCCAGCATTGACGGAGGGGAACCAATCTAGGTTTTCACCACGGCGTTTGCAGACTATCTTATTGTTGATCAGGGCCGTTTCTAGAATGATCTCACCGTCATCACCCCTTCGTACTATCCGTCCGGCAAGCTTGACCTGATAGTCGTGGCCGGTCTTGTGGAATGATTCGATAATCTCGGCCTCGGGAATCCCGGCAATATGTGATGAGGGCACGGTCAACTGTACGGTAAACTCGATATCCGCTACAGTACCCATGTAGAAACTGTCGGAGAAATTGAGAATCCTTCCATTCCAAAAGGGTGTCTTCCTGTGTGGCTCCAGAGACGTTGAATCATCTTCGCTCTCGGGGAGAATCACATCTGTAGTTGCTACCTTGGACGCGAAAATGGTCTCGAGCGCGAGCAGAATATTTGATTTTCCTGTGTTGTTGGGGCCGTGGAAGACAACGGTGGACGATAACGATGGGGTTTGTAGTTCTCGAAGACTACGGAAGTTCTTTATCTGAAGCGTTTTTATTCGCATCGGCCGTCCTACCCGTTTTCTGCCAGAAACCTTGATTTTATCCTTCAAACTCTCGAAGGAGAAACTCCTGAATCTTCTGAAAGAGTTCTCTCTTCGTATTACTGATACGGTCGGCTTCCGCGAGAATGATCTGAAGTCGACGAAATAGGTCCTTGTTCGTTCCTTGAAAAAGTGGATAGAGTCGATTGAGTTCGATTGTATTGGGATTTACGATCCGGCATCCATTGGGCGAGTCTCCATCGACGTCCCACGCCGCGAACTTGACGTTCCAGATCTTACCCGCTACCGAAATTTTGTCACTTGTGACCTTCGTGCGAGAGGTGATCGTGACAGTTCGCGTCTTGGTGTCGACCTTGACTGCGGGTGCGCTCCGTTGTGAACGATCAGCATGATCTGCGATTTTGATACTGAAGCCCTTGCGTTTAAGCCTGCTTAGTTGCTGCCTTACTACTTCTGCGGTCGGAGCCGTTTCGGAGCGAGCGGAATGACTTGTTTGGGCCGTGATCTTCCTCTTTGCTTCGTCGACCTCTTCAACATAATAGGCCTGTTCACGAAGTTTCGACCTGAAGTATTCCTGGAAGTCATCGTAGTCTTGAGAGGCTGTAAAATTTTCCCGATCAAGAGTAATTGCCTCATCAAGACCAGCGACAATATTAATTTCACCTGTAAGCCAGTGCAACCTGCTGAAGGTTCGTCCAGCGACACCTAGGTCGAAGAACTGCCTCGGTCCGACACCAACGCGGTTCAGGCGTACTCTTAGGCCGCGAGCTTCGTCCGGCTTGACGGTTTTCCAAGGCGTGCCGATCACGTATGTAAAGGATATCTGGCCGACCCTCTCTATCTGATCCGAGTGCCCCAATACGTCTTCGACATAGTCGTTCGCTACCAATCGGTTGCCATTGAGAATTACGGTGAAGTCCGTCGGCTGCGGATCTACGAAAGAGGCTACCGTAGAGTTTTTGGAAAAGGGTATCGGCAGAATCTCCTGCAACTCCCATTTGAGACGCTCGAACCCACTGAGGGATCTGATACTATGCTTCGGCTTCTTCTTGTCGTGCTGCCGCAAGTACCTCCGGACAAGGTCTGTAGTGTGCAAGAGTCGCAAGCTCGTGTAATGCTCGTTTATGAGTCGATCGTCGAGATGCTCTCTTCCATTAACATCCGCGGCCGTTAAATCTTCTAGCTTTGCGCTTTCTTGACAAAATCGAGCGGCGGGCACACGGGCACGGAATACTACGGGCGACCCTGCAACGGTGGACTCGACTTCGACGGTCTCAGAAAACGGAAACATTGCTAGGAATCCGATTCCGAATTGACCAATTCGTTTCCGTTTAAGGACTGTCGTTCGGCTTTTAGAACGCCGCCGACCGGCGATTCTAAGAAAGAAACCGAATTCATCAGGAGTCATTCCGGAGCCGTTGTCTGTAATCGCCAGCAGATCCTCCTTTTCAGACAGTTGAATCGTCACCTGCGTTGCATCAGCGTCGTAGGCATTACTCACGAGTTCCCTGAGGGAGCGAGGGAAACTTTCATAGGTCGACGCACTTAAGAGCGAAACGATGCGTTTGTCGACAGTCAGGTGCTTGGGCCAAGCCGTCATCGAGGGACCTCAAGTGCCTAAAAATAGAAGTTCTACGTTCTGGTTTCCCATGCCGTTCTGGCGGTTGAGAGCATACCAGTAGTGCCGTCGTTGAATAGTTACATTGCGTCCGGATCTTTCGATGGCCCATTTGAGTGCTTCTTCATTAGGAACCCCAGGGTGTTTGTACGAGATGGCTAACGGGGAGTGCGGCCAAGCGTGGAGGATATTTTCCAACCAGTTGAGAAATTGATCTTTAAGGTCTTGCCGTTCGCACGTATATAACTCTTCCGTGGAGAATCCGTTGGGTTTGAGTGGCTTTAATGATTTCGATGAATCGATCATTCCTCCCCACTGGTCGTATTGAACGAGCCCTTCGACAAAATGGTAGAGCAGGCGATAGTTGCAGTGCGCACGATCACGGCGCTTCCCGAAATAGGGAGGATCGATGTAAACAAGTGGTGCTCCCTGAATTTGCACCTTCGTGGCGTCCATGTTCAGCGCACGATTACCGTGTCCGTTGCTGAATACATAGCCATTGCTCTCGCGCACTAGCCTCTTAAAAAGGACGGGAAATGGAGTATCCCAAGTAGTCTTGTTCCCGAACCTCCGCTCGACGCTCGCAGTCCTGATGTAGAGGTTCTTTCGATGGAAGAGATTAAAGGGCCGCTTCATCAAGCATGCCTGGACGAGGGAATGTTGTGCCAAGGCAATCTTATACTTCAACGCTGATGGATCATCCGCCGAAAGCGCGTTGATGTTGCATGCGATTTGATCAAGCCATCGATTCTCCTCCTCTGTGAAGTAGAAGTCCCTAAACGTGTCCGCGACAAACGTTGAATACGAAATGCCATCGTGACGATCCAACAGCCAATCGACTTCACTGTCCTCCAACTGGATCGATGGATTTTCGATAAAGGCGAGAAGTGTTGCGTGATTCAAGCGTAAATAGTCGTTTGCAATCACCCGTTTCCCCATCGACTTCATTACGTACGACACGGATCCAGTGCCGGCCAGAAGATCAACCGCGGTATCGAATTCCAATTCGCCCAACTGTTGGGACAGCCAGTCAGTAAGCTTGCGCTTGCTGCCTTGGTAACGAGTTGACGGACATGGGCGATTGTGTTTCATATTTCCGGAGACATTGACTAAGCGGTCACATCGGTCGGGTCGACTGCCAGCTTCAATCGTTTGAAATGACAGGATTTAATCTACGGGCGGCCATTCTATCAGAGATGGGAATGGAGCCAGTGAATAAGGTGGCGTTTTCAGTCAACGGATGGGAGAAAGTTTCCCTGTCGAGTCCCTCAGTGGTCACCGCAAAACCGGCCAATGGGATGGCCCGGGGCTTGGCCGGCGATGTAAGCGCGCACTGGAAAGCGAAGGAATTTGAACGAGCGCCGAGATCTGCCTTGATCATCGTCATCGCCGAGGCTCTCTTCAGTCCATTTCCACGGCTTCAGAGGGTGCGTGAGAGAATTTACATTCGCGTTCCGCGAGGCTGAAAACCAACAGCTCATACGTCGAGAAACCAAGCACTTGGCCGGTCGGCGCTCGTTCAAAAAACCGCGTTTTCCGATGCGCGCTAACAGGCGACACTACGAGACGAGCGGCGCGGCTGCTCACTCAAGGTACTCTTCGAGAAACGACGTGGTACCGTCAAGCATGGCCTTTACGTCCGCAACCTTATATTCGTTGAAGTTCCCGTGGTCAGCATTATTACAAACAGTGTTCCAAACTTCGATCTTGCGTTGAGTGAGTCGATTGTAGACTTTTGCTTGGGCTAATTTGTAACTCAGTGCACTTGGGTCGTCTTTTGATTTCACATCGACGGAATTCGCCTCGGCGATCTTCCGTAAGCCATCTTCGAGGACGGCACCGGTCAGAGAGGCAGCTGGATCTTTATACCCGTTTTCTATTAGGTGGGTCGCCATCTCAAGAAAGTTCGTGAAGATATCGGCGGCTACAAGTATGTCGAGCCGTCCCATCATTCCCGTTTCCAAATCAGTCCGCGCAGCTTCCAGAACACCGAGGCCAACGTTAACGTCACTGGGCCCTGCGACCTTGCACTCAGTAACAAAAAGATGAGAATGCGTATGATTCTCTCCAAAGACGAAGCTCAGGAATGATAGGCTGCCAGCTCGCCAGCGTTGAAAAATTGCATGGTCTACGTACCGGATGTAATCCACCGTGTGTTCCGATCGTAGGACCTCGGTTCCAAGGTTGATTAGTTCTTTGAGCCGCTCAAGGAGTGAAGCGTAATTCTTCTTCTCTGACATCTGTTGATTTTATTGTAATCGTTGAGAGGGTCCGGGGAGGTCCAGTGTTTCTCTGCGCACTGATCCAGCTTGAACATCATGTGCAGCCGAGGTGGACTGACACGCTCTTGACCAGATCCAGTCGGCCTTCGACTCAAATCTCGTACTGATCTCGTTTGGGTCAGGTCATCCGCATCAAGCGAGATCACTCACGTGGGCCACGTCAAGGGCAAAAAAGCGAATGCGATACCACAACACATTGTTTATCAGTGATTTATCTATTAAGTATTGATTCCGCCCCAGGCATCGATTCAACTGAAACAGCGGGGGCGGCCGCTGGCTGCCGCGGCCGCTTCAGGAATCCGGCTGGTTTTCCCCACGTCCGCCCCGCGCTCGGCTATTGGAGTTCGGTCATGAAACCCGGGAGACTCCATTCCATGAAAAGGCTGCCGGGTGAATAGGATGGGTATTCCATACCGATGATTTCGCCGATTTCTTCCTGGCTTCGGCCATCCCGAATGAGCGATGACACGCGGTCCCTCAACTCCACCACGTTGTCCCGGTAAGCGCGCAGCCCCTCGGGGTCGGTCACCCCACCATGCCCCGGGATCACGGTGTCGAAGTCGAACTCTTCCATCATCGCGTCCACGGTTTCGGTCCACTCGACGATGCTTCCCCCGCCGTTGTAATCGATCAGCGGCGTCACGCCCGGCATCATGTCGCCCATGTGAACGGTCGCGAGTTCGGGGAAGAAGATGACGGCATCGCTGTTGGTGTGGCTGCGCCCGAAGTGCCGTGCACGGACTTCCTGACCGCCGAGAAAGATCGACGCCTGTTCGGTAAAGGTGATCCGGGCGGGCATCACTCCAGGAGGCGCGTTGGATTGCAGTCCTTCCAGAATGTTGGTTCGCGCGTTCTGGGTGGACAGGACTTCGGCGACGGGCAGAAATCTGGAATTGCCGCCGCTGTGGTCGGCGTGGTAGTGCGTGTTGATCACGTACCGTATGGGTTGATCGGTGACGCTGCGGACGTTCTCGACGATTGCCTCGTAGTTTTGTTCGAACTTGTCGTCGACCAGGATGACGCCTTCGCTCGTGACCAGGGCGGCAACGTTCCCGCCGCTGCCGATGATGTTGTAGAGGTTGTCCTTGACCTGCTCGATGCTGAGTTGGGCCGCCTGCGGTTCGGTTTCCGCCGTCACGGCCGCGATACCGGCGGAAAGAGCCGCTGCGAATCCGATGACCAGGATCTTTCGGCGCATTTGTCCTCCTTCGGTGGGAGCGCTATGGGAGTTGTGCCGGAGCGTCGATATGCTCCAGGTCGATATTGTATTCGTTACAGATGTACTCCAGAATTTCCCCTTCCTGGATTCGGGCGGCGCCGGCGACAGTGAACGGCTTTTCGTAAGCTCCGGGGTCGTCAATCATGACTTCGATCGTCATGTTGTCCATGTCGGTTCGCGTGTACCGTTCCACGATGTGGAGTTGTTCGGTATGCGGGTGCCCCAGGTAGTCGAACCAGAACCGATCGTTGAAACCCACCGAGTCGACCACCAGCGTGTCTCCGTCCCAACGGCCGATCGAGTGCCCGTACCAGGTGGGGTCCGGATCGTCGGGATGATCCCGGCCATCCATAAAGATCTGCCGGTAGCTGTGAATGTTGCCCTCGTACACGATAAAGATGTGCGTCGCCGGTTCATGTGTCGGCGTCTGCAGCATCCGCCAGGGATAGGGCGCCCCTCGGGGCACACCTGAAGGCAGGCAGTTGGCCTGCGGGTCGTTCTGGGATCTCAACGTTGTCATGTGCTCTTCGGCCCAGGGCAACATGATGAGTTCTTCGCCCGGCTTGAGTGCGCGAGAGATGTCCCCGTTGTTGGTGCCGCCGCCCTGCCATAGACCTGCAAGATCGGGTGTTCCGTCTGGAAGGCGCGGCGCCGGCGCCGATGGAGTCTGGGGTGCGCCACGTCCGCCGCGGCCGCGTTGAGCCTCGATCGGGGTTGCCGCCACCGACATGGCCACCGCGGCAACGCCGATTGCGTACAGGAACTGCCGGTGTTTCTTCATCGCGTTATCGATCCGCATTGGGGTTGGAAATAAACGTCAGTTGGTTCCCGTCGGGCAGCGTGATCAGGGAAGTGGCGGCCGTGTTGGTGCCATCCTTCGCGCGCGATCCAGTGACGTGGATCCGATCGCCTTGCTTCAACAGATCGCGCTTCCAGCCATTCCGCACCAGCATGTTTGGACTGGCCAACTCCATATCCCAATTTTCGACGGTGCCGTCGGGGCCGCTCACGTCGACATAGAAATGGGCGTGGGGATTCTTCCACTCCACGCGCGTGACGACCCCGTCGAACTCTACCGGATCGTCGGAGTTGTATTGCGCGGCGAACGAATGGTGTGCTGCTGACTGCAACCCGATGGCGGGCACAAGCAAGCCCGCGATCAGGGCGGCAACAGTGATTTTCACGACAATTCCTCCCGTCGAAACTTCTAACACAGGGTCGGATTGCAGGCAAGAACGGCAGGTTTTTCCAAGGGCGGCCAGGGAGGCTGTTGGCGATCGCCGCAACGTGAAGAAATCTGGACCTTTGGCGGGTGGCACATCTTCTGGTTATGGAGAGGCCCGCATTCCGAGACTGCAGGGGAGGTAATCGTGCAGTCATAGACTGCACCTACAGTGGGAAGGGGAGTGGAGCCTGTCTGCGTTCTGAAAGTGTAGGGGCGGTCTATGACCGCCCGAATCAAGAACGTGCAGTCATAGACTGCACCTACAGTGGAAACGGTTTCCTGGAATGACGCGCAGGAGTTCATCGGAAAACTGAGCGGGCGGCCCGGCGGGAATCGATACCGGTTGCCGACCGAGGGAGAGTGGGAATATGACACGCGGGCGGGGACGACCGGGGATCGCTTTGGGAACCTCGATGCGATCGCGTGGTGCAGTGCGAATAGCGGAGAACCGCCCGCCCGGATGATTCGCTCGTGGAACCCGATCGCGCTGCTCGCTCCACTCGCATCCATCCGAATCCTGTACGGACGAATTTTCGTATCTTACGAGCTCGACAGGGTGAGCGCCGCTCTCTTGCGTGCTGTAGGAAGATCCGTCAGATCCGTTGTCAGGACTTTTCAAAGCAAAGAAAAATACCGTTCCCGTGCCATGCCTGCGGTACGGAGCAGGTTCTTGATGATAAACACGGGGACGGCAGAATACATCGGGATGACTAGCGGCCTCTTGACCTCGGGTTTGCTGTAGATTAGATGGTCACCGCGCTGGCGGTGGAGGGTAAAGCCTTCACTCTCGAAAATCTTGGCCAGCGTCCGATATGGGACGGGCTTGATCGCTGGCACGAGATCAGAGGCTCATGGTCAGTCGATCGAGGGACACGAACTCCGGCCCCTGCCATTTGCCGCCGTTTTCCTGCTGGTAGCCCGCTTCTGCCAAAATCTCTCCAAGCGTACCTTTGTCCTCTGACACTTCCAGGAAGCCTCGAACGGCATCGCGAATGTTGGCTCGGGCTTTTTCGAGCGTCTCGCCGCAGCTTGAAAGGTCAAGCTCGGGAACATAAGCGACATAGCTGTCGCCTTCCCGAAACAGATGGACGGTGAACGACAGGTTGTCCACGGAATTTGCTTCTCGATCTGACGGCCTCATCCTCTGATCGTATCAGAGGCCGCGGGGGATTCGCGCAGGTAAAGCTCGATGGGGATCAAGAACGTGCAGTCATAGACTGAACCTACAGTGGGAAACGGATTGGGAGTGGGAGTCGGAGTGGGAGCGGGGCACCCGAATCCCTGAATATTGAGCATGTAGGGGCGGTCTATGACCGCCCGAATCAAGTCCGAAAGGATCTTGCGAATCAAGTCCGTAGAACGTGCAGTCATAGACTGCACCTACAGTGGGAGGGGGAGTCGGAATGGGAGTCGGAATGGGAGTCGGAATGGGAGCGGGGTGCCCGAATCCCTGAATATTGAGCATGTAGGGGCGGTCTATGACCGCCCGAATCAAGTCCGAAAGAATCTTGCGAATCAAGTCCTTAGATCGTGCAGTCATAGACTGCACCTACAGTGGGATCGTGCGGTCATAGACCGCTACAGTGGGATCGTGCAGTCATAGACTGCACCTACAGTGGGAGTGGTCGGAATTCCGACGGGTGCCGCCGGATCAAAACTGAAACCGCAAGCCGGCTTCGATCTCTCTCGGGTTCAATGCGCTGGTCGACCGCCCGAAGTTCGGCGACGTCAGAACGCCGGAGGGCGGACCGAGGTTGGTGCGGTTGAAAGCGTTGGTCATGTTGGCAAAGACATTCAGGTTGGTTCCGGAACCGCCGCTGCCGCCTCCCAGGAAGAACGCCTTGGATATGTTGAAGTCGGTGGTCACCGAGTTGGGCGCGTCCTCGCTTCCGCGCTTGACGCCGGGGGGTCGGTCGGTCGCTCGCGTGTCGCGGTTGTCGTCCCGTCCGGTCGAAATCGTCCAACGGCGTCCACTGTTCGCGCTCACCACGGTTGTCAGAAAAAGACCCAGGGGCAACCGCGCGTTGGCGGTGACGTCCAGATAGTGAATCGGCGATGCGATCAGTCCCCAGTCGGCCTTCAGGTTGTAGTTGTCGACCGGAATGGCCGGATTGTTCGGGCGGGACGACGCACGAATATGTTCCCAGGTGTATTCGGCGTTGACATTGAAGATGCTGAATCGCTGCCTGTAGTTCAGCCGGACGTATTGTTCCAGTTCGCCGGCAGTCGATTCGAGGTTCAGGATGTTTCCACGGTTCGGGTCCGGGCGGCAAAGTTGAATCTCGTCACGGGTGGGGCCGTCTCCAAGAGCGGCCGTACACGCAGGCAACGGAGCGTTGACATCCCGCCTGCGATGGCGGTGGATGTATTTGGTGATGTTGTACGAAGCGCTGACGAACAGGTTGCTCAGAAACGTCCGCTCGAACTGGACGCCGGTGACCGCGTCGTATGGGGCAGTGATGTCCGGATCGCTGATGTAGACCGACGGTAACGTTTCGCGGACCGTCCCCGCCTCGAACGGATTGGGGAACGACGGATTTTCGATCACGATCTCGAACTGCCGCGTTCCGTCGAATCGCTGCTGATCGATGAAGACGCCCACCGGAACCCGCTGGTGGAAGAGCGCAGCGCCGCCGCGAATTACGGTGTTGGGTCCGAGCGCATATGCGAATCCGATCCGGGGATCGATGTTATTGGCGTCCTTCAAGTTGGCCTGCCTCTCGTAGCGCACACCCAGCATCAGTGTGGCCTGGGGCGTCAGTGCGATGTCGTTCTGGGCAAAGAAGGCCACCTCGAACTGGTTCGCTTCGAGCAGGGGATTGCCCAACGTCTGGCGGTAGTTGATCGGAGATCCAGCGACGAACGACTCCAGGCTCGAAAACGTGAACGCCCCCCCGAAGTTGGCTTCGGACACCGAATGGTTGGTCTGGTATACGCCCTCTACGCCAGCTTTCAGGGTCCACGACTCACCGACGCGTGTAAACATGTTGCCGAACCGATAGTTTCGGCCGGTCACTTCGGAACGGTTCTGGGCGCCGCCCCGCACAAACGCGTCCAGCACCTGAATCTGGACCCCCTCGGTAAGGGGTGTCGTCGCCTGCCGGCTGCTGGTGACGGCGAACCGGGTTTCGTAGATGCTCCGTGACGACAATGTCGAGAACTGACGGACCTCGAAATCCCAATCGTTGCCTTCGGCACTGTATGCCCGCTCGGGAAGCGTGAAAAGCCCAATTCCCTGGTTGCTGCTTTCATCGGTCCGATAGGCGAGGTTCAGATCCAGCGAATGCGCGTCCGACAGCCGCAGGGTGTTGCGGGATTCATAAAATCGATTCGTCGTCGGTCGAGCGATGCCCAGTTCGAACAGGCCGTCGGGAAGCGTGGCGTGAACCGTGTCGATGTTCTCGGCCTCGTCCTGGCCGAAACCGAAACCGGTAGTCAGCCGCCCGCGAATGAGCGGTCCGCTCATGTCTACGCGTAGCTGGCGTTCCTGATAGGGCGGTTTGTTCGGTGCGAACGGGTTGCGGGCGTTCAGCGCGTCGTCCTTGAGCAGAAACTGGACGTTGCCGTGGAACGCGCCCGCTCCGCCCCTTTCGACCACTTCGGGGCCGGGAGCCCCGCTGCCGCTCTGCCCGTATCGGTAGTCGTCGTCCTCGGCGGTGTAAGCGTTACTGTGGATGCGGACGTATTGGGTTTGCTCGCCCTCCTGCCGGTTCGCTCCGGATTCCTCGATTCCAAGCGCGTCGAGCCCGCCGCCGCCAACGAAATCGTTCCAGGCGGCGCTCTGTTCCCCGGTGAGGTAATCGTCCAGACGTAAGACGAATTCGCCCTGCATCCACTCGATAGCGGATCTCAGGCGGTCGTTTTCCTGACCTTGTGTGGGGCCGGCGCGGAAATCCATCAGCGCCCCGAAGAGTTCCTCGGAGGCGCGCCGTCGATCTTCCATCATCAGGACGATCGAATTCTCTTGCTCGGCTGTAAACTCGAGTCCGGCCGCGTCGAGAACCCGGTCCACTTCTTCCTTGAGATTGGCGAGAGGGTTTTCCGCCTGGGAGGGGGCTTGACGCGCGGACAAGGGCGCCACCGACAGCGCCAGAATCAGTATTGCAACTCTCAACCCGCTAACTTACAGGCGTGAATCCTGACAAATGTATTCGAAAGATTCACCGCCTTCGATCCACGACGAATTGGTTTCCAAATTGATCTCCCAGCCTCCGGTGTAGGGCTCGGTCAGTGTGCCGGGATCGTCGAAGGTGACTTCGTAGACGATCGTCTGCAGGTTGGGCCGCGTGATCCTCTCGGTCAGGTGGAGTTGATTTGTTGTGGGTGCCTGTCCCCGCATCCAGAGTTTTTCGTTGAAGCCAACCGTGTCGATGATCAGCGTGTCCCCTTCCCATCGTCCGATGGAATGTCCCAGGTAGGTGGGACGAAGATCTTCGGGATGTTCGCGGCCATCCATATAGACAACCCGCCAGGAGTGCGGTCCCGCAATGTTCACGATGAACAGTTTCTCGAGTTCCGGAACTTCGACGATTTCAAAACCGGGCGAATTGAAGAAGCCCGGCCCACCGGTGGGTTTGCAGTTGACGCCAGGGGGATAAACTCCCGACAGGGAACCCCGATACTCCATCAGGGCCCTGGCCCACGGACGCAAGGGCAGGTCTTCGGCGCTCGGGTAGCCGATGCCTCCCCCGCCACCGGGGCGAATCTCAAAGTAGCCGGTATTGCCCGGAGCGGCCCCGAGATTCGGGTGGCCGTCCGGCCAGCGCGGCGTGGCGTCCTGTCCGTACGATGGCAGGCACAGGGCAATCAGGACTGCCAGAGATAGCGCAATCCCGAACAGTTTCTCCACTAACGGCGAGTTCAACGATGAAGGCGATATCGAACGCGGCATTCAAGAATCTCCTTGGCGGCGCAGTGCGGTTACCGCAATACCATTCGCTGACCGTCGGCCAGCACCAGCGCGGACTGACGCGTCGCTCCGGCCCTGTCGCTGCCGTCCCGTGCAAGCGAAACGTTTTCCATCGTGATCGGATCGCCGATCTTGACGGTCTGACGCTGCCACCCGCCACGCACCAGCGCATAGGGCGGTCCCAATTCGATCGAGTAGTTGGCCGTTTCGCCGTTCTCGTCTTCAGTGTTGATGAAGACGAAGGCGTGGGGATTCACCCAATCCACCTTGGTGACGATACCTGCAAGATCTGCCGTGTTGCCGGTGTCGAAATCCACATCGAAGGAGTGGTGCGCCCATGCCGGGACCACGATCAGCGCAGCCAGCGCCAAACCGAATGCCATCAGGCCCAACGTGTACTTTTTCATCGTTCTTCTCCTAGCGGACGAATGTATCTTCCGCCTTTTCCTCGCAGAAATATTCCTGAATTTCCCGATCCGGAACCCACTCGATCGTCCAACCGCCCGTCCAGGGCCGCGTATAGGCTCGTGGATCGTCGACTGTAACTTCGTATTCCAATGTCATGAAGTCGGTTCGCGTGAAGCGTTCCCTCAGTCGCAGCACTTCGGTGTGCGGCAACCCGCCGCGGGTAAACCAGAAACGTTCGTTGAAACCCACGGACTCGACGACCAGCGTGTCGCCCTCCCATCGCCCCACGGCCGTACCGTAGTAAGTCGGCACCACCGTCGCCGGCTGGACAACAGGGCGGCCGTCGGTCTGGATGGAGTGCCAGTTTCGGTTCCCGCCTCCAAGCAGCACCAGAATCCGGTCGATCTCCCGCTGTTCGATAAACTGTATTCCGTAAGGCGTGTGGAACTGCCGGGGTCCTCCCGGCGGCAGACATTGCGTCAACGGGTCGTCGGCCAACAGACGGCGTTGCCGGCGTTCGTAGAGTGCCTTCGCCCAGGGATGGAACGGCGCCACGCGGTCGGCATCCGCAAGGTCGAGCAGAATCGCGTCGTCGTTCATCGGGATCTCGGCGCCGGTGTCTTCCACCAGTCCGGGGACACTGGCCGCTCCCCAATAGCCCGTTTCGCCCGGCTCGGGACCGAGCCGTATCTGTCCATCCTGCCAGCGTGGCGCCGGCCGCGCCGCGACGGCAGGTTCATCGGCCGGGGTAGTGAAGACCGCATTGCCGGTATCGGCCGCAACCACCGAATTGGCGAAGCCCAGGGCGCCGGTCCCTCGGGACGGCGCCGCTTCGACCCGCACGACGTCGCCGAGCCCAATCGTGTCGTC
>CBDHGK010000016.1:0-85161 GCA_965263045.1 Terriglobia bacterium
CTGGCGATCAAGCAGGCCCGCCCCTGGGTCTTCGGCGGCGCCGAAGACGTGACACCTCCGCCTCCTCCACCTCCACCGCCCGTCACGGGCGGCGGTGGGGGAGGCCCGCGCCAAACGGTGCCGGGTGCGCCCACAAACCTGGTGGCCGAGGCCACAGATGGGGCGGTGGTGCTGACGTGGGAGGCACCGGAGGCCGACGGCGGTTCTGCGATCACAGACTACCAGTACGGGATTAACCGGAGAGGGTGGACTTCCATCGGCTCCGCCGACACCATCCATACAGTCACCGGTCTGGTCAACGATACCCTCTATGTCTTCCAGGTGCGGGCGGTGAACCGGGTTGGCCGGAGCCCGGCTTCGGACCCGGCCGAGGCCACGCCGAGAGCGGATGTGGCTCTGGATTTTGCGCATTTCGCCAATGGGGCCGGCATCACCTCCGAGATTGTGCTCGTGAATGTGGCGCCCTATCCGCTCCGGCCCGTCCTCTACTTTTACGCTCCAGGGGGCGATCTCATCGACCCTGAATCGGCGGTGGATATCACGGGTGACCTGGTGGTCACCGAGGACGGAGCCCTGACCGTCCAGACAGAGATGGAATCTGTGGGCGAATTCACCATTTCAACCCACGGGCGAGGCGAGCTGGTGAGCGGATCGGTGAAAGTAGTTGCGGACGGTCCCATGGGCGGGTTCCTGCGCTTTAATCTTCCGGACATCGGAGTCGCCGGGGTGGGAGCCAGCCCACCTGTCCGGGATGTCCTTTTCCCGGCCCGCCGCCAGGCGGGAGGAATCAACACGGGGGTTGCCCTCCACAATCTGGAAGAGGAAGCGATGGGGGTGAGCTGCCGATTGATGCGCGGCGGTGCCGTGCTCGAAGAAGTGGAGATCCCTCTGGCGGCCAACGGGCAGACCTCCGGGTTCATCGATGATGTGTTCATAGGTACCGATACGTCCGATTTCGTGGGGTCGGCGCGCTGCACCGCGACAGGCCGGTTTACCGGCATTGCGCTGGAGCTCGGTGTCGCCAACCGCATCTTCACCACACTGCCGGTGGTGCCGGTCGACCCGTCGGGAGGCAGGGGAAGGGAGACGGTCCTGGACTTTGCTCAATTCGCCAATGGGGCCGGCATCACCTCTGAACTGGTCTTCGTGAATCTCTCTATCGAGCCAAGCCGTCCCGCCCCCACCCCGTTTCATTCCGACATTCTTCCCAGCCTGCCCGTTCTCTACTTTTACGATCCGGGAGGCGCTCTCATCGACCCGGCATCGGTGGTGGACCTCACGGGTGATCTGGTGGTCACCGAGGACGGAGACCTGACGGTCCAGACGGAGATTGAGCCGTTGGGAGTGCTCACGATCTCGACCCACGGCCGCGGACATCTGTTGTCGGGATCGGTCAAAGTGGTCTCAGGCGGTCCCATCGGCGGGTTCCTGCGCTTTGACCTCCCGGAGCTTGGGGTCGCCGGGGTGGGGGCGAGCCCACCCGTCAGCGACGCCATCGTCCCGGTGCGGCGCCAGCAGGACGGGCTCAACACGGGGATTGCGATCCACAACCTGGAATCGAGCCCGGAACTGGTGCGGTGCGACTTGATGCAAGAGGGCGTGCGGCTCGACGCCGCGAATATCTCTCTGGCGGCCAACGGCCAGGATGCCCGGTTCATCGACCAGATGTTCACCGGTACCGATACGTCCGACTTCACAGGGGCGGTGCGCTGCGCCGCGACAGGGGAGGGGCTGTTTACGGCCGTGGCCCTGGAAATGGATCCCGGCAACCGCATCTTTACGACACTGCCCGTCGTGCCGGTGGAACATTAGGATGCCCCGCGCCATGAGGACGGCCGGCGTACCCCGGCGCCAGTGAATCAGCCCGCAGAGAGCTCTCTGGCAACATGGTTCAATTCCATCATCCGCAACACCGCATCCAACGGGGTTGGGGTGCGGTGGGTATTGTCGGTCGCCGCGTTCGGTCGGCAGTCCGGATGCTGGCCGTTCTCTTTTTTCCAAAATCGACCCACATTTCTTCAAATCCTACCAATCCTGGTAGTGACTGGACGGTATTGAAAGCGCTAGCCTTTGACGGTTAACGGGAAGAAGCCCCTCCGGGTGGACCTCGCCGCCACCACCACCGGCTGTTGCCAGAGTGCGGCGGCCCGATGGGGCGCAGGTAACGTTCAATCACGGTGGGTCCCGGGGGGGCTGGGCGGAGCAATAAGCCAGCAACCCCACACAGGATCTTGAGGCTCTTGAGTTATGGAAGGTTTGTGCTGAATCCAGCTTTCTTCACCCCGGTGTTCCGCCTGGGCACGCGATGTGCGCGGATCGCAATAGCCGTCCTGTGCCGGGCCGCCGTGCGCGGCGCCAGAAATGTGCCGGCGCAGCAAACCGCGGTGTCGGGTGAAGCGCCGGGAACCGGGGAGAGAGTCCAGTGCACGGAGGATGCCACCGCCTGCAACACGATCGAACTCAACCGGAAAGGTATCGAGAAGGGTATCGAGATCGCGGGCCGAGGGCTGAATGGAAACGGGAACCGGCATTTGCCGACAGGACCTGGAAAGGCCAGGCGACGCTTCCTTGATGATTTCAACCGCATGACCCGTGTGTTCTCGGGGATATGAGCGAGCAGGACGCATTCGAGCGCATCATCACGTCGTTGTACGACGCGATGCTCGACGATACCCACTGGCCGGACACCTCGGCCCTGATTGACGAGGGCTGCGGCCTGACGGGTAATGCCCTCCTGGTCGCCGAAGGCCCCCCCGACGACATCCGGGTTCTCTTCGTCGGGCTCTACTACCGCGGGCAGCGCCGCACCGATCTGGAGCGGGAGTACCTCGACGTCTACCATCCCATCAACGAAGCCATCCCGCGGCAACTGCAACTGCCCGCCGGCCAGCTGGTGCCGATCCCAGACCTGTACACGGCCGAGGAGCTGAAGACCTCGCCAACCTACAACGAGGCCTTACCCCGGTACAAGTATCAGCATGGCTTGAACGTGCTGCTGGACGGACCGGGGGGCTCCCGCATGACCTGGTCTCTCGCGGATCCTGTCGCCTCGGATGGCTGGGGGTCTTCGCAGATCGCGATGGTCAGGCGGCTCATGCCCCACATTCGACAATTCATCCACGTCCGTCAGGCGCTGGTCCGGGCCGAGGCTCGGGACACGACTGCGACCGCGCTGCTGGACAATCCCCGGATTGGTGTCATCCACCTGGACCGGCGCGGGCGGATCCTGGAGGTCAATGACCGTGCCCGCAGGATCCTCCTGCGCGGTGGCCGGCTGTCGGACAACAGCAGGGTGCTCTCGGCCCGCGACCCGGACGACCAGGTGCGTCTGGAGCGTCTGGTGGCTGCCGCGCTGCCGGCCTCCGGTGCTGTCGCCCTCAGCGGGTCGATGCTGCTGGGCCGTTTATCCAAGTTGCCGCCGTTCGTGGTGCACGTCAAACCCGTGGTTGACCCGCAACCGGACTACGGAGCGCGGCCCGTCGCCGCCCTGGTCCTGATTGTCGAGCCGGGGCACCATCATCGTATCGATCCGGGCCTGGTGGCGAGGACCCTTAGGCTGACCCCGGCCGAGAGTCAGGTGGCGGTCAGGTTGGCTGAAGGCAAAAACGTGCGCGAGATCGCCCGGGCGCTGGGGATCACGGAAGGCGCCATCTACTGGCACCTGAAGCAGATCTACCACAAACTGCCGATCTCCCGGCAGGTGGACCTAGTGCGGTTGGTGCTGTCGATCACCGAATTCAGGTAACCCCTCCGCTGCTGGCGTCCTCGTTGGGCGCTCCGGTTGCTTGCCGCCTTCACTTTGCTCAAAACACTGCCACATTTCTTCAAATCCTACCAATCTTGGTAGCGACTGAAAGACATTGAAAGTAATAAGCTTATCCGCGTTGCAATTTCGACCGGAGCCGGGTCCCGGTCACAACGGTACGGAGTGAAGAAAAGTTATGGACTGTTTGGAAAAAAGAGTGACATCCAACGAGCGTCTTGACTTGGCTATCCTCAGCCAAGAGCCAAGGCCTAGAGCCACATCTAACTCCGGTTTAGGGTATACCGGGTCCCCTTCAGCCCCACACCGGCCGCCTGAATCCTCCCCGCCCAGCGCGGGCGAGACCCCGCACCGCCAACACGACCGCCCTGCCCGCCTTTGGCCGGCGATGGCGCGCCCCGCTGCGGGGTTCCTCGTGGTGCTGGCCGCGCTCGTCGCCCTGCCGCTGCAGGCCCAGGCGCAGACCGAGGTCTGGTCGGGCACGCTGACCGTAAGGAATAACTCCGGGACGCTCGGCTGCAGCAACGGCTTTGCGAATAATTTCTGCAGCGTCCACCTCAGTGACGATGACTTCACGCACGCCAGCACCGACTATGCGATCACGCTCGTCTTTCTCCGTACGAGCGGACGGCTGGAATTCACCTTCGACACGGACCTTGCAACCGCCACGCAGGGCCTGACGCTGAACGTCGACGGCACGGCCTTCGCCTTCGAGGACGCCGACACCAAGTCGAGCAACTATAGGGCGTGGAACAGTTCCGGGGTGAGCTGGAGCGTCGGAGACAGCGTCTCCCTGACGCTGACAGAGGCCGCCGACGCGCCCGACCCGCCGACCGACCTCACCGCCAACGCGAAAGGCGAGACCCAGATCGACCTGTCCTGGACCGCCCCCGCCGACAACGGGGGCGAGGCCATCTCCGGGTACAAGGTCGAGGTCTCCGCCAACGGCACCACCACTTGGTCCGACCTCGCCGCCGACACCGCCTCCACCGACACCACCTACTCCCACACCGGCCTCGCCGCCGGCAACACCCGCCACTACCGCGTCTCCGCCATCAACTCCGTCGACACCGGCGACGCCTCCGGTGTCTCCGGCGCCACCACCGCGGCCGCCAACGTGCTCGTCAGCAACACCGGGCGGAGCGTAGACCCTGCCATTGCTGCCGGCGTGGCAACTGGCGACGAGGACAAGACCCACTCCCAGGGGTTCGACACCGGGCCGAATCCCGGCGGCTACAGCCTGGCTTCGGTCGGGGTCTATGTCACCCGTCCAAGCCTGGAGGCCGGGGAGGCATTCACCGTCCACATCTACACCGCGGCCTCCAACGGCACGCTGGATACCCTGCAGCACACCCTGACGTCCCCGGCCAGCTACACGGACAACGCCGTGAACACGTTCACCGCGCCCGCCGGCGCCACGCTCGACGCGAGCACCGACTATTTCGTCGTTTTCGAGGGCACCGCAAACGCAGGGTTGGACTTCGTTCTCGGCGTCACCGGGTCGAACGCGCAGGACGGCGGCACCAGGGTGGGGTGGGCAATCGAGAATGCCCGCCGCTTCAACAGCGTCACCAGCAGCAGTGGAGAGAGTTTCCAGATCAGCGTGAACGGGACCGCCATCCCGACCCCGATGCCCTCCAACTCGGGCCTCGTCCCCACCGGGCTGGTCCTGGGCGACACCTTCCGGCTGCTGTTCCTCTCCTCCACCAGGCGCACCGCCAGCGCCAACGGCATCGGCGCCTACAACACCTTCGTCCAGGAACGCGCCGCGGCCGGCCACACCGCCATCCAGGCATACGAAGCGGGTTTCCGGGCGGTCGGCTGCACCAGCAATCACGATGCCCGCGTCAATACCCGCACCCTCCACACGACGTCCGACACGGGCGTGCCGATCTACTGGCTCAACGGCGCCAAGGCCGCCGACGACTACGCGGATTTCTACGACGGGGACTGGGACGAGGAGGCCGCCCTCAAGGACGAGTCCGGCACCGCCGCCACCACCACCGGCAACTACCCCTGGACCGGCTGCGACCACGACGGCACCGAGTTGTCCGGTGACGCTCTCGGCTCCGGCTCGCCAGTACTCGGCGCGCCCGATAGCTCGTTCGGCACCGACGGCCCCATCAGCAGTAGCTTTGCGGACTCCCCCTCCGAGACCCGTCCCCTCTACGGCCTCTCGGAGCTCTTCGCGGTGGCCGCGGCCGTGGTCCCCAACAACGCGCCGACGTTCCCCTCGTCCACGGCGAACCGCAGCGTGGCCGAGAACACGGCCGCGGGCCAGAACGTCGGCGCCGTGCTGACCGCCACCGATAGCGACGGCGACACGCTGACCTACACCCTCGAAGGCACCGACGCCGACTCCTTCGCCCTCGACACAACCACGACCGCCGGATCCGCCCGGATCCGCACCAAGACGGGCGTGACCTACAACCACGAGGCCAAGTCCAGCTACACCGTCGTCGTCAAGGCCGACGACGGCAACAGCGGCACCGACACCGTCACGGTGACGATCAGCGTCACGGACGTGACCGAGCCCCCGGCGCAGCCGGCGGTGCCCACGGTGACGACGGTCTCGGGATCGTCCGACAAACTCGGGGTGGACTGGCAGGCGCCGGCGAACACCGGTCCCGACATCGACAGCTACGACCTGCGCTACCAGAAGACCACGGAGTCGGCCTGGACCAACGGTCCCCAGGACGAGGCCCCGTACGCCACCGGAGGGACCGTGGTCATTACGGGCCTGGATGCCGGCACGGCCTACCGGGTGCAGGTGCGCGCCACCAACGTCGAGGGCGACGGCGACTGGTCGCCTTCAGGGACCGGGACGACCGATGCGGCGGGCAACACCGCGGCCACCGGCAATCCGGAGATCTCGGGGACGGCGCAGGTGGGGATGACGCTGGAGGCGGCGCCGGGCGACATCGATGACGCCGACGGCCTGACCGGAGTCAGCTACAGCTACCGGTGGCGCCGCGCGGAAGTGGACATCCCAGGCGCCCCGAGCAGCACCTACACGCTGACCTCGGCCGACTATGGCCAGGAAATCGAGGTTCGGGCGAACTTCACCGACGAAGGCGGCAACGCGGAGCAGCGGATCAGCGCCGCGACGCTGCTGGTCGCGCCGGCCGCCGCCGCCTGTCCCTCCGACGCCGCGACGGTCTGGTGCGCCACGCTGACCGTGGGGCATCGACTAGATGATTTCGACGGTGATATGGGCGTGGCCGAGGCGGGATACGACGCCCGCTCCGGCAACACGGCCTTCGGCAGCGTGAGCCCCGCCACCTTCAGGCACCTCGGCGTCGACTACACGGTCACGTCGTTGCACGGCGGCGCCACCCAGGACCTGTATTTCGCGACAACGCCGAACCTGCCGGCCGACGGAGCCGGGCTGACGGTGCATGTGCAGAAATACGTTGGCGAGCTGGACGTGCCGCTGGCTGAAGGCGTGTTCCAATCGCACGACGTCTCGTGGTTTTTCCAGGGCGCGCTCAATACCTCCGCATCTAGCGGGGATACCCTGTCCGACATGCCCCTGATACATGCGCCATTCGCCCGGGATCAGGTCGTCCCGCATCCGCCCGACCTCGGCACCGAGGTGGCCGTGCGGCTGAGCTACGCCAGCACCGTGCTGCCCGGCCAGACGGCGGTGACCTTCGGGGCCTCCTCCTACACGGCCTCGGAGGGCGGCGCCCCGGCGACGGTGGCGGTGGAGCTGAGCGCGGCGCCGTCGGCGCCGGTGACGATTCCGCTGACGCCGTCGCGCCGGGGCGGCGCCACGGCGGGGGACTACTCGGGCGTGCCGCCGAGCGTGACGTTCCAGGCCGGGCAGACGCGGCTCACGTTCACGGTCATGGCGACCGACGACTCGGTCGACGACGACGGCGAGAGCGTGCGGATCGGCTTCGGGACGCTCCCGGACGGGTTCGTGGCAGGCGCCCGCCCGACGGCGACCGTGGCGCTGGCCGACAACGACGGCCCGGTGACCGAGGTGTTCTTCGACGGCGCCGCCGACCTGACGGTGGAAGAGGGCAACGTCACGAGGGTGTCCGTGTACCTGAGCGAGCCGGCGCGGGCGACGGTGACGATCCCGCTGACGAGGACGCACCGGGGCGGCGCCACGGCAGCGGACTACTCGGGCGTGCCCGCGAGCGTGACGTTCCGGTTCCGGGAGAGGCGGAAGCAGTTCACGCTGCGGACGACCGACGACGACGACAACGACGACAACGAGTCGCTGCGGATCGGCTTCGGGCCGCTCCCGGCGGGGATCCGCGCCAGCACGGCCAGCCACCGCCCGCCGACCCGGACGGTGCACCTCGAGGACGACGACGGCGTGAACCATTGGAACGTGTGGTTCGGGCAGGAAGCGTACACGGCCGCCGAGGGCGGCGCCGCCGCGCGGGTGTCGATCCACCTGGACGCGCCGGTGGAGATCGCGCCGCTCGACGTGCGGCTGACGCTGCGCTACGGCGGCGGCGCCACGGCCGCGGACCACCGCTCGATCCCGGCGGTGGTGACGTTCGCCGTGGGCGAGCGGACCAAGACGATCACGGTGACGGCGACCGACGACTCGGACGACGACGACGGCGAGAGTGTGGCGCTGTGGTTCGGAAATCCCCCCAACGGCCGGGTTTCGATCGGCGACGGGCCGATCACGGCGACGGTGGCGCTGGAGGACAACGACGGGGCTGAGCCGGTGACGGTGGCGTTCGGGGCGGCGACCTACACGGCGACGGAAGGCGGTTCCGACGCGACGGTGCGCGTGGAACTGGACACGGCGCCCGGCCGCTCGGTGACAGTGCCGCTGACGAAGGCCAACGGCGGCGGCGCGACGGCGGCGGACTACTCCGGCATTCCGGAGACCGTGACGTTCGGGGCCAGCCAGACGGCGCGGACGTTCACCGTGACGGCGACGGACGACGCGGCCGACGACGGCGGCGAGAGCGTGTCGATCGGGTTCGGGCCGCTGCCGGCGGGGGTGTCGGCGGGCAGCCCGGCGGCGGCGGCCGTGACGCTGGCGGACGACAGCCAGCTGCGGTCGGTCGTGGTGAACTTCGGCACGAGTACCAGCGTCGTACCCAAGGTGCGCGAGGGCGTGAGATTTCGGTTCACGCTGAGCCTGAACAGGAACCCGCTGCGGCCGGTGACGATTCCGTTGGAGGTGACGCACGTGGGCGGCGCGACGGAGGCGGACTACGAGGGGCTCCCGGCGAGCGTGACGTTCGGGCCGCGCGAGCGGCAGGCGGACTTCATCCTGCGCGCGGTGCTGGACCAGGAGGACGAGACCGGGGAGGGCCTGCGGATCGACTTCGGCCCGCTGCCGCCGGGCGTGCGCAAGGGCACATGGGGGCCGTACGAAACGGTCGAGTTCGTGGACACGGACCCGGCGGCGAACCTGACGGAGAGTCCGGGGGTACCGGAGGCGCCGCGTGTGACGCTCGCACTCGATACCAGCCTGACGGTGGAATGGACCGAACCGGAGAATCCCGGGCCGCCCATTACCGATTATGACGTGCAATACCGGGAAGGATCGAGCGGGTTCTTCATCGATGCGCCGCACGAAATAACAGACCGGACCGCCACCCTGAAGGGGCTCGAGGCCGCCACGCTCTACCAGGTGCAGGTGCGGGCGCGCAATGAGAAAGGCTCGGGCCGATGGTCCGAGCCAGGCGAAGGGTGGACGCTGGCCGACCCGACCGCCTTGCTGCCGTTTTCCGTCCCCGACCGGGGCGGTTTTTCCGTGACTTCCCAGGACGCGGCACCCATGCTCCGCGTCGGATATGGGCAGGTGGAGACCGATGACGGGATGACCCCGCCGGTCGGCCTGGCCATATTCGGTTCCCGCCTGAACGGGATTCTTGTCTCTGAAGCCGCCGTTCCGGCCTCCGCCGCCGTTCTGGAGGGACGGATCTTCGCCGAGACCGACGGGCCCGTCCGAACCGGCCTCGCCCTGGCCAACCCCAACGACACGGCCGCCACGATCGCGTTCTTCTTCACCAACAGCGACGGTATCGACTCCGGACACGGCACCTTCACGCTGGGGCCCCGGGCACAGATCGCACGATTTCTCGACGAAGGTCCCTTTAACGGCGGCAGTGCGGTCGAGGGCACCTTCACCTTCACCGCCGACCTCCCGGTCGCCGTCATCGCGCTGCGCGGGTTCGTCAATGAGCGCTCCGAGTTCCTGATGACGACGCTTCCCGTCGCGCCACTCGCGGTCCCCACCACCGGCACGGTCTACTTTCCGCATTTTGCGGACGGCGGCGGCTGGACGACCCAGGTCATCCTCGTCAACCCCACCCATGCCCCCATCAGTGGAAGCGTTCAGTTCTTCGGACCCGGCAGCGAGACGGAAGCCGCCGCTCCAGCGACTCTGACGCTTGCCGATGGGAGGAGCGGATCGACCTTCTCCTATGCGATCCCTCCACGCAGTGCGGCGCGCCTCCGCGCTTCCAATCCCGCGGGTCCCCCGCAGGTCGGGTCGGTACGGGCGGTGCCCGACCCCGGCCAGCCAGCGCCGTCGGGCGTCAGTATCTTCGCGTTCCAGAAAGACGGCATGACCGTGTCCGAAGCCGGTGTCCCGGCATCCACCTCCGGCGCTGCCTTCCGCGTGTACGTCGAGGCCAGCGGCACACCCGGCCAGCCCCACTCGGTGCGCAGCAGCATCGCCCTGACCAACACGTCGGATGCGCCCACGACGGTCTCGCTCGAATTGACGGACCTGGACGGGACCGCGACCGAATCCACCGCGTCGCTCCGCATTCCCGCATCGGGACATGTCGCCCGATTCATCGATGAATTCTTCCCCGCGTTGACCACACCGTTCTCGGGAATTCTCAGGATTGCCTCCGCGGCGCCCGACATCGCTGCCGTCGGCCTTCGGCTGGCGATCAACCAACGGCACGACATTCTGGTCACGACGACTCCGCCGGTGGATGAAAACGCGGCCCCCACCGCATCCGACCTGTTCTTCCCTCATTTTGTGGATTCCGGCGGCTGGACGACCCAGTTCATTCTCTTCAGCGGCTCCCCGGGACAGACCGCGTCCGGGGTGATCCGGTTCACCGGGCAGGACGGGCAGCCCCTGGAGTTGTCCGTGGCACCGACGGCGGCTCCAACAATGCCGTGAAGACACCCATCAGCGGTAATGCGTCAACGCACAGACAGGGCGCCATCGACGCTACGGCACTGCGATGAGCGCCGATCGTGAGGGATTGAGCCGTCATCAGCGCCGAGGCTCAACCACTGCGTCAACGGTTTTGCCGGGGGATCGACTGTGGCCGGGTGTTCTGGATCTGCCGGCATTGCTACCGGGGCCACAAATACTGCAGTCTCCGCTGCCGGCAGAGAAGGCGCACGCTACAAAAGCGGGCTGCCAGGCGGAAACACCAGCGAAGCCCGGAGGGACTGGACGATCACCGTGACCACAACCGGGCCTACCGGGCACGCCGCCGGCTCCGGCGCGTGACGGATCATACTTCCCCCGCCCCCTCCGATTCGGACAGTATCGACCCGACGGAGCCTTCTCCCTCCAAAAACGGACCGGGAAGCGTCTCCGGGGAGGCCCGATATGCCGGTCAACCCGAATTTGAACCCGCCTGTATCATCTGCGGCCGTACACGCCACGATTTTCCAGGCAAAAGCTCCCCGAAGAGGCGAAAACCCTGATCCAGAAAGAGGAAGACAACGGGTGAAGTGCGTCCCGGCCCGGACGGAGACTCAATTTCTCGGAGCGTTGAACCGTGGGCTCGAGCTCGAGCTGACGCGGGAACCCGAGAGCGGACCGGCCGGATGGTCGAGGACGGGGGCGCCGTGGAAGAGATCACCGCGGCGTGGAGTGAGCTGCACGCACCGGAATGGAGGCGCGCGATGGCGGAGAAATTCTTTTCCCAGCGCGGGGAAGACGACGCGAAGACGGTTTCCGGTGAGCGCATCGAAGAGAGCACGCGCAGTGCAGCAAACGGTCGAGGGCGCGGTCGCATCGCTTCGGCGAGAGATACCGGACATGGAGATCGAACGCTGATGGCCGATGAGGAACCCGGCCGGGCAGAGGGGACCCGATGGCTATCTATCACTTGAATGTGAAGACCGGAAGCCGTGACGGCGGGCAATCGGCCCGCGCCAGGGCCCACTACATCGCACGGGAAGGGAAGGATGAGAAAGACCGCAATGAGCTCGCTCACAGCGAGAGCGGGAACATGCCGCAGTGGGCCGCAGACGATTCCCGCGGGTATTGGGCCGCCGCGGACGCACACGAACGGGTCAACGGGCGGTTGTTTGTCGCAGTGGAGTGCGCGCTGCCGAAGGAACTGAACGCGGCCCAGCAGCGGACCCTCGCCAGAAGCTTCGCCGACGCACTCACCGGAGGGGAACGGTTGCCCTATACGATGGCCCTCCGCCGGGGCGGCGGGGAGAATCCCCACGTCCACCTGATGATTTCCGAACGCGCCCTCGATGGTCATGACCGCGACGCCGAGCGGTGGTTCAAGCGTTACAACCGGAAGGCGCCTGAGAAGGGCGGGGCACGGAAAACCCTCTCGATCAAGGGCAAGGAGTGGCTGGAGAACACCCGGAAAGGCTGGGCGCGGGCGGCCAATCGGGCGCTGGAGGGGGCCGACCGGCCCGAGCGGATCGACCACCGCAGTCTCGAGGCGCAGCACGCCGAGGCCCTCGAGCGCGGGGAACTGGATCGGGCGGCGGAGCTCACCCGCATCCCCGGAATCCACCTGGGCCCGGAGCGATACCGGGCCGCGCGCGGCGGCCATTCGAGGGTCGTCGAGTTGGCCGCGGCAATCGAGCGGAGAAACCGCGCGGATCGAGCGGAACTGGCCGAACACAGGAGCCAGGTCGAGTGCGCGGAAGCGGAGGTCCGGGATCTGGAGCAGCAGATACGGGCGTTGGACTCAGAAATCAGTACGGCGCGGCGGCGGGCAGCGTGGGAGAGGATTCGAACGCGGCCGGCGGCGGGCCTGAAGGCCGGCGTGCAATGGATTCGAGAGCGTCTCGGGCCGCGGCCGGGAGCGCGGAAGCGGATGGAGCGGGAGTCACCGGCCCGGGAGATCGAACGGTGATGGACGACGCAGAGCTGCGCGCTGAACTCCGAGGGCTGATCGCCGAGGAGGTTCACCAACAGCTTTCACAGTATCGCGGCGCGATGAGCGCCGAACTGAAATTCATGGACAAGGAACTGGAAACCGGCTTGAAGGCGATCAAAGGCAAATTCAACTCCCTGGGAAACGCGATTCGCGAATCACACGCGGAGAGAGTCCGGAAGGGGATTACCCAGGCGCAAGGCATCGTTGGGGTGTGGGGCCGGGCCCTTCTCTCCGGCGTTTTCATATTCGCCGGGATCGGAGCCGCTGCATGGATCGGTATTGCCTGGACCGAACAGCAATTTCGGTGGCAAGTGACCAAGAGCGCGGAGGTTGCCGAACAGATCGCCGCCCAGGAAGACGCCCTGGACCGGCTCAACCGCGGGAGCGGGGGCCTGACACTGACCGATAAAGACAGCGATGGGCGCTGCTTCGTCCTGTTTCCGGCCGTCGCGGATGTGACGACCGTTTGGAGGGTGAGGAATCGGCCTGCGATCAAGGTTGAATGCGATGACTGAGCGGGACACCCATCTGAGACGCAAGTCAGCCGAGCTTGCCGACGTATTCAATGCGACCGATCAGGTTATGCCCGGCCTACCCACGGATGACGCGGTCCCTCGACAGGCCGACGCTTTACAGGAAGGCCCAGGACCGGCGGGGAAGGAATCCGATCGTGACATGCCCGCAGATGACGCGGTCCCTCGACAGGCCGACGCTTCGCAGGAAGGCCCAGGGCCGGCGGGGAAGGAATCCGATCGTGACATGCCCGCAGATGACGCGGTCCCTCGACAGGCCGACGCTTCGCAGGAAGGCCCAGGGCCGGCGGGGAAGGAATCCGATCGGAAGGAAGAGATTTTCAGCTTGCTAAAGCGCGCGATTGAAGGGGGCGAAAACCCCGTCCTTGTCGCACGGGAATTTGGAGCCAGGCGGGACGCTCTACTCATGGAGACAGCGGCTGAGATTGAGGAATTTGAACGCAACATCGAAGCGACCCTCCACCAATTAATGAACGCCCTCGTCGCTGTTCAAAAGCGGGTCAACCACACGATTGAGGAAAGCCAGGGCGAGAACAACATGAGAGAAGCGATGCTCGCATACAAGCGGATCAAGTCTCGCTTCTGGGAGAGCCTGGTGCAATCCATACGAGAGGACATGGAACAGTTCAAGGCCAACTTGCGGCGGGAGTGTCAAGCAGTCGAAGACGATTTCCGCGCACACATCCAGGAGTTGCAGTGCGCACGCCTCGCCCCGGTGCCCTTACGAGATCGCATCGAGCGCGAAAAGTGGCTCGTCCTCGGGGTGTTGTTTATCGGTATCGCCCTGGGACGCGTCCTTGTTCCGGTCGAAGCACTGTGGGAAACCGTGGCCAGTTTTTTTCATCCGTGATCAGGACGACACAGAGGAGGGAAGTCATGCAAAGCGGAAGAGAACCCCGGGTGAGACCTATCCGGGTTGCAACGACGAGGGAGGAATTCAACGCATGCTTCGCCAGCGGCGAGGCGTTCGAGGCGTCCGATGAGCTGGCCGCACAGTTCGCGTTTTTTCCGACTGCCGAGGACGTGGTCAGCGACGAAGAGTTTTTCGGGCCGCCCGATGACGTGGTGGGCGATTAAATGAGCCGAAGAAAAGACTTCATTGATTCTCTCCTCGATGGCGCGTCTCGATTGCATCGCGCGGCCGCGACCGAAACCGAACATCAGGTCCGCGACCTCATCAACCGGGGGGCCGATCCGAACCTGCGGAATTGGCGGGGCGAGACCCCGTTGCATCGCGCCGCCATTCGGAATCCCGACCTGGATGTTCACCGCGCCCTGATCGACGCCGGGGCGGATGTCAACGCCCGCGACAACACAGGCGCCACGGCGTTGCATCGCGCGGCGGGGCAACCGTCCCCGGGCCGCGCCGATCTCCTGATTGAGGCGGGGGCGGATGTCAACGCCCGCGACAAAGGCGGTTCCACACCTTTGCATGAGGCGGCCGGGAAAGGTGTGGATGCGGGCGCGAAAACTCTTCTCAAGCATGGAGCCGATCCAAACCTTCCGGATAACACAGGCCGGACCCCGTTGCACCTGGCCTATGCCGCCGAGCAGCAGGGCATGGTGAACCGCCTACTCGAAGCCGGGGCCAACCTGGAGGCGCGGGATCAGGAGGGCCGTGTCCCTATTCAACACCTTCCGGCGGACGACCCCAGAGGGGAACACGAGCAAGAGCAGAGAGCCAACGACTCCAACGAAATTCGCAACATGGACAATCTTCCCCACAGCTTGCGAACAGGCCCGGAAGAGTACGAGCGGATTCAGAATGCCCACAATCCGGCCGACCCCGAGGGGCGGACACCCTTGCATCGCGCCGCTGAAAACGAATCGGTTCTCGGCGTCCGGAAACTGCTCCAGGCCGGAGCCGATCCCAATACCGCCGATCGGGAGGGACTGACTCCGTTGCACCTGGCCGTCCAGTCCGATTCGCCCGAAACGGTGCACTATCTGCTCGAGGCCAAGGCCGATCCCAACGCGGCAGACAAAGACGGGGCCACGGCTTTGCACTATGCGGCCCGTAATCGCTCCCCGGACGTGGCCCAGCGTTTACTTGACGCCGGCGCCGATCCCAATACCGCCGATCGGGAAGGCCGAACACCCATTGACGTGGCCCCCGCGACCGATTCCACCCCGACCGTGACCGTGTTGCGCGCGGCCAGCACACAACAGCCGGAGCCCGCTCATAAGGAGCCACGCGGTGGCCGGCGGGGTGGGAAAACGGCCGAGGAATATACCCAGGACTTTGCCGCCAAACTCACCCAGCAGATCGAGGCGGGCACCGCGCCGTGGCAAAAGAGCTGGAAGCGCGGCGAAAACCGGATCCCTGAGAACTTTTCGACCGAAAAGCAGTATCAGGGCGGGAATACGTTGGAGCTGATGGTGCAGCGCACAGCCAAGAGCTACAACGACCACCGCTGGGGCACCTACCGCCAGATCGCAGCAGCGGGCGGCCATGTTCGCAAAGGCGAACAGGGCACCCGCATCCTCGCTTACAAACCGCCCAAGCGGCGCGATACCCAGGAAACGACGACGCCCGGGGAAGGAACCGAAGAGAAGCGCGACGCCCGCGATGCGGAGAAGACCAGACGCGGAACGTGGAGGCACTACACGGTGTTCAACGTCGAGCAAGCCGAGGGCCTCAAGCTCCCCGAGCGCAAAGGAGTGGAGATTCCCCAATGGGAAGCGCAGCAGAACGTGGAAAAAGTCATCCGGGCCAGCGGCGTGACGATCCGGGAGGTGAACGGCGACCGGGCGTATTACAACATGGCCCGCGATCACATCGTGCTGCCCGAGCGGGCGCAATTCAAGAGCGCCGAAGCCTATTACCAGACCGCACTCCATGAAGTCGGCCACAGTACCGGCCACAAGAGCCGCATGAACCGGGAGAGTCTTCAACAAGGCACCAGGGACCGCTTCGGATCCCAAGCGTATGCGCGGGAAGAACTCAGGGCGGAAATCAGCGCCATGATGTCGTCCGAGCGCCTGGGCGTGGCCTACGAGCCGCAACATGGCGCCGCCTATGTGGCCTCGTGGGTCAAAGCCTTGAAGGACGACCCGCAGGAGATTTACAAGGCGGCGGCCGAAGCCGGGCGCATCTCCGACTATGTCTGCGCCGCTCCCGAGCGCGCCCGCGCCGCTGAAATCGAGAAGGCCAAGGATGTGCCGCTTGCAACCGGGAAAACGAAGCAGGAGCGGTCCATTGACGCGCCGACCGCGGCGCGGGAACCCCAACCGGCAACGCCCGTTGCTGCCAAAGCGCCCGAGATCGAGTTGAGCCGTTAACAGAACGAACAGAAAGGAGTGTTGCGCATGACTGACACGAAACCGGCCGATGAGATCCGCATTGGCCGCGTCAAGGCAACGATCTGGATGAATACCGCCGAGGATGGAGCGCCCCGCTACAACGTCGTCTTTTCCCGCCTCTACCGCGAGGGTGAGCAGTGGAAGACGACACACAGCTTCGGCCCCAACGACCTCTTGCTGCTGGGGAAGGTCGCCGACATCGCACACACCCGGGTCTCGGCGCTTCGGCAGGATGACAGAGCCGAGACGGCCGCGGTGGAAACGGAGGCATAAACGCATGGCTCGTTTTGACATCCGGGAGACACCCTCTCTCGACCGGCGGCCGGAGCCTCGACGAGGGCGCCGGCCCGAGCGGGTCCCGGAGCGCCCCGGGCATCGGCGGCACTACGACCCGCTACAGGAGAAGCACACCATCGCCGAGCGCAAGAATGCCGCCGTCGCCGATGTCAGTCATTACCGCGTTGTCGCCGTCGCCGACATTGTGCGGGAGCGTTTCGGGGGCAACCCCTACGCGGCCCGGAAAGCCCTCGATCAGATGAAGGCCGCTGGGTGGGTCACCGAACGCACTCTGGAGGGACCGGAAGGCGGGAAATACCGCGTCCTGTCCCCCACCACCGCCGGAGCCCGCGAAGCACGGACGCAGGGCCTCTCCTGGGAAATGGACCCGCAACAGCGGGCCTGGGATGGTGCAGGATCGAAGTCGCGCGATATGGGACACGATGTGGCCATCTACCGCGCCGCGCGAGCCGAACAGGCCCGCATTGAAGAGCGCGGCCGAACGCTGCGGCGCATCCGCACTGACGCGGAACTGAAAGCAGCGATCAATAGCCGTTCGGAGGCCGCGCGACAACAGGGCGGCCGGGAGGCCGCCGACCGCGCGCGCTTCGAGGCCGCCGAAGCGTTGCACCTTCCCATCCGGAACGGCCAGGTGCAGTATCCCGACGCGCAGCTGGAATTCCTCGAACCCGATGGGCTCACCCAAGGGCACGTCAACATCGAAGTCGTCTCCGGCAACTACCGCGCCGCTGACATCGCGGCCAAGGCCGCGGCGGGGTTCCGCATGCACGGCAACGGGAGCGAGCGCGCGCAGTCGCTCATCGCCCAGGCCGCGAAACTCGCCCGGTCGAGCGATCGCGGTGGGGGTGCGGGCCGCCAGGGGCAACAGCGGGACAAGGGAGTGATCGAATTATGAAACCGATCTTCTTTGGCGTCGGCATCACGGCGGCGTGGGCCGGGACGGCTGTTCTTTTAGTCGGGCCGCGGCTCGACTTTCTCTCGCCCTGGTGGGGCACGATCCTTCGCACGTATGGGTGGGAGCTCACCCTGCATGCGGCCGCGTTGCTCCTCACCAGCATTGTCGTCTTCTACGCGCTGGCGCGTGTGCTGGGCCTGGCCGACCTGGGGCGGCGGGTCGATCTGGTAGAGCGCGGCATTCGCCGCGGCTCAGGGGATCGGGACCTGCAACAGGCCCTCGACCGGAGCGATCAAGGTCTGTATCTCGATTAACAAACCAACAGGGAGGTCCACGATGACTCTGTTTCGAAACAACAAATGGCAACACCGTGCCTTATTGGCAGTAGCGATTGTGCTATGCGCTCCGGTCACGGTCTGGGCGCAGAGCCCCTGGCTCGAGGCCATCACCGTCCTCGAGGACGCATTTACCGGGCCGATCGCGCGCGGCCTGGCGCTCATTAGCATCGTGTGTGGCGGCCTGATGTTCGCCTTCGGTGAGGGCGGCAGCAAGAAAGCCCTGGCCGGGATCATCTTCGGCGTCGGCATGGCCGTGGGCGCGGTCAATTTCATGGGCTGGCTGTTTCCCTGATGGCGCGGCAAGGAAAGCGGCTCTGGCCGTGTTACCCAAGTCTGAGCCGCCCGCTCACCATCATGGGGGTCGAGCGCACGTGGTTCATTCTGAGCGCCACGCTCGCGCTCGCCCTGTGGAACGCCTTGAATGCCATCGTCACGGCGTTGGTCGTTTTCGGTGCGCTGTGGGGTGCGGGCTATCTCGCCTGGAAACAGGACCCGAACATGCTCGCGATCCTCAAGGCGTCGACCCGTTTCAAGGCGCGTTACGACCCTGGCAAGTGGATCGCCGAGCCCTGGCGCGTGATCTTGAAAGGAAGGTATGAATGAATCTTGTTGCTGAACGTGCGGAATACGATGCGGCCGGGGCGCTGGCCGAAGAATTGCCCTGGTGGGGTTATCTCAAAGACGGCCGGACCTGTCTGACCCGGGATGGCCAGTTGTTATGCGTCGGCCGCATCACCCCCAGCCCGCTCGATGGCCGCACCCCCGAGGCGCTCGATGCGGTGCTGGAACGCTGGACCCGTCTGCTGTCGAATGTCGAGCCCGGCGGCCGGCTCCATTTCTATCTGCTCCGGCGGCCGGTTGTTCTTCCCGACGAGGAATCCGATCACGGCGATAGCGTGTCGGCAATCGCGCGCCGGCGGCGCAAGGCATTCCTTAGCGAACGATTGCAGGACGTCCAGGCATATCTGGTCTGGTGTCACGATCCGGGGTTACAACAGGCCACCGCCACCGATGGCCGAGGGCCGTGGTGGCTCCACACCGCGCGGGCCTGGCTGGCCCGCCAGCGGGCGCCCCAGGAGGCCGTCTACATTTACGACGAGATCGAGGCGGCAGCCTCGCGGTTCCGGCAGCTTGTCGATGCGGGTTCGAAGCTCGTCTCCGACCTGACGGAGATCGAACTGTTGAACGGCCGGGACGGGGGCCGTTTCTTGAGTGAGCTGGTCAACCGGCCCGGGCTACCCTGGGATGGGTCGGTCGGGGCCGGATTGAACTGGAGCCTCGCCGTATCTGAGCTGGATGCCGAGCGGCGCTTCCTGCGCCTCGATGGGGAGCCCGTCATCCTCTATTCCTTGCTCTCGCCACCGGGCACAGCGCGCGCCAACATGCTCAACGACCTGTACCGTTTGAACGCCCGCATGACGGTGTCGCTGGAATGGCGGCCCTACACGACCGAGGCGGGCCGCAAGAAGATCAACTCCGCGCGCAAGCACTACTTTTCGCAGCGGTACTCGATGATGGCGCACGTTCAGGAAACCGAAGGCAGCGCCGTGGCCATGGAGGACAGCGTGGCCAGCGCGGAGTCGGATCGGCTCTCGAAAGCCCTGGTCGAGCTGGAAACCGATGGCATTGCCTATGGCGACATCAGCCTGTCCATTGCGCTGCATGGAGAGCTTTCAGATATCGAGCGCCTGGACGGCGATCTCCGGCGCATCTTCGCCACCCATGACGCCAAACTGATCCGGGAAGGCTATGGGCAACTCGCGCAGTGGTTCAATCGGATGCCCGGCCAGCCCCGCTCCCGGCAACTCCGCAAGGTCCTGGTGTCTGCCGGGGCCGCCGCCTCGCTCGCGCCCCTGTTCGGCCCGCCGCGCGGCACCGAGCGGTGCGCGCATCTGGACGCGCCAGCGATGACCACCCTCGAAACGCACTGGCAGACGCCCTTCTTTTATGACCTCTTTGCCGGCGATGTCGGGCACACCCTGATCCTGGGGGCGACCGGGGCGGGCAAGAGCTTCACGTTGAATTTCCTGCTCGTTCAAGCGTTGCAGTACCGGCCGCGCGTCCTGATTCTCGACCTGGGCGGCAGCTATCGTTCGCTCACCCGCTTCCTCGGCGGGGGCTACCTGGAACTCTCCCCCGACGACGGCCGATCGGGAGATTCCTTCCGCTTGCGCCCGTTCAGCCTCCCTCCCGGGGAACGCACATTTCAATTCCTGACCGGATGGGTCACGCGATTGCTTCGGCTTGGCGGGATGACAACCTCCGGCGACGATCCCACTGAAATCCGCAATCGCATCGAAGACCTCTATGCCTTTTCTCCGGACCGCCGCGACCTCAGCTCGCTGGTCCGATCCTTGCCCAAGAGCATGTGGGCCGCGATGGGACGCTGGCACGGCGCGGGCACCTGGGCCCGGTATTTCGATAACCCGGCCGATGGCGACGACCTGGAATTTGCCGACTGGCAGGTGATCGACCTGGCCGGGGCGGCCGAACATGAAGACCTCTGCGAAGCCGCCATGTTCTACCTGCTCGAACGCTTGCGGATCGCTCTTGAAGATCCCACTGAAATTGCGCGCGTCAAGCTCATGGTGGTCGACGAGGCGTGGCGCTATCTGAAGGACCCGGCCGTGCTGTCCTATCTCGCCGAGGCCGCCAAGACCTGGCGGAAGAAAAACGCCGCCCTCATCATGGCGACACAGAGCGCCGTCGATGTCACAAGTACGCCCGAGGCGGCCGGGTTGCTCGAATCCATGCCCACCAAGATTTTCCTGGCGAACCCGAATCTTCCCGAAAAGGTCGGCGAGATCTTCCGTCTCAATCCAAGCGAAATGGACACGATCCAATCTCTCGTTCCAAAGATGGAACTCTATTTGAAGCGCGCCGGAGGGGCCGCGATCCTCCGGCTTGAAGTCGATCGGGCCAGTTACTGGCTCTATACATCCAACCCCCGTGATTCGGAACGGCGCGCAGAAATGATCGAGGAACACGGACTGCAACGCGCCCTGGAAATATTGGGCGCAGGGAGTTAAGGAACACATATTCAGGACGATAAGGAGAACCATTCAATGCATTACTTTAAGAGAATCCTGCGGGTCTTGTGGACGGGCGTTATGGTTCCGTCCCTCTTGCCATGGGCGATCGCTCCCCTACCGGCGACTGGAGCCCAGGGACCGATGCTGCGCATCGAGGCGGTCCCCGGTGTCGATCAACTGGTCGATATCCAGACGCAGGTGCGCCATACCACCGTCATCGTCCTGCCGGAGAACGAAACGATCCTCGATTTCGTTGTCGGAGATTCCGAATACTGGCATCTGACCGGCGCGGCGAATGTGGCGTTCCTGAAACCGATTGCAACGGGTGTGGAAACCAACGTCGCCCTGATTTGCGAGTCCGGCCAGATCTATTCGTTCCTCGCATCTGAGGGCGGGGAGCCGCACCTGGTGGTCCGGATCGAGCCGCCGCCGGCCGACGAGGCCGCCGCCTCATAGCGGCCGAACCGCATGCCCCCGCCTTCGTTGCCCGTTCCGAAATCACGGCCTATCAGGCACTCGCCCAACAAGCCCAGGAGACGACGCGCACGGCCCAGATCGCAGCCGACACGCGGACCGCCCAAGCCCGCGCCGCGGCCGCCGCGGCAGTGGAGGAGTTTCGGGCGGATTATCCCACGCGGCTTCATTTTGTTTACACCCTGTCGGATCGTGCACAGGAGCCTCCCTTCAATGTCGAAGCGATGTGGCACGACGGGCAGTTCACCTATCTCCGCTCACACGCCCAGGAATCACCGGCGCTCTATGAAGCCGTGGACGGTGACCCGTCGCTGGTCGCCTATGACCTCACCGAAGACGGCCTGTTCATTGTGCGGCGGCGCCTCAATTCAGGCTGGCTGCAAATTGGAGAGCGGCGCGCCACCTGGCGCTATGAACCGGAGCGTTAAGCATGAGTGTATGGAAAAAGATTCCCCTTCCGCCTGCTGGTGTGATGCCGGGCGGCCTCGTTACCAAAATCGGGATCGCGGCCACGTCCTTGCTCCTGGCCGCCATGCTACTCACCTACACTTTCACCGGCGGCGGTGCGCAGGATGCTGAGATCGAGGTTCCCGAGGCCGCGGACCTCGGCCTTCAACAGAGGGCCCAGGCCGCGATCGAGGCCGAGGCGCGCCGGCAAGCCGCCCAGCTCCGGCTACAGGCCGATGCGGCCGAGCGCCAGTTAGCTCAGCTACAGGGCGAACAGGAATCGAATGCAGCCCTATTGAGCGCCGGCATCGTGCCGCTCCAGGGTCAAGACCCCGAAGCGGGCTTGCTTCCCGACGATCAGCCTGTCCCCTTCGGGGGCCAGGCCCCGCGCACCGAGGCCGAGGCGGTGTTGCTGGAAACACTGCGGCTCGAGGAAATGGAGCGCCGTCGTCGCTCCCTGCGCACCGGGCCGCTTGTGCTGTCCTACCGGAACTCCGAAACGGGGGCGGACGCTACCGCAGCGGCGGGGGCGCAAGTGCCGGACGCACTTTCGAGGCTGGCACAGGCCGCCCAGGGCACTCCCCAGGCCGCCCTTCCCGGTGTCACAGCCGAAAACGCCGTTGCGACGGCCGGAGACTTTCTCGAATTGCTCACCGAACTCAACGATCGGGAACGGGCCGCTACCGGGCAGCCCGCGCTGGCGGCGGGCGGCCCGGCCCCTGCCGGTGTGGCCCCTGCCGGGGCCCTCGTGCAGCCTGAAACCGAAACTCCCGTCGCCGGGCTGCCTTCCGATCCGGCCGGTTGGGACCGTATTTATGAAGGATCGTTCCTGGAGGCTGTCCTGGTCACACAGCTCAGCGGCGACTTTCCCGGTCCGGTCCTCGCCAACGTATCGGTCCCTTTCTATTCCGCGGACCGTCAACGGGTCTTGATCCCGCGTGGCGCGCGGGTTGTCGGCTCCGTCGAGGCCGTTTCCGGGGCCGATCAGGAGCGCCTCGCCGTTGCCTTTCACCGCATCATCTGGCCCGACGGCCGCAGCGTCTCACTCCAATTCAATGGCCTCAACCAGATTGGGGAAAGCGCGCTCAAGGACGCAGTCAACCGACATTACTTCTCGATGTTTGCGGCGGCCGGCGCCGTCGGCATCCTTTCCGGGCTGACCGCGATCGGCTCAAACCCCTATGCCGGAGGCCAACAGGGCTTCCAGGCCGGGGCCAGTCAAGGGCTTGGGGAAACTGCTGTGCGGATTCTCGACCGCTTCCTCAATCGCCTGCCCACCATCACGATTCGCGCGGGCCACCGCTTGCGCATCTGGTTCACCGGCGATGTCCTCGTACCGCAGCAGCCCCAACCGACAGGAGGAATTCAATGACGATGAAACACGCGATCGCCTTCTCTCTCACCCTCACTGTGGTCCTTGCAATGCCACCGCGCGCGAGCGCGCAGTTCGACCTGGATCTGCAAGCCACCCAGATCGGCACTCAGCTTCAGGAGATCCTCAATCGGGTCACTCAATACACGGCACAGCTCACTCAATTCACCCGCCTCGACTGTTCAGCGCAGGGCATGGCAACCGGCGCCGAAGCAACCCCTATAAACGAGGCCGCCGTTGTCTGTGACACCCTCAACATGATCGGCGCGTTCAGGGATTCTTACCAACAGTTACTCGCCGTGCCCACCGATCTGCTCAATACCCCCGCGCCGCTTCCCGACTGGCGCGACGTGTTGGGAGCCGCGGATACCGTCACCGAGGCCGATATTCGGAACGTCTACCCGGGCAGCGCCGACGCAGCGGTGGCCGTCTTTCAGCGCCGGCGCGACTACGCCGATCGCAGCGTCGTCCTGGCACATGCGCGGGCCGATGCCTCGATCGCACTTACGGATGCTTTGGACGCGGCCCAGGCCGCTGTTGCGGATCTTGAAGCACGCAACAGCGTCACCCGCACGGCTCTTGCACAAACTCAAGTGGCTGCCGCGCTCACTCGGGCGCGCTTACTCGTCGCGCTTTCTAACCTTCGCTCTCACGAGGCAGCCGCCCAGGCGGCGGATGCCTACAACGCAGAAGTGGCGCGGCGGCAGATCGCCTCGCGGCGGCTGGCCGATCGCGCCGCTCTTGAAGCGCAGTGGGCCGAGGAACAGGCAACCATAGCCGCGGCGGCCGACCAGAGAATCCAATCCATGTACGGCGGCTTTCAGATCCCGGCCGGCCTGGGCGGGAACTAACGACCAGCACATTCATCAAGGAGCATCCCCAATGAAGAAAACACTCATTGTCCTCTTTGCAATCGTTGCCTTGATCGGGAGCGCGGGTTTCGAGACTGCCACCGCCCAAGATGGCGGCGTGGCCGCCTACCTCGTGATGATCGCCAACCAGGGCACACAGATTACTAATCAGCTTACGGCCCTCACACGCATGACGGCCCATATCGACCAACTCACCGGGCAGTTCGAGCATCTGAAAGAATCCGCTCTGGGACAGATCGGCGCAATTACAGACCCCATCGCCGATCTCGTTGCCGTGCCCACCGACCTGCTCCACACCACGCGCGACTGGCACTCCGATTTCACCGGCCCGGCCGGGAGCCTCGTGACGGCACTGACAGAACTGAGTGACGGCACATCGCTCAGTGAGAGCTGGCGCGACGTGTTGGGAGAGGCGGACACCGTCACCGAGGCCGATATTCGGAACGTCTACCCGGGCAGCGCCGATCGCAGCGGTGGCCGTCTTTCAGCGCCGGCGCGACTACGCCGATCGCAGCATTGTCCTGGCACATGCACGCGCCGATGCCGCGGCCTCACTTGCGGCGACTGCGGTTGAGGTCCAGGACAAGATCGACACCGTAGCGGGGCAAAACAATGTTTCCGACACGGCGCTGCAACAAGCGATCCTTGCCGGCAATCTATCTCAAGGACAGCTCACTACAGCACTGGCACAGATGGAAGCTATAGAAGCATCCGCCGCAGCGGCCGCAGCCTACAACGCAGAAGTGGCGCGGCGGCAGATCGAGGCGCGGCGGCTGGCCGATCGTGCCGCTCTTGAAGCGCAGTGGGCCGAGGAGAGGGCGACCATAGCCGCGGCGGCCGATCAGAGAATCCAGTCCATGTACGGCGGCTTTCAGATCCCGGCCGGCCTGGGCGGGAACTAAATACCATGATGAAAAAACGGGTTATTACCTGGACGCTCCTGGTTGCACTGACCGCGGCCGTCCCGGCCTTCGGCATCTTCGGCATTCCAAGTCCCGAAGACTTGCTTATCTGGTTCGTTCTACGGCCGATCATGCACGGCAATCAGCGGGCAATGATCGCCAACCAGCTTGAGCAGCTTCGGCAGCTCGTGGAACAGTTACAGACTGCCCGGAGCCAGCTCACCCACGTCACCGATTCCGTGCAGGGTTTGGTGGGTCCGATTGCAGACCCCATCGCCGATCTTGTTAGAGCTCCGACCGATCTACTCAACACCACGCGCGACTGGCACTCGGATTTCACCGGCCCGGCCGGCGACATGGTTACTTCTCTCGGCGACCTCACCGCCAACGGGGAGTCGTTCAGTCGGAGCTGGCGTGACGTGTTGGGAGCCGCGGACACCGTCACCGAGGCCGATATTCGGAACGTCTACCCGGGCAGCGCCGATCGAGCGGTGGCCGTCTTTCAGCGCCGGCGCGACTACGCCGATCGCAGCCTGGAATATGCCGGAGCCAGGGCCGACGCAGGGGCCGATCTGGTCGCAGTCCACCAGGCCACCACCGCGGCCTTGGGCCGCATCGGGGAGCGGATTGATACGGACCCCGATACCGGCGGGCCGAACCGCTCATCGGCGGCGCTCACCGAGGGCGATGTTCTCGGCTCGCTCGCCGAAATCCGCACCCTGATCGGAATTGGACGCAGCCGCGCCGCCGCCGCAACCCAGGACGCGGCGTCTCGTTTTCGTCAAGAGGAACTCCGGCGGGGGTATGCGGCGCGCCGGCTGGCCGATCGTGCCGCTCTTGAAGCGCAGTGGGCCGAGGAACAGGCAACCATAGCCGCGGCGGCCGATCAGAGAATCCAATCCATGTATGGCGGCTTTCAGATCCCGGACGGCCTGGGCGGGAACCAAATACCATGATGACGCCCGTGATGATGCTCCAGCTTGTCCCCACCATCCCGACCGATCCGGCCGCGGCTCCGGACCCCGCGACCGTTGTTTCCGGCATCATGGATCAGGTGATTCTTGCAGCCGCGCCGCAAGTCCACGCCGCAGGGCTTGACCTGTGGCGCGGTCTGGCCGCCATTCTCATTGTCTGGACCGGATTGCGGATCGCTTTTACCGGAGACTTTCGTCCGTGGGACATTGTTCGAGTCGTCATCGCCCTCTGGTTTCCGTGGGCAATGCTCACCTTCTATCACGATCCGCTTCCCGGATCGACCCGCTCTTTTACAGAGGCCATCACTGACGGTGGGCAGTGGCTTCAGCTCATCCTGATTCAGAATACCGGCGAGGACTTCCTTGTCACATTCTCGCAGCTTTCTCAAAATCTCTTCGCTCGCGCACAGTCGATGGAGCTGGGGACAGGGGGCGGGATAATGGACATGCTTATCAATGGCCTGACCGACCTCTCCTACCTGCTCATGTCCTTTATCCACACCATCATCTTCGAGCTATTTCTTTTGTTCATTCTCCTCTGCCTCGTCGTGATTTATGGCGTTTCAATGGCACAGGTTCTATGGGCACAGCTCGCCCTCGGGGTCCTGCTGATCCTCGGGCCGCTCTTCATTCCTTTCCTCCTGGTCGAGCCCCTCGCATTCCTGTTCTGGGGGTGGTTCAAGAGCATGTTCACCTACACCCTCTATGGCGCGATAGCGGCGGCGCTGATGCGGGTGTTCCTTGCGGCGAGTATCGGTTGGATGAATGCCATTGTGAATGGTCCACCGCCCGACACAAACATGCTCTGGCATAGCACCGCCTGGTTTTTGAGCATCGTGCCGCTCACGATTGCCGGGCTCCTGTCCTCACTCATGATCGGCCAGCTCGCCTCACAAATCACCGGCGGGGGCGCGGGCGGCGGGATCATGGGCATGATCGGCCAGGCCGGGCAGAGCCTTTCTAAATTCAAGGGAGTATAAACGTCGTGGCAAAACCCAAAGACAACGCATCCGACGCTGGAAAACAATATGCCGAGATATGGGGAGAGACGATCCACTCGAACCGTCACTTGCGCGTGTTCACCATCGTACTCGGCGTGCTGCTTTTATGCGTGACCATCGCCGTGGTGCGCCTGTCTTCGGTCGAGCCGCCGCGGCCGATTGTCGTTCGAGTCGATGAAGTCGGCCGGGCCGAAGCCCTGGCCTATGAGGCGGTCCAGGCTCAGGCCGATCCCCGCGACCCCACCACCAAGTATTTCCTCAACCGCTTTCTCCATGACCACTTCGGCCGGCGGCGACCGACGGTCCAGCAATACTGGCCGCGCAGCCTCCGTTTCCTCAGCACCGGTCTGGCCAACGCAGCCTTCACCGCCAACAACGAGGAAATTGCCATGCTGGCCGCAGGGATCACCCTGGAAGAACTCCGGGTCGAGAATGTCATCCTCCGGATTCAGGCCAATCCGGCCGAGCCGCACGGTGCGGTCGCCGACTTTGTCCTTGTCCGGACCCGGCAGGAACAGGAGGTATCCCGGGAACAATGGACCGCCACGATGCAGTTTGTTTTCATGCCGGTCATACCGGCCGATCTGGTCATTTTTAACCCGATGGGCATCCAGGTCACATACCTCGAAACCGACAGAACCCTTATCACCGAGACGCCATGATTGCTCATCTGCGTGGCCGGGAAGAAGCACTCGAACCGTTTGGATGGAGCCAGGAAGACACCGAGTGGGTTGCGATGGTCTGCCTCAACAGCGGCATGTTCACCCGCACGCAATACGCCGATTATTTCAACACTCATCCTGTCCGCGCGCACCGCTTCGTTCAGAGTCTCGTGGATCTGAACTTTGCCGTGGACGAACCCATTCCCGTCATCAACACCAGGAACCGCACGCGAGTCTGCCGGATCACCCACAAGAGCATCTACCGGGAGCTGGGGATTCCCAACGTCCGGCACAGAAGAAAGGCCGGCCTGTCCGTCTATCTCCGGCGGATCCTGTCGCTCGATTACGTGATCGAGCACCCGGAGCTGGAATGGCTCCCGACCGAGGATGAGAAGGTTCGGTTCTGTACGCATTACGGCGTGCCGCACAATCGGCTGCCGCATCGGATTTACGGCGGAGCGGCCGGGTGCGTCGCCCGGTATTTCCACCTGAAATTGCCCTTTGCGGGCGGGCCGACCTGCACGTTTGTCTATGTCGATCCTGGGAACGACACCGCCACCGAAATGCGGTATTGGGGCCAGACGCATGAGCATCTTTGGGCCCGATTGCGGCACCGCGGGATCACGATTCATGTGGCCGCAATCGGCGTCACCCCTGACGCCGACAAACGCGCCCGGGCCGTGTTGGACGGATGGGCGCGGGATCGGGATGGTATCCGGGCCGGGGACTACCGGGAGGCGGAATTGCGGGAGGAACTCGACGCGCTTTCCCGGGGCATCGACACCTTCGATTCCGAGATTTTCGCGCGCTACGGGGGCCAGCCCAACACCGTGCGGCGCTGGCAGGAGTTGAAGGACATGCTGGCAAAACCTTTGCCCTACAACATCCGGATTGACACGTTCGAGATATGGCGGTCCCGTCGGATTTATCCGGAGGGTGTGGACCTCTACGAGATTCCGGAATGAGATCGGCGGGCGACTCATTTTTTGAGCGGGTATGGGCGTCTTTTGGAGCGAAACGCCGGGTGACCGTCTCTCGAAAATTGGGCCTTCAAATTACGGCCACGGTGCCGCACGGGAGTGTAATTTGAAACGGGGGGCCATATTACACGAGCAAATTACAAGTTTTGTGCCCCATATCGTTCGTATTTACTTGTGGTTAAGTCAAATTACACGCCCTTTTGAGCGCCGATCCAGAGGGGGAGGGAGTGGCGGGAGCGACCCCACCTTTTTGGGGCTCGTGCGTCCCTGGACCCCCGTTTCAATTTACATCACGGGGGTCGTAGGGCCGCCCTCCCCCGGGGGGGTCGCTCCCGCCACAGTGATCCTTGCAGGAAGGCTTGAAATCTGGAGATGTGAAGGCCTATGAAATTGAGACATATTTTCTTATTTCTCCTCGCGGTTTCTGCCGCGATCGCCCGGTATATTTCGAGTCCGTTTCCGACCGGATCGGAGAACCCGGTTGTCGCGCTGATGGCCCTCGATGCGCCCGTGCTTCTGTGGCTGGCACATGGCTGGTATGCCCTCATGCCCGGTGTCGCCGTGTTCATCGGCGGCACGCTCTTTTCCGGCGTATGGCATGTCTGGTTCGAGTCGGCACCGCGCATGAAACAGGGCAAGGGGGGGCTGCCCCCGTGGCCGATCGCCCCATCCGACGAGAAACCGGCCATCGTCGTCGGGGAAACGCATCACCCCATCGAGGCGCGGGAGGTTCCCAACCCGGATTGGCTCGTGATCCCGGAGCGCGGCCTCTACACCGGAGTCGCCATCTTCGGGGCGGTCGGCTCGGGTAAGACCTCGGCGTGCATGCACCCGTTTGCCCGGCAATTGCTTGGCTGGCAAGCGAAGAACCCGGAGCGCCGGGCCGCCGCGCTGATCCTCGAAGTGAAGGGCGACTTCTGCTACGACATCCGCGAGATTCTGAAAGCAGCGAAACGTGAAGAGGACTACATGGAGATCGGCATGGACGGGAAATATCAGTGGAACCCCCTGGCCGCGCACTGGCTCGATTCCTACTCTCTGGCCTATACCGTGTCCTCGCTCCTGAATCAGTTGTTCGGGAAGGGGAAGGATCCGTTCTGGCAACAGGCCTACACGAATCTTGTGAAGTGGATTATCGAGCTGTACCGGATCTTTCCCGATCGTTGGGTGACCCTGCGGGATGTCTACCGATGCGCGATCGACCCCGAACTGTTCAAGCAAAAGCTCGATGAAGCCAAGGGTGTCGTGAAGAGTCAGAAGAACGGGGCCATCGTCATTTCGGCCAAGGATCTCGATAAGCTGAGGGCTGAGTTGGGCGGGGTGCCCTGGACCACATTTTCTGACGGGGAACGCCAGACCCCGTGGACGGCCGAGCTCGCAAAATGGTTGCAACGGGAGGGCGTGACCTGCCGTGTCGCCCCTGTGGCGGGTCACACCGACACGGACCGTTTAAAGGCGCGGTACGAAAGCGTTAAGACGTGGTACGAGAAGGATTGGATGCAGATGGATCCGAAGTTGAGAACCTCGTGTGTCGAGGGGATTTCCAGTTTCCTGTCTCTGTTCGACATGGAGGACGTGGCCGACATTTTCTGTCCCAAGGCACCCGCCAAAGAACGCCCTGCCGAAGGCGAGGATGCCGGGAACGGTGACAGTCGCCCGCCGGTCGGAAAGGCCCGGATGCGGCGGCACCTTCCACCCCTGGACGAGCTGATCGAGAGCGGGAAAGTCCTCGCGCTCAACATGCCCGCCGGATCGAATCCGGCCCTGGCCCGCGCCATAGGCGTGTTCCTAAAAAACGCCTGGCTCCAGACCCTGATCCGGCGGCCGGCACAGATGAAAGCGGACCCTGGGCGTTACTTCCGGCCCGCCGTTTTCATTTGCGACGAATATCAGTCGTTCGCATCCGTTGGCGAGGAGGATCCCTCCGGAGACGAGAAGGCGTTTGCCCTCACCCGGCAGTGCCGCGTCATCCCCATCGTCGCCACCCAATCCATATCCTCGCTCCGATCCGTCCTGGGCACATCCGAGGCGTGGCGGGCGCTCTTGCAGACCCTCCGCACCCGGATCTTCCTCTCCCTCAGCGACGACGCCAGCGCCGAGATTGCCTCGAAGCTGTGCGGGCAGGTGGCGAAGATCAAGCCGAGCTGGACCGTCACCGAATCCGCACAACAGGCCCAGGTGTCCCTGCTCTCGGGACGGGCCGGTGGAAGTAAAGGTTCAGTGGGAACCAGCAAATCCTTCCGCGAACAGCGCGAGGCTTTGTTTCAGCCCAGGGAGTTTGGCTTGCTCCCGAATTGCCAGGCGATTTGCCTGCCCTATGACGGCACTAACGCCAGAAGCGCCGTCCGCGTTTATCTCAAGCCGTACTACCTTCCGGTCGACACGCCCTACTGGCGCGCCGTCGCAGCGGGGAAGATATGAGCAGCGGCCGAGGCATGGACTACCTGCGTCCGTTCTTGCCGGGTCTGGAATCGGTCCTCGAAGATGAGGACGTCAGCGAGATCATGATTAACGGGCCTGGAAACGTCTGGGTTGAAAGCCGGGGGGAAATCCGGGAGCACCCCGCGCCCGCCCTCGATGCGGTCGCGCTAGAGCGGGCGGCCATTCAGATTGCACGGCCTCTCGGCCTCGATCCGGCCAGCTCCCCGATCCTCGATGCGCGCCTGGACGATGGCTCCCGCGTGGCTATCTGTGTCCCCCCGGCCGCGCCGCACGTCGCCATCACCATCCGGCGCTTCGGCAAGCGGAGCTATTCACCCGAGGATCTCGTGCGCTTCGGCTCACTGCCCCAAGAAGTGCTGGACGCGGCGCGGGCCGCGCTCCTGGGGCGGCGGAATATCCTGGTGTCGGGCGGCACTGGATCGGGTAAGACCACGCTGCTCAATGCCCTGACCGAACTGCTCCCCGCCGACGACCGCATTGTTTCCATCGAGGACACCCTGGAACTCCGGATCGACAGGAAAAACTGTGTCCGCTTTGAGGCGCGGGGCATCGACAGTAAATCGGTGACGATCCGGGACCTCGTCAAGCACGCGCTCCGGCACCGGCCCGACCACATTGTGGTCGGCGAAGTCCGGGGCGGCGAGGCCGCCGATCTGCTGCAGGCGCTCAACACCGGGCACGGCGGCAGCCTGACCACGATCCACGCCAACAATGCCGAGTCGGCCCTGTCCCGGTTGGCAACTTGCGCCATGCAAGGCGAGACGGACTTGCCGTGGGAAGTCACCTGTAGGGGCGTCGTGGACGGGATCTCCATGGTGATTCACATGACGCGGCGCGAGGGAAAGCGCTACGTCGAAGAAGCCCTCCACGTGGGCGATTACGACGCCGCAAAGCGGCGCTGGCACTACAGGCCCGTTGCGTTCGCCGACTCCCAACTCAAACTGGCGCAGGTGCGGTGATGTGGGACAACGCTGCCAGGACGATGAGACGGGGGCGAGCCGGGATTGTCAGGGCGATGCTTCTGCTGGTTCGCGGATACACCGCGGAAAAGAATCTCTGCTTAACGGCCCCGATCTAGCCGGTAAAATATGATAAGGATATGGAGGCTTGCGAGGACATGAACGATAAATCAAAACCTGCACTCTCTCTGGTGACGCCCCAGGCGCGGCACCACTACACCCGCTTTGATCAGGTCAATCGGCTTGTCGGGGCCGGGGAAGCGGACTCGGACATTGGCTACATGGGGCGGCTGATGGCCCTATGCAGTCTGCCGCGTACCAACCCAGGCAACAGACTTCAGTATAATCGCGTCAACGGGCCGTACCAGCTAATCATGATTGCTGGTGGAAACAACAAGCTCCCGTTCGGTCACATACCGCGCCTATTGCTCGCCTGGGTTTGCACCGAAGCGGTGCGGACCCAAAGCCGGAATTTACTTCTTGGGAAGACACTTTCAGACTTTATGCGGACAGTGGGGATCGACCCGGTCGGGGCATCTTTTGCTCGAGTCCGCAACCAAATGAATCGCCTTTTCCGCTGTCAAATATCGCTCATATACACGGACAAACATGGATCTTCGAGTGTGAGTTCGCTTATCGCCGACCGGACGGAGTTCTGGTGGACCGAACGGAGTTCCGATGATCCAAATATATGGAAAAGTTCAATCCGGTTGGGCGAGGAATTTTTCAACGAAGTCATCCAACATCCTATACCGCTGGATATGCACATCCTGAAGGCGCTCAAGCGATCCTCTATCGGGCTCGACCTGTATCTATGGCTCAACTACCGGACATTCGCGTTGAAGGGTCCGTTGAGGCTCTCCTGGAAGCAACTCTATCGCCAGTTCGGGAAAGATCCCACTAGAGTGGATGACGGTTACACTGTTCGGTGTTTCCGCGAGAAGGCAATCAGGGAACTAAAAAAGATTAAAGTTGCGTGGCCAGGGCTCGACTACTCTACACCACATGGATCCCTAGTCTTGCTTCCCTCGACCACGCCATCGGTCCCACCGCGTCAGTTCCAGCAGTTGTCCCGCTAATCCGCACACGTACAGACTCCCCGGTAACCGTACCGCGGAGAGAAAAGGATTGGGGGCGAGTTTTCCACAAACTACCTGTGTTTTCATAGACTTTTCCGTTAACAAACAGCGTTATTTAGGCATGCACTTAATTTAACAAACAGCGTCTTTTACTCCAGACAATACTTAACAAACGGCGTCTTTTCTATTACAAGTATGTAAGAACAAGAGTAGTTCGGACATGTATTGAGCACGGCGGATCTGTGAAAAATATAAAATTAAATCTGATTAAGAATAAACTCGAAAGAAATGGGATAACCATTACTAACCATAAGAAAATGCCTTCTCCGCTGACTGTCTGATTCTCTCGCTTCCGCCTAGCAGCCTGTCGGACTAACACCAAATCGAAAATCTAAGTCATTCATATGACTGTGTTTCCAGTTTTGAGCTGACAAGGACCGTCGTTGAAAACAAAGGACTTACGGAGAAAGTCCGACAGGCTGCTAGGCAGCGCAATCCCGGGTCGACCACCGTCCCTTCACTTCTTTCTCCAGCACCCTCTCACCTGAAGCCGGTGCGTACAATCAACGATGACTTCCGCCAGGTTCGTTATCCGTGTCCAGTCTACATCGCCTTCAGTGCGCTCGGATGTCGAAATGAGCAGCCACATCCACGGCGGCCATTATGCCAGTCGCAGCCGGATACAATGGCGGCATCCCCGTCTGGCGACCGCATACACAGTCCGAGAAAGACTGTTTTCCGCTCCGGTGCCCGGCGGGAGCCTCGCGGTTGCCATGGTACTGGCTACGCTCCCTCGTCCGACGCATAAGACGGGCGGGCCAGGAACAGGAAAGCCCCCAGCCAATCCTCAGGAGCGTTCCGGTTCGGGAGTTTTTTCCTGGAGTAATCCGAACAGTTCCCGGTCTTCAGGCTTCGACAGGAAGCCATCGAGTTCCTGCAGCATGGCCTCTTTTGCTTCAGGGTCAGAATTGAATTTCTGCATCATGCAGTGACCTAGAAGTGCCGCTCGACGTTCATTCAGCTTGCGCTCTTCCTCCCGGAGTTGTTTCTTGACGGTACGGAGCTTTTGCTTGAGTGCATCCTGCTCCTTCTTCTGCAGCTCGAGCAGCTTCTTTTCTTCCACCAAAAGTTCGGCCAGTTGCTTATCGGTATTCGGCATTTCTTCTCCTTGAGTTTGTTCCAGAACAGGGGCCTGGAATCATTATCCTCCAACCTTAATTGGCTGCCGATTCCCTTCCGTTAACCAGTCTATCCCCATCATCGCCTAGTTTGGGTTCGGACAATACCTAGGTTGTCCAGAAGCTTTATTCCGGACCACACAGCAGCCAACAACTCCACAGTCGCACCGGTACCCGTCCAATATTATTTTCCTGTGTCTGCGGTGGCCGACTCCCCACGCAGCTCGTCGTTAGTACCCCGGTTGAATCCCTTACGATCGGCCACCGCAGACACCAGGTCCAGCGGGATTGTCTTCAGGTCTATCTCGCTATGATTCCCTGCCCTCGGATCGAATAATTCCCTTGGAAGATATAGTCAGAATAAGAGCCCGGTCCGGAGTGCGGTCCGGTCACAGTGCCGATTGCAAACCTCGTGCGGATGGGTTAGAAATAATAATACGGCGCCAGGAATCGGCGCAGGAACCCATGGGCTCCTGGCGGCTCTCTTCCCTGCCCCGCACCCATCAGGCCATCCTCAGGAGTACAACCGGCCCCGCGGTCCCTGGATCGCCGCTTCGGGCAGTTCGTGGTGCCGGGAAGCGGCCGGTGAGATCCCCCGCTTCCCCGGTTGTTCGCTCTGACTGGCCCGTGATCCACCGCTCCGGATGTTGTCTCGCCATTTTTCCGCAGCCTTGGCTTGCTCTGCGGGGACCGGCGCAGGGGCGGTAGCCAGACCGCGCTGCTCGTCCGGGTGGGCGTCTGTCACGGCCCCTGCTCTTGGGCCGGTTATTCCCCACCTTCCTGCACTCGGCGACGTACCTCCTGGGCGGGTTTGTCCGGTGCCGCCTGTTCAGTGAGCGACACACGCTCCAAACCCTTAAACCAGGAGGATTCAATCAATGGCTACCCACAACAACTCAAAACCCGCAGCGGAACTCAGGATCGGAACCGTCAAGGCGACCGTTTGGGAAAACGAGGTCGGTGGGATCACCCATCACAACTTCACATTTTCGCGGATCTACCGTGACGACGACCAGTGGAAGACGACGCACAGCTTCGGCTTCAAGAACCTGCTCACCCTCGCCAAGCTCGCCGATCAGGCGCACACGCTCATCACTGAGCGCAACGCCGAGGCGGCCCCGGCGGCTGGCGATAACGAAGCCGGCTAAGCGCCGCACCTTCCGGCGGCGGGTTAAACGCCGTCGCCTTTTTTCGTGGACGCCCGTGCCGGCGAAAGGACGGCACGCGCTTTCAGAAACGATCACTGCGTAGGATCCTTCAGCAGGCTCTGCCATGAGGTGGGTCGCGAAAGGGCGGTACAGCGCAATCTGAGGCGGGGTCTTTCGCTCGATCCCCGGAAATGTCCCGACGCACGCGTGGATCGGCAGACGAACTCCGTTCGTTTCCATTGGTATCCCAACGGCCGATCTCCGTTTCTATTCGGCAGCGCTGGTTGTACCCTTTCAGGACAATACAGGATCGGGAATCGGCTTTGAAGCAGGCCCCGGACGGGCGGACTCGACGGAGATGATGGGTGTGCGCCGCGGCGAGTCCTGGTGGCTGGAACATCTGCGGAAAAACTCTCCTGTGACGGCCTCTGAGGCGTGCGTGGATGGGAGCATCGGATATGGCACGGATAATGGGGGACTATGCAACTTGACGGTGTGGTGGTTCGGACAATTGAAGGCAAGAGTGAGCTGTGGCACCGGGAATGCGTTGGCGTGGATGCTATCGAGAACGATAGTCCGGTACTGAGACACCTTCGACGAAGTAACTTCGCGACTGAGAAAGAGTACAAGTCGCGGATCGAGCGCGCCCAAACCTGCACCTATTGCGGCGGGATCATTCCCACCGAAAGGGTAAGCGACAGCGCCTAAGTGTTTCGGGGGACCGACGCACCCAGTGAAGCCATAATTTCCGCTGAGAGACGATTCTGAGGGCGGAAAGGACCCTTTAGGAGAGAGACCGGGGTCTAACGCGACTGGGGCGGGTGACCCGTCCGGTTTGGACGCCGAGGCCGGGAAACACTACAGGGGGAAGAAGAGCATGGCGAAGAGATCCATCAGTGATTGCCGAAGGGCAATTCAGATTGCTCGTGGCAGGGACATGACAACTCTGGGCATGACCGTGGCACTGGGTGGCGAGCAGATGCTCATCACCGACCTTAGAATCATAGATAAACAATGGGTTAGCGGAGACAGGCGCTTTACGCCCAAGGAGAAGGAACTTCTGACGACACAGGCGCGGGTCCTCATTGCGGAAGACGAAGCGTTCAGAGACCGCTTGCGTACCCCGCCAATAATCTCCATCAAGGAATGCCAGGAGGCGATTGCGATTGCTGGTGGCATCCCCATCACATTGCGTGGTGAGAAGATGTTCATCACCGAACTCAAAACCTATCGGATGAGCAAGTGGGTTAGCGGAGACAGGCGCCTTACGCCCAAGGAGAAGGAACTTCTCACCAAGCAGGCGAGAGCCATCATTGCGGAACACGCCCCTCTGGCTGCCCCGCCAGAATAGACCCTGAGGTTCGGGATATTGCTTCCCTACTGGGCTTACTGGCCGGCGAAGTATTTCTTCAACCGGTTGGAAATCGAAATCCCGGACAGCTCCACCGATCCGCTCTGAATCCGCGCTGCCGCACTTGGAGGGCCGACCCAGGACTTTAACTCGCCTCTGATAGCTCCGAAGCCGCCAAGCTTGTGCCCCCCTTGCCAAGAAGCCGCTTTCCCCGCGGTATTCGGGCGCTCATACAATCCACCGATAACTATCCTTTTTCGTTGGGTTATTGCCATCTAAGCGCGGCCGTTCGGCATTGGCGATTCGATTGAAGTTGTCCATGCAACGCCCCAGGCGCTTCCCGAACAGAGATATGTTCCATCTAGAAGTCGATCAGGGGCAGGTTGCGGTTGCGGTGCTCGCGTTCGGCTGTCGTTCATTAAAATTCAAAAGGTGACAGTATGTCATCATGTTGTTATGTTGACATCAAAGCATAGCATCTTGCTATGATGTGAAGCTGACAGGGGAATACAGTGATCGTTCTACTTGGGAACTCGAAGGGTGGCGTGGGGAAGTCCACGCTCGCAATCAATTTGGCTGTTCACCAAGCAAGTGAAGGTCTTGATGTGGCAATCGTTGACACGGACCGACAGGGGAGCGTCGCGGCTTGGTCCGCAGTTCGGGATGAAGAAGGAATCACCCCTCGAATCCCTTGCGTGCAGGTCTTCGGAAAGGTTCACCGCGAACTTGAAGATCTCGAGCAGCGTTACGGATTTCTCATTGTAGATGCAGGAGGAAGGGACTCCGCTGAACTCCGTACAGCGATGGGGATAGCAGATATTCTCTTGATGCCTCTACAGCCCTCACAGGCAGATGTTTGGGCGACAGAGGATGTCGTGCAGGTACTAGAGCAAGCCCGGAGCTTCAACCCAGACATCCGCGCAATGGCGGTCCTAAACCGCTGTCCAACACATCCGCTCGTAAGAGAAACCAGGGAATCAAGAAGCTACCTTGAAGCGGCCGGGATCGAACTTGCTGATGTTGTAATCAGGGATCGGATCTCATTCAGACGATCATTTGGAGAGGGCAGGGGTGTGTCCGAGCTTCAACCACTTGATCAGAAGTCTATGCTTGAACTTCGTGCTCTGTGGAAGGAGGTACTACGATGAGGAAGAGACCAGACAGAGGAACACTTTCTTCACTGGATCAGTTTGGCGATCAAGCGTCATTGTCTGAAAACATGACAGCGTCACAACATGATGATAAGAAATCAAGAAAGTATGTTGACATGACAGCAGACACCCTCAAACTGGTGAGCACACGAGTGCCTGTTAGTTTGATCGATAGACTCCAACGGATTGCCGCACACACCGAGCTCTCAATTCAAGATGTGATCATCGCTGGAGTAAGAGAAGAGACCGAGCGGGTCATAAAACGGTATGAGGAAAAGATAGGGCACGCCCTCCCGCCAGTACCACAGAAGGTGAAGCTGTAAGGCTAAGCCTTGTTAGTCGTTCGTTGAAAGGATCTTGATGCGGGAGGATGCCTCCGTCATTGCGCTTATGCGCCCGCCCATGGATCATCGATGACGTCGACCCCCATGTGCCCGAAATCCCGAACATTCCTCGTCGCTACTGCCATGCCGCGCAAGGAACGCCAGGAGCCCCGTCCCTCGCCGATCCGTTCCACAGATATTGCGGCGGCGGAGTTGCGGGAAGCCGGTAGGTCTCCGGATCGTTGAGCGCCCATACGATATGAATGATAATGTCCTTTATCGTTCATATTCAACCGAACCGGCAATATCCGTAGAATCGTATAATGCCGGATCGCATCCTAACATTCAGTAATACGAGGCGGTCCCTCGTGCCCAGCCAACCCGCTTAGTGTCATCGACTTATCTAAATTCTCGACGTGCTCGGCAACATGGACTCGATCCACCTCGACCGCCAGGCCGTCGAAGAATTCTTCGGCGTCGGAGAATGCCGCGCCTGGCAATTGATCGCGGGGAAGAAAGCGCGATAGTGTTGGTAGAGAAGGAACGCAGGCGCCGACCCTTCAGCCCGAGCCATCGCTCTCCTGCCGCTGCGGCGCCCGTTCGAGTTTTCGAGAGGATGGTCGCGAAGTTCAATCACTTTTCAGGGCAGGGTGAGGCGCAAGTATATAAGCACGGTTACAATGAAGGGATGGAACTGGTGATTCAAACCGCAGACAGTTATCAATACGCCCAGAAGGGAGATTTGTCGGCACTGAATTAATTTGGGAGCCAATCGAAGGATAGCACCATGTCCGAGGGAGCACCGAGCGACCGCCTGCATCTTCCAAGCTTGTCGATAAAAGGATTCAGAGGGATAGACGATCTTTCTGTTCCGCGCCTCGGCCGCGTAACACTGCTCGCTGGGAGAAATGGTATCGGCAAGACAACGATACTTGAGGCCTGTCGAGTCTATGCAGCGCGCGGCCGTCATTCCGTTTTATTGGAACTGACGAGAGGGCACGTAGAATACTCCGCAGTCATTGAAGAAGACGGAGAGAGTAGATTCACGCCAGATCTTGGGGCCCTTTTTTATGGAAGGGATCCTTTGCTAAACGGTGTCATTGAGATCGGTCCAGAAAACGGTTCAACTGAAAACCATCTCCGAATCGAGATAGTGCGTCCCGATAAAGAATATCTGGCCATGCTGGAGGAGAGGATCGGCATCGACCCGGAAGGTGACTTGCGGGTGATCAAGGCATCATTTCAGGGCCTGGAGCACATAATCCCATTGAAACGCAACCCGAATCGCCCCGCCTTACATTGGCAGCGTGGGACTGGCCAGGCCGAACCGCCACCGACAATAGAATGCGTATCGCTAGGTCCGGGCCTCATGTCGAATGATACAGCGGCGACATTCTGGGATAGCGTCACGATGGAGAGCGGGGAAGTTCACGTCGTGGAAGCACTGCGGTTAGTCTTGGGCAATGCGGTGGAAAGTGTGGTGATGGTGGGAGACACCGGGCGGCAGACACGAATGCCCGGGCGGCGGGCGGCCGTCAAACTCAGGGGGCATGATCGTAGGGTTCCTTTGAAGAGCCTTGGTGACGGTGCGACACGCTTTTTTGGCATCGCCCTGGCCCTCGCTAATAGCAGTAATGGCTTCCTGTTCATCGACGAAGCGGAAAACGGCATTCATTATTCCGTGCAACGTGATTTCTGGCATATGGTTCTGAAAACGGCGCATGAGAACAATGTGCAGGTCCTCGCGACGACTCATGGCTGGGACTGCATCAGGGGGTTCGCCCAAGCTGCAGCGGAGATCGGCGATACCGAAGGGACCCTCGTTCGCCTTGAGAAGGAGAACGAAAGGATTCGTGCAATCGAGTATTCGGAAAGCGAACTGGAGACTGCGTCCGAACAAAGTATTGAGGTTAGGTAGGCGCATGGACGGCACCGGACCGCAACGATCGCCCGAGAACATCCGGGTCTTCCGCAGAATTTGTGGGTAAAACCGTCTTCCATCGCCGCTTGAGGAGACCACGGTGCTCGCCAAGCCTCAAGGCTTCCCTCGCAAGCTCGGCGGCTGCGCCGGCCTTGACCCTCGGCTGCGCTCCGCGGTGTCGGCTGGTGTGGGCGATGGGGAACGGGGCCTCCGGCGGGGGCTCCGGGCACCGGGTGTAGGCGTCCGACCGAAGTGGGTACTGGAATATTCGCCGTCGAACAAAAGAATAAGCTACTTTGTTTCAATTACTTATGTGCGCACAGGCCTTTGGACTGCCCACAAATTCTGCGGAGGAGGCGAACATCCTTTTGGTCGAAGGGCAGGATGGTATGCATGTCGTTCAACATCTCCGCGACTGCTCTCAACCGATGCTACAGTTTTCTACTCTCGACAAGGGCGGCTTGTCCCGGCTCCTTCCGGCAATCGGCGTGGAAATCAAGGTGTCTGGGGGAAAGGCCGTCGGCATTGTCGTGGATTCAAACAATGATCTGCAGGCCAGATGGGACACCGTGGCTGAGCAGATTAGATCGGTAAAGATCCAACCGCCTGACAATCCCGACCCTGCCGGAACGATTATTTCCAGCACACCTCGAATCGGTGTCTGGCTGATGCCGAATAACCAATCGTCTGGCGAACTTGAAGATTTCGTCGAGGAAATGATCCCCGATGAAGACCCTGTTTGGCCAAGGGCCCGAGACTACATCGAGAGCATTCCGGATGCGGATCGCAAATTTAGGGACAGCAAGATGTTGAAGGCCGAGCTTTTTGCTTGGCTGGCGACAAGAAAAATGCCTGGTCGCATGGGAGCGGCTATCGGAGCGGGCGACCTGCTTGTCGATAAAGAACTCAGCATGACCTTCGCAGCTTGGCTGCGAAGGCTGTTTGGTTGAAGGAATTCCAGGCTAGGCCGTCGGGCCGAAAAGTTTGTTGAGTTCTTATGCTGTTTGCACCAGGTCAGGCAGGTACGTAGCGTTGACAATCCGGGAGCCGGAGTTCGCAGTACGCTGGTCCGAAGATTGAGGTACATCAATGGCTGTAAGAGTCGTCGCGTTCATCAACTACAAGGGTGGCGTTGCAAAGACCACAACTACGCACCACACAGTGCCCAGGGCGGATTTACAGCCTTTCGGAGGTACCCGTGGGGCGTCGTGATCAGAGGATGAAAGCGTCGGACGTCTTACGCGAGACGAATTTCCTGTTCTCGAAGACGGTGTCGTTCGACGAGGCCTTCCCGGAGATCGAGGACGTCATCATCGAGGTCACGGAGGATGGGGATGGCGTCCGGCATTCGAGACTTGGAGATCCGAGGTGCATCTACCAGAAGCCTAATTTACCGGGCGAGTGCGTCGATTGCAGCAACCCCCTTTGTTACAACGGAGGAGTCTCGGTCGGCTCGATCGTCCACAACATGGTGGCCAAGCGTGCGACGAAACGGGAGACCTCGGAAGTTTGTCGCGGCTACGAGGGGTCGCCGAAAGGGCGCCGGAAGTACAGAAGCTGTATGAACATCTTCAAGGTGAAGATCACGATCACGTACAAGGAGGAGTCCCAGGCCCCGGCCTCGAGCTAACGCTTCAGGGGGATGTAATAGCACGCAAACGGTATTTCCTTGATCCCAACCCGGAGGGCGGGTGGGACCTTAAAAAAGAAGGTGCCAGGCGTGCGACCGGGCACTTCGATACGAAGGAAGAGGGGCTCGGTTTCAGCCGACTGTTCGTCCGGGAGAGCGTTGTTGCATGGATCGGGGCGGAGATGGAATTTGCCCTTTCCCAGGCGGTAGCGTCAGGCATGTCTCGATCGTCAAATCCGAGTATCTCCGCTGGCCACCCCGTGACGTGCGGCGCGGCGCGCTCCACACACCTTGAGCCTCCTCATTGACCCAAATCGTCAGATCACCCCGCTGGCGTAGGCTCTTGTTATATTCCGCCCAGTTGATCACCCGATACTGCGCCTTATCAAACTTGTGCCGTCGGGCTGCGTTGCACTTATGTGGCATCTAGGTTATCCCCGGTGTTGAAAAACACAATGATAAGGCATCCTTCGGGATGATCCATGCAACAAGGTCGGGTCAGCCAACCTCGCTGACGAGATTCTTACAGAGAGGGAAAGTGAAAGACTCTTCGAGTTTCCCGCGGTCGCGAAGCGACCATCTTTTCCACAGCCACGACGGCGTGGATAATTCCAGAAATTCCTCACTTTCAACTTGGACCTAATTTTGGGGGAAGGTCACCCATCGCCGCTGAAAGCGGCCAACTCACGTGCTCCCGACAGTTCGGGGAGCGGGACTTGACAGACCGTCGAAAGCATTGTACGCTAATCAGCGGATTGCCAGTGGAACGATTAAGCACATTCGGCCGGATCATCGCGGAGGCGCGCAAGGCGCTCGGTATAAGCCAGAAGGAACTGGCGGCGAGAACACATAAAGAAGGTGGGGGTTCGATCTCGCCGCAGTATCTCAACGACATCGAACACGACCGCCGAAATCCGCCATCGGAGTACATCATCGAGCAACTCGCAGGGCATCTGGGGCTCTCGCAGGAGCATCTGATCGCTGTGGCGGGCCTCTGGCCAACGGATTTGCGGGAAAAGCTCCCCGGGTCTGATCCGCTGCGGGTCGAGAAGGCTTTCACTGCTTTTCGGAAGGTGCTCAAGGACAAACCATGAAACCGAGACCAAAGGAGTATCGCCGTGAAGTGGGTGCGTGACAACACCAGGCGATTTCGAGAGCGACCACACTACCATTCCGACGAGCTCGAACAGCTTTGTGAGGAAACGATCATTAGCTTTCTGCGGGACCGTTACGGCAGGGTGGCCTTCCCGGTCAGCACCGACGACCTCACGGTTCTGCTTGAGCAGGAGGTCGACGATCTGGACAATGGCTGCGTGCTAAAGGACGGCGTCGATGGGTTGACGGATTTCCTCCCGCGAAGGAAGCCGCAGGTCAAGATCGCAAGTCGTCTGCAGGCACCCAATTACGAAAACCGTCTTCGCACGACGCTCACCCACGAATACGGCCACGTGCTTCTGCACGGCTTCCTGTTCGCTTCGGACGACGGACTCGGAAGGCTGTTCGAGGGCGAACCGCGGGAAACACGCAATACCTGTCACAGGGACGCAATCGACGCGCCTAGCAGCGACTGGATGGAATGGCAGGCGGGGTACGCCTGTGGGGCGTTGTTGATGCCGAAAACCGAACTCGTACGGGTTGTACGGGCGTTCCGTGCCGCTGAAGGCCTCATGTACAGCGACGTAGCTGTCGGATCAGAGGTCGGTCAGGCCATGATCGACCGCATCGCGGCCGCGTTTCACGTGTCACGCGAAGCTGCGCGAGTGCGACTGGAACAGCAGCAAATATTGGTCAAAACGGCGGTTCCAGGTTTGTTCGGCTAGTTTTTTTGGCATGGTACTACGTTAAACAGCGGATCAGCGGTGTCGCGTGTTACATTAGGGACGTGGTCAGAAGGTCGACCGGCTCGGTCCATCAGGACTCTAGCAGCCTGTCGGACTTTCGACGTAAGTCCTTTGTTTTCAACGATAGCCCTTTTCATCTCGAAACTGTAAACACAGTCATATGAATGACTTAGATTTTCGGTTGGATCCTAGTCCGACAGGCTGCTAGCGGCCGCTAAGGACAGAACGACAACTTGAACCAATGGGAGGAAGAGTAATGAGTGCAGGAAGGAAGATCTTGATCTACGTCAGAGGACGTCGGCATGAGGTCGAAGAGGAGAACATCACCTTCCGGGAGGTGGTAGACCTGGGGTATCCAGACGGACAGCACGGACCGCAGTATGAATACGACGTAAAGTGGAAGGATGGTCCACGCGGCCAAGAGACCGGGATCCTCCTCGAAGGGAAGTCCGTTAAGGTTATCGAAAACATGAGGTTCGATGTCAACTTCACTGATAAATCGTAGCAATGACCTGTCGGCACTCGTCGAACGGGGCTACCGCGTACGTATATGTGGCGGCTATTTCCTGGTCGCGGGAATTCCTTACTTAAGGGAGGACGGGACAATAAGCCAAGCCGACATAGTGACAGGTCTGGACATTGCTGATGACAGAACCTGTCCGCCAAGTGACCACACCGTGTGGTGGACAGGTGAAATGCCGTACACCGCAGATGGCCTCAGCATGGTGGATCACTTGGTCTGTAGTCGCTGGGATCGAGGCCATGACCTAGGAGAAGGAATCTTGGTATACATGCGATGGTCGAGAAAGCCGAAGAAGACGGGGGGTAGACGCGGCTACAAAGACTATTGCGAAAAAATAGAGACGTACGTGGACGAGGTTGCCGGCCAGGCCAACACCAAGTGTCCAGGAGTCCTCGACGCTGCCCGGTCAGGGGCGGACCCGGAGGTTGCTTCGAAAACAAGGTTCAAATACTTGAACACAGGCACTTATCGGAACGGGACCCGAGGGATAGAAAAGCGAATTGAAGACGAAGTTGTAGCCGTCGTCGGTGTCGGGGGGAGCGGCTCTTATCTCGTGGATGTCCTGATGAAAACAGACATCAAGGAACTACATATCTATGACGACGACATGCTGAAACAACACAACGCGTTCAGAATTGCTGGAGCAGCACGAATAGAGGAACTCCGGGGCAAAACGTCGAAGGTGAAATGGCACCAGGAGCGTTATGCGCCGGTGCGAGAAGAGGGTGTACACGTGTACCCGCGAGCGATAGATGAGCACGCTGGCGACGAACTGGCAAAGTTCACGACGGTCTTTATCGCGGTGGACAAGCTGGATAGCAGGCGAGCGACTCAGAGGATGTGCGAGGCAGCCGGTGTACTGCATATCGCTGTTGGTATAGGCGTGGATATTGAGGGCGAGAATAGCGATCAACTTGGTGGAATGGTGAAGGTAGAAACGCAATTTCGCATGGGCGAGAGAGACGGCGAGTGCGTGGCAGAGGGCCGGGAGGAGGAGCCCGAGAATGGCCTGTACGGCAATATTCAGACCGCAGAATTGAACATGTTGTCAGCTGCTCTCGCCATTGTGGAATGGAAGGCCAAGAGGAAGGTGTATCGAACCGATAGGAAAGCGGGGCATGACACTGTGCTTTACACGACCAGCGACGGCCTCATCGAAACGACCATGAAGGGGAACTGATTGAGGATCTCGTCTTGGCGGGTGGTATGGGTGGAAGACATGCCGGAAGTGATGGAACCTGGCAATGTTTATATTTCGCCGACGCATGGCTTAACTGAGCACTTGTGTGCCTGTGGGTGCGGAAGTGAAGTGAGTCTGCCCTTGGGGCGCAGCGAGTGGAGAATAGAATATGACGGGGATACGGTCGGCATACGACCTTCGATTGGAAACTGGCGACTTCCCTGTAGAAGTCACTACTTGATTCAAGAGAATAGGACTGTATGGTGTGCATCTTGGACGCCGGAGGAGATAGCCACCGGGCGGAAGGAAGACAGTTCGGAACGACAGAAAGATATGCGTAGAACGCGATGGGAAAGAAGTTGGTGGCGGCGAGCATTGAGGAAGGTTGGAATGTGACTATAGTGTCAAGCGAGGGATTGAACCGCCCCGGGTTTCCCGGAGACTCCATTACTTGAGAAGATGGGAGTCATTATGGGAAGAGCAAGCAGATATGCACCCGAGGTTCGGGAACGTGCGGTACGAATGGTGGCCGAGCACCAGGGGGAGTACGCCTCACAGTGGGCGGCAATGGCGTCGATCGCTGCGAAGATCGGTTGTACCCCAGAAACACTGCGTAAGTGGGTCCGGCAAACAGAGCGTGATATGGGCCAACGTGGGGGCTTGACCAAGGACGAGAAACAACGGCTAAAGGAACTGGAACGGGAGAATCGTGAGCTGAAACGAGCGAACGAAATCCTGCGCAAGGCGTCAGCGTTTTTCGCACAGGCGGAACTCGACCGCCGACCCCGGTGATGGCGGATTTCATCGAGACGAATCGAGGCCGGTATGGGGTCGAGTCGATCTGCAGTGTGCTGCCGATCGCCCCATCGACGTTCTACGAGCACCAGGCACGGGAAAAGAATCCAGATCGATTGCCCGCGCGTGCGAAGCGCGACGCGAAGCTTCGAGTCGAGATCGATCGGGTCTGGAGGGAAAACCGTCAGGTCTATGGCGTCCGCAAGGTCTGGAAGCAATTGAATCGCGAGAACACAGACGTTGCCCGTTGTACCGTTGAACGATTGATGCGGGAAATGGGACTTGAAGGCGTGGTTCGGGGCCGGAAGATCAAGACCACTATCCAGAATGAAGTAGCTCTCAGACCCGCCGATCTTGTGGATCGGGACTTCAGCGCGACCCGTCCCAATGAGCTGTGGATCGCGGATCTCACGTATGTTGCAACATGGCGAGGGTTTGTTTACGTCGCATTCGTCATCGATGTCTTCTCCCGAAAGATCGTCGGTTGGCGAACGATGCATTCGCTAAAGACTGACATTGCCTTGGATGCGCTGGAGCAGGCCCTCTGGTCGCGCCCTGACACTGAAGGTTTGATTCATCACAGCAACCGCGGCGTCCAATATCTGTCGATTCGGTATACGGAACGATTGGCCGAGGCCGGAATTGAGCCGTCGGTTGGGAGCATCGGGGACTCCTACGACAATGCCATGGCCGAATCTGTAATCGGGTTATTCAAGACCGAAGTCATTCGAAGAGAGGGGCCCTGGCGAGGTCTTGACGATGTGGAGTACGCGACACTCGACTGGGTGTCCTGGTACAACGAGCACCGCCTTCTCGAACCGATCGGATACATTCCTCCAGTCGAGTTCGAGCAGGTGTACTATCGCAACGAAGCAACTCCAGTCACCGTGGCCGGAGTCAACTAAAACGGTCTCCGGGAAACCCGGGGCGGTTCATTGCAGAGGTTGAGATGGAAAACGGTGAAGCTAAGTTGATTGACGTTGCTCGTTTTCATGCCGCTTCGCGAGACGGGCTGAACCGCGCTCGTCCTACCTTGTCAGTCAAACCGAAAGTGCGCTGGGTGTTGCGCGCGTTTTCCGAGGACACAGCCGGACTGGCGCTATGAGAGCATTAGTCGCTGGAGTGGCTTGCTGAGCGCCCACTACGGCGACCTGTTGCCAGAAATGACAGCGTCCATGGGGACGGCGGTGTTTTCCATTGGTCAATGACCATGCCGATCTCTGCCAAGCGGATGAGCGATGCGTAGCGAACTCGATGTCCTGTTGGACAAGGTAGTCGACCCTTCCTTGCGTGCCGATATCCGCTCACAGGTGGATCGTCTCCGTGCCAAGCGCACATTTGGACTTGTGTTCGAGTCCCATTTGCCCGAGCGCGTCAGGTTGCCCGAGCATGAGATCAGAGTCGGCGCGAAGGTCGCGTTCAGGGCCGACGCCGCGAGCCCAACCTTTGAGGTTTTGGCGATTCAAGGTGACTTAGTCACCGTGAGAAAGTTGCGGAATTCCGACGGGAGCGTTCTGTCTTCCGCGCAAGCCGCGCAAGTCGTCGATGAAACTGCCGAGCGAGGGGCGATTGTAGTGATCGCCGACTTCGGCGAACCGGTCTTCCCAGGTTTACGCCACCTCGGATCGATTGATCGCGGAGGTGACAAGCCTGCACACATTGTGATCAAGGGTGAGAATCACCATGTCCTGGAGGCCCTCCAGTTCACACACGCCGGCAGGGTGGACTGCATCTATGTTGACCCGCCCTACAACACTGGAGCGCGCGACTGGAAGTACGACAACAACTACGTTGACGACTCGGATGCGTATCGCCACAGCAAGTGGCTGGCGTTTATGGAACGCCGGTTGCGGCTGGCGAAGGAGCTGCTGAACCCTGCCGCTTCGGTTCTTATCGTCACGATTGACGAAAAAGAGTGCCTGAGACTTGGTCTGCTACTGGAGCAGCTCTTCGTGGGCTGCAAAGTGCAGATGGTCAGCATCGTCATCAATGCTCCGGGCCAAGCGAGAAAGCAGGAGCTGGCCCGGGTTGGTGAGTACGCATTCTTCGTGTTTCTAGGCGCTGCTGAACCGGCTTCTGTTCCAGACGACCTGCTGAATGAAAAGCCATCTGGAAATCCAGGCACAGTGAGATGGGAGTCGCTTCTGAGAAGTGGCACGAATTCACGCAGAGCGGACAGGCCGCGACTGTTCTACCCGGTCTTTGTCAATTCGGCCTCCAAGCAGATCGTGGGTGTCGGAGATCCGAAGCCTTTGGCCAGCAGCAAGTCGGAGTGGGAGGTTCCCGACGGTTCGGTTGCATTGTGGCCTACCAAGAGTAATGGGACCGAAGGCAATTGGCGCGCCTCTCCTGAATACCTCCGTCGCCTGTATCAGGGCGGCTTTGTACGGCTAGGCGAGCTGCGGCCCGATGGCCGCGGGACGATTTGGTACCTAGGGAAATCGGCCATCCAGCGGATCGAGAAGGGCGAAATCGTCGTAGTGGGTCGCAACGAGCATGGCGCTGTGATTGTCCAGCCTGCGAACAGCGAGCTGCGGCGCAGGACCGTCGCTAAGACGGTCTGGAACCGGCCGTCTCATCACGCGGGATGGCACGGAAGCGCTCTTTTGCGAAGTCTGCTTCCTGGCCGATCGTTTCCCTTTCCAAAGTCTCTCTACGCGGTCGAAGATGCCCTGCGTATATGCGTTCAGAACAAGCCGACCGCGATAGTTCTTGATTTCTTTGGTGGCTCCGGCACCACGACACACGCAGTGGTGAGACTGAACAAACAGGACGGCGGGGCTCGCCGGTCGATTCTTGTCACGAACAACGAAGTGTCGGCAGAGGAAGCCGATGCCCTCCGCCGGAGAAGCCTCCGACCTGGAGACCGGGAATGGGAGGCGCTCGGCATCTTCGAACATGTTACCCGCCCCAGGGTAGTTGCCGCCGTGACCGGTCGAACGCCGGAGGGGCACAAAGTCGAAGGCACCTACAAGTTCATTGACGAGTTTCCAATGGCGAACGGGTTCGAGGAGAGCGTCGAGTTCTTTGAACTCACTTACCTCGATGCAGAGGTGGTCGAATTGGACGTGATGTTCAACGCGATTGCCCCGTTGTTGTGGCTCCGGGCTGGCGGCAAAGGCCCAATCCTCAATGAGATTGTCGATACATCCGGCCGTCGAAGGCCCTATGCGTGGTCAGACACTTACGGTGTGCTGTTTAACCCTGATCGCTGGCGCACCTTTGTAGGTCAGTGCCGACAATCAGCGGCGGCCGTCTTTATCGTCACTGACTCTCAGACTACCTTCGCCGGGATAGCCTCTGAGCTACCAGATAGACTCGACATGGTTCGTCTGTACGAGAACTACCTTTCCACCTTCGCGATTAATCGCGGCTACCTCTGATGCGCTACGAATTGAAGGACTATCAGCGAGAAGCAGCCATTACTCTGGTGGATCGTCTCCGGCTGGCCCGCGAGCTGTGGGCCAGCAGCGAGATGTTGTCCTCGTTCGCCCTTTCCGCAATCACTGGTGCGGGCAAAACGGTCATTGCGGCCGCAGTTATCGAGGCCCTGCTTCATGGATCGTCTGATCTGGACGCAGAGGCAGATCTGAAGGCGACGTTTCTTTGGATTACAGACGACCCGTCGCTGAATCGGCAGACGAGGGGCAGGATGCTCGATTCGTCGGACCTGCTCTTGCCGATGAACCTGATAGAGCTCGACGATGCGTTTCTAGAATCCGAACTACTCCCGCGAAGGGTTTACTTCCTCAACACACAGAAGCTCTCCAAGAGCAGTAAGTTGGTCCAGAGTGGGACTAATCAGCGACAGCTGTCGTTCTGGGAGGTACTAGCCAATACCATCAACGGGGGAAAGGTGAATCTGTATTTGATACTGGACGAGGCGCACCGCGGCATGAAGCGGACTGCAGACCGAACGACGATCGTGCAGCGGCTGATCCAAGGTGAAAGGGGTTCCAACTCTCCAGTGCCGGTCGTATGGGGTATCTCCGCGACGATCGATCGATTCACGAAGGCAATGGGGGAGGTGAACGATCGGACAGCACTCCCGCACGTCGTTGTCGATGTCGACAAAGTCCGCGCGTCTGGTCTGGTCAAGGACAGCATTGGGCTCGATCAGCCAGATGAGAAAGGTACGTTTTCGACAACGCTCCTGCGTGACGCAGTCAGGGCTACTCGTGAGTTCGAGAGGAGGTGGAAAGCCTATTGCGACGCGACCAGAGAGCCGAATGTATTGCCTGTGCTGGTGATACAGTTGCCAGACAAGTCCGACACCGTGAAGATCGGAGAGGTGGTTCAAACCGTTGAATCGGAATGGTCCGGTCTTGGTCCAGGTGCCATCGCTCACGTCTTCGGCGAGCACCAACCGATCGTGCTTGGGTCAAGGACTATAGGTTGGATGTACCCAGAGTCGATTCAAGCCGACGCAGATATCCGGATCGTCCTCGCCAAGGAAGCTATTTCGACGGGGTGGGACTGCCCGAGAGCGGAGGTCCTCTACTCTGAGCGGCCCGCCAGAGACGCCACGCACATTGCGCAGGTGATTGGTCGGATGGTCCGCCAGCCCCTTGCTCACAGAATCGCAACTGACGATGCTTTGAACTCCGTGAGCTGCTATCTGCCGCTGTTTGACCGAAAAGCGGTTTCGGCAATGAAGGACGAGTTGGAAGGCAAGGGCAGTGAGAACGGTGGATCCAGGGTCGGGCCCGAGGTAGTGCGTTCACCCAAAGTATTCGAGCGAAACACGCATATCTCACCCGAAGTGTTCGATTTTATTGAGACGTTGCCGAGTATTCCGACTCCAGACACATCAGCGAACTCAGTGCGGCGAGCGAAGAATCTTGTCCGTTTGTTGGCGGATGATGTAAGCGGCCGCGCACTTCTAGCGGACGCGGACGCGCTGCTCACCCAAACCCTCAACGCTAAGCTGGACGGACTCGCGGCAGAACACGACGAGGCCGTGGCTGCAAACGTAATGGATTTAAAGACGGTCGACGTTTACACGTCGAAGGTAAGCACCACTGGCCAGAGCCAGGGGAGCGACTCAAGGCGACTCAAGACCCACGCACGAGACATCGATCGCGACACGCGCAAGATTATCAATGGTGTGAAGGACGGCGTCGGCAAGAGCTACTACGCGCACCGTGTGAGCAGATCGGAACCCGAGGCGAATAAGTTGGAGCTCCGGGTGGATGTCGCTGCGCTGCTTCGTGTGGATGGTGTGATCGCTGAGATCGAAGCGACAGCCGACAGGTTTGTTCGCGAGCAACTTGCGAAGTTCAGCGTGGAGATCAAGAACACCACTGGGGCAACACGAGATGCATACCGCAGGGTTCAAGAGCAGACCACATCGCGCGAGGTTCTAAGTGTGGAGTTGCGAGTAAACCAGAAGTCGGCCACGAAGAACGCGGATGGTGAAAACTTGCCAACGTTCGCCGGGCACATCTTCGCTGATATAGAAGGCAAGTTTTCGGTTCGGATCAACGAATGGGAACGGGAGGTTGTTGTAACAGAGATCAGTCGCCCGTCGTTTATTGCCTGGTACCGAAATCCCGAACGGGCTACCCCTGACTCGTTGCGGATTGCTTATCAGGACGAGAGTGGAAAGTGGTCGTCGCTCCAGAGCGACTTCTTGATCGTGTCTAGGTTGGACGACGGAACTCTGGCGGCATCGATCGTTGACCCACACGGCGATTACTTAGCAGATGCGAAAGCCAAGCTGCGTGCACTTGCGGATTTCGCGGAGCAGTACGGGAAGCGGTTCCTGCGGATCGAGTCGGTAGCGAAGGCCGCTGATGGGACGTTGCGGTTCCTAGATCTACAGGATGCCAAGGTCAGACGGGCCGTCCGAGACTTCGAGGGCGGCAAGACGTCGCCTCTATACAACGCCGATCACTCGGCGCCTTACAAGTAGTGCGGGGCGCAAGGCGCTTCAGTGTCGGCGAGGGGCCTCTTGTCTAGCAGTCGAGCCTTCGGCGAGCATCTTTCCACCCGTGTGGCTAGCCCGCATTTCTCAAGAGATTTGAAATAAATCGAAACGAGTAAGAAGGGAAAGGACCGAAAAAGGCCGCCCTGTCTGGCATAGAAGGTTTTGAATAGAAACTTTCAAGCCAAGACGGAGGCGGCCTTTGTCATGACAGAGTGTAAAACAGAAACGATTCAATATCACGCATTAGGTACACGGGAAGTCCGGGGGCAATTCGACGGGGGAGACATCAGCACGGACGCGGGCGGTTTGCTGCTACGAGAAACGGAAAAACGGACCGGGATCCTGAAACAGTTTGCCGAATGTTTCCGGGATTATCGGACCCGCGATTTGTGGAACACGGGATCGAACAACTGGTGTCGCAACGGGTGTACGGATTGTGTTTGGGCTATGAAGATCTGAACGACCACGATCAACTCCGATCGGATCCGGTGCTGGCGGTGATGGTGGGTGAGACCGATCCGAAGGGCCGGACACGGAAACAAGCTCGAGATCGAGGTAAGGCCCTGGCGGGCAAGAGCACGTTGAACCGACTGGAACTGTCGACCGAGGGTGCGGCAAAGCACCCGACCAAGAAGATCGGCCGGGACGAAGCGGCGATAGATCGGCTGATGGTGGACGTGTTCCTCCAGGCCCATCGGCGGGCACCGCGGCAGATCATTCTGGATCTGGATGCGACCGACGATCTGATACACGGGAATCAGGAGGGTCGCTTCTTTCACGGCTACTACAGGCACCATTGTTATCTGCCGCTTTATATTTTCTGTGGGGAGTTCGTGTTGTGTTTCCGGCTACGACGCTCCGACATCGATGGTGCGGACGGATCGGTAGAGGAACTGGAACGGATCGTGGGACAGATTCGGCAGAAGTGGCCCAGAGTCCAGATCGTGATTCGGGGGGACTCGGGTTTCTGCCGCGATGAGATCCTGACCTGGTGCGAGGCCCAACACCGTGTCGATTACGTGATCGGACTGGCGAAGAACAATCGGCTGCTAGCCGCGATTGAAACTCCGATGGCGACGGCAAAAAAGCGGTTCGACAGGACCGGAAAGCCGGCGCGCGTCTTTAAGACGTTTCTGTATCAGACCCGAGACAGCTGGACTCGTGAGCGACGCATCATTGGTAAGGCCGAACATCTGGCCAAGGGCGCCAATCCCCGGTTTATCGTTACCTCGTTACCGAAAGGACGAACATCCCCAAGGCACATCTATGAACAGACCTACTGTGCACGGGGAGACATGGAAAACCGGATCAAAGAGCAACAACTCGGATTGTTCGCCGATCGGACCAGCACGGCCACCATGCGCGCCAATCAACTCCGACTCTACCTTTCATCGGTGGCGTACATGCTGATGCAGGCCTTGCGACGGCTCGGCTTGCAGGGTACCGAATTCGCGCGGGCGCAGTGCACCACGATTCGCCTGAAGCTGCTCAAGATCGCAGCCCAGATCCATGTCACGGTGCGTCGAGTCTGGATTCGGATGGCTGGAGGCTACCCCTACGCTACGGTGTTCGCTCAGATTTACGCGAACCTTCAACAAATCCCTCTGCGCTGTTAATCACTTCTTCTCAGACATCCCAACCTTCCCGTCTTTGGTCGGGATAGCTGTCTCTGTAATCCGATTTCACCTCACCATTCCCTGCAACACCCGTCATCCAGGCCCACTTTCTCAGCTCAGTCGGCATCTTTGCTCCCGCCAACCAGCTTCCGACGCCTTTTCCTTCTCCTAAATGCAGTCTTGGGCACCATTCATGAGAAATGCGGGCTAGTCATGCTGCTAGAGGGTCACGAGACCTACGCTAATGCGAAGAGCCTAGTTAACCTCCTCCATTTTCGCTGAAGACAGCCTGCCGAGGCGCTTAGTCCGGATTTCCCACAGAAGTGGGTCCGGATGCTGGCCTGTGAGCCCGCGCTTTCACCCCAGGCGGGTCGACCTGCTCCGTTGTCGGAGCTAATTCAGATTGCCATTTTCGAAGCCGGCAGAGCTGACAGGCCCTGCTAACTCTGGGGAGGAGATCACAAAAGCGATGTTGGGCGTTCTTGAGCCGATAATACTGTTAGGATGCACGACGACAACTATCGACTCATAGGCAAGGGCCAGATGGAGACCTTCATTCTTCTCCACAAACTGCGTCCGTGGCGACCCGGGGACGCCGACAGGGCCAATCCCCTAGTCCATGCCGTGCTGACTGCGTATGGGCAAGCGAAATGGCTTTGCTATCTGTTCAGCTGGGAGGCAAGTGTCTTCCCGCTATTCTATTTCGCGAAGAGCCAGGACATATCCAGCAAAGCCGTGTATGAGCGGATCTTCGGGTGGGCCGGTCACCCGTCAGACCTGATCGAGAAGCCATCGATCGAGAAGATGCTGGGTCCGGTCGCTGACACCGAGGTGGACCTGCTCATTGAATCGGCGAACTACTTCATTTTCATCGAAGCCAAAGTCCGTCAGAAACCCGGTGAGAAGGCCCGGTTCCAGCGCAACAAGAAAGAATACGGGGCGATTCACCAGATGGTCCGCCAGTTTGTACAGGGTCGTCTGCTCGCCAGTCAGATCGACACGGAGTTCATGTTGGCCACGCTGACTGATGAGGATTTCGTTCAGGTTGAGCTACGCAAGGGTGACAGGCGGCTCCTAAAGGCCGTGGGACAGAGTGTCGAGGACTTCCCTTTCCCTGAGATGCCGAACTTCGGATGGAATCTGTTGCCAAGATAGTCCGACCAATGGTCGCGGGATGTCGGTCAAAGCGTTTAGAGGCCCATGAGACGCTACACGTCAGGTGGCGTCAGGGGCGGTTTTCGGACGGGAATCCGATCCTGATATCGATTGAAGTCGATGATCGATCGCACACGCTCCGGAAAGAACCACGACATAAGGAAAGTTGAACAAGGACAAGAGACAAATGAATGGCAAAAACAATCCAATCCCGCACGCATCCATACCTGGCACTGAAGCGCTCATGCTCCCGGTTCTCAAGGCGCTGGCCGACGGCGCAGAAACACCGCTTTCCGAGGTGCGCTCGCGTGTTGCCGCCGCATTGAGGTTGAACACGGAAGATTTGCTGAAAACGAATCCTGGCGGCAAGGAACCGCTGTTCCGGGTTCGGATCAAGCACGCAACAAACCAAATAAAACGCGTCGGCTTGGTGGAAAGGGTCCGGACCGCCGTCTATCGGTTAACTGAGGAAGGTGCGCAGTTTATGGCCAGAAATCCTTCCGAGAGGGACCTGAAGATTTTCCTCGAGTCCCCACCCGTGCCGCCGCCCGGTCCTCCGGAGACGCCGGAGGAAGCGTTAGATCACGCTGCCACGCAACTGAGCCAGGAGCTAGAGGCGGACGTTCTGGACCAGGTTCGCCAGGCGGCCCCTGCGTTTCTCGAACAAGTGGTGGTGGACCTGATGATCGCCATGGGCTATGGCGACGGCGACGATGCGATGGGCCAGGTCACCGGGAGTTCGGGCGACGGTGGAATCGATGGCACGATCCGGGAAGACGCGCTCGGTCTGGACAAGGTTTATCTTCAGGCCAAAAAATATGCTGATGGCAACACCGTGGGCGAAAGCGCCCTGCGCAACTTCGCTGGAGCGATCGATGCGGCTGGCGCTATGAAGGGAGTGTTCGTCACCACCTCGAGTTTCACCAGGGCGGCGCGGGACTATGTGGCGCGGAGTCCGAAACGCATCGTCCTGATCGACGGTGACGAATTGGCGCGCCTGATGGTCAAGCACAACATCGGCGTCCGCCTGAAAATGCGCTATGAGGTCAAACGGATCGACGAAGGGTACTTCGACTTGGAATAGGTAATCTGCCATTTGGTGCGGTGACCACTAGATATCGGAGCCGTGGAGTAGTTCAGGTCCGGCGCAGCAGCCCGAAGATTGGCGGTCCGGGTTTTCGATAGGATGGTTGCGGGGTTCAACGCCTTAACCAACGACGACCGCAAAGCGGAGAGGAAAATACAATGAAAACCGACAGAACAACGAAAGTATTGCTCGCCCTGATTGCGATGGCCCTTTTTTTGAACGCTATTGTTCCGTTCGCACAGCCTGCCGTGGTGCAGGCCCAATCTGGAAGAAGCGAGATCCTGTTGAGTCAGATTTTCCCGGCCTGAAGCGTCATCACCGTGAGATCCTCGCGTGAAGTAGAGGCTCCTTAGCGGAGATTAAAGTTGACCTCAATCGGGTTCTGGTGCAGATAGGATTGTCGGAACGATAAGATCAGGAGTGCGCCGCGGCGATACGGACTATGCTGCCATGACGTGTCGCCAGATCACCGCGGGATTGGACCGCCATGGGACCGGAATTGCGAACTGGCGTTTGTGAATCTTCTGCGCCAGTTCGATGCCGATAATGACGCACCGCGCATTGTAGAACGTCTTGAACCCCAACATCGGGCGCAATCGCCCCTTCACCCGGCGGTGGTCCTGCTCCACAACGTTGTTCAGGTATTGACAGCAACGAATCGTCACCGGATTCGGGCCCCGGAAGTTGAACTCACCGTTCATTCCCATGCGCCGCAGGGCGCTATGGCTCGGCTGGTGGCCATCCAAGGTGATGCTGTGTGGCTCCCGATGATGCTTCAGTGCCTTCGGCAAGAAGGCCTTCGCCGCCGCGACGCCACGTGTTCGACTGAGAAAGAACTCCACGGTGTTGCCCTGTCCGTCCACGGCTCGATACAGGCACATCCACTGGCCCCGCACCGTGATGAATGTTTCATCAACTCGCCAGCTCCCACCCATCGGTCGCTCGAATCGGCTCCAACGCTTCTCGCAGGTTTCGGCATAGCGAACGACCCAACGCAAGATCGTGGTGTGCGAAATCGATAAACCCCGCTCACCCAAAATCGCGACCAGGTCTCGGTAACTCAATTTGAAGCGAAAATACCAGCGCAGGCAGAGGAGAATGATGTCGTCATCGAACCAACGTCCGGCAAAGAGAGGATTCCGCTCAGTTTTCTGATGCGCCATATCCCATTATCGCCAAGTCCCTTCGCTGTCTGCACCAGAAGCCGGTCGCGGACGCGGCAACGAGAGCGGCAGCAAAGGTCGAATCGAGCGACGCTAGAAACAGTACGAAGGCCTGGAGCCCGAGATTCAACAGGTAGCCAAGACGAGCCAGCACGCTTAGGGCAAGGATCGCGGATCCGATAACTTTGAGTTCCTTCATAGAGTCATCTCATGACTTCTAACGGGCTATGGCTCACCTGCGGCGGCCACTCCCTTCACTCGAAGAGGACATCATGCCTCGGGGGCTGCCTATGTATCCGGCTTTTCGAGCTTTCGTTGAGTATCAGCAGTCGCCCTGCACAATTAGCGTCGCTAGCCACACACCGCTAAGTGCCAGAAACGCGGCTGGCATGAGCACGCCACTCCATTTCCTTCTGAAGATACGGCGTTTTTCAAACTCCGCGCTCTCGCGGCTGAAGAAATCAAATGGCAACCTGGATTCCAGTTCCAGAAGCACCGCGTGCTTGGCGGACAGTCTCCCCGTCACGGAATGAAGCGAGATCATCCAAGACAGAGATGCGATCATTCCAAGCACGGGTAGCACCCACATGGTGCCAGAGTCTGGTGCCACGCGATGAAGCAGAACCGAGGCGGCGACGATCGAAGTGACCATTCCCGAGTAGAGCTTGTTGAGTCCTTCCCTCAAAGAGGAGGCCTGCTCCGCAAGTTCTGCGTGGAGCTTGTATATGCCAAACAACGTTCCCGAGTCCGGCTCTTCCACAGTCATCGAGTCTCTGGATACCCCTGCGCAGTTGCCCGCATCTCACTTGCGCATTCCGACGCGGGTAAGCCTGCTTACGAGTTCGCTCGCCTCATCGAACTGCTCAAATCGTATTCGCAGTTGGAACGGTTGCTGAAGGCAGCCTCGATCAAAAATTCGAGTGTTGAGTCGTTGATCTTGTTCCACGGTGCAACCGACATCGTAACTCCTGCCTTCAGAAGATTGTCGATGATGCGACCAGGCATATACGGATATCGGCGCTCATATTCCGCACGTGTCTTGATATGCATCCACAACGTGGTCTCGGGATACAACAGATCCTTTTCGCGATCGCCATAGGCAGCATGGTAATTATCAGAAACACCTGGCAAATTGATGACGACTATACCCGATCGCTTGTTGACGGATCCGTCGTACATGCTAGAATAGATTTCCCAATCGACGTGTTTCCGCTGCTGTGTCTCGGTCCCCACTAAGACAATAGTCACCGTGGAATCCCTGAGATAACTGTCCCGTATTTCTTGCCTGATCTGCTCGTCGGTCCACTCATCGGGAATGTCCCCAGTGTCGACGGAGCGATCTACAAAAATGCGCTCACCAAACTTAACCAACTCGTTCTTGTACCATTGGTCGTTGCTGTGGTGATAGCTAATGAACACTTTGTGCATCGGTATCTCTTTGGTTCAAAACCCGTACAAACGCTTCATTCTTCTTTGATAAATCGAGATCTAGGCTGTCTTAGCCGAGCCTTTCAAATATTTTCTATATGTACTTCGGGTATGCGCTTCGATATTGAGCCACTCCCGGAATCTGCGGCCGCGTCGCGGCAGACTCCTTGAGCACACGCAGACTGAATGATCTGCCCCACTTGTCAAGGTCGTCGCTATCGCGCAGTATTTTAGCAATCTTCATGAACGATGGTAGTGTACCGCCCCTGATTTCCTGGACAGAGTGAACCCACCATAATCAAGCCGCTGACTCAATTGCAAGACGTTGTCGAGCCTGAGCCGGAGATTGAAAGCCGAGGCGCTCGATCAACCAGTGTTGATTATAGAGAGCGCGAAAGTCCTGAAGAGCTCGAAGCAGTTCCGGAATAGAGCGAAAGTGACGCACCCAGAGCAACTGCTCTTTCAGGGTCTTGAAGAAGCGTTCGAACATCCGGCCCCGCTTCGGTCGCCCTACGGGCTCCCTTCGCGATTCCGGATTCCTCCTTCGTTTCTCTGGACATATCGTGATCCTCCTGCGTTGTAGTTTCTCAAATCACTGTCCAAAGAAATCGTGGGGCGGGGGACTGGCTGTGCCATCCTCGCCTCGGGCCTCCTGCAAATTGTTGACGCTCAGCGCGGCGCAGACCCCTGACTGTGCGGTGGTCTCTATTTCACGGATCTAGAGTAAGAGAGCACGCTGCGGGTCAGGCTTGAATGGTAGCTGATATAGTTGTGTTACTTGCTCTCGGAATTGTACCTGCCCTCCATAGCTCGGGTGGCGAACTTCGGCGACTCGACGGTGCCCAGCCAAGCGGTGTATTGTCTTCGCGGCATCAGCCCCGATCGCAACTAATTGATGCGGCTTCAATAGTCGAATCAGTTGAGAAAGTAATTCCTCCCCGGCTTTGCGTTCACGTGAGTTGTGAGACCGATTGCTAAATGGATGATCTGTCTGGTGAGGATGCAACGGAAACACGTTCCAAAGAAATACCGACGCCTCAACTCGCGAGAGGACACTCCATATGACGGCGGCCGTTCTCTCCGCGAGCGCTTCACCCTTGGTTGCTCGCTCTACCGTCACTCCCCAACGTTTGGCGTGCATCGAGATATGGATATCGTCTGTCAAGGCCAGTCCCGTCCGCCTTCCTCCGCGGTATCCAAGATCCCGCCCAATCCATATCGAATCCACTTCAACTCCTGCTGCCGAGTCTAGCATCGCCTGCAAAGCATGGGCGCGCCTGCAAGGTGCATCATCCAGATCGTATACGGCGCAACGCTTCGAATAAGGGTTAAAAGTATTCTCAAAATCTAGTGCACACACCGCTTCCATGAACTCAACCGCGTTCATCGTGCGCCTTCCTCAATTGATCTATACGTGATCGCGCGGGTCTCACGGTCTCCAACCACGATACCTCCATTCCTGTCCCGGACCTGCCGGAAGACCTTGTATCCATCCAAGATCGCTCGCTCCCACAGCTTGAGAGGGCATTTGTCAACTTCGTATCCATTGACGAACTGCTGCACGCCCTTCAACAAATCAAACGAGATTCTGTCCTGGCCATCGAAAAAGTTCAGCTGTTTGGCATGAGAAAATATCCATGCAGTAAGGCCTTCTTCAATAACGATGGCTCTTCCACTATCCTGAGCCTCATCAACCTGCGGATCGCTTTTGCGCTTCTGCTTGACTAGGGCCCTAAAAGTGGGAGACCAGTGAAGAATCGCTGCGTGTGCGAAATGAAACACATCGTGGAACCGGTAGCCGTCCCGATCGAGGATACTGTCTGTAAGAGGATCTCCGATAAACACACCATTCCACTGCAGATAGCTCTGCCCGCTCTTTCTCTGCGTAATCTTGATTTCGAAATGGAGAGGCAGCCTCTCCTCATCCAAAAACCCACTGTCGAAGGTCGGTAACGATGACAGATCGGGATCGAGAAAACGCCCCCGCGCCTTCACTATATTCATGCGAACAATTTCCGAAAATCTTACTCGGGCCACTTGCAGGGCCTGCAAATAGCGATCCGAAAACGTATGCAGTGCTTGACGCGCTTCGCCATTCAAACGTTTGATTCCGAGTAAGGCGGATGCCGCCTCTCCAAGATTCAAGAAAGCATCTAACAAGACCGGCAAGTCAGCGGCAGATGCGGCATATGAAACAGGAGCCCCCGGAAGATCGGTCGCAGCAATAGTCTTGTTGTATCCATCTGCATTAGCAGTATCAGCGATAATCTCGTCGACGCCGATTCCGAGACGGCGACATACTGCAGCTAAGTACCAGAGTGCATCTCCAAACTCTTCTTCGATTGCCTGCTGGAATCCAGCATAGACTGCTCCTTCGCGGCGGACCTTCTTCGCGACCGACATGATACTGCCAACCTCTCCAAACAGCCCCAGTAGGACAGGCCGAAGATCGTCTTCGGGAAGATTATCCGTCCCCTGAATCTGCCGCACATAGTCGTGCAACAGGATCGAATGGTTCAGAACTGTCTCCCGTGCTTTATCTCGGGAAGGATCGTCACTGCTCACGATGTCCTCGTCCAGTCGAGCGGATCGCCACAGTATCCGCTTGCGCGTAGAGAATGGATCCAGTTGACAAAGTCGTCGATCAAGTCACGCGGAAAGTGGCACTTGTGGTTTCGACCTGCACAGATGTCAAATCCGTGATAGTTCCTGAACTGCAGGGCCTCAGTGGTCACTTCAAAACCGGCCAACGATGGTCACCGGAAAACCGGCCAATGGGATGGCCCGGGACGGTGTAGTTCTACCCCTTTGAGAGGGGGATGGGCAAGCCCGTTTTAGTTCGCCAACTCCGTGGTCCGCACTTGAAGATGTGACCGTGGTGTAGAAGACGGTCCAGCATGGCGGTGACGGCGGCGCTGTCACCCAGTAGTTTTCCCCAGTCCTCGACGGGCCGATTCGATGTCAGCAACGTGCTGGTGCGTTCATAACGTCTCATGACGATTTCCAGGAGTTCCTCCGCTGCGGTGGGCGGAAGTTCGCGCATGCCCAGGTCGTCGATGATCAACAATGGAACCGTCGCCAGATTCTCCATGCACTCTTTACGGGTCCCGTCGATGGTGGCGTCGGCGATGTCTTCCAGGAGTGCATGGGTTTCACGGTAAATGACTCGATAGCCCTGTTGGATCGCGGCCAGCCCGATGGCCTGTGCCAGATGACTCTTGCCGGTGCCGGGTGGACCGAGAAACAAGGCGTCTTCGTGTCTGGAGATGAAGGCGGCAGTAGCGAGGTCGAAGACGAGGCTACGCTTCATCTTCTTGTTGAAGGTGAAGTCGAAGTTGTCCAGTGTCGTCTGAGGGTCACGGAACCGGGCTTGTTTCCGCCGCCGTTCGAGCAGTCGGACACTGCGACGGTCCAACTCGTCCGAGACCAGGCAGGAGACCACGATGGAGTACGCCTCGATCGATCTGACGGCCCTGCAGCGACCTCGAACAGCTGGTTGATGAACTGAATCTGTTGCCGAACATCCGAACCGCTCACCCACCTCGCCTGCCCCTTCCGAATCATGTGCATGGCCTCATATCTCTGGATCGTTCGCCGCGCTGCGTGGAATTCACGAAAGCCCTGCTTGGCCTTCACGCGTCGTTTGATCGCCCGATGATCCTGCTCCAGGATGTTGTTCAAGTATTGAACAGGTCGGTGGCGGCAACGGCGGCGCAGGATTCCTTCCTGCTTCACTCCTGAAATCGCAGAGCCGTAGAGGGGCGCCTGGTCCGTGTTGATAACCCGGGGCTGCAGATGCGACGGGTCCGTCAGCGCCTTGCGGAACAGGCGTTTGGCCGCCGCACCATCGCGCAACCACGAGAGCACGAAGTCTATCGTGGCTCCTGTGGAATCGATGGCGCGGTAGAGGTGACACCAACGGCCCTTGACACGAACGTAGGTCTCATCCACACGCCAGGACTTATCGGTTGTCTTGAGATGACGGCGCAGCCGCTCCTCCTGTTCTGGACCGTAGCGCTGGACCCAGCGCCAGATTGTCGTGTGGTCCGCTTCCAGCCCGCTCGCTGAGCAGTTCTTCGACATCGCGGAACGAGAGCGAGTACCCCAGGTACCAGCGCACAGCTGAAAGAATCAGGTCGGGCTCGGTTTGTCGCCACTTGAAGATCGCCGGTCGGATTGTCTTTTTCATGATCTCTTCAGGTTACCCGCCGCCATCGGCCAAAGTTGCAACACAATCGACAGATTCGCCGAAACCAAACGGTTCGGGATTTGGTACAGATCGTAAAAGCTGAGTTCGGTTTTGCGAGATTTCAACGTGTAGTGCGAGACGATGTTATGACTATCATGCTGTCAGTGGACCTCTCGGCGGCGGATTTCGCTGCCACAGCGTGTTCGCTAGATGTGAGTGCTGTTCTCTTCGTAGGGTGAGGAAAGCTCAACGATGGCCATTCCTATTCCGCTCCAAGTGGATGTCTTCTGGCACCCCGACGACGATCCGTCCTGCGTCGAGATTGCTAACATTGTCTATAAGGCGCTGAACCGAGATCCTTTCGACCCGTGTCTGCCGGGAATAGGAATTCCTGTTTTCTTTTCTTCGCCGAACGCGGCAGTTAGAGAGTCTGTCCCAGGGGCGGCCGAGGTTCAGTGCGACCTTCGCGTTGCACTGCTGACGTCGGCCTTCGTTCTCGACGAAGAATGGCAGGCCTACCTTGCATTAAATCGCGATCAGGTTCACATGAAGCGCGATCACTCCACGCTGATCGAATGTGGGCTCGGGCATGGACTTTTGGACGGCCCAGAACTGGGGATCGAACTGCCGCCAGATGCCGATCCTGCCGAGATTGCCGAGACTGTGCTCGAGCACACTCTGTTGCAGGCGTGTCGTCTGCTCACTGGCCGCGCGCGCGTGAACCAAGCGACACGGGGTGCAGCGCCTCTCAAGCTGTTTCTCAGCCATACCAAGCGCGATGAGGCGGGACGCACAATCGCGATCCGCCTCAAGAGCCAGCTCGAATCGATCGCGGCCGATAGGTTCTTCGACGAAGTCTCGATCCAGCCCGGAGATGATATTCGTGGCGAACTTTACGCTAACATCGCTGACGCGGCGCTCGTTGCGATTCGGACAGATCGTTTCGTGTCCAGCCCTTGGTGCCGTCGTGAGGTGGCCTTCGCCAAGCGCAATGGTCGGCCTATCGTCGTGATCGACGCCCTGACCAATGCCGAGCCGCGTTCCTCGCCACTGCTTGCCAATCTGCCGACCGTTCGGCTGAACCCCGATGCGCTTGAAGCAGATGAGATGCGCAGGGCAACCAACTTCCTCGGCGTCGAGGTGCTTCGTTTCCTTCATGCCTCGCGCCACCTAGCTCTTCTTGAGGAGAATGGCCTGGTGCCTCCAGGGACGATGGTTCTGGTGCGACCGCCAGAGACGCATGATCTCTCGGTTCTCATGGGTACCGCGCAACGCGATGTTCAGCCCGCCACTAAAACGGTCTTTCTCTACCCTGACCCGGTACTTGGCGCCGAGGAAGCCGAAGACCTCGAAGCGCATGGCGTTACGCTCCTCACGCCTAGCGGTCGCTGGGGGCGAGTCCTGACAGGGCTAAAGCTGGGTCTTTCGGTAGGCACCGTCGATGAACCAACTCTCAGAACGCTCGGGCTTTCCGGTCTCCATGTCACGGACGCAGTTCGAGTGATCTCCCGACAAGCGCTCGCCGCGGGCGCCAATCTCGTTTACGGCGGCGCCCTGGAACTGACCGGCCCCTCCGACGACTCGAACAATCTGGTCAGCGCGCTCTTCGAGATGATTGGTATCTACAACCGCGGCGGAACGGTTGAGTTTCCCCCGCTTGATAACTACACGGCCTGGCCCTTCTGGCAAGGCGCCTCGCTTGACTGGCTGGCCGCGCGGCGCCACATGCTCCGCGTCCGGCGGCTGACCGCGCCCGCTGCTGCAGGCGACCAAGCCGACGCGGATCTTACCTCGTTGCGGGAGACCGCCTGGGGACGCTGCCTGATCGGTCTCAGCCTCTCGACCATGCGCCGAGAGATTGCCGCGGCGACCGGGGCGCGCATCGTACTCGGCGGGGCACCGCATGGCTTTATCGGCCTTTTGCCCGGAATCGTGGAGGAGGCGCTGCTCACGCTCGATCATCGTCGGCCACTCTACGTCATCGGGGGCTTCGGCGGCGCTGCGGGCGCGCTCGCTGCAGTGCTGCTCGGTAGGGCCGCATCGTCACTCTCGTTCGAGCATCAGGTGGAGTACACCCCAGGATATCCTGAGACAATCGAGGCCTACGAGGCACATCGAGCTACGAACGCCGGGCTGCCGCCTGTCGGCTACCCGGCCATCGTGAGCAGATTTTCACAACATGGCCTTGCCGGACTAGCCGCAGCAAATGGGCTCGACGAGCGAGAGAACCGCATGCTGCTAACAACCCGCAGCCTGGACAACGCGATTCACCTTGTCATGAGCGGGCTGAACAGCATCTGGGATCCGGCACAGGAACAACGGTTGCCATGAGCGGTTTCAAAGTGGATATCCATTGCCTGGCACCACATTTGAGGCGAGCGCCTGGCGGAAGTCCACGTTGGTCCATAGCTCCGTCGGCCAGCGAAGCCGCACGTTCGTCACCGGTGTCGTTCCCGCGCCATCAACAACCGGAAGCAGCGCGGCGGCGCCAGGCCAGGGCGGCCCCCCCCCCGCGTAATAGGATCGAAAGGCATTTTCCACGAACGCGTCGAAGCGTCGGCATCGAACAACGCGTTCAAGCGTGTGTAGAAGGGTTGCCCCGGCGAAACCAGATCACACGCAGCGATCCACAACGGAGATTGCTCAGGGTCGCAGGTGCCGATGGCCGTGCGGCACAGTGTAGGGGCCGTGATCGATCCTGTCGATCTCTTCGTCGATTCCATGGGACTGTTCGATCGACTTTCATCACAGGCTGCTAACGCAGAGTTCCGGAGTCGGTAACGTCGGGTTGCAGTGGGGATTCCGTTTCCGGCGGCGACGTCGGCACGACGCTTGCTGCTGGGCCTTGCGGTGAGGTGGGCACGCCGACCGGCCCCGATCCGGCTCCGAGAGAGGCAACTGCGCAGTCCCAGGGCCTTCAGGTCAACCAGCACGTCGTTGCTATGGTCGCCCTTGTCGCCGCCGACCTCCTTGATGGCCGGTCCGTGCGGCAGCACCGCGTCAACCCGATCGGCCGCCTCGATCAGCGTCTCGACCATCGACGCCGTGTCGTCCGTGTAGGCGCCCTGCACCGTAACGCCCACCATCGCGCCGGTATCCCAGGTCCACCGTATGCTCGGCCTTGTGGGCCAGTTGCATCCGCTCGTCTTACATCTTCGTCACCCGCGCATCCGGGTCGCACGGATGGGTCCATTCGGCGTTCGATGTCTTCTTCTTTCGGGATCGGTCGAACCCCGCCAACTCGGCCCACGGTGTGCGACAATCCATGCTGGCCAGGAGGCAGACGCCCTCCACACACAGGCCGAATATACGACCGCCGCCGACCAGAAGGACACAGGGTCACTAACCGCACGTTGGAAAACCTGGAGGAGTCCATATACAGGCTGCTAGGAACTCACCTCACCGTGTTATCTTTGGCAGAGTAACGCCTTTCACTGTTCTCAAAATCGAACGGATCAGCAGAAACAATATTCAACGCTCTCTCGAAAGACTCGTGCAGCCACTTCAACAATGGTGCACACATCGACTCCGTGAACACACGGTAGCTCCGGCCATTCTTAAAGCCGATCGCCTCAAGTAGTGTGGTCGGAACAACAGGAGCATCTCGACCAAAGTAGAAGAAGTGATGAGATATGAGCACTCTATTCGCTTTTGTGTCGTTGTAAATGTTGTCGCTGTTCGGTGTACCGTCTGGATTGCTGTGGTGTGAATCCGCCTGCCGCCAGCGTTCCAATTCGTCATCGTAGTGGTAGATGTTATCTCCTACCATCATTTTTCTGCTGCCGTTACGCACCGGCCGTTTGTCTCGGCGCTCCGGGCTGACCCAATACTCGCTAAACGACATAAAGGCAGTCACGCGCATTGCAAAAATACAGCGACCAGTGGCACGCAACCTTCTGCCGCCCATCCCAATTATCCAATCACCCGTTTGGGCCTTGGCCCTGATGCCGGGTTTACATGTAGCCAACGTGCAGCACCCGTGAAAAGGATTTGGTGCGAAGCCGAAATCGCGGTCGACTACGTACATGTAAACCCGTGACATGGCTCAGCATTTCACAGACGTAGCTGGATGCACGGGCGGCCTCGGAGAACCATCCGGGAGTTCAAAGGGGTTGTCGGTGCCGTCAATTGCGGCAATAATCCGTTTTGAGTCCCAGCCGACGACGGCAGACGCGTACCGCTCTAGTGCTTCGGGTTTGTCCGCGTCTGAACTGCCGTGAACATATACTCCAACGATTCGCTTGCCTTGCCTGTTTGCCTGCTCAATTTCCCAGTTTACCCACGGCCGTTCGTGCGTCCTCTTTCCAATCAGGACAACTACTGTGGAAGCCCACGAGATCTTCATCCGGAGCAAGCGGCGAATCGTTTTATCCTTAACCTCGCCCCGCTCCAGTCGTCGTTGATTCGCTGGCTTCGCCCGAATCGAGCTGTTACGGATGTCATAACCCTGCCGCGTCACAAGGCCGGTCAGCTTATCGACTCCAGCATCATCGGCGTGATGGTGGCTGATAAAGACATGGCGTCTCGTAGCATTGACATCCATACATCGCCTCCTGTACGAAATCGTCGAAAAAAGCAATCCTCCGAGGGCCGATCATAGATGATCGGATGGCTGACAAATATGCCGATGATCGCCGGCCTCTTGTACGCTACGACGGATCGCACATGAGGACCACCGCACTTGAGACATCGTGAACCTAGTGGTCCCCGTCTAACAGACTGTACCTTATTCGGCTCGTTCCCCGAGCCAGACCGACACACTGCGGCTTCGGCCAAGCCGTTCGAGTTCCTTCCGCACAGGAATTTCCGATCTAATGGCCATTATTTTCCTCATATGCGATCCGAAATGGGACAGCCAGAGCCGTTACGTTAATTGTGACGGACTACACTAGCGGAGAGCATCCGCCGCACGGTCGGGGGTGGACGGCCCGCTGGCCGGATCATCCAGCGTCTGCACGAACCGCTCCCGCTTGCGGTCCATGATGCCGCCGATCAGCTTCAAGGCGAACTCGGCGTCCTCCAGGTTCGCTTACTCGAACGCGCGGACGGCGCGGAGCAGTGGATTCTCGGCGTCCATCACCGAGGCAAGGCGGACTGGCTTATGACTTGTCCGTGGCGGGCTTGTAGCCGACTGGCGAAATCATAGGCCTTGCTTCCGCAGCTCGTTGGCCACCCGCACCTGGCCCCATGTCGGCTGCTCGGTTGAAGATTTAACTAATCAGTGAACCAATAACCTAAGCTAAGACATATAAAGGTCCTTATGATCGAGAAGCTCTCTCTACAATTCGGCCGGGCACCAGGACTTCCACCAGAAACGATTCAAACAACCCCAGTGACCGTTTTCGTTGACCCAAATAACTCTGGAAAGAGCAAGGTCCTTGCGGAGATATACCAATACTGCATCAGTGGTCAAAGAAACACATTGCGAATGTCATCGTTGATCAGATCGGTTTCAAGACCTTCTCTCAAGAATCTGCCGAAGAGCGGATTTCACACGCTCGCTGAGCAGGTCCCGTTCGAACTGAGCGATCCCGGCCAGCATCGTGGCCATCATCCGCCCGTGAGGCGTATTGAGCTCGAACGTCATGCCGTTCATGGCGACCAGGGACACCTTCCAGCCAGCCAGCTTGTAGAGCGTATCGAGAAGATCCTGCGTTGAACGGCCCCACCGGGACAGTTCCGTGACCAGAACCGCGTCGATCCGACGAGCCTGTGCGAGCTGGAGGACGTGGTTACGTCCGAGCTGGTTGTTTCCGGTCCCCGAGGCGGTTTCCTTGAAGATGCCGAGCAGCTCGAAACCGCTACGACCGGCGAAGGCGGTGAGCTCGGCAATTTGCCGTTCGCAGGACTGATCGGTGGCGGAGACCCGGACGTAGATGGCGGCGCGCTGTCCCAATTGAACCCCCTCGGCTCCACGGTCGGTAACCGACTGACTTTGCTTGTGCGATATTTGTCCAGAACAGACCAATGTTCAACAGGGACAACATCGGATGCCAAGACGCCACATTCTCACCGCCGGTGCCTTAGCGTAGGATTTGGCCCGCTACCGGACTCGACCCAGATTACGGTGGAGAAGCAGCGTCGACGCACTTGACAACAAAACTGTTTGCCAGCATTATTGATGGCAACGAAAACGTTGGGAGTGATAATGGCAGGATTGAAGAAGGCGGGGTCGAACTGGGTCGATGGGGATCGCTTCTTCGACCGGGAAGCTGAACTCGACGTGCTCACGGATCGAGTGCGGAATGGAACCCATACGTTGCTGACCGCGCAACGACGGATGGGCAAAACGAGCTTGGTTCGGGAACTGCTGCGCCGCCTGGCGGCCGAGGGGAGCTGGGAGACGGTCTTCGTCGATCTGGAGGGTGCCGGTACGGCGGCGGACGCCGTGGTCGAAATCGGGGTTGAGTCACGGCACGTACATGGTGCGTGGGACCAAATCAAGTCCGGGTTCGCTAACGTCCTGCGTGGGATCGAGGATCGAATCGATACGCTGGCCGTCGCCGAGGTACGCGTGAAGCTGCGGGCTGGGATCGACCCCGGAAGCTGGCGGCAAAAGGGCGACGCGGTCTGCGCGGCCCTGGCGAAGAACGAGCGGCCGGTGGTGCTCGCGCTCGACGAGCTTCCGATCCTCGTCAACCGGATGCTCAAAGATCACGACTACCGCACCACGCGGGAGGGAAAACAGGATGTCGACGAATTCCTTAGCTGGCTGCGCAAGGTCGGCCAGGACTACCGAGACCGGATATGCTTTATCCTGTCCGGGAGCGTAGGACTGGAACCGATCCTGCGGCAAGCGGGACTCAGTGCCCACGCAAACATCTTCTCTCCCTTGGATCTGAAGCCCTGGACCGAGAAGACTGCGCTCGATTGCCTTGCCGCGCTCGCGGAAACCTACCACCTCGGCCTGTCCCGCGCCGCGCGTGAGGAGATGTGCCGCCGGCTGCGGTGTCTGGTTCCCCACCACGTGCAGCGGTTCTTCGACAGCCTAGACGAGAATCTGCGCTTGGACGATCGGCGCCAGGCCTCGCTCGAAGATGTCGAACGCGTGTACACCGGCGAGATGCTCAGCGTGCGTGGGCAGGCGGATTTGGATCACTACGAGAGTCGGCTGAAGCTGGTCCTCGGACCCGATGGCTATCGGGTCGCGCTCTCTTTGTTGACCGAAGCCGCAGTCAATGACGGCGTGCTGCAGCGCGGCGCCATCGACCGCTATAGCGAGCACTTCCGGGTCCGGGCGATGCCCGATCATCCGGTGCCGATCGACGACGTGCTTCGAGTGCTCGAACACGACGGGTATCTGGAGCCATTGGGAGACGACGAATACCGTTTCGTCTCGGGTCTGCTCGAGGATTGGTGGCTCGCCAGGCATGGCCGGCATTTCGTCCCCGTCGCGCGGCGTTCGACCTCACAGAGGGCATAACGAGATGGCCGCGCCCACTCGCAAGTACAACCCGGGATTTCTCACCGACGACGAACTCGTGGCGTCGTACTGCGTGCGGACGACGGAGTTCGAGATGCTCGTCGAGGTTCTGCGCGAGTGCACCGGCTGCTCGAACCCGCACCAGATCGTGATCGGCCCGCGGGGGAGCGGAAAGACGAGCCTGCTCCTGCGCATTGCCGCCGAGGTACGCCGGAATGCCGCGCTGGCGCCGCGATACTTCCCGGTCGTCTTCGCAGAGGAGAGCTACGAGGTCGCCACTGCCGGGGAATTCTGGCTGGAGTGTCTGGCTAACCTGGCGACTCAAGCGCCGCGCCGGGAGGAAGTGCCGAACCTGCACCGCACCGTCGACGAGTTGCGGGCCATCCGTGACGACTTATCGCTGGCTGATCGTTGTCTCGGTGCGCTGTTGGACTTCGCAGACCGGGAAGACAAGCGGCTTGTGCTGATGGTCGAAAATCTGAATATGTTGTTCGGGGACATGGCCGATCCCGAAGTGGGCTGGCAGTTGCGAAAGATCCTCCAGACCGAGCCGCGGATTATCGTGTTTGCGAGCGCGACCAGCCGTTTCGACGAGATCGACAATCCGGACCGCCCCCTGTACGACCTCTTCCGAGTCCGCACGCTACGCCCGCTCGACACGAACCAATGCGCCGTCCTGTGGGAGACAGTGTCCGGCCGCCGCCCAGCGCGCGAGACGGTTCGTTCGCTGGAGATCCTGACCGGAGGGAGCCCGCGGCTGATATCGATCGTGGCCCGCTTCAGTGCCGGGTTGTCGTTCCGCGACCTCATGGCTCATCTGCTCGATCTGGTCGATGACCACACGGAGTACTTCAAGGGGCACCTCGAATCGCTCCCGGCACAGGAACGGCGTGTCTATCTCGCGCTCGCCACATTGTGGAAGCCGGCAACCACGCGGGAAATTGCGGGCTATGCCCGGCTCGAAACCAGCACGTGCAGTGCCCAGCTTGCGCGCCTCGGCGAGCGCGGGGTGGTCCGGGTCACGGGCGGTAGCGCCAGACGCAAGCAGTACTACCTGAGCGAGCGCTTGTACAACATCTACTACCTGCTGCGACGCCGTCGTGGGCCGGACCGGCTGGTCGAAGCACTCATTCACTTCATGGAGTCGTACTACTCGCCGCCCGAGTTGAAGGACATCAGCACTCGAATGGCCCATGACGCAGTCGGCCTAGGTGCGGAGTTGCGGTCGCTACATCGAATCGCACTCACGGGGTTGGTGAAGTTACCAAGCTTGGCCGAGTACCGCGACGAGTTACTGGCGATGATGCCTGTCGGTTTCGTGTCGGTTTCCGGCCGGGACTCGGGGCCAGCGGATGTAGCGCAAACCACTGCGGCTGGCGTTCAGCCAGATACCGGTAGGGGGGGGCCGTCTCAGGGAAATACCGGCGAATCGGCCGAGAGGGCGGCGAGGGAGCTTTTCAAGACAACAGCCGCGTTGCATATTCGGAACCGCGCGGAAGATACCGTGGAGGCCTGCGACGAGGTAGTCCGTCGTTTCGGGGAGAGTGAGACCCCCGCCGTTCTGGTGTGGGTCGCGAAGGCTCTTCTTAAGAAAGGGGCCGTCCTCGGCGCGCTGAACCGGCCGCAGGACGCGCTGGAGGTCTGCAACGAGGTGGTCCGTCGTTTCGGGGAGAGCGAGACGCCGGCCCTTCTTGAGCAAGTTGCGACCGCCCTCGTGAACAAAGGGGCCGTCCTCGGCGCGCTGAACCGGCCGCAGGACGCGCTGGAGGTCTGCAACGAGGTGGTCCGTCGTTTCGGGGAGAGCGAGACGCCGGCCCTTCTTGAGCAAGTTGCGATTGCCCTTGGTAACAGAGGGGCCGCCTTCGGCGATCTGAACCGGCCGCAGGACGCGCTGGAAGCCTACGACGAGGTAGTCCGTCGTTTCGGGGAGAGCGAGACGACGGCCCTTCTTGAGCGGGTTGCGACCGCCCTCGTGAACAAAGGGGCCGCTCTCTGCGCGCTGAACCGGCCGCAGGACGCGCTGGAGGTCTGCAACGAGGTGGTCCGTCGTTTCGGGGAGAGCGAGACGCCGGTCCTTCTTGAGCAAGTTGCGATTGCCCTTGGTAACAGAGGGGCCGCCTTCGGCGCGCTGAAGCGGTCGCAGGACGCGCTGGAGGTCTGCAACGAGGTGGTCCGTCGTTTCGGGGAGAGCGAGACGCCGGTCCTTCTTGAGCAAGTTGCGATTGCCCTTGGTAACAGAGGGGCCGCCTTCGGCGCGCTGAAGCGGCCGCAGGACGCGCTGGAAACCTACGACGAGGTGGTCCGTCGTTTCGGGGAGAGCGAGACGCCGGTCCTTCTTGATTCGGTTGCGAGCGCCCTTGTGAACAAAGGGGCCGCTCTCTGCACGCTGAACCGGCTGCAGGACGCGCTGGAGGCCTATGACGAGGTGGTCCGTCGTTTCGGGGAGAGCGAGACGCCGGCCCTTCTTGATTCGGTTGCGAGCGCCCTTGTGAACAAAGGGGCCGCTCTCTGCACGCTGAACCGGCTGCAGGACGCGCTGGAGGCCTATGACGAGGTGGTCCGTCGTTTCGGGGAGAGTGAGATCCCAGCCCTTCTTGATTCGGTTGGGACCGCCCTTGGTAACAGAGGGGCCGCCTTCGGCGCGCTGAAGCGGCCGCAGGACGCGCTGGAAGCCTACGACGAGGTGGTCCGTCGTTTCGGGGAGAGCGAGACGCCGGCCCTTCTTGAGCAGGTTGCGACCGCCCTCGTAAACAAAGGGGCCGTCCTCGGCGCGCTGAACCGGCCGCAGGACGCGCTGGAGGCCTGCAACGAGGTGGTCCGTCGTTTCGGGGAGAGTGAGATCCCGACCCTCCTTGAGCGGGTTGCGCGCGCCCTCGTGAACAGAGGGGCCGTCCTCGGCAATCTGAACCGGCCGCAGGACGCGCTGGAGGCCTATGACGAGGTGGTTCGTCGTTTCGGGGAGAGCGAGACCACTGTATTCAGTGTGGAGGTCAAGGAGGCACTGCTCAGGCGAGCGGACATTGAGATCAAAAACCGCCAGTATGAGAAAGCTGCCGAGACGGCTGGCCGGGTAATCAATAAAAGTCACAGGAGATCGCCGGAACAGGAATTACGCGGCCAGGTAATTCGGGCCAAGGCGCTCCTCGCAGGAGGCGATCGGTCCTCGTGCGAGCATGCCGTCGAGGCGGCTCTTGCGCTTCTCCAGGAGTTGGGCTTTATCTCAAGGGAAGGCATTATGGCCCTGATCGATTTCAGCGTCGACCTCGGAGCGCAACGCATGCGCGAGCTCATCCAGAGATCGCCGTCGGCGCATCTTCTGTTGCCGCTGACGACGGCGCTGGAACGGGAGCTTGGACATGAGCCCCGAGTGGCGCGCGAGGTCGATGAAGTTGCTCAGGACATCCAGCAGACGCTGGCAACCCTGAAAGCGAACCGAATGCTGCGGAGCAACCGCGGCGCTGACTGACGAATACACCCCCCGGATCGGGGCGCCAGGCGAGCTGATTCGTGGCGATCGGCCGCTTGGGGTTAGTTGCTCGTGAAGGCATAGCTCCATCGTCGGACATGCGGCCGATCCTTTCAGCACGCCCGATTTCAAACTAGACCACTACCGAGCTGATACAGCCGCTGGCAACCGGAATAGATTCATTGGCTTAGAGAAGTGTAAAGAAGAGGGCTCTATGTGTTGGTGGAGGAGCCCGTTGATCCCCTTCGCTGTCTGCACCAGAACCGGTTTTATCCGTTTGCTCTTTGGCGAGGTGGGCCCACCGAAAGGAACTCCACGGCAATACCATTCCACTCGAGCACCCAGATTCGCCTAAACGGACCGATGCCAGTTGCTTCAACAATTCGTAAAAGTACATCTCGATACGACGTGTCATGGCCCCACGCGTGGGCCCCGAAGTATGCCAGCAATTCAATGGGACTATCGGACTCGTATTTTTTGAGAGCTTCGCGGCCACTGCTTTAAGGGAAACCGTCGGATCGAAGCTCGTGCCAATGTTGAAATTTACGTTGCCGGGATTCTCCACGCGTCCGACGTTTCTGACACTCAGCACTACTGCCCTCGCTGCTGGGGACAGGCCTTTGTAACCACCAGCTTCTGGCGCAGAGACAAGATCACTTAGCAGAGAAGGCAGGGTATTTCTAATCGCCGAAAGAGATGCCGCAGGCCTGAACGAAAATGAGAGAGGAACATTGATGAAACGGTGATCGAAGGCCTTCCGGCACGGCGGCGGCAACGAAAGGTACGCTGACATGGCAAGACTGTAGATATGATCTACGGAACCCACAAAACACGCGTTCACTGGGTTGCATATCTCGACCAGCTCGAATGCGACCTGTTCTCCGTCCGAGAGGCGACAATGCACATCCGGTTGTGGCGGCCGGCGCTTCTTGATCGATTCTGGAACGACCGGTAGCCGTGTGACTTGGACAAAGTGTCGGAACGTCAGAAGCTCTGCCTCGATACGCTCTCCCATGCGGTCGTTACCTACCTGCTTGTGGCGCACTTGCGGCGGCCACACCTTCAGACATCAACAAATGCAGTGTGATTCCGCTACTCCCATTTGGCCCACTTTGATCGTTTGATTTGGCCGACCCCTGACAAGTGAGGCAGTGACGCTGTTTTGACCCAACTGGCACCAAGAGCTGCTTGAGCGCGTGCCGGTCGATTGATTGGTAAGTGGGGATCGGCACGCGAGATTAGCTCGCGAAACGCCATGAAAAACATGAGTTTAAGCGTCGGGAGCGCAGCGTGAGCTGAAATGTTTTTCGACCCTGGATCGGAACGGAGTGCGGCTCGCTTTGTGGGTCGGCGGTTAAGCCGAAAACAGCTAGAGAAGCCCACCAGAAAGGCCTCCGAAGGATAGTTGCACGGCCGCAGAACTCTTCGTTAGGTGTTCCTAGCTCCGAAAAGCAGCGACCTCCAAGCTGGAACAATAGTCCAAGGGACAGGTATATTATGACAGCGAGCGGTAGAATTTTCATCGATTCAACTAGGGCCGCTTCGGACCCGTTGAACCTTGTGTTGGGGGAGGCTGCAAGCGCTTCCGCTGCTACTCGCCGCGAATGCTGCGCACGCTGGACATCGAGGTGTCGCCGGTGGCCAAGCCCTTGCTGGAACCGTCGGCATCCTGTGCGGCGACGCTACGGCGCGGCCGACGGGCTTCCTGCGGTCGAATTCGAAGTGGATCCGGCAGCTGCGCACCCAACTCGATCACCGCCTTTGGGAGACGGCACTGTTGTTCCACCTGTGCGACGCGTTCCGTGCCGGCGACGTCTGGCTGCGCGGTTGAGACCCTCAAATAGGCAACGGTTTTAACGACCTGTCCATGAAATGCGGCTTCTGGTATTTTATCTGACAGATACGAAAGATGGAATGCGTCACGTTCCATGCTACTAAACTGTTCGGTCAGAACGAGCGTTTGTTCCTGACAGAACCATGCCGGTCTCCGACCCCGACGTCTCTCGCCCCCGTCTGATTCGCGATGCCAGTTTTCTCGAAGCCGATCGACGCGAAATCGCCCTGCGGTGGGGCTGCCACAATCGATTGAGTGTCGCGTACCAGGTCGCCTTCTTGCGTTGGCTTGCGTCTGGAGCAGTTGCTGGCCGACGCGCTGCCGACCTCCGGTGCTGTCGCCCTCAGCGGGTCGATGCTGCTGGGCCGCTCGTCCAAGTTGCCCCCGTTCGGGCTGCACGTCAAACCCGTGGGTGACTCCCAATCGGACTACGGAGTGCGGCCCGTCGCTGCGCTGGTCCTGATTGTCGAGCCGGGACGCCATCATCGGATCGATCCGGGCCTGGTGGCGAGGACCCTCAGGCTGACGCCGGCCGAGAGTCAGGTGGCGGTCTCGTTGGCCGAAGGCAAAAACGTGCGCGACATCGCCCGGGCGACGGGGCTCACGGAAGGCGCCATCTACTGGCACCTGAAGCAGATCTACCAGAGACTGCCGATCTCCCGGCAGGTGGACCTGGTGCGGTTGGTGCTGTCGATCGCCGAATTCCGGTAGCCACTCCACTGCTGGCGTCCTCGTTGGGCGGTCGGAATGCTTGCCGCCTTCTTTTTTTTCAAAAAACTACCACATTTCTTCAAATCCTACCAATCTTGGTAGCGACTGTAAGACATTGAAAGTACTAATATTCCCAAGAAACGTTGACAACGGCTCGGCGACCTCCGTCGGTGCCTCAACATTCTGGAGGTAACATGCATATTTTAGCTGTGAGTGCGATTCTTGTGAGTCTGGTCACTGTGATCCCGCAGTCGGTGGACGTGCAGGAGTTTCGGAAGGTTGACTACTTCGAAGTGGTTACCAAAAGCAACGGGGAATCTGATGAAAAGAAGCGGGATGCACGTCTCGAAATTGACCGTAATGCCCAACAATTAAGAATCGTTGACGAAAAGAGGGGAGCAGCACGGGCGACTTACGCCGAGATTCCCTTCTCTGCTGTGGCCAGCGTGTTGTACGAGCAATCTAAGTCTCCCAGAATAAAGACTGCCATCTTTCTGTCTCCATTGGCTCTATTCTCACCCGGCAGGAAACATTGGCTGACTATCGAGCACGCGGACGGTTACACGTACATGCGTCTTGATAAGGACAATCAACGCCAAATCCGAGCAGCTCTAGGAAGCGCTGGATTCGATGTTGAAACGCTGATCGAGAACTAGCCTTCCGATCTCGGGCGAAGCTTTGAGGCGTCAGAGGCCGTCAGCGGGGGGCAGGGCTTTTTTCAATTGGGGCCAGGTCGAACAGTTCCCGGTCCTGAGCCCGCTCAAGGAAGGCGTCCAGACCCTTCACCAAGCGACTACAGAGAAAGGAATTGTTCGCCATGCGAATAAATCGGGACATTGTGTGTGCTCGTGTGTGCCATCCCGGTCGCCACCTCACACGCCTAGTCCGTGACGAACGCCCGCATGGAAATCCCGGGTAAAACGACCAACACAAGAGGAGTTGCAATGAAACCACTGAGGATACTCGTCACACTACTGCTGGCAATGGCGTGCGCACTGCCCGCTATCGCTCAGTCCGACGAAACGGCAAAGCGATTCCATGTCTTTCCGCAGCTGGCGGATGGTGGCGGGTGGCAATCTTTCCTGCTCGTCACGAACGTCGCGCAGTCATCGAGCTTCTGCACGTTCGAATTGCACGGCCTGACCGTGGACAGGTTCTCTGAGGTTAGCGGCATCACGGCGTCCGGTTCGACCGCAACATTCTCTTTGCCCGGGAACGGGGGTTATTTGGCTTGGTCCACCAAGAACGAATCGGCATTGGCCTCCGGATATGCGACTCTCGATTGCACCGCTTCTGTCGTTGGGCAGGTTCTCTATGCGTCGGTAGGCCAATCTGGTGGGATCACAGGGCTGGCCACGGTCTTCAGCTCACAGGCTGGAGGGGTATTCCAGTTTACCGTCCTGACGGCAGATGCCTCGCTCGGAATCGCGATCGCAAACGATACGAACACGAGAACCTCCTGTGATGTTGTCCTTGAAGACATTGATCGTATGAATCTGGGTGATGAAACGATTTTCGTTCTTTCGAAGTCCAACGTCGCGAGATTTCTTTCCGAAATCATTCAAATACCGCCCGGCTTCGCCAGTGGATCAGCGACAATTTCATGTGATCAGCAAGTCTCCGTCATTGGGCTGCAATTCGCCGGAGTCGTCTTTACGACTCTGCCACCCACCGTTCTCTCCACCACTCCGGTATCGACTACTCAGCCAACCCCGCCTACCGCTACTGGAGATCCATGGAGCCGAGCCAGCATTGAGCGGTTCCGTGGAACGTGGCGGTTCACATACACTAAAAATGGTGCCGCAATTACAGAAACTTTCGTGCTGAACATCCTCATTGAAGATGATGACGCACCTGGCGAGTGGGCTATCGGAGGGATACAAGACGACGGCAAGGGCGCTGTGGTGTTCTACAGTCGTGACTTGGATAGCTATGCATCGCTTAAGGCTGCTGAAGACGACGAAGTCGACGACGTCGAAGGACTCTATGTCTTCAACCTGGCCAGCCCCACTACAGTATCTGGATGCTACTTTGAACAATTAAGTAGCTCGTCGTTTTCCAGCTGCTACCCCATGACAGGAGTGAGGACGAGTCTCAGCACCAGTACACTCAGTAGAGCAACATCCATTTTGCCCTACACTACGGCAGCCCAAGCTCAAGCAGAATTAGGCAAAATTGGAGAAGCGGAAAACTTTGGGAATGACATGCAGATAGACGTTGATCCGAGGATTATAGGGGCCCTTGAGGCTTTGCGTGAGGCCTTGCGTCAATAATGTTTGGACCCCGGCCCGAGTTGTCCGGCGCGGGCGGTGAACCGGATCGGCAGTAGCAGGGCCTATCCCTCGACCGCCAGGGCCGGGACCTCGGTATTGAGCGCGTCCAGGAACTCAATATTGAGAGGGGGCGGAACGGGCCTGACATCGGGTAGCGCCGATGAATCTTTCAGACCGTCTGGACGCCGTTCAACGGCAGTGCGGCGGCTATCCGGGTTTTCGATAGGATGGTCGCGGGGTTCAGTTCCTTCTGGGTCGGGAGAGCGGCTTAATTCTTCGGATCCGTTTACCAAGCCGGGATAGTGGTGAACACCTGGCCGGTGAACCGCAGGCCGATCACATAGAGTAATCGTCCGGCATCGCTCCACAAAGAGACCCCCCCGAGGTGATCCTTCGGAATGTCATACAGCTCGTCCAGGAAGAACGCCTTGGACTCGTGGGGCGGTATGCTTACTTCGACTTCCTTTTCATCACCCTCTGCCAGCCCAGTAACCGAAACCTTCACTTCAATTGCCTGATCAGACGGGTTTGCCACCGCCACGCCAAACCTAGAGCCTCCACGGTGATCTGCAACGAAAACCACCCATCTGTCCGGTTCAGCCGGCTCAACGAGGGCTTCTGAGATCGTGGGCCCGCCAGAAGCCAACGAGAAGAGCACATGCGTCCACACTTCCTTGTTGCATTCCAGCATGGCCATCCCAGAAGAGAGTGAGCCCGTATTCCCTGTCTTCAGGACCTGGAAGTGCCATTCATCTAGGTTCAGCATGGCCTCTTGTCCAGACGATATATCCCGCCACGTAGGAAGGACACGCCCCCCGGCGGTGAGCCTACAGGTGGTTGGTCCGTCCCCAAGGGCCTGCACGGTCAGGGTGGATGCCCATCCCCCGCCGAAGACGAATTGTGGGAACACGTACTGGTGCTCGAACGTGATCTGCGGCTCCTGTAGGTTCCAGTTCAGAACGATCTGGCCAGTGCCGCCGTCATAGCCAGCGACCCGGAATTGATAGGTCGTTCCCGCAGTCACGTCCAGCATCACACGGCTCTGCTGACCGTTGGCGTCGTCATTCTCGGCCATTGATTGAAGCGACGAGACACGTATTCCGGTATAGACGCCGAGCATAGTATCAAAGTTGCTCCCGATCGTGCCCAGAGTCAGCCTCCCATTGTCCGGGGCTTGCCAACGCCACCATACCGATTTGGTTCCTCGTCCTGATTCACCGTTCTCGTCCGTTGCGCCCACATTGCTGCCAGTCGCACGGCCCGATCGCCCTGTGATCCGCGTTGCCCGCGAAAACCGATCATTTGGAGGCGCTGGAAGAATGGTCGTGAATCGGTAAGTCGCCGAGCGAGCTGTTCCATCAGAATTCTTTGCTCGGATAGACCAGTAGTATGTAGTGTTCGGGGCAAGTCTCGACGGACTGTAGCTGGTTCTCGTGGTGTTGCGGATGAAGCTGGGGTTGCTGGATGTGCCGAAGTAGACATCGTAGGAATCCGCGTTCGTGGTCCTACGCCAACTGAGAGTGGGTGTCAGGGAGACATCCCGGGCATGATTGCTTGGGGAGGTCAGGACTGGAGTCCTCGGTGCGCGCGATGTGCCTGTGCCGTAGAGCGCGTCGACGCCCGCAATATCATCGGCTTGGGGCGCTACGATGGTGTCACCGCGGGAAATGGATGTGACCATGATGGCAGGGACATCGTCCTCGTGGTTCAGGCCAAGCGCATGGCCGAGTTCGTGTACGGCGACACGGCGGAACTCCACTATCCCTGTCCGGCTACCTGTCTGATACGGTCCATCGTAGACGTTCCAGGAATATTCATCGTTGAAGATGATGTTTGACTCTGTGCGATATTCTCCCCTGTACCAGCCCTGATGGACCGCCAAGGTATTGTCACCAAAATCTTCCTCGCCGCAAAGGTCGGCGGCGAACCCAACTCCGCTCTCGGCATCGCCGCCGTCGCAAGGGTTCTCGTAGGTGTCGTGGCGTATCCTGAAGTCGAAAATCGTTGAAGCATTCCAACGGCCCATCGCCTGCTCGAAGGCCGTATTCCACAAACCATCGGCACCGGGTATGTCCACGTTAAAGGTCATCGTCGCGGTAGGCCATCTGTGGTCCTGGAGGACATAGGCCTTGACCGACGTCGCAAAGATGACGGCCACACTCAACACCAGCGATACCAGAAAGACGGACGGTTTTCTCAAGGTAGTTGGCTAGAGTATTGACGGATCGTTTGCCTGAACTGGAACACCGTTACTCCGGAAGGCGACGCTCCGGCTTCATTGACGGACAGGCCGCGCGCGATCCCATTGCTCAGCCCTTCGACGGATGGCTGATCATCGGAAAGCAAGCCGGTAATCACTCGTCTATTCCGAGTGGCCATGATGCGTTGGCCATTGGATTCGAGGACCAAAAAGTGCCCTTGATCCATGCCGTAGAGTGGATTGACCTGAAAACGTTCCAGGGATTCTACGAAGTAGATGCCCGTCTCCCCGAGTTCGGGCAGCGTTGAGTCGGAAACATTCAGGCCGATTTCCCCGACCGTGCCTCCCAGGAACCGGAGCGTGATCTCGGGTTCGTTGTAGGTTCCTTTGACCACGTCCACCATTCGAAACGTAACGTAGGTGTGAATGCTCGTTTGGTTGGCGTTGAACTCCGAGGTCTTCCCGACGACTTCGCCTTCAAAAATAAGCTGAGACGATGTGGATAGTTGTTCCAGGCTGACGGCAAGGACGCTGGAAGAAGATGGAACGGCTGCACAGACACAGAGTGTCAGTGCAGCCACTACAATGAAGAATGCTCTACGCAACGTAACATCCAAGAGGTGTCTGGCCGGCATGAAGTGGCGTTTCACTGCGGCGTGGATTGCGGCTTGATGAATCCTTCCGTCGCCACCTCAAGTCTGGCTATGCGCTCGACAAGGCTTGTTTCCAACTTGCCGATGCGATCAACCAAGCCTAACTCCACCTTACCCACGCGCTCGCCCAAGGCGGCAATATCCCGCCGCAGTGCCCATTGTCCGGTAACGATGATGCCTGCAAGGGCAATGGCCGCGACAATGATTCCGATCAATTCTTAGCTCCTCTTGTCAGTATAGCCTTCCCGTTCTGATTCGGACCTGATCTGGAATACCGTTGTTGCACGGATCGGGGCGGAGATGGAATTCTCCTCGGCGGCTCGTATTCGATCCATTGCGTCGGCCATGCTCATCGACTCCTATCGAAACCACCTCCGGGCTCAGGCTCAGGGCCGGGCCGGTTCAACCCTTCCCTCACCCGATCGGAGATCCGCTCAGTGAGTTCGCGAATTTTCTGGTCCACGAACTCCAACGCCGCCTCAATCCACTGGACACCTCTGCGCGCATCGACGTCCCCCGCTTCCGTAACTCTGTCCAGGTCCTCGCCGCGCTCGGCCCGCGCTACGTTGTGCGGCCCGATATGCACTCCCGGCCTTCAAACCGCGCCATCTCGCGTTCGTCTCCGTTTTCGGCAGCTTCGAAGTGCTGCGTTTCAGAACTCGCTTCGTTAATCCGCTCCCGTGATCCCGCCCGCTCAATATTGAGTTCCTGGCCCCGCTTCCATCACCATCGCTTCCTGGTCCTCGGCCCAGGGGTTCTGGTGCGGTGGGTACTGTCGATGGCCGAGTTCGTTGGGCAGTCCGGATACTTGCCGCTTTCTTTTTCTTCCAAGATCTACCCCCATTTCTTCAAAACATGCCGATTTGGACAATCTTTCATCAAAACCTACCAATCCTGGTAGCGACTGGCAGGTATTGAAAGGACTAGCCTTTGACGGTTAACGGCACGAAGCCCCTCAGGGGTGGACCTCTCTGCCACCACCGGCCGCTGCCACAGTTCGGAGTCCCGATGGGGCGCAGGCAACTTTCAATCACGGTGGGTCCATGGGGACGGGCGGAGCAATAAGCCAGCAACCCCAGACAGGAGCTGCGGCGCTTGCGTTATAGGAGGACGCCTTGATCAGGACTTACCTGGGAGCATTCGCGGCCCGGGTATTCGCCGCCATCGCGGACGCAGTCGCGTTCCTGCTGGCGCACGTGTTCGTGTTCAGCGCCGGCACACAGGCGATCGCGCAAGTCATGACTGCGCATTGCGCGCAGTGGCGCTGTCCCCCCCAACAACCCTCTGAATTCCGGGAACTGAAGCCTGTTCCTGCCCGACGTTTCGGGAGCGCAGCCCGCCGACTGACGTCTTTTGCCAGTCCGTTGAGCGCAGTTCTACTGCTTGCGCTGGCCGCGCTACTGGCCGCCCCGATGCCGATACAGGCGGCGGGTAACGCCCAATTGGAACCGTGTTCGGGAGGCGGCTTCAACCCGACGCCGACAGCGGTAGAGGTGGACGCCGTGCCCATCGTCGTCGAGTCGACCACTGACGACTACTTTGTGCTCTATGTGAAGCACGATGTGGACGGCGCGGAGGTGGAACTGCCTGTCCTGGTGAAGTTGGGTGAATCGGCCACTACGACCCTGGCCGAGAATGTGGAGGCGCTGCCCAAGGAGCGCTACCGGGTGGAGAAGTACCTCATCGCGGACCCGGCTGACGTGGACGGCGACTGTGTCGACGACATCACCGAACTCAATGATCTGGGGGCCATGAACCCAGTCAACCCTGCCGCCGACGTTCCACTGAACGACGGCGCCGTGGCCCTTCCCGATCGGGCCACATTCGAGACGTATGCGTACGCGGACTCCGACGAAAGGTTATTTCTCAAGTACCTTGTGTTCGACGTGGACACCGACCGACCGCGTGTCTACTTTCAGAACTCCAACCTGTATAACAGCCATGGAGACTTCACAGGCGCAATTGGGTTGACACAGGTCGCGAGGTTCCGAGGGAGCGTCATTTATGACCCGGCGCTGGTCACCCCCGATGGTAGGCCCGGCGTCTACTACTACGAGAACGCATGGGAAGGCCTCTCGGTCGGCAACTCCTTCGCCCATGCGACACGCATTCATACGGTAATCGCCGCCAGCATGCCGCTGCTCGAGGACAACCTGGCTCTATATTTTCCAGGCTACGACATTCTGAATTATCAGGACGAGTTAACTCTATTCAAGGACTCCCGGATCCCTCTTCTGTTCGATAGTGACATCGTCTCCGGCACCGACTTCCTGGCATTGAACCCAGGGGAAGGGTATGGCCGACTGCGGGTCCTGGCCTCGGACGAGCGGCCCCACGCGCGTGACATCGCGCTCTACGAGGCGCTGCCCAACGAACTGCCCCGTGTCGCCGGTATCATCAGCACCGTACCCCAGACGCCGCTTTCGCACGTCAACCTGCGGGCCATCCAGGACGGCATTCCCAACGCCTTCATCCGCGACGCCCGCGACGACCCTGCCATCGCGCCCCTGATAGATGGCTTCGTTCGTTACGAGGTGACCGACGACGGCTGGGAACTGCACACGGCCACCAAGGCGGAAGTCGATGCCCACTACGAGGCGGCTCGGCCCGCTCAGCCCCAGACACCGGAACGCGATCTCGCGGTCACGGGGATCAAACCCCTCAGTCAGATCGGTTTCGAGGACTGGACCGCGTTCGGCGTCAAGGCGGCCAACGTGGCTGTGCTGGGGACGCTGAGGTTTCCAGCGGGAACGGTTCCCGGCGGGTTTGCGATCCCGTTTTATTTCTACGACGAGTTCATGAAGGTCCACGATTTCTATACCCGCATTGAAACCATGCTGGCTGACCCCGACTTCCAGACGGACTTCGAGGTCCAGGACGACATGCTCGACGATCTGCGCGACGATATCGAGGACGCGGACTCGCCCCGGTGGATAGTCGACGACCTGACCACCATGCACGCCACGTATCCGGAGGGGCAATCACTGCGCTACCGGTCAAGCACGAACAACGAAGACCTGCCGGGCTTTAACGGGGCGGGGCTGTACGACTCCAAGACCCAGAATCCCGATGAGACGGTGGAGGACGGCATCGACAAGTCCCTCAAGGGGGTGTTTGCCAGCCTGTGGACCTTCCGGGCCTTCACCGAGCGCGAGTTTTATCGCATCGATCATCTGGCCACGGCAATGGGGGTGCTGGTCCATCCCAACTACAAAGACGAGTTGGCCAACGGGGTGGCCGTCAGCTTTGACCCGACCGACCCGCTCTACGGCAATGACGACTGGTACTACGTTAACACCCAGGTGGGTGAGGATCTGGTTACCAACCCCGAAGCCCACTCGGTGCCAGAGGAAATCCTGATATACAAGGATGGAACATACAGGGTACTTGCGATCTCGAACCAGGTGCCGTTGGGGCAACTCCTGATGAGCAACGCCCAACTGACACAGTTGCGCGATCACCTCACCGCGATCCATGACCACTTCGAGGCGCTGTACGACCCCGCGACCGGCGAACCATTCGCCATGGAGATCGAGTTCAAGATCACCAACGAGGATATTCTGGCGATCAAGCAGG
>CBDHGK010000017.1:0-31693 GCA_965263045.1 Terriglobia bacterium
CACCAAAGCGCTTCAAGGGCGAATACGTGGTGACGCCCCGCACACAACAGCGGCGCGGCGGCTGCGGGATCCAGATTTTCCGGGATTCTGAGAACGTAGTTCCGATCCACGACGATTTGTGACGAGTAGCCGCCGAATGTAGGCGTACTGCGGTCCCGCTCGAGGCCGTTATAGGTCATCACGCGCCCCTTCTCGCAGAACTGTTCTTCACCGCCATCGCAATCCGGACAGTCCCGGCACGAATCCACGAAGCAGCCGACGCCGACGGTGTCGCCAACCTTGAAGTTCCTGACATTGGAACCCACCCTTGCGGCGCGGCCGACGATTTCGTGCCCCGGGACCATCGGATACATGGACATGTTCCACTCGTCGCGCGCCTGGTGGATGTCGGTATGACAAATGCCACAGTAGAGAATCTCGATCAGGATGTCGTCGGGTCCGGGCTCGCGGCGTTCGAAATGGAACGGCGCCAGTTCGGATTTCGGGCCTTCGGTCGCATAACCTCGTGTTGCCAGCATTTTGTTTTCCAGAGATAAGAGTTCAGCCGCCGAGCCGCCGCAACTGTCTTGGGGTAAGCCACCATTCCATAGCAGCGGTTCCCGGCGAGAGCGACGAACATTCAAGCTTGTACATACCCGCTTTCTTCAGGACGAAATCGACGCTGGAGTTGCCCGCAAGAAGAATCGACGCGATTTCAGACAACTGGGGCTCGTGGCCCACGAGCAATACCGAATCCGCACCCGCAACCCGGGCAGACACTTCCCGGATCGCTGCCGTGGCGGGGACCTCGGCTGCCAGCCCCGCAAACATTTCCAGGCGGCCCCGTTGGTCGATCGCGTCCGCCACGATCTCCGCCGTTTCTCTGGCTCGCCGGTAGGGGCTGGAAAGGATCAGGTCGAAGTCGAGCCCCAACGCTCGAATGCCTTCGGCGCCGCGCCGCATCTTCCCGATTCCTTTCGCGGTAAGCGGACGGGCCGAATCGTTTCCGGAGTAGTCCGGGTGACCGCGTTCGACTGCGATCGCATGTCGAAGGACGTAGACTTCCATGCTCAGCCGCCACTGACGAGCGATTCACGCGGCGCCGCCGGGGTGTTCGACAGGAAGAAGCGGATTTCGTCCGTCGACTTGACGAATTCGTCGACAAAATGACGTCGCCGGCGGCGGAGTTCGTTTTCAACGACCAACAGCGAGGTTCGGCCCGAGCGGCGACGGAAGTCCATCATAGCGTCCAGCAACGAGTTCAGGTCCTGGATCGTGCCCATACGATCCTGAAAATCGTGCATCGCCTGGAGCCGACCGTCGGTGAATTCCTCAAACTGCGGCGCGGCAATCTCAGCCGTGTAGCGGAATTTCTTGAAGGCGAGCCGGGTACGGTGAATCGAGCGCGGCAAGTCCGGATCGATTCGCGCCCGGAGAACCAGAACTCGACTGAACGCATCGTTCAGGGAGGCGCCGGTCTGCCGGCCGATGCGGTCGTCATCGGGATCGATCGAAGCGACAAAGTGTTCGAGAACGCGATTCGTTTCGCGAATCAGCGCTTTCAGGTTGAACCGGCGCAGTTGCATGCGTGCGCGGCGGCGAAGGCGGCGCTCTGTGGCGCAAAGGTACTTGTGGAACGATACCAGTTGCGGAAAATCCATCAGGAGGGCTCTCGTGTAAACCTTCTGCACCTGGACGTCCCGCATGGCGCCGAGCCCGTCGAGTTGTTCCTTTATCCTGGATCGGGCGCGCTTGATCCGCCGCGAACCGACGATGTGTTCGATGACGGCAAGAAGCGAGATCAGTCGCCTGGCGGCGATTCGGACCTCGTGGACCGCCTTTTCCGACGGCTTGAGCTGCGCCTTTTTCATGCGGCGTTCGAAGGTTCGGCGCCGTTTGTCGAATCCCTCCAGCAACATCCCGGCGTGGTTCGTTTCGAGTAGACTCTTGAGCCTTGACAGGTCCAGGTTCATGAGCTTTCCTGGCGGGGATCGATGTCCTATTCGAACGCGCTCTTCATCAACGCCTTGATCGTCTCGTCGACGCGCCGGAGGTCTTTTCGCCGCCCTTTCGCCGGTTTGAGGCCCACACCCTCGAGTGCCGCCGACCAGGTCTTCATCGTTGCGGCTTTGAGGTCGGCCGGCGTGCGGACTTCGGAAGTGCCTTCAAGGAAGTCGATGAGGGTGTTGATTTCGCCATCCAGATTCGCCAGATACGCCTCGCACACCTGGTTGGCTTCGACCCTCAGGTGTTCGAGACGGCATATCAGATCCTTTTGAAGCGCGGCGAAAGCCTTCTTCCCGTCCTCGGTGGAAAGCGGAAGTTTCTCATTGATGACGATGCCCTGGGTGGCTGTCCTCGGTCCGGTCGATGGCGGTGTCTTTGTGACCAACGGTTTCCTCCTCACCGGTTTGAATCGATTTGAGAATGTCCTACTTGAGCAGAAGCTCGATTTTTCCAATAAGTTCCCGAAAAATCGTGTTCGGAGCCCGGTTGCCGTTCACCGTCTCGAAGTCGTAAAGCGATTCCATCGCGCGAAACTCCCGCTGGATCAGCCTTTGATAACGAATGAAGTTCTCGTACATGCCTCCCGACCGCCGGATGTCCATGCCGGCTTCCCAGTAGTCCAGGACCGAGTTGCGCCGGAGGTTCCGTTCGGCAAGCAAACGGGGCGTCACACCCAGGTAGAATACCGCATCCGGAACGAGGGCGATGCCGTATACCTCTCGCAACCACTCCCGCTGTGCCCCCCGAACCAGGGCGCGGGCCATCAACGTGTAGATATAACGGTCCGCCAGCACCACGAAGCCGGCCTTGAGAGCAGGCACGATACGGTTTTCCAGTTGGTCGGCAAAGTCAGTCGCATAGAAAAGTGTCAGAGTGCGGGGACTGAGGATGTTCCCTTGCATTGCGCCATCGAGTTCACGGCCGACCAGGCGAGACCTCTTGAGCCCCACGTCGACCGTGGCATGACCCGCGCGTTCAAGGGCGTCGCGCAACATCTGGACCTGCGTGGAGCGTCCGGACCCGTCGGCGCCTTCGACGACAATCAACTTTCCCCGCAGTTCTTCCGCGCCGGTACCCGGCAATCCGTTTCTGTAGAAGCCGCGAGGCATCGTACGAGTTCTCCTTCTTTCGGCCCTCAGGCCTTTCTGTCGTCCTGCTTGCTTTGCATGTCCCGGGCGTTCCAGTACCTGAAATCCAGAGCCGCCGCATAAGGGGCTGAAATGCGCCAACGATAGTTGCCGAGTTCGATCCGCTCTTCCACGATTCGCCGCACGTCCATCTGTTGCTGTTCAGGCGCCGCGGTGGCGTCGACGACCACGAAGTTAAATTCGCCGGTCAGGCGTTCGTACTCTTCCTGAATCATGCCCTGGAACAGTCGGAAGCTCTCGTAGGGGTCCGTCGAGAGATTGAGGTCCATGCCGGCTTCGTGATATTTCAGTTGCGGGCGTCCTTCGAGTATCCGGCCGAGAGCCACGTCGAGCGGAACCTTGAAATAGAAGGTCAGGTCGGGTCGGCGAGCATAGCTGTACAGCGATCGCAACCAGTCGCGGTTGCATCCGCGAACCGCGTCCCGAGCGAATGCCGTGTAGATGTAGCGATCAGCCAGCACGATCGCCCCCGCGTTCAGGAGAGGCAGGATCGTGCGATCGTAACGATCCACGAAATCCGTACAGTGGATCAGCGAGAAAGTCGTGGGTGTCAGCAACTGCCGCTTCTTTCCCTTGCGTGTCGCCTGCCGCACGATGGTCGACGAGTTCCACTCGGTGAAGAAGACCTTGTACCCGCGCAGTTCGAGCCATCTCTTGAGCAGGTAGATTTGCGTGGACTTCCCCGAACCGTCGAGGCCTTCCACCGCGATCAGTTTTCCTGTAATGGGGCTTTTTGCAGTCATGAATCGAGTTTGACCCTGGCTGGCAGCACACTCTCGAAAAGAGGCGCTTTCTTCGCCAGCGCCCATTTTTCGAGCAGCAGATCTCCGTCTCCCTTCAGTTTGACCGTTACGTTCCGTTTTCCGGCGTTTACCTTGATTTCGTGTACCTTGCCTCCGTGCTCGTAGTCCAACGCGTCCGCCAAACGAAGAATTCCGGCGAGTTTGGAAACGATGACCCGATCTTCCGATGGCAACATTCTATACGGTTCATGTTGCGTCTTCGGAAAAGATTTCCGGTGGTATCGGGCGACGTTGGCCACGATCGCCACCTGTCCTGGATTGAGTCCAACCATGGGCGTGGCGGTCAGCAGATAATATGCATGTTTGTGATGCCCGGACGCATTCAAGAAATATCCAATGTCGTGCAGTAACGCCGCGACACGCAACAACAACCGGTTCTCGGGCCCGAGGTTGTGGAACACCACGGTTTGATCGAATATCTGGGTCGCAAAGTCTGCCACTGCCAGAGCGTGTTCTTCGTCGAACGCGAACTTGCGGCCTAATTGAAGTGCGGATGAAACGATCTGATCCTCGGGCAGAGTCGGGCCGGCAAACATCTTCCGGGCCATGTCGAGCAGGACGCCATCCTTGAGTCCAACGCCCGGGATATGCACTTCGGCCACACCCGTGCGCTCGACCATCGCCTTCAACACGATAGCGGCAGGCACGATCACGTCCGCGCGATCGGGCCGAAGCTTGAGATTCTCGATTCGTTGCTCGGTGGTTGTCGCACTGAGGCGAGCGACGAGTTCGCACAACTCGTCGGCCGCGATCTTTCCTCCCGTGTTCTTCTGGTAGAACCGTTGGCGGAGTTCTCCCATGCTTTCGATGCTGCCCCCGGTGCCGATACACATCTGGATCTTCTGCTTTCCGATTTCCTTCTTCATTCGCCGGTGCGACGCATCCACGTACTCCACGACCATTCGATTGAACCGCTCCTCTCCGAGCGCATGTTCGTCGAGGATCTGCAACAACCGGACGCTGCCCATCTTGTAGCTTTCGGTGAGGAGAATGTTGTTTTGCGTCGCGATCGTGACCTCGACACTGCCTCCGCCGATGTCGATCAGCATGGCCAGGCGATCCTCGAAATCGACGATCTTGGCGACGGCAAGATGGATCAAACGGGCTTCTTCCTGCGCGGCGATGACTTCAATTTCGATCCCCGAAGCCTGAAGGACCCGGTCGACAAAGATCTCTTTGTTGAAGGCCTCACGGACGGCGCTGGTCGCGACAGCCTTGACCTCAGCCGCCCCGTGTTCGTCGATCAGGGCTTTGAACTTCCGGAACGCCTCGACGGCGCGGCCGATCGTTTCTTCGCTGATTCCCCCTTCCGCAAAGACTTCCTGTCCCAACCGCACCGGTTCCCTGACGCTCTGAACGATCCGGGTTTCCAGATTCGCATCGACTTCGCCGATGACCAGGCGAATGGCGTTGGTACCGATATCGATCGCGGCAAGCGCTGTCACAGATTCTTCGATTCGAGCGAAAACACGTGCTGTCGAACGGCCAACGCCGAATTCTCGAGCGAAACGGCCAAAGCAACGGCATCGTGGGGACCGGTGTTTCCGAGCCAGTTGAAAATTCCCGGGTGGGAGTGGTTCCGGGCGAGAACGATCATGCTCACGTTATAGATTTTTTGATTTGCAAAGTAAACACGCTTTACGAGCGCATGAAGAACGCAGCCGTAACCGCCACGCTGACTGCGATAACGATGGCACGCGCAATCACCGGGTTCATCCGAAGGAAGAGCCTCGCCCCGAAGTACCCGCCCGCCATGGCCGCGAACATCATCGGCAGCGCCTCGGTCCACCAGATGGCCCCCGCCGCGATAAACAGGACAACGGCGGCGGCGTTCAGCGACCCCCCAAACAAAGTTCTTCCAGCCGTCATCGCCCGAATATCGGTCGCACCGAACAGGCTCCATACGGCAAGCATGACCAACCCCACGGCCCCGCCGAAATACCCGCCGTAGACGGCAACCATGAATTGGGCGAGCAGCAGCGCCACCCGATGATGCCCCCCGGCCTGCTTCGCCAACGGTGCCCACCGCCGGCCAAACGCAAACACTATCGTTGAAACCAGGAGCAGCCACGGGATGATCAGGTCGAAGGTCTCTTCCCGGGTCGAGAGCAGCAGCAGGGCCCCCGATGCCCCTCCGAGAATGCTGACGCCCCACATGGACCGCACACGAACCCCGCCGAAATTCTGAAGTTCATGCCGGTAGGCCCATGCGCTGGCCAGTACCGATGGGAACAACACGATCGAGCTCGACGCGTTGGCGTTGAGCGCCGGCACTCCGGCATAAACCAGGGCCGGAAACGTGAAGAAGGAACCGCCACCCGCGATGGCGTTCATCATGCCACCCAGGAAAGCGGCCACGATCGGAATGTAGTATTCCAAACCGGGCAAGATTCAGGGGCGCAGGTCGTCGGGATCGATCCGCTCCCGCAGTTCCGCGATCCGCCGATCGGTCTGTTGGAGATTGCTGCCAATCCTGAACGTGTAGACGATGATGGCGACCGCACATGCTGAAAAGATGACAACAAGCCAGATCATTGGAAACGTTTACCTTCCTCTCGAAAATTGACCGACCGCCCCAGCCCGCACCGCACATTTGTCCTGGAATCGTCCGGAACAATTGAGTCGTGCGGCGTTCAGGGCCTTTCCTTATTCCGGAAACGCCTGCTCGATCCAGTCAAAGAGGATCTCGGGAGAATACGGGAACACATGTCCGGCGCCGGGGACGATATCGACCCGGGGTTCGGCGCCCGCCAGACGCAGCAGGTCGCGCGTATCGTGGCTCAATTCGACCCAGCTGGCGTCGCGCTCGCCCACCGCGAGCAGAATCGGTTTTCCGGCCAGCATGTCGAGACTTCCCTGTCCCCTGTATCCACCCGGCATCACGACCATGGACGTGAACAGTTCGGGTCGAGCGCGCGCCGCATGGAAGGCGCCCAATCCTCCGTTGGACTGTCCCACCAGGGCCATGCGTCCGGAGTCATAGCTGAGGTTCCGGTCCATCCAGGCAAAAGCCGTGTCCAGCACGTCGCCCGCGGTCGTTTCCAGATTCCGGCCGACCACTGCCGGAGAAACGATGATGTATCCACGCCGGTCCGCCTCTTCCAGCCAGTAGTTCCGCAAGAAGGCGTTGACCATGTTCATGTCGCCCGCACCGGGGGGCAATGCGAAGATCACGGGCAACGCGGAGTTCGGCGTCCAGATCTCGGGTTTTATGACAGCCATTGTGAACCGCAGACCGCCATCGGTCGTCAGCGTCACGTCTTCACGTGTTGCGGTGCTGGCGCCGGCCGAGGCTGCAAGGACACCAATCAGAAGTGAAGCGGTTCGGAGTTCAAGTCTCTTCATGAATACCTCTTCAGTTGTCAGTCCAACAACTCAAACGACGACGTGATCTCGATCGCGCCTTCAAGGCTTCGGAAAACGGGACATTTGGCAGCATAAACGCCATGAACCCGTTCCACAACGTCAGCCTGCCCCTTCGCGCCTTTCAACCGCAGGGCAACGTGAATTCGTTTAATGACCAGCGTACCGTTATCGGATTCGACCTCGCCTCTGACATCCGCGGCAAGCTTTCCGGCTGAAGCATCGATATGACGCGCATCCAGCGCGCCTCCAAAGGTTCCCACCATTCAACCGCCGGCGGCAGCGACCACATAGTCGAGAGTCGTCGCGTGGACTTCCGCCAACCTGGATGGATCGACGCCATAGTGCGCGGCAATCGCCCCGTGAACGCCAAACTTGACCGGCTGGGACTCCGCCGGGATCGTGGCCGTTCTCAAGGGACCCTTGTCTCTGGTGAGTTTTACTTCGGACACATATACCACGTTGCTCATTGATTCAACTCCACCGGAAACAGCCATCGAATAGACGCAGCAGGTACCCCTGCCGGGTTCACTTCCGCCGACGCATCCGGCATTGCGGCAGCGGAAAGGTTGCCATGCCTCAAAGAATATACCCAAACCCGATCATTATCGGATCATTGTCGAACGATCAACCACACGCCGGTCAACAACACACCGATTCCAACGATGCGGGAAACATTCATGGTGCGAACGGTCGCTCCAAACAGACCGAAGTGGTCGACGACGGCGCTCGTGATGAACTGCGCGGCGACTATTGTGGTAAATGTCGCGACCAGGCCAATACGGCCCGTAGAGAAACTGATGCCGCCAACAATGATCAGACCGAAAACCCCCGCGGCGAACACATACCACGGAAGACCGGCAAGCGCCGCGACGTTGCCGCCCCGGCGGGCGAGCATGATCAGGACGATCAGGAGGCCTCCGCCACCGTAGGTAACTAAGATGGCCTCCAGGGTTCCGGCGCCGCGATCGATCCGTCCCATGAACTGCGCCTGAAGAACGACGGCAAAGCCGACCATGGCTGGGATGAGAATCTGAAATATGGAACTGGTCATAGTTCCCCGATTCTCACATAAAATTTGCCGGATACCGATGGAGACAATATGGGAACGACATCCACCTCAATCGGTATCCAATGCGATCGAGACTTAGGAAAAGGCGGCCGGATGCCCTTGCGGCCACGACTCGGAATTGTCTAGAATTCCTCCGAAATGCTCATCTACGAAGGTTCCATCCAAGACCCTCATGCCGTGATCCAGTTTCTGCGCCACGAAGCCGACAAACTGCGTACGCTGCGCAAGGTCGTCATTTCGCCTGAAAAGACCGTGGTGTACGACATCAACCGCGACACGATGGAGTTTCCCGGACTCACCTATGGCTCCAGGGTGCTCGAACAGGTGCTGCGGGAACTCGGCGTCGTCTTCACCGCGAAGATTCTCCACGACAAGGACGCCACGTCGAACGGGGTCAAGGAATACGAACTTACCGCGCGTTATACGTGGGGCCACGACCGCGTGATGTAACACGCCCCGGCGGTACCGGGAGCCCGTTCAGGGCGCCGTGAATTCGGTCAGCGTCCGGTAGAGCAGGGTCGAAAACAGTTCCAGGCGCTGGTCCGCACGTCCGGGAAACGAACGGTCGATATAATCGAGCGTATCGAAGGGCGTGTGCCAGATGTAACCGTCCTCGCCGTACCGCGGGTCCACCTGGACGTAGCCGTCCTTGTCGCCGAGGGACCAGTTGGTGGACTCGAAGTAGGCGTATTGAATTCCCGCTTCCGCGAACGGGGCGTGGTCGGAGCAATCGCAAGTGGTGCCCGCGGGGTACTCGGGATTCTCACCCGGCTGGGTCTGCAGTTCCCGGCCCTCTTCCGCGGCCTGCGCAAGGACCCAGTCCCTTAGCGTCCCCGCGTCGCCGAAGTCGCCGTAGACGTATGCGATCTCACCGGCAATCAGGCTGTCGAGGTTGATCATGGCCACAGTATTTTCGATCTCTTCGGGTGACATTCCGGCAACGTGGTAGCGCGAACCGGCCAAGCCTTGTTCCTCGGCGCCGAACGCGATAAATCGAATCGTGTACGGGGTGGGCACGTCGCGGAGCGCAGCCGCTACTTCGAGCATCACCGCGACCCCGGATGCATTGTCACCCGCGCCGCGACCGCGCACTTCCGAATCGTAGTGCGCCCCCACGACGATCTCGAGTGCGGAATTCCCTTCCTTGACGGCCATGACATTGCTCGATACCAGTCCTTCGCCACGTTGAGAAGATCGGGGGGTGAAAGGAAAACGAGTCTGTGTTGGAGCGTAACCCAATTCCCCGAACAAGCCTTCGATGTAGTCGGCGGCCCGGCTTTCACCTGGCGAGCCCGCCAGGCGGGGGCCGATGTCTTCGGAAAGGACGACAATATGCGCGCGCGCGGTCCGTCCCGTCGTTTGGGACGAAGCGGCGGAACCGACCGGCGGAAACAGAAGCAAGCTGACGAGGAACGGGCGAAATCGTTGTAACATCAGACCCACAGTCTACCGAAACGAAGGCGCACTGAACCACCGCAAATGAGCGACACGACAACCACGATCTATCTGATTCGGCACGCGCAGGGCCATCCGACAAACAGGCTCGACGAACCCGAATGGCCTTTGAGCGAGTTGGGGCGCCGGCAGGCCGGACGCCTGCCCGAGTTACTCGCTTCACTCCACATCGAGCGCATCGTATCGAGCCCATACGCGCGCTGCCTCGATACCATTGGGCCTTTCGCTTCGGCATCCGGCATCGACATCGCCATCGACGCCGGGCTGAGAGAACGTCGAATTACACTGGAATTAAGAAAGGATTTCTCCGAAGTGCTGGCACGGTCATGGGAAGACTTCGGCTTTGCCCTCCCGGGATGCGAAAATTCCGGCGAAGCGCAACGGCGAATCCGTGCCGCAATTGAAGATACCGCCCAAAGACATGCCGGACGCACAGTCGCGGTCTGCTCCCACGGTAACGTGATCAGCCTGTTCCTGAACTCGATCGACTCCGGCTTCGGTCTCGAGGAAATGATGCAAATCCGGAATCCGGATGTCCTGCGGCTGAGGGCCGATGCCGCCGGTGTTCAGTGGGACCGGACCTTTCGCCTCGAGGGCCTCAATGAGGTGGCAACCAAGCACTCCGAAAGTCCGATTGAATGGTGAGCGATCAGCGAAAATGGAACTCCCGACCGATTCGCGTCGTCGAAGAACTCTTCAAGTTTCCCACTTCCCAGCCTCGACGACGGGAAGATCCCTTCCACTTGAACACTCTTTCGGTAACGTTCTCGATGAGGCAACTACCCGAATCTCGGCAACATTTTTAAATGAGGCCATACGAGAGCGAATTTCTATTGACGTTGGACAGCTTCGTCATGTCAGGTCTGTCATGTCTTGACACTCATGTCTTGACACTAAGCTCGTCTCTGCGGTAAAAAGAAGCCGATCGGTGACCTATGCTCGACCGCGGGCCAATGTGCACCGAGCATCCAGTTGGCGGTCCCAAACTGGGCAGGTATCGTGTGAGGGCCGGTAACGTTTAGTCGCTGCTGGCTTCGAGGGCGCATTCGCTATATTGACGGATGAAGGGTAAATAGACCCAGCGCCTCCTCGGCGATTCTTCTGTGCGACTAAAACTTTGAAATCGCGGGGGGGAGTATTTTACATACCCCCCCTCCCTTTCCAAAGGCGCAGAGGAGAGCAGCCATGAACGATACCGAGTCCATACGCCGAATTGCCAATGCAATCCTTGAAATAGTCCGAAAACGACCCAACGGGCAGATCCTTGGTGCACATCTGGGATCTGAGCTACGAACTGCATTGGGAGATCCCACTGCTCCCCTGATATTCCCAAGTGCCCTGAACCTACGCCAGTTCATCGATGGCCATGTTACTGAACTGTCTGAGATCCGCAGGCAAGGCATGGACTTAGTTTACGCGCTCGACCGGGAGGCTGGACCGGAAGATACACCCAAACCGTGGATTCTCGATCGACAGGCATGGAAGACTTTCGTCAGCCCCAATGGGCACTATCTACTTTTCATCAATCCGCAGACCAAAAAGTTTCTCGTAAGAAGTGCGAAGGATGAAACAGAGTCAGCGCCTTGGGTCCAGCTCCCGCCCTGCTCGGCAGAGGTTCACAGAAAGATAGCCGAGGAGTTTGCGGAGAAACTCGATACGGAGAAACGAGCGGCTGTCGACGACATCCTTCAACTAGAGGTCTGGTGGAAGCGCCTTATCGACTGGGCTGCCTCGGAGGGTCACAGCGAGGAATGGAGGTCTTTCCGACGCGAGCGCCTCTTCCAGGAACTAGAGAAGTCCCTCGAAGGATTGGGCGTCTCTATCCAGATTCTGACACCCGCGAAAAAGGGGTCACAGATTTCCGATGGTCACGTTGGCACGCGCAGCATGGCAGCCACTGCCCCGACTCCTGATGAAGTATTGCGGTCGGTTGCGCTCAGCATCGTTCAACGGCTGTCTCACTCAGATCTGAGAGAGCTGAAACTGCCGTTAGGTGAAGTCTTTGACGAACTTGGTGATGGTAAGTAATAACGGAATGCGGAGTAGTGAAAAAGGTCTTCATGGTCGGATTCTTCGATGGCGTATGGGACGAGGCTGCGGGCGAAATCCCTGGCGGCGCGACGAAGAGACTCCTAGCTATTTCATCGTCTTCCGCCAATAAGGATCTCCACTTGTTGAAAGGTCATCTCTTTGCGGCTGCCTCTGAAGATATCAAGGTCCTGGTCATTTTAGGGGAATTATATACAATAGTAGCGAATTCCCCGTCACGACCGCTCACGTACTCCGAAAGCAGGGACCGGGGCGTCGACAACATGCCAGCTTTTATTGCCTCGAACAATCTTAAGCCGTTTGTTTCAAACGAGTTGATCGCGTCGACGACTCCTGTATGGTTCCAAACGCCTTCAGCCGGTGAAGGATTCGGATATCGAGCCATATTACTGCCGCAAGTATGCTCAGTTTACCTCAGTGCCAGAGACGCGAATGCGCTGTTGCCCTCTCAACGTCATATCGCCGAATTGGGATGCATTCAAGAGAAATCTTGAGCGCGCCCTGCCAAAGCATAACGAGACACCGCTATTGCCGATGGATTGACACACCAAAATCGTCAATTTTTGTTGTGTGCAGTTCATTGCAAAGTCATACTGATTCCCGCAGACATAAGCAGACCCATCCTGCGTTAGAGGATGGAATTGCCGCGTAGGATTTTACACAAAAATCCACGTTTTTTGACACCCTCTAGCGCGGGATTTTCCTTTTTTTGTGAGGTAAATTCCGTGCAAGAACACCTACGCCGTACATTGCTGATCGGATGTGCGGTTATCGTCATTTTCATTGTGGTGCTGGCCCGCTTAGCAGAGCCCGTTCGTCAACCATACGAACCCATTGCTGCCGCGTGGTATTCCGGCGGATCGCTTCACAATAGATTGCTCATCGATTGGAAACTAGCCAGTCATGAGAATAGGTTGGCAACAAGCGCCGATTTCGTTATGGTTGCCGGGGATTACCCTTCGATACCTTCAGACTTGAGACGTAAAGCATCCGAGCTCGCCGCATGTATTACGGACGTGGCTGAAGATCCTTTGAACGGTAGAAAGCCAGTTGCCGAAATTGGCTCAGTCTGTCTTGTTCTATCGGGAATTTAAACCAATTACGCATCACGACCTTAAACTAGGAAATCCCGCTACTCTAGTGGCTGGCGCAGACTCTTAGGCATCTCCGACATTCGTCCTAAACCGCATTGACAATCGACATTACAGTCTTGACGACTTCCAACAGTTCTTTTCCCTGACTAATGAGTTCTTTGCACTTAGAGATGTATTTCGAAGGGTCTTGATTGATGGCGTTGAGAAAATCGTATCCACTATTCGTTATTCGTATCATTGATTCCGACTGCCAAGTAGCCAGACCGGCATCGATTAGAAGTTCCGCGTGATGGTTGCGGGCCATTTCCGACTCTGACATGTCCACCGTCTTAAAGATCGCAATTTGTCCGTCAACGGCAGCACCCATTTCCTTAAGCAACTCAATCATCGTATCTATATTTCGCATCGGGACAGTCCTTTAACGCAGCGTCCGTGCCGCTCATACGGTTTCTTTGAAGCCTGTTGCTGTGGTGCGTAGATCAGAAGGCCGAGTCTACTGAACTGGGTGAAATAGTAATTTCAACCGAGGCCCATGAATTCTTTCATAGCCTGATATTGGATTTCTATTTGACGATCCGAACAACGATTTAAGCGGCGAGCCCCACCCGGGAGAAGCTGCCCATTCTTCTTTAGAAACGACACGTTAACTACGTGCTTCCCTTTGTCTTTAACGGCTTGCACTGCGGGTACGTAATCTTGGTCACCGGATACAATAACGGCAACATCGTAAATGCCGGATAACTCCAGTAGATCGGTAGCGAGGTTTACATCGACAGCCTTCTCCGCGCCAAGGCGATCATTGAAGGAGTCATATCGAATTGAACCCGCCCGACGAAACTCTATGGAGTCGAACTTTCCTGCGATACCGTCCTGAAATACACGCCATCCATCGAATCTCGTTTTCATTCGATTTTGGCGATTAAGGATCTTCTGCGCGTATTCTAGTAGACCCCTGTTTTGTTTCTCAGGGTCGGATTCATTTCTTATGCGGCTAGGAAACTTGCGATCCTTCGACAGAACGAGACTCAGCTTGTTATAGTCACGATTCTTAATAGTCCTAGATAAACCCCAAGGCCAGAAGTCTATTTCCCCTACAACGTACCAGTAGGTACGTAGTCCACGTTCTGTGTGGGAGAGGTGCACCAAGTATTTGAAGAATTCTGACCATTGAGCGTCCCGAGGCAAGTAATCACTAGGTTGGAACTCCCCATCAAATAGATCAACGATAGAGTGCCTTAGGTTCTCGCCGTCAATGAATATGCAGGCCGTCTTCATTTGAATAAAAAGGGGAGGCACTCGGCCTCCCCTGGGTGCCTCAGACACGCAACCTGAGGCGTTCTATTGAAATTAGAATCGTGAAGTTATCATGCAGTCTTTAGGGTGTCAATGAGTCTGAATAACAAATTCCTAAAAAAGCCTTGCAAAATACGCTACTATCCTGTAATATTGTCTTGTAAGTTGGAGAAACGAAATGGCTAACAAGGCACCCGGCAAACACTTCAGACAAGGTCTTTCCACCAAGGAATTCTTCCGTATGTTTCCCGATGACGCATCCGCAGAAGAATGGTTCGTTCAGAATCGCTGGTTCGATGGCATCGCGTGCCCGCACTGTGGGTCGGACAACATCAAGGAGACGCCTGCACATCCGACCATGCCGTACCGGTGCCGCAAGAGCAAGAAGCGCGGTAGCTGTGGCAAGTATTTCAGTGTGAAGACCGGAACGTTCATGGAAGCGTCGAACCTCGGTTATCAGGATTGGCTCTATGCCATGTACCTTGTCGTTACGAACCTGAAGAGCGTGGCATCCATGAAGATGCATCGTGAGTTGAAGATCACTCAGAAATCAGCATGGCATCTTGTTCACAGAATCCGCAAGGTATGGGCCGTGTCCGATCAGGAATCATTCTACGGACCCGTGGAAGTGGATGAGGTTTACATCGGTGGACTTGAGAAGAACAAGCACAACAACAAGAAGTTGAAAGCCGGACGGGGCGGCGTTGGCAAGGCCGCCGTGGTCGGTGTGAAGGACCGGGAGACTAACGAAATCCGGGCGTCAGTGGTAGAGCAGACAAACGCCGAGACTCTTCAGGGATTCATTCATTCGAACGTGGACCCCGGTGCCACCGTTTATACTGACGATGCCACGGCCTACCGTGGTGTGGCGAAGTCCCATGAATCCGTAAGCCATTCGGTCGGGGAGTATGTCCGGGATCAGGCACACACGAATGGGATTGAAAGCTTCTGGAGCATGCTGAAGCGGGCGCACAAGGGAACGTTCCACAAGCTCAGCAAGAAGCAACTGGCCAGATACGTGGCGGAGTTCTCGGGCCGTCATAACATTCGCAAACTTGGAACGATGGATCAGATGCGGTCGGTTGTTGTGAGTATGGAAGGTGCCAGACTTCGGTATAAGGATTTGATCGCGGATAACGGACTTTCTTCGGGAGCGCGGGGAGGTGTTAGTCCCTCGGTTGAAAGAACGCTCCAACAAGTGCACGTTCGCTGAATTCATAGACGGTCAAAAACTCGCCGTCAACATCCAGCCCGCACACCTTGTTCTTCACCTGTGGTTTGCCACTCAGAACGGTATCCTCACCATCTTTAACGATTACCGCTGTTCGTCCCTCTGTGACGAATGTCCTGCTCCCCCAAGCAGCCTCCACTCTAAAGGCACCGCCCTCCGGGTGGTCGGTAAAATAAACATGCGTGAGACCATTTTTGCCCGCACTTTCACAATCCTGCTGGACAACGATCTTTAGCCGTTCAAAGAGATTGTGGACCATGCATTGCACATGTACAGAAACCCAATCGTGTCTGATACCGATCATCGTATATAATCCCCAAAGGAAAAGGCCCGGTTGCCGCCGGGCCTCATAGTCTAGCACCGCTGCTGTACACACATTGTAGTACAGGAGCGTTGTCCTATGGAAACAAACTACGCCGAACCCGGCCTAATTCTTCGGTACATGGCCAGCCTGAGTGAGGGTAAGAGAAAGCTGCTTTCTGAATCCTTCTGCGAAATGGGGCGACCTGCCGAGGACGATATCGTCAACAGGGACAGCCTCAAGCTCACGAATGAGGACTCCGAGCGCGTCTCTGTCGAGAGTACCGGTTAACGTCAGAAAGGCGTGTTCCAGCACCGCCAGCCGTCCATCAATGTAGTCTAACCGTTCCGATTGCGTTTTCCACTTGGACATCGTGTTACTCCTTTAGCCGCGGGCTACTCTGAGGAATTTCCGGACTTGGCAATCATGGCATCTGCGATACGAAAACACGTTTCCGCCATCATTTCCATCCATGCGTCCGTCCCGCCGTCCTTGTCCACGTCCATACCGGCGAGTGCCTGACCTGCGAACCATTCCCGCTTGGTCAAGTCCTTCTCAAGTTTAGCCGCCATGCTTTGTTGTAATAGTGCCATCTGTTTCTCCATGTTGTTACAGGCGCACCGCGCCATTGTGTTTTCGGATTGAATACCTGGGAATGGGGAACGGGTCTGTCTACGGCGTGAGGAAATAACGCGTCATCGTTGGTTCTCCTTGTGGAATGAATGGATGGGTGAACCTATCGCGTTTGAACCGCAGGGACCGTTGAGAACATCTGTCAGTTTACGCAAGACAACTTCTGTGTGGCGTTGGTGAATCCGGTAAGACTGAAACGCATCGTTTTCGATTCCCCATCCAGAGGGTCTGTGACTCTGATGACAACTGAGGGGCTCCCCATTCTTCGGACAGAAAACCCCGGTTCTTAAGGTGGATCGCTGCCGTTGAAATGGGTTGATATTTAGCCCGGCGCCGAGCCTGTGGCAACTGAGAAAAAGCCGAGTCTCCGAGGCTGTTTTCAAGCAACTGGGGGAATCCGCGTCGTGTGCGGATTTCCACAGCTGCGTCAGTTTCCACAGGCCCTTGGCGGGCGTTGAAAGTAAACGGCCTCGGGTGTCCGATAGTCGAATGCTTCGTGGCCGCGTTCCCGATTGTAATGCCTGAAATAGAGGTTCAGGTTGGAGATCGCCTCGGGAACGCTCAAGTAGTCCTTCAGGTACACTTCCTCGTACTTCACCGTTCGCCATAAGCGCTCGACGAAGATGTTGTCCAGGTCCCGGCCCCGGCCGTCCATGCCGATCGTGATGCCGCGGTCTTCGAGCCGGCACGTGAAGACATCGCTGGTGAACTGCGCGCCCTGATCCGAGTTGAAAATCTCGGGTCGCGCCTGGGTCAGCGCCCAGTCCAGTGCCGACACGCAAAACCCGCTGTCCATCGTCGTGGACACTTCCCAGGCCAGCACGTACCGGCTGAACCAGTCCATGATCGCCACCAGATAGATGAATCCTTGCCGCAGCCGGATATAGGTTATATCCGTGGCCCAAACCTGATCGGGACGCACAATCGCCAGATGGCGCAACCGGTACGGGTAAATCCGGTGTCCCGGGGCCGGCATCGACAACCGCGGTTTGGGATAGATCGCTGCCAATCCCATTCGCCGGAGCAGTCGCCGCACCCGCTTCGCATTGACCGGCCGACCTTGCGTCTCCAACCACCAGGTCATCCGCCGAATCCCGTAGTACGGGGTTCGCGTATACTGCTCGTCCAACAGACGCATCAGCGCGATGTTCTCGGCGCTCTCGCCCACCGGTGCGTAGTAGAGTCCCGATCGGGACACTCCGGTCAACCGGCACTGCTCCACGATGCTCAACTCGTCGTGATTGGATTCGATCCATGGCCGTCGTTGCTCTAACGGGAAAGTCCCGACTTTTTTTTGAGCCACTCCACCTCGACCTGTAATCTTCCGATCTGTTGGTAGAGTTCGGCCTGCACTTGCTCATCGGCTTCACTGGCCTGTGCCCGGCCATTGGAGAAGATCTCCGGTACGCCGTCGAGCACTTGCTTTTTCCACTTCGTCACCATGTTCGGGTGAACTTCGTAGTGGGACGCGATCTCCTGGATCGTGCGCTGCCCTTTGACCGCTTCCACGGCGATCTTTGCCTTCAAATCCGCGCTGTACTGCTTCCGCCCTCGCTTCTTCATCTGCCTCTCCCGAGGCAGCGATTTTACACCTTAGCGACCTGTCCGAATTTTGGGGAGCACTTCAAACCGTTGAGGCCGCGTGGGCGGAAAGAATGAAATCCTGCATTTCGGAATCCGCAACAAAAGCTATCGTATGGCTTTGTGAGATGTTCCAAGACGTTTGTGCGTATTCCGGCCCATCGTGAACACGGATTCCATTCCATCCTGAACACCGATTCCAGGCATCGTGAACACCGATTCCGGGCATCCTGAACGCGGATTCCGGGCATCGTGAACACTTGTCGTTAGCGAAGTTTGGAGCCGTCAGGTTCTCCTGTAGCACCGGAGGATGTGATGGCAACGAAACGACTATCGATGAGACAGATACGCGAGATTCTACGACTCAAGTACGAGCAGCAGCTCAGCCACCGGGCTGTTGCGGGCGCATGCCGGGTGAGCCTGGGCACGGTTTCCGAGTACCTGGGACGGTCCCGGCGGGCCGGTCTGGACTGGCCCTTGCCGGTGGATCTGGACGATACGGCGCTGGAAGCGCGGCTGTTTCCGCCGGCAGGATCGACGTCTCGAGAACGTGTGCTTCCGGATCTGGAGCACATCCACCAGGAGCTGAAGCGGGCCGGGGTCACCCTGCATCTGCTCTGGGAAGAGTATCGGGAGGCGCATCCGGACGGATACGGGTACAGCCGGTTTTGTGAGCTCTATCGGCAATGGGCCAAAAAGTTGAAGCCCTCGATGCGGCAGGCGCATCGGGCCGGGGAGAAGGTCTTTATCGACTTCTCGGGCAAACGGCCGCACTGGGTGAACCCGCAGACCGGGGACACGGTCGACGCCGAGTTGTTCGTGGCCGTCTTGGGCGCCAGCAACTACACCTACGCCGAAGCGTTGCCGAGCCAACAACTCCAGGATTGGATCGGCGCGCACGTCCGCATGGTGGAGTTCTTTGGCGGCTCGGGCCGGATCTGGGTTCCGGACCAGTTGAAGAGCGGCGTGACGGTTCCATGCCGGTACGAACCGGGAATCAACCGCACTTATCAAGAGGCCGCCCAACACTACGGTGCGGTGGTCATCCCGGCCCGTGCCCGGAAACCTCGGGATAAAGCGAAAGCCGAAACCCATGTCCTGATCGCACAGCGATGGATCCTGGCCCGGCTTCGGAATCGGACCTTCTTCAGTCTGGCCGCGCTGAACGCGGCGATCGGCGAGTGCCTGGAGGCACTGAATCAGCGGCCGATGCCCCAGATGGGCGCCTCCCGCCGGGAGTTGTTCGAACGGCTGGACCGGCCGGCCCTGCAACCGTTGCCGGCGGAGGGGTATGAACTGGCCGCATGGAAGATCTGCCGGGCCAACATCGATTACCACATCGAGGTGGACCGGCACGCCTACAGCGTCCCGCACCCGTTGCGCGGCGAGCAACTGGAAGCCCGCTCTACGGCCACCGTCGTCGAGGTCTACTTCAAGAACCGGCGGGTGGCGTCTCATCGCCGACGCTACGATCACCAACCCTCGACCCGTCCCGAACATATGCCGAGTTCGCATCGGGCCCATGCCCAGTGGTCCCCGTCCCGGTTAATCCGCTGGGCCCGGCAGACCGGTCCGGCCGCCGGCGCGCTGGTTGAAGAGATTCTCCAGAGGCGGCCGCATCCGGAACAAGGCTACCGCGCCTGCCTGGGACTGATGCGTCTGGGCCGCCAATACGGCGCCGACCGTCTGGAGGCCGCCAGCGCCCGGGCCTTGCGCCTGCAATCTTACAGCTACCGCACCGTCAAGAACATCCTGGCATCGGCTCAGGACCGGTTGCCGTTCCACGACGCCGAATCCGATCCGACGCCGCATCACGCCAACATCCGCGGCGCCGCTTACTACACCGACGCCGAGGAGGACCCCCATCATGCTCATTGAACAAACCCTGGAGAAGATGCACGCCATGAAACTGACCGCGATGGCCGAGGCCGTCACCCAACAACGCCAGTCGTCCCAGTACACGGACCTGAGCTTTGAGGAACGATTGGGTCTGCTGATCGACACGGAATGGACGGCCCGCCAGCAGCGCAAGCTCACCCGGCGTCTGCGGGCCGCCCGGATCCGCTATCCGGCCTCGCTGGAAAACGTGGATTTCAAACACCCCCGCCACCTGGACCGGTCTCAGGTCCTGGCTCTGGGAACCTGCGGGTGGATCTCGGAGCGGCACAATCTGATCCTGACCGGGCCCACCGGTATCGGAAAAAGCTTCCTGTGTTCCGCATTCGTCGAGCGGGCCTGTCGCGGCGGCTTCACCGCCGCCTACACCCGCATGCCCCGGCTCTTGCATGACCTGGCCGTCGGCCGCGGCGATGGCTCCTACACCCGGGTGCTGGCGCGCCTGGCCAAGCTCGACCTGCTCGCCATCGACGACTGGCTCCTGGCGCCTCTGCGCGATAGTGAACGCCGCGATCTGATCGAGGTCATCGAGGAACGCAGCGAACGGTCCTCGACCCTGATCGCCAGCCAACTCCCGATCACGGACTGGCACGGCGTCATCGGCGATCCGAACCCGGCCGATGCCATCTGCGACCGCCTGTTGCACAATGCGCACCGCATCGCACTCCAGGGTGCCTCCATGCGCCGTACCAAAACCGCGCCCAGGCCATTGAAGGACTCCCGATGACGGCCACAGGATCCCGAGTCAAAAGGGACTCTTCCAGGCCGGCGCCGGACCCGTTCGCCGCTCCTCGGGCGTCCTCGCGCGAAGCCATTGCAGGAATCCGCATCCACACCTGCACGATACTCTCGCCCGACACCGGGCCTGTGGAAACTGCCACAGCCGTGGAAATGAATGACGGTGGGCCGTCGGCCGACTTCTTCTGGATCATTCCCACCGCTGTGTGCAAAAGCCTCCGCAACAACCGCTCCGGCTTTCGCACAGTTCCCACAGGCCCGGCGGCGGTTCCACCACGCTGCCATCTCGGAAACGAGGATCGAATCCGTAAACCTGGACTCTGGAGGCAAGAACTGAGATCCTAATCGTCGCTTCGCTCCGGCGAGCGTTCACCATCACCGGAATCGGTGTTCACGATGCCCGGAACTGGCGTTCATGATCGTCGGAATACGCAACGTTTGGACAGGGTCGCCAGAATCGAACCTGTACTGAATGGCCACCCTGTCATCACGCCCTGCGAAGTAGTCTTGAAACAACACGAGTACATCAACCTCGGCACCATTACACCGCAAAGCCAGCGCACCGGAAAGCCCCTCGTCTTCTACCAGAGCCCTGCTGGTGTCCAGATCGGTGAACGGGTCTATTTGCTCGTAATACCGCCATCCACCGCCGGTATCCACTTGGCCTAACGCTGCATGAGCAGCCAGACCGGACAACACAAAAACCGCAGAGCAGAGGAGTCGTTTCATCACGGAATTTTCCTTATGAGAAATTCCGCATAGGGGCGTGACAAAAATGTCACCAAATGCAGTAAGATTTTGCGGGCTAATCTCATTCCCCTATGCGGAATGGGTGGCTTAGGGTCCGTCCGGTGCTAGACCACCTGACGGACCCGTCTTTCAACCAACTACAGTATTTTACAAAACCCGGACGTAGATGCCGGGCCGTTGCAAGCATTTCTCAGGAAAGAGGAAGCTCCTGCCTATTCACCACGGCTCCGGGAGCTACCCGTTGCCTGATGTGGATTGTTGTATTCAGCAGGTAGCCCGACGCATCGGGATTCCTGACAAATGCTTGCCTGAGTAGTCTTGTCCGGGTACCTGGGGAATGCAACGTAATTTAACAAAAACGCAGACTACTCATAAAGATGCGGTACAACGAAAACGCCCCGATCCGTTAAGACCGGGGCGTTTGTCTTGGGGACGCCATGGCGGGCCGTACGCCTCCAAAGCCTCACGGCGAGGGTTCGATTCCCTCCGTCTCCATTGACGAGTATTTACGGGATGGCGTCCGGGAGTCAAACGTTTTTATCGGTGTGCTAGAATGACCGGCGGAGAGAAGAGTCCCGCCGAAATCGTATTCAACGTGTGGCGTCCAGTTGGTATAATGAAGTAACCACAAGGAGAAACGATGGTCCGCAAACCCAAAGAACCCAAGACAGTCGAACTGGTCGATTCAGACTACCAGCCGAACAAAGCCGAGTTGGAGGAAGAGTTCCAGCTTGACGTGCCCGGTGAAACTCTGGACCAGCGTATGCGGAATCTGACCCTCGGGTTGATGCAACCGATCAAGATTCGCAAGATCGACAAGCCGAGAAGACGCCGGTAACGCGTGTGGTGGTATTCGGGTTCTTTTTCCGGTAATCTCGTCTCAAATGTACACGTACGCCATTATTCTACCGACCGGTAGCACCGTCACAGAGGAAGACGTTCAGGCGATCTTTCCCGGTGGTGACTGTATTGAAGCGGTCGATGGTGCCGTGTGGCTCGCAGGCTCAAAGTTGGAGACGTGCGCCGACGTGTCCGAAAAGTTCAAGTCGCCGGGCAAGGAACACCATCCCGAAAAAACTCACATCGTCCTCAAGATTACCGAGTTCAACGGGTTTGCAAACGTCTCTCTCTGGCAAAAGTTGATTGCATGGCAGGGTCGATAGAAGAAGGCCGTTTCGGTGGCAGCGGGCCGATGGGTCCACCTATGCCGCAACACGGTGGTAACGGGAACGGAAATGGAAAGGACCTACATGCCCGCCTCAGCGTTGTGGAGAACGAGTTGAAAAACCTCGCTACGAAAGCAGACATTCAATCCGTCAAAGTGTGGGTATTGGTAGGCGTCCTCGGCGCGGCTGGAATAGTGTCCGTGATTGTCTTCAACGCCCTCCGGTTTATTGAGGTCGTGATCGGTGCGGCTGAATAAACCGCCACCCCTATTTCTGTACAATTCAGAACCGGTCCAGACTTTGCCATCTAAATCGTGTTGACGACATATCACCCGTCAACATACTCTAGTTGTGACAAAACCCAATTCTCAAGATTGGAGTTTTGCGTTTGATTTCACATAGGCATATCAATAAGGGGATAACCACAAGGAGACACCGATGGCTTCAGCGCGTGATGTCGCACAGTACATCCTTTCCAAAACTGGAAAGATCACAACGTGGAAGCTCCAGAAACTAGTCTATTACTCCCAAGCATGGCACCTAGTTTGGGATGAAGTACCGCTATTCGAAGAAAGAATAGAAGCTTGGGCGAACGGTCCAGTTTGTCCAGCACTGTACAAAACACACCGGGGTATCTATCTAATCTCGAAGTTCAAAGGGGCGGATACCAAACGCCTATCTGAGACTGAGTGCAGCACCGTAGACGTAGTGGTGGACCATTATGGACACCGCACCGGCCAGCAACTTAGTGACTTGACGCACTCCGAACCACCTTGGCGAGACGCACGTATGGGCCTTTCGATAAGAGAAAGAGGAGACAGAGAGATCACGCACGAGGCCATGTCTGCGTATTATGAGTCCATCCAAGAATCGGAATAATAAAAGGCTCGGACAGGCAAGACAAGATCCAAAACCCAAGAAAGTACGAGACGGTGCTGAGGACGAACGGTCGGACCATTTGACTCCTTGCTGGCACCTCGGTAAGTTTGATTGGGAAGGTCCTTGGGGAGCAGGAGCCTTTGGCGACCTGCTAAATTTCCAAAATATCCTGAACCAAACGATTTCAAAATGGGAACAGATGTACTGGTCAAGCATACTTGGTGCCGCCGGAGGACGACGTAACGGGAACAACAGTCATTCTGTCGCTACCGCTAATATGACCAGCAAGGCAAAGAAACAACTTAAAGAAATACGACTGGACGACACTGAAAGTTGAGGGGCTCCCCATTCTTCGGACAGAAAACCCCGGTTCTTAAGGTGGATCGCTGCCGTTGAAATGGGTTGATATTTAGCCCGTCGCCGAGCCTGTGGCAACTGTGAAAAAGCCGAGTCTCCGAGGCTGTTTTCAAGCAACTGGGGGAATCCGCGTCGTGTGCGGATTTCCACAGCTGCGTCAGTTTCCACAGGCCCTTGGCGGGCGTTGAAAGTAAACGGCCTCGGGTGTCCGATAGTCGAATGCTTCGTGGCCGCGTTCCCGATTGTAATGCCTGAAATACAGATTCAGGTTGGAGATCGCCTCGGGAACGCTCAAGTAGTCCTTCAGGTACACTTCCTCGTACTTCACGGTTCGCCATAAGCGCTCGACGACGATGTTGTCCAGGAACCGGCCCCGGCCGTCCATGCCGATCGTGATGCCGCGGTCTTCGAGCCGGCGCGTGAAGACATCGCTGGTGAACTGCGCGCCCTGATCCGAGTTGAAAATCTCGGGTCGCGCCTGGGTCAGCGCCCAGTCCAGCGCCGACACGCAAAACCCGCTGTCCATCGTCGTGGACACTTCCCAGGCCAGCACGTACCGGCTGAACCAGTCCATGATCGCCACCAGATAGATGAATCCTTGCCGCAGCCGGATATAGGTGATATCCGTGGCCCAAACCTGATCGGGACGCACAATCGCCAGATGGCGTAACCGGTACGGGTAAATCCGGTGTCCCGGGGCCGGCATCGACAACCGCGGTTTGGGATAGATCGCTTCCAATCCCATTCGCCGGAGCAGTCGCCGCACCCGCTTCGCATTGACCGGCCGACCTTGCGTCTCCAACCACCAGGTCATCCGCCGAATCCCGTAATACGGGGTTCGCGTATACTGCTCGTCCAACAGACGCATCAGCGCGATGTTCTCGGCGCTCTCGCCCACCGGTGTGTAGTAGAGTCCCGATCGGGACACGCCGGTCAACCGGCACTGCTCCAAGATGCTCAACTCGTCGTGATTGGATTCGATCCATGGCCGTCGTTGCTCTAACGGGAAAGTCCCGACTTTTTTTTGAGCCACTCCACCTCGACCTGTAATCTTCCGATCTGTTGGTAGAGTTCGGCCTGCACTTGCTCATCGGCTTCACTGGCCTGTGCCCGGCCATTGGAGAAGATCTCCGGTACGCCGTCGAGCACTTGCTTTTTCCACTTCGTCACCATGTTCGGTGAATGTCAACAAGTGTGAGACACCTGGGTTCAACAATTAAGCTACCGCCTGCGATTCTACGGGTGGATTGATCCACACCTTGTCGGGCGGCCCTGGGATCGTTCTGGGTACGTTGACGAAACGGACTGGGTGGCGTTGCCGCGCACAATCCATGGCATGCTGCCGTTTTTGGATGACGACGTCGGTACGTCCGTGGTGAACCATGGCCGGTGTCAACCAGTTCAGTCCCGAATGGTAGTGGACATTGTTGTACCAGTGGAAGAAGTCCCTGCAGAACGCCTTGGCGTCCTGGCTACAACCGAAACGGTCCGGGAAGCCTGGCCGGTACTTGAGCGTCTTGAACTGCGCTTCCGAGAATGGATTGTCGTCCGATACATACGGTCGGGAGTGAGACTTGGTCACTCCCAGATCGGCCAACAGCAGCGCCACCGCCTTGGACTTCATCGACGATCCACGATCGGAGTGGAGTATGAGTTGATCACGATCAATCTGTTGCTTGTCGCAGGCTTCCTGGATCAACTTTTTGGCCAGATTCGCCGATTCGCAATCGGCGACCATCCAGCCCACGACTTGGCGGCTGAAGATGTCCAGGATCACGTACAGGTAGAAGTAGGTCCACTTTTGGGGTCCCTTCAACTTCGTGATGTCCCAACTCCAAACTTGATTCGGAGCCGTAGCCAACAGCTCCGGCTTGGTATAGGCGGGATGGCGTCGCTGGTTCCTTCGTTCGCGAACTTCCCGATTCGCTTCCAGGATCCGATACATCGTTCGTGGGGAACACAGATAGCGGTCCTCGTCCAGCAGGGCGGCGGCGACCTGAGCCGGCGCCTGGTCCACGAAGCGATCGTCATGCAGCAGGTCGAGGACCTCCTGGCGCTCCACCTCACTCAAAGCTCGATGCGATCGCCGACGGATCGGGTCTGGGGCGGGTTCGGCTCTCCGTTGCCGGTGACGATAGAACGATGCACGGGAAACTCCAAAGGCCCGGCATGCGGGTGCGGCGCCCAACTCGGCAGAGTGGGTCTGGGCCGCTTCCATCAACCGTTCTCCTTGTCCTGGATCGTATTCAGCGGAATTCCTAATAGCGTCGCAACTTTTTTTTGAATGGCGATTATCGTCTCGGCTTGCTCGAGTCTCGCCTCCAGACGCCGAGTCTCCCGTTCCAACTCCGCAATCCGCTTATCCCGCGGGTCTATCGGCTGCGCCTTCGGTCCACGTTTGACCGATCCCACGCCGGCCAACTCCCCGGCATCGAGTTGCCGACGCCAGGTGCTCAGGCTCGATGAGTACACCCCTTCACGGCGTAACAACGCGCCCACCTCACCGGGCTTCGTACACCGGTCGGCATCTCGTACGATCCGGCGCTTATACTCCGCGCTGAATCGTCGACGCGTCGCCTTATCGGCGACCTCCGGATCCGGACCGGCACCATTCCCATCGGCCGAATCGCGCCCAACTCCAGTCGCCCTACGGGCTCCTTCCGTTGCCCGCGATTCTTTTTCCTCTTCTGGTTTAATCACCAACACAGGTTATCTTCCTTCCCGCCCTGCTCACTAATTAACGTTAGGGAAGGTGTCTCATCTACATTGGCACAGAGGGGTTCGGGTGAACTTCGTAGTGGGACGCGATCTCCTGGATCGTGCGCTGCCCTTTGACCGCTTCCACGGCGATCTTTGCCTTCAAATCCGCGCTGTACTGCTTCCGCCCTCGCTTCTTCATCTGCCTCTCCCGAGGCAGCGATTTTACACCTTAGCGACCTGTCCGAATTTTGGGGAGCACTTCAAGTTTAATGTCACTTAGAGTTGATTCTACAAAAAGGATTTATGGGATACGTGACGGCAGAGTATTCCAAGTTATATGGTTTGATCCGTCGCACGGTCAGAACCAAAGGGCTGTTTACCCAGTCAAGAGGCGATAACCTTACCAATAGGCCACTCGTCTCCACCCTTCAAACACCAACCTCGGTACAATACCCCATGAGGCTGCGTGACCGGTCGTGACGGGGAATTCGCTACTATCGTATATAATTCCCCATTTTAGCCGCTCCTCGCAATGCCGAATGGGTCGAGACTCAGATGACTAATATGATTTCCGCTGTAAAACGAAAATATCCCAACGCAATAATTGACAGTAGACGGACCTTGAATGCGAGAGACGCATTGTTCGTTGTCGAGCAAGCAATTGGTTTTGGGCTGATTGCGGACGATCAAGAAGAGATAGAAGCGAAGAAGTTGGAATCTGCCATTTCAGGAAGGAAAATCCTCTGCGTCCGTGCTGCCAATCAAGCGAGCTTTCTTACCGTGCTTCAAAGGCGGGGATTTCCTGAACATATCCTTGCAGCTCATTTCGACGAGGATGTGTATCAAACCGACCGCAACTCAAATCTCTCAACAAAGCTTTCACGCCGGGCTTCCACCTATGCTTTTCTGCTATACGCTCATGAAGGCCTGAGGCATCTGACAAAAGGATCGAAGAAGATCTGGGGAGACCGTCTTGTGACCAAGAGCACCACGGATTCTGTGGCTGTTGCTTTCAAAGCGAAGCTCCTTACGAACTGAGTCGCCGTCAATACCGTGACTTGTGCGTCTCGCTCTTCGTCACCGGCCAGCTCACGATTCTCTGGTGACAGATTACTGCATCTTTTTCAAACGCGACCTGAAGCCGGAACTAGCGCCTACAGCAAGCGTGAGATAACCAACGACTTCCTGTACGAGAACGAATCCATACCATTCATTGCAGCAATCTGGGTCGAGCAACCTCATTGAGGCGTCTTTGGCTGCCCGCTTGCGTTGCATCTACGCTTCGAACTGATCGAAAGCGCGAACGCTCGGTTCCCCCTGAATACAGAAGCCGCAATATTGGTCAGGCGGAGACCAAATCTTCTTCCCGTTCCAGTCAACACCGCAGTTTCGGCTGCACGTGGCATTGAGACCGGAAAAGCCGGTATCGGAAGGTCGCACTATGGAAGACGTCAGGTGAGTATCCGGAGAGTTTCAACGGTGTTTCGAATTTCCTCACGGGCGTCGCTCAAGCTGCTTGCGGGACAATCCCTTCCGCAGCGGTTTATTGAAGACCATTGGCCGAGCCGGACTGATCAAGCCGAAAGCACAAACAATCCGTTTGTAAGAGATGCCGAACAAGGTATTGTCGATGGTCATTTCTGCATTTTGCTTCTATCTGGCCCTCTCTTCAGCAAGGGCCAGACTCGACTGCAATTTTCCTCGCTTCGGCCCTGAGACCGAAAGGCGCTCATCCCTGTTTCTAACTTCGGGAATTCTGCCGCTATCGCCCGGTTGCGTCGCCGACCAGGGCCGGCACCGAGTAGAGCGAGGTTCTGGCGGTGAAGTACACCGTCCTGCCATTGGGACCGCCGAAGGCGAGGTTGGCCGCGGATTCGGGCAGCAGGATGCGTGCGATCAGATCGCCCGAAGGCGCAAAGATTTGCGCGCCATCGCCCGAACTGGACCAGACATTTCCGTTTTCGTCACAACGGATGCCATCGGGAGCCCCCTGATCGAGGGCGGCAAACACGTCGCCGCCCGACACCGTACCGTCGTCATTGACCGCGAACGAACGAATGTGACGGGGTTCTCCCGAATCGGCCACGTAAAGCATGGATTCATCGGGTGAGAAGCAGAGGCCGTTTGGGCGAACCGTATCGGTCACTACCGCGGTCAGTTCCGAACCGGCCTCGTCGAACCGATACACGTAGTTGCCCGGCGTCTCCTGCGCCCTGTCGCCGAGCCCGTAATCGGGATCCGTGAACCAAAGCGTACCGTCGGACTTCACGACGACGTCGTTCGGCGAACTGAGGCGTGCGTCCATGTAGGTGTCGACAACCGTATTGACCGTACCGTCGGCCTCTGTACGCGAGATGCGGCCTTCGTGCTGCGCCGTCACGAGCCGGCCCTCGAGATCGAGCGTGTTGCCGTTGGACGAACCGCTGGGCGCCCGGAACGTCTGAACGCCGTTCTCCGCATCCCAACGCTTGAGTTCGTTGGCCGGAATGTCGCTGAAAACCAGATATCCGCCGTCCTCGCCGATCCACACCGGACCTTCGACGAACATCAGATCGGTCGCCAGTTGCGTGACGCTGGCGTCGGCAGGAAGCAACTGGCGGAAGGCCGCCTCGTCGACGACCGTAAACGCATCGGTATTGATCGGGATTTCGGCAGCCGCGGGCTCGGAGGAATCTTCGGCTTCAGGGGCGCCGGCACAGCCAAACGCGAACACGGTCAGTATCAGAAGGCAGATCGATCGCTTCATTGCAGTTGTTGAACCTCGTATTGTTAATCGACTAATTCTCGTCGTCCGCCGACGACCCGGCAAAGATACGCGTTCCATCGGCCAGAACCACAGTACTTGCGTTGCCGACATGCGGCGCGTTCTTGGCGCGGAAGCCGGTCACGGTAACGATGTCGCCATCTTTCAGGGAGTTTCTGCTCCAACCCCGCCGCATCAGACCATTTGGACTACTCAACTCGAAGTCCCATTCCACGAGTTCACCGTTTTCATCTTCGACGTTGATGTAGAAGCGGGCATGTGGATTCATCCATTCCACACGCGTCACGGCGCCGGTAAGCTCCAGGGGCAGATCCCTGGAGAATTCAGCGGCAAACGCATGATGGGCCAGGGCCGGCGAGGGAGTAAACGTCCACCCGATGACCAGAGCGAAGCCCACTGCCAGAACGAGTAATGACCCGGGTTTCATATTCAACGCTCCTTCAATCCTGATCGAAATAACGAACGGACTTTTCGTTTTCGATACAGATGAACTCGATCAACGCCGTGTCGAGCATGATTTGGTGATTCACCTTGACGGTGAACGGCTCGGTATAGGCGATTGGATCCTCGATTGTCACGACGATTTCCATATGCCCGAAGTCGGTGCGCGTGAATCGCTCGACGATCTTGCCTTGTTCCGTCAGCGGGCTTCCGTTGACATCCAGCCAACCGTCGTCGCGAAATCCGGTCGTGGTGACCACCAACGTATCCCCCTCCCATTGGCCTGTCGAGTAGCCGTACCACCAGGGTTGGGGATCGTTATCGGGTGAGGGCCGTCCGTCGAGGAATATCTCGCGAATGCCCGCGTTCCCCTCGTAAATGATCACCATTATGTCTTCGCTTTGCACGATCCTTCGGGGTTGGGGGTGCAGGTGAAACTGCATGTGACCCATCGGAAGACAATTGGCGTCGGGATTGTCCTTCATGTTGTCCGCCATGCGCTGATCGCGAACTTCGGCGGCCCATGGCGTATACGGCACACCGTTCTCGAAACCTGCACCGATGTCAAAGAAGGTGGCATTCGGAATCCCGTCCTCCGGCGCCGGCGGAGCGGCAGGTTCCGGCGGAGTGGCCGGCGCCGCTGGAACGGCGGTTGCATCGGTCCCAGGGCCATCGCCGTCGCCCTGGGGACGGCGCCGCTGCCTCTCCCAAATGCCGGTGAAGTCCACCGCTCCCCAGTAGGTCCGTGGAACCGGGCTTTCCAGATCCGGCTCACCATCGGGCGTCATGGGGACGTTTCGGGTCGGATAGTCTGGCCACTGGGCCATTAGCGATGGCGCGGCCACCGCAACAACCGCGATCAAACCAACCGTTCGGAGCAATGTCTTCATCTCGCCTCCCGCAACCTCTCTCTGATGCGAGTGTGTCAGCTATCGCGATCCAACGGTGGCCGACTTCACAGGAATCCTGACAGAACGTTAATCTATTCAAGACGCTATCCAAATGCAAGGAATGCAAAAAATGAGGACAGACACGCTTTTTCCGGGCAAAACTGTTCACCTTATGTTCAAGAATCGCAAAACGGGGGCATACCCCGTTTCCTTGCCTAGTCGTGCTCATATTCCAGGTCCGGGGTTACTGGCGCTGGCGCTCATTGCCGTCGTTGGCCTGACGCATCCAACTGCGGGGGAGTCTCAGTCCTTCGACGCCTGGAACCAATACCTCGGCGGCGCCGACTCCGCACAGTACTCGTCTCTCGACCAGATCGACCGGTCGAATGTCGATCGACTCGAAGTGGTGTGGACCTACCCGACCGGCGACGACAACCAGTACCTGTTCAACCCGATCGTCGTGGATGGCGTGATGATCGTCCAGGCGCGGAACAACTCTCTTGTCGCCCTGGACGCGGAAAGCGGCCGGGAAATATGGGTGCATCCGTTCGAAGGGGCGGTCACGACGCGCGGCATCAACTACTGGGAGTCGGACGACGGGGCCGATCGCAGAATCTTCACCGTGAACGCAGGATTTCTGACCGCACTGGACATGGGAACGGGTCAGACGGTGACATCGTTCGGCAACAACGGACGTGTCGACTTGCGGTTGGGAATGGACGACCGCGACACCAGTTCGAATGGGCCCGTCCACACGAATAATCCCGGACGCATCTGGGTGGACCCCGACGGCGAAGACATCGTCATTATGCCCCTGATGCGATCCGGCGCCGACTACGCCTATCTGCCGGGCGACATCCACGCCTATTACGCCCGGACCGGTGAACTGGCCTGGAAATTCCACACCATCCCCCGCCCGGACGAGTTCGGCTATGACACCTGGCCGGACGGGGTCTGGGAGTACGCGGGCGGCGCGATGAACTGGAACGCACTGTCGATGGATACGGAACGGGGAATCGCATATATCCCGCTTTCGACAGCCAAGTTCGATTACTATGGCGGCAACCGTCTGGGCCGGAACCTGTACGGCAACAGTCTGGTCG
>CBDHGK010000018.1:0-57978 GCA_965263045.1 Terriglobia bacterium
AGCGCGGTCCGTTTCAGGCGCGTATCCTCCGATGTCGGATGCCGCCCGAAGGATCTTCTCCATGTCGAATCCGTCCACGATTCGGACTGCTTCCGCCAGCCGGTTCACACTGTCAACGTTCACGCTTCGCACCGATGCAGTCACTTATTTCTCCCCTGGCGATGGTTTCCGGTAAGTCTGCAAACATCCGATCATCGCCCATCGCCCATGGTATTCGATTGGGAAAGCATCCGGTTTCTCAGCACCGGTCTGGCCAACGCGGCCTTCACCGCCACCAACGAGGAAATCGCCATGCTGGCCGCCGGCATCACCCTGGAAGAACTCCGGGTCGAGAATGTCATCCTCCGGATTCAGGCCAATCCGGCCGAGCCGCACGGGGCGGTCGCTGACTTCGTCCTTGTCCGCACCCAACAGGAGCGCGAGATTTCCAGGGAACAATGGACCGCCACGATGCAGTTTGTTCTCATGCCCGTCATACCGGGCGATCTGGTCATTTTTAACCCGATGGGCATTCAGGTTACATACCTCGAAACGGATAGAGCCCTCATCACCGAAACCCCATGATTGCTCATTTGCGAGAGCGTGAAAAAAAACCTTGAACCGTTCGGGTGGAGTCAGGAAGACACCGAGTGGATTGCGGTGGTCTGTCTCCATAGCGGTGTGTTCACCCGCGTTCAATACTCCGATTATTTCAACACGTACCATCTCCGCGCGGCGCGCTTCGTTCAGAACCTCGTGAACCTGAAACTTGCCGTGGACGAGGAGATTCCAGTCATCAGCACCAAGAACCGAACGAGAGCCTGTCGGATCACCCACAAGAGCATCTACCGGGAACTGGGGATTCCCAACGTTCGGCACCGCAGGATCGCCGATCCCGCTGTCTATCTCCGGCGGCTCCTGTCGCTCGATTACGTGATCGACCACCCGGAGCTCGAATGGCTCCCGACCGAAGACGAGAAGGTTTGGTTCTGCAAACATCTCGACATCAGGAAGGACCGCCTGCCGAGGCGGCTCTATACCGGAGCGGCCGGAACTCTCACCCGGTATTTCCCCCTGAAATTGCCCATTGCCGCAGGCAGGACCGTCACATTTGTCTATGTCGATCCTGGGAACGACACCATCACCGAAATGCGGCATTGGGGCCAGTCACACGAGCATGTTTGGGCTGGCATACGCAAGCACGAGATGCAGGTTCATGTGGCGGCCATAGCACTCAACTCCAAGGCCGAAAATAGGGCGCGGTCTGTTTTGAACGATTGGGCGCGGGATCGGGAGGGCATCAAGGCCGGCAGTTACCGGGAGGCGGAATTAAAGAAGGAACTGGAAACGGTCTCCAGGGGCATCGACACCTTCAACTCCGAGAGTTTCGCCCGCTACGGGGGTCAGCAAAAAACCGCCCGGCGCTACCGGGAACTGAAGGACATGCTGGCAAGGCCGTTGCCGTACAACATTCGGATCGACACGTTCGAGATATGGCGCTCCGAACGGATTTATCCCGATGGTGTGAACCTCTATCAAGCTCCAGCATGAGATCACAGATGGCTCATTGTTTGGAAGGATATGCGTCTTGATTCAGCCTCGAAAACTGGTGGCAAGGCCATCGACAATTGGACCTCAATGCACAACTCCGATGCCGCTCTGGACATGTGCATTGAAAACAGGGGTCAATGCACACGGTCAATGCACACATTTCTATGTCCTATATCATTCGTGTTTCCTTGTGGTTAGCTCAATGCACAAACCCATGCTCAGCGTCGGTTCGGAGGGGGAGGGAGTGACGGGAGCGACCCCACTTTTTTGTGCCTCGTGGGGCGCGCGACACCCTTTTCAATGCGCATTGCGGGTGTCGGTCGCCGCTCTCCCCGGTGGGGGTCGCTCCCGTCACAATAATCCCTGCGGGAAGGCTCGGATTCCGGAGGCTGAGATGGCATGAAGTGGAGTCATGTTTTCCTCTTCTTCGTGGCGCTTGACGCCTCGATCGCGCGCTATATTTCGAGTCCATTTCCGACCGGATCGGAGAATCCTGTTATGGCGCTGATGGCCCTCGATGCGCCCGTGCTTCTCTGGCTCGCGCATGGCTGGTATGCCGCTGCGTATTCCGGACGATCGTGATCACTGATTCCGATTTAACGTGATCACCGATTCCGGCGATCATGATCAGTGATTCCGGGCATCATGATCACCGATTCCGGCGATCATGATCACCCGTCGGTAGCGAAGTTTAGACCTGTTAGGTTCTTCCTTGAAAAAGGAGAACTTGATGGGAACAAGACGGCTATCGATGAGACAGTTACGCGAGATTCTACGACTCAAACACGAACAGAAACTCAGCCACCGGGCCATCGCCCGAGCCTGCCGAGTGGGAGTAGGGACGGTTTCGGAGTACGTCCGACGGGCGGCACGTGCAGGGTTGGAATGGTCGCTGCCTGAGGAACTGGACGAGGCCGCGCTTGAAGCGCGGCTGTTTTCCAGCGCGGGACCGGGCTCCCGGGAACGGGTGGTTCCAGATGTCGAGCGGATCCACCAGGAGTTGAAGCGTGTTGGAGTCACCCTCCACCTGCTCTGGGAAGAGTACCGGGAAGCGAATCCAAAGGGATATGCCTACAGCCAGTTCTGTGTGATCTACGGGCGGTGGGCCCAGAAACTGAAGCCCTCGATGCGGCAGGTGCACCGCGCCGGCGAGAAGACCTTCATCGACTTTTCCGGCAAACGGCCAGAACTGACGGATCCGCGGACGGGCACAACTAAACCAGTCGAGTTGTTCGTGGCCGCGCTGGGCGCCAGCGGTTATACCTACGCCGAAGCGACACCGAGCCAGAAACTCGCCGACTGGATCGGCGTACATATTCGCATGGTGGAGTTCTTCGGCGGATCGAGCCGGATCTGGGTTCCCGATCAACTCAAGAGTGCCATTACCCTGTCCTGCCGCTACGAAGCAGGAGTGAATCGCACCTACCAGGATGAGGCAGAACATTACGGCGCCGTTGTCATTCCGGCCCGGCCTCGGAAACCCAAAGACAAAGCAAAAATCGAAGCCACGGTCCTTCTGGCACAGCGTTGGCTCCTGGCCAGAATCCGGAATCACACGTTCTTCAGTCTGGCGGACTTGAACGGGGCGATTCGAAAATTGCTGTTGGAACTGAACCAGCGGCCGATGCAGAAGCTTCGCGTGTCCCGCCTGGAACTCTACGAAAGGCTGGATCGACCGGCCCTACAGCCACTACCGACCGATCGGTATGAACAGGCCGAGTGGAAGGGCTGTCGTGCCAATATCGACTACCACGTGACCGTGGATCACCATCCCTACAGCGTGCCCTACCAGTTGATCCAGGAAACCCTGGAAGCGCGTTACACCGCCTCGATTGTCGAGGTCTACCACAAAGGCCGGCGCGTCGCCTCTCATCCTCGCCGCTACGATCACCAACCGTCGACTCTGTCGGAACATATGCCCAGTTCCCATCGAGCCCATGCGGCATGGACACCATCCCGGCTGATCCGTTGGGCGGAGAAAACCGGCTCTCAGACCGGCCGACTGGCCGAGGAGATGATAAAACGGTGGCCCCATCCTGAGCAGGGGTACCGCTCCTGCCTGGGATTGATGAGCCTGGGACGCCGCTACGGCGCCCAGCGGCTCGAAGCCGCCAGTGCCCGAGCACTTCGCTTACAGTCCTATAGCTACCGAACCGTCAAAAACATCCTGTCCTCGGCCCAGGACCGTTTGCCGTTCGAGGATTCCGAAACCCTACCCACGCCCCATCACGACAACATTCGCGGCGCCGCCTATTATGCGGAGCCAGAGGAGAGCACACATGCTAATGGAACAAACCCTGGAGAAGATGAACCAGATGAAGCTATCGGCCATGGTCGAAGCCCTCGAGCAGCAACGCCGCTCGAATCAGTACACGGATCTGAGTTTCGAGGAGCGTCTGGGCCTTCTAGTGGATGAAGAATGGACGGCCCGGGAGCACCGTAAGCTCACCCGGCGTCTGCGCGTGGCCAAGCTGCGCTACAGCTCTGCATCGCTGGAAAACGTCGACTTCAAACATCGTCGCAGTCTGGACCGTTCCCAAGTCCTCGCTCTGGGCTCCTGCGGGTGGATCCGGGACCGGCACAATCTGATCATTTCCGGTCCGACCGGCATCGGGAAAAGTTTTCTGGCTTCGGCTTTCGTCGAACGAGCCTGCCGGCGCGGTTTCAATGCCGCCTACGTCCGAATGCCCCGGCTCTTGCACCAACTGGCGGTCGGCCGTGGCGACGGCTCCTACGCTCGTGTTCTGGCACGGCTGGCCAAGACCGATCTGCTGGCCATCGACGACTGGCTCCTGGCCCCGCTACGCGATGCCGAACGCCGGGACTTGATCGAAGTCGTCGAGGAACGGAGCGAACGCTCCGCCATCTTGATCGCCAGCCAGCTCCCGGTCGCCGACTGGCACGGCGTCATCGGCGACCCGAACCAGGCCGACGCCATCTGCGATCGCCTCCTCCACAACGCGCATCGCATCGAACTGAAGGGACGATCCATGAGACAAACCAAGGCTGCCCCGAAACCCTCTTCCAAGGAGCCGGCATGAACCCCACCTGGCGACGAGGTAGTCCAACTCGGACTGGCGTCCGATCGTCGCGGATACGCGATCCTGGCGCGAAGGATTTTCAGGAATTCAGTAAGGACGGGACGAAGAATGAGAAAGAACCTAAAAAACAAACCAGTGGCCTGTGGAAAATGATGGGCTATGGAAATCCACAAAAAACGTGGATTCCCACAGCCCTGGAAAAGCCTGCGGCTTTCCCACATTTACACACAGGCCCGGCGATGAATATCAAGATTATGGAAGCATTCAAAACAAGAATCGTGGACTTCGGGAGGTCTAAACTGAGATCCTAACCCTCACTTCGCTACGGCGGGTGATCACGATGCCCGGAATCACTGATCATGATCCCGGAACTGGTGATCACGATCAGCGGAATACGCACCGCCATGCCCGGTGTCATGGTGGTGATCGGCGTGACGCTCTTTTCCGGCGTATGGCGGGTCTGGTTCGAGGCGGCTCCAACGAAGACACAGGGCAAGGGCGGGCTGCCGCCGTGGCCGGTGGCCGCATCGGACAAGAACCCGGCCCTTGTCGTCGGTGAGACGCATCACCCGGTCGAGGCGCGGGAGGTGCCCAACCCGGAGTGGCTCGTGATCCCGGAACGCGGCCTCTATACCGGAATCGCTATTTTCGGGGCAGTTGGGTCCGGGATGACCTCGGCGTGCATGCACCCGTTTGCCCGGCAATTGCTCGGCTGGCAAGCCACGAATCCGGAGCGGCGCGCGGCCGCCCTGATCCTCGAAGTCAAAGGAGATTTCTGCTACGACATCCGGGAGATTCTGAAAAAGGCGGGCCGGGAAGACGATTACATGGAGCTTGGCATGGGCGGGAAATGGCAGTGGAATCCCTTGGCCGCCCACCGGATGTGTTGCAACTTTCAAACATCATCAAGAAGGTGGCCAGGATCAAGCCGAGCTGGACCGTCACCGAATCCGCACAACAGGCCCCGGTATCCCTGCTCTCTGGAAAGGCCGGTGGAACCAGGGACTCAGTAGGCACGAGTAAATCATTCCGGGAACAGCGGGAGGCTTTGTTTCAGCCGAGGGAGTTTGGATTGCTGCCCAATTGCCAGGCCATTTGCTTGCCCTATGACGGCACCCACGCGACCAGTGCCGTTCGCGTCTATCTCAAACCCTACTACCTTCCCGAAACGACGCCCTACTGGCGCGCGGTCGAGGCAGGGAAGATATGAGCGTCACACGCGGCATGGACTATCTGCGCCCGTTCTTGCCGGGGCTGGAATCGGTCCTCGAAGATGAGGACGTCAGCGAGATCATGATTAACGGATCTCGTAAAGTCTGGATCGAAAGCCGCGGTGAAATACGGCCCCATCCCGCGCGCGGCCTCGATGAGGCCGCGCTGGAACGGGCAGCCATTCAGATCGCGCGGCCCCTCGGCCTCGATCCGGCCACAGCGCCCATTCTCGATGCGCGCCTCGACGACGGCTCCAGCGTGGCGATCTGTGTGCCCCCGGCCGCGCCGCATGTTGCCATCACCATCCGGCGCTTCGGCAAGCGGAGCTGTTCGCCCGAGGATCTCGTGCGCTTCGGCTCACTGCCTCAAGAAGTCCTGGACGAGGCGCGGGTCGCGCTCCTGGGGCGGCGAAACATCCTCGTGTCGGGCGGGACCGGCTCGGGTAAGACCACACTGCTCAATGCCCTGGTCGAGCTGCTCCCCGCCGACGACCGCATTGTTTCCATTGAGGACACCTTGGAACTCCGCATTGACCGGAAAAACTGTGTTCGCTTCGAGGCGCGGGGGATTGACGGCGATTCGGTGACGATCCGCGAACCTCGTCAGGCACGCGCTCCGGCATCGGCCCGACCACATTGTGGTCGGCGAGGTCCGGGGCGGCGAGGCCGCCGATCTCTTACAGGCGCTCAACACCGGGCACGGTGGCAGTCTGACGACGATCCACGCCAACAACGCCGAGTCGGCCCTGTCACGGCTGGCGACTTGCGCCATGCAAGGCGAGACGGACTTGCCGTGGGAAGTCACCTGTAGGGGCGTCGTGGACGGGATCTCCATGGTGATTCACATGACGCGGCGCGAGGGGAAGCGCTACGTCGAAGAAGCCCTCCACGTGGGCGATTACGACGCCGCAAAGCGGCGCTGGCACTACAGGCCCGTTGCGTTCGCCGACCCCCAACTCAAACTGGCGCCGGTGCGATGATGCTGGGCAACGCGCCAGAACGATGAGACAGAAGCGAGCCGGGATTGTTCAGGGCGATGCTTCTACTGGTGCGTGGATACAACGCGGAAAAGAATCTCTGCTTAACGGCCCCGATCTGGCCGGTAAAACATGATAAGGATATGGAGCCTTGGGAGGACATGAACGATAAATCAAAACCTGCTCTCTCTCTGGTGACGCCTCAAGCGCGGCATCACTACACCCGCTTCGATCAGGTGGACCAGTTGGTCGGGGCCAGCGAAACGGATCCGGAAATGGGCTTCATGACGCGGCTGCTGGCGCTGTGCAACCTGCCCCGGACCAACCCCGGCGACCGGCTCCAGTACAAGCGCGTCAACGGTCCGTACAAGCTGGTTATGATCGCTGGGGCCGACAACAAGCTCCCCTACGGCACCATCCCTCGCCTCTTGCTGGCCTGGGTCTGCACCGAAGCGGTACGGACCCAAAGCCGCGAATTGATCCTGGGTTCTTCACTTTCCGAGTTCATGCGGAAGCTAGATATCTATAACACCAGCGGCGGCCCCACCGGCGGGCGGACTCGTCTCCGCAACCAGATGGACCGGCTTTTTCACGCTCAAGTCTCGCTGGTTTACGAGGATGAGCGGGGCAAGATGAGCGTCAGTTCGCTGGTGGCAGATCGCACCGAGTTTTGGTGGAACCCCAAGCGGGACGTTGAGCCGATGCTGTGGGAAAGCAAGATCGAACTGGGTGAGAAGTTCTTCAACGAGATCATTCGTCACCCAGTGCCGTTGGACCTGCACATCCTCAAGGCCCTAACGCGCTGCTCCCTTGGCCTCGATCTCTACCTCTGGCTCAACTACCGCACCTTCACACTCCAACAACCGATGCGCCTCTCTTGGAGGCAGTTGTACCGCCAGTTCGGCTTGGATCCGACCAAGGCCAGCGACAAGCAAACCGTAAAAAACTTCCGCCGCCAAGCTCTGCGGGAACTGGTCAAGATTAAGACGGCTTGGCCAGACCTGAACTATTCTACGGCACCTGGTGCGTTAATTCTCTTGCCCTCGACACCCGCTATACCGTCGGCAAAGCGGCTTTCGTTTATGAAATAATTCCAAGACTCCTTTCTCGCTCTAGAACCGGTGCCTTGAGCTGCTGCAAAGCACTCGTATGACTTCTCGTGAAGTAACTTGTTTCCACAGGCGCCGGTGATTATGGGAACTTATCCACGCATAAACCGCACCCTCCCTACAGGTTAGGACTTCGCATAAACCGCACCCCCCTGCAGGTAAATCCTTCGCATAAACCGCACCCCCTAACAAGTAGTGAAGATCAAGTAACATGAAAGACATGTATTAGGCACGGCGGATCTGTGGAAAAAGACAAGATCAAATTTGATTAAGAATGAATTCGGAAAAAATGAAGGAACCAAGTAATAACCACAAGAGCGTGCCTACTATGCTGAGCGTCTGATTCTCTTCCTGCTGACTGCGCAGCGCAATCCCAAGTCGACCGCCATCCATTCACCTCTTTCTCCCCCTAAAGCCGACTGCCACATAAAACTCCGACCACTCCCCACAAGTCAGTTATCCTTTTCAATTTCGCGGCAATTTCTAGGATCTTGCTTGCCAACGCAGCAGCGTCTGCGGAATCTATTTGGCCACGCGTAAGCAGGGCCAAAGCGAGAGCGACGTGCCTTGGGAAGTCACCTGCCGGGACGTGGTCGACAGGAGACAGGATTCAGATGGTTGTTCACATCACACGCCGCGAGGGGCGGCGCTTTATCAAAGAAGCTTTACGGGTTTGCGGATACAGCTCGGAAAAAGCGCTGGTTAACCGAACCCGTGTGGCGAGTGCCGGACGATAATCCAATCGAGGACTAACTCCTCCGGCGGCCGATGACGATGAGGATTTCGCCTACCTTGGGCGGTTCCTGGCGCTCTGTTACTTGCCGTGCATCCATGCCGACCATCGCAAAGAGTATGGCCGCAACCAAGGGTCCCTGGATCACCGCTCTGGCCAACCAATGGTGCCGGGACCTCGCCGGGAAGATCCTCGTTTCCGGTTGTTCGCTCTGATTGACTGGCCAGCGATCCACCGCGCCGATGTTGTCTCGCCATTTTCCCGTAGCCTGGGCTTGCTCTGGCGGGGACCGGCGCAGGGGCCGCGGCCAGACTGCGCCGCTCGCCCTAGGGGCGTCTGTCACGGTCCCCGCTCTTTAGCCGGTTCTTCCCCGCCATCCCTCACCGGCGACGGACCTCCCTGGCCGGGTTTGGCCGGTGTCGCCTGTTCCGGGTGAGCGACACACGCTCCAAACCCATAAACCAGGAGGATTCAATCAATGGCTACCAACAACAAACCCGCAGCGGAACTCAGGATCGGAGCCGTCAAGGCGACCGTTTGGGAGAACGAGGTCGGCGGATTCACCCGGCACAACGTCACCTTTTCGCGCATCTACCGCGATGGCGAGCAGTGGAAGACGACCCAAACCTTCGGCCGCAACGACCTCTTGGTCTTGGCGAAAGTGGCCGATCAGGCGCACACGCGGATCTTCGAACTTCAGCCAAGCGGCGCCGCACAGGAAGACTAACCGGTACCGGGGAGCGGCGGCCAGGGTCGCCGCTTGCCACCAATATCAGGCGGAGCCATTCTGACGCGGCATTTCTTCCGCAACTTCATAGCGATGCTTGTACTTCATTTCGTCCTTATCCTTACTTGTAAGGACCACGCGCTCCCTCACAAAACTAAACTCGAAATTTAAAACTGAGAGACTACCTCGGCCTCAGCCTCGAGGCCCTCCTTGTTGATCGCCCCACCTCTTGTCGTAGGCGCTGATTATCACCGTCAGTGCGTGGTTGATTTCCGATGTCTCGAAGAGACTCCCATTGCTGCTCGTGCAGGAACCGCCAGTGCATGTTGGCGTCACGGTGCTCGCGCAAGATGTACCGAAGTGGATGCATCCTTACGCCGAACATTTCTTGCAAATGTGGGTTCAGGTTTTGGATGCTTGGCACCGCTGCCGAGATCGGGAACGCGCTCACTTTACGCATCATTGCTTCTAGCATCTCTTGTGTGTCCGGTTCCAATTGCTCGAACAATTTCAGCAAGCCGTGAATGCGAGGAGGGGCTTTCTTCCGTTCGAGACACAGCAATGCCTTCAGTGCTAGCTCTGTCGCCAGCGACAGCAAGATTGGCCCCGCCAATGCCCTTCCATTGACAAGAAGCAGGTCTGACTCCGGAGACTCGGGCCGGGTCCGTTCCAATTTCTCCACAACACGCTGCAATGACTTGGCATTCCAAATCGCCTCATGCGTATCCCAGCTTGCCCCTTCAGGGGCCGCAGGCCTCCCCTCCTGTGCACCTTTGTTCTTCTTAGGCATCAACACCTCCCCTTCTTCGGAGCAAGGCAGAAGCGCCCAGCTAAGATTTCACGACCGGAATATCGGCCCAGCGGGTCGTATAGTGTGGCGACCTGAATGCGCCACTGGGTCGCCACCGTGCCGCGGACCCGCTGTGGCCAAAGCGAATGGCACCCCGCCCCATCCGGCGCTCGATCACGTCCATGGCTTCCATGAGTTGCCCATCTTTGGGGTCCGGCTTTTCAAATAACGCCGGCTGCTCTTGGCGGGCGTCCACCAGATCGAGCAGCATCGCTCCAGCTCTTTTGTAGGCCAACCCTTCCCGGTAAATCTCTTTCAGGCACTTGATCGCGGCTCTGACGATATGACGGGTGTTATGGGTCGGGGGCGAGAGCGCCTCCAATTGCGAAGGCGCGTAGGGTGGGTCTTTCCTGAAACGGCGTCATTTTCAGGGCCTTGCCCTGCTTGCCCGACCTTGTGAGATTCAGCACCCCGTGCGTTCGTTCCGATGTCTTCGCAATCCGGTTTGCGATCTTCGCAAGCGTCTTCGTTTCGGCAATGCCCACGCATACCGGCAGCCCCGTCCATTGCTGCACGGTGGTTCGTATCCGCTGACCAAAGCCGGCGAGATCGTCCCGTATCCCGGTGAGATCGAGGAAGCATTCGTCGATGGAATATGTTTCTGTTGACGGGGCAAGCTCAGCCAGCACCTGCATCACGCGGTGGCTCATGTCGCTGTAAAGGGAATGATTTGCGCTGATGACCTGAATGTCCTCCTGCCGGATGAGTGCTTTGATCTGGAACACCGGTTGCTCCATCCCGACGCCAAGTGCCCGGGCTTCGTTGCTGCGCGCGATGACGCAGCCGTCGTTCGACGACAGGACGACGGTGGTGCGGCCTTCAAGGCTGGGGCGGAATACCCGTTCGCAGGAGACGAAGAAGTTATTGCAATCGACCAGGCCGTATACAGTCATGGCAGATCCCGCACTAGCCCGCTCACGACGCCCCACACGCAGGCGTCCTCCCGATCCAGGGCGGAGAAAGGACGCACGGACAACTCGCCGTCGATAACGGCAACGACGATGGACCGTGTGCCCGGGGTGCGGGAGCGATCCACGATCAGGGTGTCGCCGGTACGAATTCCCTGCTCGTCCATGCCATCGCCTTCGACCGTGACAAAGAATGTGGACGCGGGGCGTTTGATGAAATGTTCATCAAGGCTCAGGCGGGTGGGAGTGGCGACTACGGTAAACATCGGGATCGTCCATATTGAAGGCCGTGGAGCGTGAGACGGATCGGCAGTCCGGCAGAAAACGACTACGCTGAAACAACCTGGAGTCCGGATTCGCCGCCTGAAAACGCCAACCCAGGAAGGCCTGACTTCGTCTTGATTACTTTTTTTACCTGAGTCCTTGTCGTCGTCTCCATCCCCCCTCTTCCGGGGTGTAAAGACTCCGACTATCGCAGTGGCGTGTCAGATTAGGTCTGAATGATGCATCCTAGCACCGGGCTTTATGGGCCAGTGACGGCCGTGGCAGGACGGAATGCCAATTTCAAGTGGAAAGACTCTGTTAGTTGAGTTGCGATCGATCCTTCCTATCCAGCTGCCTCCCCAGATCTCGAAGCGCCTCCACCCTCGCAGCCATCTCGGAAGGGCCGATCACCCGGAGCGTATCAAATACCTCGCGCAGGCTCTTGGGGCCGAACCCGCAAACGTTCAGGGCATCGCGGACCCGGGCACAGTCGGGGCAGAATGTCTGTTCGGTTTCGCTGAGTTCATTCTCGCCCCCGCACAGCGTGATCGACTCGATGGACAACTCGCCGACCCAGTCCACGCGCAAGTGTCGATAACGTCCGTGGCCCTTCATGGTCTTACAGGTTACCTCAGTTTTGCTCCCCATCCAGGGTGGGGTTAGCTCCCTCGGGGGCACTGGAAGACTGGCCAACGTACACCGTCCCTGATTTTCTGAACAGATTGAATGCTGACAATGTCCCCAGGGTTCCTCGACCGTTCGGATGAAAGCGCTCCAGTCATCGGCCATCGCCTGCGACAATTTCATCAGTTGGGTTCTGGTGCAGTGAGTCAATGGGCTGGCGATAATGGGTTATGGCGCGTCGCAAAACTGAACGGAATTCTTTATGTGCCGGAGGGCTGGCAGCGGCCGGAACTACGGGGCCACTTTCATTTATAGTATTATAGCATTAATGCTATATCTTGGCATCCTACCTCCGCTGAAAATGGACTTGTAATGGCAGATATTTGTCCTGGCGGTTGCCGCCTTGACCGCTCCGCATCGCTGGACCGGATCTTCACCCACACTGCGCGCCCCGCGCCCATGTTGCTCCTTTTCCCTCCCAATCGGGGGTCGAAGGGGGCGTCGCCCCCTCGCCAGCCCCTGCCGGAGATCACGGTGCCGCAGTCCGCCACGTCCTGGCCCTCCTGAATCTCCACACCATAAAAGGGTTTTCTTTCGACTCCAATTCCGGATCTGGCCGGCACGAAGCAGTCGAAGAAAGCTGAATTGGCAAAGAAACCCCCACGATTTTATACATAGTGGGCCTATAATATAGCCATGAAGATTGCCAACATCGCCGAGTTCAAAAACCACCTGAGCGCGTACCTTGATGCCGTGGCGAATGGCGAAGAAGTCGAGGTGCGGAAGCGGAACGCGCCGTTTGTGCGCGTCGTGCCGATCCGCGCGTGGGCGCGGAATCGAACGGTGCTCGGATGCGGCCCGGGCACGGTTGTCGTGAAGTCGGATCTGATCGACCCGATGATTCCTCCCGAGGACTGGGACATGCTGGGAGATGCCCCCTTGTGACGGTGGTGCTCGACACCTGTGCGGTCATCTGGGCCATCAGCGACCCCTCACAACTCCCGGATCACGCCACGCGGCTCCTGGAGGCAGCGGAAACGGAGGTGTGCGTGTCCGCGATTAGTTGCGCGGAAATCGCGTGCGCTGCAGAACGCGAGCGCATCGAGATTGATCGGCATTGGCGTCTCTGGTTCCGCCACTATGTGGAATTGAACGGCTGGAGGGTCCTTCCAATCGAGCTCGATTCCGTCGAGGAAGCGTACGCGTTGCCAGCGCCGTTCCACCGTGATCCGGCGGCCCGGATTATCGTCGCGGAAGCCCGGAGGCTGTCTGCTGCCGTCGTCACGGCCGACGCACGGATCCTGAACTATCCTCACGTGAAGACCGTGTGGGGGACGCCACGGCTAGGCTAGACGCTCCGCTGGACAACCGATAAGTAAGAACGAATCCTTATGTTGTATTTGAACAGCAATCTGGGCGCTACCCTAACTACGACGACAGCGACCCTTAGGGTAATCCTACGTACAAACCTTGCGATGACCCCTTGATCCTCCGGTAGTCTCTACTTTCAAATGCCGTCCTGAGAACCTTATGGAAGACCTTTAGGCCATGCGCCTGTCTTGGAACGAGATTCGTCCGCGCGCCTCCAAATTCGTCCGCGAATGGGCCGACGCCGCGTACGCGAAGGGCGAGACGCAGAGCTTCTACAATGATTTCTTCGAGATTTTCGGCGTCCGGCGGCGCACGGTAGCCCGCTACGAGGAGCACGTTCGGCGGCTAGACGACACGTCCGGCTTCATCGACCTCTTCTGGCCCGGCGTCCTGCTGGTCGAGCAGAAGAGCGCCGGGCGCGACTTGGTCGCCGCGAGTCAGCAGGCCGGTTCGTATTTCGACGCGTTGCCTGAACGCGACCGCCCCCGCTACCAGCTACTCTGCGACTTCCGGTCGTTTGAGCTGCTCGATCGCGACGAGCGCGAAGAAACCGGCTTCGCGCTCGCCGACCTGCCGCAGCACGTCGAGAAGTTCGGGTTCATCATCGGCGTTCAGCGCCGTACGTTCCGCGATCAGGATCCGGTCAACATCGCGGCGTCCGAGTTGATCGCGCGTCTGCACGATGCGCTGAAGGCGTCCGGCTACGATGGTCACGACCTGGAGTTGTTCCTGGTACGGACCGTGTTCTGCCTGTTCGCCGACGACACCGGCATCTTCGAGCCGCGCGACATCTTCCTCCAATTCATCGAGGAACGCACAGCCGCCGATGGCGCGGACCTCGGCCCGTGGATGGCGCGGCTGTTCCAGGTGCTGAACACGCCGTCGGATCGGCGTTCTCGGACGCTTGACGAGGACCTGGCCCGCTTCCCGCACGTCAACGGCGAGCTATTCGCCGAACCGCTTCGCATCCCGGACTTCGACGCCGCGATGCGTCAGGCCCTGCTCGACGCGGGCCGATTCGACTGGACGGCGATCTCGCCGGCCATCTTCGGCGCGCTGTTCCAGTCGGTCATGGAGCCGGCCGAACGCCGCGCCCAAGGGGCGCACTACACGACGGAGAAGAACATCCTGAAGGTGATCGAGCCGCTGTTCCTCGACGACCTGCGGGCCGAGTTCCGGCGGTTGCAGGCCCGCCGGGACGGCCGCAGCATGGCCGACCTTCGGAAGTTCAGGGACAAGCTCGGCACGCTGGGGCTCTTCGATCCGGCGTGCGGCTGCGGAAACTTCCTCATCATCGCCTACTGCGAGCATCGCGCGTTGGAGATCGACGTGTTGCGGGAGAATAGCTTCCAGGGCTTCCGCCACGCAACTAGCGCTCGCCGTCCAGTCGGTCGTCGAGGTCGATCAGTTCTACGGCATCGAGATCGGCGAGTTCCCGGCCCGCATCGCCGCGACCGCGCTGTGGATGATGGACCACATCATGAACAACCGGCTGAGTCTGGAGTTCGGCCAGACCTACGCGCGGATCCCGATTGAGAAGTCGCCGCACGTCCACTGCGCCGACGCGCTGGAGATCGACTGGGCCGACGTGCTGCCACCAGACGAGTGCTCCTACGTCTTCGGCAATCCGCCATTCGGCGGGGCTAAGTTTCAGTCGCCCGAGCAGCGGGCGCAGGTGCGCCGCGTTGCGGCGCTCGGCGGCAGCGGCGGAACGCTCGACTACGTGGCCGCTTGGTTCATCCGCGCCGGCGACTACGTGCGGCGGGCGCAAACGCCTGAGGGGGCGAGACCGCCGCGGATCGGCTTCGTGGCGACCAACTCGATCACACAGGGCGAGCAGGTGGCGCAACTCTGGCCCCTGCTGCTTGACCATCGCCGCCTGGAGATCGCCTTCGCTCATCACACCTTCGCGTGGGGTTCGGACGCTCGCGGCAAGGCGCACGTGCACGTGGTCATCATCGGGCTGGACGCGGCAGAGCACGCCTCGCGCGACAAGCGACTGTTCTCCTACGAGAACATCAACGGCGAGCCGCTCGAAGGGGCGCACGCCGTGATCACACCGTACTTGTTCGATGGCGGCGCTCTGGCCGATCCGCACCTTGTCGTCCGTGAGGAGAGCGAACCCATCAACGGCATGGGGCGCCTCATAACCGGCACCCAGCCCCTCGAAGACGGCCAACTCACGTTCTCGACCGACGCGAAAGCCGCCTTCATTGAGCGTGAACCGGACGCAGCGCCGTACTTCCGCCCGTTTCCCGGTGCTCGGGAGTTCATTCGAGGCTTGGAGCGATGGATCCTTCATACGGCAGGCATCCCACCCCAAGTCTTGCGTGATCTGCCGGAGACCCGCGCGCGGCTGCAAAGAGTCCGAAATTTTCGCGCTCGGAGCAAGCGTCAGACGACACTGCGACTGGCGGACTACCCAACTGCCTACGGCGTGACGGTGTTACCGAATACGCCATTTCTCATCGTGCCGCAGGTGAGTTCCGAACGGCGCGAATACGTTCCCATCGGCTGGCTGGAACCGCCAATCATCCCAAGCGAGAAGCTCCGCCTGCTGCCCGGTGCAACACTCACCGACTTCGCGCTGCTCACCTCGGCGATGCACATGGCCTGGATGCGGGCCGTCACGGGGCGGATGAAGAGCGACTACATGTACTCCGTCGGCGTCGTCTACAACACGTTTCCGCTGCCGCCTGGCTTCGCCGACGCGGACACCTCGGCGCTGGAGCCGCTCGCGCAGGCGGTGCTCGACGCTCGCGCTGCCCACTCGGGCGCGACACTGGCAAACCTGTACGATCCGGACCTGATGCCGCCGAACCTCCGAAGGGCGCATCACGCGTTGGATCGCGCTGTCGGTCGTCTCTATCGCCGACAGCGTTTCACGTCGGAACGTGAACGCGTCGAGCATCTGTTCATGCTGTACGAGAAGATGCGCGCGCCGCTGGCGGCGGTGATGAAGACGAAACCGAAACGACGGCGGACACTTCGCTCGCGGCGCGTCATAGGGTGACTTGAGTAGAAGGACGTAAGGATTGTCAAATCACCCAAATGAGATATGGACGTGAATCGAAGTGTTCACGGCCAATGGGAATTGGTGTCAGTGGGGAAGGAAAAGCCATGCCGAAGGATGCGTTGATGCCACAAGCCAGGCACCACTTCACCCGCTTCGATCAGGTGGACCAGCTTGTCGGGGCCAGCGAAGCGAACCCGGAGAGAGGCTTCATGGCGCGGATGATGGCGCTGTGCTCGTTGCCCCGCACCAACCCCGGCAACCGGCTTCAATACAAGCGCGTCAACGGCCCGTACAAGCTCATCATGTACTCAAGCGGTGAAACCAAGCTCCCCTTCGGAAACTTCCCCCGGCTGATCCTGGCTTGGGTGTGCACCGAAGCGGTACGGACCCAAAGCCGGGTGTTGCTCCTGGGGCCGTCGCTAGCGAAGTTCATGAAGACCCTAGTGTAGTCCGTCACAGTTAATGTAACTTATTCAGCTTTCCTACGTCTGAGTATATATGAGGAGAGCACCGACGATTAAATTGGACATTCCTGTGCGGAAGGAACTGGAGCGACTGAGCCGAAGCCGCAGTGTGGCGGTCCGGTTGGCGGAACGATCTCGAATTGTCTTGCTGGCCGCCGGGGGTCTGGACAATCAGGAGATCGCTGCCAAGTTGGACATCACTCGTCAAAAGGCCGGACGTTGGCGCGATCGTTTCGTTGAAGATGGCCTCGGGGGAATCGAAAAGGACGCTTCCCGCAGTGGACGGATTCCCTCGATCGGCCGCCGGAAGCGGGCCCGGATCGTGAAGAAGACGGTCGAAGGGAAGCCTCCGAACGCCACGCACTGGAGCCGGTCCTTGATGGCCAGGGCAACCGGCGTCAGCGAGTCCACGGTAGGGAGAATCTGGCGGGCTCATGGCTTGAAGCCTCATCTGGCACGCACCTTCAAACTTTCCAACGACAAACAATTTGTCGAGAAGTTGGAGGATGTGGTCGGTTTGTATCTGAACCCTCCGGAAAACGCCATTGTTTTGTCCTGCGATGAGAAGAGCCAGATGCAGGCCCTGGACCGCACGCAACCCGGGTTACCTCTGAAGAAGGGGCGGTGCGGCACCCTCACCCACGACTACAAACGCAACGGGACGACCACGATGTTCGCCGCGCTCAATACGCTGGACGGCTCGATTATCGGGACCTGTATGCCGAAGCATCGTCATCAGGAATGGATCCGGTTTCTCAATCAGATCAAACGTTCCGTGCCGAAAGACAAACAGATCCATATCATTTGCGACAACTACGCCACGCACAAACATCAGAAAGTCGTCAACTGGTTGAAGCGCAACACGCGCTTTCATGTGCACTTCACACCGACCAGTGCATCCTGGCTGAACATGGTCGAACGCTTCTTCCGGGATCTTTCCGAACAACGGCTTCGGCGCGGGGTTTTCCATTCGGTTCCTGAGCTAATCCAGGCCGTGGAGGAATATGTCGGGGGTCACAATCAGAACCCGAAGCCCTTCATTTGGACCGCAACGGCTTCCGATATTCTTGAAAAAGTTCAACGTGCCCGAAAGAAGCTCGATAAGTTACAGTCTGTTTGACGGGGACCACTAGCAGCCTGTCGGACTTTCGGCGTAAGTCCCTTGTTTTCAACGACGGCCCTTTTCAGCTCAAAACTGTAAATACAGTCATATGAATGACTTAGATTTTCGATTTGGTGTTAGTCCGACAGGCTGCTAGACGTGCAACCCTTCGCGCCCTGTTTTGTTGGGCGGTGATTCTGATATGACAGGATCGACACAGACACCGGAGCCCGGATATGGCGTAGTAGTCTTGGTCAGGGTCAAGGTGCAGCGGTATACGATGGTCACATTCGAGACGGCCAGCGCGTCCGCAGCCGGGAGCTTGACAACGCCATCCGGCCAGGTCAAACACGCGCCGCCGCACTCTGGCCCATCGGGTCTTCCGCAGAATTTGTGGGTAAAACCGTCTTCCATCGCCGCTTGAGGAGACCACGGTGCTCGCCAAGCCTCAAGGCTTCCCTCGCAAGCTCGGCGGCTGCGCCGGCCTTGACCCTCGGCTGCGCTCCGCGGTGTCGGCTGGTGTGGGCGATGGGGAACGGGGCCTCCGGCGGGGGCTCCGGGCACCGGGTGTAGGCGTCCGACCGAAGTGGGTACTGGAATATTCGCCGTCGAACAAAAGAATAAGGTACTTTGTTTCAATTACTTATGTGCGCACAGGCCTTTGGACTGCCCACAAATTCTGCGGAGGAGGCGGCCCATCTAACGGTATCGATCCCGACGTGATACCGGCTCATACCACGCCGATATAGACGCCGGTTTCCGCTTCGGGGCGGTCCTTCCATTGCCGGTAGCCGATGGCGACCGCGAGGATCGCAGCAGCAGCCGCGTCATCCCGAGCATTGGCGTGCCGCTGACCCTGATTCGATTTCGCCAGCTTCCAATTTCCGGCAGGATCGCCAACCGCCCGAGCCTCAGTCAGCGCCGCCCGTAGCAGTAGCGACACGGCAGGATGAACGGCTCCCGCCAGCACAGCCGCCCGGAAGTCCCTAACGTCCTGCCCCCCATCCTTGAATCCCTGCCCCCGGACGATCAACGCGCAGCTGGGAAACTTGACGGCCTTCTAACGCATCCCTCAGTTCGGCCTCGCGCCATCGATCGGTGACGATTGCGCCGGGAGTCCCCCAGAGATTCAGGCATTCCCCGAGCAGTAGCTTGATGTCTGACACGCGCCGCCCCAGCTGGAGCAGTTCGCCCCGGTCGGCCATTTTCTGATACAGGTTTCCCACGCCATCGGCCAGCCCGCACGCCGCCAGTGACGGCAGTTCAGGGAAACACGCCATAGCCTCAAGTTTTCCGGTACGGAAGTATGCCGCCGCCGCGGACATCGCCGCGTTCTGCCCAAGGTCCAGCCCCAGCACGTATGAGTCAAGATCGGTTTCTTGGACTGTCATCCGTTCGGCCCGTTCCCATGCGTCCGCGTCTATCAGCTGGGCTTGTGAAATGTCCGATAGGCCCATGTTCAACCGCAGCGCCTTGAAACTCGCCAGTGCTTCCGGGTCCTGCCTTGCGTCTTCGGCCTCGCTACGTATCACGGCCTCCAAGTCTGGTAGGTGGTCCAGTCCGGGGTTTGCTTTCAGCCACGTTCGGCGACTAAATCCAGACATTCGGCCATCGGTTCGACCAGCGGCCCACCCACGTCAACCGCAGCGCACGCAATCGCAGCTATCAGGGTAGTCTTCCCGCCCCCGCGCCCGAGTGAGATAGCGGCATCCTTCGGTTGCCCGAAAGCGCCACGCACAAACCGCCGCTCCCACGGCAGAAGTGTGAACGATTCGCCAGCATATCGGCCCTGCCCGAGTGCCAGTGACTCGATGTAGGTCTCCAGAGCCCTGATTTTTTCGTTTTTCGCCATTTTCGGTCTGTTTGTGGACAGATGACCCCGGACTACGCTTATGAGCCACGCAGGGTCAGCCGTGAACAGGGGTCCCCACCCCCCTCTGCCGTCTACCCGTCGAGCTTGGTCGGGAATTTCGCGTATCCACGCGCCTCTAGCCACTCGATAGCGGCAAAGTCGCCGTGCTCTGCCTTCTCAACCACTGAGTCCAGACAGATCGCATAAAACTCGTCTTCCCGGTGCGTTATCAGATCGAAGTGCCGACGCCAAAACTTTTCATTGGATTTATCCATGTCAATCTCCCTCCATTTTGTGATTGATAATGTCCTTTATCATCCATCGTCAATTCCCGCCTCAATCTCCGAAAAATCATATAATGCCGGATCGCGCCGTTACGTAAAGGAAAAGAGGGCATCTCCACTGCCTGCCCAATTTGCGTGGTTTCACCGACTTCGAGAAATTCTCGACGTGCTCCGCAGCATGGACGCCAGCCAGATCGACCGCCTGGCGGTCGAGCAACTCTTCGGCGTGGGGGAGCGCCGGGCCCGTCGATCATGGCCAGCGCAAGGTCTTGCCAGACCCAGTGGCAACAGGAGAGTTCATTACAAGAACCGTCAGCCTCAAAACGCATAGCCCGGCAGAGCCGAAGCCTGGGGCGCTTCAGCTTCGGCTGCGTCGCGGCGGCGGCCTTTGCTGGTCCTACCGATGAGATATGCAAGCAGCAAACTGTCTTGACATCGCTTCCGTTGACGCGCCCCGCTCCCGGGACTACTATCCAGTAGCCCTTCATGTGGATACTCGCCGCCATCGTGCTGATTCTAGTCGCTGTCTCCGTCTATGACTTGACTCAGCGGAAGCACGCAATCCTGCGAAATTTCCCGATCCTCGGCCACTTCAGATACCTGTTCGAGGCGGTCGGGCCGGAACTGCGCCAGTACATCGTCACCAGTAACAACGAGGAGCGCCCGTTCAGCCGGGATCAGCGGGCCTGGATTTACGCCTCATCAAAGCGCCAGAACAGCTATGCCGGCTTCGGCACCGACGACGAGATGGAACTGTCGCCGAACTACATGATCATCAAGCACTCGGCTTTTCCAATGATCCGGCCCAACCCTGGAGAGCCCGGCTACGATGGAAACCACGCGATCGCCGCGGCGAAAGTGTTGGGGCGGGTCCGGGGGCGGCGGAAGGCATTTCGTCCAACTTCGATAGTCAACGTATCGGGAATGAGCTTCGGCTCACTGAGCGCGCCAGCGGTGGAAGCGCTCAACCGCGGCTGCCACCGTGCTGAATGCCTGCAGAACACGGGCGAAGGCGGAATCTCCCCCTACCATCGACACGGTGGGGAATTGATCTGGCAGATCGGTACGGGCTATTTCGGTTGCCGGGACGCCGCCGGCCGGTTCTCGATGGAGCGCTTCAGGGAGAGATTCGCGACAGCGCCCGTGCGGGCCATCGAAATCAAGATCAGCCAAGGCGCAAAACCCGGGCTGGGCGGGCTTTTGCCGGGAGTCAAAGTGTCACCCGAAATAGCTGCAATCCGGGGCATACCTGCCGGCAAGACGTGCATCAGCCCGGCGCGACATAGCGCGTTCGGCGATGTTGAGAGCATGTTGGACTTCGTGGAGAAACTGGCTGAAGAATCGGGTCTTCCAGTCGGGATCAAATCTGCGGTCGGAGAAATCGGGTTTTGGCGCGAACTGGTGCACCTGATGGCAACGACGGACCGTGGTGTCGACTTCATAACGATCGACGGGGGTGAAGGGGGTACGGGCGCTGGCCCCCTGGTCTTTACCGATCACGTTGCATTGCCATTCAAGCAGGGCTTTACTCGCGTCTACCGGGAGTTTGCCGAGGCCGGTATTCAGAACGACCTGCTGTTCATCGGCGCAGGAAGGCTCGGTTTTCCGGAGCACGCGATTCTGGCGTTTTCCCTGGGCTGCGACATGATCGCGGTCGGGCGGGAAGCGATGATGGCTGTTGGATGCATCCAGGCCCAGCGGTGTCACACGGGGCATTGCCCGACCGGTGTGGCCACTCAGAATCGTTGGTTGGTGCGTGGACTGGATCCCGCCCTGAAATCCGATCGCCTGGCAAACTATATCGCAACGCTCCGCAAAGAACTTCTATCTGTCGCCTCCGCCTGCGGGGTGAGTCATCCTGCTCTGCTGACCGACGAGCACATTGAAATCCTGGACGGCCGTTTTTGGCAGCGCCCCTCTTTTCGGCGTTTTTAATTATCAGGCGGGCTGGGGCCTACCCTCGGCCGCGGAGCGTGAGAAGATCGAACAGATCATGGGAGGCTAGGCCCGAGTGGCCAAAGTTGCACCAGAACCCCCCACAGCGAGTTCACACTCTGGGGTTTCAACGGCGCCTACTACTATTTCGGTCTCAGCTACCGCTGGGATGTGTCACCATAATTAGGCGTTCCCCAGCACAGGCTGTCGGCCCTGAGAACGGGCCTCAATTCGCGGCATCGAGCGGCGGGTCGGATGCGGTCCGCGAGAAGGGAGAAACCATGACACGGCCCCGAAAGATACCGCATGCGGTGCTGGGGCTGGCCATGACGGTGTGGGTGTGGACCGCGCCCGCGGCACTCGGCCAGGCCGACTGGGCCGCCCAGACTCGCCACATCTTCCCGCAAATCGCCGACGGCGGGGGGTGGGGCGTCCTGTTGATGGTCACCAACGTCGGCGACACCCCCGCCGAGTGCACGCTGACACCCTACGGTGTCGGTCTCGACCGCTTCTCCGACGTCGGCATCACTCCGGGGGTGACGGGGGCAACCTTCTCGGTCGCGCCTGCCGAACTGTTTCCGTTACCGACCCGCGGATTCACCGGCCCGCCGGTGCCCGCCGCCACCGGCGGGCCGGGCTTGCGGACCGGCTACGCCACCTTGGAGTGCGCTCAGGCAGTAGCTGCCCAGATCCTCTACCAGCTGAAGGCTGGCCACGGGCGCACGAGCGGAATGGCCACCCTGTTCTCTGCACAACCTGGCACGGTGTTCCGCGGCATGCTCCTGCAGGATCTCGGCCCCGCCGCCCGAAGGCTGGGCCTAGCCGTTGCCAACGACGCGCCTCAGGCCGCCGAGTGCACGCTCGCGGTCTACGACTTCCTGACCCAAACCCGGCTCGGGGAATACCGTTTCGCCATCCCCGCCCACGCGAACACCGCGCGGTTCGTCGATCAATTCATCCCGGGGTTGCCCGCGCAGCTCTTCGGGTCGGTGCGGCTTGAGTGCACAGAGCCGGTCACGGCGATCGCGCTGCTGTTCGACCACGCCCTCTTCACGACCCTGCCTCTGGCTGTCCTCAACGATTGAGTGCCTTGGCTCGCAGTCCCCGGTCACGATGCGGCACCGGCTTGCCCTGCTGCCCGGCGTCGTAACCCGGGTGAGTTCAATCTGCCCTGGACACCCCTGTCGGCCCCGCTCGACGTGCTAATCGGCGCGCTGCTTCCCTACCTCGTGATGGTCGGCGTCCCGGGGCTGATTCAGAGAGTCCTTCTCCACTGGAGGGGTCGACCGCCCCGAACCCATTCTGGCGCTGGGCATTGACGGCAGTGCCGTCTTCTGGAACGGGACGGGCTACAAACGGAGGAATGGGGCCGACGGGACCGCTCAATCCAGATAGTAGCCGGAGGCGAGCAGGATGGGCAGGCCATAGACGACGACCCGCTTGACGAAGGTCACCTTCCTCTGGAGTCTCCCGGTGGCCGGGTTGCGTGCCGTGTAGTAGAAGAACGTCTCCCCGAACGCGCCGCCGACGGCGATGACGTCACGGCCCCCGAAGGGACCCTCCCGGTGCGCGTTCAGCTCCGGGGCCAGCGCCCCAAACCACTGACTGTAGGGATCGCCGCTGAACAGCGTGTTGCCGTAGGTATCCAATCCGAACAGGTAGATTGAGCGGCTCCGCCAGCGGGGATCCCTCGACAGGGTCTGGACGGCGAAGTATCCCTGTGATTCCAGCTCCATCGCGGCGCAACGGACAAACTCCTGCAACCGCTCGTTGGAAGGATTCTCCTCGAGCCCCATGGCGTGGACCTCTTCGCTCCCGCACGTGCCGGGGATGTCGCGGCGGTAGACCCCCGCGCCGATCACGGCTGCGGTCCCCTCCCAGTCGATGCTCTTGAGATAGGACGCCTTCGGCTCATCCCGGCCCGTCGCTGGATTTGTAAAGGAATAGTAGATCCAGCCCTCGCCGAAGTTGCTCACGATGCGATGATGTTCCAGAAACCAGTCATTGCCAAAGGCGTCGATTAGCGGTTCTCCCCACGGCGCCCCTACCCTTGCAGTATCGGGTGGGTAGACGAATACCCGGGCTGCCTCGGTGGGTATCGCTTCGACGACAAAGGCATAGGTCGGCCCGCTGCGCCAGCGCGGGTCTTCGTGGAAGGCACGCCGGGCTTCGGCAAACCCCATTTGATGGACGAATTCGTAGGCGCATTGGACGAACGACTGCACGTCCTGCCGTGTGGAGACCGCTGCGGCGGTGACCGAGCGATCGACGCACGGAGGCGGTTCCCCCCCATTGGCGCGGGCGGGCGCGGCGACGGCGAGCAAGAAGGGAATCAGCAAGAATAGCGGTCGGCGGCGCATTATCTTGCCGACAGGTTAGCAAAATCCGGACGGGCTGGACAAGGATTCTGCATCACCGAACTCAAATTGAGCCCCGGGCGGCGGGGTATATTCATCAGGTCAGGGGCTGTCAGATGGGTTTCAGGGCGCGCCTTTGATTGGGGGCAGGTCGAATAATTTCCGGTCCCGATCCCGCTCCAGGAAGCCATCCAGACCCTTCATCAAGCGATCCTTTGCGGCCTCGTCGTTAGCGGTGATGTGTTCCATATAGCTGCCCATCAAAATGAGCCACCGCGTCCTGAGCGGTCGAGACCCTCAGATAGGCAACGGTTTTCACGGCCTGACCATGGAATACGGCTTCTGGTATTTTATCTGACAGATACGAAACATGGAATGCGTTACGTTCCATGCTACTAAACTGTTCGGTCAGAACGAGCGTTTGTTCCTGACAGAACCATGCTGGTCTCCGACCCCGCCGTCTCATCAACGCATCCTGCAGCATGGGTTTTTTCTTCTTATTAGATCTTCATTCCAGATCCGGTCCGAATCAGAACGGGAAGGCTATACTGATCCAGGCGGGCTATCTGGCCCTGTACTGTTCGACGCTCTACTACATCGATCGTCTGGGAGGAGTCTTCAGAGGCGGCGCGTCTCGCGGAGGCCGCACGGCAGAGGGAGCAACGGCAGGAGCATACCCGCGATCACGGGCCAGAGAGGGACTCCGGGCCGTCGTGCTGATATCAGAACGGCGTAGCCCCGTCACTTACGCGGTCTTCATTCCAAATCAGGTCCGCACGGATCAGGAAGCATCGGACCCCGGCCAGAGCCCTCCAGCGCGGTCGCGGCAGGCTTGGCATCGACGTGGGATGGGTGCCGTCCGATCCATATAAATGGATTCGATCATTAGAATTCTCCTTGCCCGACACGACCTCGGCCACCGCCTAGCCCGCATTTCTCATGAATGGTGCCCAAGACTGCATTTAGGAGAAGGAAAAGGCGTCGGAAGCTGGTTGGCGGGAGCAAAGATGCCGACTGAGCTGAGAAAGTGGGCCTGGATGAAGGGTGTTGCAGGGAATGGTGAGGTGAAATCGGATTACAGAGACAGCTATCCCGACCAAAGACGGGAAGGTTGGGATGTCTGAGAAGAAGTGATTAACAGCGCAGAGGGATTTGTTGAAGGTTCGCGTAAATCTGAGCGAACACCGTAGCGTAGGGGTAGCCTCCAGCCATCCGAATCCAGACTCGACGCACCGTGACATGGATCTGGGCTGCGATCTTGAGCAGCTTCAGGCGAATCGTGGTGCACTGCGCCCGCGCGAATTCGGTACCCTGCAAGCCGAGCCGTCGCAAGGCCTGCATCAGCATGTACGCCACCGATGAAAGGTAGAGTCGGAGTTGATTGGCGCGCATGGTGGCCGTGCTGGTCCGATCGGCGAACAATCCGAGTTGTTGCTCTTTGATCCGGTTTTCCATGTCTCCCCGTGCACAGTAGGTCTGTTCATAGATGTGCCTTGGGGATGTTCGTCCTTTCGGTAACGAGGTAACGATAAACCGGGGATTGGCGCCCTTGGCCAGATGTTCGGCCTTACCAATGATGCGTCGCTCACGAGTCCAGCTGTCTCGGGTCTGATACAGAAACGTCTTAAAGACGCGCGCCGGCTTTCCGGTCCTGTCGAACCGCTTTTTTGCCGTCGCCATCGGAGTTTCAATCGCGGCTAGCAGCCGATTGTTCTTCGCCAGTCCGATCACGTAATCGACACGGTGTTGGGCCTCGCACCAGGTCAGGATCTCATCGCGGCAGAAACCCGAGTCCCCCCGAATCACGATTTGGACTCTGGGCCACTTCTGCCGAATCTGTTCCACGATCCGTTCCAGCTCCTCTACCGATCCGTCCGCACCATCGATGTCGGAGCGTCGTAGCCGGGAACACAACACGAACTCCCCACAGAAAATATAAAGCGGCAGATAACAATGGTGCCTGTAGTAGCCGTGAAAGAAGCGACCCTCCTGATTCCCGTGTATCAGATCGTCGGTCGCATCCAGATCCAGAATGATCTGCCGCGGTGCCCGCCGATGGGCCTGGAGGAACACGTCCACCATCAGCCGATCTATCGCCGCTTCGTCCCGGCCGATCTTCTTGGTCGGGTGCTTTGCCGCACCCTCGGTCGACAGTTCCAGTCGGTTCAACGTGCTCTTGCCCGCCAGGGCCTTACCTCGATCTCGAGCTTGTTTCCGTGTCCGGCCCTTCGGATCGGTCTCACCCACCATCACCGCCAGCACCGGATCCGATCGGAGTTGATCGTGGTCGTTCAGATCTTCATAGCCCAAACACAATCCGTACACCCGTTGCGACACCAGTTGTTCGATCCCGTGTTCCACAAATCGCGGGTCCCGATAATCCCGGAAACATTCGGCAAACTGTTTCAGGATCCCGGTCCGTTTTTCCGTTTCTCGTAGCAGCAAACCGCCCGCGTCCGTGCTGATGTCTCCCCCGTCGAATTGCCCCCGGACTTCCCGTGTACCTAATGCGTGATATTGAATCGTTTCTGTTTTACACTCTGTCATGACAAAGGCCGCCTCCGTCTTGGCTTGAAAGTTTCTATTCAAAACCTTCTATGCCAGACAGGGCGGCCTTTTTCGGTCCTTTCCCTTCTTACTCGTTTCGATTTATTTCAAATCTCTTGAGAAATGCGGGCTAGGGCCATCCGCGCGCGCTGTTTGTATAGCTGAGACTCCAGTGACTGAGCGGTTATGACCGCGCGCGAACGAGATACAGGGGGTCGTCTTTTTTCTACCACGCCGTCATTTTTTTTCGGAACCTTGATTCTCCTGCAGGTCATTCCAGGTCAACCACTGTGAGCGGCGGTGTCTGTCTGAAAAGTTGAAGCAACTCGCGATCAGAGTCCTCCAGAAGGACTCTGATACAGGTAAGGCTGATTGGCTATGCAGGGACTTTTGGGGCCTTACTCGTCCAGATAATATCCGGCACCGACGAGGATGGGCAGGCCATAGACCACGACCCTCTTGACGAAAGTCACCTTCCGCTGCAGCATTCCGGTGGCGGGGTTGCGCATCGAGTAGTACAGGAAGGTTTCCCCGAACGCATCGCCGACGCTCACCACATCCCGGCCGCCGAAGGGTCCGTCCAGATGGTCGTTCAACTCGGGACCAATGATGCCATACCACGGGCTGTAGGGATCGCCGCTGAACAGCGTGTTGCCGTAGTTGTCCAATCCGAACAGGTAGATCGAACCGTTCCGCCAGCGGGGATCGCTCGACAGGGCCCGGACGGCGAAGTACCCCTGCGATTCCATCTCCATCGCGGCGCAACGGACAAACTCCTGAAGCCTCTCGCTGGAAGGATTCTCCTCGAGCCCCATGGCGTGGACCTCTTCCACCTCGCACGTGCCGGGAATGTCGCGGCGGTGGACCCCCGCACCGATCGCGGCCGGGTTCCCCTCCCAGTCGATGCTCTTGATGTAGGACGCCTTTGGCTCATCCCGGCCCGTTACCTGATTTGGGAACGAGTAGTAGATCCAGCCCTCGCCAAAACCGCTCACGATACGATGCTGTTCCTTGTAATAGTCGTTACCGAAGGCGTCGATCAACAGTCCTAAGCTTGATCCTTCTCTCGGGCGGGCGGGCGGAAAGACGAAGAGCTGGGCCTGGTCGCTCATTGGGACCGCTCCGGACACGAAGATATAGATCGAGCCGCTTTTCCAACGCACGTCCTCGTTGAAGGCTCGCCGGGCCTCGACAAACCCCACATCTTGGACGTGCTCGTAGGCGCATTGAACGAACGTCTGAATGTCCTCTGCTGTACGCACGGCTCTGGCAACGATGGAGTTATCCGCGCACGACAGCGGTTCGGTGGCCCCCTGGCCCCCGAAAACCGGCGCGGCGACCAGCAGCATTAGTGGAATCAGGAAATAAGGCAGTCGGTGTTTCATCATCTTGAAAATTCTCCAGGATTCGCTGTCTGGCACATCGCGTCGCGCCGCCGGTGGTCTAAGGTTCGGGGATTATACTCAATCGAAGCTCCGATGCGTCCCGGCGCCCCCCCCGCCACTTCAGTTCAGGGCTGCCTTGTCGGTGGCCGCCAGTTGCTCGATGATTTTTCCCGGGATGTCCTGAATGTGGTTGTGGGCGGCTTCCAGGCCGTCGTGCAGCGAAACCACACCCAAGGCCTCCACTGCCTGCCAGGCGGCGATGCATGCCGGACAACTGGGATCGTCACCGACGATTCCAGCCGCTCCGCACAGCGTCCAGTGCTGAATCTCGGTTCCGTCCTTCGTCAGGTAGATTGCCCCCAGGTGATGCACCGTGAGCATCGCGCAGGTGATGAGGCAAGCCGGGTCTGTGCCTGTCCATCTGGTGGTGGACAGTACCGGCCTCAAGATCTTCGGCGAAGGGGAATGGCTCGCGCAGAAGCATAAAACCAGGGGAATACGCCGCCGCTGGCGCAAACTCCACCTCGAAAATGGCTTAGCCGATCGGAACCCTGCATCATCAGAGATTGGTGCTTATATAACTGGACGCCGCGTCGTCAAGTCTAACGACGCCGCGCCCAGTCTCGAATCCCCTCAGACGGACCCTTGCTCAGAAGGAATAGCTGAGACGGGTGTAGTAAAAGCTGCCATTGAAGCCGAACGGCGAGAACTGACCGTACTGATTGCCGACCGAATTGGCGCCGTACATGTTCACGTCGGGGTGCGTGTTCAGCAGGTTTTCAGCGCCGATCGCCAGCGAGACGTGTTCTCCGAGGGGAATGCCGAGCTCGACGTCGAGCAGCGCCTTGCCGCCGTAGGCCGGGTACAGCCAGGACTCGGTCGCGAAGCCCTCATCTTTCGCATTCCGTCCATCCTCGCTGTCCCAGTATGAGCCGTAGTAGTTTACCCGGCCCATCAGGCTCCACCGGTCGGCGTCATGGTTGACGGTGAAGTTCCAGCGTGTCTTGGGCAGTCCCCGTTCCAGCGTATTGATGCGGAATTCATCGATCACGGAGGATTCGATGTTCTTGAGCTTCGTGTCCGTGTAGTTGAAGACCCCGCTGAACGTTGTGCTCCCGACCGCCAGGGTCGAAATCAGGTCGATGCCCTGGGTCGTCGTCGAGAAGTCGTTCAGGAAGAACCGGAACACCGGGAAATTCCGCGCCTCGGGGATTCCTTCCGCTAGCAGCGTCAGGATTTCGGGCTCCGTCAGGGCGATTTCCTGCGCCAGGGCGAGACGATCGGCGATGTCGATCCGGAAGTAGTCGGCGGTAAAGGTGAACGGGCCCTGCTCGATGACCGCTCCCCCGCTGTAGTTGATTGATTTTTCCGGCTGGAGCTGCGCGCCGCCTCTCGCGACGGCCACCGCGGATGTGGACGGGACGACGCCCTGGTTGGTCAACTGCCCGCCGATGAACGCGGTCGTCACGTTGAACGAGTTCTGCTGTCCCGGGGTCGGCGCGCGGAACCCGCTGCTCACGGCGCCGCGTAGCGAGAACGCGTCGCTCAACTCGACGCGCGCCGAGACCTTGCCGTTCACCGTCGTGCCGAAGTCACTGAATTTCTCGATCCGGCCGGCCGTGCCGAGCGTCCACTGGCCGCTCGGGGCGGTGAACTCGAGGTCACCGTAGACCGCTACGTTTTGGCGGCTCCAGGTTCCCGCCGTCGTATCCTCCCGGTAGCCGTTAAAGCCGTTCGAACCGGAGCTGAAGCCCTGCGCGGCGTACGGGCCGATCTCCCACGAGGGCTGCCCGCCCGCGCCGATCGTGAACTCCTCTTGGCGCCACTCCGTGCCGGCCGCGACGTGCACGACGTCGCTGACCACGTACTGGACGTCGAAGTTGAGGTTGAGCTCGTCCTGCTGGTAGCTGCCGGGCTTGAACGACGTCGGCGTGTCGTAGCCGAGCGACGCGTTGACCGTATCGAAAATGAACTGATCGACCTTGCTTCTGCCGACGCCTATGCTGGCGTCCCAGGTGAGCCGGCCGTTGCTCGTGAATCCGCGCAGTCCGCTGACCAAAGAATGATCGATGAGGTCGCCGCCGAATTGCGGCGTGAAACCGCCGGGGAACCGGCTGTAGAGCGTGAAGCAGTTCGGGTCGGACTCGACCTGCTGCAGGGCGGTCGCATCGGGGACGTTGTTGCTGATCGGAATTGCGGGGCAGTTGCCGGCGCGCTCAACGCCGGTCTCGGCCCAGGCCCGGTCGCCGACAAGCAGTGTCGGGCTGTCGTCGACCACGGGACCGCGGAAGACTCCGCCGCGGGTATGCGGATTCCGGAAGTAGAAGCCGCCGGTTACCGTGCGGCTAGCGAAGTTGGTGTGGGAGTACAACTGCAATCCGTTCTCGAACAGATAACCGAAGTTGCCGAACAGCTTCAGGTCGTCGTCGAGTCTGGGCGATCCCCAGATCTGCGCCGGGTTGCGCAGGTTCCTGTTACCGGCATCAATGATGGCCTGCGCACCATTACGTTGAACGCTGCGGCTGGTCGGTGTTCCTTGGCCGTACTCCATGCTGAGGTTCGCGAACCCATTCGCGCCGAGCGGCAGCCCGACGTTCCCGGCGAACGTGAACGACCGCCCATGTCCGCCGATTCCGTTGCAGGAGTGCTGGATGTCGCCGGTGATTCCCGACCCGCACGTTGACGTGTCGCCCGGGTTCGCATCGCGGAAGAGCCCCGTGCGGAACTCGAAGCGTCCGCCGGACGGGGCATCTTTGAGCTGGAAGTTTATCACGCCGGCGATGGCGTCCGAGCCGTATTGCGCCGCCGCGCCGTCGCGCAGCACCTCGGCCTGCCGTACTGCAATCGATGGGATGACGGAGATGTCCGGTCCCTGCGAGCCGTCCGCGATACCGTTGCCGAGCCAGCTGATGACCGCCGCGCGATGGCGGCGCTTGCCGTTGACCAGGAGCAGCGTGTGATCGGGCGCCAGGTTGCGCAGGTTCGCCGGGCGGACGATGGTCGCCGCGTCACTGATCGGCTGAATGTTTATGTTGAAGGAGGGGACCACGGTCCGCAACTGCTCCGACAGGTCGGTTCTGCCCTGGGCGACGAAATCCTCGGTGCGGATGACGTCAACCGGCACGGCCGACTCAATGGCCGAGCGCGGCTCCGCGCGACTGCCGACGACGACGAGAGTCGTAGTTACTCCGCCGACCACTAGGGTAAAATCCTGGACAACCCGTTGGCCGGACATCAGTTCAACGAGGTGGAGTCCCGTTTGAAAGCCGGCCACGTCCGCTGTTAGCGCATAGAGCCCGGGGGGCAAACCGGTGATCTCGTAATTCCCAGTTGCGCCCGTAAAGACTGTCATGGCAGCGTTGGTCGTTTGGTTGACCGCCGTGACTTCCGCGCCGGGAATCACTGCCCCGGTGCTGTCGGTCACAGTCCCGCTCACGGAGGTGTCCGTCTGGGCCAATGCGCCAGTCGATAAACCGGCCAGCAGCACAACACCCGTTACGACAACTCTTAGCAGCTCTCGCATGAGTTTCTCCTTCTAGAACTAAGCTGAGTTGACAATGTTTATGGCCTCACAACCAGGATTTCCGGATGTGTTGCAACTTTCAAACATCATCAAGAGAGTGACTGGTTGGGTCGACCATGCATAGCATGTAACCACCTCGAACAGCTAGATGTCAAAGGCTATTACCCCGCGCCGGATGACGAAATCATTGAAATCTGGCTTTTCAAAGACGCCCCGCAGTGGATGCAGATTGAAACCGTCGGAAAGCTCCCTGACCTGCTTGAAGCAATTGTCAAGAGAACGCAGGACACGACCAAGAAGCTTCGATCCAAGACCGAAGAGGCGCGCAAACTGGCAGAGGCCTTGGCCCAAGCCGCTACGAACCTCAACAAGACGCGCAAGTAGGCGCACGGAGGTCTATATGAATACGATCTTCATGTCGCTTGTCTTAGCCGCTGGCTGCTTCCTCTCCGGGTGCGGGCTAGCTGCTTATGCGCTGCGTCATTTCAATAGTGTGAAGCTCGGTGTCAATATCGGGCGATCCGGATTCTTCATTGAGGCGAACGGGAAGAAGGAATAGGTGCTACACAGCCTTTGGCCGCATGATCGACGGTAGTGGGCAATCTCGCAGCGACAGCCCTCAGTGGTAAGATTAGAAGGGATATCAAATGGAGTACGAACGGCTCTTCGCCGAGTTGACTCCCCGATTGGAGGGGGTGCGAGTCTTGGCGGGCGAGCTCGACCGGGAACTGGCGCACCGATTCAACGTCTTCGACTACCTGCGGGATGATGAATTGGGGCTTTCCCGCATCATCGCCGATTTGCTCGACCCGAAGGCAAGCCATGGCCAGGGCACGCTATTCCTCCAGACGTTGTTGAGCTTGGAGGGAGTGAGACACGCTCGAAGTTGGCCGGACATCGACAGGCTCCGGGTTCGTGTCGTCGAGCGCGAGCGGGAGATCCGGTCCGGCCGGCGTCTCGACATCTTCGTTGAGATCGGCGCCGATGAACAGCGCTACTGTCTGGCCATTGAGAACAAGCCATACGCCGATGACCAGAAGAATCAGATCCGGGACTACCTGGCTTGCCTCGAAGAGAAATACCCGGAACGGTTTCTTCTGCTATATATCCCCCCCAACAGCACTCGCCCGTCGGAATGGAGCATTCGAGAGACGGAACTTGATCAAGACGCTGTCGTCGTTCCTTATCTCCGTGCGCCATTTCGTCCACGGCCATAGGAGACCATACGCCAATGTAGCAGCCATTGGTCCCGTCCTTGTCAGCCTGCAGTTTAATAGAGGTGCGCCGGTTTGAATCGGAGCGTTTTACTTCGTGTTGAGCCCAACAATCCCGATATAGCGAGATGCTTGACCAGCGGCCGAGATACGTAGGGCAGACCTGCATGTCGTCGGCGAGGGACGAGTGAATTCCAATTCCTTTTATCATCTTCCACCCAATTCCACCATGGCCACCAAGCGTCTTTCTTGCCATGATCAAGTTTGTTCTTAAGCTCTCTATCGGTGTTGCATCAGGAAAACGAAGGCGATGGCCGCGAGGTCACGCGTTACTTCGTTAACAAGTTCACTGAAATTGCCGAGAAAGCGCTTCCGATGATCGACGCCATCGAAAGGTTGACCTGAAATCGCCTCAAGCAAGAAGCCTACACGAACCTGGTGAAGTGGATTATCGAGCTGCACCGGATCTTTCCCGATCGTTGGGTCACCTTGCAGGATGTTTACCGATGCGCGATCAACCCCGAGCTGTTCAAACAAAAGATCGGGGAGGCGGCGATTGTCGTGGAGACACAAGCGAATGGAGCGATCGTGGTTTCGGCTGATGAGTGGGCCAAGCGTGAAGAGGATTTGCTTGCGCTCGGCCCCTGGGCCGAACTTCCCGGCGGGGAATTCCAAACCCCATGGAGGGGAGCCGCCGCGAAGTGGTTGAACGCGCAAGGTGCGATCTACAGCAGCCGGGCCGTGAAGGCCCACACCGACACTGACGAATTAGGGGCACGGCTAGCAGCCTGTCGGACTTTCGACGTAAGTCCTTTGTTTTCAACGATAGCCCTTTTCAGCTCGAAACTGTAAACACAGTCATATGAATGACTTAGATTTTCGATTGGGTCCTAGTCCGACAGGCTGCTAGAAAGCGTTAACACCTGGTACGAGCAAGACTGGATGAAGCTGGACCCGAAATTGCGGACCTCGTGTGTCGAGGGAATTTCCAGTTTCTTGTCCCTGTTCGACATGGCGGATGTCGCCCCCATTTTCTGTCCGAAGGCCCCACTGATGAAGGACGAGGACGGCACGGCACAGAAACCCCGTGAGTCGGGGGAAGACGGCGGCAAGGAGGACGAGAATGCCGACGGGCGGCCGCCGACCGAGTCGCGTCGGATGCGGCGGCACCTTCCACCCCTGGACGAGCTGATCGAGACAGGGAAAGTTCTGGCCCTCAACATGCCCTCTGGATCGAATCCGGCGCTGGCCCGGGCCAGCGGCGTGTTCCTCAAAAACGCCTGGCTCCAGACCCTGCTCCGGCGGCCGGCACGGATGAAACAGGAGCCCGACGAATATTTCCGGCCGGCCGTTTTCATTTGCGACGAGTACCAGTCCTTCGCATCGGTCGGCGAGGATGATCCGAGTGGGGACGAAAAGGCGTTTGCCCTCACCCGGCAGTGCCGCGTCATCCCCATCGTCGCCACCCAATCCATATCCTCGCTCCGATCCGTGTTGGGCACGTCCGAAGCCTGTCGGGCGCTTTTGCAGACGCTCCGCACCCGGATCTTCCTTTCCCTCAGCGACGACGCGAGCGCCGACATCGCCTCGAAACTCTGCGGGCAGGTGGCCAAGATCAAGCCGAGCTGGACCGTCACCGAATCCGCACAACAGGCCCAGATGTCCCTGCTCTCTGGAAAGGCCGGTGGCACCAAGGGCTCAGTGGGCACGAGTAAATCATTCCGGGAACAGCGGGAGGCTTTGTTTCAGCCGAGGGAGTTTGGCTTGCTGCCCAATTGTCAGGCCATTTGCTTGCCCTATGACGGCACCCACGCGACCAGTGCCGTTCGGGTCTATCTCAAACCCTACTACCTTCCCGAAACGACGCCCTACTGGCGCGCGGTCGAGGGAGGGAAAATATGAAGTGTGAGCCGAGGCATGGACTATCTGCGCCCTTTTTTGCCGGGCCTCGAATCGGTCCTTGAAGATGAGGCCGGGCGCGGGATGGGGCCGTATTTCACCGCGGCTTTCCCAGACGTTACCCGGACCGTTAATCATGATCTCGCTGACGTCCTCGATGGGGCCGCGCTGGAACGGGCGGCCATTCAGATCGCGCGGCCCCTCGGCATCGATCCCGCCACCGCGCCGATTCTCGATGCGCGCCTGGACGATGGGTCCCGCGTGGCGATCTGTGTGCCCCCGGCCGCGCCGCATGTTGCCATCACCATCCGGCGCTTCGGCAAGCGGAGCTATTCGCCCGAGGATCTTGTGCGCTTCGGCTCACTGCCTCAAGAGGTGCTGGACGCGGCGCGCGCCGCGCTCCTGGGGCGGCGAAATATCCTGGTGTCTGGCGGGACCGGCTCGGGTAAGACCACGCTGCTCAATGCCCTGGTCGAGCTGCTCCCCGCCGCCGACCGCATTGTGTCCATCGAGGACACGCTGGAACTCCGTATTGACCGGGAAAACTGTGTTCGCTTCGAGGCGCGGGGGATCGACACCAAATCGGTGACGATCCGCGACCTCGTCAAGCACGCGCTCCGGCACCGGCCCGACCACATTGTGGTTGGCGAAGTCCGGGGCGGGGAGGCCGCCGATCTCTTGCCGGCGCTCAACACCGGGCACGGCGGGAGCCTGACGACGATCCACGCCAACAATGCCGAGTCGGCCCTGTCCCGGCTGGCGACTTGCGCCATGCAGGGTGAGACGGACTTGCCCTGGGAAGTCACCTGCCGGGGCGTCGTGGACGGGATCTCCATGGTGATTCACATGACGCGGCGCGAGGGGAAGCGCTACGTCGAAGAAGCCCTTCACGTGAGCGATTACGACGCCGCAAAGCGGCGCTGGCACTACAGGCCCGTTGCGTTCGCCGACCCCCAACTCGAACTGAAGCAGGTGCGGTGATGCCCGACAACGCTGCCAGGACGATGAGACAGAGGCGAGACGGGATTGCCAAGGGCGATGCTTCTTTACTCGTTCGCGCATACAACGCGGCAAAGAATCTCTGCTTAACGGCCCCGATATGGACGGTAAAACATGATACGAATATGGAGCCCTACGAGGACATGAACGATAAATCCAAACCTGCACTCTCTCTGGTGACGCCCCAAGCACGCCACCACTACACCCGCTTCGATCAGGTGAACCAGCTTATAGGGGCCAGCGAAGCGGACCCGGAAATGGGCTTCATGACGCGGTTGATGGCGCTGTGCTCCATGCCTCGCACTAACCCCGGCGACCGGCTCCAGTACAAGCGCGTCAACGGCCCTTACACGCTCATCATGTACTCAAGCGGTCAGTACAAGCTCCCATTCGGCAACATTCCCAGGTTGCTGCTTGCCTGGGTTTGCACCGAAGCGGTCCGGACCCAAAGCCGCGAGCTGGTTCTGGGTCGTTCCCTTTCCAATTTCATGCGGACACTAGGAATCAACAGCGATAGCGGCGGCGTTCGCGGCGAGCAAACCAGGCTTCGCAATCAGATGAAGCGGCTCTTTAGTTGCGCCGTTTCGCTGATCTACAAAAACGGGGAATGCGAAGCCGCTGTAAACTCGCCGATCGCAAGGCGCACCGAGTTTTGGTGGAACGAACGCAAACCTGACCAGCCGGTGCTGTGGGAAAGCAAGATTGAGCTTGGCGAGGATTTTTTCAACGAAATCATCCAGCACCCCATACCGATTGATATGAACACCCTCACAGCGCTCAAACGTTCTTCGCTCGGCCTCGACCTCTATCTCTGGCTGGTCTACCGCACCTTCGCCCTCCGCGCGCCCCTCCGCCTCACCTGGCGGCACCTCTACCGCCAGTTCGGGGCCGACCCGGTTCAAGCGGGCGACAAGAACATCGTGAACGCCTTCCGAACAAAGTGCCTCCGGGAGTTGAAAAAGATCAAACTCGCCTGGCCGGACCTGAACTACTCCACCGCTCCAGGCATGCTAATTCTCTCGCCCTCCGCTCCCGCCGTGCCGCCTTCGGATCAGCGGCAGATCGCAAGCTAGGACGCAAATAACACAGCTGAGAGCCTCTTACGTTCCCCGAAAGTGCCATTACCAGCGACTCGTTGACGCGCCTGGGACTTCCTGTGCCGATATTTTCCACAAGCGCCAGTGAATCGAGAGGGTTTTCCACGCTGTTACGGGTACACTCCCCTTCTCGCTTTTCCGCTGTTACGGGTACACTCCCCTCTCAATTTTCCGCTGTTACAGGTACACCCTTACAGATAATAAGACAAATAATAAGACTACAAATAGTAGAAACGACGAGTCTCTGGACAAATCGGTGTGACAATTAAGATCTGAACCGACAGGAATCCTACTAGCTCGCACGCAGGCCCAACCCGCCGTGCTCCAGCGCGACGGTGGAACGCCTAGCAGCCTGTCGGACTAACACCAAATCGAAAATCTAAGTCATTCATATAACCGTATTTACAGTTTCGAGCTGAAAAGGGCCGTCATTGAAAACAAAGGACTTACGCCGAAAGTCCGACAGGCTGCTAGGGGTTCGCTTCGAGGGGAGGTTTCAGCAACCTGCTCACCCTCGCCAAGCTCGCCGATCAGTTACACACGCTCATTGGCGAGTGCAACGCAGAGCCGGCCCAAGCCGCTGCGGCCGAGGACGGCGAAGCCGCCTAAGCCCCACACCTTTCGGCCGCGGGTTAAACCCAGTCGCCTTTTTTTGAGCGCTCATGCCAGCACGAGCTTCAGACCGGTTTGCCGCTCGGCGTTCGACAAGAAGGTATCGAGATTCTGCAGCATGGCTTCTTTTCATTCAGGGTCGGAACTGAATTTCTGCATCATGCAGCGACCCGCAGTTCCGCTCGGCGTTCATTCCGTTTACGCTGTTCCTCCCGGAGTCGTTTCTTGACCGCAGCGAGTCTTTTCTTGAGTGCATCGCGCTCCATTTTCTACTGCTCAAGCAGCTTCTTTTCCTCCGCCGAAAGTTGGGCAAGTTCTTTGTCGGTATTCGGCATTTCTTCTCCTGGAATGTCTTCCGGATCCGGCCGTCAGAGTCTCGATATCCCAGCCTTGATTGGCTGGATATTTTCCTCCGTTTATCATCCTATTGATTTCGATAACGTAAAAGGGACCCACCAAACGGGGCTCTGATCGAGGAAAAGGGACCCACCCCTGATAGCCTCCCCCGAAGCGTGAACTGGATGAACAGGCACGCGAGTGGGAGGTGAGGATTGATAGGGATGGATCAGTACGAGTTGATCAGAACTGCACATCGGGTTTACAAGAAAAGCATTCGACAGATCGCCCGGGAGACCGGGCACACGCGACGGACGGTCCGGAAAGTATTGGCCGGACAGGAGCCCAAGTATCGGCGAGAGAAGGAGCCAGCCTGTCCGGTGATGGACCCGGTCGCCGGGATCGTAGATGCCTGGCTCCAGGCGGACCGGGACCAGCCAGTCAAGCAACGCCACACCGCGCACCGGGTGTGGCAACGTCTGGTGGAGGAGCATGAATTTACCGGAGCCGAGCCGACGGTACGCCGCTGGGTTCGGGAACGGAAGACACGGTTGGGCTGGAACCAGACCGGTGCTGTGGTGCCGTTGGACCCGGAACACGCCCGTGAAGCCGAGGTGGACTGGGGTACGGCCTGGGTCCGGATGAACGGTCAAGACCGTCAGGTCAAGTTGTTCTGCATGAGATCTCGGTACTCGGGCAAGGCGTTTGTGCGGGCCTATCCGTGGGAACGGCAGGAGATGTTCCTGGACGGTCACATCCGTGGGTTCGACTGGTACGGAGGCGTCTTCCCGACGTTAGTGTTCGATAACCTGAAAACCGCCGTGAAACAGATTCTGCGCGGGAAGGGTCGGGTTGAACAGACGCGGTTCACAGCGTTTCGGGCGCACTACACGTTTGAAGCGCACTACACGTTTGAAGCAGGGTTCTGCAATCCGGCGCGGGGCCAGGAGAAAGGCGGGGTCGAGGGACTGGTCGGCTTCGCACGGAGAAACTTCCTGGTGCCGGTTCTCGAGGTGACCGACTTCGACGAGTTGAACGCGCAGTTGCTGGAACGCTGCGGCGCCGACGACCAGCGGAGGATCGGCGCCCGGTCCGACGATCGGACGATCGGGGAACGCCATGGAGCAGAACGCGCGTACCTGCTGGCGCTGCCGGGCACCCGATTCGAGAACACGAAGGTGGTGGGTGTGCGGATCAGCCCGTACCAGACGGCCCAGGTGGATCAGAACCGGTATTCGGTGCCGACCGCATATGTGGGACGCCGGCTCTGGGCCCATATCGGCTGTGACCGGGTGAGCTTTTACGCGGACTAGAAGAAGGTGGCCGAACATGACCGCGCCTTCGGTCATAGCGACTGGCGGATTGATCCGTTGCACTACCTGGAGTTGATCCGGCGGAAGGTGGCCTCGTTTGAGAGCGCCCGGCCGATCCGGCAGTGGCGGGATCAATGGCCGACCCAATATGAGACCGCGCTGGAGCGGTTGCAGGATCGGCATGGGTACAGTCGGGGCACCCGGGAGTTCATCGGCATCATGCAACTCCACCAGGACTGGGATCTGGATCGGGTGTCATCGGCCATCCAGGAAGCGCTCGATGCCCACTGTATCGAGTTGGAAGCGGTGCGGCACATTCTGATGCGGGAGGACACGCCGACTCGATCCCATGCACCGCTCGAGTCCGGGTTGATGCCCGGTATCACCGATCTGACGATCGCCCGGGCCGATCTGGATCAATATGACCGTCTCCTGGCTGGGGGTGTGCGATGAGTCCGGGTCAGGAGATCGTTCTCGACGACGCACTGCGGCAACTCCGGCTTCCGGCCATGGTGCGGGAGTGGCGGGAACACGCCCGGCAGGCTAAAGAGGCCGGCGAGGGGCACACCGGCTTTCTATTGGCTCTGGCCAGCCGCGAGCTGGAGCAGCGGCAAGCCAATCAGGTCCAGCGTCGACTGCGGGAGGCCCGGTTCCCACTGCTCAAGACCCTGGAGACCACGGACCTGAAGAAGTGGCCAGTGCTCGATGCGGTCCAGGTTCGCGACTATGCCGAGTGCGGCTACATTACCCGGCACGAGAACGTCGTCCTGTTGGGCAAGCACGGAACCGGTAAAACCCATGCCGCCACGGTGCTGGGTGTGGAAGCCTGCCGGAGGGGCTACCGCGTCGGGTTCACCACGGCAGCCGGGCTGGTCAACACCTTGATCGAGTCGCGCGAGGAACGGCAACTGAAGCGGCACCTGGCGAAGCTGGCCCGCTTCGAGCTGCTCATCGTCGACGAAGTCGGCTATATCCCCTTCTCGGCCGAGGGGGCGCAGTTGCTGTTTCAGGTCTTCTCGGACCGCTACGAAAAGGGTTCGCTGATCGTCACATCGAACTTGCCGTTTGCACAGTGGACCAGCGTCTTCGGTGACGCCGCACTGACCGCAGCCCTGCTGGACCGGCTGACCCATCACTGCGCCATTCACCAGTTCGAGTGGGAAAGTATCCGGTTTACCGACAGTCTCGGCGCCGCTAGCAAACGGAAGAACAAACCCCGGTCCGCCGGAGGATCCGCGTGAAAAGCGCGGGCGCGGCGGGCTGTGGAAAGTGCCGCCCCCATGGGAACCCGCTGCAAAGCCAGCGCGCTCCCACGGTGGCTTGGAAGCCTTCGGCTCCCACACTCCCCACAGCCTCGACGGCAAAATCGCTTACAAACCATTAACCAGGGGGGTGGGTCCTTTGTACTCGATCGAGGTGGGCTCTTTTTACGTTGTCAAAGCGATCCTATCTCCATGATCGCCCATTTAGATTTGGACAAGATCCGAATTGTCAAAATGCCTCACTCGTCCGAGGTGATCCGCGATCCTTGGAAGTCGATCTTGAGAAGACCGTTGAAAGAGAGCTGAAAATGGCTAGTTCTGGCTGAAAATGGCTAGTTCTATTTGTCACCCTCTGGGTGTTGACCTCCACAGTGCCTCTATTGCTTCCGAACCCCTACAAATAAAGGCATCGGAGGCCATTACCGCCGCTATCCTTGGAGATAAGCACCGCCCTTCCCCATTGATCCGGCCTCTGACACGGCAGCATCCTTCGAGAGACCACTACTTCAAGAGTTGATAAGTTCATGAGTAAACTCGTAAACTCTAATACTAGTAAAAGTGTGACCTCGCATGGACATTGTCGCCATCATCGCCCAGAAGGGCGGAACCGGGAAAACCACACTGGCTGTATCCTTGGCCGTCGCGGCCGAGCGCGCAGGGCGCACGGCCGCCATCGTCGACCTTGACCCGCAGGCGAGTGCGAGCAACTGGGGCGATCGCCGTGAGGCCGCTTCGCCCGTGGTCGTCTCGGCTCAACCGGCACGGCTTGGGCACGTTCTCGATGCGGCTAGAGAACAGGGTGCCGATCTGCTTTTGATCGATACGCCGCCGCGGGCGGAGCAAGCCGCCATGGCGGCCGCGAAAGCGGCCAAACTTATTCTCATTCCCTGCCGCGCCGCAATCTATGACCTCGAGACGGTCGCCACGACGGTTGAACTCGTCCGGTTCGCCGGTGATAAGCCCGTCGTCGTCGTGCTCAACGGCGTGCCCGCGCGTGGTCCAAAGCGAGAGCAGGCGACAGAGATTCTTAAATCCATGGGTCTTTTGGTGTGTCCGGCGGCCTGTGGCTACCGCGCTGCGTTCGACCACGCCGGGGCGCTTGGTCTTAACGCCCAAGAATACGAGTCGCGGGGAAAGGCTGCTGATGAGACCAAACGTGTTTATAAGTTTATGAGTAAACTCATAAACTCTTTAACTAAGGAAGGAGAACGAACCGATGGCAAAGCGGCCCGCCGACTTACGACAAGCCATGCTTAGCGGTGCGCGAGCAGCGGCCGCGACGCACAACGCGAGGGCGGTAGAGCCGCCCGCCGAACTTGCCGCGACGACGGAATCTCGGCGACTTCATTTTAGGCCGGGCAGGGAAGGGAAAAGCAACGTCACTGGCTACTTTCCTCCTGAGGTGAAAAGGCAGTTGCGGCTTCTCGCGGCCGAGTATGATACGACTATTCAGAATTTGCTCGCCGAGGCGCTGAACGATCTCTTTGCCAAGAACGGTAGGCCCGAGGTCGCTCCACTTGAGGAAGAAAGACTAAATCGATAGCAGAGGGACGCGACGGTGGCAACACCAATTCTCGCGATTCCATCCGATCCCAAGGGTCCATGAGGGCACGAAGTAGCAGGTGTCATCGAGCACAACCGGGAACCATCCATCAGTTATCACGCAACTCAACGACGACCGACTAAAACTTCCGCGAGCGGCTCCGCCCTTCCAAGACGCAGGGCTTATGCTAGTTGACAGCAACGGGTTGTTTGCGGGTGTGCGGGTTCCGGATATTTGACCGTGAAGAACTCGATGGTGCTCTTGGTGACCGCCGGATCCTCAGGTGGAACAGCGTGCATATGATATGAATGATAATGTCGGTGATTTCAAGCGGTCGATGCAACACTTCACATAAGAAGAGAGGTGAAGTGTATGGCCAAGAAACGAAAGAACAAGCGGATGAGGAAGCGGCTATGGTTCACAGCGACCGAGCGGGTCGAGGTGTGGGATCGCTGGCAGCGGGGGGAGTCGTCCCAATCGATCGGACGCGTGCTGGACAGAGGGGGATCGGCGATTCATCGTCAACTGGCCGTGTACGGGGGCATCCGTCCGCCGTCCCGTTGCCGGTCATCGCGGGCACTGACTCTGGTCGAACGTGAAGAGATCTCCAGAGGTATTGCGGCCAAAGAATCGGTCCGTTCGATTGCCGTGCGACTGGGTCGGTCGCCATCGACGGTGAGTCGGGAGGTCAGCCGAAACGGGGGCTCTGATAGCTATCGGGCATCGGAAGCCGGTGAGCGGACCTGGGAGCGGGCGCGCCGTCGGAAGTCGTGCCGGTTAGCCCGCAGTCCCCGCTTACGGCAGCTTGTTGAAGAGAAGCTGCGGCAGGTCTGGTCGCCCGAGCAAATCGCCGGTTGGCTGAAACACTTATATCCGGAAGTCGAGTGAACTTCCGCGTGTAGCGCTCATCATCCAAGCGCCGGATGATGCTGTCGATCCAGCCGAAGCACAGCGCCTCCTCGATCGCATCCTCAGTGTTGATCCAAGCGACACTCGTGTGTTTCTTGTGAAATACGAGCCAGATTTCAGCTTCCGAGTCGTGGTGTCGCTCCAGCCATCGCCGCCACCCCGACCGGGTTCGCACATCCAATGTCTTGATCGATTTTGGAGACATTCCTCTGCCCGGGTTTCAGCGCTGATCCGGATCCCCAGCCACCGCTCACCCGAAAGCGGGCGCAAAAGTCGTAGGACGAATAGGTATTTCTTTGACGGGATGTGTTGCAACTTTCAAGAATCAGCAAGAGAGCAACTGGTTGGACCGACCAGTCTCCGTCTCATGCAACCACCCGAACAGTTGGTTGATGAAGTGAATCTGTTGCCGAACATCCGAACCGTTCACCCGCCTCGCCTGCCCCTTCCGGATCATGTGCGTGGCCTCATATCCTTGGATCGTTCGCCGCGCCGCGTGGAATTCACGAAAGCCCTGCTTGGCCTTCACGCGTCGTTTGATCGCTCGATGATCCTGCTCCAGGATGTTGTTCAAGTATTGGATCGGCCTGTGGCGGCAACGGCGCCGCTGGATTCCTTCCTGCTTCACTCCTGAAATTAATTAACAGGTCCATTCGTCGTGTCTAATCCCTAAAGGTGTAGTGGTTGCGGAGAAAGTCGAAGCAGCGCTCAGACTCATCTCCAAGTCTACGCGATTCGCCAATCTGTTCTTTACCGAGGCTGTCTCGCCTGAGCGCATGTCGAATGCCGTACCGAAGACATTCCGGGGACAACAATTTCGCCGTCAACGCCGCGCTCGATGGCTTCGGGGAGGCCCAGTCGTCTCAGATTCTCCTTGGCATAGGCGAACCCGAGGAAGAACAAGATTTCCGAGCGTTTTACAGCTCGCTGCGTGGCAACCAATGTGTTGGGCTCGATCTGGTCCAGGACGACACGAATCTGTGATGGGGCAGACGAGAGCCAGTCTATCCATTCGTTCGAAAGCTGCAACTGGGAGTGCGGCAGCGGAGGTAACTGGCCGTGCACGTGGATGATCTGGTCGTGAATGGCGCTGACGGTTTCCTGCAAGCGCGCTTCTGCAGCACCACGGTACAGATCGCGGATCGCCTTCTCAAGGCGATCTTCGATAATGGAGTCAAAGTTGAATGTAACGAACCTAACCTCCGCGTTTCCCGATGCAAACGATTCGCAATCTGGGCCTCCAGATTGCATCTTTCCGAGGATGTATCCGAGCCAATCCGGGGGCCAGCCTAGTGCATCTGGGAACTTCACCTTATGGAAATGGTTCGCCAATAGTATTGCAATTAAGGCTCGTCCGACCTTCATTGTGACCGCGTCTTCTTGGCGGGCGAACAAAAACTCGTCAATCGACATTGTGCCCTGACTGCGAAGGTCATCGCGCACGTCGTTCAGTTGTTTGGGAGTGCAGAGACCGTTGCGGTGGATCAATTGGTAGGCTATGTGGTGTGGGGCCAAGCCATTTGCTTCTATCCGGAGGTCGACGGATGTTGGAAGCTCATAGTCGTTACTCGCCCCGGCACCAAACACGAAGGTCGTCGGTCTAGTGATCACTCTTGCCTCCGTCGCGCAGTCATGAAGTCAAGGATAGTCATTCATCGGTGTCTCATGTTTATGCCGACTTTCAGTTTCCTGCGGAGTTCGCGACCGACCGCCACAACGTGCGCCCGATATGATCAGAACGTACGCCAAACGCTATCGGCCCTAGGCGTTCTCTTCTCATCTTCCGTTGGGGCATCAGATAGACGCGCTCCTTATACGTTCCGCCCGAACTGCATCTAGGTTCGACAATGCGGACACCAATGATTCGCACCGGTCAGACTGCGATTGTCAGCCGGACGCCTTCTGACCATCGACATCAAGACGCGGCGGCTGAGGTGTGCCTCCGAAAAACGGGAAACTACCTTGATACCGCCGCCAGCCCGAAAATCCTGCTTTGAATTCTCCGCGCGCCGGCCTGCGGCCGCGCCGCGGTTAGACATAACACGCATGCGACCACAATATCCGTGCTTCGATCGTCGTTAGACCCTGCTTATACCGCTTATCCTTCTGACTACTGCAAGGCGTTATTGATACCGATTTCTGCTACTGTTGTTGGCCGTCTAGCCCGCATTTCTCATGAATGGTGCCCAAGACTGCATTTAGGAGAAGGAAAAGGCGTCGGAAGCTGGTTGGCGGGAGCAAAGATGCCGACTGAGCTGAGAAAGTGGGCCTGGATGACGGGTGTTGCAGGGAATGATGAGGTGAAATCGGATTACAGAGACAGCTATCCCGACCAAAGACGGGAAGGTTGGGATGTCTGAGAAGAAGTGATTAACAGCGCAGAGGGATTTGTTGAAGGTTCGCGTAAATCTGAGCGAACACCGTAGCGTAGGGGTAGCCTCCAGCCATCCGAATCCAGACTCGACGCACCGTGACATGGATCTGGGCTGCGATCTTGAGCAGCTTCAGGCGAATCGTGGTGCACTGCGCCCGCGCGAATTCGGTACCCTGCAAGCCGAGCCGTCGCAAGGCCTGCATCAGCATGTACGCCACCGATGAAAGGTAGAGTCGGAGTTGATTGGCGCGCATGGTGGCCGTGCTGGTCCGATCGGCGAACAATCCGAGTTGTTGCTCTTTGATCCGGTTTTCCATGTCTCCCCGTGCACAGTAGGTCTGTTCATAGATGTGCCTTGGGGATGTTCGTCCTTTCGGTAACGAGGTAACGATAAACCGGGGATTGGCGCCCTTGGCCAGATGTTCGGCCTTACCAATGATGCGTCGCTCACGAGTCCAGCTGTCTCGGGTCTGATACAGAAACGTCTTAAAGACGCGCGCCGGCTTTCCGGTCCTGTCGAACCGCTTTTTTGCCGTCGCCATCGGAGTTTCAATCGCGGCTAGCAGCCGATTGTTCTTCGCCAGTCCGATCACGTAATCGACACGGTGTTGGGCCTCGCACCAGGTCAGGATCTCATCGCGGCAGAAACCCGAGTCCCCCCGAATCACGATCTGGACTCTGGGCCACTTCTGCCGAATCTGTCCCACGATCCGTTCCAGCTCCTCTACCGATCCGTCCGCACCATCGATGTCGGAGCGTCGTAGCCGGGAACACAACACGAACTCCCCACAGAAAATTATAAAGCGGCAGATAACAATGGTGCCTGTAGTAGCCGTGAAAGAAGCGACCCTCCTGATTCCCGTGTATCAGATCGTCGATCGCATCCAGATCCAGAATGATCTGCCGCGGTGCCCGCCGATGGGCCTGGAGGAACACGTCCACCATCAGCCGATCTATCGCCGCTTCGTCCCGGCCGATCTTCTTGGTCGGGTGCTTTGCCGCACCCTCGGTCGACAGTTCCAGTCGGTTCAACGTGCTCTTGCCCGCCAGGGCCTTACCTCGATCTCGAGCTTGTTTCCGTGTCCGGCCCTTCGGATCGGTCTCACCCACCATCACCGCCAGCACCGGATCCGATCGGAGTTGATCGTGGTCGTTCAGATCTTCATAGCCCAAACACAATCCGTACACCCGTTGCGACACCAGTTGTTCGATCCCGTGTTCCACAAATCGCGCGTCCCGACAATCCCGGAAACATTCGGCAAACTGTTTCAGGATCCCGGTCCGTTTTTCCGTTTCTCGTAGCAGCGAACCGCCCGCGTCCGTGCTGATGTCTCCCCCGTCGAATTGCCCCCGGACTTCCCGTGTACCTAATGCGTGATATTGAATCGTTTCTGTTTTACACTCTGTCATGACAAAGGCCGCCTCCGTCTTGGCTTGAAAGTTTCTAGTCAAAACCTTCTATGCCAGACAGGGCGGCCTTTTTCGGTCCTTTCCCTTCTTACTCGTTTCGATTTATTTCAAATCTCTTGAGAAATGCGGGCTAGGTGTCCAACTCGCGATCGAACCGCTGGGCCAGATGATCGCAGATGGTTTCGTCGGCTTCGAAGAACAATTCTGCCAGAGATTGCGCAGTGGCGGAGCTCAACGCGCCTACCGCCTCTCGGATGAGTTTCCCGGCCGTCAGGGCTCCGCCAGGGAGCGATTCGACAAGTTTCAGAGCGTTCACGTACGACAGCGTTGTTGCATGGATCATCCCGAAGGATGCCTTATCATCGTGTTTTTCAACACAGGGGATAACCTAGATGCCACATAAGTTCAACGCAGCGCGACGGCACAAGTTTGATAAGGCGCAGTACCGGGTGATCAACTGGGCAGAATATAACGAGAGCCTGCGCCAGCGGGGTGATCTGACGATTTGGGTCAGTGATGAGGCTCAAAGTGTGTGGCGCGCGCCGCGCCGCACGTCGCGGGGTGGCCAGCGGAGATACTCGGATCTGGCGATCGGGACATGCCTGACGCTGCGCACGGCGTATCGGCTGGGGTTGCGACAAACGCAGGGACTTATGGGATCCATCGGCACTCTCATGGGGCTGGATATACGGGTGCCGGATTACTCCACACTGTCGCGTCGCGCAAACGGCTTGTAGCATCGCTCAGGCGGTGAGGCAAGCCGGGTCTGTGCCTGTCCATCTGGTGGTGGACAGTGCCGACCTCAAGATCTTCGGCGAAGGAGAATGGCTCGCGCAGAAGCATAAAACCAAGGGAATACGCCGCCGCTGGCGCAAACTCCACCTCGGACTGGACCTGGCCAGCGGTGCGATTGTTTGCGCCAATCTGACTCACGATGACGTTGGAGACAGCACCGCCTTACCCGGGCTCCTGGATCAACTCGATGCCCCGGTCACGGGCTTTCTGGCTGACGGTGCTTATGATGGAGCGTCCACACGGGATCTGCTGAGGGAACGGTATGGGGAGACCCTGGATGCGGTTATACCGACGCCAAAGAACGCAGTGACCCGACCGCAATCGGCGCGGGATCCAACCGTTCGGGATCGCCATATTGCCCAGATCTGCAGCAACGGCCGCATGGCCTGGCAAGTGGCCACAGGGTACAACCAGCGCAGCCGGATGAAACGCAGATCGGCCGTTGGAAGGGTGTCATCGGCCCCAAGCTCAAATCCCGCAGCTTCTCCAGGCAGATCACGGAAATCAAGGTCGGCCAGAAAGTTCTGAACACAATGACCGCACTCGGACGGCCTGTGTTCGAACGCATCGCCTGACGCTACGGCTTGGGAAAGGGCGAATTCCATATCCGCCCCGATCCATGCAACAACGCTCTGGGAGACTGGGTATATATATTTGTGGCGCGCTATTCATGCCCGTTTCACGAGACCGTCGACTCGTCTGTGATTACCGATGCCCCACCTTCGTGAACCGGGTTCGGTTGTGGTGCGCTCGGACGAGCTGTTGCCCGGCTATGCGACATCGTTTAAAATGGCCACATTGGTTCTTTTAGGAGGTTGTCATGCGAAAGGTGCAGTTACGCGAGGCCAAGACCAAGCTGTCGGCACTTGTGGAAGAGGCTGCTCACGGTGAAACAGCGGTCATCACCCGCCATGGCAAGCCCCGGGCCATCATCCTGGGGATCGATGAGTGGAATCGTCTCCGCCGGGTGCCGTCCTTCGGCCGGTTGCTGTTGTCTTCGCCCTTGGAAGATGGAAACCTGCCGCCGCGAGACACAAGCCCATCACGGGATGTCGCGTTTTAGGAACGCCTCGCTTGTACTTGGTAGACACCAACGTGCTATCGTCCGGGGCTCCTGGCCGCCCCGAACCGGCATTAGTCACATGGATGGACACGCATTCGGACGGTCTTTTCTTATCGGCGGTGACCGTGGCCGAAATCTCCGACGGGATTGCTAAGATGGAACGGACTGGGTCCGCTTCCAGGGCTGGGGCTCTCAAGGATTGGCTTGAACTTGTGCTGCATCTCTACGGGGAACGGGTGCTACCGTTCGATGTCTCAGCGGCTCGCTTGGCGGGAAAATTGATGGACAAGGCGCGTGCGACGGGGCATTCGCCCGGCTTTGCCGATGTCGCTATCGCGGCCACGGCAGGGAGCCATAACCTGACCGTTCTGACGCGCAACCTGCGCCATTTTGTCCCCTTGGGTATCCCGGCGACCGACCCCTTCGAAAGACTGCCTTGACCCAGTGACCCCCTCTACGACGTGGCGAGCGAGCATCGCGCGAAGGGCCGTGTTTCCACTGGCGTGGCGGTAAGGCTATTGCGGCGGAGACCGCGGTCAGGCGCGCATGATTGGACGCTCCGGAAGGTCAATGAGATGGGGCGGCGCCGATGGAAGAAGGCGGTGGGCTAACATCGCTCGGGTGGAGAATGCCTTTCTTCCGGTACGCCTCGCGGGTGATTGAATCACGATGGAGAAGAAAAGCCTCAGCGAACGCGACATCTGCACCAGAACCCGATTCTCCGGACGCAGGATCAACAGAAGCCCCGCAATAGTAGGTTCCCCGGGGATGGGTCACGGATCTTGTTTCTTTTTCCCGCGTACTTTTCTGTAATGGGTACGATGAACGGCGAGCCGCGCAGTTTGGGCGATCTTCCGCATCGCTTCAAATAGAGCCGATCGCCGCCGCCAGGCCAGAACGATGGTGCGGTATGGCACCGGTCGTGATATTTGACGGGTCTTAAGGCCGGACCGAAGAATTTCGGTAGGCACAGAGATGCGTGGCAGCAAGGTGATACCCATGTTGGCGCGGACCATCTGCACAAGCGTCGGCAGACTCGTTGCCCGAAAATTGAGTTCCTCAACACCTCTTCCGCTACAAAACTCGATAACCTGATCCCGAAGGCAGTGTCCCTCATCAAGCAGAAGAATGTGCTCGCCCCGCAATCGGCTGAAGGGTATCGGTGCGGACGACCGCCCAAGGCGGTGATCCCGTGGCGTTGCAAGCACGAACGGATCTTCTTCGATCGTCTCGTAGGTGAGGTCACCGATGTCGGCTTCCAAAGCAAGCAACGCGCCATCGAGGTTTCCATGACGGATCTGGCGAACGAGTGCCTCGGTTTTGTCCTCCAGCCAAGCTAGAGTCAAGCGCGGAAGTGCCTTGCGTAGTAGCGGTGCGACGGTCGGGAGCAGGTAGGGTCCAACGGTCGGTATCACCCCGATTCGTAGCGTGCCTGCTAGAGGATCCAGGAACCGCCGTGCGGCGCCTCTCACATCGTCTACCTCAAGGAGAACGCGCCGCATACGGTCAATGAGTTCAGATCCTGCCGTGGTAATCATCACGCCACGACGATCGCGCTCAAACAACTGGACGCCCAGCCCGGCTTCTAGCTCCGCCACCTGCACGCTCAGTGAGGGTTGAGACACATGGCACCGCTCCGCAGCCCGGCGAAAGTTCCTCGTATCGGCCACGGTCACTGCGTACTGAATCTGCCGAAGTGAAAAGTTGAAGGGTTGCATCGTTGATAGTAAAATCCTATCAGTCTTATAGAAATAATGTCTTGGACATATCAACCAGGTCCGTTTCAGACTGACTGGAGATGTCAGGAAAGAGTGAGGCCAATGCACGAAGCAAATGTACTGAATTTCTGACTTACCAGGAGCTAACTGAGATGCTTAAACAAACCATATCTATGATTACCTTTCTCGCGGTTGCGATCTCTCCAGGCTTGCCAGTCAACCTGGCAGTTGCACAGCAGGGTGCGCCGACCAATGAGTATTGGTGGCCTAACCGCTTGAGCCTCGATCCACTGCGCCAGACCTCTCCGGAATCGAATCCTCTGGGCGAAGACTTCAACTATGCGGAAGAATTTGAAAGCCTCGACATGGATGCTGTGAAGGCAGACCTTGAAGAGCTGATGATGACTTCTCAGGACTGGTGGCCCGCTGACTTTGGTCACTACGGGCCGTTCTTCATTCGTATGGCATGGCACAGTGCGGGTACCTATCGAACCATCGACGGCCGAGGTGGCGCTGACGGTGGTCTGCAACGCCTCGCGCCGCTCAACAGCTGGCCCGATAACGCAAACCTGGACAAGGCGACGCGATTGCTCTGGCCGATCAAGCAGAAGTACGGCCGCAAGATGTCCTGGGCCGACCTGATGATTTTGGCAGGCACGGTCGCCATGGAGTCGATGGGCTTCGAGACACTGGGCTTCGCCGGTGGTCGTATCGATGCCTGGCAACCCGAATTAGTGAACTGGGGCCCTGAGGGCGAATGGCTCGCCGCCGATCGACGCAATGAGGACGGAGAACTCGATCATCCTTTCGGTGCGACGCAGATGGGCCTGATCTATGTGAATCCTGTCGGTCCAGGCGGCAACCCGGATCCACAGGCGGCCGCTCATGCCACACGTGAGGCTTTCGGCCGCATGGCCATGAATGATGAAGAGACGGCTGCACTGATTGCGGGTGGCCACACCTTCGGTAAAGCCCATGGCGCCGCTGATCCGTCCCAGTACGTTGGTGTTGAGCCAGAGGGCGGCAATATCGAAGCACAGGGATTCGGCTGGCAAAACAGCTACGGCGCTGGCAATGGCACCGAGACGATCACGAGTGGCCTGGAGGGTGCTTGGACGATCAACCCCGCAGCGTGGACCCATAACTTCCTGGAAAACTTGTATGCCTATGAGTGGGTGCAGACTCGAAGTCCCGCCGGTGCAATCCAGTGGGAGCCCGCTGGAGGTGCTGCATCGAATTTGGTTCCGGATGCCCATGATCCGTCCCAACAGCATGCGCCAATGATGCTCACCACCGACCTCGCGCTGAAGGTGGACCCGGCGTATCGGGAGATCACTTCGCGCTGGCTCGATAACCCCGAGGAGTTCCAAGGCGCGTTCGCCCGGACCTGGTTCAAGCTGACTCACCGCGACCTGGGTCCGACGTCACGTTACCGGGGTGATCTGGTGCCAGACCGGCAATTCGTATGGCAAGACCCCATTCCTGAAGTGGATCACACGCTGATCGGTGCGCAGGATGCGGCCGAGCTGAAAGCTGACATTCTTAACTCCGGGCTGTCGAGGGCTGAATTGGTCCGGGCCGCCTGGGCCTCAGCATCCACTTTCCGCGGGACCGATATGCGCGGAGGAGCCAACGGAGCCCGTATTCGTCTCGCACCCCAGAAGGACTGGCCTGTAAACGACCCACCTGAACTGGGCCGCGTGTTAGAGACCCTGGAGGAGATCCAGAGTGATTTCAACAGCGCGCAAATCCGGCGAGAAGCGCATCTCTCTTGCAGACCTGATCGTTCTGGGCGGTGCCGCGGCCATCGAGCAGGCCGCTCAAGACACCGGGATCGACGTCGATGTGCCCTTTGCACCCGGTCGCATGGACGCCTCCGAGGAGCAGACCGATGTGGAATCTCTTGCTGTGCTCGAGCCGGCCGCCGATGGGTTCCGCAACTACTTCGCCAACGGTAACTCCCGATCTCCCGGTGGAAATGCTGATAGAGAAAGCGGCTCTGCTGAACCTCACAATTCCCGAAATGACGGTACTTGTCGGCGGCATGCGTGCGCTGAATGCCAATGCCGGCGGCTCAGCCCACGGCGTGTTCACAGACGGTCCCGGCACGTTGAGCAACGACTTCTTCGTGAACCTCACCGACATGTCAACCGTGTGGACCCAGTCGTCCATAGATGGCATTTACGAAGGTCGTGATCGTGCGACGGGCGAGCTCAAGTGGACAGGTACTCCGGTGGACCTGATCTTTGGTTCGAACTCTGAGTTGCGCGCAGTTGCTGAGTTCTATGCAGCTCACGACGCACCGGAAGAGTTCGTGCATGACTTCGTTGAGGCATGGACCAAGGTGATGACCCTGGATCGGTTCGACCTGGAACGGTAATGGCAAGGTCGTAACGACACGATAAATGGTCGAGCTTCTGACTGGCGGCTCATATTGAGCGTCGTGTTGTGAGATCGCGTGGAACTCTTCGTGATTTGAAAAAAAGACGGTGGCGCTTTCTATGCCGCCGTCTTTCTATCTGTGGGCTGCAACACATCCGTCAATACCTGAACAAGGTTGTGGAGCAGGACCACCGCCGGGTGCAGGGGCGCTTACGCCCGATGTTGGGGTTCAAAGCGTTCTACAATGCGCGACGCGTGATTATCGGTATCGAGCTGGCGCAGAAGATTCACAAACGCTAGTTCGCAATTCCGATCCCATGGCGGTCGAATCCCGCGGTGATCGGGCGTCACGTCATGGCCGCATAGTCCGCACCGCCACGGCGCACTCCTAGCAGTCCGTGGCAGAAGTGCAATTTCCTGAATTGGGATTCACGGGTGTCGGCCAAGACGGAACAGCGTTGAAATCGTGTCCGGAGTGTTCAGGATCGAAAGAGAGCGATTGATAGTGGCTCCAGAGCAGTATCAGGGTGAACAAGGCAGCAACATACTGGCCCTGAAGGCCTCGCGGTGTGCCGTTCCCGAAATTGTTCCGAAGAATCAGGCTCAGATTCAACGCGGCGTACTGAATCAGGATGCGCTTGAGAATGTTGTCCCGATGTCGGACGTGAACCCGACGCATGGCTCCGGTTTCCAGAGTGTGCGCGAACGGCCGTTCCAACATCAGTCCCCGCTGTCGGAGTAACCGCTTGCCCCGCTCACCTCGGATCCGTCGCCGGTTGGCGTAGACGGCCTGTTGTTCGGCGGGCTTGCCTTTCCAGTTACGCGGACCCCGGGCCGGTTCCGAGATATAGCTGCGAATACCGAGGTCTTTGAAGGCGGTCATCGTATCGTTACTGTGATATCCCTTATCGGCCACGATTTCGGAAAGGTAATCGTCGGGCAGCTTCGATTCAGGATCGGCCGCCAGTGTCTCCATCTGACGGGCCGCCTCGATCATCGTGTCTTCGATAGTCGTCGTGTCGCCCAGATCGGCGCCCTGCACGGTAACCGCCAGGAGGGCTCCGGTCTTCATGTCGGCGGCATGCTCGACCTTGTGCGCCAGATGCGTCCGCCCGTCCTTCATCTTCGTAATGCGCGCGTCCGGGTCGTGGGGATGTTCCCACTCTTTGTTCGATCCTTTCTTGGTTCGCTTTCGGTCCAGTCGGGCCAGGTCCGCTCGGGTCGGCGTCTCAATGCCCGACGCCTTGGCCAGCCGTGTCAGGAACTCGTTGTAGGCTTCCCCGGTATCCCGCCGCACGATCGATTCGCATCGCCGTTGGCTTCCAGCGTCGATGCATCCACGCCCACCGTCTTCCCATCGATCAGGCCCTCACCGGCCAATACACCCAACATCCACGAAAAGACCTTTCCATGCGTCTCCAGATCGATCAGCCGTCGGGTTCGCGAAACCGTCGAATGATCCGGTACCGCATATCGCACTCGATTCGGAACGTCGCTCCCGCACCCGAAACTGGACACAACGGCCGACGCGTTCGCATCGGCTTTCGACGACGGCGACAAGACACTCATCTTCGTGCGGCGGGTGCGAACCGTGGACGAGCTAGCCGCCAAGCTCGACGGCCGTTTCGACGCGTGGATTCGGCGTCGGATGGAGGTGGCACTTCCGGAACTCGCGGATGAGATCGCCGGGCTGTTTCGCCGCTACGCGCGCGAGCGCGCCAGGCGTCCCGAGGAGGCGCACGAGTCGTTCGACCTGGACGAACAGGAGCCGGATCCGGAGGAGCTTCCTATCGATCGGGCGTCGTCATCGGTTGACGACGCCGGGAGTTCCGAGAGTTTCTTCGCTTGGTTCTTCCGGGGACAGGGACCCTCTCGGGTGCTGTCCGGCGCCGCCTTCCAGAAGAATCGTCTGCCAGTCCAGTCAAATCTCTGTCTACGCCACGTTTTTCGAGGACGATATGGTTGCCTGGTTGCTCGACCGCCCCGCGAATACGCTCGCCGCGTTCGCCGACCAACTCGGTCGGGACGCGACTGAGGTCAGGGAAGAGTTGCAGCAGCGCGCCTATCGCCACTTCAACCGTTGGGCCCGCGAACGTGGATTCCCGCGTCAGCAGGTGTTCCTGTCGTACCAGCAGGCCGCACTTGACATGCTCGAAACTTCGGATGGCCAGTTCGCGAGCCAGGCCAGAATCATTCTCGAGGAGCGCTTCCCCCATACGGCAACCGGAGTCATGAAGCCGCCGGCGCCATCACGCCCGAATCCGTCACCGAAATCGGGCCGATGGGCTTGTGGTCACGATGTTCATTTTCAACCATTTGGGCTCCAGAACGAGCAGTAAATTCGACCGACTTTCGATTAATGTGACAATGCCCCTATATATTTATTGGGACATGGAATAAGCGTTGTTGCATGGATCTGGGCGGAGCAGGAATTCGCCCTTTCCCAAGCGGTAGCGTCAGGCGATGCGTTCGAACACAGGCCGTCCGAGTGCGGTCATTGTGTTCAGAACTTTCTGGCCGGCCTTGATTTCCGTGATCTGCCTGGAGAAGCTGCGGGATTTGAGCTTGGGGCCGATGACACCCTTCCAACGGCCGATCTGCGTTTCTATCCGGCTGCGCTGGTTGTACCCTGTGGCCACTTGCCAGGCCATGCGGCCGTTGCTGCGGATCTGGGCAATATGGCGATCCCGAACGGTTGGATCCCGCGCCGATTGCGGTCGGGTCACTGCGTTCTTTGGCGTCGGTATAACCGCATCCAGGGTCTCCCCATACCGTTCCTCAGCAGATCCCGTGTGGACGCTCCATCATAGGCACCGTCAGCCAGAAAGCCCGTGACCGGGGCATCGAGTTGATCCAGGAGCCCGGGTAAGGCGATGCTGTCTCCAACGTCATCGTGAGTCAGATTGGCGCAAACAATCGCACCGCTCGCCAGGTCCAGTCCGAGGTGGAGTTTGCGCCAGCGGCGGCGTATTCCCCTGGTTTTATGCTTCTGCGCGAGCCATTCCCCTTCGCCGAAGATCTTGAGGCCGGTACTGTCCACCACCAGATGGACAGGCACAGACCCGGCTTGCCTCACCGCCTGAGCGATGCTCAAGCCGTTTGCACGACGTGACAGTGTGGAGTAATCCGGCACCCGTATATCCAGCCACATGAGCGTGCCGATGGAACCCATCAGCCCCTGCGTCTGCCGCAACGCAAGCCGATACGCCGTGCGCAGCGTCAGGCATGTCTCGATCGCCAGATCCGAGTATCTCCGCTGGCCACCCCGTGACTTGCGGCGCGGCGCGCGCCACACACTTTGAGCCTCATCACTGACCCAAATCGTCAGATCACCCCGCTGGCGCAGGCTCTCGTTATATTCTGCCCAGTGGATCACCCGGTACTGCGCCTTATCAAACTTGTGCCGTCGCGCTGCGTTGAACTTATGTGGCATCTAGGTTATCCCCTGTGTTGAAAAACACGATGATAAGGCATCCTTCGGGATGATCCATGCAACAACGCTCGTCTCTTGGTGCATAGGCGCAATTTCAACCGGCGGCCAGATGTCACCAGCACAGACGGCCGCGTTGACGGCGGATGTGCGATTCACAGAGATGGTTTCAATCTGCCCGGATTGTTTCCCCCTGAACCGTCCAACGATCATGAAGGCAGAGCGGTGCGGATCAGATCAATGGATTGTCTGCTTGTTCACTGCGATGGTCGAGATGGCCTGTCGGCGTGCTTGCGTGCAGGAAAGCACCACCGCGTGAAGCTCTTTCTCCGCGATGCGTGAGATCTTCACCACACCTTCAAGGGTCCTTGCCGTGTCCTCTTCCGACGCCGACGGTGCCGGCTCTCTTGCCACGAGATCGAGAATGCCGTGCAGCATGGCGTTGATATCGGTGAGATGATTCAGCGCTTCGTTGGCCCGTTCCGGCAGGTCGATGGCCTCTTCATCGCCGAAACAGGCCGTCAATGAAGCCTTCCAATTCCTCAGTGCGCGTTTGGCAGAAGAGGCGAAGACCCTCCCGGTCCGTCTTGGCGGCCATCCTCGCCAATCGGACCGGTTTGACTCCCGATTGGTGTTTTGTCAATTCGTTCCACAGGTTCATCATGGTCTCGAACAGTTCATTGACGGCCTCCACATTATCGAACACAGGCATCTCGCCGCCCCATAGGCTCTCGATGGTTTTGATGGGCGATGCGTCAAGTTTAGGCGTTGCAATATTGCCGAGCAACCGCATGCGAACAACATGAAATGGAACCGAACAGGCGTAGCGGTCCAATAGAGCCCGGACAGCCTTCGAACCGACGTATTTGAGCGAAGATTTCTTCATTCGTTTCTTGTGATTCCGTGCCCCGTATTCATACCGGACCGTTTGCAACCGGTTGCCCTGTCGACGGGATGTGTTTTACCGGTTCCGTTCCGGATCGTTCCTGGCCCAGATATCCCGATCCACCGGCGCACCTTCACCGATCGCATCCAGGACGGCCAGCAGATGCTCCCGCGTGATCTCGGACGGTGCGTACTGCCCGCCGAGATTGAACAGGACCTCGGCTTCCGGTTCCTTCAGGCCCAGCCACCGCGAAACCCACGCGGATCTCTCGCTATCGTCCGGCTCTTCCGCCCGACAGTTAAGTGACCCCCGGCAAAGCCGGGGGCTTATTTCGATGAGCCCCTCAAAGGGGCCTGTCAAGAGCCGCCTGAAGGCGGCTTACGCTCCCACGGCATGTTCAGCTGCTCCAACCGTTGCTCCTCCTGCTCCTGGCGCCGAATGTATTCTCGAACGACTTCTTCCTCCAGCCCCACCGTCGAGACGAAGTAGCCCCGTGCCCAGAAACTCTCACCCGTGAAATTCCGTTTCCGGCCCATAAAGTTCCGCGCAATCGAAATCGCACTCTTCCCCTTAATGAATCCCACCACACTCGACACCGCTAGTTTCGGCGGGATGCTGATGCACATGTGCACGTGGTCCGCCATCAAGTGACCTTCCACAATCCGGTTCTCCTTCTGCTTGGCCAATTCATGAAATATCTCGCCCAAGTGCTACCGAAGCGTACCGGAAATCCTCTTCCGTCGGTACTTCGGGATGAACACCACGTGATACTTGCAGTCCCATTTCGTGTGCGATAGGCTTTGGTAGTCTTTCATTGAGTCCTCCTTGTTCGGAAGTTGTCGCTTCCAAGGAGGACTCTCTTATTTACCGCAGCTCTCGGTCAAACCTCTGCGAGTCGCCCCGGCTGAGCCGGGGGTTTACCTATG
>CBDHGK010000019.1:0-28348 GCA_965263045.1 Terriglobia bacterium
TTCGTATCTGTCAGATAAAATACCCGAAGATGCATTCCATGGTCAGGCTGTGAAAACCGTTGCCTATTTGAGGGTCTCGACCGCACAGCAAGACGTGGGCAGCCAGCGCCTCGCCATCCTCGAGTACGCACGCAAACACGACTTCCGCATCGACGATTTCATCGAGGCGACCGCCTCTGGACAGGCTTCCGAAAAGCGCCGCCGGCTCGACGAGCTGATGAACGTCCTTCAGCGCGGCGACCGTTTGGTCGTCAGCGAACTCTCCCGGCTCGGTCGGTCGCTGGGTCAGATCGTCGCCATCCTCGACGCCCTCGCCAAGGCAGGCGTCGCCTTCGTGGCGATGAAGGAGAACATCCGCATCGAGGGCAAGCGCGACATCCAGACCAAAGTCATGACCACCCTCTTCGCGCTGTTCGCCGAGGTCGAGCGCGACCTGATCTCCGAGCGCACCCGCGAGGGCCTCGCCAAGGCCAGGGCCTCGGGCCGGAAGCTCGGGCGCCCGAAGGGCTCGCTGGGCGTCTCACGGCTCAGTGGCAAGGAGGACGACATCCGGCGGTTCCTCGAGCTGGGCGTTTCCAAGACCGCCATCGCCAAGCTCACGGGCGTGTCCCGTACGACCCTCTACAGCTTCATGAGGACCCGAGGGCTCAAGCCGAGCCCTTAGCGTGTATTTCTGTTCAAATCTGGTTGGCACCATGTCACCGGCTCAGGGGAGACGAATGGATTGCGGGCTCCAGGTGTCATAGCTGTCGATGGGATGCCGGATTTAGGTCGGGGTTCTCAGCTGCGCCCGCAGGTTGCGGAAGTGCTGTATGACCCCACTGAGGGGATTCCTGGGGCGGAATTGCCGGGCGGGGGTGGGAGGCGCGGTCCGATGATGCGGGACTCTGGAACTTGGCCGATCCCCCCCTGCCCCGACGCATGGTTTGTGAAGACAGTGGAAAGTTAGACGTCGCGCCGGCCAGCGCGGGCACGGCGTGTTGAGCTCGCTCATCGGGAGGCGGCGGGGAGCTGGAGCTGGCGGGGCGCACCGGGGTGCTGCTCGGCCCACAGCTCTTCCAGGATGTCAGGGACCCAGCGGTCGATCGTTCCCAGCCGGTGCAGCCGGGCATGGCAGGCCCGGCAAAGGGTGATCAGGGCGGCCGGGAGGTTCGAGGGCCGGCGGTGGTGGACCACAAGCGGGGTTCGTGTGCCGCATACCCGGCAGAGGTGGTGGTCGCGGGCCAGGACTTTCTCGCGGCGGCCGGCGAAGCGGGCGCGGTCACGGTGGCGGCGGTGGTAGCAGGCTTTGCAAAGGCCGCAGTAGTAGAGCTGCGTGTCGCCGCATGGGCAGAACAGCGGGAGCTGTTGTTGTTGACGGCCAGCCACTGCTGAAACTCCTTGATGGACGCGATTTTTCCGCTCGCCCAGAACTTCGGAAACTAAAATCGTCCGGGGTTACACGACGGGGCGTCCCGATCCGTCCTCGCCCGGGTCAGGCCGTCCCACACGGGCCGATGCAAGACCCTCCACCACCCGGAACAATCTTCCCGCGCCTCCCCGTCGCTCCAGGTGAAGCGGTTGACCTGGAGCCGCCCGGTGAGGCCGACCAGCCCGCCGGCCAACGCTGATCGGTTCATCGTCGCCGCGATAGACATCATCCCGCCTTAGCTCGCTTGGCTCTCATAGGCCTTCGCCCGTGGTGTTGCCCCGATTCGCCGTGCTGTTGCCTTCCACAGCGGTCCATGGCCGGCCTCGTATCCTGCAATCGCGTGGGCGATCTCGTGGAGCACGGTGTCCCGGATCTGCTCCTCGCTTCCCTCCAGGGCATGGGTGCGGCTGATCCGGATCATGCGGTCCTGGAAATGGCAGTGGCCAAGGCGTCTCCTGGCCTCGCCGAACGCGAAGGTCCAGCCTGTAAGCCCATGCGCGTCCATCAATCGCATGGCCATTCCCGCAACGCCGTTCAGCCGCTCCGCACCATTCCTCGCACTTTCCCTTCCCGCCCTGCGGAGTCGGCTATAGGAGACGTCCCAGTATGCCTCTTTGCAGCGTACCTGTGCACTCTTCGGGTTGAGCTTCACGATCTCCCCACGCCTTGGTCCGTCTGATGAGATGGACTCCTCCTTTGACTTCGTCGGCATCTAAAGTGCCAAAGTCATAAAGAGGCTCGCACAAGTGCGGCCTAAACACAGTGTGTAAGAAGGAGTCCAAATGAAGAATAAGACGATCGCAGTGGATCTGGCAAAGAATGTTTTCGAGATCGGGGTATCGGATCGACCCGGACATGTCGAGAAAACATATCGTTTAAGTCGGGTGAAGTTTCTCCCGTTCTTTGTGAATCGAGAACCGGCGACAGTGCTGATGGAAGCCTGCGGTTCAGCCCATCACTGGGGAAGGCAGATCCGGGAACTGGGGCACGAGGTGGTTCTGATTTCGCCGCAGTATGTGAGGCCGTACGTGCCGCGCGACAAGACCGATCATGCGGATGTGAAAGGATTGCTCGAGGCCTATCGCAACACGGACATCCGCCCGGTTCCAATCAAGACCCTCGCCCAACAGCAACTGACAGCACTGCATCGAATCCGTTCGACATGGATGCGAACACGAGTCACACGAATCAACATGGTGCGGGGGTTGTTGCGGGAATTTGGCTTCGTGATTCCTGTGGGAGCTCGTAATGTGGTGCCGGCGGTGATGGGGCTGATCGAAGATGCGGAGATCGAGATTCCCAGTGTGGTTCGGGAGATGTTGGACCAGGTGTGTGGCGAGATTCGCGAACTGGAAGCTCACTTGGGAAGCGTGGAACGGGAGCTGGAAGCACTGGCCCAGCAGACACCGGCGGTGGAGCGTCTCCGCTCGATTCCTGGAATCGGGCTGCTAACCTCTACGGCCATAGTGGGGTTTGTCGGCGACATCCAACGATTTCGATCGTCCCGCCAGTTTGCCAGTTATCTGGGGCTCACACCCCGGGAACATTCCAGTGGTAATCAGCGTCGGTTAGGTGGGATCAGCAAGCGCGGCGACCGTTATCTGAGGACGCTACTCATCCACGGGGGGCGTTCGGTGTTGTTTAGGGCTCCGAAAGCGGAGACCCCATCGCCCTTACAGCAATGGGGCCTTCGTATTCGCGAACAGCGGGGACACAACAAAGCGGCCGTGGCCCTGGCCAACAAGCTGGCCCGCAGAGTGTGGGCGGTTTGGAAACGAGACTGTGACTATCAGGCCAACTATCGGGCGGCCTGACCCAGAGTCGAGAAGTCTATTCAGCTAGTGGTCCCCGTCAAACAGACTGTAACTTATCGAGCTTCTTTCGGGCACGTTGAACTTTTTCAAGAATATCGGAAGCCGTTGCGGTCCAAATGAAGGGCTTCGGGTTCTGATTGTGACCCCCGACATATTCCTCCACGGCCTGGATTAGCTCAGGAACCGAATGGAAAACCCCGCGCCGAAGCCGTTGTTCGGAAAGATCCCGGAAGAAGCGTTCGACCATGTTCAGCCAGGATGCACTGGTCGGTGTGAAGTGCACATGAAAGCGCGTGTTGCGCTTCAACCAGTTGACGACTTTCTGATGTTTGTGCGTGGCGTAGTTGTCGCAAATGATATGGATCTGTTTGTCTTTCGGCACGGAACGTTTGATCTGATTGAGAAACCGGATCCATTCCTGATGACGATGCTTCGGCATACAGGTCCCGATAATCGAGCCGTCCAGCGTATTGAGCGCGGCGAACATCGTGGTCGTCCCGTTGCGTTTGTAGTCGTGGGTGAGGGTGCCGCACCGCCCCTTCTTCAGAGGTAACCCGGGTTGCGTGCGGTCCAGGGCCTGCATCTGGCTCTTCTCATCGCAGGACAAAACAATGGCGTTTTCCGGAGGGTTCAGATACAAACCGACCACATCCTCCAACTTCTCGACAAATTGTTTGTCGTTGGAAAGTTTGAAGGTGCGTGCCAGATGAGGCTTCAAGCCATGAGCCCGCCAGATTCTCCCTACCGTGGACTCGCTGACGCCGGTTGCCCTGGCCATCAAGGACCGGCTCCAGTGCGTGGCGTTCGGAGGCTTCCCTTCGACCGTCTTCTTCACGATCCGGGCCCGCTTCCGGCGGCCGATCGAGGGAATCCGTCCACTGCGGGAAGCGTCCTTTTCGATTCCCCCGAGGCCATCTTCAACGAAACGATCGCGCCAACGTCCGGCCTTTTGACGAGTGATGTCCAACTTGGCAGCGATCTCCTGATTGTCCAGACCCCCGGCGGCCAGCAAGACAATTCGAGATCGTTCCGCCAACCGGACCGCCACACTGCGGCTTCGGCTCAGTCGCTCCAGTTCCTTCCGCACAGGAATGTCCAATTTAATCGTCGGTGCTCTCCTCATATATACTCAGACGTAGGAAAGCTGAATAAGTTACATTAACTGTGACGGACTACACTAGCTGCGACGACGTTGGAGTTGATGGCGTACCGGTCAGACCGGCGCGGGGAAATGTCGACACATGTCCTGGCCCTCTTGAGGCCGTCCATCCGGTTGGCACCCCGCGCGCGAATTCCATCATGGCCCGGAACCAAAGCGTTCTACTTAAGAGGCCGGAGATACGGATGCAGTCGACCTGCCATTCACCTCGAAGCGTCCCATCAGCCATGCTGAATGTCATCGTCGAAGATCGAACAGGAGAGTTGCGCCTACTTGACAGAGGAGTCCAGATAGGGACTTGTGAACGTCACCTCGTCTCCCACGCGGTAGTCAGCGCGCTCTCTGTCGTGCCGCGTGACTATCGTGGCCAGTCGCGCTCTTCCCGAGTGCTTTAACGCGAACTCCGGGACTTTCCAGGTCCGTTCTTCCGTGTCGACTACCTGCGCGAAGCGGCGGCGGCCCGGCCTCTGGAGGAGATGTCCGTGGATTGTTTTCCCACTGTGGGTGAACTGTACAGCAGGCCCGACAGATAGTGAGCGCTTCTCCTGCTGATTGATCATTCGACTTTCTCCTTTGTCTTGGGGTTGATCAGCCCATCCAGAGCCTCCTTGTTGAAGCGGTGCGTCCAATCTCAGGAGGTCTCTCGGTCAAGGCCGCAGAAACTTGGCCACCTCGGCCCGAGAAAGACCCACATAGGCACTCGGCCGGACTCATCGTGAACAGAGTCTGGCATTGGCCGTGCCTAGACGCTCGGGGGGCGCTGTTAATCCCGGATCGTCGTTTCGTTCTTGGCCTGGGGCTGCGAATAGGTCAGTTCAAAGATGTTGTCCGTCATCCAGCGCCGGAACGACTCGTTGTCTGTGAACTGCTTGAAGAGTTGCATGTCGTCGTTGATCACGGCAGTCACACGGGCAGGAAACTGCAGTCATGCGAACGCATTTCGCCGATTGCGGCCTGCAGGTCCTCTTCGGGACGCACGTTGGCGAGGTCCTTCGACATCAGTGCATCCACTCTCGTCGGAATCTTCCGCCCGAGAATAGACGCAAACTCGAGCCCATCGTTCCGGAAAGCGGGTTCGACGCCGACCGGCCGACGAATCCAGGCGCCGTGGTCCTGCCGCTCCTGATATCATCATCCAGTGATCCATTACGTTTCAGGAGATATCCTCCTTAGCGGCGCGCAGGCGGTGGCCCATGGTGTTGCGCCGAAGGATCCGATGAAGCAGGGGCTGGCGCGATCACTACACGAGAGGTACCCGCCGATGCACAAGGACTACCACCACTGGTGCGATCAGACGCACGCAAAGCCGGGCAAGGCCTGGATGTGGGGCGGGGTGGGCGGTGTGCGGGTGATCAATCTCATCACTCAGGAAGGCGGGTACGGCCACGCGGGCCACGCGGGGCGCGCCACGATAAAGCACGTCCGCGATGCGTTGCGTGCCCTCGCGCACATCGTCGAGCGCGAGGGCCTGATCTCTCTCGCCCTGCCCAGACTCGCCACCGGCGTAGGCTGGCTGCGATGGGCTGACGTCCGGCCCGTGATCGAGGAGCGCCTCGGTGCCCTCGCGATCCCAGTGTACGTCTACGCCGAGTTCCATGCGGGGCAACAAGCCGACGAGCCGGGCGCCTGAGTTTCCCGCACCGGCCAATCGACCCGGCGCTCGGCCACGGAGTCCGGAATCGGTCTCTACAAGACCGAGGTCATTAACCGTCGTGGGCCGCGGCACCATGTCGGAGCGGTTGAGTTCACCGGACGCGGATGGATCGATTGGTTCTACCACCGGCGGCACCTGCCGGCTGGCCGGAGTCACGTAATCACCTCTCCAGAAAACCCGGCACGGTTCAGTTCGCAATTCCGATCCCATGGCGGTCGAATCCCGCGGTGATCTGGCGTCACGTCATGGCCGCATAGGCCGCATCGCCGAGGCGCACTCGTGGTCTTATCGCTCCGACAATCCTATCTGCACCAGAACCCTCTACGGCCAGATCCCTCGATCCAGCGCCACCCGGGCCACCCTTTCGACAGCCACAACGAACGCTGCAGTCCGTAGATCAACCGGGCCCAATGGATCGTCTCCACGACCCAGGCGCTGCCGCTCAGTCTCCAATTCCACCAAGGAGACGTTGATCTCGGTCTGCTTTTCGATGACGTCGTCGGAAGCCTTAGTCATGATCCGCTTGAGCTTGCCGTTCACTTCGTCTTCGTCCCACTGCTCGTTCTCGTTGTTCTGTACCCACTCGTAGTAGCTGACCGTCACGCCGCCGGCGTTGGCGAGAATGTCGGGCAGAACCGGGATCTCTCGTTCGTGAAAGACCAAGTCGGCATCGGGTGTGGTCGGGCCATTGGCCAACTCCACGATCATCCGCGCCTGGACGTCGCTCGCGTTGTCACTCCTGAGCTGATTCTCTAGAGCCGCTGGAATCAGGATGTCACAGGGCAACGTCAGCAACTCTTCGTTGGTCACGTCCTGGCAGCCCGCCAGACCCTTCAGTGAACCGGACTCACGCTTGTGGCGGTGCGCGTCGCCCGGGTCAATGCCGTCCGCACAATAAACACCACCCCGACTGTCACTCACGGCAGCGATCCTGGCGCCGGCCTCATGGAACAGTGTGGCGGCGTTCCCTCCGGCGTTACCGAATCCCTGAATGACAACCGAGAGCCTCTGCAGGTCCGTCGAGCCGGGAAGGATGCCGTGGGAAAGCGCTTGTAGGGTGGTGAAGAGCCCACCCCTGGCCGTGGCTTCTTCCCGGCCGAGGGACCCTCCCATATGCACGGGCTTGCCAGTGACGACGCCGAGGTTATTCTCCCCTTTGTGCATCATGTCGTAGGTGTCGTAGATCAGCGCCATGATCCGAGCGTTCGTGTTCACGTCGGGCGCCGGGATGTCGGTATAGGGTCCGATATTGTCGCCTAGATCGGCGACATAGCGGCGCGTGATGCGGTCGAGATCTTCGGGGCTGAGCTCCTTCGGGTCACAAACCACACCGCCCTTGGCTCCACCGAATGGGACGCCCACGATCGCACACTTCCAGGTCATCCACGAAGCGAGAGCTCTAACTTCGTCCGCCGTAACGTCGGGGTGGTATCGGATGCCACCCTTGCCGGGGCCGCGGCTACGGCTATGGATGCACCTGTACCCTACGAAGTTCATGACCTCTTCAGAGTCAGTGTCGATCGGGAACTCCACGATGGTTAGCTTGTCGGGCCGTTTCAGGAACTCGAAGAGTCCGGGCTCGAACTCGGGCAGGTATCGGGTCGCTTTGTCGCACTGACGCTGCACAATCGCAAACGGATTGAGATCTTCGGTCCCCTCTGCCCTGGCGGTCAAGCTCGCTGTGATGTCGTAGCTTTCTCGGGGGTACTGTCGCAAGTTAGCTTTCTCATGATTTTCGGGGTTCATAGGTCTTGATTCTCCGAATTTGGGCCGGGCTGGACGGCGGCTGGGATCGCGGCGGCCCCGGCGAGGATCCGGCCGCGCCGTAGACTGTACTACGTGGCTATGACGCGCGCTAGAGAGACCCTTTCGCTGGCACGCTTCGAGGGCCCTCACAGGCTACAGGCCGCGTTGCTCGGCCATCCCTCGGTCCTACGCCGTGAACCGGTCCCGCTGCCTCCCGGCTCCGGGCACTCGAATACCGTTACGTCAGGATCAGTCTACAGGACGTGGGCCTGGGCTTTCCCGGGTTTTGGTGCAGATAGGATTGCCGGAGCAATAAGACCCGTCATTCTTCGCGATCCGTGAAGCTTAGCGAATACTAGAGTGTTGCACAACCGCTCCTTTGTGCAACCTGCCGGCAGTGTCTAACACCGTTGGTGAAGCTGGAAGGATTGCGCGTGGCCACCACCGGACGAGTCGCTGCCAGCTAAGGACGGGGCTTCTCTCTGCCTCGGATTTGGCAAAAGTGCGCTGAGGCGTGTAGGGGCCGTTGCGCCAGATCCGCCAAGGTGTACTCGCGAGGGTCGCAACGGCTACCGCGCCAGGGGGGGCGTTCAATCTCCGAGTGCCGTCTGTACGAGCCTGTGGCAATGGTGCAACGCGTGCTCGCTGATCTCGGTGCGGTCACGGTCGACAATGAAGCGTCCCTGCGTGTAACAGCGCGCGTGCAGCCCCCGTTGCACGGACTCGCAGACCGGGAAATCCTCAGGGCCAAGCACGTTGTCGAAGTAGCTGATTCGTGCCAGATCCCGTTCGTCCAAGGTCTTCGATAGTGCGTAGCGGCTGAACTGAACCGCGGTCGTCTCCGATCCTGTCGGCGCGTAGGCGCCCACGCTCAGGATCGGCCGGCCCGGATAGACATTGAAAACGGTGAAAGGCCACAGATACCAGAACGCGACGCGCTGCACTGGATCGTCCGGAGAGAATGCGTAGGCCTTGTTTTTCGGGTTTACACGCTCCCCGATATGGCTCGAATGGATGCCGGAGATCTTGGAGCGATAGCTGCCCAGGTCTACGAGGTTCGCAAAGGCGGGGTGGGCCAACTTGCAGTGGTAGCATTCGAGGTAGTTGTCGATCGCGACTTTCCAGTTACACCTGATCTCCGAGCGTTGCTCCGCGACCTTGACCATGCTGTCGAAGCCGGGCACTACGTCTCGGATTTCGTCGTCCAGACCGGGGGCTTGGCTGGCGAGGGCTGGCGCGTTCGGATCGAGGTTGACGAACACGAAGCCGGCAAAGACCTCGATCCGGACCGCCTTCAGGCAAAATTCGTTGGCGTCGAAACCAGTGACGTTTTTACGGCCGCGTGCTGTGCATAAGCTACCGTCTGCGTGATACGACCATGCATGGTAAGGGCAGACAATGGTCCCGGTCGTGCCGCGGCCCTTGAGGAGTTCATGCGCCCGGTGGGAGCACACGTTGTAAAATGCGCGCAGCGTGGAGTCGCGACCGCGTATAACCATGATGTTCTGGTCGAGCACGCTGTGCGTGACGTAACTGCCGAACTCCCCGAGGTCGCTTGTATGGCAGACCACCTGCCATGTGCGATAGAAGATCATTTCCTTCTCACGCTCGAATATTTCGTCGTCCATGCAGTAGCGCGCCGGCAAGGCATAACCGTGTTCGGGGTCAGCGGCGACGCGTTTTTCACCGGCGCCAGCAGATCTTAGATTAGTGACAGCCATTGCTGCGCCTCCTCATAATCCAGGTCGCAGTAGGCGCCGGACAATGAAATTCCGAATCTGTCCGTTCGCCTACAGGAGAAGTCCGGTATGCGCTCCTCGTCTGGAGTAATCACTTGGGCAATCCCTCGCTCGTCGTAGAACACATCGCCAGGCTCCACGGCCCGAGGGTCCCGAGCTTGACAGCTTGGTACAGCACGCTGTGATGGCTCGCAGTTCTTGATCACGGGCCTCGACGCTGCGCTCGTGTTTTCTCGCGCTCTAGCAGCCTGTCGGACTTTCGGAGTAAGGCGTTTGTTTTCAACGACGTACCTTTTCCGATCAAAACTGTAAACACAGTCATATTGGTGTTAGTCCGACAGGCTGCTAGTGGTACCCGTCTAACAGACTGTACCGCATTCGGATCGTTTCCCAAGCCAGACCGACGCAGAGGTTTGACCGAAAGCTGCGGTAAATAAGAAAGTCCTCCTTGGAAGCGCCAACTTCCGAACAAGGAGGACTTAATGAAAGACTAGCAAAGCCTATCCCACACGAAATGGGACTGCAAGTACCGCGTGGTGGGCATTCCGAAGTATCGACGGAAGAAGATTTTCGGTACGGTGCGGCAGCAGTTAGGAGAGATATTTCATGAGCTGGCCCAGCAGCAACGAATTCCAACCACGCCACCACCGACGTCAAACGTCAGGGCGTCGATGTAATAATCGGTCTTGTGAGCCCTCGGCCCGGCATATTATGCCGAGTCAAAACACTCCTATGATCTCAAGCCGTTTTTCGGCATTGGCTCCAAAGCGCCTGATCATACTTTGCAGCCGATCCGTGATGCTGTCCGCCACGGCTCGAACGAACCAGAGCTACCATCAAGGAATCCATATGGTTTGTCAATGATATAGGTCCGTTTGTTCCTGACAGAACCATGCTGCTCTCCGACCCCGACGTCTCTCGCCCCCGTCTGATTCGCGATGCCCGCTTTCTGGAAGCCGACCGACGGGAGACCGCCCTGCGGCGGGGTCGCCACAATCGATTGGGTTTCGCCTATCTGGTCACCTTCGTGCGTGTGCTCGGCAGATGGAAGAACGTCATCCTCTACGGCGAAATCAAGATTGATCCCGCCATGTTCAAGATGCGCGCCCCTTACTCGGTCTTCATTCCAGATCAGGTCCGAATCAGAATGGCAATCCAGATGGACGCTCCCTTGCCTTGGAATCAATCAGCAAAGGTGGTTGCAGCCGGCATGAGCGAGGGTAGTATCGTCATGTCGAGGGAAGGCAAATCGGAAATCCCAGTAGAGAGTAATAAGGCCTAACCAGGGCCGGAACTACTGCTGGAATCCCTCCCTGTTCGGCGGCAGACCGACAGCGCGCAGCGCCTGGTCGATTGCTTGTTCCGCCGCGCTGCCCGGAGCGAGATCCACTGCTGCCTGGCGGAGAACCTCCGCGGCAATTGACAACGACGCCGACGCCGGCATCAGGTCCCGCATTGCATGGAAGAAGATGCGCTCCATTTCTTCCCGGTTGGCTCCCCCGATGCCTTCGACCGTCACGCCGCTCGTGCGGTGCGTGCCGCCCTCGACGGCCAGATAGTAGGCATGGCTCAGGATCAGCGAATTCCAATGCTCGCCGCCATATCCGAAGTCATTGGCAGAGCCGCTGTAGCCGCCATCGACGAATACGAACGGGGAGAAGTCCCAGAACTCCTCTTCGTCCAGAGTGAGGGCGAACTGGTAGCGGTCGCGGTAGACGTCCGGATAAAAGCCGTCACGGAGCGACTTGGGGTCGCTCATGGAGCGAATGGGTCCGCCCTTCGTGTCACCGCCCACGCGGTAATCGGCCGTGGTGCCTTGACTTTCATAGAAGAACTCAATGGATTCGCCGAAGATGTCGGAGTAGGCTTCATGGATGGCGCCGTCTCCCGAGGAGGCGAGGACAAACCGGCCGTCGACACACCAGGCTGGGACCAGCCCTTCCTCCATCCCGCCCATTGTCTCGACCAAGCCGGGGAACTGTGCGGTGGCGCACGTGTAGGTTTCGCCGTCGCGGGTGGTGAAGCTTTCCGGACCGAGTCGCGCGTCCAGGGGGACGGGGTTGAAGAGGCCCATGGGGCTTCCGGTGCGATTGCTCACGGAGAAGTGCGTCACGCCGTGCATTAATTCGTGGCCGACGATATCGAGCAGCGTCAACGGGTCCTCGCTCGTTTCGTCGATAGCCCGACCGAAACCGAGCACGCCTCTGCCTTCCGGACCGAACGGCGGGGGAACAAAGAAGGCATTCTTCTCGTCAATATTGACCATGCTGATCATGCGTCCGTTCGCGCCGTCGATGCCTTCCCAGCCGTGTCTGTGGGAGAAATAATCGTACGTCCAGCCGGTGTAGGCATGGGCGCCCACCACAGCCGGGTCGTCCCAGTCGTTATCCGCGTCCATCGCGATGTCGTCCGATGTCCAGACCCGTTGTCCGGGCGGCATCATATTGAGGATCGTACGGAAGAAATGCTCCAGGAGCAGACGATGGGCGCGCAGGAGGTTGAACCGGGTGTCGAGCGTGACGAGTTCGGCCGGCCGCATCCGGTCGTATGCTCCGAAGCCGGCGTCCCCCCGTGTCGTGCTCAACTTCCTCCGTATACCCGTGGAGTCTGCGCCGGCCCCGACCACCGACTGCGACTTGAACGCACGGACGCGGTGCAGGAGTGTGCCGTCGTCGGCCTCGGCCAAATAGAAATATCCGTCACTCATGGCGACTTGATAGGCCAGGACGTAGGATCCGTCCGTCCGGGGCAGTATGCTCAGCGGCGGCTGGCGGTCAGCGACGAACTTTCCGCCGTGCATCACTTCGAGAAGCGCGGCGACCTCGGCCCCGGACAGAAGCGGCGTCGTATCCACGTCGATCGGCGGGTGCAAGGTGCCGAACAGCGACACGGTGGCGCCGCCAGGGTCGAGCTGCCGGGAGACGCCCCCGCCGTGCACGGGAATGCCCGCATGGTACTGCGCGAGATACTCCCGGGTGCGGCCTTCCGCGTAGGCGTCGCTCCGGCGCGACATGACGACGAGGTTACCGGCGTGCTCCATGCCGGTAACCGTCGCGTCCCACTGCCGTAACGCGTCAACCCCCAGGCTTTCTCCGGCTGCGATGGAAACGATGTCCTGTTCCTGGGCCGTGGCGTTATGCTCCGTTGCCATCGGTGCGGTCCCGATCAGGGCCAGAGCGATAACGATTCGTGGAGCGATTCTCATTATGTGTCGATCTCCTTGGAGTCAGGCTCGCGAGTTTGCCGGTTCGCTGTGTGGAGGCGCATTCAGAACCGCAGGCGCAGGCCCACTGCCGTATGCAGCCCACCGGCCCTGATGTCGAGTGTTTCGTTGCCCGCGGACGGAAGCTCCAACGTCGCCCGGCTGTAACGGGTGAACCCGCCGATCCCCACGTGGGCAGTGAAGTACCAGGCGACGTCGGCTCCCACATTGAATCCAATGGCCGAACCGGATTCCCGGCTCGCGACGGCGCTGGAGAACGTAGCCGTGTCGAAGGGGTATGCGTGGGTGAAATTCACGTCGGTGACCAGTTGCTGCTCCACGTTGAAGAACGTGGGTCCGGCAAAGCCCATTACCGTGAGCGAGTTCGTGGCCGGCACCACCACGAGCGCTTGCAGGTGGACGGCCATCTCGCTACGGGCGAGAGGCGACGAGACGCCCGAGATGGAGCGGTTGCGGTTGAAGAAGAGCGGGTGCGGAAGTTGCGCCGATACGGTGGCCGTTTCCTCGGCGTTGAGCCACGATATGCCGGCGCCGAGCGCGAAGTACGGCGCGATGCGCATGCCGCCGCTCACATCAAAGAGCGGCCCGGTCCTGTAGCGGTAGTCGCTCTCTAGGTGCGCCCGCTCCTGGGCCGCAGCCGCTGACAGAACCTCGCGGTACACGCCTCCCGATTCCGGAAAGACGACGTTTTCGGAGAAGCTGCCGGCCGGTGCCTGCATTCCTCCGTTGATGCTAATGAACGTCCGCGGGTTCCCTGTGGGCTGCTGTGCGTGGGAGGGCGCGCCCCCAGTCAGTGTCAGGACTGTAGCGGCCAGCCAGAGGGTCAGTGCCGCCGACGGTCGCGGGTTCGAATGTGCGGTCATGCGGTTTCCTATGGTCAGTATGTTCAGAACGACCTGTTCGGACCGGCACTGAAGAGGCCGAAGTCTTGTGCCAGCAGGAATGAGACATATTACATGGGATTTCCGTTTTGGATAGCCTGGGTCACGACCCTTATGCTCCAACACTGCCCGGCGCACGAGATTTTTCATCACAAGGCCCATCCGATTCGACAAGCCCCAAGATTCGGGGCCAGTTGATGTATCTCTACCGCGCCGTGGATGGACAAGGCAACACCGTGGAGTTCTGTCTGAGTCGAACACGCGGCATTGCGGCGGCGAAGGTCTTCTTTCGCAAGGCACTGAAGCATAATCGGGAGCCACACAGCATCACCTTGGATGGCTACCAGCCGAGCCATAGCGCCCTGCGGCGGATGGGAATGAACGGTGAGTTCAACTTCCGGGGGCGGAACCCGGTGAAGATTCGTTGCTGTCAATACCTGAACAACGTTCGGGAGCAGGACCACCGCCGGGTGAAGGGGCGATTGCGCCCGATGTTGGGATTCAAGCCGTTCTGCAATGCGCGACGTGTCATTATCGGCATCGAGCTAGCGCAGAAGATTCACAAACGCCAGTTCGCAATTCCGAGAACCTTGCAGTCGAATCCCGCCGTGACCTGGCGTCATGTCATGGCAGCATAGTCCGCATCGCCCTAGCGCACTCCTGGTCTTATCGTTCCGACAATCCTATCTGCACCAGAACCCCCTCTTTGAGGAACAGTGCTGTTCGATCGCACAGATCATGCATGATCGCAGGGCGGCGCCGATATGAGTCGGCGACGGGGCGGCATACCATGTCAGCCTCCCGCCATGAGTTGAGGACAAAGATACGCCACCTCAACTCTACACTCTCCTAACCTAATTCTATGGGTGTATTGGGAGTGTCCTGTGAAGCCAGCGAGACCGAAGCCTCGGCCAGACCTCTCGCAGACAGCGCCTGACACGCCTCCTGCCGGGCGATTTCCGGGTGGTTGTTCGTGGAACTGAGATGGGCCAGCACGATATGCTGGGCCTGGCCGTCGAAAGGACCCCTGAGATAGCGGCCGACGGTCGCGTTGGAAAGATGGCCGTTTCGGCCCACCAGTCTTTCCTTCAGGCTCCAGGGGTAGGGTCCCACCCGGAGCATGTCGAGATCGTGGTTCGACTCCAGGATCAGAACGTGACTCTCCTTCATCCAATCCGCTACATGATCGGGAATCCAGCCCAGATCGGTCAGTTGAGTCACCTTGATTCCCTTGTAGCGCACTGAAAAAGCTGTGGGCTCTGCGGTATCATGAGGAACACGGACTGTATCGATGTCCACATCCCCAACAGTAAAGCTCTGTCCGGGAACAATTGGGACAATGCCCGACCTGTTCATGTCGAAACTGTCCGCGCGGCTGCCGTCCATCGTGCCGCCGGACATGAACACGTCGAGCGAATATTTCTTCACCATCGATTCAAGACCCCCCACGTGGTCGGTGTGCTCGTGGGTTATCAGCACCACATCGATTTGATCCGGGTCCTCACCGATGGTCCTGAGGCGGTTCGCCAGCGTCCGGGGACCGAGTCCGCAGTCGATCAACATGCGCACCTTGTCGGTCCGGATGAACGTCGCGTTACCCCGGCTTCCACTGCCCAGAACCGAAACTCTTATAGACATTCCAAGAACTCCAGGCATTTCACTGTGATCATCGCGCGAAAGCCTCTCAAATAACTCCGATCGCGTGCAGGAACACCAGGACAATTCCGATAGGAACGACGAACTTCAGCAGCAACAGCCAGGTTTTCTAAAAAAAGGCCAGTTTGCTGCCTGCGAGGAATTCCCGGCGGCGGATCGCATCGTCAAGACGCCAGGCTGTAAAGACGGCCATGCCCAATCCACCCAAAGGCAAGATCCAGTTCGTCGCCAGATAGTCGAACGTATCAAACCAGTTTCGTCCGAATACGTCGGCAAACGATTCACCGAAAAGAGCAGTGCCCCCGCTGAGTGCCGACGGAATGCCCATCCCTGCGATGATCCCTCCGCACAGCAACACAGCCCGGGGCCTCACCCATCCTTTTTCGTCGATCAGATACGACACCGCCACTTCCAGTAGTGAGATAGCACTCGTCAGTGCCGCAAAAAACAGCAGTGCGAAAAACACAACAGAGAAGAACGTGCCCGCACCCATTTGGCTCAGAGCGATCGGCATGCTCACGAATACGAGACCGGGGCCCTGGCCAGGCTCCAGACCGAAAGTAAAAATGATGGGAAACAGAACCATGCAGGCCAACAAAGCGATCACTGCATCCAGAACAGAAACGGTGATCGCTGCCGACACGATGTCGTCATCGTTCTTGAGGTAACTCCCGTAGGTCAGCATCGCACCCATTCCGATGCTCAGCGTGAAGAACGCGTGTCCCAGAGCTTCCAGTACGCTGGCCGCCGTCAGGTTTTCGGTGTGGAAGCCGAATACAAAGTCTGCGGCCTCGCTGAATCCTTCCATCGTGAAGGAGTTCACGAGCAGAATGACCATAAATGCGAACAGGATCGGCATCAATATCCGCGCCCACCGCTCGATGCCTTTACGAATACCCCCCCAAACCACGCCGACCGTGATTGCCATGAAGACCACGTGCCAGAAAAGGTTCAGTCCGTTCGACATGAACAGATCGCCGAATACCGGCCCGGCTGTTTCCGGACCAAGGCCGGCAATCTGTCCCGTCAGTGACAGATAGGTGTAGTGAAGCGCCCAGCCGGCGACAATGCTGTAGTAGGAAAGGATGACAAAAGCAGCCGCAACGCCCAGCCATCCGAATGCAACCCAGAGCCCCCCACCGAGTTCTTTAAGGGCGCCGACAGGGGACTTCTGGGTAGCCCGCCCCATCAGTATTTCAGCAATCATCACGGGCAATCCCACGAGCACGACACAGGCCAGATAGACCAGAACAAATGCGCCGCCCCCGTTGACGCCGGTAATGTAGGGGAACTTCCAGATGTTTCCCAGCCCCACCGCTGAACCAGCTGCAGCCAGGACAAATCCGAATCGTGATCCCCAGTGTCCGCGGTCTGCCAAAACAGCCCCTCTCTTCGCTCGTTTCAATCGATGGAATCTATCGTAATAGACTTTCCGCACCGATGCACCTTGCCGTAAATCAAGGTGTGAAGCCACGCAGATTGTGCCACACCTGGCCTGCGCGAGTTCGAAGCGTTGTTGCATGGATCGGGGCGGAGATGGAATTCGCCCTTTCCCGAGCGGTAGCGTCAGGCGATGCGTTCGAACATAGGCCGTCCGAGTGCGGTCATTGTGTTCAGACGGCCGATCATGCACGGCAACCAACGCGCCATGATCGCCAACCAGGTTCAAGAGCTTCAAAAACTCGTCGCGCAGTTCGAGACCGCCCGGAACCAACTCACCGCGGTTACCGATTCGGTGCAGGGCCGGGTGGGCTCGATCACAGCCCCCATGGCCGAACTGGTTGCAACGCCCACGGACCTGCTCAACACCACGCGCGCCTGGCACTCGGATTTCTCAGGCCAAGCCGGGAGCATGGTCGATTCACTCCGCGGCCTTGCCGCTAACGGCGAGTCCTTCAGCCGGAGCTGGCGCGACGTGTTGCAAGCGGTGGATGCCGTGACCGAGGCGGATATTCGGAATGTCTACCCGGGCGGGGCTGACGATGCGGTGGCAACCTTCGAGCGCCAACGGGCCGAAGGCGTCCGGCGCTTGGAATATGCCGAAGCCAGGGCCGACGCCGGGTCCGATCTTATGCAGATCCACGCAGCCACAACCGGGGCCATCGGCCGCATCGGCGAGCGGGTCGATGCGGATCCGGGTTCCGGTGCGCCGAATCGCTCCGCGGCCGCGCTCACCGAGGGTGATGTCCTCGGCTCGCTCTCGCAAATCCGCACCCTGATCGCGATTGGACGCAGCCGCGCCGCCGCCGCAACCCAAGACGCGGCGGCTCGTTTTCGTCAAGAGGAACTCCGGCGGGGGTATGCGGCGCGGCGACTGGCTGATCGTGCCGATCTTGAAGCGCAGTGGGCCGGGGAACAGGCAACCATAGCCGCGGCGGCCGATCAGAGAATCCAATCCATGTATGGCGGCTTTCAGATCCCGGACGGCCTGGGCGGGAACTCACGACCATGATGACGCCCGTGATGATGCTCCAGCTTGTCCCCACCATCCCGACCGATCCGGCCGCGGCTCCGGACCCCGCGACCGTTGTTTCCGGCATCATGGATCAGGTGATTCTTGCAGCCGCGCCGCAAGTCCACGCCGCAGGGCTTGACCTGTGGCGCGGTCTGGCCGCCATTCTGATTGTCTGGACCGGATTGCGGATCGCTTTTACCGGAGACTTTCGTCCGTGGGACATTGTTCGAGTCGTCATCGCCCGCTGGTTTCCGTGGGCCATGCTCACCTTCTATCACGATCCGCTTACCGGATCGACCCGCTCTTTTACAGAGGCCATCACTGACGGTGGGCAGTGGCTTCAACTCATCTTGATTCAGAATACCGGCGAGGATTTCTCGCAGCCTTCTCAAAATCTCTTCGCTCGCGCACAGTCGATGGAGCTGGGGACAGGGGGCGGGATAATGGACATGCTTATCAATGGCCTGACCGACCTCTCCTGCCTGCTCATGTCCTTTATCCACACCATCATCTTCGAGCTATTTCTTTTATTCATTCTCCTGTGCCTCGTCGTGATTTATGGCGTTTCAATGGCACAGGTTCTATGGGCACAGCTCGCCCTGGGCGTCCTCTTGATCCTCGGGCCGCTCTTCATTCCTTTCCTCCTGGTCGAGCCCCTCGCCTTCCTGTTTTGGGGGTGGTTCAAGAGCATGTTCACCTACACCCTCTATGGCGCGATAGCGGCGGCGCTGATGCGCGTGTTCCTTGCGGCGAGTATCGGTTGGATGAATGCCATTGTGAATGGTCCACCGCCCGACACAAACATGCTCTGGCATAGCACCGCCTGGTTTTTAAGCATCGTGCCTCTCACCATTGCCGGGCTCCTGTCCTCACTCATGATCGGCCAGCTCGCCTCACAAATCACCGGCGGGGGCGCGGGCGGCGGGATCATGGGCATGATCGGCCAGGCCGGGCAGAGCCTTTCTAAATTCAAGGGGGTATAAACGTCGCGGCGAAACCCAAAGACAACGCTTCCGACGCCGGAAAACAATATGCCGAGATATGGGGCGAGACGATCCACTCGAACCGTCACCTGCGCGTGTTCACCATCGTCCTCGGCGTCTTGCTTTTATTCGTGACCATCGCCGTGGTGCGCCTGTCTTCGGTCGAGCCGCCGCGGCCGATTGTCGTTCGCGTCGATGAAGTCGGCCGGGCCGAGGCCCTGGCCTATGAGGCGGTCGAGGCCCAGGCCGATCCACGCGATCCGACCACCAAGTATTTCCTCAACCGCTTTCTTCATGACCACTTCGGCCGCCGCCGGGCGACGGCCCAGCAATACTGGCCGCGCAGCCTCCGTTTCCTCAGCACCGATCTCGCCAACGCGGCCTTCATCACCACCAACGAGGAAATTGCCATGCTGGCCGCCGGCATCACCCTGGAAGAATTGCGCGTGGAAAATGTCATCCTCCGGATTCAGGCCAATCCGGCCGAGCCGCACGGGGCGGTCGCCGACTTTGTCCTTGTCCGCACCCAACAGGAGCGCGAGATTTCCAGGGAACAATGGACCGCCACGATGCAGTTTGTTTTCATGCCGGTCATACCGGCCGATCTGGTCATTTTTAACCCGATGGGCATTCAGGTTACATACCTCGAAACGGATAGAGCCCTCATCACCGAAACCCCATGATTGCTCATTTGAGAGAGCGTGAAACAAACCTTGAACCGTTCGGTTGGAGTCAGGACAACACCGAGTGGATTGCGATGGTCTGTCTCCATAGCGGTGTGTTCACCCGCGTTCAATACTCCGATTATTTCAACACTTACCATCTCCGCGCGGCGCGCTTCGTTCAGAACCTCGTGAACCTGAAACTTGCGGTGGACGAGGAGATTCCAGTCATCAGCACCAAGAACCGCACGCGGGCCTGTCGGATCACCCACAAGAGCATCTACCAGGAACTGGGGGTGCCCAACATCCGGCACCGCAGGATCGCCGACCCCGGCCGTCTATCTCCGGCGCCTCCTGTCGCTCGATTACGTGATCGACCACCCGGAGCTCGAATGGCTCCCCACCGAAACCGAGAAGGTTTGGTTCTGCAAACATCTCGACATCTGGAAGGACCGCCTGCCGAGGCGGCTCTATACCGGAGCGGCCGGGTATCTCACCCGGTATTCCCCCTTGAAATTGCCCATTGCCGCAAGCAGGACCGTCACGTTTGTCTATGTCGATCCTGGGAACGACACCATCACCGAGATGCGGCATTGGGGCCAGTCACACGAGCATGTTTGGGCTGGCATACGCAAGCACGGGATGCAGGTTCATGTGGCGGCCATCGCACTCAACTCCAAGGCCGAAAACCGGGCGCGGTCTGTTTTGAACGGTTGGGCGCGGGATCGGGAGGGCATCAAGGCCGGCAGTTACCGGGAGGCGGAATTACAGAAGGAGCTGGACACGGTCTCCCCGGGGCATCGACACCTTCAACTCCGAGGTTTTCGCGCGCTACGGGGGTCAGCAAAAAGCCGCCCGGCGCTACCGGGAACTGAAGGACATGCTGGCAAGACCGTTGCCGTACAGCATTCGGGTCGACACGTTCGAGATATGGCGCTCCGAACGGATTTATCCCGATGGTGTAGACCTCTATGAGACTCCGGTATGAGATCACAGATGGCTCATTTGTTGGGGAGGATAGGTGTCTTGATCCAGTCTCAAAACCGGGGGACAGGCCATCGAAAATTGGACCTTCAATTGACAAACCCGGTGTCGGTCCAGACGTGTCAATTGACATTTTTGATTTCCCATATCATCCCTATCTACTTGTGGTTAGGTCAATTGACACGCCCCTGCTCAGCGTCGGTCGGGAGGGGGAGGGAGTGACGGGAGCGACCCCACTTTTTTGTGCCTCGTGCGGCGCTCGACACCCTTTTCAATTGACATTGCGGGTGTCGGTCGCCGCTCTCCCCGGTGGTTAGGTCAATTGACCCACCCCTGCTCAGCGTCGGTCGGGAGGGGGAGGGAGTGACGGGAGCGACCCCACTTGTTTGTGCCTCGTGCGGCGCTCGACACCCTTTTCAATTGACATTGCGGGTGTCGGTCGCCGCTCTCCCCGGTGGGGGTCGCTCCCGTCACAATAATCCCTGCGGGAAGGCTCGGATTCCGGAGGCGGAGATGGCATGAAATGGAGCCATGTTTTCCTCTTCTTCGTGGCGCTTGACGCCTCGATCGCTCGCTATATTTCGAGTCCATTTCCGACCGGATCGGAGAACCCCGTTGTGGCGCTGATGGCCCTCGATGCGCCCGTGCTTCTCTGGCTCGCGCATGGCTGGTATGCCGCCATGCCCGGTGTCGTGGTGGTGATCGGTGTGACGCTCTTTTCCGGCGTATGGCGGGTCTGGTTCGAGGCGGCTCCAACGAAGAAACAGGGCAAGGGCGGGCTGCCGCCGTGGCCGGTTGCCGACACGGATGAGAACCCGGCCCTTGTCGTCGGGGAGACGCATCACCCGGTCGAGGCGCGGGAGCTCCCGAACCCGGAGTGGCTCGTGATCCCGGAACGCGGCCTCTATACCGGAATCGCTATCTTCGGGGCGGTCGGGTCCGGGAAGACCTCGGCTTGCATGCACCCGTTTGCCCGGCAATTGCTCGGCTGGCAAGCCACGAATCCGGAGCGCCGGGCGGCCGCCCTGATCCTCGAAGTCAAGGGAGATTTCTGTTACGACATCCGGGAGATTCTGAAAAAGGCGGGCCGGGAAGACGATTACATGGAACTAAGCATGGGCGGGAAATGGCAGTGGAATCCCTTGGCCGCCCACTGGCTCGATTCCTACTCCCTGGCCTATACCGTGTCGTCTCTCCTGAATCAGTTGTTCGGGAAGGGGAAAGACCCGTTCTGGCAGCAGGCCTACACGAACCTGGTGAAGTGGATTATCGAGCTGCACCGGATCTTTCCCGACCGTTGGGTCACCTTGCAGGATGTCTACCGATGCGCGATCAACCCCGAGCTGTTCAAACAAAAGATCGGGGAGGCGGCGATTGTCGTGGAGACACAAGCGAATGGAGCGATCGTGGTTTCGGCCGATGAGTGGGCCAAGCGTGAAGAGGATTTGCTTGCGCTCGGCCCCTGGGTCGAACTTCCCGGCGGGGAATTCCAAACCCCATGGCGGGGAGCTGCCGCGAAGTGGTTGAACGCGCAAGGTGCGATCTACAGCAGCCGGGCCGTGAAGGCCCACACCGACACCGATGAATTAGGGGCACGGCTAGAAAGCGTCAACACCTGGTACGAGCAAGACTGGATGAAGCTGGACCCGAAATTGCGGACCTCGTGTGTCGAGGGAATCTCCAGTTTCCTGTCCCTGTTCGACATGGCGGATGTCGCCCCCATTTTCTGTCCGAAGGCCCCACCGGTGAAGGACGAGGACCGCACGGCACAGAAACCCCGTGAGTCGGGGGAAGACGGCGGCCAGGAGGACGAGAACGCCGACGGGCGGCCGCCGACCGAGTCGCGCCGGATGCGGCGGCACCTTCCACCCCTGGACGAACTGATCGCGACAGGGAAAGTTCTGGCCCTCAACATGCCCGCCGGCTCGAATCCGGCGCTGGCCCGCGCCATCGGCGTCTTCCTCAAAAACGCCTGGCTCCAGACCCTGCTCCGGCGGCCGGCACAGATGAAAGCGGACTCTGAGCGTTACTTCCGGCCCGCCGTCTTCATCTGTGACGAGTACCAGTCCTTCGCCTCGGTCGGCGACGATGATCCGAGTGGGGACGAAAAGGCGTTTGCCCTCACCCGGCAGTGCCGCGTCATCCCCATCGTCGCCACCCAATCCATATCCTCGCTCCGAGCCGTGCTGGGCACCTCCGAAGCCTGGCCGGGCGCTCTTGCAGACGCTCCGCACCCGGATCTTCCTTTCCCTCAGCGACGACGCGAGCGACGACATCGCCTCGAAACTCTGCGGGCAGGTGGCCAAGATCAAGCCGAGCTGGACCGTCACCGAATCCGCACAACAGGCCCAGGTGTCCCTGCTCTCTGGACGGGCCGGTGGAACCAAGGGCTCAGTAGGCACGAGTAAATCATTCCGGGAACAGCGGGAGGCTTTGTTTCAGCCGAGGGAGTTTGGATTGCTGCCCAATTGCCAGGCCATTTGCCTGCCCTATGACGGCACCCACGCGACCAGTGCCGTTCGCGTTTATCTCAAGCCGTACTACCTTCCGGTCGACACGCCCTACTGGAGGGCAGTCGAGGCGGGGCAGATATGAGCGCGGCAGATAGGGACGGACGAGGCATGGACTACCTGCGTCCGTTTTTGCCGGGCCTCGAATCAGTCCTCGAAGATGAGGACGTGAGCGAGATCATGATTAACGGGCCGGGCAACGTTTGGATCGAAAGCCAGGGGGAAATCCGGCCCCACCCTGCCCCTGCTCTCGATGAGGCGGCGCTGGACCGAGCGGCCATTCAGATCGCACGGCCTCTCGGCCTTGATCCGGCCACCGCGCCGATCCTCGATGCGCGTCTGGACGACGGCTCCCGCGTGGCGATCTGTGTCCCCCCGGCCGCACCGCACGTCGCCATCACTATCCGGCGCTTCGGCAAGCGGAGCTATTCGCCCGAAGATCTTGTGCGCTTCGGCTCACTGCCCATCGAAGTCCTGGACGCGGCACGGACCACACTGCTCGGCCGGCAGAATATCCTGGTGTCGGGCGGAACCGGCTCGGGTAAGACCACGCTGCTCAATGCCCTGGTCGAGCTGCTCCCCGCCGACGACCGCATTGTTTCCATCGAGGACACGCTGGAACTCCGCATTGACCGGAAAAACTGTGTTCGCTTCGAGGCGCGGGGGATCGACACCAAATCGGTGACGATCCGCGACCTCGTCAAGCACGCGCTCCGGCACCGGCCCGACCACATTGTGGTTGGCGAAGTCCGGGGCGGCGAGGCCGCCGATCTCTTGCAGGCGCTCAACACCGGGCACGGCGGCAGTCTGACGACGATCCACGCCAACAACGCCGAGTCGGCCCTGTCCCGGCTGGCGACTTGCGCCATGCAAGGTGAGACGGACTTGCCGTGGGAAGTCACGTGTCGGGGCGTCGTGGACGGGATCTCCATGGTGATTCACATGACGCGGCGCGAGGGGAAGCGCTACGTCGAAGAAGCCCTCCACGTGGGCGATTACGACGCCGCAAAGCGGCTCTGGCACTACAGGCCCGTTGTGTTCGCCGACCCCCAACTCAAGCTGGCGCAGGTGCGGTGATGCCCGACAACGCAGCCAGGACGATGCAACAGGGGCGCGCCGGGATTGTCCGGGCGCTGCTTCTTTGGCTGGTTCGCGGATACAACGCGGAAAAGAATCTCTGCTTAACGGCCCCGATATGGACGGTAAAATATGATAAGGATATGGAGTTTTGCGAGGACATGAACGATAAATCAAAACCTGCGCTCTCTCTGGTGACGCCTCAAGCGCGGCACCACTTCACCCGCCTCGATCAGGTCAATCAGCTTGTCGGGGCCGGGGAGTCCGATTCGGAAATTGGTTACATGGGGCGGCTGATGGCACTGTGCAGCTTGCCGCGCACCAATCCCGGCCACCGGAAAGAGTTTAAGCGCGTCAATGGACCTTATCAGCTCTACATGGTTGCGGGGCCGAACAACAAGCTCCCGTTCGGTCACATACCACGTTTATTGCTCGCCTGGGTTTGCACCGAAGCGGTACGGACCCAAAGCCGTAGTTTGGTCCTTGGAAAAACACTTTCCACCTTTATGCGGCTCGTAGGGATAGATCCGGCTGGGGCGTCCTATGCCCGAGTCCGAAATCAGATGAAGCGATTATTCGCATGCAGCATCGTGCTCGTCTACACAGACAAGGACCGTGAGGCGCAGGTGAACACATACTTTGCCGACCGGACGGATTTCTGGTGGAACGAGCGCAAGCCCGGCCAGGACCAGAGCACAATCGAGTTGAGCGAAAAGTTTTTCAACGAGATCATCAGCCATCCGGTGCCGCTAGACATGCACATTCTCAAAGCCCTAACACGTTCCGCTCTCGGGCTCGACCTGTACCTGTGGCTCAACTACCGGACGTTCGCCCTCGATCGTCCGCTGAGGATTTCCTGGAAGCAATTATACCGGCAGTTTGGTCTGGACCCGGCCAACGCGTCCAACTGGCGGCTCGTTGACGATTTCCGTACAAAGTGCATCCGGGAGCTGAAAAAGATCAAGGTCGCGTGGCCCGGCCTCGACTATGCCACGCCCAGGGGCTCACTCGAATTGTTTCCCACAACAACCCCATCCGTCACGCCGCGCCAGATTCACCTACTCTCCCGCTAAACCGTCCATATTGCAGGGTTTTCCACAGTGATCCTATCTTTTTCGGACTTTTCCGTTTACAAACCGCTAGAGTTCCAACTTAACAAACCGCTAGAGTATCCCCTTAAATGACTTAACAAACCGCTAGAGTTCCTTTCTTAATACAAGTATTAAGAACAAGTAGTAATCAGAACATGTATCAGGGCGATGGATCTGTGAAAAAGACAAGATCAAATCTAATTAAGAATTGAATGTGAGTCCCTTCTGCACTCAGTTGCGTATTCCGGACGATCGTGATCACTGATTCCGATTTAACGTGATCACTGATTCCGGGATCATGATCAGTGATTCCGGGCATCATGATCACCGATTCCGGCGATCATGATCACCCGTCGGTAGCGAAGTTTAGACCTGTTAGGTTCTTCCTTGAAAAAGGAGAACTTGATGGGAACAAGACGGCTATCGATGAGACAGTTACGCGAGATTCTACGACTCAAACACGAACAGAAACTCAGCCACCGGGCCATCGCCCGAGCCTGCCGAGTGGGAGTAGGGACGGTTTCGGAGTACGTCCGACGGGCGGCACGTGCAGGGTTGGAATGGCCGCTGCCTGAGGAACTGGACGAGGCCGCGCTTGAAGCGCGGCTGTTTTCCAGCGCGGGACCGGGCTCCCGGGAACGGGTGGTTCCAGATGTCGAGCGGATCCACCAGGAGTTGAAGCGTGTTGGAGTCACCCTCCACCTGCTCTGGGAAGAGTACCGGGAAGCGAATCCAAAGGGATATGCCTACAGCCAGTTCTGTGTGATCTACGGGCGGTGGGCCCAGAAACTGAAGCCCTCGATGCGGCAGGTGCACCGCGCCGGCGAGAAGACCTTCATCGACTTTTCCGGCAAACGGCCAGAACTGACGGATCCGCGGACGGGCACAACTAAACCAGTCGAGTTGTTCGTGGCCGCGCTGGGCGCCAGCGGTTATACCTACGCCGAAGCGACACCGAGCCAGAAACTCGCCGACTGGATCGGCGTACATATTCGCATGGTGGAGTTCTTCGGCGGATCGAGCCGGATCTGGGTTCCCGATCAACTCAAGAGTGCCATTACCCTGTCCTGCCGCTACGAAGCAGGAGTGAATCGCACCTACCAGGATGAGGCAGAACATTACGGCGCCGTTGTCATTCCGGCCCGGCCTCGGAAACCCAAAGACAAAGCAAAAATCGAAGCCACGGTCCTTCTGGCACAGCGTTGGCTCCTGGCCAGAATCCGGAATCACACGTTCTTCAGTCTGGCGGACTTGAACGGGGCGATTCGAAAATTGCTGTTGGAACTGAACCAGCGGCCGATGCAGAAGCTTCGCGTGTCCCGCCTGGAACTCTACGAAAGGCTGGATCGACCGGCCCTACAGCCACTACCGACCGATCGGTATGAACAGGCCGAGTGGAAGGGCTGTCGTGCCAATATCGACTACCACGTGACCGTGGATCACCATCCCTACAGCGTGCCCTACCAGTTGATCCAGGAAACCCTGGAAGCGCGTTACACCGCCTCGATTGTCGAGGTCTACCACAAAGGCCGGCGCGTCGCCTCTCATCCTCGCCGCTACGATCACCAACCGTCGACTCTGTCGGAACATATGCCCAGTTCCCATCGAGCCCATGCGGCATGGACACCATCCCGGCTGATCCGTTGGGCGGAGAAAACCGGCTCTCAGACCGGCCGACTGGCCGAGGAGATGATAAAACGGTGGCCCCATCCTGAGCAGGGGTACCGCTCCTGCCTGGGATTGATGAGCCTGGGACGCCGCTACGGCGCCCAGCGGCTCGAAGCCGCCAGTGCCCGAGCACTTCGCTTACAGTCCTATAGCTACCGAACCGTCAAAAACATCCTGTCCTCGGCCCAGGACCGTTTGCCGTTCGAGGATTCCGAAACCCTACCCACGCCCCATCACGACAACATTCGCGGCGCCGCCTATTATGCGGAGCCAGAGGAGAGCACACATGCTAATGGAACAAACCCTGGAGAAGATGAACCAGATGAAGCTATCGGCCATGGTCGAAGCCCTCGAGCAGCAACGCCGCTCGAATCAGTACACGGATCTGAGTTTCGAGGAGCGTCTGGGCCTTCTAGTGGATGAAGAATGGACGGCCCGGGAGCACCGTAAGCTCACCCGGCGTCTGCGCGTGGCCAAGCTGCGCTACAGCTCTGCATCGCTGGAAAACGTCGACTTCAAACATCGTCGCAGTCTGGACCGTTCCCAAGTCCTCGCTCTGGGCTCCTGCGGGTGGATCCGGGACCGGCACAATCTGATCATTTCCGGTCCGACCGGCATCGGGAAAAGTTTTCTGGCTTCGGCTTTCGTCGAACGAGCCTGCCGGCGCGGTTTCAATGCCGCCTACGTCCGAATGCCCCGGCTCTTGCACCAACTGGCGGTCGGCCGTGGCGACGGCTCCTACGCTCGTGTTCTGGCACGGCTGGCCAAGACCGATCTGCTGGCCATCGACGACTGGCTCCTGGCCCCGCTACGCGATGCCGAACGCCGGGACTTGATCGAAGTCGTCGAGGAACGGAGCGAACGCTCCGCCATCTTGATCGCCAGCCAGCTCCCGGTCGCCGACTGGCACGGCGTCATCGGCGACCCGAACCAGGCCGACGCCATCTGCGATCGCCTCCTCCACAACGCGCATCGCATCGAACTGAAGGGACGATCCATGAGACAAACCAAGGCTGCCCCGAAACCCTCTTCCAAGGAGCCGGCATGAACCCCACCTGGCGACGAGGTAGTCCAACTCGGACTGGCGTCCGATCGTCGCGGATACGCGATCCTGGCGCGAAGGATTTTCAGGAATTCAGTAAGGACGGGACGAAGAATGAGAAAGAACCTAAAAAACAAACCAGTGGCCTGTGGAAAATGATGGGCTATGGAAAATCCACAAAAAACGTGGATTCCCACAGCCCTGGAAAAGCCTGCGGCTTTCCCACATTTACACACAGGCCCGGCGATGAATATCAAGATTATGGAAGCATTCAAAACAAGAATCGTGGACTTCGGGAGGTCTAAACTGAGATCCTAACCCTCACTTCGCTACGGCGGGTGATCACGATGCCCGGAATCACTGATCATGATCCCGGAACTGGTGATCACGATCAGCGGAATACGCACTCAGTGTCTAATTCCCTCGCTTCTGACAGGGCAGCGCAATCCCACAAGTCGACCTCGTAGGTTCACCTCTTTCTTCAGCGACCCCCTAAAGCCGCCTGCCGCATAAACTCCGACCACTTTCCGAAAGTCAGTTATCCCTCTCAATTCCGCGCCATCTTCAAGGATCTTAGTTGCCGACGGCAGCGT
>CBDHGK010000020.1:0-117916 GCA_965263045.1 Terriglobia bacterium
ATCTTCCATGAACTGAACGGACCCGGCCCCTCCAGGTGCAGGGTATAGCTGCGCTTACGCATGTCTATAGTCTTTTCCCCGAGTTGCTTACCAATATTCCGCAGAGTCGCATTCATCTGTTATGAGGACACTGGCTCCCCACCATCAAACCATGCGACCTGCCGGTAGGCCCGAGTAACCTCCACGCCCCATTGAGCGCCGTCGTTCCAGTTCACAACGAGGTCTGGAGGATCCTCCGCATGCACTGCGGACTGGAATCCGGATATCCCGGACATTGTCAGATGATCATTCAGTAATTCGAGGGCAAACTCCTCGTCCGGTTTTGCTTCCGTTCGTGTCGTCATTCTCGTTTCATGGCTAGAGCACAATGTCCATTCTCCCACTTTCAGCTAGCTTTGCGTCGATTCGACGGTACCATCCTCGAGGCCAAGAAACAGTGTGAGGCCTTGGTCGATGCTGGCAAGTTCGCCCGGCGACAGCTGTCCGAAGATCCGCCGGATGCGGCGTTTGTCGATAGAACGTAGATGGTCCACGAGAGCGCACGACTGTTTCGTGAGGCCACTGACTCCTGGGCTTAACGGGGGATACAGTGCACCCGATCCTTTGGTGCCGGTAACTGGGACCACTGCAATCAAGGGGAACCGCTGATCCAGATTCACGGTCGGATCGCTAACCGCAATACAAGGGCGAAAACCACGTTGTTCGTGGCCAATGGTCGGATCAAGCTCAACGAGAACGACCGTACCTCGTGCAAACTTCACTTCTGTTCTTTCACCCAGCCGCGATCTTCAATCCAGCGAACGGCGGTGCCACCTCTTGGATCGACGAGGCCATCATCATCGTTGGGCAGGTCTGAAGTCCAGTCGGCCAAGCCTATGTCGGCGAGTTCGATGATCTCTGGATGTGGGCTGTTGAGCGACTGGAGGAGGGCATCGCGCTGCCGCCGAGCCAACTCGTGCTGGACAGCTTCGGCGATGAAGCGGCTACGATTCCGTGCAAGCCGATCGATCCCTCGACGAGATCGCCGGAAAGCGTGATGGTGACGCGTGCACTATTACTCACGCAAAAGTATGATTGACAGTATGATCATACGCAACAGGCAATATCTTGAGATTCTCCTTGATCCTTTGCCAGGAGATGGATTTTAGGGCTTAGTCATTTATCTAAGGATGGATTGACTGGAGGGTGTCGGTGAAAGCTACAAAACCGCCGACAACAATCGGAGCCGATGGCCCTGAAAATCGCTCCACTGCGGCCCGCAGCCACCCACGACGAGCGGGGCCGGTATGCCTTCCCGGCCCAGGAACTGGTCCTGCAGCAACGTCGTCATCACCCACCGAAGCGCCTCTGTTGTCTTCGATTCGCGTGTTCTGCTTGGCGTTCTGGTAAACCTTTTCAGTCGTCGATCGACTGGGTCCATCGTCGCAACCTATCGGTTTTGGGATGGCGCGCGCCAGACGCGCCATCCGGCCTGAGCGAGCGGCGCCCGCCCGCTTTCATCGGTCCCCACTGGGTGTGTCACGTGCGACTTGCTGTGCTTCCATGATCTGAACTGTTGACCGGTATACTGGCACACCCATGATATCCATTTCTGAGTCGACTCTCAGCGTCGCGATTTGCGATCAGTTTGCTTTTTATCCGTTCCGAGAGCTCGTTGCAGGCGGAGTCACGTCTTGGAGACCTTGGATCAGGCAGAGCAGTTCGTTCGGACCGTCCTCCTTCATGACTATGTCGAGATGGACGGCGAACCTCTGCCATCTCCAAAAGAGAAAGCAGAGTGGAGCGAGGAAGAGATTGCAGCAGGTAGCAGGAATGTCATCACGAGCTTCCTGCCGACGCTGAATGGGTATGAGGATATTGTTTGTTTGCAAATGGGTCCAACTCGGGAGCTGAATCTCGAGCTTCCGCCACATTTGGTAAGACTTGCGGTATCGTCGGCCGAAACGGACCGAGTTGACGATCCCTACCTGAGATCTCACCTTCGGTACCTGCAGAATCTGTGTCTTGTTGTGAAGCGCGGCGGATCTGTGTTGGTTGCGGGCAGCGTTGGACGCGCGGTCGTCCGTACTAGTCAAGAAATGCCTGCAGCGTTGCTACACCACCTTGATGCTGACATTCGTCAGTTCGCAGAACAGGCTAATCGCGGCGATCTTGGGCTCGTCGTGCCACCGTTCCTTGCAATAGTCATCAGCCGTGCGGGCCGGCGAGACCGAATTGTGGACGCCCTGGTCGAGTTGCGGCAAGAATGGAGTGAGCCACGACGTAGGGTCTGGGAAACACTGCATGCGCTTCGGTGCACGTCAGACTTCAGAGAGGCCAACGCCCTGATTCGCGAACTCGAAGAGATCTCAAGTGCAATCCGCGTGCCTGGAATTTCGGGCTCCAGGCTCATTGAAGTAGCGTGGCAGGTAACAACGGTGGCCGGTGCCGGAACTGTCGGGGCATGGATTGCATCCGGCAGCCCTCTCCTGGGTGCGGTGGTTCCAACGGTAGGCAGAGTAATTGCCGCAGCGGGAAGTCTGGGACGTCAGATGTTCGGACTTGGGGGATTTGGTCTCGCGCGATCGATTGCACGTGAGGTGCGAGACTACGAGCCGTCCGTCGATCAGCTTCGGGATCTTCTTTCTGACGACGAAAAGAGCCGGCTCGGTCTCTGACCGAGGTCCACGATGGCCAGAGAGTCTCTTTTCGCGCTGACGGTCTAGTGGCGCAGCAGTTCCAGCTCGCGTTGCTGAAGGAAAAACAGAGCCGCCCGGCTTTGTCACAACGGTTCTCCGAGCCATTCTCTTTCGCTCGACGTATGCGAAACATAGAATCAGACATGGGACAAGACACACAGAGGGTCTCGCAGGAAGGCGCCATCGCCCTCATGTCCCAAACGAAGGTTTGCGATACATGCGGATCGGCGGCGCACCACAACACACTCGGAAGGACAATCCTTCGACCGATAGACGCCCGTTCGATGGTTGGCCCGCCCATGGCTTGGCTATGTCGGCTGCAGGCTGGCCCAAGCCGCGGCTCTCAGGCTCCGGAGCCGTCCCGGCCTGATACGGTACCCGTTCCGGAGGTCGGCTGATGCTGGACATTCCGACATTGCTGAACGTGATTGGGACCGCGGTTGTGTTGATGCTGCCTGTTGCCGCGGTCCTGTGGGCCGCGTGGCGGACCGTGGCAGATTGGCTGGCCGATCCACCCGTGGATTCCGGATCGGTGGACGAGGTGGACGATACCCCCGCCGGCCGTTACTCGCCGGATCAGCGTCGGGGCCGGAATCGACGGGGGTGTTTGGACTGACGCCGTTCGCGTCAACTGTAGAGACTTTACGGCCGACTCCCACCAAGCACGGGTCCATTCTCGGGGGTGACGTCTGCGATCCCGTCTCGTGACCTGGAAATCAACACACCATCCTTGAAATTCATTGTCGCCATGAGCCGCGCCTGATCGCCCGCATACTGGTTGAAACCAACGTAGCCGCACCACTTTGGATTGGTTGACACATCGTAGAACACCGTTTCCGCGAACCAGATCTCAGTGATCTTACCAAGCAGCGGGAAATCCGGCGCCGTGCGCCGGATTTCCTGCCAGATCCGGGCCTCGCCCAACGAAAATTGGTTTCGTTCCAGCAGTAGTATCCGCACAGCGGCGGGGGTCTTGGCGAGCTTCGGCAGCTTAGCAGTCAGGGCTTTCTTGACCGTGGCGTCTACGTTGGTCGAGCCCCAGCGACGGATCAGCGGCCCACCAAGAGAACCCTTCGAGTTAATGACCTTTATGTGGAGCCTCATTGTGAAGGGAGCGCCGATACCCGATCCTGCAATCCGGCAGTCGTGGAATCCCTCACCTTCACGGAGTTGTGCGAGATTGGCCTGAAGCCAACGCTGTACGCAAGTCACGATGGCGTTCCACGGCGTGCCCTTCGGCAGCGCACCGCGAGGCACATTGATGTAGACGATTCGATCGACCTGCCGCAGGGCGGGATCGCCTTCGATATCCTGGAAAATCTTGGATCTTTCGAGGTCCTCTCGCTCGCCCACGAACGACTCGATCAACGTATGCTCGATCGCTAGTGTTTTGCCGTCCGGTCGGGTGACGAGCGCCTCAACGGCGCCGTCTGCTACGTGATCGAGCCAGTGGACGTGTGAATCTTTCCATGCGTCGTCTTCGTATGCCGACACGAAAAGTTCGATAATCTCGTCCTCGCGGCGCCGACTCGTTGGCATGCCTCATTGTTGCACGGACGTCGCAAAGTACAGCGATGTGCGAGCCGCGCGGGAAACCGCCGAATCCGAGTTCACGGCGGCCGCGGATGTCGCGCGATTACTGCTTCAGCTACTTACCCTCTGTGTTGGCAGTCATCGGTCGTCTCCTCGTAGGTTCTTGGGTGCATTTACCAATCGCCTGGAGACGCCTTTGTGCGATGCTGCCGGCGCGGCGGTTTGAACGGAGGGCCGCCATTTCAGACAGAAGTTGTCACAACCGCACGGCGGAACAACCTGAAACGATCCGACAAGAGATCAGCCCCTCCCATGCCCTTTACGCGCTGCCGAGCAGCTCACCGATGTCTTCAAGCGACCCCAGGATCCGGTCGCATTGGCTCAATGCTCTCCCAGCGCCGCCGGGCAACTCGACAAACCTGAACTCCTGCTGGTAGGCGACACGGCACCGCGCTCAGTTGGAGAGCTACGCAAGGGTGATCCAGACCACGGATTCCCGACCTATCCGCCTAGGTTTGTATTTTCCTGTCCTTCGGGGATGGAGGAAATGGTCCTTTGAGGAAACTTCCGATTAATGAGCAATTTCGATCCGGTTATCTCTGAATCTGGCACTCTGAGCATCGACGCCCAGCTCCGGGCTGTTGTCTCTTTCTCAATCTGAACCGCGTCAGCGAGGTGAGCAACCGATCCTTTGTGCAACCCTGCCCGTTGGCGTATTATCGCCGATTGAAAGGGTCTGCTATGGCGGTTTGACCCAAACAAGAGAGTCTCCGGATAGCCGGAGCGGTTCAAATACATGATTGAGGTCCAGGCCAGATTGCATGTGGGTAAGCAGGCGGACTGCAGAGCTGGTGACCACGAGTGGGCTGTTGTGCACGCCTGCAAGAGCCCCTGCCACCAAAGGGCAGGGGGATACCGCGGAAGCCTATCGCAGGACCATCCGCACTACTTAGCGCTCGAACAGGGCACTGACTTATACTTAAACCTCGTCGATCCCCGGACTCCACTCTTCATGCCATCATCATTTAACTCGTTTCTTGCGTTCTCACAAGTCCAATTGAACGAGGATAGAAAGATCCTGATTCACTGCAATCAAGGTGAGTCGCGGGCGCCTTCATTGGCGCTGCTGCTCCTAGCGAAACTGGTCGGATCGATTCCCAATGACTCCTACAGAGCTGCAAGAGCTGCATTCGAGGCTCTTTTCAATGGCCACAATCCAGGAATGGGGATTAGAAACTACTTAGCGGATCACTGGAGTGAATTCGATAATGGCTAACAAGTTGCGGGCGTACTCGAGGATGGCAAGGCGCAGACTGCGCACGTCCTGCTGCGCGGTCGAGATCCTCAAATAGGCAACGGTTTTCACGGCCTGACCATGGAATATCGATTTTGGTGTTTTATCTGACAGATACGAACCATGGAATGCGTCACATTCCATGCGACTAAACTGTTCGATCATAACGAGCGTTTGTTCCTGACAGAACCCTGCCGGTCTCCGACCCCGACGGCTGGTCAACGCATCCTTCGGCATGACATTTCCTGTCACTCGGTTTTCATTCCGAATCAGGTCCGAATCAGAACGGCAAGGCCATATACTGACCAGATGAGCCAAGAATTGATTGCCAGTATCAGCGCGGCGATCGTCCTTGCAGGCATCATCGTTACCGGACAATGGGCGATGCATAGTGATATTGCTGCCCTGTGTGAGAGTACGCGGAAAGATATTGCCGCCCTCGGCGAGCGCGTGGGCAAGGTGGAGTTAGGTTTGGTTGATCGCATAGGCAAGCTAGAAACAGCCCTTGTCGAGCGCATAGCCCGACTCGAAGTGGCGACGGAAGGATTCATCAAGCCTCAGTCCACGCCGCAGTGACGCAGATCGGTGGTTGAAGTGGAATTAGAAAATGAATCTCTCGCATAGTTTGATTGTATGCCTCGGACTTGGAGTGGGAATGAGCTGCTTGGCCGCTTCCGAAACGCAACAGGAAGGGGTCGGGGCGTCAGTGGATCTAGGAGAAGCGGTGCGAAGCTTCCTGTCAGCATTGGTTGATCCGGGTTCTGACCGCGGCTTTTCGTTCTTCGGACAGACCGCGATGGCCAATCGTGTGATGCTGAATGAGCCATGCCTCGGCTATATCTCCGAAGAAGAACGTCAATCCGAAACAGCAAGGCAATTGTGGATTCGGAACTTCCTTGAGGAATTCTCACAGCAGGACTTGGCCGGGGCACAATTCCGATCGAAGATTGTTCCCGCTCTACAACAGCGGGCCACTAATGATCTTAGAGAAGATAAGTTCCTGCTAATTGAGGCGAGCTTCGATGAATGGTTCGACGACGTCGAAGATGGAGCGTACCTCAAGGAGTTATTGCCACCAAACGCGTCCCTTTCCCTGTTACCACTTGAATATGGCGCAGTGATTTTTATCATTTGGGCGCTCGAAAGTGGTGAGTGGAAAATTGCCCATGTTTCCATGCCATGCAGGTAGGAGACGAGTTCAGGTGCAGACAGCGAAGGGACCTGGCGATAATGGGATATGGCGCATAGCCCGACTCGAAGTGGCGACGGAAGGATTCATCAAGCCTCAATCCACGCCGCAGTAAACCCCACTCGGGCCAGAGAGGAATTCAGGGCCGTCACGGTAGAACCATGAAACCGATCACCTGTCTTGTCACGGCCACTGTTCTCGTAATAGTGGCCACCGCCGCTTGCAGCACCGGCACTCAAGTCGAAGCGGAGCGAGCGCTCCGAGACGGATGCGCGGACTGGAACACATCAATTTTCTTCCGTGTCGCCGAGGTTTCGGATGTGACGCGTTGTTTACAGGCGGGAGCGGACCCGAACGCGCGAGACGGATCCGGATCCACCCCGCTGCATGCGGCGGCGTGGTCCGCGACTGGTGAAGTTGTGACAGCGCTGCTGGAGGCGGGAGCCGACCCGAACGCGCGGGAGGTAGACGGTCAAACCCCTTTGTATTGGGCGGCGTGGTCCGCGACTGGTGAAGCCGTGACGGCGTTGCTGGAAGCGGGAGCGAACCCGAACGCGCGAGACGGATCCGGATCCACCCCGCTGCATGCGGCGGCGTGGTCCGGGACTGGTGAAGCCGTGACGGCGTTGCTGGAGGCGGGTGCGGACCCGAACAAGCGATCCGAATCCGGCTACACCCCGCTGCATGCGGCGGCGTGGTCCGGGACTGGTGAAGCCGTGACGGCGTTGCTGGAAGCGGGTGCGGACCCGAACGCGCGGGACAAACGCGGCTGGACTCCACTGCATTTGGCGGCGATGTCCGCGACTGGTGAAGTTGTGACAGCGCTGCTGGAAGCGGGCGCGAATCTGGAAGCGCGGGGAGACGGCCAAACCCCGCTGCATTGGGCGGCGTGGTCCGGGACTGGTGAAGCCGTGACGGCGCTGCTGGAGGCTGGTGCGGACCCGAACGCGCGGGACAACGATGGCAAGCTGCCTTTCTACTACGCGGAAGACAACGATCAACTCAAAGGCACCGATGCTTACTGGAAGCTCAACGACGCCCGGTTTCAATAGCGCACAAACCGTCCAGCAGCTTGTGCAGAAAAATGCCCATTTTACGATCGCCACGCTGCACCGGGTGCGATCGCCACGGAGCGACGTGTCGGATGAGGTTCACGGGTCGCTGAAGCCGGTCATCGAGGCGGCGGGGTCGCGGCCGTCGCTCTACCCGGATTCGAGCCGTACACGCTCGCAATCGTCAAAGTGTGGCCGGGAGCGGTGGCCTACGCGATCCACGGAACGGACTCGATGCCGACCGTGGCGTGCGTCGCCGGGTGGAAATTGTGGAATCTTCCCGCTTGTCGAGTGAGTTGATGTGTCCGATTACCCGGTCGTGGATGCCGTGCTGTCTGGCTAGAGGCCACCCCTGAAATCGGCGGAGAGGTCAAGGCCATGAAAATGAGACGGCGGAGTTGGCGAGTCTTGGTGAGTGCAGGCATCCCTTCGATGGTCTGCCTTGCGATTCTCATTGGAAATCCGGACTGGCCGTTCATGTCAAATGTCGGTTAGGCGCTACTCAATGGATTGTTCATATTCCCGGGTTTAATCGCGATAGTCCCTCTCATGTTCTTGACGTTCGGTCTGATCAACATCCACGACTATCCGGTCTGGATGCCTGAAACCTTTGGATGGATATTCTGGGCATTGTCCATCTACGTAGCGCTGGGTTTCTATTACCGGGCCCCGTCGCAGGGGCAGTCCATGCGATTTGTGTCATCTGTCATCAATCGGTTCGCTGGCACGATGATGGTTGGAGCCGGAGTGGTGTTAGGAATCTACGTCCTTGGGTACGTGTTTATTGCGTGGCATCTAGGTACAACGGACTGCGATCAATGGAACACCGACGGATTTGTTATTACTGCGAGGGCCGAGACCGTCACCGATTGCCTGCATGCCGGAGCCGACCTGAATGCGCGGTCCGAGTTTCTCGGTGAGACCCCTCTACATGCAGCGGGTTCCAACGCCAATCCTGCCGTGATCGCGGCCCTGCTCGACGCCGGAGCTGACCCGAACGCGCGGAGCGAGTACGGGGAGACGCCCCTGCATAAGGCGGCTTCATATAACGCTAATCCGGCCGTTATCATGGCCCTGCTCGACGCTGGAGCCGACCCGAGTGCGCTGGACGAGGCCGGCTGGACGCCCCTACATCAAGCAATGGGGGTGTTTTACACTGACAATTCTGCCGTGATCGCGACCCTGCTCGCTGCCGGAGCCGACCCGAACGCGCGGGCCGGAAACGGCTGGACACCCCTGCATGTGGCGGCGCGTTACAACGGTAATCCCGCCGTGATTGCCGCGCTCCTCAATGCCGGAGCAGACCCGAGTGCGCTGGACGAGGCCGGGGATACGCCTTGGGATTTGGCGCAGGAGAACGACGCCATGGAGGGAACCGATGCGTTGCAGCGGCTGAACGATGCGCAGTTTCAATAGCGTCTCCAGATCGGAGGTTGCAATGGAACGGCGGCCAACAAGCGTATTTACGACACTTGCTGTCTCCGTGCTGGCCTTGACGCTGATCGCGCCCTGGGCGCTCGGGCAGGACCCGGATTCGATCACTGAAATTCGCCGTCAAGCCGAGCAGGGTGATGCCGAGGCGCAACTCTACCTCGGGAACATGTACGACATAGGCGAGGACGTCCTCCAGGACTATGCCGAAGCCGTGCGGTGGTACCGGTTGGCCGCCGAGCAGGGCGACGCTAGGGCGCAGTTCAACCTCGCGAACAAGTACACGAACGGCGAGGGCGTCCCCCAGGACGATGCCGAAGCGTTCCTCTGGTACCGCATGGCAGCCGGACAGGGTGATGCCGAGGCGCAGCTCACCCTCGGGGTCATATACGCCAACGGCGAGGGCGTCCTAAAGGACGATGCCGAAGCCGCGCAGTGGTACCGCCTGGCCGCTGATCAGGGCCATGCCACTGCGCAGTTCACCCTCGGGCTCATGTATACCAATGGGCGTGGCGTTACACAGGACGATGCCGAAGCCGTGCAGTGGTACCGCCTGGCCGCTGATCAGGGCCTTTCCGAGGCGCAGTTCTACCTCGGGGTCATGTACACCAACGGGCGTGGCGTACCGCAGGACGATGCCGAAGCCGTGCAGTGGTACCGCCTAGCGGCTGATCAGGGCCTTTCCGAGGCGCAGCTCTACGTCGGTTCCATGTACGAATACGGGCGTGGCGTGCTGCAGGACGATGCCGAAGCCGCGCAGTGGTACCGCCTGGCGGCCGAGCAGGGGCACGCTCTCGCGCAGTTCACCCTCGGGGTCATGTACCTCAACGGTGAGGGTGTGCCGCAGGATGACACTGAAGCCGTACGCTGGGTCCGCCTGGCGGCTGACCAGGGCCTTTCCGAGGCACAGCACTACTTCGGAAACATGTACTACACCGGCGAGGGCGTCCTAAAGGACGATGCCGAAGCCGCGCAATGGTACCGCCTGGCCGCTGATCAAGGCCATGCTGTAGCGCAGTTCAACATCGGGGTCATTTACGCCAACGGGCGTGGCGTGCCGCAGGACGATGCCGAAGCCGCACAGTGGTACCACAGGTCTGCCGAGCAGGGTAATGCCACCGCGCAAAACAACCTCGGAGTCATGTACGCTACAGGTGCGGGTGTTCTCAAGAATTCCGTGCTCGCGCACATGTGGTTCAACATCGCTGGTGCAAATGGAGACGGAACCGCCAGGACGTCGCGGGACAATTTGGAACGTGACATGACCCCCGCCGAGATCCGCCGCGGGACTGAAATAGCGCAGATGTGCATGGCCTCGGACTACCAGAACTGCGAGCAGTAAAAGGCAAAGAATCGCCTATGTGATGAGCGTCAGAAGCGGGATCTCCGGCGCGGACAGGAACTGAGCGCTGTACCTATTTCGACCGCATCAACTAGTCAGCTGCCATCACTCATCCGACGCCCCGATGCTAGTAGAAACACATCCAGCGAGCGTTGTTGCATGGATCGGGGCGGAGATGGAATTCGCCCTTTCCCAAGCGGTAGCGTCAGGCGGTGCGTTCGAACACAGGCCGTCCGAGTGCGGTCATTGTGTTCAGAACTTTCTCGTCGACCTGGCATTCCAAATCATCTGATTCGTATCCCAGCTTGCACCTTCAGGGGACACGGGCCTCCCTTGCTGTGAACCGTTCTTATTTTCAGGCATCAAAATCTCTCCTCGTTCGGAGCAAGGTAGAAGTGACTGTCTAAGTTTTCACGACCGGGATATCGGCCCACCGGGTCGTATAGCCGGGCGACCGGAACGCGCCGCTGGGCCGCCACCGAGCCGCGGATCCGCTGTGGCCGAAGCGAATGGATCCGGGCCCCATCCGTCCCTCGATCGCGTCCATGGCTTCAATCAGCCGATCATCTTTGGGGTCAGGCCGGTCAAATAAAGACGCTTGTGCCTGTCGGGCATCCACCAGATCGAGCAGCATCACGCCGGCTCTTTTGTAGGCCAGTCCCTCCCGGTAAATCTCTTTCAGGCCCTTGAGCGCGGCTCCGACAATATGCCGGGTGTTATGGGTCGGTGGCGATAGCGCCTCCAATCGCGCTGGCGCGTAGGGCGGGTCTTTCCTGAAACGGCTGGTCTCGATGAAGACGTGAACTGAGGAACAGACACGATTGGCCGTGCGAATGGATCGGGCCGCATCGGTGGCGAACACGGTGATCGCATCAACAAGATCCGCGAGTGCAGTCACCGGAGTGCCGAAGGAACGTGAAACCATGGTGCTCTGTTTGGGCTGGGGCATGTCCTCGAACCCGATGCAGTCTTCCCCCCGGAGTTCCAGAACTGTCCGCAGTCCCTGCACGCTCATTTCTTTCCGGACCCATCCATCGGACAGGCGGGTCAGGTCGAGAGCGGTCCGCGTACCCTTGCGATCGAGTTTCTCGGCAAACTGCCGACCGATGCCCCATACCTGACCAACCGGCGTCATTTCCAGGGCCTTACCACGCTTGGGGGATCCTGTGAGGTTGAGTACCCCCTTCGTTCTTTCCGATGTCTTCGCGATCCGGTTGGCGACCTTCGCAAGCGTTTTCGTCTCGGCAATGCCCACGCATACCGGCAGCCCGGTCCACTGCTGCACTGTGGTTCGCACCTTCTGACCGAAGCCAGTGAGATCGTTCCGTATCCCGGTGAGATCGAGGAAGCATTCATCGATGGAATAGATTTCCGCCGCTGGGGCCAGCTCATCCAGCACCTGCATCACGCGGTGGCTCATGTCGCTGTAGAGGGGGTGGTTCGCGCTGATGACCTGAATGTCTTCTTTCCGGATGAGGGCTTTGATCTGAAACACCGGCTGCCCCATCCCGACCCCCAGTGCCCGGGCTTCGTTGCTGCGCGCGATGACGCAGCCGTCGTTCGACGACAGGACGACCGTGGGGCGGCCTTCAAGACCGGGGCGGAATACCCGTTCGCAGGAGACGAAGAAGTTATTGCAATCGACCAGACCGTATACAGTCATGGCAGATCCCGCACCAGCCCGCTCACGACGCCCCACACGCAGGCGTCCTCCCGATCCAGGGCGGAGAAAAGACGCACGGTCAATTCGCCATCGACCACGGCAACAACGATGGATCGCGAACCCGGTGTGCGGGAGCGATCCACGATCAGTGTGTCGCCGGCACGGATCTCTTGCTCGTCCATGCCATCGCCTTCGACGGTGACGAAGAATGTGGCCGCGGGCCGTTTGATGAAATGTTCATCAAGACTCAGGCGTGTGGGAGTGGCGACTACCGTGAACATCGGTGAAAGTTCATATATAACATCGCGCTTCTCCGGGCGAATCTGAGAAGTACCTGAGAACGAGACCAGCGAGAAGCCAGGCAGAATCAAATGTATCCGTCTGAAAGCCCAGGCTCATCAGCCCCCGGCGGATTGATATCAACCAGCGCCGCTGGAGAACCGTTCTTACAGGCACGGTTCATTGCTTCCTGCGCGGCGGTAGCGAAACCTGCGCCTGCCCGTCTCCGGCACCGCGCAGTCCCACCTTGAAGTAATAGGCTTTGCCGCCGCCAACCCCCTGTGCACGGCAGGAAGACGACAAGCGCGGCATTACAAACTTTACAAAGGCACGTTAAACCATTGGCCTATGCTTTCCTCATAATAGGATGAAGCCGGCGAATGAGGAATGGAACGAACAAGGAGGAACATGAGAAGGACACAGGTAGTAACGATCGGCTTGGCGTTATTGCTAGTGGGCGGAAGCACAGGGACTTCCCTGGCGGCTCAAGGCGGTGGCCAGCGCGGTCGTCTCCGGGGGGAATTCATGCCGCAGGAGAGAATCCTAAGAGCGCTGGATCTTACGGAAGACCAGCGGGCCCAAGCACAATCTCTCAGAGAGAATTTCCAGACTGCGCTCGTATCTGTTCGCGAGCAACTGCGAGAGAACGCCCAAGCCCTGCGAACTGCGCTGGAATCCGAAGAGCCTTCCGCTGTGGAGATTGGCGAGATGTTGATCGCTCAGAAGAATCTGCGTGAACAGACGCCCAACACAAGAGAACGCTTCCAGGAAGACTTCAAGGCCATTTTGACGGTGGAGCAGCTAGAAAGGCTAGAAAGGTTTCAGGATAGGCGCTGGCGCGGGTCCAGACGTTCTGCCTCTCGCCTATGGAGAGGCCTCTAACCACAATCTGATGTAAGGTAACAGGTGCTGTGCTAACAGCAGAGAAGGGCATCTTACTGGAGGGATTTCCGATGAAAACAGTTCTGAAGTACGGGATCTTCGTGGCGGTATTCGTGGCTCTTACGATCGCGGGCTATTCGGATACGCTGCTTCTCAAGAACGGAGACCGGGTCAGCGGCTATTACGAAGGCGGAACCTCACGGGTGATTCGCTTCAGTACCAGCGCTGGCGTGGAGGAGTATGACCTGCTGTCGGTAGCCGGGATCGAGTTCGGAGGCGACATCGTTCAGTCGGGGCCCGCCGTGGATACGCGTCCTGTCCTGGATCGACGAGAGACCGCCCGCGATGTTGCCGCAGAAGCCGTCGATGTCGCAACTCCTTCCGAGCCCCTGGTGCTCTTGCAGTCACGAGAAGATCTCGCCAAGCGTCCGGAGGCCGCTACTGCAGCCAATACCGCCTGGACGATCCCAACCGGATCCAGTCTGCTTGGGGTCACCTCACGAAACGGAAAAAATAGTACGCTAAGGCGGATTGAGCGCCGGTAAGGGCCGGAAGTTACCCTGTTTTACTTGCTTGTTCTGCTGCCAGCTGTAATCTCCTGTCAGATTGATGTGCTCCCAGCCCAGAGGCGACAGATGGGGCAGCAGGCTCTCGTCAGGGTTTCCGGCGTCTCGCAACGCTTGCACCACCCGTTCCAGGTAAACCGTATTCCAGAGCACGATGGCGGCGACGACCAGATTGAGGCCGCTGGCACGGTAGCGCTGGTTCTCGAAGTTGCGATCGCGCAGTTCACCCAGCCGGTTGAAGAACACGGCGCGAGCCAGCGCATTCCTGGCCTCGCCTTTGTTCAAACCGATCTGTACCCGGCGGCGCAACTCGATGTTTTGCAGCCAATCGAGCGTGAACAGGGTGCGCTCGATGCGGCCGAGTTCGCGTAGCGCTAGTGCCAAGCCGTTCTGACGCGGGTAATTGCCGAGCTTGCGCAGCATCAACGATGCCGTTACCGTTCCTTGCTGGATCGACGACGCGAGTCGCAAGATGCCATCCCAGTGGGAACGGATCCGTTTGACGTTGACGCTGCCACCGATCAGCCCAGCGAGCGTCGGGTAGCGCTTCGCGTCGCCGTGAATATACAAGCGTTTGTCGGCCAAGTCACGGATGCGCGGCGCGAAGCGGAAGCCCAGCAGATGCATCAGTGCGAACACATGATTGGTGAAACCGGTCGTGTCGGTGTAGTGCTCTTCGATGTGTAGATCGGCCTCGTGGTAGAGCAAGCCGTCCAGCACATGGGTTGAGTCGCGCACCGTGGCGTTGATGACTTTGGTGTGGAAGGGCGCGTACTGATCGGAAACGTGAGTGTAGAACTGCACGCCCGGTTCCGAGCCGTACTTCGGATTCATTTGGCCAGCGAACTGACCGCGGCCCCCGGATTTGAAGTTTTGACCGTCCGACGAGGATGTAGCGCCTTCACCCCAGGACAAGGCGAAGGGCTGTCGGTACTGCGCGTTGACCAACTCGGCCAGCGCTGCCGAATAGGTTTCATCTCGGATGTGCCAGGCCTGCAACCACGAGAGTTTGGCGTATGTTGCGTCGGGGCAGGATTCCGCCATTTTGGCCAATCCCAGGTTGATCGCATCGGCGAGTACCACCGTCAGCAATAAGTTCTTGTCTTCGGTAGGTCCGCCGCTTTTGAGGTGCGTGAAATGGCGCGTAAAACCGGTCCAGTCGTCCACTTCGAGGAGCAGTTCGGTGATTTTCAAGTGGGGCAACAACCCGTACGCTCGGCGTATCAGCGCCTCGGCTTCCAGCGGCACAGCGCTGTCGAGCGGGGTGATCTTGAGGTCCGTACCGATGATGGCCGCATCCGGCAACTCGTCCTGCGCCGCGAGCCTTTCCACCGTCTCCAGCTCGCGCTCCAGCACGGCCAGCCGCGCGGCCAAGAACCGCTCACAGTCGGTCTCCACCGCCAGACCTAGAGCTCGCTGTTCCCGCTGTGCCGAGAAACGCGATGGAGGCAAGAGGTACTCCTCGAAGTCTTTGAACTGGCGGGAGCCCTGTACCCAGACATCGCCGGAGCGTAGCGAATTCTTGAGTTCCGAGAGCACGCACAGTTCGTAGAACCGGCGATCTAAACCGTCCAGCGTATGTACCAGACTTTCCCAGCGCTTGCGAACGAAGGACGTCGGCGCGTCGTCTGGCACTTTGCGCACTTGTCGCTTGTTCATGTCTTTGAGCACTTCAAGAGCCCCTATCACGTCGCCTGCCGCCGGGGCAGCCTTCATGCTGAGTGCCTCCAGCAGTGCCGGCGTGTAGCGCCGGATCTGGTGGAAGCTGTCGCCGACCAACGGTAAGTAGTCGAAGTCCTCCGGCTGCGCCAGCTTTTCCGCTTCGGCGACGCTCTCGCTGAACACCTCCCACGGCAGAATCGTCTCGATGGCGGCGAACGGGTCACCGCCTGTTTGCTTGGCCTCCAGCAAGACCCGGCCGATGCGCGAATACAGGCGGACCTTGTCATTGATCGCCTTGCCAGACTGTTGGAAGCGGTCGGCGTGGCGTCGCTTGGCGCGATTGAATAGTGCGCCGATGAGGCGGTCGTGCAGATCGATGATCTCGTCGATCAATGTGGCGCGAGTGTCGAGCATGAGCGCCGTCAGTGTGGCGTAGCGCCGCTTGCTTTCCAGGTCGCGTAGATGCTGGGCGGTCATTTGGCCGCCTTCGCGAGCCAGTTTCATGAGGCGGTTCTGGTGGACGGCGTGCTCTAAGCCTTCCGGCAATCCAAGCTCGCGGATAGCCTTTAGTCGCTCCAGGTGGACCAGGATGTGCTTCGGTCTTGGCGGACCAGGCGTCTGGCGAAGCCAGACCAGTCTACTTCCCAAGCCGCCTTCTCGCACGTTCAGCAGCGCATCGAGGGCCCGACGATGATGATCACTGAAAGGAGCGGTCAGCGCCTCATACACCACACGCGTCCCGAGCGTCAGCGCTTCGCTCGAAACGCGCTCGATGACATCGAGCGTCGGTAGGATGATGCGCTGCAGCCGCAGCCTCTCGACCAAAGCTTCAGCGAGGACGATGCCGCGGTCGGTCTGTTGAGCCAGTTCGGCAAGCTGCTGCACGAAGCGTCGGTGGTCGGCTGCACTGAATGTCGTCAGGTTCAGCCACGCCTGCAATTCCGCCAGGTGCTCTCGGCGGGTTTCCGGACGCTTTGCGTACTGCAGCCAGCTGGCCGGCTCGATGTGCAACTGCCGTCCGATAAAGGCCAGTAAGGATGCGGGTGGCCCACCTTGAGTCGGCAGGGCGAAGCCCGGGTAGCGCAGATAGCATAACTGCACGGCGAAGCCGAGCCGGTTGTGATTGCCGCGTCGGTGCCGGATCGAGGCCAAGTCGAATTCGGAGAAAGTGTAGTTGCGGATCAGTTCGTCGTCGTCGGTCGGAAAGGCAAGAAGCGAGGCGCGCTCGGCTGGTGTCAGCAAACTGCGGCGCGGCATCGTCAGTCTTCTGTGCGCAGGTATTGATAGAGGGTTTCTCGACTGATGCCAAACTCGCGGGCCAAGGGGGCCTTCCGCTCTCCAGCCTGCACCCGCTGGCGTAGGTGATCCGCTTGCTCGGGCGAGAGCGATTTTTTGCGGCCCCGATAGACCCCACGCTGCCTGGCAAGGGCGATGCCCTCGCGCTGACGTTCGCGGATCAAGGCTCTCTCAAATTCGGCAAAGGCCCCCATGACCGACAGCAGCAGGATCGCCTGCGGCGCGGCATCGCCGGTAAAGGTCATATCTTCCTTGACGAACTCGATGTGCACGCCGCGCTTACTAAGCTTCTGCACGATGCGTCGCAGGTCGTCAAGGTTGCGCGCCAACCGGTCCATGCTATGCACCACCACTGTGTCGCCCTCGCGCGCAAAGGCGAGCAACCTTTCCAGTTCGGGACGCTGCGTGTCCTTGCCCGAAGCCTTGTCGGTAAAGAGCCGATCAACCTGGACATACTCGAGCTGGCGTTCCGGGTTCTGGTCGAAGCTGCTCACCCGGACGTAGCCGATGCGTTGACCGTGCAAGGCGTCCCTCCTGAATCCAATCTGTCAGGAAGAAATCTATGACCCTTGACGGAATGTGTCAATCAATTCAAAAGACGACTCTATTCTGACGCTATTGCGCGGCCTTCCCTGACGACAGGCTAGGGTATACTCCAACCCGACACCTTCCTCGGACCCCCACATTTCCTTAGCGTACGATTTTTTCCGTTTCGTGAGGTGACCCCTGCTTGTTCGTATTATCGACAGTATCGATAGCGAGACCGATGTCGTCGGTCAGTCGTTCAGGGCCAGGCTGGAAGAACCCCTGATGGTCGAAAGTATTGAGGTCGCGCCGCGGGGTTCGGACATTCGCGGCCGCATCGTCGAAGTTCAGAGCGCGGGCCGCGTCAGGGGATCGGCCGAACTGCAGCTCGAATTGAGCCAAATAGTCGTCAACAGGATTCCCTATGCGTTGACCACCGCTGAGTATTCCGAGGTGGGTGAGGGCCGCGGTGAGGAGACAGCCGCGCGCGTTGGTACAGGGGCCGGGCTCGGGGCTCTGATCGGATTGATCGCGGGTGGCGGTAAGGGTGCCGCAATTGGTGCGGGAGTCGGTGCTGGCGCCGCCGGCGCCGTTCAGGTGATGACCAAGGGCGAGCGCTTGAATATTCCTGCCGAAACCCTGCTTGGATTTACGCTGAGCCAACCCTTAATTATTGCTGCACGGTAGAGTCCTCGGTCAGAAGGTCGCGATATAAGACTCCGCTCGGTTGTTCAGACAGGAATGTCTGAACAACTGGCAACCCTCCAGCGTTGTTGCATGGATCGGGGCGGAGATGGAATTCGCCCTTTCCCAAGCGATAGCGTCAGGCGTTGCGTTCGAACACGGGACGTCCGAGTGTGGTCATTGTGTTCAGAACTTTCTGACCGACCTGAATCTCCGTGATTTGCCTGGAGAAGCTGCGAGATTTGAGCTTGGGGCCGATCACGCTCTTCCAACGGCCGATCTGCGTTTCTATCCGGCTGCGCTGGTTGTACCCTGTGGCCAGTTGCCAGGCCATGCGGCCGTTGCTGCGGATCTGGGCAATATGGCGATCCCGAACGGTTGGATCCCGCGCCGATTGCGGGCGGATCACTGCGTTCTTCGGCGGCGGTATAACCACATCCAGGGTCTCCCCATACCGTTCCCTCAGCAGATCCCGTGTAAACGCTCCATCATAGGCACCGTCAGCCAGAAAGCCCGTGACCGGGGCATCGAGTTGATCCAGGAGCCCGGGTAAGGCGGTGCTGTCTCCAACGTCATAGTGAGTCAGATTGGCGCAAACAATCGCACCGCTGGCCAGGTCCAGTCCGAGGTGGAGTTTGTGCCAGCGGCGGCGTATTCCCCTGGTTTTATGATTCTGCGCGAGCCATCCTGCTTCTCCGAAGATCTTGAGGCCGGTACTGTCCACCACCAGATGGACAGGCACAGACCCGGCTTGCCTCACCGCCTGAGCGATGCTCAAGCCGTTTGCACGACGCGACAGTGTGGAGAAGTCCGGCACCCGTATATCCAGCCCCATGAGCGTGCCGATGGAGTCCATCACCCCTGCGTTTGTCGCAACGCAAGCCGATACGTCGTGCGCAGCGTCAGGCATGTCTCAATAGCCAGATCCGAGTATCTCCGCTGGCCACCCCGCGACGTGCGGCGCGGCGCGCTCCACACACTTTGAGCCTCATCACTGACCCAAATCGTCAGATCACCCCGCTGGCGCAGGCTCTCGTTATATTCTGCCCAGTTGATCATCCGGTACTGCGCCTTATCAAACTTGTGCCGTCGCGCTGCGTTGAACTTATGTTTGAGTGCGCCCTTCCGACTGGAGACTTTTCCCAAAAGTTTAGTACAGAATTATCGGCATAGAGCGACGGCCTGAAACGAGTGGAATGAGAGCCCGCCGTCGAGGCTGTGGAAAATGTGGTAAAGCAGAGCGTTTTTTGCGAGGCTTTTCCAAACGGCTGTGGGAATCCGTGTTGTTTACGGATTTCCATCAGACGTGGCATTTTCCACAGCTTCTCGCGCGAGTCGTTTTTGGGCCGGTCGCAAAGGACACCGATATTCGAAATGGGAAAAATCCGTCGAAAGTTCGAACCCGAATTCAAACGCCAAATGGTCGAACAGGTCGAGACCGGGCAAGTAACGATGGCCCAGGCCGCACGCGAGTATCAAATTTCGCGAAGCCTGATCGAACGGTGGCGAAAACAGTATCGCAGCAACGTCAGCGCTCTGGCAGACCAGCCGTCCCGACAGGAGCGCCAATTGGAAGCCGAGAACGAGAAGCTGAAGGCGAAGATCGGCGACCTGGTCATGCAAATCGAACACCTAAAAAAACTGCAAGTTTGGGTTCGACAGCGGAAAAGCGCCAATACGTCCGCGATCACCTCGAACAACTTGGATCAGTTTCGAAAGCGTGCCAAGTGACCGGCTTGGCGCCCAGCAGCTACTACTACAAGCCGGACCGATCGGACCGGCAGCGGCGTGAAGCCGAGGATGAGAAACTGCGTCTCCAGATCGACGACATTCATGCTGAATTCCCGGGTTACGGCTACCGTCGCATCGTGCGGGAACTGGACCGTCGTGGCATCCAGGTCAACGCCAAACGTGTTCGCCGCGTAATGGGCAAGTACGATCTCGGACCCATCGTTTGGCGTGCGTTCATACGGACCACCGATTCGAAACACCAGCTACCGATCTATCCGAATCTGATCAAGAATCGGAAGGTTCGTGCACTCAACGAAGTGTGGGTCGCCGACATCACTTACATCCGGATTCGCTCCAGCTTCGTCTATCTGGCGGCGATTCTGGATCTGTATTCTCGCAGGATCGTCGGTTGGGCGATCTCCAAGCGGATCGACAGCGCCCTGTGCGTCGCCGCTCTTCGCATGGCTCTCGACTCTCGGCGGCCTGGTCCCGACTGCATTCACCACTCAGACCGCGGCAGCCAGTACGCTTCGGCCGACTATGTCGACCTACTCGGTGAACACGGGGTCCAGATCAGCATGTCTGCCAAGGGCAATCCCTACAACAATGCATTCATCGAGTCGTTCTACAAGACTCTCAAATACGAGGAGGTTCACTTATGGAACTATGAAACCTACGACGACGTGATCGAAAGGCTTCCCTTCTTCATCGAGGAAGTCTATAACTTCAAGCGCCTTCACTCCTCTATCGGCTACGTTCCGCCGAATGAGTTTGAAGACGCTCTTGTGAACATGAAACCCGCTGATCGGCCTGTACTAATCCTAGGGAAATAACTCTCCAGTTCACGGGGCGCACTCCATGTGGCATCTAAGTTATTCCCAGTGTTGAAAAACACAATGATAAGGCATCCTTCGGGATGATCCATGCAACAACGCTACTAAAGACTTAATGAGACTAATCGAAGGGGTCGGACGGCGGAAAATCCAGCAACTTGATGGACCGCACACCTTCGGAAGATGTCAAACTGTGGGGTGGACGAACATGCCATCGGCGACCCTGAAGAAGGCCGCGATGTTGGCGCACTAGAGGTCGTTGCTGGTTCCCGTTGAACGCGTCCTTCTCGTGTTCTCCTCGTGCGCTCTGTTGCCAGTCCTGCTCATGACAGGGCCTCCTTCACGGCGGCATGCACGATTTCACCACCGATTACGTTAGCGGCCTCGCGCAGTACCGGATCGTTAAGGTCGGGATCGGATGCGAGCCTGAGCGCATACGGTACCAGAGCGCTTGAGAGTGCCTGGGAACTGGTACGGGGTACCGCGCCGGGCATATTTGTCACACCGAAGTGGACAACGTCGTCGACGATGAACGTCGGATCTTCATACGTGGTTGGTCGAATCGTCTCGACACACCCGCCCTGGTCGATCGACACATCCACGATCACACTGCCTTCTTTCATGCGGTGAACCAAGGAGGCATCCACTGCTTTTGGCGCGCGGGCACCCGGCACAAGAACCGCTCCAACGAACAGATCGGCATCCAGGACCGCCGCCTCAACCAAGTCGGGGTAGGACGGTAATGCCGTGACGTTGGAACCCAGCGCATGGGCTCGAACTTGGCTACGCCGGCTGCGCGATAGTACGGTGACTCGCGCACCCAGAGACGCTGCCACGTCTGCGGCATTCAAGCCCACACTGCCTGCACCCAGAACCACAACATGACCGCGGTCAGACGACGGCAATCCCCCCAGCATGACTCCTCTGCCGCCATTGTGACTCTGCAGCAACGTCGTTCCGATCTGCGTGGCAAGACGGCCCGCAATCTCGCTCATGGGCGCAAGGATCGGAAGGCGTCCGCCCTCCATCACGGTTTCCCAGGCCACGGCCTTGAGGCCTTTCTCGACCAGTACGCGGGCCAGGACCGGAACCGCGGCAAGGTGCAGGAAACAAAACAGCAGATGATCGCCATGGAGGAGATCGTATTCGGCTTCGATCGGCTCCTTCACCTTGACGATCATTTTCGCCTCGCCGTAAAGCGCTGCGGCATCCGGCACTGTCTTCACGCCAACGGCCTCGAAGTCGTCGTCAGAATAGCCTGTGAACAATCCCGCTCCGGACTGCAACAGAACTTCATGACCGGCACGTACCAGTTCAGCCGCCGCCGCGGGGATCATCGCGACCCGCCCCTCTTTTGGTTTGATTTCAGTTGGAATACCTATACGCACGATTTCTCCTGATCACCTCAGTGAGTATATGAGTAGCCGTTAAAGAGTCTCGTCATCGAAGGAACCCATCGCGTCCGCGAGCAATCGAATGATTTCCGGCACGGAGCGTTGTTGCATGGATCGGGGTGGAGATGGAATTCGCCCTTTCCCAAGCGATAGCGTCAGGCGATGCGTTCGAACACAGGCCGTCCGAGTGCGGTCATTGTGTTCAGGACTTTTTGGCCGAGTTGGATCTCCGTGATTTGCCTGGAGAAGCTGGGGGAGTTGAACTTGGGGCCGATGACACCCTTCCAACGGCCGATCTGTGTTTCTATCCGGCTGCGCTGGTTGTACCCTGTGGCCGCCTGCCAGGCCATGCGGCCATTGCTGCGGATCTGGGCAATATGGCGATCCCGAACCGTCGGATCCCGCGCCGATTGCCGGCGGATCACTGCGTTCTTCGGCGGCGGTATAACCACATCCAGGATCTCCCCATACCGATGCCTCAGCAGATCCCGTGTGGTCGCTCCATCATAGGCGCCGTCAGCCAGAAAGCCCGTGACCGGGGCATCGAATTGATCCAGGAGCCCGGGTAATGCAGTGCTGTCTCCAACGTCATCGTGAGTCAGGTCGGCGCAAACAATCGCACCGCTATGGAGGTCCAGTCCGAGGTGGAGTTTGCGCCAGCGGCGGCGTATTCCCCTGGTTTTATGATTCTGCGCGAGCCATTCTCCCTCGCCGAAGATCTTGAGGCCGGTACTGTCCACCACCAGATGGACAGGCACAGATCCGGTTTGCTTCCCGCCAGCATTCCGGATTGCCGCACCGTCGCCGCTTTGGTTTGAAACCCGGATCGCTCGATGGTGGTGTCTCCCTGCTGAAGCCCATGATTACGCCGCATCGTCTTCCGGCAGCAACAGCCCGGAAAGCGTTGCTGCATGTTCAACGGCCATTCCCGCTTCAACCATCGACTTGAACGATCGCGCACGCGCTTAGATGTCGCTGGCAAACAGACGCTCGAACGTCAGGTTCACTTCCGGCAACAGCTTCACCCGCATCTCCTGAATCAAAACCGCCGCGAATGGGCTTAGTGTGGAGTGCAGGTAGGCTTTTTACCTTTCCTGGTTAACGTTTCTTCGCGGCTTTCTTCGCTACTCTCTTTTCCGCCGCCGCTGCTTTCTTCAATTCCGCTTCCGCTTTCGCCTTGTTTGCCTTGCGGGTCGCTGCGCGCTTTGCTGCCGCTTCCGCTTTCTTTGCTGCCGCTGCCGCCGCTTCCACGTTTGCCTTTCGGGTTGCTGCACCCTTCAGAGCTGCATCCCGCCGTTTCTGCTGCTCCTTCGTTAAACGCGGCGCTTTCTTCGCTGCTTTTTTCTTGCTTGCCATTGGTTCTCCTTTTCGTTGTGGCGCCCCTGGTTTCTTGGACAGATAGAACACACCATAATCAAGCCGCCGGTTCGAGAGCAAGATGTTCTCACATGGGGCGTGGACGAAGATTCGCGGCAAATGGTCGGTCCCTTTCTATTCCGCGGATCGTCAACGGGTCTTGATCCCCCGTGGCGCGCGAGTCGTCGGCAGCGTTCAGGCCGTTGCCGGGGCCGATCAGGAGCGCCTCGCCGTTGCCTTTCACCGCATCATCTGACCCGACGGCCGGAGCGTCTCACTCGAATTCAACGGCCTCAACCAGATTGGGGAAAGCGCGCTCAAGGACGCAGTCAACAGGCATTATTTCTCGATGTTCGCCGGGGCCGGGGCCGTCGGCATCCTTTCCGGCCTGACCGCCATCGGCTCAAACCCCTATGCCGGAGGCCGCGCGGGCTTCCAGGCCGGGGCCAGTCAGGGGCTGGGTGAAGCTGCCATTCAGATTCTCAACCGCTTCCTGAATCGCCTGCCCACCATCACGATTCGCGCGGGCCATCGCTTGCGAATCTGGTTCACCGGCGACGTTCTCATACCGCCGTCGCCTCAGCCGACAGGGGGAATCCAATGAAATCACATCCTATCGCTTTCTCGCTTTCTCTCGTCCTCACGGGGGTCTTTGCCATGCCGCCGAGCGCGGGCGCGCAATTCGACCTGGACCTGCAAGCCACAGAGATCGGAAATCAACTTCAGGAGATCCTCAATCGGATCACGCGCTACACGACATTGCTCAGTCAATTCACAAGCCTCGACTGTTCGGCGCAGGGCATGGCCGCGGGCGCACAGGCCACGCCATTGAACGAGGCCGCCGTTGTCTGCGACTCCCTCAACATGCTCGGCGCGTTCAGAGATTCCTACCGGCAGCTACTTCAAGCACCGACGGATCTGCTCAATACCGCCCCGCCTCTTCCAGACTGGCGCGACGTGTTGGGAGCCGCGGATACCGTCACCGAGGCCGATATTCGGAACGTCTACCCGGGCAGCGCCGATCGGCCAGTGGCCACCTTCCTGCGCCGGCGCGACTACGCCGATCGCAGCGTCGTCCTGGCACATGCGCGGGCCGATGCCTCGACCGCACTTACGGATGCTTTGGACGCGGCCCAGGCCGTTGTTGCGGATCTTGAAGCGCAGAACAGCGTCACCACGACGGCTCTTGCACAAACTCAGGTGGCTGCCGCGCTCACTCGAGCGCGCTTACTCGTCGCACTCTCTAACCTTCGCTCTCACGAGGCAGCCGCTCAAGCGGCGGATGCCTACAACGCAGAAGTGGCGCGGCGGCAGATCGAGTCGCGGCGGCTGGCCGATCGTGCCGCTCTTGAAGCGCAATGGGCCGAGGAACAGGCAACCATAGCCGCCGCGGCCGATCAGAGAATCCAATCCATGTACGGCGGCTTTCAGATCCCGGCCGGCCTGGGCGGGAACTAACGACCAGCACATTCATCAAGGAGCATCCCCAATGAAGAAAACACTCATTGTCCTCTTTGCAATCGTTGCCTTGATCGGGAGCGCGGATTTCGAGACTGTCACCGCCCAAGATGGCGGCGTGGCCGCCTACCTCGTGATGATCGTCAACCAGGGCACACAGATTACTAATCAACTTACGGCCCTCACACGCATGACGGCCCATATCGACCAACTCACCGGGCAGTTCGAGCATCTGAAAGAATCCGCTCTGGGACAGATCGGCGCAATTACAGATCCCATCGCCGATCTCGTTGCCGTGCCCACCGACCTGCTCAACACCACGCGCGACTGGCATTCCGATTTCACCGGCCCGGCCGGGAGCCTCGTGACTGCACTGACAGAACTGAGTGACGGCACATCGCTCAGTGAGAGATGGCGCGACGTGTTGCAAGAGGCGGACACCGTCACCGAGGCCGATATTCGGAACGTCTACCCGGGCAGCGCCGACGCAGCGGTGGCCGTCTTTCAGCGCCGGCGCGACTACGCCGATCGCAGCATTGTCCTGGCACATGCGCGGGCCGATGCCGCGGCCTCACTTGCGGCGACTGCGGTTGAGGTCCAGGACAAGATCGACACCGTAGCGGGGCAAAACAATGTTTCCGACACGGCGCTGCAACAAGCGATCCTTGCCGGAAATCTGTCTCAAGGACAGCTCACTACAGCACTGGCGCAGATGGAAGCTATGGACGCTTCGGCAGCCGCGGCCGCAGCCTACAACGCAGAAGTGGCGCGGCGGCAGATCGAGGCGCGGCGGCTGGCCGATCGTGCCGCTCTTGAAGCGCAGTGGGCCGAGGAACAGGCGACCATAGCCGCGGCGGCCGATCAGAGAATCCAGTCCATGTACGGCGGCTTTCAGATCCCGGCCGGCCTGGGCGGGAACTAAATACCATGATGAAAAAACGGGTTATTACCTGGACGCTCCTGGTTGCACTGACCGCGGCCGTCCCGGCCTTCGGCATCTTCGGCATTCCGAGGCCCGAAGACTTGCTTATCTGGTTCGTTCTACGGCCGATCATGCACGGCAATCAGCGGGCAATGATCGCCAACCAACTTGAGCAGCTTCGGCAGCTCGTGGAACAGTTACAGACTGCCCGGAGCCAGCTCACCCACGTCACCGATTCCGTGCAGGGTCTGGTGGGTCCGATTGCAGACCCCATCGCCGATCTTGTTAGAGCTCCGACCGATCTACTCAACACCACGCGCGACTGGCACTCGGATTTCACCGGCCCGGCCGGCGACATGGTTACTTCTCTCGGCGACCTCACCGCCAACGGGGAGTCGTTCAGTCGGAGCTGGCGTGACGTGTTGGGAGCCGCCGACACCGTCACCGAGGCCGATATTCGGAACGTCTACCCGGGCAGCGCCGATCGAGCGGTGGCCGTCTTTCAGCGCCGGCGCGACTACGCCGATCGCAGCCTGGAATATGCCGGAGCCAGGGCCGACGCAGGGGCCGATCTGGTCGCAGTCCACCAGGCCACCACCGCGGCCTTGGGCCGCATCGGGGAGCGGATTGATACGGACCCCGATACCGGCGGGCCGAACCGCTCATCGGCGGCGCTCACCGAGGGCGATGTTCTCGGCTCGCTCGCCGAAATCCGCACCCTGATCGGAATTGGACGCAGCCGCGCCGCCGCCGCAACCCAGGACGCGGCGTCTCGTTTTCGTCAAGAGGAACTCCGGCGGGGGTATGCGGCGCGCCGGCTGGCCGATCGTGCCGCTCTTGAAGCGCAGTGGGCCGAGGAACAGGCAACCATAGCCGCGGCGGCCGATCAGAGAATCCAATCCATGTATGGCGGCTTTCAGATCCCGGACGGCCTGGGCGGGAACCAAATACCATGATGACGCCCGTGATGATGCTCCAGCTTGTCCCCACCATCCCGACCGATCCGGCCGCGGCTCCGGACCCCGCGACCGTTGTTTCCGGCATCATGGATCAGGTGATTCTTGCAGCCGCGCCGCAAGTCCACGCCGCAGGGCTGGACCTGTGGCGCGGTCTGGCCGCCATTCTCATTGTCTGGACCGGATTGCGGATCGCTTTTACCGGAGACTTTCGTCCGTGGGACATTGTTCGAGTCGTCATCGCCCTCTGGTTTCCGTGGGCAATGCTCACCTTCTATCACGATCCGCTTCCCGGATCGACCCGCTCTTTTACAGAGGCCATCACTGACGGTGGGCAGTGGCTTCAGCTCATCCTGATTCAGAATACCGGCGAGGACTTCCTTGTCACATTCTCGCAGCTTTCTCAAAATCTCTTCGCTCGCGCACAGTCGATGGAGCTGGGGACAGGGGGCGGGATAATGGACATGCTTATCAATGGCCTGACCGACCTCTCCTACCTGCTCATGTCCTTTATCCACACCATCATCTTCGAGCTATTTCTTTTGTTCATTCTCCTCTGCCTCGTCGTGATTTATGGCGTTTCAATGGCACAGGTTCTATGGGCACAGCTCGCCCTCGGGGTCCTGCTGATCCTCGGGCCGCTCTTCATTCCTTTCCTCCTGGTCGAGCCCCTCGCCTTCCTGTTCTGGGGGTGGTTCAAGAGCATGTTCACCTACACCCTCTATGGCGCGATAGCGGCGGCGCTGATGCGGGTGTTCCTTGCGGCGAGTATCGGTTGGATGAATGCCATTGTGAATGGTCCACCGCCCGACACAAACATGCTCTGGCATAGCACCGCCTGGTTTTTAAGCATCGTGCCGCTCACGATTGCCGGGCTCCTGTCCTCACTCATGATCGGCCAACTCGCCTCACAAATCACCGGCGGGGGCGCGGGCGGCGGAATCATGGGCATGATCGGTCAGGCCGGGCAGAGCCTTTCTAAATTCAAAGGGGTATAAACGTCGTGGCAAAACCCAAAGACAACGCATCCGACGCTGGAAAACAATACGCCGAGATATGGGGCGAGACGATCCACTCGAACCGTCACTTGCGCGTGTTCACCATCGTCCTCGGCGTGCTGCTTTTATGCGTGACCATCGCCGTGGTGCGCCTGTCTTCGGTCGAGCCGCCGCGGCCGATTGTCGTTCGCGTCGATGAAGTCGGCCGGGCCGAGGCCCTGGCCTATGAGACGGTCGAGGCCCAGGCCGATCCCCGCGACCCCACCACCAAGTATTTCCTCAACCGCTTTCTCCATGACCACTTCGGCCGGCGGCGACCGACGGTCCAGCAATACTGGCCGCGCAGCCTCCGTTTCCTCAGCACCGGTCTGGCCAACGCAGCCTTCACCGCCAACAACGAGGAAATCGCCATGCTGGCCGCCGGGATCACCCCCGAAGAACTCCGGGTCGAGAATGTCGTCCTTCGGATTCAGGCCAATCCGGCCGAGCCGCACGGAGCGGTCGCCGACTTCGTCCTCGTCCGGACCCGGCAGGAGCGCCAGGTATCCCGGGAACAATGGACGGCCACGATGCAGTTTGTTTTCATGCCGGTCATACCGGCCGACCTGGTCGTCGTCAACCCGATGGGCATCCAGGTCACATACCTCGAAACCGACAGAACCCTTATCACCGAGACGCCATGATTGCTCATCTGCGTGGCCGGGAAGAAGCACTCGAACCGTTTGGATGGAGCCAGGAAGACACCGAGTGGGTTGCGATGGTCTGCCTCAACAGCGGCATGTTCACCCGCACGCAATACGCCGATTATTTCAATGTGCATCGCAGCCAGGCCACGCGCTTCGTTCAGAGTCTCGTGGATCTGAACTTTGCCGTGGACGAGGCCATTCCCGTCATCAGCACCAGGAACCGCACGCGAGTCTGCCGGATCACCCACAAGAGCATCTACCGGGAGCTGGGGGTTCCCGACATCCGGCACCGAAGAAACGCCGGCCTGTCGGTCTATCTCCGGCGGCTCCTGTCGCTCGATTACGTTATCGAGCGCCCGGAGCTGGAATGGCTCCCGACCGAGGATGAGAAGGTTCGGTTCTGTACGCATTACGGCGTGCCGCACAATCGGCTGCCGCATCGGATTTACGGCGGAGCGGCCGGGTGCGTCGCCCGGTATTTCCACCTGAAATTGCCCTTTGCTGGCGGGCCGACCTGCACGTTTGTCTATGTCGATCCTGGAAACGACACCGCCACCGAAATGCGGTATTGGGGCCAGACGCATGAGCATCTTTGGGCCCGATTGCGGCACCGAGGGATCACGATTCATGTGGCCGCAATCGGCGTCACCCCTGACGCCGACAAACGCGCCCGGGACGTGTTGGACGGATGGGCGCGGGATCGGGATGGTATCCGGGCCGGGGACTACCGGGAGGCGGAATTGCGGGAGGAACTCGACGTGCTTTCCAGGGGTATCGACACCTTCGATTCCCGGATCTTCGCGCGCTACGGGGGCCAGCCGAACACCGTGCGGCGCTGGCAAGAGTTGAAGGACATGCTGGCAAAACCTTTGCCCTACAACATCCGGATTGACACGTTCGAGATATGGCGGTCCCGTCGGATTTATCCGGAGGGTGTGGACCTCTACGAGATTCCGGAATGAGATCGGCGGGCGACTCATTTTTTGAGCGGGTATGGGCGTCTTTGGGAGCGGAAAACCGGGTGACGGTCTCTCGAAAATTGGGCCTTCAAATTACGGCCCCGGTGCCGCACGGGAGTGTAATTTGAAACGGGGGGTCCAATTACACGAGCAAATTACAAATTTTCTGTTCCATATCGCCCTTATTTACTTGTGGTTAGCTCAAATTACACGCCCTTTTGAGAGCCGATCCAGAGGGGGGGAGAGTGGCGGGAGCGACCCCACCTTTTTGGGGCTGGTGCGTCCCTGTACCCCCGTTTCAATTTACATCACGGGGGCACATGGACGCCCCCCAGATGGGGGGTCGCTCCCGCCACAATGATCCCTGCGGGAAGGCTTGAAGTCTGGAGATGTAAAGGCCTATGCAATTGAGGCATATTTTCTTATTTCTCCTCGCGGTTTCTGCCGCTATCGCCCGGTATATTTCGAGTCCGTTTCCCTCTGGATCGGAGAACCCCGTCGTCGCGCTGATGGCTCTGAATGCACCGGTGCTTCTGTGGCTGGCACACGGCTGGTATGCCCTCATGCCCGGTGTCGCCGTGTTCATCGGCGGCACGCTCTTTTCCGGCGTATGGCATGTCTGGTTCGAGTCCGTCCCACGGAAGAAACAGGGCAAGGGCGGGCTGCCCCCGTGGCCGATCTCCCCATCCGACGAGAAACCGGCCATCGTCGTCGGGGAAACGCATCACCCCGTCGAGGCGCGGGAGGTTCCCAACCCGGATTGGCTCGTGATCCCGGAGCGCGGCCTCTACACCGGGGTCGCCGTCTTCGGGGCGGTCGGCTCCGGGAAGACCTCGGCGTGCATGCACCCGTTTGCCCGGCAATTGCTCGGCTGGCAAGCGAAGAACCCGGAGCGCCGGGCCGCCGCGCTGATCCTCGAAGTGAAGGGCGACTTCTGCTACGACATCCGCGAGGTTCTCAAAGCAGCGAAACGTGAAGAGGACTACATGGAGATTGGCATGGACGGGAAATATCAGTGGAACCCCCTGGCCGCGCACTGGCTCGATTCCTACTCCCTGGCCTATACCGTGTCCTCGCTTCTGAATCAGTTGTTCGGGAAGGGGAAGGATCCGTTCTGGCAACAGGCTTACACGAATCTGGTGAAGTGGATTATCGAGCTGTACCGGATCTTTCCCGACCGTTGGGTGACCCTCCGGGATGTCTACCTGTGCGCGATCGACCCCGAACTGTTCAAGCAAAAGCTCGATGAAGCCAAGGGTGTCGTGAAGAGTCAGAAGAACGGGGCCATCGTCATTTCGGCCAAGGATCTCGATAAGCGGAGGGCCGTCTTGGGCGGGGTGCCCTGGACCACATTTTCTGGCGGGGAACGCCAGACCCCGTGGACGGCCGAGCTCGCAAAATGGTTGCAACGCGAGGGCGTGACCTGCCGTGTCGCCCCTGTGGCGGGTCACACCGACACGGACCGTTTAAAGGCGCGGTACGAAAGCGTTAAGACGTGGTACGAGAAGGATTGGATGCAGATGGATCCGAAGTTGAGAACCTCGTGTGTCGAGGGGATTTCCAGTTTTCTGTCTCTGTTCGACATGGAGGACGTCGCCGACATTTTCTGTCCCAAGGCACCCGCCCTGCCGCAGGGCGGCGAAGGAGAAAATGCCGGGAACGGTGACAGTCGCCCGCCGGTCGGAAAGGCCCAGATGCGGCGGCACCTTCCACCCCTGGACGAGCTGATCGAGAGCGGGAAAGTCCTCGCGCTCAACATGCCCGCCGGATCGAATCCGGCCCTGGCCCGCGCCATAGGCGTGTTCCTAAAAAACGCCTGGCTCCAGACCCTGATCCGGCGGCCGGCACAGATGAAAGCGGACCCTGGGCGTTACTTCCGTCCCGCCGTTTTCATTTGCGACGAATATCAGTCGTTCGCATCCGTCGGCGAGGAGGACCCCAGCGGTGACGAGAAGGCGTTTGCCCTCACCCGGCAGTGCCGTGTCATCCCTATCGTCGCCACTCAATCCATATCTTCGCTCCGCTCCGTGCTGGGAACTTCCGAGGCGTGGCGGGCGCTCTTGCAGACGCTCCGCACGCGGATCTTCCTTTCCCTCAGCGACGACGCCAGCGCCGAGATCGCCTCGAAGCTCTGCGGCCAGGTGGCCAAGATCAAGCCGAGCTGGACCGTCACCGAATCCGCACAACAGGCCCAGGTGTCCCTGCTCTCGGGCCGGGCTGGTGGAAGTAAAGGTTCAGTGGGAACCAGCAAATCCTTCCGCGAACAGCGCGAGGCTTTGTTTCAGCCCAGGGAGTTTGGCCTGCTTCCCAATTGCCAGGCGATCTGCCTGCCCTATGACGGCACAAAAGCGGCCAGCGCCGTTCGCGTTTATCTCAAGCCGTACTACCTTCCGGTCGGCACGCCCTACTGGCGCGCCGTCGCAGCGGGGAAGATATGAGCGCGGCAGATGGGGACGGACGCGGCATGGACTACCTGCGCCCGTTCTTGCCGGGCCTGGAATCGGTCCTCGAAGACGAGGACGTCAGCGAGATCATGATTAACGGTCCCGGCAACGTCTGGGTTGAAAGCCAGGGGGAAATCCGGCCCCATCCCGCCCCCGCTCTCGATGAGGCCGCGCTGGATCGAGCGGCCATTCAGATCGCACGGCCCCTCGGCCTCGATCCGGCCACCGCGCCGATCCTCGATGCGCGCCTGGACGATGGCTCCCGCGTAGCTATCTGTGTCCCCCCGGCCGCGCCCCACGTCGCCATCACCATCCGGCGCTTCGGCAAGCGGAGCTATTCGCCCGAAGATCTTGTGCGCTTCGGATCACTGCCCCAGGAAGTCCTGGACGAGGCACGGGCCGCGCTGCTGGGGCGGCGGAATATCCTGGTGTCGGGCGGGACCGGCTCGGGTAAGACCACGCTGCTCAATGCCCTGGTCGAGTTGCTTCCCGCCGCCGACCGCATTGTTTCCATCGAGGACACGCTGGAACTTCGCATCGACCGGAAAAACTGTGTCCGCTTCGAGGCGCGGGGGATCGACAGTAAATCGGTGACGATCCGTGATCTCGTGCGCCATGCCTTGCGCCATCGCCCGGATCACATCGTGGTCGGCGAGGTCCGGGGCGGCGAGGCCGCCGATCTCTTACAGGCGCTCAATACCGGGCACGGCGGGAGTCTGACAACGATCCACGCCAATAATGCCGAGTCGGCCCTGTCCCGGCTGGCGACTTGCGCCATGCAAGGTGAGACGGACTTGCCGTGGGAAGTCACCTGTAGGGGCGTGGTGGACGGGATCTCCATGGTGATTCACATGACACGGCGCGAGGGGAAGCGCTACGTCGAAGAAGCCCTCCACGTGGGCGATTACGACGCCGCAAAGCGGCGCTGGCACTACAGGCCCGTTGTGTTCTCCGACCCCCAACTCAAACTGAAGCAGGTGCGGTGATGCTGGGCAACGCTGCCAGGACGATGAGACAGAGTCGGGCCGGGATTTATCAGGGTGATGCTTCTTTACTGGTTCGCGTATACAACGCGGAAAAGAACCCCTGATTAACGGAGCACATTGGGCCGGTCCCGGACGATAGCCGCACGGAAGACGGACTACCATGAAAGACAATCTGACGCGCATTGCGCCTCAGGCCCGCTACCATTCCAACCGGCTCGATCAGATCAACCGCCTGATCCACGCGGCCGAGGCCGATGAGGATATTGCCTACCTCGCTCGGCTCCTGGCGCTCTGTTCCCTGCCCCGCACCAACCCCGGCAACCGCAAAGAGTACGTCCGCACCAACGGCCCCTTCACGCTGGCGCTCACCGCGGGCTTCGACAACAAACTCCCCTTCGGCTACATCGCGCGGCTGCTGCTGGCCTGGGTGTGTACCGAAGCGGTCCGGACCCCGTCCCGGATTCCGATTCTTTCCCGCGTTCCTGACCGTCTCGCATCCGCCACGAACAGGAAGTGTCTGAGAAGCGCCCGGTGGGCTTGGTCTGATCCGAAGAGGTTACGCTTCCCTGCCCGGCAGCTTGCGCCATAGCCAGTAACCACCGTATCTGACCACAAACAGCAACAGGACAGCGAGGATGACCACCCTCAGTAGGTTGTAAAGGATCATCCCAAACACCACAACTTGACCATGCCGAGCAGCACCGCCAGCACGGTCTGCCACCAGTACACAGCCGCCAGCACGGCAGCGATTGGAACCACCATCAACGATTTGTTCTTCAAAATACTGGCGATCCTCCACAGACACCGCATCCGATCCTGCTGCACTCAAGACGCTGAGCCACGGTCTCTGCAGTCATTCTTTGAGTTGTCTGTTACGTGTTGCCTCGATGTTGATTCCGGCTTCTTTTGGTTTTCATCTTAAAATGGTTTTTTCTGACTCCGATTCCGGTCTCTAATGGTTGATTTTCACAGGTTTCTAGGAAACAAATACAAGTAACTCAAGCTATTAAGAATGATTTATATAAGATGCTTACCCGTTTATGCGTAAGAAACTTACCCGTTTATGCGTGGATGAAGAGCTAAGTTAAACAATTGAATCAATGAATAAACTTACCCGTTTATGCGTGGAAAGATCTTCAGGATCACAGATACCTGTGGATAACAACCGAACTCTCAGCAGCCCGCAGTGGCTCCTTTGGGGAGCAGGAACTACCCTTGTCCAACGTCAATAGAATTCCCGATCTTGTTACCACCTAAAGGTGAAGATTCTGAACGTGTTTTGACTCGGCCTGTGTCTGCTGAAGTCCGGGGCCTTGTGTTGCTGGGGAACGGTGGACCAGCCTTCGTAGATGTCGCCGCCAAAGTAGAAGTGCCGCGTCGTGCCGGATTCAGGGGTCGGACGGTCCGTCGCAAAAAGCGCGTAGGAACGCTCCGGCGGGAGCGGGGCGGTTTGATCGTCATGCGGCACGTACTCCGTGCGACCGTGGCCGTCCGCTCGAATTCAGTCGAGATGGAGTAGGCGATGGTAGCTGCGGTCGGCGATCATGCCGTGCAGCTCGGTGTTGAACCGCGAGATGATCGACTCGGCGTCCGGAAGCGACCGGCGGACGGCGAAGTGAAGCGAGCGTGTAAGCAGCGGCGTCGAGCCAAACGCCAGCCGTGTTCGAGCTTCTTCATCTCTCGCATTCCTTACGGTTAGTCCTTAGAAGACTTCTTAGGCATGGGGAGTACAGAGGTTCTGGATGGCCAGATGACGATACGGCCGCGATCCAGCGTGTACTTGAAATCAGGGTAGAGCGCCTTGATAACGCGTAGGTGCTCAAGCGCCTTAGTTCGGAATCTGTCGACGGATTTGTATCCAGCCCCAAATTGCGCGTGCATAGCCTTCCAACTGATTGCTGTAGCACTCTTCATCTTGAAGACCTTGTACGTGGCAAAGGCGTAGAGATCGAGCGCCAGTGAAGATTGTTTCATCTCACGAAGAATTCTCATATCAACAGGGAAAGCCTTGCGCATGTCATCGTAGATCTGCGGACTAAGGTCGATGTAGCTAGGAAAGAGATTAGTTTGCGCCGCATCAGTGCCGGCGTTCCACCATAGGTGCCAATGTTCGGCAAAAAACTGATGTCCACCAGCATCGGCTTGACTGCCGCCATAGCCGAAAGCGATTTTCGCGTGAACCAAGGCGTGGATCTGCTTTCGCAGGGCTGTGATGGTACCCCATCGCCCCCCTGTGGGAACCAGTCCCAACTCGGCCATAAAGGCCGAAAGGGTGTAGCGGTTCTGCTGCGCGTCTCCCAGGTAGACGCGGGGACTTTTAGTCCTGCGGACCTCGCGCGCGATGTAGGAGCAACACAGGCGAGGATAGGAGCCATACGGATAACCCCAGCTATCAATGTCGCCAAGTTCTGTGTCAAGCTTGGCGCCAGGCTCAATCATGATGAAGTAGTTGCCCGACCGACGCACGTACGCCCGTATATCGCCAGGGTTGGAGTGGGGTAAGGTGCATTGCACAACGCCGCGGGGCCAGTAGGACACGTCGTCGCGCTCTTGAGGCGAGGCTTCCTGGACTTGTCCGGCCGCATCCATGAATCGTGATTCCCTCTTGGTTAGTTTGGGAATGCTGGCGATATTGACGATGTCTTTGCTGTGATCCAAAAAGTGCTGCCTTGCACGAGTGCGTTACTGAAAAACTCTACAAGTCCAAGTCCAAGTCCAAGTTCCGAGGGCCTGCGCGTTCAAAGCTAAATTGCGAGTGCCCACAAGATTATGTCTTCTGCTCAGTTGGTGCGATCTCTGGTTTGCCGTATTTGGCAAACAGGTCGTTGAAGCTCTCAAAGATAAGTTGCTGCAGCGTCATGCCCTGCTCGGCTGCAAGAGCCTTCACCTGATTGCGCACGGGTGGGGGGCACTCGATCGAAAGCGAGACGCGCTTTAGGACGGGCTTTGACGTCTCGGTTGGCGTGACCGTTTGAGTTGTGGGAGTTTGAGGTGGGGCGCGGTGACGGGTGCTGCCGCTAGCGTCAACGAGTGCTAGAGATAAGTCGGTTTCTTTCGTCTTAGGCATTTCCTGATTTCCTGTTTTCATGATTTGCCGGTTTCCTGTTTTCTGAGAACCGCTGCGATATAGCCGTAAAGCTTGCGACTTTCTTCGGCAGCCTTACCGCGCGGTTGGTATTCGAGCACTGCCAGCCCAGCGACGGCGGCGTCCCCAAAGGCTGCGCGATGACCTAGGGTCGGTGGACAAACTTGCACACCCAATCCTTTAATGGCCTTGCGCGTCTGCTCCGCCCTCCCTCCCCTAGACGGTACTGCGTTCAAAAGCGCTATTGTTGGCCTACCGCCCGCGATTGCGATGAGCCTTTGACTGTTGGGCACGGTCTCCAAGTCGTAAATTTGTGGCCGGCACGGCATGAGGACGAGATCAGCGTGCTGAACTGCCATGTGTGAGGACTGCTCTGAGCGTGGAGGGGTGTCGATCAAAACTAGGTCGACGCCCTGCTCGCGGGCCTTGGCAAGTGTGTTGGGCAAGCGTGATGGCTGTGCATCGATCACAAGGGGAGTTGTGATGCCCTGTCGCTGCTGGCGGCGATCACTCCAATTGCAAGCAGTCCCCTGCGGATCGAGATCGATGATCACTGCCGTTTTACCTGTCTGCTCGGCCGCAACGGCGAGAGTGATGGCGGTCGTAGACTTGCCGGCGCCCCCTTTTTGGCAAAGCAGTGCAATTGTATTCATTTGATGCGTTCCTGTATTCAGGAATTCCTGAATACAGGCTATGCCGTTAACATGGTTACCTGATTTCCAGTTACCTGGAAATCCTGAACTTGAAGTATGGCCGAAGATGATACTCAAAAACAAGGGAGATCCCGGTTTGCGGATACCAAGGCAACTCCGTCAGCGGCGGTTCAAGCATGCTCCGATGATGGTTGGGCTCACCGCCGATGCTCCGTGCTGTGACCGCGAAGCTGGGCGGATACCGGATCCGCCGAGAACAAAAGCGGGGTAGTCAATGGCAGATAAAGAAACAGAGAAGAAGAAGCGGAATCGTCGGACCAGTCTGCGGGACCTTGAAAACACCAGATTCGGTTATATCTCGTCCCGGTTCAGCAGGCCGGCGATCTAGTCGGCCTGTGGAACTCCACCATGAGCCGCCACCTCTCCAGTTAAGCGGAAATGATCACGGAGGAAATCGAAATGATCGGGGAAGCGATCAACGCGATCCGGGGGTCGACTGAAGCGGTCGAAAAGGCCTGGAAAACAGTCCTCAACGAGTTTCGCGCACGCCGGAAGGCTGGAGAAGTGAAATCCGATGGCGTTCGGCGATCGATTGCGTCGGTTGTGCAAGTTTCAGAAAGAGGCGGGAGCGATGGGTCCGGTCGACCGGGATCTTGTCGCCATCCGGCTGGTGGTGGGGCGCAGTAAACCGCTTGGGGCTCGCCGCCTTTCTCAAGGCGGCGCGACAGGGAGACGTGATCGTTGTGTGGAAGCGCCATCAGCTCGGTCGCAATCTCGTCAACGTGGTACAGGACCTCAACGTCAGCGACATCGGAATCCGAGTGCTTGCCGGCCGAGGCTCCCGCATCGACACGACGACGCCCGGTGGAAAGTTGGTCTTCGCACTCCTTGCGGCTTTGGCGGAATTCGTACGAGAGCTGATCCGAGAACGGACCCGCGATGGATTGGCCGCTGCACGAGCCAGGGGCAGGAAGGGAAGGCGCCCTCACGCGTTGTGCAATGCGCAGCTGCGCCTAGCTCAGGCAGTGAGCAACCATTAAGGGGTCGAGTCCGGTAGAGGGTATCAGGCAGATTGGTGCGATTTTGCACGCCAAGGCCGTGAGCGCGACCATCGTAAAACCGGTCGGTTTCGCGACAGGTAACGGGGAAGGCGCACGACGCAGGATCAGGACGTTGATTGCGTTGCAAAACCCTGTCGCACAAATCTATTGTTGCAATTCTACGGGGTCGTGGGCCTTCTGCGACCCCCCGACAGAGGGGTGATGATGCTCATTGGGTATGCACGGGTCTCCACCCAAGACCAGACGCTGCGACTCCAGCACGCCGCGCTCACCGACAGTGGCTGCGAAAAGCTCTTCCGCGAAAAACTCTCCGGCACCCGCACGACTCTCCCGGAGAGAGAGAAGCTCCTCGCCTTCGCGCGCAAGGGCGATGTCGTCGTGGTGTGGAAACTCGATCGCCTTGGGCGCTCCCTCCGCGATCTGATTGATGTGGTGAACTCGCTCCAGGACCGCGGGGTCGGATTACGGTCCCTCCAGGAAGCCATCGACACGACAACACCCGCCGGCAAGCTCACGTTTCACATCTTTACCGCACTCGCCGAGTTCGAGCGCGACATGATCCGTGAGCGCACCCGTGCCGGCCTCGCCGCCGCCCACAAGCGGGGCGTGGCCATCGGACGGCCGCGAGCACTCACGCCTGAGCAGATCCTCATGGCCAAGGCGATGACGGCCGACCCCGCCATCTCAATACGTCAGGTGGCGGAGCAGTTTGGTATCCACCGCTCGACGCTCTATCGGCACCTCAACGCGCGTCAGAAACGCTCCACTTAGCGTGCAAAATTACACCAATCTGTCTGATACCCTATTACGGTCAGACCGGTCCGGTTCTGGAACGGCGCCAGCATGCTCTGGATCGCGCTCGTCGGCAACATCCAGAACGTTTCGTCAATGTACCGAGGAAGATCGCTGGGCCGCCGGACAAGGTGTGGATCAACCCGCCCGCAGATTCGCCTACGGTAGCTTAAATTCCGAATGCAGGTGTCTCAAACTTGTTGACACGTTCCGGAGACGAAACTTCGGGTCAGTCTCAAGGCCTGCGATAGCTTCGACGATTTTCACGGGGACCGGGTCGGCTTTGGCTTTCGGGTTCGCCTGTCGAGCTAGCCACTTCATAAATACCTCTTCGCCGAGGTCGGACCCGACCGACTTACGGAGCGCGCTCAATTTTCTCAACTGAACTTTGGTGAGTGTGGCCTCATCAATTGCCATCTCTAAACTCCCTTATTTGCTGCTTGTTAACCTGAATATCGGCGCCGCTAGGATACTGAGTATTCGAGGATCGTGAACAGCGAAGCCAGTGATCGTGAATGCTCGCCGAAGCGAAGAAATCTTCGATGTGATCGACCCCCATCACCGCCCATTGCGACAATGTGCGTGCGGGGCCGCGATGCCGTGCTAGCGGCCCTTCCCGCCGCCACCTTGGGCGATTTGGTTCTCGATGGCGGCCTTGGCCAGTTCCAGTAGCCGCGCCGCCTCGCGGCGGGCTTCGATGGCGTCGCTGACGAAACGGTCGATTTGCTTCTGCACGCCCAGCACTCTGTCGGGTACGGGGATCGCGAGTAAGTCTTCCTCGGTGAAGCGTGGGTGATTGCTGCCGTCTTGCGACCACTTAAGGATGGTCTGCACCAGCGGGGAGCGCAGATATACCATGAGTGTTTCGGCAGTGAGGCCCTTATCGGTCGGTCGGAGGACGATGAACTCCGACGATCCGACCGACTGTGGCTTACCGGATGTACGGACGACGGCGATCTCCTGCAGGTAAGATCGGAGGCGACTGACCACGACATCCCCCGCCTGGAAGCGTTTCTTAGCGCTGCCGATCGCTGCGGCCTTCTGCGGCTCCTTCGTATCGTCGAGGAAGGGTTGGAGTGCATCGGTGACATCGAAGTTGCGTACGAGTTTTCCCCTGCTTGCCTGCGCCGGGTCCCACATGTCGCGGATCCCCGCCGCGTGGGCGGCAACGTTCTGATGAGGCATCTTCGCCAGCGCATCGAGCACGCGCCTCTTGCAGGGCATAAAGTACTCGGCTCCGAAGCGGCTCGCGCCTTCGAGGTCGCGAAAGCGGCGGGTGTAACACTTCTGAGGCGAGAGGTCGAGGCGATGCAGACCCAGCACTTCCATCAGCTGCGCTTCGGCGAAGGCGATGGCGGCGGCGGCCTCCCGACGCTTAGCATATGCGGCCCTGGTCTGCTTGGACACCTGGGCCGCACAATCGAGAACGGGGACGCGCAGTTCGCGGATCTTTTCGATGAATAGATTTAGTTGGACGTTGCCCGTCGATTCCCGGAGGGATTGAAATCGTCCGTACTTGCAGTTCAGAAACGCGGCGAGGTAATACGGGTCTACCAGGGCATCTTTGTTGATCCGGATGATGCCCAAATGACGGTCCGAATTCGCGGGAAGAATTTCGGCTTGGACCACAGCGGCGTTCCCGATCGTCCCGACCGTGGTGATGAGCACATCGTTCTCGCGCAGGCTCGTGCGCGGGTTTGCAGTGTGCTGAGCATTGCTGATATGCAGAGCCTCTCCGAGCGCGAATGCGTTGTTCTTGACGCACTTTGCGGACAAGTAGCGGACCCCGTCCGTCTCGACTTTGTTGGGCGAGCCGTGGATGCCGTCGGTCACAAACGCCATCGTCCCAATACTCTGCGGCTTGCTTCGGGCGAGGTGTTTCGCATCGGCGAGATTGCGCGGATGGTAGTACTCAGGGTCGCACCGATGCCCGAGTGCAAGCGCCGACAGTTTGACAACGCTCCACACCGCCATCTACTCGCCCTCTTCGCAGAAGGTGAGTTTCTGTTTCCTGCCCCACTTCACGAACGCTGTGGCAATCTCGCCCAGGTCGTGGTCGACAACCATATGGTTGTGTTCGTCTAGTTTCGGTGCGTTTTTTTCGTCGTACACGTAAACGTAATCCCCGCCGTTGTCCTTTCCTGGCTTTTCACTTGTGGCCAAGAACAGCGGATAATCGCTCATCTTTGGGTTGAGCGGCCCAGCCTTCTTGTCGCTGTTCCACGTCTGGATGAATAACACGCTGGTCTTGGTCCCCGTGTGGGGCTTGAAGGTGTTACCGTGGAGTCCTACAACCGCGAGAATGCGAGCACGCTCGGTGATCCACTTCCTGATCTCTTCGTCTCCAGAATTGTTGAAGCGGCCTTGAGGGAGAATGATCGCAGCGCGCCCGCCGGGGCGCAGGAATTGAAGGTTCCTTTCGATAAAAAGGATGTCGCGCCCGACAGCCTTCTTCCAGCGGCGCTCATTCTTTCTTGCTAGGTCGTACTGCGCGAGAATGCGATTGTCCTTGATGTTTCCCGCGAAGGGTGGATTGGTCAGCAAGATGTCAAAATCGAACGAGCGGAACTGTTCTTCATTGCGGCGGTTCTCCTCGGCGTTCTTGAACTTGCGCAGTCGGGGCCGCAAGCCGGCCCGCACGTCCTCAGCCCACATCTTGGTGTTGAGTGTATTGGCCCGGTAGACGTTGGTTTTCCCATCGCCGGCGATGGTGTTGAGCGCCTTGGCGATCTTGACGCTGCGCGGGTCGAAGTCGATGCCGTAGGCGTGGCTTCCTGCGTAGTTGGCCTGCCACTGGTTTGGCCCCTTCGCCGTGAAGACATCGCCCCAGACGTGGAAGATGGAGTGAACGGTGAAGCCGCACGACCCGGCAGCGGTGTCGATGACGTACTCCTCGGTGGTGGGGTTGAGCATCTTCCCGCACATGTCGATAACGTGCCGCGGCGTGAAGTATTGTCCCTTCTCGCCCTTACTCGCCTTAATCGACAGGTACTCGAACGCCTCGTCGATCACCGAAAGGTTCGAGTTGAACAGTTTCACGCGCTCCAGCGCCGAACCGCAGACCTTCAGGTGGTCGTATTCGAGCGCGATGCGTTCGCCAGTGCTGAAGACGCCCGGCCACTCGTCCATCGCCTTCTCGAACAGGGCTGTCACGGCTTCGTAGAACTCCTTGCCGGTACGCCCCCCGACGCGAAACTCAAGGTTCCGCCTGCCCTTGGCTGCACGCGCGGCCCTAGCCTCGTCGAACAATTTGGCATAGATAAGCTTGAAGACTTCCTCGAAGGCGTCGACCCCCGCGTTGGCGAGCACCAAGTCCTCCATGTTGAGGATCACGTCCTTCAGGCTGGTCCGTTCGACCACCAGAATGTTCTCGCGTTGGAGATCGTCGATGGTCCATGGCTGGTTTAGCATGTCCGCCAGCGTTTGCGTGGCGGTAGGCAGGTCCGGTACCTCGCGGAAGATATTCGGGTCTTCGCGATGCAACCCTATTGTTGAAGACCCGTTTGTCCACATTCCGATGGGTGCACCTTCTGCGTTGCAGTAGCTCTTGAGTTGTTCCAGTCCGTCCTTGCGTTTAGCCTTCTTGCATTCAACGATGATGTATGGCGTGTCGGCAGTGTCTCTTTCGATTACCACGATATCGGCGCGCTTTGGGTGGATAGCCGAACCGAAGTAAACCTCCTTCTCGACTCGCAGCCGATCCTTCGGGTATCCGTAGTGATCGATCAGCTTCTTGAGGTACAGCTGCCGCACGATCTCCTCAGGCTTGGCAGGGCGGTCCTTCTCCGTTGCCCAACACCTCAGGTAGGGCTTGCCGCCCTTATCGAAAAACTCTAGCGCCTTGATTTCTGCGTCAGAGAAGATCGTGAGGGCGTAATCCGAGCCCGTCAGGATGTCGGCGAGCGCGTGGCTGCCGGTTGCGGATCGTCTGGCGTCGTTGCCCATGTGGCTAACAATAGCGCGAAGCCCAAGCGGTTGCAGCATGTGGTTTGTGATGTGCGCGAGCTGGTCGGACGCTGAGCGACTCTATAGTAAACGTTCTCGGAGTGCCTCATAGGGGGTTTGGGGGGGTTCTGGTGCAGACAACCAACGGGGATTGGCGATAATGGGATATGGCGTATCGCAAAATTGAACGGAATCCTCTATTTGCCGGACGTTGGTTCGATGACGACATCATTCTCCTCTGCCTGCGCTGGTATTTTAGCTTCAAACTGAGTTACCGAGACTTGGTCGCGATTTTAGGTGAGCGGGGTTTATCGATTTCGCACACCACGATCTTGCGTTGGGTGGTTCGCTATGCCGAAACCTGCGAGAAGCGTTGGCGGCGATTCGAGCGACCGGTGGGTGGGAGCTGGCGAGTCGATGAAACGTTTATAAAGGTGCGGGGCCAGTTGATGTACCTGTATCGAGCCGTGGACGGACAGGGCAACACCGTGGAGTTCTATCTGAGTCGAACACGGGGCATCGCGGCGGCGAAGGCATTCTTTCGCAAGGCACTGAAGCATCATCAGGAGCCTCATAGCATCACTCTGGATGGCCACCGGCCGAGCCATAGCGCGCTGCGGCGCATGGGAATGAACGGTGAGTTCAACTTCCGGGGGCGGAACATGGTGACGATTCGTTGCTGTCAGTATCTGAACAACGTTGTGGAGCAGGACCACCGCCGGGTGAAGGGGCGATTGCAACCGATGTTGGGATTCAAGACGTTCTACAATGCGCGACGCGTGATTATCGGCATCGAGTTGGCGCAGAAGATTCACAAACGCCAGTTCGCAATTCCGGTCCCATGGCAATCGACTCCCGCGGTGATCTGGCGTCACGTCATGGCAGCATAGTCCGCATCGCCGTAGCGTACTCCTGATCTTATCGTTCCGACAATCCTATCTGCACCAGAACCCGGGTTGGGCTACACAAGCTGCGACGGGCGCTGGTGTGTCCGGACCGCGACCGGCTGTCGAGCGCCGTGGAGGTGGACGAAGTGTACGTCGGCGGCAGAGACCGGGGAGCGCGTGGCCGATCCCGCGGGAAGAAGGCGAATAGAGCGCGGGCCAAAGGCAAAGCCCAAACCGCAGTTTCGACAACGAGATGCGAAAGATCCAGACGGCCGGGGATGCGCCTGGCCTGGAGATGAGGGTCTACGACGTGGGTTCGAAATCGGTCGAGACGTGGGGACTGGACGACGAATGAGGACAGACAATCCGGCATACCGCTCGCATGCAGTGTTCCCTGCCATTGATCGATACGCGGAGTTCTACGAGCAGCTCTCGATGTCGATCATTGGGTTCGTGACCATGGGTACGGGCGCGTTCATCAACATTGACACCTATATGTACCAGTCGATCGGAGGGACGTTGAACTCGATCCGCGCGATCCTCTACGAGGGCCGTATCAACGATGGGTACGCCTTAATTCGCAAATACTTCGACTCAGTGATGCTCAGTCTGTACGTCGATCTGTACTTGAACGACCGACGCGACGAGGGGGTAGCCCGGGTTGACCAAGTCAACGACTGGTTGCGCGGCACAAAGGCCCTGCCCCAGTACAAGATCATGAAGGCTTACGTGGCGGAAGCGGCGCGACTGGAGCCGGTGATCGGCATGCTGCTGAAGAGCGATCGTCGCTACAAGGCGATCCGAGACCGAAGCAACGGCCACATGCACTACAGCAACTTTCAGTCCGTGCTGCTCAACGACAAGGATGTCCGCGTAGAACGGCTACCCGTTCTGGATCAGATCGAAAGCGACGTGGCAGACCTCTTCGTGCTGCATCTGGCATGCGTGTTCTTCATGAACGGGCACTACATGATGTCCAGCGACTACGTGGACCACCTCGAATGCGGCATGAAACCTGAGGTGGACTCGCAATACTGGGTAGCCCCATTTGTCCATGAAGTTTTTGACAAAGTGTTGAGCGTGCGGCGCCCGGATGTTTGTGCCGTCATAAGGAGCCACACGTCGATGCACTTGGAGCGATAGGTCGACCCGCGACGACCGCGGCGGCCTTGACGAAGGGTTGAGCGTGCGGTGCCGGAAGACAAGTGCTGGCAATCGGCCCTCCTCGGGATCCTGCACAGCACCAAGCCGGACGCCTCCGAGCACCTGCTCAGAGGCACGTATCCAAAGGTGTGGAGGTGAAGGGCCGATTCGGCGACGGCGGCATCGACGGAACCGGCATGCTGCGCTTGAACTTCGTGTCGTTCTAGTTCACCTACCATTGCAAGCGCTTCGCCGGGGCGCGGAGGCCTGGAACCATCCGCGACTTCCAAGGCGCGACGGTGAGCCGCGCGGACAAGGGCCGATTCACGGACGAGGCGGTGCGGGACGCAGATCCTCAATCGGGCACAATACTAATGTAAAATCGTTCGTGCGCTGTCCAAGATCCGTGGAGACCGGCCTGAAGCAGCCCTCGGCAGGACATCGGGGATGACAATGGCCGTCACGAATCCTGGTGCTGCTGGCGCCCGATCTCTTTGCCCAGGAGAGGGTCAGCCATGAAGCTCCGGTACCATCGCCTCTACGGGCAGATCTCCGGATCGAACAGTGTCCATTTAATATGAATGATAATGTCCTTTATCGTTCATATTCAACCGACCAAGAAATGTCCGGGAAATCATATTATGCCGGATCGCTCCCTTACGTGGAGTAAGAGGGGGGATTCCGGATGCCATGCCCAATCCACATGGTTTTAACGACTTCCATAAAGTCTGGACGTCCTTAGCCGGATGGACACGAGCGGTCGCGACCGCTAGGCCGTTGAGAACCTCTTCGGCGCAATCTCCCCACGGGGCGTCCATTGATGGCTGAACCGCCGGGGCAGAAGTCCCCGAAGTGTTCGAAGACACAAAGTCGGTGCCGGTCGCTCCCAGCCGCCTTCCCGACCTCTACGCGATGATCCGCGTCAGGCCGTCTCAAAAGGTACAGGGGCTGTCTCCTGTGAAGGCGTCCCTACGGGCAGGCTGACCGACAACGTCCGTGGCGGATTCCGCGTCGGCGCGATCCAACGGGCGCTCCGTCGCGGTTGTTATGCCGCTGCACGTGTGGCACGTGGTGCGGCGACACCGTGCACGAGGAGATGGGCGGACATCCTAAGGGAAAACTATATTATCTTTATTGAATAAACGCTGTTTATCTACAATAGCTTATGCTCAACACGTCAGTGTCTGCGGCCGGGTGAAGCGGTCATGCATAGCTGGATGCCTTTCGCTCCGACGCCGAGCGATTTCTTGGAGAACCTCATTGATAGAGTAAGATAAATATAGTATATTTCTGACAATCATCAATCGCTAAATACTGGAAAGAGGTGTTATCCAATGACCGGCATGGCCGACAAGATCATGAAAAAAGCGTCCGCGCACGCCAGCGGACGGCGGGTGTGGACGCCGAAGGACTTTCTGGGCCTCGGCAGCCGTGAGGCTGTCGATCAGGCGCTGTCGCGCCTCGTCAAGGAGGGCCAACTGCGCCGGGTTGGCCACGGGTTGTACGACATGCCCAGGATGAGCGACGTGCTCAAGCGACCGGCACCGGTTGACCTGGATGCCGCCATCGCCACACTGGTACGGCGGGACGGTGTACGCATCATGCCCGATGGTCTTATAGCCGCGAACCAGCTCGGTCTCACCAACGCAGTACCCGCGAAGGTCTCTTATGTGACGGACGGTTCCACGAGGACGCTCAGGATAGACGGCCGAACAGTCCGGTTCCGACATGCGGGTCCGAGCGTCATGCAGTGGGCTGGAAAATCGGCAGCTCCCGTGATGCAGGCGCTGCGGTGGCTTGGCCCAGATGTGGCCAAAGACGCTCAGGTCGTTTCGATCTTGAGGCGCCACCTCCCAGATGATGTGAAGCGCGATCTCTTGCAGAACAGTCGAGATCTACCCGGCTGGGCGCTACCTCTGGCGCGCAGCATCGCGGCTGATCTGGCTGTTGCCGTGTGAAGGGAACCCTCAAGTCGTTTCTCGCTCTTCCGGAGCGAGACAAGCGAGACGTGTTCGAAGCAGCAGCGGGCCGACTCGATACGCTGCCCAGTTACATAGAAAAGGATTTCTGGGTCTGTCTTGTACTCGACGCGCTCTACAACCGGCTACCCGACGGGCACCCGAACCTGCTCTTCAAGGGCGGGACGTCCCTGTCCAAGGCCTTCGGTCTCATCGATCGGTTCTCCGAGGACATCGATCTAGTCGTTCATCGTGACGGTCTTGGCTTCGAAGGGGAGCGTGACCCGACCGTAGCAAGCAATCTGTCGAACAAGAGACGGGCCGCGCTGTTCAAAGAACTCAGGGCGGCGTGCAGCGGCTACATTTGCGGAGACCTGCAAACCGCCTTGACGAGGCTGATTGGTGAGATCGTGGAGGGGTGCCAAGTTGATCCGGATGAGGACGACATCGACAGGCAGACGCTCTTCATCGAGTACCCCACCCTGTATCCGAGTGGCGATGTTGCCTATGTGCCGCCACGCGTCAGACTCGAGGCTGGAGCAAGGTCTGCATTCGACCCCAGTTTGAGCTGCACCATCACCCCCTATATCGCCGATGACCTACCCGAATGGTCCTTCGAGGTGGGAGGAACTAGAGTGATGGCGCCGGAGCGCACCTATTGGGAGAAGCTGCTGATTTTGCATGGGGTGCACTGTGGATACCGAGACGCGAAGCGTCTGCCGGCCGACAAGCACCGGATCTCGCGCCACTACTACGACGTCGCGATGATCACGGAGACCGAGGTCGGCAGGTCAGCCTTGTCAAATATTGACCTACTGGATGCGGTCCGGAACCACAACCTCATCGCCTTCCGGCAAGCATGGAAGCGGTTCAGAGAGGCCGTTCCCGGATCGGTGAGATTGGTTCCACAGGCGGAACTACGTACGGTGATTGAACGGGATTACGGCGCCATGCAAGGCATGATCCTCGGTGACGTCCCGGAGTTCGGATGGGTCATGGAGCAACTTCAAACTGCTGAAGCCGCGATCAACAGAATTTAGTGAGGGGATCTCAGGCAATTGCTGATCGAACCCGGCATCGGCGCCCTCAAGCGTACTCTCGACGTGCTTTCCATCACCCGGATACCTTTTCGGACTTGGAGGGAATTCGCGAACGCGAGTAGTGCATCATGAACTGGCGTGCCAGCCATCCGTCGAGTCTCATACTCAATACGGTCGCTCTTCATACTGATTGGGATGCATCCGTAAGGGTCGGTCACTTGAACTACGACGGCATGGAGGCGATGGCAGGTCTTCGTACTCAACTGGGACCTACCCACGTTGTGAAGCGGCGCGGGAATCGCCTCGCAATTGCAAGCGTCGATCCTAATTCGTCACTACCTGGCGAACTAATAAAAACCAAGGCCGGTGACGTTACGGACCTGCTCGCGTGGCGACTCTCGGAGTGGCTCGTTGAGCACTTTGCCGCAACTGGTCGACAGCTCTTTAGACGGCGGAGGTCTCTGGTCGTCGTTTCGAATCGACCGACCGACAACCTCCTACGCTCGGTCGTGCCGCGCAATGTTTCCTTGCCAAACGGAATCGCGTTTCAGGCCGCCTTCGAGATGAATGTTCGCATCGAGCGTTTAAGTGGCAGAGCTCAGGTGTTCGTTACTCTCGACTCCCATACGCGTCCGCAAATCGATACGTCAGTCAGTGACCTAATCGCTGCAGGCGTCTCGGTCGAGGGATTTTATGTGCGGCGCGCGGCGTCTGTTGGGGACCCACGGTTGGCGAACCCCGGTCGTCTCACCGGATGCGTTGAGCGAATAGACGGACACGATCTGATCCTAGCGGACCACGAGGAGGGATGGTTCACGATTCCGGCGGAAGAGACCCGGCTTGAGCCGCGCATGGAGGTCCTTGCCCATGTGCTCGCGCAATTGTCTCCGGCGGCGAGGACAACGCGTGAGGTGTTGGAACAGCTGAGAAACTCGGCGGGGCGGCTCTCGACTGGCGAGGAGAAACTCAAGCGGATTCGCTCGATAGCCGAGTACTTACGGAAACAGAAACCTGTATTGCTCGACGGGCATGTCGGTGGATTCGGCAACCTGATTTCTAACCACCGCAGGTTCCCCAGAAACGAGGTTGTATCGAAACCTGCGCTTGTCTTCGATACCGGGACCCGAACGAATCGATGGAATCAGGGAGGTCTTGACCAGCACGGGCCTTTCGACCGCTATCAGTTCAATCCAAAGCGGCTGAACATCGCGCTCATCTGCCAACAGGATCGGCAGGGACGAGTTGAACAGTTCGTCAAGCAGTTTCTTCAGGGCGTTCACCAGAAAGCGGGCGCTCCCAGTTCTGATGGCAGTGACGTGGGGTTTCTGCGGCGCTTTTCCCTTGAGGAGCCTTATGTGAATGTCTTCGTGGCAAGGAACGCTTCTGCTGCTGAATATCGCCAATCTGCTATCACGGCGGTGGAGCACATCACGGATCGAGGCGAAACGTGGAACCTCGCGTTGGTGCAAACCGAAGAGGCAATGGAGGCTTTGATCGGTGACGACAACCCATATCTGACAACAAAGGCATTCTTTCTGGCTAAGGGCATCGCGGTCCAACATGTGCACTTCGAGACGATGAACCAGCCTCTTCCCCAACTGGGTTACTCGCTGAACAACGTCGGGCTCGCCTGCTACGCGAAGTTGGGCGGAGTACCGTGGTTGTTGCCATCAGACCAGACGGTCGCTCATGAGTTGGTCATCGGTCTCGGCAGTCACCACGAGCGCAGGTCTCGCTTTGGCGTTGGAGATCGGTACGTCGGCATTACGACAGTGTTTTCGGGGGATGGATGCTACCTGCTTGAGAGTCGGACGCGGGCAGTCCCGTTTTCCGAGTACGGCGGCGCCATGCTGGATGCAGTGCGCTCTGCAGTTCAGAAGGTGCGAGCTGACTTCGCGTGGGCAACGGGAGATCCTGTTCGTCTTGTCTTCCATGCGTTCAAGCCAGTTAAGGACATCGAGGCGCAGGCAGTTCACTCACTCATGGCCGAGCTTGAGATTCCGCATGCAGAGTATGCATTCCTCCACGTTGCTGACGCACACCCTTTCCGGCTCTTTGATGAGAATGAAAAGGGGACACCTGCCGGTCGAGGCACAAAGAAAGGGATTAAAGCGCCCCCACGCGGTTTGATGGTTCATCTATCGCGGCGAGAGGCCTTGCTCTGCCTAAAGGGTGCACGTGAACTAAAGCAGGCGGGCGACGGTCATCCTTCACCATTGCTCTTGCGCCTCCATAGAGAATCATCGTTTCGAGACCTGACGTACTTGGGAAGGCAGGCCTTTGCCTTCGCCTGCCACTCTTGGCGGAGCTTCTTGCCGGCCCCGCTGCCGATCACGGTCTTGTACTCGCAGCTTGTCGCCGAAGAGTTGAGAGATCTGAGTACGGTGTCGGGCTGGCTCGACGAGGCCATCGTTGGGCGAATAGGGCGAACGACGTGGTTCCTATGAGCACGACTCCCCTCGATCTCGTTCGAGAGCGCATTGTAGCGCGACTCGAGGAAGCTCGCAGATCAGCCATGCTCTCACATCTTGGGATGTGGCTCGGCGTGCTTGATGAGTGCCAGCCATGGAATGCGCCGGCCGGATTGCGGCAGTACAGGACGGTCGCCGAAGCCGCCATCGTGTATGCCTCGGGAGAGGACCTCAGCGCGAAACGGTACTTTGAGGAAGGAGTCGAGTGGCTGCAGCACCGGCGGTTCTTTGTTCCGGGCCAGCCAAAGATCCTAGAGGCTGATCCGCTGGCCTGTGTAGCTCTTTCCGCCGGCATCCGGGCCCACGGAAGCGTTGTAGCACAGAAATGGTTGGCGGAAATCGTCGAGCAGGCAATCGACAGCGAGCAGGACCGACAACGCATCGATCTCTTCAAGTTGGCGCATGCGGTAGGCGACGACGACGACCTTACTTGGAACGCGCTTTCGCCGATACTAGCCGTTGCCTGTGCACACAAGCTTCAGAGGCGCGTGGACCCTGAGGAACATCAGCGTGCATTCGAAGTAATCATGTCGCCCGATGGCCCCGATGTTGAATGGGCGATTTTCTACGAGTCTGCGCTGCGCGCTATCTTCGCGATGGAGGCCACAATTGATTTGGCGCAACCCACGGTCGACCAGGTTGTCAAACTTCTCAAAGGAGTCCCAGCGGCACTGAAGCGCTGGCCGTGGGAGGACAAGCCGAAGACTCAGCACAAGGACGTCACGTCACAGCACTGGGACATTCAGCACGAGTATCATGTGCAGAGCTTGACTTGGGCTGTTCTGAGACCCGTTTTCCCGGGCTTGGAGGACGAGGAAAATCTACCGTCCCTCGGGCACAAGCATCCTAGGGCCGACCTGCTGGTACCAGCACTTCGACTCATTATCGAGGTGAAATACCTGCGCGAGGCGACACAGGCAGCTCGCGCCAAGCTCATCGAGGAGATCGCTGCGGACACGGCGATCTACCGGACGCCAGACTCTGGCTACGACACCATCATCGCGCTCATATGGGACTCAACAGGATCGATTCACCACCATGCAGAAGTCGAGACCGGCATTCGCAAGCTTCAGGGGGTTGTCGAAGCTGTCATCATCTCGCGGCCCGGAGAGTGGAAGTGAGGGATACGGGGCGGAACCCGGTGAAGATTCGTTGCTGTCAATACCTGAACAACGTTGTAGAGCAGGACCACTGCAGGGTGAAGGGGCGATTGCGGCCGATGTTGGAGTTCAAAACGTTCTACAATACGCGGTATTGTAATCGCCGATCACAAGGACCGGGCAGCGGTGCCGAAGCCGTTGCCCGGTCGAATACCGCCCGATAGAAGTCGAGTTTATAGTCGGCTCGACTGTTGTCCCAGTCCTTCCCGCTTCCTTTGGGGAATAGGCGTTTAGAACCGCGAACCGCCCGTGGTCGGTCTGGAAGTGATCGGCGATGAACCGGCCCTCGATGTCGAACCGGGACTCTTCGGTGGAGGTGGGTTTGTCCACCCGATCAGGCTGGAGCTTCGAATAGATGCCGACACCACTATATCCCCGGCGCTCGGCTACCATGAACCGGAAGATGTCAACAAGTTTGGGGTCTTCCGCAGAATTTGTGGGTAAAACCGTCTACCATCGCCGCTTGAGGAGACCACGGTGCTCGCCAAGCCTCAAGGCTTCCCTCGCAAGCTCGGCGGCTGCGCCGGCCTTGACCCTCGGCTGCGCTCCGCGGTGTCGGCTGGTGTGGGCGATGGGGAACGGGGCCTCCGGCGGGGGCTCCGGGCACCGGGTGTAGGCGTCCGACCGAAGTGGGTACTGGAATATTCGCCGTCGAACAAAAGAATAAGGTACTTTGTTTCAATTACTTATGTGCGCACAGGCCTTTGGACTGCCCACAAATTCTGCGGAGGAGGCAAATAAATCAACAGGAGGTAAGGATGCGGTTACCAGAAGAAGCCAATCGGTGGAAGAGCGACGGAAGGGTGATTGACCTCGACTTGAACGACCCATCGATGGCGCAACTCGACAAGCCGGGAGAAACAACCACGGCGCTTCGTTTCTCCGAGTGGCTCCGCTCGAACGATTGGATGGTATCGACAGAGCACCGCGGACCAATGCGGATCGGGGGCCGGAATTCGGAGCAGGACGAATCTGTAGCCAAGCTGGAGCTATTGCTCCTGGATGAGTTTGCCCACTCAGATTGCGTGTATTAAGTACGCCCGCCAACCGACATATGGTGCAGGGACCCGTTTGGCAGCGGACGTGCTTTCGCTGAATGTTAACTGGTTTCTCGGGATTCCAGCGAGGTGCCCCGCCGGGCCTCGAAGCCTTCGGCCGGGACGTCCAAGTAGCCGGCGACATATTTGAGCGGGCGTCCCTGCCTTTGAATGACAATGCGCTTATCTAGTAGACGTCACGGCGTCAACTTATAGGTGTCCAGGATTCAGGTATGCAATGACACCGATTAACGACCTGCTTCTGCAATTTGCAGCCGCCACAGACGCGCAGTCGCAACGCGCAGCCCTTGTTTCGATGATCAAGGCGAAGCAGGTTCACGAGGCTGCTCGAAATAGTTCGTTCAACGAAGGACTCCATAAGCTTGGACAGGCTATAAAGGATAGCAATGAAGGTCACCAACCGCTCGGTGCCGCAGTAGGACTCCCTGAGCGTGGACACCCTATAAAGGATGGCAACGAAGGTCACGAACCACTCCTTGCCGCAGCGACACTTGAACGTGCCGCAGCTGTCGTCAAAAGGCTCAGGCCGCAGATTGATGAACTCTTACAGCAGTCGATTACGGATCAACTACCTGATCTGCATCAACTAAAAGATCGGAACGACCGGCAATATGCCGCTCGAACCTGGCGTGCAGTCCGAAGCCCCTGGTACGTTGATTACCTTGCCAAAGCGGCCGTTCAAGAGGAGTCTGGCGAAAACATCCGAAAAGAATGCCTTGAGGGAGTCATTACGCTCTCAGCGGATATCAGTGCCGCACTCAGCACACTTCAACAAGCGTTCAAAGTCACAAACTTCGAGACCAAGAAACCCGGAGATAGCGTTGGGCGCAGGCTGAAGAGAATACTGGAACTCTTCACGACGATACTGCTGGAATCGCACAAGCCGCTAGGTGACAACGTCGCCCGGGCACTCAGCCTGTTGGTGCGCCGCGCGTTTCACGATACAGGCCTTCCTCAAAGCATTGTGATCAAACGTGACGTCACACACCAGATCGCCAAGCTCATTCACGGAATCGTTCGGACCAGCTTCTCCTACGCCGGTGATGACAGGACCTACGAGGCTCTCTTAGTTGCCCAGGATTGGTTCGACACCAGCGATTGGGTTGATCTGTGCGAATCTTCGCATGCGATTGTTCAGTTGCAGAACGATTTGCAGGAGTCCATTCTGCTGATCGCCAAATTCGGTGTCACCGACGACGCGCTACGCAGGACCTTGGGCACTGCGTTGGGGTCCAGGAAGAGAGCCGAAGAAGTCTGTCGCGAAATCGCGACTACAACACCAGGGCTAAGCCGGGACGTTCGCGATCGCTTGGCGGGAGTGTCGTCCAGAAGGAGAAGCACAAGTGCAGCGGAGAGCCAGGAATGGTCCATGGACAAGGTCCTTGCGGAACTCCTGATCGAAACTGACCGGCTTTCGGCGGCGTCCAATGTGGTTCAGACCGGGGTGCTCCCGGAGGTCAGTACTGTCTTGCCCCATTCAGTCAGATCTCTTTCGACCCTTACGGGTCTGGCCGATGCTTTCTCGAACAGGATGGCACTTGCCCTGAAACGCCGGTCTCTTCGTGCTAGGGGTGACGTAGGAGACGAGGTCGAGTTCAGTCCACTTGAGCATCAAATCAGAGGCGGCGGCATCCCTGATAGGCGAGTGCGTATAGTGAGTCCGCTGGTTGAACGCATTAGCGAGGACGGGGTGCCACACATCGTGCTAAAGGCACTTGTAGAACCGGTTGCAGACTAAACGCAATCTGGGATTGGAGATCACGAACGATGGACAAAGCAGCCGCAGAAACACTACTCCTCAGCCTGCTTGAGCGGCTTGAGGCGGACGCGCGAGGGAGATACTCAAGGTATGAGAGTTTAGTTTCTGCTTCGGAACGCGCGGCGCTCAGACTCATAATTGAGGACTGGCGCAGAGAGCGGAGGGATTCCACATCGGCTCCTAGAGAAACACCTGAAACAATTCATGCCCCAGAACAAGACTCTGGGAAACCGGTCGTGACGAAACAACCCGCACCGCCGGACACGAGTTCTGCCACGCAAGTGGACCAGGTACGTATCGACAAGACCGTCCTGGGTTTCAGCAAGTCCCCGAAACCGGAGTGGCTCTTGTGTTTAGACTTCGGCACAGCCAAGTCCAAGGCTTTTTCAGCGACTAATTCTGAAGAACCTGAGTTCCATGAGATCCCATTGGGAAAGATGGACGGTGACCTCGACAATTCGGTCTATGCGATGAGTTCGTCCGTTTGGATCGACGACGATGGTCGGGTCTTTGCTGGGGCCGAAGCTATTCGCAGGGGGATGAATTGGGAGCATTCCGGTGTTCAAAGGCGGCGGCGGCTCGATTCTCTGAAACAAGAAATCAGCCAAGTGCCAGACAGCGGCGCAGAAAGGCGATATCTGGAACCCGACGTTAACCCCACATCCGTGAGACTTACTTACGAAGACGCGATTACATTCTATCTGGCCTACATGACTGATCTGGCTACAACTGAGCTTGAAACAAAAGTTGGCACTCGCTACATCAGGAGGAGATTCACGCTGCCGTGGTGGGAAGAAAAACAGCGGCGATGGGCCACCGAGTTTCTTTCGCAGAACCTCGTTAGAGCACAGCTTTTGGCTGACACGTTCCACGGTAAGTGGAAAGAGGGAATCCGCGCAACCGATCTGAAGAGTGCCCTGAATCAGGCGGCCAAAGTTAACTCTCGGCTGATGTGGCTTCTAGCCCGGGAGAACACTAAGACAGCATGGTCATCGGGTCAATGGGGAGGAATACTAGAGCCGCTGGCGGCGGCGTCCAGTCGGGTATGGGCGGACCGGCCAGCTCGTGAACTGATGTTGGTCGTTGACGTTGGAGCAGGAACCACCGATTTCTCGCTGTTCTGGACCACCCAAAATCTTGATCAGAGACAACTAAGAAAGGCCTTTCCGGTCAAACCCTGCGGCGGGGCCATCAGGCAAGCAGGGGATACCCTGGACTCACTTCTTGTCGCCGAGCTGCTCAACAGAGCGAATCTCGGCGCTGATCCCACTTTACGACAACGAGTGAGCGACGGACTCTGGCGTCACGGTGTCCGTCAACTCAAGGAAAGACTCTTTGAAATAGGTGAGATTACTGAAGTACTCGCGAATGATGACAAGGTCTCTCTGACAAAAGAAGAGTTCTTGGCTACAGATGGAGTTGCTAGATTCTCGACGAATATTCGGCAGGAGATACGTGATCTCTTGAGCAAGGTTCATCCAAGCTGGGCCAAGGCAGCCAAGGACCGTGGCCTGATGCTGGTACTAACAGGTGGCGGCAGCGATCTTCCAATGGTAAAGAGTCTGGTGGACGACAACTGGGGTATTGCAGGAACTTCGGTAGCCTGTCATCGTGCGAAAGCTCTACCTGATCTCGTCAAAGATGAGTTCGATGCCGACTTCGCTCGGGAGTATCCCAAACTTGCAGTTGCGATGGGTGGTGCCATGCCCATGCTGCTAGATGAGAGCGAGGCTGAACTCGACTGGGCCGGGGGTACGCCAGCGCCCGGCTCGCTGTCACGATACCCGACTCGCGGAATCTAGATGCAATTCAATGCGTTGAACCTGGGAGAAGGGTACGGCCTGCTGTGGGTTATTGAACTGAACGGGCGTCCAAACCCCGCGATGTGATGATATGAGGACCTGCCCAACGAGCTTTTCCACCTCGCCGGCCAGGCCTTTACTGCCGCAATTGGCTGTCAGCGCTGCTCTTCCAGCGGCCGATCTCCGTTTCTATTCGGCTGCGCTGGTTGTACCCCGCAGCCACTTGCCAGGCCATGCGGCCATTGCTGCGGATCTGGGCAATATGGCGATCCCGAACGGTCGGATCACTACGTCCTTTGGCGGCAGTACCGCCACATCCAGGGTGACCTTGTTGCGTGGAAAGAGGAACACGGATGGTCAGGAAGAAGACGATCGATGGGGGGATCTTGAAAATCGACCAAGCCAGCATCATGAAGGGGCTCGACTGGGCCTACGATCAAGCGGCGAATGGCGGGCCCTTTTTGAAGTCGGCCGATGATCTGGGGAACGAATTCAAACAGGCCTACACCGCAGGCACGGACTCCTTGGATGCGTGTACTAAGCGTTTGGTTGCGTATTCCGCTGATCGTGATCACCAGTTCCGGGATCATGATCAGTGATTCCGGGCATCGTGATCACCCGCCGTAGCGAAGTGAGGGTTAGGATCTCAGTTTAGACCTCCCGAAGTCCACGATTCTTGTTTTGAATGCTTCCATAATCTTGATATTCATCGCCGGGCCTGTGTGTAAATGTGGGAAAGCCGCAGGCTTTTCCAGGGCTGTGGGAATCCACGTTTTTTGTGGATTTCCATAGCCCATCATTTTCCACAGGCCACTGGTTTGTTTTTTAGGTTCTTTCTCATTCTTCGTCCCGTCCTTACTGAATTCCTGAAAATCCTTCGCGCCAGGATCGCGTATCCGCGACGATCGGACGCCAGTCCGAGTTGGACTACCTCGTCGCCAGGTGGGGTTCATGCCGGCTCCTTGGAAGAGGGTTTCGGGGCAGCCTTGGTTTGTCTCATGGATCGTCCCTTCAGTTCGATGCGATGCGCGTTGTGGAGGAGGCGATCGCAGATGGCGTCGGCCTGGTTCGGGTCGCCGATGACGCCGTGCCAGTCGGCGACCGGGAGCTGGCTGGCGATCAAGATGGCGGAGCGTTCGCTCCGTTCCTCGACGACTTCGATCAAGTCCCGGCGTTCGGCATCGCGTAGCGGGACCAGGAGCCAGTCGTCGATGGCCAGCAGATCGGTCTTGGCCAGCCGTGCCAGAACACGAGCGTAGGAGCCGTCGCCACGGCCGACCGCCAGTTGGTGCAAGAGCCGGGGCATTCGGACGTAGGCGGCATTGAAACCGCGCCGGCAGGCTCGTTCGACGAAAGCCGAAGCCAGAAAACTTTTCCCGATGCCGGTCGGACCGGAAATGATCAGATTGTGCCGGTCCCGGATCCACCCGCAGGAGCCCAGAGCGAGGACTTGGGAACGGTCCAGACTGCGACGATGTTTGAAGTCGACGTTTTCCAGCGATGCAGAGCTGTAGCGCAGCTTGGCCACGCGCAGACGCCGGGTGAGCTTACGGTGCTCCCGGGCCGTCCATTCTTCATCCACTAGAAGGCCCAGACGCTCCTCGAAACTCAGATCCGTGTACTGATTCGAGCGGCGTTGCTGCTCGAGGGCTTCGACCATGGCCGATAGCTTCATCTGGTTCATCTTCTCCAGGGTTTGTTCCATTAGCATGTGTGCTCTCCTCTGGCTCCGCATAATAGGCGGCGCCGCGAATGTTGTCGTGATGGGGCGTGGGTAGGGTTTCGGAATCCTCGAACGGCAAACGGTCCTGGGCCGAGGACAGGATGTTTTTGACGGTTCGGTAGCTATAGGACTGTAAGCGAAGTGCTCGGGCACTGGCGGCTTCGAGCCGCTGGGCGCCGTAGCGGCGTCCCAGGCTCATCAATCCCAGGCAGGAGCGGTACCCCTGCTCAGGATGGGGCCACCGTTTTATCATCTCCTCGGCCAGTCGGCCGGTCTGAGAGCCGGTTTTCTCCGCCCAACGGATCAGCCGGGATGGTGTCCATGCCGCATGGGCTCGATGGGAACTGGGCATATGTTCCGACAGAGTCGACGGTTGGTGATCGTAGCGGCGAGGATGAGAGGCGACGCGCCGGCCTTTGTGGTAGACCTCGACAATCGAGGCGGTGTAACGCGCTTCCAGGGTTTCCTGGATCAACTGGTAGGGCACGCTGTAGGGATGGTGATCCACGGTCACGTGGTAGTCGATATTGGCACGACAGCCCTTCCACTCGGCCTGTTCATACCGATCGGTCGGTAGTGGCTGTAGGGCCGGTCGATCCAGCCTTTCGTAGAGTTCCAGGCGGGACACGCGAAGCTTCTGCATCGGCCGCTGGTTCAGTTCCAACAGCAACTTTCGAAACGCCCCGTTCAAGTCCGCCAGACTGAAGAACGTGTGATTCCGGATTCTGGCCAGGAGCTAACGCTGTGCCAGAAGGACCGTGGCTTCGATTTTTGCTTTGTCTTTGGGTTTCCGAGGCCGGGCCGGAATGACAACGGCGCCGTAATGTTCTGCCTCATCCTGGTAGGTGCGATTCACTCCTGCTTCGTAGCGGCAGGACAGGGTAATGGCACTCTTGAGTTGATCGGGAACCCAGATCCGGCTCGATCCGCCGAAGAACTCCACCATGCGAATATGTACGCCGATCCAGTCGGCGAGTTTCTGGCTCGGTGTCGCTTCGGCGTAGGTATAACCGCTGGCGCCCAGCGCGGCCACGAACAACTCGACTGGTTTAGTTGTGCCCGTCCGCGGATCCGTCAGTTCTGGCCGTTTGCCGGAAAAGTCGATGAAGGTCTTCTCGCCGGCGCGGTGCACCTGCCGCATCGAGGGCTTCAGTTTCTGGGCCCACCGCCCGTAGATCACACAGAACTGGCTGTAGGCATATCCCTTTGGATTCGCTTCCCGGTACTCTTCCCAGAGCAGGTGGAGGGTGACTCCAACACGCTTCAACTCCTGGTGGATCCGCTCGACATCTGGAACCACCCGTTCCCGAGAGCCCGGTCCCGCGCTGGAAAACAGCCGCGCTTCAAGCGCGGCCTCGTCCAGTTCCTCAGGCAGCGGCCATTCCAACCCTGCACGTGCCGCCCGTCGGACGTACTCCGAAACCGTCCCTACTCCCACTCGGCAGGCTCGGGCGATGGCCCGGTGGCTGAGTTTCTGTTCGTGTTTGAGTCGTAGAATCTCGCGTAACTGTCTCATCGATAGCCGTCTTGTTCCCATCAAGTTCTCCTTTTTCAAGGAAGAACCTAACAGGTCTAAACTTCGCTACCGACGGGTGATCATGATCGCCGGAATCGGTGATCATGATGCCCGGAATCAGTGATCACGATCGTCCGGAATACGCACGTAACGCGAAGTCACTCAGAAAAGGTACAGGGACCCACCCCTGATAGCCTTCCCGAGCCACGCTCAAGACTCCGTTCCAATGATCCGCCTCGACCGCCATGTGGAGAAACCGTCGACGATCAGCCTGTGGCTGGGCCGCCGGACAAAGTGTGGATCAACCCGCCCGCAGAGTCGCCTACGGTAGCTTAAATTCCGAATGCAGGTGTCTCAAACTTGTTGACACGTTCCGGTCGCTGGTGGTAGTGAGCCTGGGGCGAAGGCCGATGGTAGTCACAGGCTTTGAGCCGCCGTAGTCAGTGGTGGTCTCTTAAAACCCAACTCCTGCCCCACAGCCTCACAGATGCTATCCCGCAACTCGTCGTATCGATCTTTGAAATCATCCCAGTTCTTAGTTTCCTTGAAGTGCAGTTCAGCCCAAGCGAAGCAGACACATTTTGTTATATGGACCGTAAGAGCCGGGACAAATACTCCGATCTCGTATCTCTCAACACGATCCAATTTTGCTGCAAGGTTGTAGGCAGGGTGATTGCCATTCACAACAATCTCTCTCGCATCGAAAAAGAACTCATCTTCATTCTCACCCATATTTTCATCTACTCTTACCTTTAACCGCTTCCCTGTAATGAGGGCGTATTCACCCGAGACTATGGACGTGAGTGGGCTCGCTGGTTTAGGCTCTGCGTGTTTTGCCTTTCCAATGTTTCTACTACCACATCCTTCGACATCCCGGAGATCGCCACTTCGACTGACAGCGAACTCCATACAAGCACTAGGTGTTGTCCCTTTGAGGACTCTCCAGCGTACCTCGCAATCGTTACAATTCCATTCCTCTTTTGACCGGGGCTTCAAATCAATTACAACGGATTCATGATTTTCGCTTGTCTCGCCGGATTTCCCCTTCTTACTCCGGTCCAGGCGCTCCACATAGTCTCCATAGGCCTCACTTTCCTGGCGATTCAGACATTTCACAGCCGTATCAAGTATCTTCTCTACTATCTGGCGTTTTTGTTTCTGAGACTCAGAGCGTGTCTCCTGTTCCAACAGTGTGTTCAGTACAGCAACATGGCTTTGAACAAAGGCTTGAAAGGTCTCGAATGTGCTGTTCCCAATTATGCCAGCCTCGCGGTTCGTAGCATCTTTCAGATCGGGATTGTCGTTTGCCGAGATGTATATCGATCCAGCCACATGTCGAGGAGTAACGTAGTATTTTCCTCCTGCACGAGCTTTTTTTTCTTTTATCTGGAGCCAATCATCCGATTCTCCTCCGTAGGGAAGAACCCGGCAGTTATCCCTATAAACTTTGATTCCCATGTGAGATTCTTCACTACCACCGGCCAACGTGCGGTCTTCCCGCTTCAATCCTTGCTGGTAGTACTTTAAGACCCCTTCAACTGGACCACATAAAGGAGCTTCTCTCTGTTCCTTCTTTTTTGAGATGATCTTGCCGTTAACTCTGGTTTCACACACATAGGCACCGTGCCTATCTATCCTAAAATCGATTCGGTGCGACTCCTGCCCAGCTATTGGATTCGTAAGTGGACCTGAGATATCTGGATAATCTGAACAATCAAATAGGATACGGAAGTTCTGATCCTTCCGCTCCGCAGCAATGAGATGGCGAAGTATGTTCTGTACTTTTTTAATTGCTTGCTTTCCCCACCGATCTGCTTCACGGAGATCGGAAATTTCGAGGATCGTCCCACAATTAAACTCTCTCCGAGGACTTCCTTCTTTGTAAGAAATGTCCATTTCATTGAAATCTTTGTCATCAGTAAAGTTCGCGTAATTCTCAGAGAAAACCAACTGTAGCGGATTTCCCGGCGAGCGAGTTATTACTTTGACACTGTTGCCAAGTTTTGACAGGGAAAAACGCCCGATTCCTTTTGCGCCTAATCTTGGGCGCTTAAACTGGGGGCTGTATCGCTCGCGTGCTTTGTTTTCTCCTCCGGCTCGGCCCCACTTGATCTCAACATCTTGTTTCGTCATTCCCGTACCGTTGTCTTGGATCGAGATAGTGCCATCCTTTTTTCTGGCTTTTCGGAAGCTTATACGGACCTCTGTAGCATCTGCGTCAAAGCCGTTCTTTACCAGCTCACAGAAAGCAGTTTGAGGATCTTTGATCAACTCGTCCCCAAGGCGGTGAAACATCGAGGCAGAGACGGTGCGCTTGATGACCCTCTTACGTTCATCGTTGGAGGTCGGAGGTTTGATCATTGATATCTCCCTGTCTATATCTTCTAAACTCATTTCAGTACCGGCGAGATCGAGGCCGATGAGAGTTGTTTTGGCGTCGGCCGGGCAGATTGGACCAAGGCTTCACCGATGGGAACCACACCCTTGTTTACGCTGCATGGCTCCTCAGTTTACCCCTATCAAGGGTATCAGGCAGATTGATGAGCATCATCACCCCCCTGTCGGGGTGTCGCAGAAGGCCCGCGACCCCGTAGAACCTCAAGGGTCACCCCAAAACCGGCCAACGAAGGTCACCTCAAAATCGGCCAATGAAGGCGGCCCGGGACCAGGTTGTTTTACCGCGACTTGCCGTGATCGGGCAAGCCTGTTTTGGTACGCCAACTCCGTGGGCCACACTTGAGAATGTGGCCATGATGGAGGAGGCGGTCGAGCATGGCAGTCACGGCGGCACTATCCCCTAATAGCTTCCCCCAGTCCTCGACCGGACGATTCGAAGTCAGCAGCGTGCTGGTACGTTCGTAACGTCGCATCACGATCTCGAGCAGTTGCTCGGCGGCGGTCGGGGGGAGCTTACGCATTCCCAGATCATCGATGATCAGCAGGGGCACGGTCGCGAGCGATTCCATGTGTTTCCTGCGGTTACCGTCGATAGTGGCTTCGGCGATGTCGTCGAGCAGGGCGTGGGTTTCACGATAGAGGACCCGATAGCCCTGCAGGATGGCGGCCAGACCGATCGCCTGGGCCAGATGACTCTTGCCAGTGCCGGGTGGACCGAGAAACAGCGCATCTTCGTGGCGGGCGATGAAGGTGGCAGTAGCGAGATCGAAGACCAGACCGCGATTCATTTTCTTGTTAAAGGTGAAGTCAAAGTCCTGGAGTGTCTTCTGGGGATCGCGGAACTGGGCCTGTTTTCTGCGCCGTTCCAGCAGCCGGGTACTGCGGCGAGCCAGTTCGTCCGAGACCAGAGAGGAGATCAGGTCGATGGGAGCCATGGCTTCGGACTGTGCCTGATGGAGACGGGTTTCCAGGACTTCGGCGATGCCGCCCAGGCGGAGTTGGCGCAGCGCTTTTTGGAGTTCGATGAGGTTCATTGTTGTTCTTGCTCCTGAATCTTGAGGTTGATGAGATCGCGATACTGGGTCAGTTCGCGAATGAGGGGGTCGACCTGGCGGAGAGTCAGTGGAGGCCGCCGTTCCAGATAGCGGCGGACGAAACGGTAATCATGGACGTGGAGTTCGAGTGCCGCGGCGGAGGCATCCTCGACGGCGGAGACACCGTATTTTTTGGCCAGGGAGAACAGGCCCAGGATACGGCGGATGGCCGCCTCACCCTGGCGGAGATGGATGGCTTTGGCCAGTTCGCCGATGTGATCTCCGGCACGAGCCGCCCGGGCAAGCAATTGAACGGTGGTCACCGGCGTCGTTTTCGGATTGTCCTCGGGACGGACACGGTACCCGCCCCGTTTCTGGCCGACATGCTCGCGTAGTAGCTGATGGGTCTCTGGATCGAGGATCCGGACGTGGAGCGTATCCCACTGCACTTTGACGGCGCGTCCGATCCAGCCGGGAGGCAAACTATAATAGGCAGCCTCCACTTCCACGCAACCGTCCAGATGGACGACGCGGTCCCCGTACTGGTAGTAGCGGAACGGTTCCACCGGCAGTGGGAGCAGTGACGGCTTCTCTTCGTCGAACATGGCGGCGACCTGCCGTTTGGTCGTGCCGTGGATGCGCGTATCAGCCCAGCGGGTTTCCCATCGGTCCAGATGGGCCTGCGCCTCCTCCAGACTCTCGAAGCGGACTCCCTTCAGAGGGGTTTTCTTGGCGTGTCCGACACCCGACTCGACCTTCCCTTTACGATCGGGATCCCGAACCCGGCAGGGTAGGGCCACCACGTCGTAGTGAGCCAGAACATCTTTAAACAGCGGATTCAGAGTCGGATCGTAATAATCCGGATCGATCACGCCCTCGCGAAGGTTGTCCAGGACGATGCATCGGGGACTGCCCCCAAGCCGGCGAAACGCAGTCTCGTGCAGCTCGGCCCAGATTCGGGAACTGGAGCGGAACCGGAGCAGTCGGACCGATTTACGGCTGTAGCCCAACGTCATCACGAACAGCCGGGTGCGTCGGTACTTGCCCGTCTTCGGATGGCGCACCATCGGCCCATCACCGTAATCGACCTGTCCTTCTTCCCCAGGTCCGGTCTGGATGATTCCCACCGCTCCGGGCCGCTGGGATCCACGCAGTTTGCGCACGAAACGCTTCATGGACTGATAGCTGCCCGAAAAACCGTGATCCGAAACCAGATCCTGCCAGATGGACATGGCATTGCGGCCACGACTCAAACTCAGTTCGATGATCTCCCGATACGGTGCGCAGGCGCTGGCAGAGGGCGGCTCTGGGGTGGCGGGCAGATCCAGCTTGGACAGATCGAGGCTCCCAGAGTCGGTGGTCACCCCGTTGGCCGGTTTTGAAATGTCCGGCTTGGAGAGCCCCTTTATAGAGGGGTTTGTCGCCTCAAGATCGGTGGTCACCCCATTGGCCGGTTTTGACGGCGCCCGTTTCCCCCAGCCCCCGGGTGGCCGCACCGCGATCCCGGCCGCTCGCAGGTAGGACCCTGCCGTCTCCCGACGCACACCGGTCGCAGCCTCGATCCGCCGTAGCGGCCATCCGAGCCTTCCCAGTGCGATAACTTGTTGTTTCTTTTCTGTGCTCAAGACATTGCTCATACCGGCGGAAGCCTATTCGGCTTACCGCCGTTGTCAATGTCCCGGGCCTCAGTTCCGTTGGCCGGTTTTCAGGTGACCCTCATTGGCCGCTTTTGGGTGACCCCCGAGGCTATTACCGATCCGTTCAGCGGTGTCTTGATCAAGGCTATATCCCCAAAACGATAAATCGAATACTGAAGCAGGGTGTCAGTCGCTTGCATACCCTGAGAGACGATGACCTGACGGTCGAGAAGGTGCAGGCAGGCCGCCCTAGGAGCCTGTCGGGAATAAGAAGTCTGCAAGCAAGAATCAACAACTTACAGACCAGGGATGGCTCGCAAGTTGTTGATTCTTGCTTCGAGGGAGCCAATTCCCGACAGACTCCTAGAGAGCGGTGGCCCCCGAGAGTCCAGATGTATGCATATATGAATGATAATGTCCTTTATCGTTCATTGACACCGACCAAGAAATATCCGGGAAATCATATAATGCCGGTTCGCTCCCGTACGTGGAGTAAGTGGGGGAGATTCTCACTGCCTCTCCAATTTGTGTGGTTTCATTGACTTCCGGAAATTTTCGACGTGCTCGGCAACATGGACGCGATCCGCCTGGACCGCCTGGACGTCGAGCAACTCTTCGGCGTCGGGGAACGCCGCGCCCGGCAATTGATGACCGGCCTGTCCAGCATCCGCGCCGGCAACGCCGCCGCAGCGGCGCAGTGGGCGGTCGGATCATGTAAAAACTTGATTGCACTGCAAGCATGCCGTAGTGTTTTGAACATGTCCCGTCTCATAAGGAGGCACGGCCAATGGCGAGCATCACGATCCGCAATCTCGACGACAAGGTGAAGACGCGCCTGCGCGTGCGCGCCGCCGAGCATCACCGTTCGATGGAAGAAGAGGTACGCATCATCCTGCGCGACGCGGTGAACGGTGGTCGTGCCGGTCCTCGAAACCTCGCGACGTTCACCCGCGAGTGCTTCGCATCCCTTGGCGGCGCGGAACTCGAACTTCCCCCGCGCGGTCCAATGCGCGAGCCTCCAGACTTCTCCTGAGCGGCCCGTATGCTTGTCATAGATACCAATGTCGCGTCTGAACTCATGCGGCCCGTGCCGACTCCCACCGTCGCTGCGTGGATTGCCGAGCGCGACGCGACAGAGATGTATCTGACAGCGGTCAGTGAGGCGGAGTTGCGTTTCGGCGTCGCGATCCTGCCGGCGGGCAAACGACGAAACGCGCTGGAGGCGGCCATGCGTCGGTGGCTCGACCTTGGCTTCGCTGAGCGAATTCTGCCGTTCGAAAGCGCTGCGGCCCGAGCCTACGCGGAGATTGCTGCGAGCCGACGTCAAGCGGGTCGGCCCATTGCCGCGGCCGACTGCCAGATCGCTGCCATATCGCGCTCGCGCGGTGCCGTCCTCGTTACGCGGAACGTGCGAGATTTCCAAGGCACAGGAGTCGAGGTCGTCGATCCCTGGGCGGCGGAATGATCGGCACTACCGAAGCCTTCACGCGGCAGCCGAGGACGATCCGAAGGAGGTCGAGGCGAATCAGTTTGCTGCGACGTTGTTGATGCCGGAAGACCTCCTCCGGCAGTGCGTTCTTGATCGCGACCCTGATCTGGATCTTGACACCGCCATCACTCAACTGGCTCAGCAATTCGGTGTCAGCGAGCAAGCGATGACAATTCGTCTGACGAGCCTTCGCTGGATTACCGGGACACCTCAACCCAGTCGCTAATCTCCCGACATTGAGATGAGTTTTTTCGATCTATTTTCGCAGAGCTTCTTTGGCTTGTTTCAGTCTTTGAGAGGATCCCTTTACCTTTTGCGTGCGATGTGCAGCTTTGAGGGGTCATCGCAAGGTTTGTTCGTAGGATTACTCTAAGGGTCGCTTTCGGCGTCGAGCGTTAAGCGCGGTCCTCCAGGGATAGAGGTTCAACGGACAGGCGTTGGTCCGATGCTGATACAAGCCGTCGGGAAGCCATTGGCGCGTCCCAAAAACGATGGTTCCGGTTTCGAGACCGTTCAGAATAAATAGACGAGTAAAGAGACGGTCTCGAATCCCTTGAACGGAACTCAAAGTATGCACCCGGAAACCGTCCTGGAATCGAACGATATTGAGACGGTGGCACCGACCCGCGTCGGCGACACCCTGGGTTACGCTCGCGTCTCGACCCACGACCAGAACCCCGACGCCCAGCACGACCGGCTCATTGAGGCGGGCGCCATTCGCGTCTTCACCGACATCGTCTCGGGTAAGCGCTTCGACCGGCCTGCCCTGGCCAAACTCATCGATCACGCCCGACCCGGCGCCCTTCGAGCAACGATTTGCCCTCGTTGACGTGTCCAAGATCCTTCACAATGAGTTGGTGCAGTGTGCGTTTCAGGTGAAAGGCCCCACGCTCGGCCTTTATCGCTGTCTTGAGCGCCGGAGCTTTCGGGGGTAGGTGACGGCGTAACTTGAGGGCGGCCTCGGACAGGCTCGCGTGGCTCTCGGTTACCGTTCTAAGCATGTTCTGTCGTTCATCTTCGGTCATATTAGCGAGGATTGTACAAGACTGGGACAACCGCAAACTGATTAGTGATGCATCGATATCCGACCACCGCCAACGGTTCTATTCCAGATCCGATCCTGGACCGAAAAATGGGGTTGCATACTGAGAATTTCCCGTTCAACTCAGAAGATCTATGAGCGCCAATCATTCAACCGGGAATCAGTGGGTCGGGGCCGGGCTGAAGGTAGGGAAGTCCCCATACGGACAGGAAACCGTTGTGGACGACGCATTTGCGGTGACTTCGGAACGGGCAATGAAGGCGGGCGTGAACACGTCCGGCAGGCCAAGGAAACCAGCGGGGGGGCTGACGGCCCCGCTAGCACGGAAGCTATGGGTCGGAAACGAGCCGGCGGAGATCGCCAGCGACTCGGTTGGTGCAGTGCCGGTTTGTTGCGGTGCCGGGCGCGGATCTGGGTGGCCAATGCGCGGCTGGACGAAATTGAAGGCAGGTAGACCTTCGAGGCTCGCCTTGCGGAGCGGTGGGCGAGCCACTCTCACCCGCCGGGGAGCGACCCCAGACGGGGAAGATGAGGACTACGGTAGAGGGTGTCAACGTTCCTCGGCTCTCGTCGCCGAACCGGGGACCGTAGACACTCGCGGAGGAGGGGACGTGGACATCAGTTTTGATGCTCGGGACTACTCACGTGGTGTGAAGCGAATGGCGAAGGACTTTCGGCGTGTACTCCGAAAGACCATCGATATCCACCAAGTCGAGACGACGCAGCATTTCGATCGTGCCTTTGGGTCCGACGTGAATGCCATCGTCGACCATCTCTCCCGCACCTACGAGGCAGTTAATGCTGTCGGGCTCCATCGTTCTTCCGCCAAGCCGCCCTATGTGGAGCAGGCCTTCTTCTTGTTTCACGAAGCCTTGAACCTTACGTTCGTGGCGCTGCGAACGATTCGAGGCGGCTCGGTCCTCGCAAGCGACGGCGTTCTCCGGCAGGCAGTCGAGGCTGTATGTGTTGGATACCACATCGTGTCTGACCGCTCCGGAAAGACGCTGATGAGATTCCTTCAGGAAGAACTACGTGGTCCAAAGTCGATCTCTGTGGCGAAGAAGATCTATCAACCGTTGGGACGGTTATACGGCACCCTTTCGAACTCAGCAGTCCACGCGTCTTTGGAGCACGTTCAGCACAGCATTGCAGGGACCGGACGCATTAGGATCGGTGCTGCCTTCGACCCGGAGGAGCCCCGGAGGTTCAAGCTGGGCATCATCAGGATCGAGCGGGTGGCAGTAGCCATTTTCGCCGTCATCGAGGCCGGACTGATCGACTACGTGGAGCAGCCTCGGCTTTGGCGGAAGACTGCGGCTGGCCTTGAGTGGATCGGCGACCCAGAGATTGAAAGGCGGTTGGCTCTTGCCGAGAGAGAGCAGAAGGCTATCGAAGAACCGTACACTGTGATCTATCCGAACGCCGACCAGGAAGATCGAGAAGAGGTTCAGCGACTTCTTGGTGCAACAGAGGGACCGGCCATCAATGACGTGACGCGTTTGTGTGAGCTTGCACGAAGCAATCCTCAGTCGTTCATTGCGCGCTACCTGCTTGGTGCCGCACTGCAGGGTGCCGGCGACTTGGTGGGTGCTGCGTCAGAATTTGAGGAAGCGTGGGCCCAACGGCAAGACGGCTACGACGTGTGGCCACGCTTGGAGGGCATCTACAGGAGTTGGGACGACTCGCGTCTTGAGAACTTCTACCGGCGATCGATAGAATGCGACGGCGACCATTATGTCGCCGTCCACAACCTCGGGATGCTGTATAGCCGCCAAGGCCGGGATGAGGATGCGCTTGAGTGTTTCAGACGCGCTCACGAGCTGAAGCCAGAACGGTTCATGGCCGCGTTCAATGGTGCGAACTCACTTCTTAAGCTTGGTCAATATCAGCAAGCCATTGACTCCTATAACCACGCGTCCGAGCGTGAGCCAGACAATCCTACGCCGTGGCACAGTGCGGGTGTCGCCTATGTGCGTATGGGCGATATTCTTGGCGCCTACAGGGCGTTTCGCCGGGCGGTGTCTCTTGACCCAGGCTATGTCGCCTCATGGGCGAACTTGGCAGGCGTGTGTCGCGAACTGGGCCTTCGCCGCCGTGCGGTGGCGTGCGCCACGCGAGCGCAGCGGCTTGCTCCCGGGGACGGGCGGATGACGGCGTTGGTCGAGGAGTGCCAGGCTGCGTTGGGGCGTCAATGATTGATCACGTGATTCTTCAAATACCCCCCTGACCAAATGTACACCTTCGGCGGTCACCAAAACGCTATAAGAGAGGTCGCGATTGTGGCGGTTGTCGAGACGGAATCAGGGCAACCGTATTCGCCTTCCGATATCACTTGGGAGCATCTGTTGGCTGTCCTGGAGGCGATCTGCGAAGGTGAGCAGGTGGATCGGGACATTTGGGCCAGGAACGATCCAGGGCGGAACCGGTGTAGCCCGCCAAAATATCATTCGCTACCGTAAGGTAGTGTAGGGTCATGACATTCTGATCGCTCGCGAACTACGACTCGGCAATCAGGCTATGCTGTCGACCCACCAGTCTTGGAGACGGACGGTATGGTTGATTTCAAGAAGAAACTTGGAAAAACCGCGAAGAAAAAGTCAGTTGATCCGAAGGTTATCTATGAATCTCTAGATCGGGCCAGCGACAAGGGTCCGCTTAGACCGGCGCAGATCGCCATCTTGAACGAGTGGCAAGAGAATCATCGCAGTAAAAATGACGTGATCCTGAAGCTCCACACGGGGCAGGGGAAGACACTGATCGGTCTGTTGATCCTTCAGGCAAAGCTCAATGAAGGCTTAGGTCCTGTTCTATATCTTTGCCCTAACAATTTCCTGATCGCCCAGACCGAAGAACAGGCTGCGCAGTTTGGCGTTACGACTGAAACTATCGATGGTCAGTTACCGGACTCGTTCGTGAATTCAAATGCCATTCTAATTACATCAATCCAGACTTTCTTCAACGGATTGACCAAGTTCGGCCTACGAGCGAAGTCGCAGGAAGTGGGTTCACTCGTCATGGACGATGCGCATGCGTGCATCGATACGATCAAGGATCAAGTTTCTATAAAACTATCCAAAGAAACCGGTGCCTACGGAGAAATCATATCGTTGTTTGAAAACGCATTAGCGGCCCAAGGTGAGGGGACTTATGCCGACCTTAAACGTGGTGAATATGATGCGATCCTGCCAGTGCCATATTGGGCGTGGATCGACAAGTCGGCGGATGTGGCAGCAATCCTGTCCAAGTATAAAGAAAAGAAAGCCATCAGGTTCGCTTGGCCGCTTCTGAAAGACATGCTGCAAGACTGCCAGTGCGTTATTTCCGGAACCGCGCTAGAAATATCTCCACACCTCCCTCCTCTGTACCAATTCGAATCCTTCTCCAAGGCTAAGCACCGCGTGTTCATGTCTGCGACTGTGACGGATGACTCATTTTTGGTACGCGGTCTGCGCCTGCCTCAAGCGGTGATCACGAGCCCTCTCGTTTATGCGAAAGAGAAATGGTCTGGGGAGAAGATGATTCTTATTCCATCGCTTATCGACGCAAGTCTTGATCGCTCAACCATTGTAGAGAGACTCACGAAAGGAGCTAATAAACCTCGGAAATTTGGCATGGTAGCCTTATGCCCCAGTGTAAAGAGCACGAGCGATTGGAAGGCGTATGGGGCAGATATCGCGGACAGCAAAAGTATCGAAACGAGTATCGCTGATCTTAAGGATGGCAACTTTTCCAAGCTGCTCGTAATCGTGAACCGTTACGACGGAATCGATTTGCCCGACAAGAGTTGCAGAATCCTTATCATGGATTCGCGACCCTATTCCGAATCCATACTTGATCACTATATGGAACATTGTCTCGGTTCGGGTGAGGCGATCGCCGTCAAAACAGCCAGGAAAATCGAGCAAGGCCTTGGGCGCAGTGTTCGCGGCGAACGAGATTACTGCGTGATCATTCTTACAGGCCCAGATCTCATTAAGCAGATTCGGACTACCAGTTCACGGCGTTTGTTCTCGACTCAGACGAAAACTCAGATTGAAATCGGTCTAGAAATTGCCGAGGATGCGAAGGCGGAAGGTGAACCTTTAGATTCTTTTAACAAGCTTATTAGGCAGTGCCTATCACGTGATCAGGGTTGGAAGGAATTCTACGTTGATAAGATGAACTCCATATCAAGTAAGGCGAATGGGCATCATCGCGAGCGGCGCCTTGATATCTTCAGCCTTGAATTGCTGGCAGAGGAGAAAGCTGAAGATGGAGTGTTTGATGAGGCGGCCAACGTACTACAGGGGTTGATCGACGATCATATAACTGAAAAAGCTGAGCACGGGTGGTATCTGCAAGAAATGGCACGTCTTATTTACAGAAGCAGCAAGACGAAGTCAAACGCATATCAAGTGGCGGCCCACAAGAAGAATCGATACTTGCTTAAGCCTCGGGAAGGAATGGTATTCCAAAACGTAAAGCCACTTAGTCAGAAACGCGTTGAGCTCGTGATCAATAACGTTCAACAAAGCAGTCCCTACGAAGACCTGGCATTGACAGTGGAGGAGATCGTTTCAAAGCTAGTCTTTGTGTTGATTCTGACACTTTTGAGAAGGCACTCGATGCACTTGGTAAGCTTCTGGGTTTCGCCTGCGAACGGCCCGATGCAGAGTGGAAGGAAGGTCCTGATAATCTCTGGTGCCTTCGGGACGGCGACTATCTGCTAATAGAATCAAAAAGCATGGTCTTCGAAACGCGAGCCGAGATTTACAAAGAGGAAACGGACCAAATGAATCGGTCGGTCACCTGGTTCATGAAGAACTATCCAAAATGCAAGGCACGAAACTTACTCATACATCCTGCTAAGAAGCTCCATAATGCGGCGGCATTCATGTACGAGGTGGAGGTCGTTAGGAAAGCAGGACTGCAGAAACTGACCACCAACGTACTGAACTTGTTTGGTGAGTTCAAGACTATTGATGTGGGTAATCTCTCACCTGATTTTGTTCAGACACTTATTGATACTCACGGGTTAGGGCTCAAGGATCTGTGGAAGCAATAGGCTGAGAAGGACAGTCCTTGAGCTTCTTCATTACTCGTCGCAGCCCTTTGGCAGTGACGATTTCGCATTGGCGTTCCAGTTCCCGATATACGCGGCGACATCAGTAGCCGGGGAACTCGGCCTGGATCCGCTCGACGCGATCCAGCAGAGCGGTACTGTCGCAGTATGAAAGGACGCCCCTTATCTGTAAGCGTCCTGTTCAGACCGTCTGTATGAGTTGAGCACGAACCGTCATCCTTGGTCGAGGCCGCAAGAGGCCACGAGGAGGAGGGATGGGAGCGGGCAAGCGGCGCAAGCGATCGAAGGCAGATCGTTGAAGAGATGTTGAAGCCGGGGATATCGGTGGCGCGCGTGGCGCAGGCGCATGGCATCAACGCAAACTAGATTTTCCAGTGGCGGAATCTGTACCGCGAGGGGCAGCTCGAGGGCGAGCCTTCCGCACTCCTTCCCGTCAAGATCGCCGAAACCATCAAGACGGATCCGAACGCATCGAGATCCGTGCACAGAGGCCGTTCGTCGGGAACGATTGACATCGACCTGGGGCATGCACGGGTGCGGATCGAAGGTGCGGCAGATCCGGTATGTGTGCGGGCGGCCATTGACGGTTTGGTCCGATGATCGCATTGCCGGCGGGCACGCGGATCTGGATTGCGGCGGGCGTGACCGACATGCGGAAGGGTTTTACCGGATTGAGTGCGACAGTGCAGACGGTGCTGGAGAAGCAACCGTTCTCCGGCCACGTGTTCGTGTTCCGAGGACGGCGTGGCGACCTGATCAAAATGCTGTGGTGGGATGGTGACGGGCTGTGCCTGTTGGCAAAGCATTTGGAACGGGGCCGTTTCGTTTGGCCCCAGGCTGAAGGTGGCACGGTCGCGCTGAGCCGGGCGCAGCTGTCGATGCTGCTGGAAGGAATCGACTGGCGACATCCGGTCCGCACCCAGGCACCGATGGTGATGGTGTGATGCAATCGTGGGTCATAGAGACCCGTATCGTCCGAGCGGTCTGGCATGGTGGTGTTCGTGACGACGATGGTGAGCAAGCTTCCCGATCTGGACGCTCTCGATTCCGAGGCGTTGAAGGTCCTGGTGATCGAGCAGCACGCGGCGCTCACTTCCCACCAGGCCGAGATCGATACTCTCAAGCTGCTGATCCGGAAACTGCAGCGCATGCAGTTTGGACGGCGCTCGGAGAAGCTCGGTCAGCAGATCGAACAACTCGAGTCCCAGTTGGAAGAACTCGAGTTGTCCGAATCGGAACCGCACCCGGAGCCCCCGATCGATCCGCAGTCGATCATGTCGACCCCGCGGTCGTCGCGGGGCCCGCTGGCCGCGCACCTGCCACGGGAAACCGAGATACTGGCTCCCACCGAAGAGTGTTGCCCGGATTGCGGAGGCGACCTCGGCGCGCTCGGCGCGCACGTTTCTGAAACGCTGAAATACGTTCCGGCCCGGTTGAAGGTGATCCGCATGGTCCGGCCGAAGCGGAGCTGCACGCGATGCGATCGCATCGTCCAGCAGCCCGCACCGCATCGACCGATCGATCGGGGCTTGGCTGGCCCGGGCCTGCTCGCGCATGTCGTGGTCTCGAAGTACGCCGACCATCTGCCGCTCTATCGCCAATCCGAGATCTACGAACGCGTCGGTGCCGAGCTGCAGCGTTCAACGCTGGCCGGTTGGGTCGGCGGGACGACCCGCACGTTGGAACCGCTGGTCGAGGCCCTGAAGCAGACTGAGTTCCTGGTGCTGGGCTAATTGAGAGTAGCGAAATCATCCAGGGCACCCAGAATGGGCGGCAGATGGCGGTGTGCTCGGCTTGAGTTCTAAGCATAGGGCTGGTTTATCACACTTGGCTGGTAAAGGTATTTCTGGAACCCGGAGAAAATCTGTCCGATCTCTTCCGGCCTGCCCAAGTCTGCCACTGCGTCGGCGATGGCGTTTTTGTATCTGAGCTTCAGCAAGGGTGACAACTTCTGCTGATCCAATTCCCGCACACCGACTTTCACGTACTGAGCGAGGACAAACTCCAGGAACGCTTGCTGCTTGCTGTTGAAGTGGGCATGAATCGCTACTTTAGCTCTGGTGGCTCGCTCCTCGCGGGTGAGCGGTGGCAGGGCGTAGGCGACATTCGCCAGAACGTCGAAAAGATCGCTCTTCTCTGCGTCGATAATCCGTTGCATCGCAGCCATCTGCTGCCTGCCGAAGCCTTTCTCAGTCAATCCCTCTAACAGATTTGCTCTCGTATCGGGAGCGCTCCAGAGAGCGCGCAGTTCGGCCTCATTCTTGAAGAACTCCGGCAGCTTGCCAAAGAGCGCCTCCAGGAACTGTTGCGCGTGCATGGGCGTCCCGTCGGGATGCCAGAAGCTGGTTGCCATCATGTGCTGAATGGTGCGCTCTTTGCCGTCCGCGAGTTTCACCTTGGCTTTTTTCTTGCAAACGCAAGGACGCTGGCCGCACTTGCGACATGGCTCCCGTTCGCATTCGCAGGGCCGCTTGCCGCAATTAGGACAGGGATCTTGCGGTGGCTTTTCGCACTGGCAAGGCTGGCACTTGCATTTCGGGCACGGCTCCGGTTCCAGCGGCTCGCCATCCCACTCTGGATCGTTGAAGTGGTGATGCGCCTTCACAAAATCGTAGATCGTGAAGTAATCTTTTCCGTCATACAGCCGCGTGCCGCGCCCGATGATCTGCTTGAACTCGATCATCGAGTTGATCGGGCGCATCAGCACGATGTTGCGGATATTTCGGGCATCCACGCCGGTCGAAAGTTTTTGTGAAGTGGTCAGGATGGTGGGAATGCTCTTCTCGTTGTCCTGAAAGGACCGCAAGTGCAGCTCGCCCCGACTGCCGTCGTTGGCTGTTACCCTCTGGCAGTAATTGGGGTCGTTGCTGGTCTTCATCTGGTTGACGAGGTCGCGCACGGCCAGCGCGTGGTTCTGCGTGGCGCAGAAGACCAGCGTCTTCTCGCTCTGGTCCATCTGGTCCATGAACACCTTCACCCGGTGCGCTTCGCGTTCCCTGATTTCGATGATCTTGTTGAAATCGTCTTCCGTGTAGCGTTTCCCGGATTCAATCTCGCCTTCGATCAACTCGTCATCGGTCGTATAGACATAATCATCCAGCGTGGTGGAAATCTGCTTGACCTTGAAGGGCGTCAGAAAGCCGTCGTTGATGCCCTCCTTCAGCGAGTAGACATACACCGGCTCGCCGAAGTAGGCGTAGGTATCCACGTTGTCCTTTCGCTTCGGCGTGGCGGTCAGGCCGAGCTGCACGGCGGGGCTGAAGTATTCCAGGATGTCGCGCCAGTTGCTCTCGTCGTTCGCGCCACCGCGATGGCACTCGTCAATCACGATGAAGTCGAAGAAGTCCGGGGGATAATCGCCGAAATAGGGCGAGGGCTGGCCGTCCTTGGGCGGTCCGCTCATGAACGTTTGGAAGATGGTGAAGAATAGGCTGGCGTTCTTCGGGACCTTGCCTTTCTTGCGAATTTCTCCCGGTGAAATTCGCGCCATCGCGTCTTCAGGAAATGCGGAGAAGGCGTTGTAGGCTTGGTCGGCCAGGATGTTGCGGTCCGCCAGGAACAAAATGCGCGGACGGCGCGATCCTTCGCGGGTCAGATTCCAGCGGCTGTAAAAGAGCTTCCAGGCAATCTGAAAGGCGATGAAGGTCTTGCCCGTTCCCGTAGCGAGCGTGAGCAGGAGGCGATCTTTCTCGGCGGCGATGGCCTCCATCGCCCGCTCGATTGCCAGGTCCTGATAATAGCGTGCCTGGAAAAATCCGCCCCTGTCCTCAAAAGGGACCTTGGCGAAGCGGTCCCGCCAGGCGTTTGCTTCGGCGAAGGTCAGGTTCCACAGTTCTTCGGGGGAAGGGAATTGAGCAACTTCGCCCTCCGTCCCCTCCTTCATGTCGATGCCGTAGATGCTTTGGCCGTTGGTGGAGTAGGTATAGCGGATGGCGAGCTTCCCGGCGTAGCTCTTCGCCTGCCCGACCCCTTCGGTCAAAGGCTTGTCCCAAGCCTTGGCCTCCACCACCGCCAGCTTTTGGTTGCGATACACCAGGATGTAGTCGGCTATGTCCGGATTGGCCCGCTTCCCGTGGCCTTCGATGCGGCCCAGCGTGATGTGATACTCGCGCAGGATGCGGCTGCCCTCATCCACGCCCCAGCCCGCTTCCTTGAGGGCTGGATCGATATGCTCGGCTCTGGTTTCGGCTTCATTCATGCGATGGCTCTACAGTGCTCCGGTGAAGGCTTGATGCAGCAGCGACTTCTTCAACTCCTCCAGCGCGGCGAGTTTATGCTGGTAGATGGATTCGAGGCTCTGGGTTTCTTGGTGGAGTTCGTCGAGCTTTGACGCAAGTTCCTTTTGCTTTGTCACCACGGGCAGCCAAACCGTGAACTCGAACAAGTGCTTTCGATTGACTTTCGGCATTCCTGCGCGGGCTGAACCCTGAATGGCATAATCGGTGAAACTTTTACTGAGGAGTAGGTGGAAGAGATAGTCACGGGTAATCTGGTTTGGCAACGGTGCGAGTGGATACATGTCTGCGCTGCACAAGCCGTCGAACTCAGGACGTGCAACCTTCATTAGGTAAGGACGAATCTTGCTGTAGAGCACCATTGATTCATTGAAACGAAACTTTCCAGAAATCAAGCATTCTTCCCTCGCAGTTTTGAGGTCAACAAGGATGCCAGTTTTAGGTTCAATGTTTCCTGCACCGACGTGATTTAAATCGAGGAATTCTTTTTTGCGGGGATCAACAAGTGTTGAAGTGATTGCACATGCTTCGCTCAACTTCTTCTTCACCCACCCCTCACCGCGCTGGGTGAAGACGGCATTCAGGTGGCTCTCGAAGACGGCGCGGGCGTTTTGGAGGTTCTTTTCGGCGTTGGCTTTGGCGGTGGCGATACCCTCGAACGCCTCGTCCAGAATGCCGACAATGCCCCGCTGTTCGGCGAGCGGGGGTACGGGAATTTGCAACTGTCCTAATTTACTTCTGCTGATCCGTTTCCTCGTCGTGCCGGTTGTTTCTACATCTACAGCCTTAAGATAGCCTAGGGATTGTGAGTAAAAGTTAAAGAACTCGGGAAGAAGCTGGTTTGGATTGAACCGTGCAATCGTGCAATCGACGGCAGTAATCATCCGTTCGCCGATGTCCGGCAGAAGGCAGCTTCGACCGACAGGATCAGGCAGGCGTGAGATGAGACAGTCGCCCCACGCAACTTCGGTGCATCGCAGTCGCTTGAATGTCGCTTCGGAAATATAGCGAGCTTTCTTGTCTCGGGACTTGAAGACGCCCGCGCCGACATTGCCGGTTTGAATTAAGCGAATACCATCTGGCGATTGGTCTTTACTTTCAACCCAGTCGCCGTCTGTGAAAACCTCACATGCGTCCGCCAGCATCATTGTTGGCCACCCGTTCTTCATAGCAGAACCTTGATGTTCGCCAACACTTCCGCGCTCTCGGAATCCAACGCGATGATCTCGTCCATGATCTCTTCCGGGCTGCGGTGCGCCACTTCCGCGCCTCCGTCCGGGTTCTTCACGGAGAGGTCGAAGGTTTTCTGGTCGATGCTCTTGGCATCCACACTCCAGGACTTGGGCGAGTCGGCGAAGGTCTTTTGCAGCTTCACAAATTCCTTGAGATCATCGTCGTTGAGAGGGTTGGTCTTGCCGAGGTTGCGTCCGGGGTCGAGTTGGTAAAACCAGACCTTGCGTGTGGGCGCGCCTTTCTCAAAGAAGAGCACCACGGTCTTCACCCCCGCTCCCTGAAACGTCCCGCTGGGGCAATCAAGCACGGTGTGCAGGTTGCAACTTTCCAGAAGCATTTGCCGCAGGTTCATGGAGGCATTGTCGGTGTTGGAGAGAAACGTGTTCTTGATGACCACGCCGCCGCGTCCCCCGGCCTTGAGCATCTTGATGAAATGCTGGAGGAAGAGAAACGCCGTCTCGCCGGTGCGGATGGGAAAGTTTTGCTGGATTTCCTTCCGCTCCTTGCCCCCAAAGGGCGGATTGGCCAGCACCACGTCGTAGCGGTCCCTCTCCTGTATGTCGGCAAGGTTCTCGGTGAGCGTGTTGCTGTGGACGATGTTCGGAGCCTCGATTCCGTGCAGGATCATGTTCATGATCGCAATCACGTAGGCCAGCGACTTCTTCTCCTTCCCGTAGAATGTGCGGTTTTGAAGAGTGGTCAAGCCCTTCGTGGTCAGATTGCGTTTTGATTTCAGGTAATTAAACGACTCGCACAAGAAGCCCGCCGACCCGCAGGCCCCGTCATAGATACGGTCGCCGATCTTGGGTTTCACAACCTGCACGATGGTGCGAATCAGCGGGCGCGGCGTGTAATACTCTCCGCCGTTCCGCCCGGCGTTGCCCATGTTCCTGATCTTGGCTTCGTAGAGGTGGCTCAACTCGTGCTTCTCGGTCTGCGAGCGGAAGTGTAGTTCGTCAATGTGCTCGATAATCTCGCGGAGGTTGTAGCCGCTCTGAATCTTGTTCTTGATCTCTCCGAATATTTCGCCGATCTTGTATTCGATGGTGTTCGGCCCGCTGGCCTTCTGCTTGAAGCCGTGTAGATAGGGAAAGAGCTTCTGACTGACGAAGTCGCGGAGGTCATCGCCCACCATCGCCCTGTTGTGGTTGATTTTGCCGTCCTTGCCCTTGGGAGCGGCCCACATTTCCCACCGAAAGCGCTTGGCGAGGATGAAGGTGTACTTCTTGCCCTCCAGCGCGGCTTCATCCGCCTTGTCCTGTTCCAGCGCGTCCAGATATTTCAGGAACAGTAGCCAGGAGGTTTGCTCGGTATAGTCGAGTTCCGTGGTGCACCCAGCCTCTTTTCTTAGGACATCATCGATATTTTTGAAGGCTTGTTCAAACATGAAAAAGAGTCCCCTTAGGTAGTGAGCGTCAATAGTGGCCGGTCAGACCGGCTCCTTGGCTTTCGAGTGGGCTTGGTCGATCAGCACACGCAAAAACGCCTCTGGCTTGCTTGGCGTTTTGGCCTCTGGTCGGAAGACAGTTGTCGCAGGGGTCTGGATACCTGCGAGTTTTGCAACTGCAAAGTTTGCCGCATTCGGAAACCATATGCTGGGGAAATTGGATGCGCCGACGAGCCCATTCTCTCCCTCAAATCCTGGCTCAGGGAAAACCGGTCCTACATTCCGGAATAGACAGATCCTCGTTTAGGAGGCGGACGGTTCCCGTCATGGTCAGCGCTTCCGGTCAAAACCACGATATTACTTCTTCTTCGCCTTTGAGGAATGGCGTCTTCTCACGGCGCACGCAGCAATACACGCTAAGGGCTCGGCTTGAGCCCTCGGGTGCTCATGAAGCTGTAGAGGGTCGTACGGGACACGCCGGTGAGCTTGGCGATGGCGGTCTTGGAAACGCCCAACTCGAGGAAGCGCCGGATGTCGTCCTCCTTGCCGCCGAGTCGAGAGACGCCCAACGAGCCCTTCGGGCGCCCGAGCTTCCGGCCCGAGGCCCTGGCCTTGGCGAGGCCCTCGCGGGTGCGCTCGGAGATCAGGTCGCGCTCGACCTCGGCGAACAGCGCGAAGAGGGTGGTCATGACTTTGGTCTGGATGTCGCGCTTGCCCTCGATGCGGATGTTCTCCTTCATCGCCACGAAGGCAACGCCTGCCTTGGCGAGGGCGTCGAGGATGGCGACGATCTGACCTAGCGACCGGCCGAGCCGGGAGAGTTCGCTGACGACCAAACGGTCTCCGCGCTGGAGGACGTTCATCAACTCGTCGAGCCGGCGGCGCTTTTCGGAAGCCTGTCCAGAGGCAGTCGCCTCGATGAAATCGTCGATGCGGAAGTCGTGTTTGCGTGCGTACTCGAGGATGGCGAGGCGCTGGCTGCCCACGTCCTGCTGTGCGGTCGAGACCCTCAAATAGGCAACGGTTTTCACTGGCTGACCATGGAATACGGCTTCTGGTATTTTATCTGACAGATACGAAACATGGAATGCGTCACGTTCCATGCTACTAAACTGTTCGGTCAGAACGAGCGTTTGTTCCTGACAGAACCCTGCCGGTCTCCGATCCCGACGTCTCTCGCCCCCGTCTGATTCGCGATGCCCGCTTTCTCGAAACCGACCGACGCGACATCGCCCGGGCGATGGGGCTCACGGACGGCGCCATCTACTGGCACCTGAAGCAGACCTACCAGAGACTGCCGATCTCACGGCAGGTGGACCTGGTGCGGTTGGTGCTGTCAATCGCCGAATTCACATAACCACCCCGCTGCTGGCGTCCTCGTTGGGTGCTCCTGATGCTTGCCCCCCCTTCTTTTTCTCAAAAAACTACCATATTTCTTCAAATCCTACCAATCCTGGTAGAGACCGTAAGGCCTTGAAAGTACTGACATTAGGCGCGCTGGAACCGGCGCGGGGATTGGGCTGGCGGGCGGCGAAAGGGAGGGTTGGATGATAGTTTCGAGCACACAGGCCGAGTCGGGCCGACAACCGCTTGAGCGGCACGGCGTGACGCCGCGCCCGAACGCCCCCCCGGCGGCATACCGGAAACCCTTCCGGCTCGCCGTCCCTGCCCTGCTCGCCCTGATCGCCGCCCTGGCCGCCGACCCCGCCGCCGCCCAGACCTCCATCACCCTCGTCAGCAACACCGGCCAAACAGACGGGGGAAGCGGAACTCTCCGAGATTTAGACCATGCTCAGGCCTTCACCACTGGCGGAAACTCCGCCGGATACACGCTGACCGGAGTTGACATCGAGTTTAATGCAGTTGCTTCGGCCACCGCGTCATACGACGTGTCCATCCAGACCGACAACAGCGGGAGTCCGGGCACCTCTCTCGGCGACCTCACCGGTCCGGCCACCCTCGTTGCCAACGCAGTGAATGCCTACACCACTGCTGGTATCGCTCTCGCAGCCAACACCACCTACTTCGTGCTTGTGGACAGCTCTTCCACTGTTATAAACCGATTGCAAAACACCACTAGCGACAACGAGGATTCGGGAGGCCAGTCCGACTGGAGCATTGCAGACGGCAGCGTGTATAGAAACCGAGATAACACGGGTGGCTGGACAGACTTCGACGAATCCAGAAAAATCGCGATCAAGGGCTACGCCAAGGACACCCTCGTCAGCAACACCGGGCAAGGCAATGCGGGTGTCATCAATGTCAGCTCTAATGAGTTCGCCCAGGCCTTCGGCACGGGAAGCCATACGGCCGGGTATGACCTCGACAGCATCGTGTTGAGTCTCGGTTTCGCGCCGACCGGAACCGGCACATTGACCGTCACGGTGCGCGCGGACGCCTCGGGGGACCCGAGCGGGACGGCGCTGCACACGCTGACCACTCCCGATCCGATTGCGGAAAATGTCCTGAATACCTTTAACGCCCCTGCGGGCGCCACGCTGGACGCCGACATCACCTATTGGGTGGTGGCGAGCTACAGCTCCGATAGCGGCGGGCCGAATTTGTGGAGAATGCTGCTGAGCAATGGCATCGACTCCGGCGGCGCTGCCGGATGGACCATCGACAGCCCATACAAGGAAGACGATAGAACAGACCCGGACGGGTGGGAGGAAGGTGCATCTGACCGCGCGCTGAAATTACAGGTTAAGGGCACGGCGAAGGGCGGCCCCACCCTCTCCACCGACGCGACCCTGAGCGCCCTGGCGCTGAGCGGCGTCACGCTCGCCCCGGCCTTCGTGTCAAGCACGGAAACCTACACCGCGACGGTGGTGAACTCCGTGATGCAGACCACGGTGACGGCGACCCCGACGCATTCGGGCGCGACGGTCGCGTTCAAGGACGGTGCCGACAATGCGCTCACCAACCCGGTGACCCTTGCCGTGGGCGCCAAGGTCATCAAGGCCGTGGTGACGGCCGAGGACACAACCACCACGAAGACCTACATGGTGACGGTGACGCGGGAGGCCCCCACCCTTTCCACCGACGCGACCCTGAGCGCCCTGGCGCTGAGCGGCGTCACGCTCGACCCGACCTTCGTATCAAGCACGGAAACCTACACTGCAACGGTGGGGAACGCCGTCACGGAGACCACGGTGACGGCGACCGTGACGCATTCGGGCGCGACGTTCGCGTTCAAGGACGGCGACAACCATACGCTCACGAGCCCGGTGAGCCTTGCCGTGGGCGCCAACGTCATCAAGGCCGAGGTGACGGCCGAGGACACAACCACCACGAAGACCTACATGGTGACGGTGACGCGGGAGGCCGCCGCCGGCACCTGCCTCGCCCCGACCTTCACCGGCCGGGCCGAGGTCTGGCGAGGGACCATCACGGTCGGGAACGATGCCTTCAGCCGCGGGTATGAAGACAATAGATTTGGCGATTTGTCCGACCCGGACAACTTCGATTACGGCGGGAACAATTACACCATCGCGGGAATTCGTGAATCTTTCGACACAGGTAGCGTGAATAGACTGGAACTCGACCTGGACGCATTTTTGCCCGACAGCGACCAGGACAAGCTACGCCTGCATCTCTGCGGCGACACGTTCGACCTGACGGCGGCCTCGAAAGTAAACGCGACGAAGACCTATCGGTGGTCCGACGCCGTCCTCGACTGGTCCGGCGCGACCACGATCGAGGCGGCGCTGTCGGGGTCGCCGCCCGCGATCGTCACCGACGGCGTGGAGGTGACGTCGACGGCGGCCACGGCCAACACCTACGGGCTGGGCGAGCCCATCGAAATCACGGTCACCTTCGACACGGCGGTCACGGTAGACACGACCGGCGGCACGCCCCGCATCCGGTCCGTCCTCAACGGGGGTGGGACCCCTGTGGACCGGTGGGCCGAGTACAGCCGCGGTTCGGGGGGCACGGCCCTGGTGTTCACCTATACGGTGCAGGCTGGCGACATGGACGACGACGGCATCTGGCTTCCGGCGAACTTCCTCCAGCTCCAGGGCGGCACGATCAGCGCCGCCGCCGACACCACCGTCGCCGCCACCCTCACCTATGCCCAGCCCGGCACACAGAGCGAGCACAAGGTGGACGGCGGCCCCACCCTCTCCACCGACGCGACGCTGAGCGCCCTGGCGCTGAGCGGCGTCACGCTCGCCCCGACCTTCGCATCGGCCACGGAGGATTACACCGCAACGGTGGTGAACGCCGTCACGGAGACCACGGTGACGGCGACCCCGACGCATTCGGGCGCGACGGTCGCGTTCAAGGATGGCGACGACAATGCGCTCACCAACCCGGTGACCCTGGCCGTGGGTGCCACCGTCATCAAGGCGGTGGTGACGGCCGAGGACACCACCACCATGAAGACCTACATGGTGACGGTGACGCGGGAGGCCACCACCACCACGGCGCCCGCGATCATCACCAACGGCGTGCAGGTCACTTCGACGCCGATGGCCACGGGCGACACCTACGGGCTGGGCGAGACGATCGCAATCACGGTCACCTTCGACACGGCGGTCACGGTGGACACGTCCGGCGGCACGCCCCGGATCCAGTTCCGCCTCGGCCCGCCGCGCGATGACAAGTGGGCCGAATACAGCCGCGGTTCGGGCGGAACGGCCCTGGTGTTCACCTATATGGTGCAGGCCGACGACAGGGACGCCGACGGCATCTGGCTTCCGGAGAACGAACTCGAGCTCCAGAGCGGCACGATCCGCGTCGCCACCGACACCACCGTCGACGCCACCCTCACCTATTCCCAGCCCGGCCCCCAGAGCGGGCACAAGGTGAACGGCTCGCTCACCACCACCGACGCGACCCTGAGCGCCCTGGCGCTGACCGGCGTCACGCTCGCCCCGACCTTCGTGTCAAGCACGGAAACCTACACCGCAACGGTGGGGAACGCCGTCATGGACACCACGGTGACGGCGACCCCGACGCATTCGCGCGCGACGGTCGCGTTCAAGGACGACGACGACAACGCGCTCACCAACCCGGTGACCCTTGTCGAGGGCGCCAACGTCATCAAGGCCGTGGTGACGGCCGAGGACCTAACCGCCATGAAGACCTACATGGTGACGGTGACGCGGGGGGCGACCCCGGTGCCCGCGATCGTCGCCGGCGGCGTGCGGGTCACTTCGACGCCGATGGCCATGGACGGCGCCGACACCTACTACGGGCGAGGCGAGACGATCAAAATCACGGTCACCTTCGACAACGCGGTCACGGTGGACACGTCCGGCGGCACGCCCCGGATCGCGTTCCACCTCGACGGGTTTCTGTTAAGGTGGGCCGAGTACAGCAGCGGTTCGGGGGGCCAGGCCCTGGTGTTCACCTATGCCGTGCTGTCCGGCGACAGGGACGAGGACGGCATCTGGCTTGAGGAGAACTTACTCGAGCTCCAGAGCGGCACGATCCGCGCCACCGCCGACCACACCAACACCGTCGACGCCACCCTCACCTATGCCGACCCCGGCCTACAGAGCGGGCACAAGGTGAACGGCTCGCTCACCACCGCCGACGCCACCCTGAGCGCCCTGACGCTGAGCGACGTCACGCTCGCCCAGACCTTCGCACCGGCCACGGAGGATTACACCGCAACGGTGGTGCACGCCGTCACGCAGACCAGGGTGACGGCGAGCCCGACGCAGTCGGGCGCGACGGTCGCGTTCCAGGACGGCAACGGCAATCCGCTCACGAACCCGGTGACCCTGGCCGTGGGCGCCACCGTCATCAAGGCCGTGGTGACGGCCCCGGACACAACCACCACGAAGACCTACACGGTGACGGTGACGCTGGCGCCCGCGATCGTCACCAACGGCGTGCGGGTGACGTCGACGCCGAGGGCCATGCCCGACACCTACGGGCAAGGCGAGACCATCGCAATCACGGTCACCTTCGACAACGCGGTCACGGTGGACGGCAGGCCCCGGATCGCGTTCCACCTCGACGGGGGTCTCAGGTGGGCCGAGTACAGCCGCGGTTCGGAGGGCACGGCCCTGGTGTTCACCTATACGGTGCTGTCCGACGACATGGCTGACACCGGCATCTTGCTTAAGGGGGACCAATTCGATCTCTTTGGCGGCACGATCCGCGCCGCCGCCGACAACACCGTCGACGCCACCCGCACCTATGCCGAGCCCGGCCTGCAGACCGGGCACAAGGTGGACGGCTCGCTCACCACCACCGACGATGACGACGCGACCCTGAGCAGCCTGGCGCTGAAGGACGGTCACGATATCGCCATCACGCTGAGCCCGGGCTTCGCGCCGGCGACGCCGCACTACACGGCATTGGTGGCGAACCGGATCGACAGGGTGGTGCTGACGGCGACGACGAACGACAGCAATGCGATGGTCGCCATCACGAGCGACGACGACACGCGCACGCCGGGTGAGGCGAAGCTGGATCTCAACGTCGGGTCCAACACGCTGACGGTGACGGTCACGGCGGAGGACACCACCACGAAGACCTACACGATAACGGTGACGCGGGCCGCCAACACGCCGGGCGTCACGGTGTCGACGACGGCGCTGACGGTGACGGAGGCGGACATGACCGGGGACACCTACACGATGGTCCTCAATACCCAGCCGACGGCGAATGTCACGGTGACGGTCGCCGGGCATGTGGGTACGGACGTGACCCCGACCCCTGCCTCCCTGACCTTCACCACGTCGAACTGGACCACGGCCCAGGCGGTGACGGTGACCGCGGGCGACGATGCGAACAGGGCGAACGAAACGGTCTCGCTGACCCACGGCGCGACGAGCGCGGACGCCAACTACCACGACATCACGATCTCCAGCGTGACGGTGACGGTGGACGACAACGACGCCAGAGTGCTGGTGAGCAACCTGGAGCAGTCCACCGCTGGGCACGGCGATCTCCGCGCTTTTGACCAGGCGCAGGCATTCACCACGGGCAGCAACAGCGCCGGCTACACGCTGACCAGCATTGAAATAGAAATGTGCTGGGACGCCACCCCGGACGCCTCTTTCACCGTCAGCATCCATTCGGACAACAGCGGTGCGCCGGGCGCTAGCCTTGGCACGCTCACCCACCCGTCCCCTCTCGTCGACAACGCGGTCAACGCGTTCACCCACACCGGCATCGACCTGGATGCCACCACCACGTATTTCGTGGTGCTGGACGCTACCGGTGCCAGCGGCGGGTCGATCCGGAACGCGGGCTCGCCGGCCGAGGATTCGACCTCGGCGGCCGGTTGGAGCATTGGCGACAGCAGCCTGTATCGCAACCGTACGTCGAGCGGCGGCTGGACGACCTCGCGAGAGTCCAAGAAGATCCGCATCAACGGCACGGTCAACGCCGGCGCGACGATCGACGGGGGCGGTGGTGGTGGCGGCGGCGGCTCCAGTGGCCCGAGCCAAACGGTGCCGGGCGCGCCCACAAACCTGATGGCGGTGGCCACAGACGGGCAGGTGACGCTGACCTGGGACGCGCCCGAGGACGACGGCGGCACGCCGATCACCGACTACGAGTACCAGATCAACGGGACGGGGAACTGGATCTCCACCGGCTCCACCGCCACCACGTATACGGTCACCGGGCTCGACAACGATACTGAATACACCTTCCAGGTGCGGGCGGTGAACCGGATCGGCCGGAGCCAGGCTCCGGACCCGGCCGAGGCGGCCCCACGGGCGGTGGTGGATCTCTACTTCGCGCATTTCGCCAATGGAGCCGACATCACGTCCGGGATCGTGCTTGTGAACGTGGCTCCCTATCCGATCCAGCCCACCCTCTACTTCTCCGACACCGGGGGCAACCCGATTGCCGCCGACTCGGTCGTGGACATCACGGGGAATCTGATGGTCACCGAAGACGGCAGCCTGAGCGTCAGTACGGCGATGGCACCGCTGGGCGAACTCACGATTCGAACCCACGGGCGCGGGGATCTGGTGTCAGGATCGGTGAAAGTGGTTGCGGACGGTCCCATCGGCGGGGTTCTGCGCTTTGCCATCCCCGGCCTCGGGGTCGCCGGGGTGGGAGCCAGCCCACCCGTCCGGGATGTTCTCTTCCCGGCCCGCCGCCAGGCGGGAGGAATCACGACGGCGGCAGCGCTCCACAACCTGGAAGCAGAAGCGATGGGGGTGAGTTGCCACTTGATGAGCGGGGGCGTCGCGCTCGAAGCGGTGGAGATCCCCCTGGAGGCCAACGGGCAGACGGCCTGGTTCATCGAAGATGTGTTCACCACGACCGACACGTCCGACTTCGCGGGGGCGGTGCGCTGCACCGCGCCGGGGGCGGGACGCTTCACCGCCATCGCGGTGGAGATCGATGCCGCCGCGAGTATCTTCACCACAGTTCCGGTGGTGGAGGTGAACCGGGGCCGGGCCGAGGCGGCCACTCTGGACTTTACGCATTTTGCCAACGGGGCCTGGATCACCGATCTGGTGTTCGTGAACCTGGAGACCCGGCAGAGCGGTCCCGCCCTCACCCCATTCCATACGGCGATCCCGCCGACCCGTCCTGCTATTTATTTTTACGACACCGCGGGCAACCCGATTGCCGCCGACTCGCTGGTGGACATCACAGGCGATCTGGAGATCGCGGAGGACGGAGCCCTGACGGTCCGGACCGAAATGGCGCCGCTGGGCGTGCTCACGATCTCGACGCATGGTCGAGGGGAGTTGCTCATGGGATCGGTGCGGGTGATCTCGGAAGGTCCCATCGGCGGGATGCTCCGCTTTGACCACCCCGCCCTCGGTGTGGCCGGTGTGGGAGCCAGTACACCCGTCGGCGATGCCATCGTCCCGGTGCGCCGCCAGGAGGGCGGCATCACGACGGGGGTGGCGCTCCACAACCTGGAATCAAGTCCGGGGTTGGTGCGCTGCGAATTGAGGCAAGCGGGCGTGCTGCTCGACGCCGTGAGTATCCCGCTGGAGGCCAACGGGCAAACCGCCTGGTTCATCGACCAGACGTTCCCCGGCACCGACACGTCCGACTTCAGCGGGTCGGTGCGGTGCAGCGCGACAGGGGAGGGGCTGTTTACAGCCGTGGCCCTGGAAATGGATCCCGGCAACCGCATCTTTACGACACTGCCGGTGGTCCCGGTGGTGGAGGCGCCCTGACTTCCCGGAGATCGCGTACCACGGACAAGCGGCTGGGACCGAGGACACGGTCGCCGACGGCGGCGCCATGCGCTTCGAGTTGGGCGTTGACGCCCACCGCCGCCAAAGCCTGTGCAGGGGGGCGCGGAGCACGGCGTTCAGGTCCGGGCCGTCGACGACCCGACGCGTTCAATCCTGCAAGACCCGCGGAAGGGCCACCGCTTTGGGGATGAACGATGGCGCGTCACTACTCGACCCGGAGCTTCTTCCGGCAGATGCCGGCCAACTTGCTGGTGCGCTACTTCAAGCACCGGGCGGTGCTGGCGGATTTCAATTTTGCGGGCCTGAAGGAAACCCAACCCGAGGCGTTGTTCGCGGCCTGGCTGGAGTTGCCCGAAGAGGACCGAAACTCGATGGAGGCCGAGTTTCGCGAGATCTTCGAGATGGGCTGCGAGAAGGGAGTCTTGGCCATTGTCGACGAAGCGCGCTGGCAGTGGCGGAGGGATCCCGGCCGGGTCACGGCTTTCGTCGAGACATCGTCCGCCCTGCCGGGCCACTACGACCGGGTCATGGTCACCTTCCTCGATCACCCGGAATGCTGGACCGGGGCCACCCGGTTCTATCATGCCGACGCGCTGCCCTACTGGCGCAAGCGCAAGAACCTGGGACACCGGACGGCGGTGGTGGACGCCGACAGTCTCGATCATCTGGCTGAGCTGATCCGAACCTACTTCCACTCGAGCGAGGGCCGGGGGAAGCACTGCGTGGTGGAATCCTACCGGCGCGGTGCGCTGGATTACTTCTTCGCCTATCCGGAGGACTACTCCCGGCAACAGATCGAATGGGTGGATGGAGCTTTCGGCCGGCGGCCCCACAATCCCGCCTTCGAGGTCGTCTTCGTCTACGCGCGCGAGGAGGGCACGCTGGACCTGAACTTCGATGGACCGTACCGGTCCGTGGAGCCGCTGCACGGCATGTTCGCGACGGCGATTCTCAACCTGGAACGGCCCCCGCCCGATCCCACCGACCAGAGCGTCTACGACCTGGGGCCGCTCGGAGGGCGGGGCTTTGGGTTCGTCTACGACATCGGCAGCGGGATCGAGAAGGTGAGGGTCATGAGACTGGGGTTGTCCTCCCTCGAGAGAGCGGGCGACCGGATCACGGTGGAAGCCGATGCGTCGGAGAATCCCGAGGCGGTCTACGACCTGCTGGAACAGGTCGCCCCGGCGATGCCGTTCAATCCGTACCGCGTCTCCGAGGTGGAACTGGCGGCCTGGATCGCGACGGACGCGGAGAAACCGGCCACCCTGGTGCCGATCCGCATCGCCCACCCGAATTCCTGTTCGCTCAAATACGACGAGCGGGACCTGAAGCTGCGGGCGATGCTGGAAGCCTCCGGCATCGAACTCAAGGAACCGTCCAGGGAGGCTCCGGCATGAGACCCCGTACCATGAATCCGGAGGCCGTCCTGATCGAGGTGCTCGACCGGGTCGCCGGTTCCCGGGACCACACGACCCGGATCAGCGCCCGTGAGCTGGCCGGCTGGCCGTCCGATGCGGTGGCGGCCCTGAAGTCCCAGCGGCTCCTGCGCCGGTCACACCCCGCCACCAGCGTCGTATGTCCGGGATGCGAGCAGCAGTGCGGCATGCCGGTGTACACGGTGGTGGGTCCGGGCGCATCGGTCGGGCAGACCGATCGATGGAGCTTCATCGTCTGCGACAAGCGCGACGATATCAACCGGGTCACTGTGGAACCGGATCGACTGACCCAGTGGCAATCCGGTCCCGATGCCGTCTGCGATTTCGTGGCCGGCTGTCTCGGGTTGCGGGCGGGCGGCAAACGCATCGGCCGGGCCGGACTGATGGAAATCGGCATGGCCAGCGGCCGGAAGCGTCGCCAGATGCTGTGCCTCCGCGCAGACCGGGAATTGGAACTGGTGGCGGGAGACGGCGCCGTCGCCCTGGCCGAGGTGGTCGAATTCAAGCAAGGCCGCTACGGATTGAAGACGGCCCGGCTCCGCCGGCTCGTCGACACCGCCGCCACCGACGACGCCCGCTACACGCCGAGCCGGGCCGGGTGGGCCGCCCGCAAACGGGCCACCCAGGCCCGGGATCAAGCCTTGAGAGAAGCCTGCCAGCAGCTGAAACGGGAACGCCCGGGCATGACCGGCGCCTGGTACGCCCAGCAGCTCGCCAAACGCGACGTTGCTGGTGGCCTCAGCCCGGAAACCATCCGCAAGAAGATATAACAACAGGAACAAATAGAAATACAGCTATAAATAATGGAATAAGAGTCGAAAAAAGTTGGGCGGAAACTTTCCGCCCAAACGGCACTTTCTGTAACGCCTTCCTTTTACAAGACTTAGAGGCCTCTTTTTCTGCCGAAACGGGTTTTTCCGCCCGTCTGTAATTTCATAGTCTGTTGATCACATTGAAGTTACCGGAACACAACATGTCGTTTTTTGCGCTTTAATCGCCCAAATCGCCCAGCTAGGCTCGGGTCGTGATGAAGGAAATCCGCGACTCAGGTATCAGCCTACCGCCCCGCATTCTGAGGCTGCAGCCCGTCCAGGCCCGCACGGGCCTGGTGCAACACGGTCTTCCCGCGCATTGCCCAGGGCCGTTTCCCAAGGCTCATTTCCCTGGGCGAGCGGGCCTTGCCTTCGCTTACGCGGGAGTTACCGGCTCAGGAGATTGAACGGTGATGGATGATGCGGGACTGCGTGCCGAACTCCGAAAGCTCATCGAACACGAGGTTCAGCAACAGCTCACTCAATATCGCGGTGTGGTGAATGCCGAGCTATCCGTCATCGGCAAGAAATTGAAAACCGATATGGAAAAGGTCAATGACCATTTCACATCCCTGGCAAACGACATCCTTACATCAAACAAATTGAGAGTCGCACAGGGGATTGAGCAAGCCCAGGGCATCGTCGGAACGTGGGTTCGGGCCATTCTCTTCGGCGCTTTCATTCTCGCCGGAGTTGTCGCCGCCGCGTGGATCGCTATCGCCTCGACCGAACAGCAATTCAGATGGCAGGTGGCGAAAAGCGCGGAGATCGCCGAACGGATCGCCGCTCAAGAGGACACCCTGGACCGCCTCAATCGTAGGACCGGCGGCCTTGTACTGACCGACCCAGACAGCGACGGTCACTGCTTCGTCCTGTTTCCATCCGGCGCCGATGTGACAACCATTGGGCGCGCACAGGACCGCCCCGCTGTGGAAGTTGCATGCGATGAGTGAGCGAGAGAGCAACGCCCGGCGCGAGATCAAGGAAGCCTCCATTGGGGGTCTGGCGCACAAGCTCAAGGACACGGCCCCTCAACAGGCCGACGCTTCCGAGGAAGGCCAGGGACCGGCGGGTGAGGCACCGGATCGCGACGTGCCCGCAGATAGCGCGGCCCCTCAACAGGCCGGCGCTTCCGAGGAAGGCCAGGGACCGGCGGGTGAGGCACCGGATCGGAAGCAAGAGATTTTCCAATTGCTACAGCGCGCGATCGAGGGAAACGAAGATGCCGGGTCGGTGGCCCGGCAATTGGGCGCCAGGCGGAATGCTCAACTGATGGAGGCGGCGGTTGAAATTGATCTGTTTGAACGCAAGAGCGCAACGGCCATACGCGAGCTGATGCAATCGTTGACCGCGGCGCAAACGCTGCTCAACCGCGCGTTTGAGGATTCCCAGGGGAAGAACAATTTTCAAGAAGCGATCACGGCATACGAGCGGATCAAGTCCCGTTTTTGGGACAGCCTGGCGGAGTTCTTTAACGACGAACTGGAACAGATCCAGGACGAATTGCACTACGCGTTGCACACCCTCAAAGAAAACTACCGCGACGAGATCCGCGCCTTGATGTCGGGGAAGACCGCGCCGGTGTCTTTCCAGCAACGTGTCGTCCGCGAAAAGTGGCTCCTTGTCGCCGCGTTGATTGTTGGCGTGGCCCTGGGGAGCGCCCTTGTCTCAATCGAAGCATTTTGGGGAAGCATGGCGAGTCTTTTGCATCCCTAAACGTGACGACGCACATAGGAGGAAGCCCATGCCAAGCAGAAGTGAATCCCGGGTTCGACGTATCCGGGTGGCCACGACGCCGGAGGAATTCAACGCAGGGTTCGCCAGCGGCGAAGCGTTCGAGGCATCCCACGAGCTGGCCGCACAGATGGGGTTTTTCCCCACCACCGGGGACGTCGTCAGTGACGAAGAGTTCTTCGGGCCGCCCGATGACGCGGAGGGCGATTAAATGAGCCGGAGAAAGGACTTCATCGATTCACTTGTCGATGGCGCGTCTCGATTGCATCGCGCGGCGGCCACTAAAACTCAACACCAGGTCCGTGAGCTCATCGATCAGGGGGCTGATCCGAACCTGCGGAATTGGCGGGGCGAGACGCCGTTGCATCGCGCGGCCATTCGGAATCCCGACCTCGATGTTCACCGGGCCTTGATTGACGCCGGGGCCGACGTGAACGCCCGGGACGAGACGGGCGCGACCCCGCTGCATCGGGCCGCCCACAACGCCGCCCCTGCCCGCAGCGGCCTCTTGATCGAGGCCGGGGCCGATGTGCATGCGCGGGACAAGGACGGGGCCACGCCGTTGCACAACGCCGTGGAGTCCGGACGCGACGCAATAATAGGCCGTTTGATCGCGGCCGGGGCTTCCCTCGAGGACCGCGATAGGGACGGGGCCACGCCACTGCATCGAGCGGTCGAGAAAGGTTGGACCCAGGGCGCGAAGACGCTTCTCGAACATGCGGCCGATCCGAACGCGGGCGACAACCAGGGGCGGACCCCCCTGCATCGGGCCTATGCCGCCGGGCGGCCCGACATGGTGAACCGGCTGCTCGAAGCCGGAGCGAACCTGGAGGCGCGTGATGGGACGGGCCGTGTTCCGATCCAGCACCTTCACGGCCCGGACGAGGATCGGGGGCGCGGGGAACAGGAGCAGGAAGCCAGAGCCAACGACCGCAGCCAAAGTTTCCGAACAGACGCGCGGGACTCTCGGCGAATTCAGAACGCTGTCAATCCGGCCGATCCAGAGGGACGGACCCCCTTGCATCGGGCGGCCGAGGAAGGCGCCTGTCTCGGCGTTCACCGTTTGCTTCAAGAGGGAGCCGATCCCAATACCGCCGATCGGGACCGCGTCACTCCGTTGCACCTGGGGGCAGGACGCACCGACGGGGCGGAAGTGGTGGAGCGCTTGCTCAAGGCTGGCGCCACGCCTCACGCCCGGGACAGCGAAAAGTCGCAGACACCGTTGCACCTGGCCGTTCAATCCGATTCACCCGAGGCCGTGAACTATCTGCTGCAGGCAAACGCCAATCCGAATGCGCCCGACACGGACGGTGCGACACCCCTGCATTACGCCGCCTCCAATCGATCGCCGGACGTAGCCCAGGCATTGGTCGGGGCCGGGGCCGATCCGAATGCGCGAGACAACGCGGGGCGGACTCCAGTCGACGTGGCGACCGCGCGGGATTCCACCCCGACCGTGAACGTGTTGCTGGAAGCCCGCGCACAGCAGCAGCAGCCGAACGAGACGGAGCGCCGGGGCCGCCGGGCAGGGAAAACGACAGACGCATATCACAAGGAGTTTGCCGACGACATCATCGCCCAGATCGAGCGCGGCACCGCGCCGTGGCAGAAACACTGGCAGCCCGGCGAAAACCGCATGCCTGCGAACTTCTCCACGGGCGCGCGGTATCAAGGCGGGAATGCGTTGCAACTGATGGTCAAGCGCACCGGGCGCGCCTACAACGACAACCGCTGGGGCACCTACAAGCAGATCAAAGAGGCTGGAGGGCAGGTACGGAAAGGCGAACGCGGCACCACGGTCCTGGTTTACAAGCCTCCACGGCGGGCCGACGGCACCGAAGCCACCCCGGGCGAGGTGGCCGAAGACAAACCGAAGAATCCCGATACGGAGCGGACAACGCGGCCGATGTGGCGGCGCTACACCGTGTTCAACGTCGAGCAGGCCGAAGGCCTCAAACTCTCTGACCGGGCCGCGGCGAGGCCCGGATGGGAAGCGCAGCAGAACGTGGAGAAAGTCATCCGGGCAGTTGGGGTGCGGATCCGGGAAGTCAACGGGGACCGCGCCTACTACAACATGCACCGCGACGAGATCGTGTTGCCCGAGCGGTCCCAATTCAAGAACGCGGAAGGCTATTACCAGACCGCGCTCCATGAGGTCGGCCACAGCACCGGGCACAAGAGCCGGATGAACCGGGAGAGTCTGCGCCAGGGCACCGATGCCGGCTTCGGATCGGAGGCGTACGCGCGGGAAGAACTCCGGGCGGAAATCAGCGCCATGATGTCGTCCGATCGCCTGGGCGTGGCCTATGAGCCGCAACATGCAACCGCCTACGTCAAGGGGTGGGTCGCGGTGCTCAAGGACGATCCGAAGGAGATCCACAGGGCGGCGGCCGAGGCCGGGCGCATCTCCGATTACGTCTGTGAAGCGCCCGAGCGACAACGCGACAACGAAATCAAGAAGGCCAAGGACACATTGCCTGAAGCCGGCGCGCCGGAGCGCGGCCACACGATACCCGCGCCGGCCACCGCGCGCGAACCCCAACCGGAGACGCCCGTTCCGGCTAAAGCGCCGGAGATCGAGTTGAGCCGCTAACAGAGCGAACAGAAAGGAGTATTGCTCATGTCTGAAACGAAACCCGCGGATGAGATCCGCATTGGCCGCGTCAAAGCGACCATCTGGATGAATGCCACCGGGGACGAACAGGCCCGCTACAGCGTCGTCTTTTCGCGCCTCTACCGCGAGGGCGGCCAGTGGAAGAGTACGCACAGCTTCGGCCGCAATGACCTCTTGCTGCTGGCCAAGGTTGCCGATATCGCACACACCCGAGTCTCTGCGTTTCGTCAAGACGACAGGGCCGAGGCCGGGGCGGCGGTGGAAGCGGAGGCATAGCCGGGTGGATCGTTTTGACACACGCGAGAGAACGTCTCTTGACCGGCGGCCGGAGCCTGGGCGGGGGCTCCGGCCCGGCCGGTCCCCGGAGCGCCCCGGCCATCGCCGCAACTACGACCCGGGCCGGGAGAAGCACGACATCAAAGAGCGGATAAACGCCGCCGTTGCCGATGTGAGTCATTACCGCGTCGTCGCCGTCGCCGACATTGTGCGGGAGCGTTTCGGGGGCAACCCGTATGCGGCGCGGAAAGCCATCGATCAGATGAAGGCCGATGGCTTCGTTACCGAACGCGCCCTGCAGGGACCGGAAGGCGGGAAATACCGCGCCCTGTCCCCAACCGCGGCCGGAGCCCGCGAAGCGAGGGCGCAGGGCGGCGCCTCGGGAATGGACCCGGAACAACGGACCTGGGACCGCGCAGGATCGAAATCGCGCGACATGGCCCATGACGTGGCCATCTACCGCGCCGCACGGGCCGAACAGGCGAGCATCGAAGGGCGCGGCGCACGGCTTCAAAGGGTCCGCACCGACGCGGAACTGAAAGCCGAGATCAACAGCCGCTCGGAGGCCGCCCGGCGACGAGCCGGCCGGGCCGCAGCCGACCGCGCGCGCTTCGAGGCCGCCGAAGCGTTGCACCTTCCCATCCGAAACGGCCAGGTGCAGTATCCGGACGCGCAGCTGGAATATCTGGAACCCGACGGCCTCACCCGGGGCCACGTCAACATCGAAGTCGTCTCGGGCAACTACCGCGGGGCGGACATCGCGGCCAAGGCCGCGGCGGGATTCAAGCTGCACGGCAACGGGAGCCACCGCGCCCAATCGCTGATCGACAATGCCGGGAAACTGGCCAGCTCGGGCAGCCGTGACGGTGGGGGCCGCCCTCGAGCACAGCAGGGCAAGGGAATTATCGAATTATGAAACCCATCTTCTTCGGCATCGGCATCACGGCCGCATGGGCCGGAACGGCGGCTCTTCTGGTCGGGCCGCAGCTCGGCTTTCTCTCACCCTGGTGGGGCACCATCGTTCGCGCGTATGGGCTGACGCTCGCCCTCCACGTGGGCGCGTTGCTCGTCACCAGCATTGTTGTGTTCTACGCGCTGGCGCGTGTCGCCGGGCTGGCCGATCTTGGACGGCGGGTCGATCTGGTCGAGCGCGGCATTCGCCGTGGCTCCGGCGATCGGGACCTTCAACATGCCCTCGACCGGAGCGATGAAGGTCTGTATCTCGATTAACAAACATACGGGGAGGTCAACGATGACTCTGTCTACACACAACAAAGGATGGCGCCGCGGCCTGTGGGTCGTGGCGATTCTGCTATGCGCTCCCGTCACCCTATGGGCGCAGAGCCCCTGGCTCCAGGCCATCACGGTGCTCGAGGCCGCCTTTACCGGGCCGATCGCACGCGGGCTGGCCCTGATCAGCATCGTCTGTGGCGGCCTGATGTTCGCCTTTGGCGAGGGCGGCAGCAAGAAGGCCATGGCCGGGATCATCTTCGGGGTGGGCATGGCCGTCGGTGCGGTCAATTTCCTCGGCTGGCTGTTTCCCTGATGGCGCGGCAAGGAAAGCGGCTCTGGCCGTGTTACCGAAGCCTGAGCCGCCCGCTCACCATCATGGGGGTCGAGCGCACGTGGTTCATTTTGAGCGCGACGCTGGCGCTCGCCCTGTGGAACGCCCTGAATGCCATCGTCACGGCGATGGTGGTCTTCACTGCGCTGTGGGGTGCGGGCTATCTTGCCTGGAAACAGGACCCGAACATGCTCGCGATCCTCAAGGCGTCGACCCGTTTCAAGGCGCGTTACGACCCGGGCAAATGGATCGCCGAACCGTGGCGGGTGATCCTGAAAGGACGGAAGGGATGAATCTTGCTGTTGAACGTAGGGAATACGATGCGGCCGGCGCGCTGGCCGAAGAGTTGCCCTGGTGGGGTTACCTCAAAGACGACCGGACCTGTCTCACCCGGGATGGCCAATTCTTATGCGTCGGCCGCATCACCCTGAGCCCTCTCGACGGCCGCACGGGCGAGGCGCTCGATGCGGTCCTTGAACGCTGGACCCGGCTGCTCTCCAATGTCGAGCCTGGCGGCCGCCTCCATTTCTATCTGCTCCGGCGGCCGGTGTTTCTCCCCGGCGACACATCCCATCTTGGCGATAGCGTCTCGGCAATCGCCCGCCGGCGGCGCAGGACATTCCTTACCGAACGCTTGCAGGACGTCGAGGCGTATCTGGTCTGGTGCCACGATCCCGGTTTGAAACAGGCCACCGCGACGCATGCCCGGGGGCCGTGGTGGCTCAACACCGCGCGCGCCTGGCTCGCCAGTAACCGTGCGCCCTATGAGGCCATCTATCTTTACGATGAGATCGAGTCCGCTGCCGGCAGGTTCCGGCAGCTTGTCGATGCGGGCTTCAAACTCGTTTCCGACCTGACCCCGATCGAGTTGTTGAACGGACCCGACGGGGGCCGATTCCTCTCTGAGTTGGTCAACCGGCCGGGCTTGCCCTGGGATGGTTCGGTCAGCTCCGGTCTGAACTGGAGCCTCGCCGTTTCGGAGCTGGATGCCGAGCGGCGCTTCCTGCGCCTGGACGGGGAACCCGTCATCCTCTATTCCCTGCTCTCGCCACCCGCCGCGGCACGCGCCAACATGCTCAACGACCTCTACCGCCTCGACGCCCGCATGACGGTGTCGCTGGAATGGCGGCCCTACACGACCGAGGCGGGACGGAAGAAGATCAACTCCGCGCGCAAGCACTATTTCTCGCAGCGGTACTCGATGATGGCGCACGTTCAGGAAACCGAGGGCAGCGCCACCGCCATGGAGGACAGCGTGGCCAGCGCGGAGTCGGATCGGTTGTCGAGGGCCCTGGTCGAGCTGGAAACCGATGGCATTGCCTATGGCGACATCAGCTTGTCCATTGCCTTGCACGGCGCGCTGGCCGACATCGAGCGGCTGGACGGCGACGTGCGGCGCATCTTCGCAACCTGGGACGCCAAACTGATCCGGGAGGGCTATGGGCAGCTCGCCCAGTGGTTCAATCGGATGCCCGGCCAGCCCCGTTCCCGGCAACTCCGCAAAGTGCTGGTGTCCGCCGGAGCGGCGGCCTCGCTCGCGCCGCTGTTCGGCCCGCCGCGCGGTAGAGAACAGAGCGCCCATCTTGGGGCACCGGCACTCACAACGCTTGAAACGCACTGGCAGACGCCGTTCTTCTACGACCTCTTTGCCGGCGATGTCGGCCACACGCTGATCCTCGGGGCAACCGGTGCGGGCAAGAGTTTCACCTTGAACTTCCTGCTCGTTCAGGCGTTGCAGTACCGGCCGCGCGTTTTGATTCTGGATCTGGGCGGAAGCTATCGCTGGCTCACCCGTTTCCTGGGCGGGGGCTACCTGGAACTGTCGCCCAATGAGGGCACATCGGGCGATTCCTTCCGGTTGCGCCCGTTCAGTCTCCCTCCCGGTGAACGCACGTTTCAGTTCCTTACCGGATGGGTGACCCGACTGCTTCGGCTCGGCGGCATGGAAACCACCGGCGACGATCCCACCGAAATCCGCAAACGCATCGAAGACATCTATGCCTTTCCTCCGGCACGGCGCGACCTGAGCGCGCTGGTCCGCTCCTTGCCCAAGCGCATGTGGGGCGCGATGGGACGCTGGCACGGCGCGGGCACTTGGGCCCGGTATTTCGACAACGCGGCCGATGGCGACGATCTGGAATTTGCCGACTGGCAAGTGATCGACCTGGCCGGAGCGGCCGAACATGAAGACCTCTGTGAAGCCGCCATGTTCTACCTGCTCGAACGCTTGCGGATTGCCCTGGAAGACCCCACCGACATTCGGCGCGTCAAGCTCATGGTGGTGGATGAAGCCTGGCGGTATCTCAAAGACCCCGCCGTGCTGTCCTATCTCGCCGAGGCCGCCAAGACCTGGCGGAAGAAAAACGCCGCGCTCATCATGGCGACACAGAGCGCCGTCGACGTCACAAGTACGCCCGAGGCGGCGGGGCTGCTCGAATCCATGCCCACCAAGATTTTCCTGGCGAACCCGAACCTCCCCGAAAAGGTCGGGGAAATATTCCGGCTCAATGAGACCGAAATGGACACCATTCGGTCTCTGGTCCCGAAGATGGAGCTCTATTTGAAGCGCGCCGGCACGGCCGCGATCCTCCGTCTCGAAGTCGATCGGGCCAGTTATTGGCTCTACACCTCCAACCCCCGTGATTCCGAACGACGAGCGCGCTTGATCGAGGAACACGGATTACTGCGCGCCCTGGAAATCCTGGGCGCGGGGACTTAAACCCAGTGACTCTCGGAAGCACAGAGACACCGTTACCGGGAATCGCGCAACGGACCCGTTGCGGTCCGGAGCTGATGGAGGTTGAAATGGAACAACGCCAACCCAAATTACGGTACCCCCTCATCCCTGAGAGTTTTTTATGGGGCTTGCTCCTGGGCGTGTTACTGGTGTTCGTACCCGGACCGCTTTTTCCCCCACCCATAGCCGCCGCGGCGACGCTTATCGCGCCTTCGGCGACCGAATATGCCGCCCTTGACGGACTCGCGGCAGCGATCGCCGCCGTTGGGATTCTCCTGATCCTTGGGCCAATCCTTGTAGTGAAGACCGTCCGCGCGCGACGGCCACCCCGGCCGCGCCCGCCCCGCCAGGGCCAGTCCGAAGCCCAGGACGCCGCCGCCATCAATGGCGCCGGCGATGGAGTACTTGAACGCGATGCTGAAGATATGAAGTCGCTCCAACTCGCCGCCGGGCAGGGCAACGCCACCGCCCAACACAAACTCGCGGGACGTTACCGATTGGGCTGGGACGTCCCCCAGGACGAGGCCGAAGCCGTCCGGTGGTACCGGCGGGCCGCCGACCAAGGCCACGCCGCCGCCCAAGAGACTCTTGGGTGGTTTTACGAGTTCGGAATTGGCATACCGCAAGACCTCTCCGCAGCTGTCACCTGGTACCGCCGCGCCGCCACGCAGGGCGACACTATGGCTCAAAAGAGCCTCGGGGACATGTACACCGAGGGCCGGGGCGTCCCCCAGGACGAGGCCGAAGCCGTCCGGTGGTTTCGTCAGGCTGCCGAGCAAGGGGACGATACTGCCCAAAACTGCCTTGGGTGGTTTTACGAGTTCGGAATTGGCATACCGCAAGACCTCTCCGCAGCTGTCACCTGGTACCGCCGCGCCGCCGCGCAGGGGCACGCGAACGCCCAGGTCAACCTCGGCTGGTGCTACGAGTTCGGGAAGGGCGTCCCACAAAACCTCCCCGAGGCTGTCACCTGGTACTGCCTCGCCACTGAGCACGGGAAAGGCTCATGGCATCTGGCGCGCTGTTACGAGTTCGGGAAGGGCGTCGCGCAAAACTGCCCCGAAGCTGACAAGTGGTACCGCCGGGCACACGGCCCGCGCGGCTCTTTTCGCCCGCTCTTGCGCGCAGTAACCGCAAAGGACCTGATACCCAAAGGAGATAAAGCATGAAGACCTTCAAGACAGCTTTTCCTGGTCTCGCCCTGGCGCTCGCGGGGATCGGCCTGTTCTTCGTGGTTGGCGCGGACGCATCGCAAGGCCCCATGCTTCGCATCGAGGCAATTCCCGGTGTCGATCAACTGGTCGATATTCAAACGCAGGTGCGCCATACCACCGTCATCGTTCTGCCGGAGAACGAAACGATCCTCGATTTCGTTGTCGGGGATTCCGAGTACTGGCATCTGACCGGCGCGGCGAATGTGGCCTTCCTGAAACCCATTGCAACCGGGGTGGAGACCAATGTCGCCCTGATTTGCGAGTCCGGCCAGATTTATTCCTTCCTCGCATCCGAGGGCGGGGAGCCGCACCTGGTCGTCCGGATCGAGGCGGCGCCCGACGAGGGCGACACACTCATAGCGGCCGAACCGCATACCCCCGCCTTCGTTGCCCGTTCCGAAATCACGGCCTATCAGGCCCTCGCCCAACAAGCCCAGGAGACGGCGCGCACGGCCCAGATCGCGGCCGACACCTTGGCCGATGAAGCCCGCGCCGAGGCCGCCGCTGCGGTGGAGGACTTCCGGGCGGATTACCCCACGCGGCTTCATTTTGTTTACACCCTGTCGGATCGTGCACAGGATCCTCCCTTCAATGTCGAAGCCATGTGGCACGACGGACAGTTCACCTATCTCCGCTCACACGCCCAGGAATCCCCGGCGCTCTATGAAGCCGTGGACGGCGACCCGTCGCTGGTCGCCTACGACCTCACCGCAGACGGCCTGTTCATTGTGCGGCGCATCCTCGATTCCGGATGGCTGCAGATTGGAGAGCGGCGGGCGATCTGGCGCTACGAACCGGAGCGTTAAGCATGAGTGTATGGAAAAAGATTCCCGTCCCGCCTGGCGGTGTGATGCCGGGCGGCATCGTTACCAAAATCGGGATCGCGGCCACCTCCTTGCTCCTGGCCGCCATGCTACTCACCTACACGTTCACCGGCGGCGGTGGGCAGGATGCTGCAATCGATCTTCCCGAGGCCGCCGGCCTCGGCCTTCAACAACGCGCCCAGGCCGCGATCGAGGCCGAGGCGCGCCGGCAAACCGACCAGCTCCGGCTACAGGCCGATGCGGCCGAACGCCAGTTAGCTCAGCTACAGGGCGAACAGGAATCGAATGCGGCCCTATTGAGCGCCGGCATCGTTCCGTTCCAGGGTCAAGACCCCGGGACGGGCTTACTTCCCGACGATCAGCCGGTCCCCTTCGGTGGCCAGGCCCCCCGCACCGAGGCCGAGGCGGTCTTGCTGGAGACGCTGCGGCTCGAGGAAATAGAACGCCGGCGGCGCTCCCTGCGCACCGAACCGCTCGTGCTGTCCTATCGCAACTCCGATGCCGGGCAAGCAGCGGGCGGGGGTGGTGGAACGAGGGTGGGAGCACTGGCCGGGCTCCCCGGCACACTTTCGGATCTCGTTCAGGCCTCCCAGGCTCCCCTGGCCGCCTCGCCCGGTGTCACAGGCGAAGGCGCCGTTGCGACGGCCGGTGAGTTTCTCCAATTGCTCACCGAACTCAATGACCGGGAACTGGCCGCTACCGGGCAGCTCCCGCCGGCGGCGGGGGGTGATGGCCCCACAGACGTGGCCTCTGCCCTTTCCCTCGTGCAGCCTGAAAGCGAAACACCCGTCGTCGACCGGCCTGCCGATCCGGCTGGTTGGGACCGGATTTATGAAGGATCGTTTCTGGAAGCCGTTCTGGTCACCGAGCTCAGCGGCGATTTTCCCGGCCCGGTCCTCGCCAATGTGTCGGTCCCCTTCTATTCCGCCGGCCGCCAACGGGTCCTGATCCCGCGCGGCGCGCGGGTTGTCGGTTCTGTCGCGGCCGTTTCCGGGGCCGATCAGGAACGGCTCGCCGTTGCCTTCCACCGCATTATCTGGCCCGACGGCCGCAGCGTTTCGCTCGAATTCAACGGCCTCAACCAGATTGGGGAAAGTGCGCTCAAGGATGAAGTCGATCGCCATTACTTCTCGATGTTTGCGGCGGCCGGAGCCGTCGGCATCCTTTCCGGGCTCACCGCGATCGGATCGAACCCCTACGCCGGGGGCCGGCAGGGTTTCCAGGCCGGAGCCAGTCAAGGACTTGGGGAAGGTGCGGTGCGGATTCTCGACCGCTTCCTCAATCGCCTGCCCACCATCACGATTCGCGCGGGCCACCGCGTGCGCATCTGGTTCACCGGCGATGTTCTCGTACCACCCGAACCGTCACCGACTGGAGGCATCCAATGACGATGAAACACGCGATCGCTTTTTCTCTTTCTCTCGCTCTCACTGGGGTCTTTGCCATGCCGCCTGGCGCGAGCGCGCAGTTCGACCTGGACCTGCAAGCCACCGAGATCGGCAATCAGCTTCAAGAGATCCTCAATCGGGTCACTCAATACACGGCACAGCTCACTCAATTCACCCGCCTCGACTGTTCGGCGCAGGGCATGGCGGCGGGCGCCGAAGCAGCCCCGATAAACGAGGCCGCCGTTGTCTGCGACTCCCTCGACATGATCGGCGCGTTCAGGGATTCCTACCCACAGTTGCTCGCCGTGCCCACCGATCTGCTCAATACACCCGCGCCGTTTCCCGACTGGCGCGACCTGTTGCAAACCGCCGATACCGTCACCGAGGCCGATATTCGCAACGTCTACCCAGACAGCGCCGATCGGTGGGTGGCCGTCTTTCAGCGCCGGCGCGACTATGCCGATCGCAGCATCGTCCTGGCACATGCGCGGGCCGATGCCGCGACCGCACTTACGGATACCTTGGACGCGGCCCAGGCCGCTGTTGCGGACCTTGAAGCGCGCAGCAGCGTCACCCGCACGGCTCTTGCACAAACTCAAGTGGCTGCCGCGCTCACTCGGGCGCGCTTACTCGTCGCGCTTTCTAACCTTCGCTCTCAAGAAGCGGCCGCCCAAGCCGCCGATGTTTACATCGCGGAAGTGGCGCGGCGGCAGATCGCCTCGCGCCGGCTGGCCGACCGTGCCGCTCTTGAAGCGCAGTGGGCTCTGGAGAGGGCAACCGTGGCCGCGGCGGCCGATCAGAGAATCCAATCCATGTACGGCGGCTTTCAGATCCCGGACGGCCTGGGCGGGAACTAACGACCACCACATTCATCAAGGAGCATCCCCAATGAAGAAAACACTCATTGTTGTCTTTGCAATCGTCGCCTTGATCGGGAGCGCGGGTTTCGAGACTGTCACCGCCCAAGATGGCGGCGTGGCCGCCTACCTCGTGATGATCGCCAACCAGGGCACACAGATTACTAATCAACTTACGGCCCTCACACGCATGACGGCCCATATCGACCAACTCACCGGGCAGTTCGAGCATCTGAAAGAATCCGCCCTGGGACAGATCGGCGCAATTACCGACCCCATCGCCGATCTTGTTGCCGTGCCCACCGACCTGCTCAACACCGCGCGCGACTGGCACTCCGATTTCACCGGCCCGGCCGGGAGTCTCGTGACGGCACTGACAGAACTGAGTGACGGCACATCGCTCAGTGAGAGCTGGCGCGGCGTGTTGCAAGAGGCGGACACCATCACCGAGGCCGATATTCGGAACGTCTACCAGGACAGCGCCGATCGGCGGGTGGCCGTCTTTCAGCGGCGGCGCGACTATGCCGATCGCAGGATCGTCCTTGCACATGCGCGGGCTGATGTTGCGGCGTCGCTGGCAGCAACCGCCGCCGCAACACAAGACAAGATCGATAGCGTTGCCGGAGAAAACAATGTTTCCGACACGGCGCTGCAACAAGCGGTACTCGCTGGAAATCTCTCGCAGGGACAACTTCTGGCCGCCCTGGCTCAAATGGAAGCCTGGGACGCATCCGCCGCAGCGGCCCAAGCCTACAACGCGGAAGTGGCGCGGAGAGAGGCCGCCTCGCGCCGGCTGGCCGATCGCGCCGCTCTTGAAGCGCGGTGGGCCGAGGAGAGGGCGACCCTGGCCGCGGCGGCCGATCAGAGAATCCAATCCATGTACGGCGGCTTTCAGATCCCGGCCGGCCTGGGCGGGAACTAACTACGATGATGAAAAAACGGATTATTGCCTGGACGCTCCTGGTTGCACTCACCGTGGCGGTCCCGGCCTTCGGCCTCTTCGGCATTCCAAGTCCCGAAGACTTGCTTATCTGGTTCGTCCTGCGGCCGATGATGCACGGCAATCAGCGGGCAATGATCGCCAACCAGCTTGAGCAGCTTCGGCAGCTCGTGGAACAGCTACAGACTGCCCGGAGCCAGCTCACCCACGTCACCGATTCCGTCGAGGGCCGGGTGGTTCCGATTGCAGACCCTATGGCCGACCTTGTCGCAGCTCCGACCGATCTACTCAACACCACGCGCGACTGGCACTCCGATTTCACCGGCCAGGCCGGCGACATGGTGACTTCTCTGCGCGAGCTCACCGCCAACGGAGAGTCGTTCAGCCGGAGCTGGCGCGACGTCTTGGGAGCCGCCGATACCGTCACCGAGGCCGATATTCGGAATGTCTACCCGGGCAGCGCCGATTCCGCGGTGGCCACCTTCCAGCGCCGGCGCGACTACGCCGATCGCAGCCTTGAATATGCCGGGGCCAGGGCCGACGCCGGGGCCGACCTGATCGCAGTCCACCAGGCCACCACCGCGGCCCTGGGCCGCATCGGGGAGCGGGTGGATACGGACCCCGATACCGGCGGGGCAAACCGCTCATCGGCGGCGCTCACCGAGGGCGATGTTCTCGGCTCGCTCTTGCAAATCCGCACCCTGATCGGAATTGGACGCAGCCGCGCCGCAGCCGCAACCCAGGACGCAGCGGCTCGTTTTCGTCAAGAGGAACTCCGGCGGGAAACCGAGGCGCGCCGGTTGGCCGATCGGGCCGCGCTTGAAGCGCAGTGGGCCGAGGAGAGGGCGACCCTAGCCGCGGCGGCCGATCAGAGAATCCAATCCATGTACGGCGGCTTTCAGATCCCGGACGGCCTGGGCGGGAACCCAATACCATGATGACGCTCGTTATGATGCTCCAGCTTGTCCCCACCATCCCGGCCGATCCGGCCGCGGCTCCGGACCCCGCGACCGTTGTGTCGGGCATCATGGATCAGGTGATTCTTGCAGCCGCGCCGCAAGTCCACGCCGCAGGGCTGGACCTGTGGCGCGGTCTCGCCGCCATTCTGATTGTCTGGACCGGATTGCGGATCGCTTTTACCGGAGACTTTCGTCCGTGGGACATTGTTCGAGTCGTCATCGCCCTGTGGTTTCCGTGGGCAATGCTCACCTTCTATCACGATCCGCTTCCCGGATCGACCCGCTCTTTTACAGAGGCCATCACTGACGGCGGGAGCTGGCTGCAACTCATCTTGATTCAGAATACCGGCGAGGATTTCCTTGTCACATTCTCGCAGCTCTCTCAAAATCTCTTCGCTCGCGCCCAAGCGATGGAGCTGGGATCGGGGGGCGGGTTGATGGACATGATTGTGGGTGGCCTCACCGACCTCTCCTACCTGCTCATGTCCTTTCTCCACACCATCATCTTCGAGCTATTTCTTTTGTTCATTCTCCTCTGCCTCGTTGTGATTTATGGCGTTTCAATGGCACAGGTTCTATGGGCGCAGCTCGCCCTGGGCGTCCTCCTGATCCTCGGACCGCTCTTCATTCCCTTCCTCCTGGTCGAGCCCCTCGCCTTCCTGTTCTGGGGATGGTTCAAGAGCATGTTCACCTACACCCTCTATGGCGCTATAGCAGCGGCGCTGATGCGGGTGTTCCTTGCGGCGAGTATCGGTTGGATGAATGCCATCGTGAATGGTCCACCGCCCGACACAAACATGCTCTGGCATAGCACCGCCTGGTTTTTAAGCATCGTGCCGCTCACCATTGCCGGGCTCCTGTCCTCACTCATGATCGGCCAGCTCGCCTCACAAATCACCGGCGGCGGCGCGGGCGGCGGGATCATGGGCATGATCGGCCAGGCCGGGCAGAGCCTTTCCAAACTCAAGGGAGTATAAACGTCGTGAAAAAACCCAAAGACAACGCATCCGACGCCGGAAAACAATACGCCGAGATATGGGGCGAGACGATCCACTCGAACCGTCACTTGCGCGTGTTCACCATCGTCCTCGGCGTGTTGCTCCTGTTCGTCTCCATCGCCGTGGTTCGCCTGTCTTCGGTCGAGCCGCCCCGGCCGATTGTCGTTCGAGTCGATGAAGTCGGCCGGGCCGAGGCCCTGGCCTATGAGGCGGTCCAGGCTCAGGCCGATCCCCGCGACCCGACCACCAAGTATTTCCTCAACCGCTTTCTTCATGACCACTTCGGCCGCCGCCGGGCGACGGCCCAGCAATACTGGCCGCGCAGCCTCCGGTTTCTCAGTACCGATCTGGCCAACGCGGCCTTCACCGCCACCAACGAGGAAATCGCCCTGCTGGCCGCCGGAATCACCAGAGAAGAACTCCGGGTCGAGAATGTCATCCTCCGGATTCAGGCCAACCCGGTCGCGCCGCACGGGGCGGTCGCTGACTTCGTCCTTGTCCGCACCCAACAGGAGCGCGAGGTTTCCAGAGAACAATGGACCGCCACGATGCAGTTTGTTTTCATGCCCGTCATACCGGCCGATCTGGTCATTTTTAACCCGATGGGCATTCAGGTTACATACCTCGAAACGGATAGAGCCCTTATCACCGAAGCCCCATGATTGCTCATTTGAGAGAGCGTGAAAAAAACCTGGAGCCGTTCGGGTGGAGCCAGCAAGACGCCGAGTGGGTTGCGATGGTCTGTCTCCATAGCGGCGTGTTCACCCGTGTTCAATACTCCGATTATTTCAACGCGCATCACAGCCGGGCCGGGCGCTTTGTTCAAAGCCTCGTGGCCCTGAGACTTGCCGTGGACGAGGAGATTCCAGTCAGCACCACCAGGAACCGCACGCGGGCCTGCCGGATCACCCACAAGAGCATCTATCAGGAGCTGGGGATTCCCAACGTCCGGCACCGCAAGATCGCCGATCCGGCCGTCTATCTCCGGCGGCTCCTGTCGCTCGATTACGTCATCGACCACCCGGAGCTGGAATGGCTCCCCACCGAAACCGAGAAGGTTTGGTTCTGCAAACATCTCGACATCGGGAAGGACCGCCTGCCGAGGCGGCTCTATACCGGAGCGGCCGGTTATCTCACCCGGTATTTCCCCCTGAAATTGCCCATTGCCGCGGGCCGGACCGTCACGTTTGTCTATGTCGATCCTGGGAACGACACCATCGCGGAACTGCGGCATTGGGGTCAGTCACACGAGCATGTTTGGGCGGGCATACGCAAGCACGGGATGCAGGTTCATGTGGCGGCCATCGCACTCCACTCCAAGGCCGGGAATCGGGCGCGATCTGTCTTGAACGGTTGGGCGCGGGATCGGGAAGGCATCAAGGCCGGCAGTGACCGGGAGGCGGAATTACAGAAGGAACTGGATGTGATATCCAAGGGCATCGACACCTTCAAGTCCGAGATTTTCGCGCGCTACGGGGGTCAGCAACAAACCGCCCGGCGCTACCGGGAACTCAAGGACATGCTGGCAAGACCGTTGCCGTACAACATTCGGATCGACACGTTCGAGATATGGCGCTCCGAACGGATTTATCCCGATGGTGTGAACCTCTATGAGAGTCCGGCATGAGAACAAGAGCCGCTTATTTTCCGGGGAGGATATGGGTCTTGTTCCAGTCTCAAAACCGGGGGACAGGACAGCTAAAATTGGGCCTTCAATGCGCAACTCCGGTGCCGCTCTGGGCATGCGCATTGAAAACGGGGGTCAATGCGCACGATCTATGCGCACATTTCTATGCCCCATATCATCCGTGTTTCCTTGTGGTTAGCTCAATGCACAAACCCCTGCTCAGCGCCGGTCGGGCGGGGGAGGGAGTGACGGGAGCGACCCCACTTTTTTGTGGCTCGTGCGGCGCTCGACACCCTTCTCAATGCGCATTGCGGGTGTCGGTCGCCGCTCTCTCCGGTGGGGGTCGCTCCCGTCTCAATAATCCCTGCGGGAAGGCTCGGATTCCGGAGGCTGATCGGGCATGAAATGGAGTCATGTTTTCCTCTTCTTCGTGGCGCTTGACGCCTCGGTCGCGCGCTATATTCTGAGTCCATTTCCGACCGGATCGGAGAACCCCGTTGTGGCGCTGATGGCCCTCGATGCACCCGTGCTTCTCTGGCTCGCGCATGGCTGGTATGCCGCCATGCCCGGTGTCATGGTGGTGATCGGCGTGACGCTCGTTTCCGGCGTATGGCGGGTCTGGTTCGAGGCGGCTCCAACGAAGAAACAAGGAAGGGGCGGGCTGCCGCCGTGGCCGGTTGCCGACACGGATGAGAACCCGGCCCTTGTCGTCGGGGAGACGCATCACCCGGTCGAGGCCCGCGAGGTGCCCAACCCGGAGTGGCTCGTGATCCCGGAGCGGGGCCTCTATACCGGAATCGCCATCTTCGGGGCGGTCGGGTCCGGGAAGACCTCGGCGTGCATGCACCCGTTTGCCCGGCAATTGCTCGGCTGGCAAGCCACGGATCCGGAGCGCCGGGCGGCCGCCCTGATCCTCGAAGTCAAGGGGGATTTCTGTTACGACATCCGGGAGATTCTCAAAAATGCCGGCCGGGAAGACGATTACATGGAACTGAGCTTGAACGGCGAATATCAGTGGAACCCCCTGGGCGCGCACTGGCTCGATTCCTACTCCCTGGCCTATACGGTTTCCTCGCTCCTGAATCAGTTGTTCGGCAAGGGGAAGGACCCGTTCTGGCAGCAATCCTACACGAACCTGGTGCGGTGGATTATCGAGCTGCACCGGATTTTTCCCGACCGTTGGGTCACCTTGCAGGATGTTTACCGATGCGCGATCGACCCCGAGCTGTTCAAACAAAAGATCAGGGAGGCGGCCATTGTCCTGGAGACACAAGCGAATGGAGCGATCGTGGTTTCGGCTGATGAGTGGGCCAAGCGTGAAGAGGAGTTGCTTGCGCTCGGCCCCTGGATCGAACTTCCCGGCGGGGAATTCCAAACCCCATGGCGGGGAGCCGCTGCGAACTGGTTGCACGCGCAAGGTGCGATCTACAGCAGCCGGGCCGTGAAGGCTCACACCGACACCGACGAATTGGGGGCACGGCTGGAAAGCGTCAACACCTGGTACGAGAAGGATTGGATGAATCTAGACCCGAAACTGCGAACCTCGTGTGTCGAGGGCATTTCCAGTTTCCTGTCCCTGTTCGACATGGCCGATATCGCCGCAATTTTCTGTCCGAAGGCCCCGCCGGTGAAGGACGAGGACGGCACGGCACGGAAACCCCGTGAGTCGGGGGAAGACGGCGGCCAGGAGGACGAGAAACCCGACGGGCGGCCGCCGACCGATAAGGCCAGGATGCGGCAGCACCTTCCACCCCTGGACGAGCTGATCGAGAGCGGAAAGGTCCTGGCTCTCAACATGCCCTCTGGCTCGAATCCGGCGCTCGCTCGCGCCATCGGCGTGTTCCTCAAAAACGCCTGGCTCCAGACCCTGCTCCGGCGGCCGGCACAGATGAAAGCGGACTCTGAGCGTTACTTCCGGCCCGCCGTCTTCATCTGTGACGAGTACCAGTCCTTCGCCTCGGTCGGCGAGGACGACCCCTCGGGGGACGAGAAGGCGTTTGCCCTTACCCGGCAGTGCCGCGTCATCCCCATCGTCGCCACTCAATCCATATCCTCGCTCCGATCCGTGCTGGGCACCTCCGAAGCCTGGCGGGCGCTCTTGCAGACGCTCCGCACCCGGATCTTCCTTTCCCTCAGCGACGACGCGAGCGCCGACCTCGCCTCGAAACTCTGCGGGCAGGTGGCCCGAATCAAGCCGAGCTGGACCGTCACCGAATCCGCACAACAGGCCCAGGTGTCCCTGCTCTCTGGACGGGCCGGTGGAACCAAGGGCTCAGTAGGCACGAGTAAATCATTCCGGGAACAGCGGGAGGCTTTGTTTCAGCCGAGGGAGTTTGGATTGCTGCCCAATTGCCAGGCCATTTGCCTGCCCTATGACGGCACCCACGCGACCAGTGCCGTTCGGGTTTATCTCAAGCCCTGCTACCTTCCCGAAACAACACCCTACTGGCGCGCCGTCGAAGAGGGAAAGATATGAGCGCGGCAGATAGGGACGGACGCGGCATGGACTATCTGCGCCCGTTCCTGCCGGGGCTGGAATCGGTCCTCGAAGATGAGGAAGTCAGCGAGATCATGATCAACGGACCTCGTAACGTCTGGGTTGAAAGCCGCGGTGAAATCCGGCAGCAGCCAGCCCCCGCCCTCGATGAGGCCGCGCTGGAACGGGCAGCCATTCAGATCGCGCGGCCCCTCGGCCTTGATCCCGCCACCGCACCGATCCTCGATGCGCGTCTCGACGATGGGTCCCGCGTGGCGATCTGTGTCCCACCGGCCGCGCCGCATGTTGCCATCACCATCCGGCGATTCGGCAAGCGGAGCTATTCGCCCGAGGATCTTGTGCGCTTCGGCTCACTGCCCCAGGAAGTGCTGGACGCGGCGCGGGCCGCGCTGCTGGGGCGGCGGAATATCCTCGTGTCGGGCGGAACTGGATCGGGTAAGACCACCCTGCTCAATGCCCTGGTCGAGTTGCTCCCCGCCGACGATCGCATTGTTTCCATTGAGGACACCCTGGAACTCCGGATTGACCGGAAAAACTGTGTCCGCTTCGAGGCGCGCGGTATTGACGGCGAATCGGTGACGATCCGCGACCTCGTGCGCCATGCCTTGCGCCATCGCCCGGATCACATCGTGGTGGGCGAAGTCCGGGGCGGCGAGGCAGCCGATCTCCTGCAGGCGCTCAACACCGGGCACGGCGGGAGCCTCACCACGATCCACGCCAACAACGCCGAGTCGGCCCTGTCCCGGCTGGCGACGTGCGCCATGCAAGGCGAGACGGACTTGCCCTGGGAAGTCACCTGTAGGGGCGTCGTGGACGGGATCTCCATGGTGATTCACATGACGCGGCGCGAGGGGAAGCGGTATGTCGAAGAATCACTACACGTGGGCGATTACGACGCAGCAAAGCGGCGCTGGCACTACAGGCCCGTTGCGTTTGCGACCCCCAACTCAAACTGGCCGAGGTGCCGTGATGTTGGATAACGCTGCCAGGACGATGAGACAAGGGCGAGCCGGGATTGTCAGGGCGATGCTTCTGCTGGTTCGCGGATACCGCACGGAAAAGAATCCGTGGTTAACGGATCCCGTTCTGGCCGGTCCCGGACGATAGCCGCACGGAAGACGGACTGCCATGAAAAACAGGTTGCCGAGCATTGCGCCTCAGGCTCGCTACCATTCCAGCCGTCTCGATCAAATCGACCGCCTGATCCACGCGGCCGATGCTGATGAGGATATTGCCTACCTCGCGCGGCTCCTGACGCTCTGTTCCCTGCCCCGCACTGACCCCGGCAACCGTCAAGAGTACGTCCGCCGCAACGGCCCCTTCACGCTTGCGCTCATCGCGGGCTTCGACAACAAACTCCCCTTCGGCTACATCGCGCGGCTGCTGCTGGCCTGGGTGTGTACCGAAGCGGTCCGGACCCAGAGCCAGGACCTGACCCTTGGAAAGACCCTGTCCGATTTCATGCGCGTTGTCGGAATCGATCCGGCCGGGGCATCCTATGCCCGCGTCCGCGACCAGATGCGGCGCCTCTTCGCTTGCAGCATCACCCTCGTCTGCAAAGATTCAATCGGATGTTCACGCATCTCGTCCTATGTGGCGGACCGGCACTCATTTTGGTGGAACCATGTCCAACCCGGCGACCGGGGGCACTGGCAAAGCGAAATCCGTTTGGGGGAAGAGATTTTTACCGAGATCATCCACCGCCCGGTGCCGCTGGACATGAACGTCCTGAAGGCGCTGAAGCGAAGCTCATTGGGCCTCGATCTCTACCTGTGGCTCAACTACCGGACCTTTGGCCTGGACCGTCCCTTGAGGATCTCCTGGAAGCGGCTCTACGAACAGTTCGCACTGAACCCGGCCAGGGCGGCCACGGACAAGAACGCTGTGAACGATTTCCGCAGCAAAGCCATCCGGGAGCTGATAAAGATCAAGATCGCGTGGCCCGGCCTGGACTATGCCACCCCCCGGGGAGCCCTGGAATTGTTGCCGTCCACCATCCCGTCGGTCCCCGCGCTCACGAAGGCCGACCGGATCATACCAGCCGGCCGGTCCCGATCCGGCGATCCCCCGGATTCAGGTTTTTGCACAACCGCCGCGGTGCATACTACCTGTTCTTAATAACTACCTGTTCTTAACTACTTGTATTAATAGATGCGGGCGGAGAAGTATAGCGGTTTGTTAAGTCCTTTTCGGGAGAAGTATAGCGGTTTGTTAAGTCTTCGCCCTGGAGGAGTATAGCGGTTTGTTAACGGAAAACTCCCCGAAATCACAGTGTGCCTGTGGGAAACTCCCCGCTTCGGGACAGATCGAGACACTGTCGCCTTCTGTCTGTCTCTCTCTCGCAACAGCCTCGTCTGTGGTGTCCCCCGCATCCCCGATTCGAGCTCATTTTGTCGTTGGGCGCGCCGGAAGTCCGCCGGTGAGATCCCCCGCTTCCCCGGTTGTTCGCTCTGACTGACTAGCCCCCGATCCACCGCGCGGATGTTGTTTCGCCATTTTCCAGTAGCCTGGGCTTGCTCCGGCGGGGACCGGCGCAGGGGCCGAGCCCAGACCGCGCAACTCGCCCCGTGGGCGTCTGTCACGGCCCCTGCTCTTTGGCCGGCGATTCCCCGCTGTCGTGCACCGGCGACGGACCTCCTGGCCGGGTTTGTCCAGTGCCGCCTGTCCCGGGTGAGCGACACACGCTCCAAACCCTTAAACCAGGAGGATTCAATCAATGGCTACCCACAACAAACCCGTAGCGGAACTCAGGATCGGAGCCGTCAAGGCGACCATTTGGGAAAACGAGGTCGGCGGCATCACCCGGCACAACGTCACCTTTTCGCGCATCTACCGCGACAAGGACCAGTGGAAGACCACGCACAGCTTCGGCTTCAACAACCTGCTCACCCTCGCCAAGCTTGCCGACCAGGCGCACACGCTCATCGCCGAGCGCAACGCCGAGGCGGCGCCGTCGGCCAGCGATGGCGAAGCTGCGTAAAACGGCCGCACCTTCCGGCGGCGGGTTCACCCTCGTCGCCTTTTTTGGACGCCCGTGCCGGCGAGAGGACGGCACGAGCGTCAAGAACAAACGATCTTCGCACAGGATGTTCCTTCAGGTGCTCTCTATATGGGACGCGCCGCGAAAGTCCGGCACAGCGCAATCTGAGGCACTTCCGAGCTTGTTTTCCAGAAATCCACGAACCGCTAGATGTTGCGTCGACTTGGCACGCTCAAGGCGAATCCCGAACTGTTCGGTGCCGGCTGTCTGGACGAAAACACCGGGCGACCTGAAGCACCCCACAGAATATGAACAGATAGGGATACTGTCGTCTTGTGTCTCTATTCAAGCCACCCGTCAGTGTCACCCTCCTTGCCGGAGAGAATGCAATCATTCAAAATCCGAAAGGGCCGGGGGTCGTCTTCTTGCATGCTGCTGGGAACTTCTTAGAATTCGATCTTCACCATCCAAGGTGAGTGGAGTTCGACCTTATAAATGTGCCGCGTCTTCCCTTCCTTTGGCCGTCAGCGCGGTCCTGGCAGTTTTTCCGGGGATCGAGGCCGTAGCTCCGCCCGGATACAGGATCCACAGGGATCCCCACGCCGGCGCGGTTCCAATCCGGATAATGATCAACGTCACACATCCACCGCGCACCGCTCATCCAGGACCGCGCGCTGAATCCGCTAGTCTTACAGTCGTTCCGCTTCGGGATCATGTTCCAATAAATTGGATACCGCGTGATTTCGGAGCGTGGACTGTTGTAACGGCGTGGCCGTTTTCGGGACAGTCGGTTCCTGGAAAACACTTGCCAATGGAAGTAATATTGAAGTGAGACAACAACAGGAGGACGAGATTATGTTGAACGGAAACTGGTATCGGATGACCGAAAAGCAGGATCTGGAAAGCCCCTCCGAGCCGGGAATAGAGTTCGAGGCATTCAACATAAGCGAGGCGAAGCGCATCTCCACCCGGCGGCAGAAGGTGAAGGGGACTGTGCTCGTACTGGAGGAATTGACGGGCAGGCCGCACGTGGTGTCAATCAAAGAAGCGCTTGGAAAATGGACGGACGCCGCAGAAACATCCGGCTAAGAACCCCACACGGATCGGGACATTCTTCTTCTCTCGCTCCCCTCTTCTGGTCTTCTTGCGTTCGATCTAGTTGGCGGCCGGAGCTTGGTTTCATCCAATCCCGCAGTCGATCCGGGATTTCCGTCCCGGATTCCGATTCTTTCCCGCGTTCCTGATCGTCTTCCATCTGCGACGAACAAGAAGTGTCTGAAAAACGACCGGCTGGACTGGCCTGATCCGGAAAGGTCACGCTTCCCGTCCCGGCAGCTTGCGCCATAGCCAGTAACCACCGTATCTGACCACAAACAGCAACAGGACAGCGAGGATGACCACCCTCAGTAGGTTGTAAAGGATCATCCCAAACACCAACTTGACCATGCCGAGCAGCACCGCCAGCACTGTCTGCCACCAGTACACAGCCGCCAGCAAGGCAGCGATTGCAACCACCATCAACGATTTGTTCTTCAAAATACTGGCGAACCTCCACAGACACCGCATCCGATCCTGCTGCACTCAAGACGCTGAGCCGCGGTCTCTGCAGTCATTCTTTGAGTTGTCTGTTACGTGTTGCCTCGATGTTGATTCCGGCTTCTTTTGGTTTTCATCTTAAAATGGTTTTTTCTGACTCCGATTCCGGTCTCTAATGGTTGATTTTTACAGGTCTCTAGGAAACAAATACAAGTAACTCAAGCTATTAAGAATGATTTATATAAGATGCTTACCCGTTTATGCGTAAGAAACTTACCCGTTTATGCGTGGATGAAGAGCTAAGTTAAACAATTGAATCAATGAATAAACTTACCCGTTTATGCGTGGAAAGATCTTCAGGATCACAGATATCTGTGGATAACAACCGAACTCTCAGCAGCCCGCAGTGGCTCCTTTGGGGAGCAGGAACTACCCTTGTCCAACGTCAATAGAATTCCCGATCTTGTTACCACCTAAAGGTGAAGATTCTGAACGTGTTTTGACTCGGCCTGTGTCTGCTGAAGTCCGGGGCCTTGTGTTGCTGGGGAACGGTGGACCAGCCTTCGTAGATGTCGCCGCCAAAGTAGAAGTGCCGCGTCGTGTCGGATTCAGGGGTCGGACGGTCCGTCGCAAAAAGCGCGTAGGAACGCTCCGGCGGGAGCGGGGCGGTTTGATCGTCATGCGGCACGTACTCCGTGCGACCGTGGCCGTCCGCTCGAATTCAGTCGAGATGGAGTAGGCGATGGTAGCTGCGGTCGGCGATCATGCCGTGCAGCTCGGTGTTGAACCGCGAGATGATCGACTCGGCGTCCGGAAGCGACCGGCGTCCGGCGAAGTGAAGCGAGCGTGTAAGCAGCGGCGTCGAGCCAAACGCCAGCCGTGTTCGAGCTTCTTCATCTCTCGCATTCCTTACGGTTAGTCCTTAGAAGACTTCTTAGGCATGGGGAGTACAGAGGTTCTGGATGGCCAGATGACGATACGGCCGCGATCCAGCGTGTACTTGAAATCAGGGTAGAGCGCCTTGATAACGCGTAGGTGCTCAAGCGCCTTAGTTCGGAATCTGTCGACGGATTTGTATCCAGCCCCAAATTGCGCGTGCATAGCCTTCCAACTGATTGCTGTAGCACTCTTCATCTTGAAGACCTTGTACGTGGCAAAGGCGTAGAGATCGAGCGCCAGTGAAGATTGTTTCATCTCACGAAGAATTCTCATATCAACAGGGAAAGCCTTGCGCATGTCATCGTAGATCTGCGGACTAAGGTCGATGTAGCTAGGAAAGAGATTAGTTTGCGCCGCATCAGTGCCGGCGTTCCACCATAGGTGCCAATGTTCGGCAAAAAACTGATGTCCACCAGCATCGGCTTGACTGCCGCCATAGCCGAAAGCGATTTTCGCGTGAACCAAGGCGTGGATCTGCTTTCGCAGGGCTGTGATGGTACCCCATCGCCCCCCTGTGGGAACCAGTCCCAACTCGGCCATAAAGGCCGAAAGGGTGTAGCGGTTCTGCTGCGCGTCTCCCAGGTAGACGCGCGGACTTTTAGTCCTGCGGACCTCGCGCGCGATGTAGGAGCAACACAGGCGAGGATAGGAGCCATACGGATAGCCCCAGCTATCAACGTCGCCAAGTTCTGTGTCAAGCTTGGCGCCAGGCTCAATCATGATGAAGTAGTTGCCCGACCGACGCACGTACGCCCGTATATCGCCAGGGTTGGAGTGGGGTAAGGTGCATTGCACAACGCCGCGGGGCCAGTAGGACACGTCGTCGCGCTCTTGAGGCGAGGCTTCCTGGACTTGTCCGGCCGCATCCATGAATCGTGATTCCCTCTTGGTTAGTTTGGGAATGCTGGCGATATTGACGATGTCTTTGCTGTGATCCAAAAAGTGCTGCCTTGCACGAGTGCGTTACTGAAAAACTCTACAAGTCCAAGTCCAAGTCCAAGTTCCGAGGGCCTGCGCGTTCAAAGCTAAATTGCGAGTGCCCACAAGATTATGTCTTCTGCTCAGTTGGTGCGATCTCTGGTTTGCCGTATTTGGCAAACAGGTCGTTGAAGCTCTCAAAGATAAGTTGCTGCAGCGTCATGCCCTGCTCGGCTGCAAGAGCCTTCACCTGATTGCGCACGGGTGGGGGGCACTCGATCGAAAGCGAGACGCGCTTTAGGACGGGCTTTGACGTCTCGGTTGGCGTGACCGTTTGAGTTGTGGGAGTTTGAGGTGGGGCGCGGTGACGGGTGCTGCCGCTAGCGTCAACGAGTGCTAGAGATAAGTCGGTTTCTTTCGTCTTAGGCATTTCCTGATTTCCTGTTTTCATGATTTGCCGGTTTCCTGTTTTCTGAGAACCGCTGCGATATAGCCGTAAAGCTTGCGACTTTCTTCGGCAGCCTTACCGCGCGGTTGGTATTCGAGCACTGCCAGCCCAGCGACGGCGGCGTCCCCAAAGGCTGCGCGATGACCTAGGGTCGGTGGACAAACTTGCACACCCAATCCTTTAATGGCCTTGCGCGTCTGCTCCGCCCTCCCTCCCCTAGACGGTACTGCGTTCAAAAGCGCTATTGTTGGCCTACCGCCCGCGATTGCGATGAGCCTTTGACTGTTGGGCACGGTCTCCAAGTCGTAAATTTGTGGTCGGCACGGCATGAGGACGAGATCAGCGTGCTGAACTGCCATGTGTGAGGACTGCTCTGAGCGTGGAGGGGTGTCGATCAAAACTAGGTCGACGCCCTGCTCGCGGGCCTTGGCAAGTGTGTTGGGCAAGCGTGATGGCTGTGCATCGATCACAAGGGGAGTTGTGATGCCCTGTCGCTGCTGGCGGCGATCACTCCAATTGCAAGCAGTCCCCTGCGGATCGAGATCGATGATCACTGCCGTTTTACCTGTCTGCTCGGCCGCAACGGCGAGAGTGATGGCGGTCGTAGACTTGCCGGCGCCCCCTTTTTGGCAAAGCAGTGCAATTGTATTCATTTGATGCGTTCCTGTATTCAGGAATTCCTGAATACAGGCTATGCCGTTAACATGGTTACCTGATTTCCAGTTACCTGGAAATCCTGAACTTGAAGTATGGCCGAAGATGATACTCAAAAACAAGGGAGATCCCGGTTTGCGGATACCAAGGCAACTCCGTCAGCGGCGGTTCAAGCATGCTCCGATGATGGTTGGGCTCACCGCCGATGCTCCGTGCTGTGACCGCGAAGCTGGGCGGATACCGGATCCGCCGAGAACAAAAGCGGGGTAGTCAATGGCAGATAAAGAAACAGAGAAGAAGAAGCGGAATCGTCGGACCAGTCTGCGGGACGTTGAAAACACCAGATTCGGTTATATCTCGTCCCGGTTCAGCAGGCCGGCGATCTAGTCGGCCTGTGGAACTCCACCATGAGCCGCCACCTCTCCAGTTAAGCGGAAATGATCACGGAGGAAATCGAAA
>CBDHGK010000021.1:0-5967 GCA_965263045.1 Terriglobia bacterium
GCGTTGCGCCGGGCGCCCTGTATACGACACTGGAACGCTTGGAGGACAAGGGGTTTGTGACCTCCCGTCTCGGAGATCCGACTCCCGAGCGTGGTGGCCGGGCCAAGCGCTACTACAAGGTGAACGGGTCGGGTATCAAAGCCATCAAAAGGGCGCAGAATGCATACCAGAGCCTGCTCCAGGGTCTGGATATCCTAGTGTAGTCCGTCACAGTTAATGTAACTTATTCAGCTTTCCTACGTCTGAGTATATATGAGGAGAGCACCGACGATTAAATTGGACATTCCTGTGCGGAAGGAACTGGAGCGACTGAGCCGAAGCCGCAGTGTGGCGGTCCGGTTGGCGGAACGATCTCGAATTGTCTTGCTGGCCGCCGGGGGTCTGGACAATCAGGAGATCGCTGCCAAGTTGGACATCACTCGTCAAAAGGCCGGACGTTGGCGCGATCGTTTCGTTGAAGATGGCCTCGGGGGAATCGAAAAGGACGCTTCCCGCAGTGGACGGATTCCCTCGATCGGCCGCCGGAAGCGGGCCCGGATCGTGAAGAAGACGGTCGAAGGGAAGCCTCCGAACGCCACGCACTGGAGCCGGTCCTTGATGGCCAGGGCAACCGGCGTCAGCGAGTCCACGGTAGGGAGAATCTGGCGGGCTCATGGCTTGAAGCCTCATCTGGCACGCACCTTCAAACTTTCCAACGACAAACAATTTGTCGAGAAGTTGGAGGATGTGGTCGGTTTGTATCTGAACCCTCCGGAAAACGCCATTGTTTTGTCCTGCGATGAGAAGAGCCAGATGCAGGCCCTGGACCGCACGCAACCCGGGTTACCTCTGAAGAAGGGGCGGTGCGGCACCCTCACCCACGACTACAAACGCAACGGGACGACCACGATGTTCGCCGCGCTCAATACGCTGGACGGCTCGATTATCGGGACCTGTATGCCGAAGCATCGTCATCAGGAATGGATCCGGTTTCTCAATCAGATCAAACGTTCCGTGCCGAAAGACAAACAGATCCATATCATTTGCGACAACTACGCCACGCACAAACATCAGAAAGTCGTCAACTGGTTGAAGCGCAACACGCGCTTTCATGTGCACTTCACACCGACCAGTGCATCCTGGCTGAACATGGTCGAACGCTTCTTCCGGGATCTTTCCGAACAACGGCTTCGGCGCGGGGGTTTCCATTCGGTTCCTGAGCTAATCCAGGCCGTGGAGGAATATGTCGGGGGTCACAATCAGAACCCGAAGCCCTTCATTTGGACCGCAACGGCTTCCGATATTCTTGAAAAAGTTCAACGTGCCCGAAAGAAGCTCGATAAGTTACAGTCTGTTTGACGGGGACCACTAGGAGGCCTCCGTGTCTAGCTCGTCTCTGTCCTTCACGTTGCTAACCCTGTTTACGTCCCCTGAACGCGCTGTATCGATTCAGGGCGATCTGACCGAGGAAGCTCGGACCCGTGGACGGATCTGGTTCTGGTCCCATGTGCTCCGGACTACTGGCGCCCTCTGCTGGAAGGGGTTTAGACAGTCTCCGTTTGCCATTCTTGGATTGGCCGTTTCTGGTGGTGCGGCGTGGTTCTTAATGATCGCTGGAGGGACTGCGGTCGAGTTCACTTTTCGGTCTCTGGGATTACCCATCAACATACGATTGTTGCCGCTCTTGCTTCTTGGGGCCTTGCTGACCGGAATGATTCTGGGACGGGCAGCCCCTGTCCGGGGCATGTACGCCTCCGTCGCCCTTGCGTTCGCGTCAGTCCCCGTTTTGGCACTGATTCTCTTCCCCATACCTCCAGCGGGAATCGCCGACACTCGGTTGCCAGCTTTGGCTTTGTCTGTAGCGTTCCTGCTTCTGGGTAGCGCTCACTCGCGGCGGCGGGCGGCAGGGCAACCCAGCTGAACCCACGAACGGTCTAGTCGGCAAACTGTAAATGGTATCCCATCGCTCGGGCCAAGAGACGTCTCGTCCCCGGCAACTCCCCCAAAACACCGCAGTGTTTACCAACGTGAACTTCACATGTCCGGTTCTTATCACGTACATGTGGAAAAGACCGGCCATCGCCTCGGTCCGACTACAGGCAGATGGAAGAGTAGGCGGTTAACCAACCGACTGGCTGCAGTTCAGACAGTAGAGTGAGCCAGCAACGTTAAGCCGTCCCACCGGGGTCTGGAAGAATCCCAAAACGACAATTTGTGGAAAGATGTAGATTTTTGGGGTTGAAGCGTCGGTATCTGTATGTGATAATTATATACGACATGCAGTCTAAGAGCAAACTGGCGCGATTGAGCCGGTACCGGGCCGCTTTGCGGGAAGCGATCGATGAGTTAGCCGAGTTGATCGAGGTGGGCTATGAACGCAAGCCGATGGTGAAGGGGACCGTGTACGAGTTGGCGCGCAAGTGCGGCAAGGCTGGCTGTGCGTGTACGCGGGGACAGTTGCACCGCTCGATGGTGTTGAGCTGGAGCGAGGAGGGCCGGACCCGGTTGTTGTCGATTCCTGCTGAGCGAGTGAAGGGGTTGCGAGAGAAGAGTGAACGGTATACCCAGTATCGCGCGGCCCGGGCCGAGGTCACCCGAGTACAACGGAGGATTCTGAAGCTGCTGGATCAAATCGAGAAGCTGCGGCGGGAGAAACCCTGATGGGGAGTCCGGCATGACCGTGTTTGAACGCAACGACCGGTTGGTGTGCGACGCGTTCCGGGACGGGGAGTTTGACTCGATCGAGGCGGCCGGAGAGGTCTCCGAGACGGACTTCTTTCGAGCCATCGCGGGCAAGAAGATTCTCGAGAAGTTGGCGGGGAGCTACCCGACCCCATTGAAGAAGCACGACGTACCGGTGTGGGTCTATATCGCCAGCAATGTGGCGATGCGCTTCCACGGGGTGCATCAGTTTCATGCCTATCCCTATGTCGTGCGCAGCGGGGGGATGGTCCAGGCCTTCGGCCCCCAGATGGGGCATCGGGCCATCCACCCGGAGACCGGCGATGTGACCTTGGAGTGTGGGGGGTTCAACGACAAGAACAGCTACGACCGGCAGACCCCCTGTGATCAGGACTATCTGCGGAAGATGGCGCGCAAGACCGACGCGGATCGCCTCCAGGATTGGTTCAACCGCGACGTGGTGGGCATCTTCCGACAGCATCGGGCCTTTGATCGGGAAGGGCTGTTCATCGGGGATGCGACCTATCTGTTCCTACCTGACAACCCGGCCTATGAACACGCCTCCTTGATGCTATTCAACGAGCACAACAAGCCGGTCGACGGTCTAAAACTGACCTCCAAACAGAAACTCCGGTGTCAGTGGCGCCGGTGCTACAAACTGGTGACCCTGATCCACACCAATCGCGCCGGGGACTTCTTCCTATGGGCCGGACTGCGAGTCAGTCAGGGTAAAGATAACGACTTGCCGATACTGTACCGCATGGTCGACGAGTTTGTGGCCTATCATGGCACGGGAATCATCAAGCGGTTGATCCTGGACCGGGGGTTTCTCGATGGCCCCTCCATTGGTCGTTGCAAACAGGATTATGGGATCGACATCCTGATTCCGGCCCGTCGCAACATGGAGATCACCCGCGACGCGATCGATCTGGCTGACGCCCAACCCGGGACGTTCCAATCTTGGACGCCTCCTGCACCGCCGGAGAAACCGGCTCCCCTTCATCGGCCCGCCGCGATTCGCAAACGTGAGCAGGCCCGGCAACGCACCTTAGAGAAACGCCCCGTCGAAAATCCGCCCGATCCGGCCACCACGCGCGTGGGTTCGGAACTGGCCGTGGTCCGGGACCTGGAGTCCTATTCCAACTGTCCGGTCCCGCTCCATGCGGTGATCAACCGTGAACGCTATGCCGATGGGCACACCGATCAGTGGGTGCTCTTGGATACCAAACGCATTGCGGATCCCGCCCAAACCCGCACCGAGTATGCGCTGCGCACCGTGGTTGAAGAGCGCTACCGGCAAACCAAGTGTTTCTCCGGCCTCGCCGAGTTCTCTTCCCGCGCATTCAGTCTCGTGGTCAACCAGGTCGTCTTTGTCCTGCTCACCTACAGCCTGCTGCAGTGGTATCTGCGGCGCATCGAACGCCGGAACATGAATCGGAAGACTCGCCCCCGCATCCTCGATGTGCTCCAGCCGACCTTTACCGTCATTCTGATTTACTACCAAAACTACGTCGCCTTCCTCTCTCCGCTCGAGCATCAGGAAATGGTGCTCACACTCAGCGAAACGGCTCGCAAGAAGATTCTTGCCAAGACCCGCCGGCTCCGTCGCGCCCTGGCAAATCAACTGCAGAATCCTCGGCCTCCATAGCGCACCGGGCCCTCGTCATGGATTTCTATCGACCCTGTTTGCCGCATCATCCGGCGGTCGTCGCACTCGTGTCGCTTCTCGAGCCACACCCATCCCTTTCACCATCCTGCAACTCCCTGTTTCCCACGCAAAACTCCTATCGCCCGAAAAACCACACGATATCGATCGGATAGCCTCAAGGAAATCGCCGCAGTGTCTGAATCGCAGACCGACTGGTTGTTTGATTGACCCCAACTCCCGCCTTTCGTATCATCTACGGAGTTTTTCACCGATCGCTCCAAGAGACACTAAACGATGCAACCTGGCACGCAGCTTGGCCACTACGAGATCCTCTCCGCGCTCGGCAAGGGTGGGATGGGCGAGGTGTGGCGTGCGCGGGATTCCAAGCTCGGGCGCGAGGTGGCCATCAAAACGCTTCCAGAAGAGTTCGCCAAAGACGAAGAACGTTTGGCCCGGTTTGAACGTGAAGCCAAGCTGCTGGCGTCGTTGAATCATCCCAACATCGCAACCATCCACGGTCTCGAAGAACACAACGGCACACGCTTCATCGTCCTCGAACTCGTTGAAGGTGACACGCTCGCCGAGAGGCTCAAGCGCGGTGCTATCCCCGTCGAAGAGTCCCTCACACTTGCCCTTCAGATCGCTGAGGCTCTTGAAGCGGCACATGAGAAGGGTGTCGTTCACCGCGACCTCAAACCCGCCAATGTCAAGGTCACACCTGACGACAAGATCAAAGTCCTGGACTTCGGATTGGCGAAGGCGTATGCCGGCACAGCGGCGGGCGATGAAACCGTCCTTGAAACACTAACGGAGGATGCCGAAGGAGGTAAGGGCGTCCTGCTCGGCACCCCGGCCTATATGAGTCCGGAACAGGCCCGCCGCCAACCTGCCGACAACCGTTCCGATGTCTGGGCGTTTGGTTGCGTACTCTACGAACTGCTGTCCGGCAAGACCCTCTTCAAAGGCAACACACTTTCGGACACCATCGGAGCCATCCTTGAACGCGAGCCGGACTTCAGCGCGCTGCCGCCCCACCTCAGCCCAGGCATTCGCCGACTGCTCGAACGTTGCCTGGCAAAAAAACCAAAACGCCGCTTGCACTCGATCGCGGACGTGCGGTTGGAGATTGAAGAAATCCTGGCAATCCGCAAGGAACGCTTGCTCAGCCGACACCCCAAGGGCCGCGCTTGCTTCCTTACGTGGCCACATTGGCGATCGCCGTCGTTGTCGCCGCTGTGGGTGGTTGGTATCTGAGACCGTCGCCTCCAACCGAGCCCCGCCCAGTCACGCGTTTTGAGTACGAGTTGCCTGAAGCTCAACGTCCCTTTGACCCTATGCTCGCCATCTCACCGGACGGCAGCCAGGTCGTCACCAGCGGGGACGACGGACTGCACTTGCGCTGGATAGACGAACTCGAAGCCAGACCCGTCGCCGGAACCGAGGGCGAGTTGATCCGCGCTCCCTTCTTCTCACCGGATGGTCAATGGATCGGCTACTTTTCTCCGAACCAGGGGCAATTGAAGAAGGTCGCTGTGGGCGGCGGCACGCCTGTTCTTCTGACCGAAGCGGAAAACGCTTTAGGCCCCTTATGGACCTCAGGCAACTCAATCCTGTACGGCCAGGCGAACCTCATAGGTGAGCGAATAACGGGGCGCATC
>CBDHGK010000022.1:0-83394 GCA_965263045.1 Terriglobia bacterium
AACTCCGTTTGCTTGGTGGTGGACCAGCCGTCCGGGTCGTTGGCATCGGGATACCATCCTCCCAGTTCGGTCCAGTCCCCTTTCAACTGCGCGTCGAAGATGTGCTCCCAGAGGAAATGCGCCTTCTCGTGAACGATCAGCCGGTGGGTGTGAAGTACTGACGCGCTGAGGAACGCCTTATCCATGAACTCGATGTAGCCCGCGGTTGTCCACGCTATGGCAGGAGCGGTGGGGTGTCGCGGATTAGGAGTTCCGTCCAGGCGCCGAACCAGGTACCGGAGCCCTGGAACCGCCCGCATCCCTGCCGGCATCTCCTCGAACATGTTGATGATCCGGACGATCTCCTCGGCATGGAAGTCCTGGAAGCGCGAGGCCTGCTCGCCGGTCGTGTGGGCCGTGAGGACCTCGTAACTGGGTATCCGCGTCGTTACGCCGTATCGTTCCTGGAAGATCTTCTCGTACGCGGTGACGTTCTGGCCGTTATCGGTGGCGAACCGCACGAGGGCATGGTGCAGCCGCTGCGAGTAGTAGGCCCCGCGCTTACCCTCGATGCGGGCGAGCTTCGGATGGGCATGGACGAACGCATCGGCGGCGACCCGCACTGTTCGGGTTCCATTGAGGGTACCGGAAATTTGGAAGTCGTCCCCGAGGTGCCCCGGGACGATGAACCACCGGCTTGCGGGCAGGGATTGAATTTCGTAGGGATTTCGCTTTCTCTGGGGAATGGATTCCATGATCCGCAGCAGACGGTAGGCATGCTCATGCGTCCAGATGTTCACTCCTTCATTAACGAGCGTGATGTTGTAGTCGTGCAGGAGCTGGTTGGCAGACGAGCCGTCGGCCGGCGTCGCTTCTTCGTCCAGGAATTCGACCTCGAGAGGCTCGTTGACGTAGGAAGAATAGTCGTAGCCCGCAGTGCTTTGGTCTTCTTCCCAATGGAATACGAACGTGTCGGAGTCGAGCAGATAGAGGATGAACGGCTCGTCCGTGACCAAGACACGCCCGTCCGCTTCGACGCGGAACGACCGGGCGGGAGTGGATCGGAATCCCGGTTTTCGGACCTGAATGGTGTAGTCGCCGCTGGTCAACCCGAAGAATCCGAATTGGCCGTAGACATTCGGTGTGGTGGTTTCCAGGACGCCGGCGCTGGTCAGCACGACATCGACATCCCCGAACGCGCCGCAGTCCTCGCATGCGAGCCGGACTTGGCCCACGAAGGAACCCTTGTCGGCTCCGGCGGCCGTCTCCAGATACAGCGGTTGCCCGGTGTAGTCGAAGAAACTCAACGTTCCAGCCGCGCTCTGTCCGGCCGTTCCGCTGAACAGGATGAACTGTGTGGACCAACCCCCAGAGTCCACAATATGGGGGAAAAACGTCTCCGCCGTGGTCGAAGGTCCCGTTTCGTTCGATGGCGGGGTCGTCGTCACCTTCAACTCCCCTCGCTCGTTGACGCGCAATCGCAGTCCAACGATGGCCACTTCGACCGTGGAGGTGACCCGGACCACCCCGGAAAAGTTGTCCGGCAGAGAAAATATCTCGTCGATGAAACGGGCAATCTGACCCGAGGGTGGAAGCGATAGGGTCGCCGGGGGAACCGCCAGCGATCCATCCAGACGGGTTAGCTCCAGGGTCACCGTATTCGCTGTGTCTCCCGTGTTGGCGACGGCCAGGCCGCTCCGGATCGAGCCCGCCTGGCCGGACGTCCAGGACGCTTCGACATAGACACGGAATGCCGATCCCTTGGGCAATGCTGGTACGCCAGCTTCCGAAACGGTCTTTCCACCGGAGGCAAAAGAGAAAACGACCAGCCCCAAGGGGGCGTCGTTCCCGCTGTTAGGAGTCGCTCTCACCGAACCCACGGTTACTCCGCCGGGAGGGTTAGCGGTGGTGAATCTCTGAGCGCTGCGGGGAGCAATGGAATAATCGAAGTTCGATCCCGTCGAACCATCGTCGAGCGTCAGAACCACAGGCGAGGCCGCCGCCGTATCGCTCCCCTGTCCCAGGAACCCGACCGTTCCCGTAATCGTCCGATCCGTCGGATTTACCAGAATGACCTGGGTTGCCCATCCGCCACCATCAGCAAAATGGGGAAAGTAGACCGTATCCGAGGAGGTCGACGACAGGGGCGCGACCGGAAGCGTCGTCATCAGAAACTCCCCGGCTTCGTTGGTGAATCCCCGGAGGGCAATGACGGCGATAGGCACCGATGAGGTAAACGTAAAGGTTCCCAATACGGAGGGACCACCGTTGAATGGCTCCTGATCCAGGAATTTCGCAGTCTGCTGGTGTGCGCCGAGCTCGAAGCTGCCGCTACCCAAATTGGTGCCGTGGGTGTCCGTGAAATAGAAGTTGATGGTGGCCGGCGCGTCGTTGGGATTGGCGATCGCCAGGCCAGTATTGACCGGACCGTTCACTTCAGCGAATATCCGGCCCTCGACGACAGGCTCGGCGGCAGGAATACCCGCTTCGGAGATCAGGACGCCGTCGCTGTTCCTGAATTGAAAAATCGCGATTCCGGAAGGGGTGCCTGACCCCGCGTCCGCACGGATTCGTCCATAGCCGACGCGCAGTGTCTCCCCTGTTCCGCTACTCGCGTTGGATTGTCCGCCCCGATCCGGTACTGAGAACGATCCGTGGGTCTGCGGAGGTCCCGCTACAACTGGGACCACGTTGTAAAGCCAGGCGACGGTGAGGAGGACGACAAATCTCATGATCCCGGGATGATCGTCTGGGGCGATATAGCGAAAATGGCGGGTGGCAGAATTGTAAAGATGGCCCAGTCGAATTGCAATCCGATAACCCGTAGTCATAGATCTCGCCCACTTTCTTCCGGATCTGCATGGCCTCCCGGGACCAACCGTGGTTGAACGTTACCTGCGTCCCATCGGGCCGCCGCACTGTGGCAACAGCCGGTGGGGGCGGAGAGTTCGACCCTGAGCTTCTTGCCGTTAACCGCCAAATGTTAGTACTTTCAGTGCCTTACAGTCGCTACCAAGATTGGTAGTATTTGAAGAAATGTGGCAGTGTTTTGAGAAAAGTGAAGGCGGCAGGCATCCGGAGCGCCCAACGAGGCTGTCTGTAGCGGAGCGGCTACCGAAATTCGGCGATCGACAGCCCCGCGTTATCAATACGGACCAGGCGCCCCTCTACGGCTCTGCGATTTCAGGAGTGAAGCAGGAAGGAATCCTGCGCCGCCGTTGCCGCCACCGACCTGTCCAATACTTGAACAACATCTTGGAGCAGGACCATCGGGCGATCAAACGACGAGTGAAGGCCAAGCAGGGCTTTCGTGAATTCGACGCGGCGCGGCGAACGATCCAGGGATACGAGGCCATGCACATGATCCGGAAGGGGCAGGCGCGGTGGGTGAGCGGTTCGGATGTTCGGCAACAGATTCAGTTCATCAACCAGCTGTTCGAGGTGGCTGCATGAGACTGAGTCTGATCGATCCAACCAGTCGCTCTCTTGCCGTTTTTTGAAAGTTGCAACACAACCAGGAGGAGTCCATCCCATCACCTAAGGTGAGCGCCACTGGCCTCATTCTGGCTCGAGCGAGTACCATTCGCAATCAGTTCGGGCGTGCGGTAGTCTGTCTGATGGTGGGGGCCTTCTGGACACGGATCTTGGACCTCGAAACACGAGAAGTGGAGGAACACATGAGGTATCGTCATTCATTTCCGCAGATACTCGCCGCCGGCCTCACGGTTGTCTTCCTCGCCGGCGCACAATACGCCTGCCGGGCGGATGCACCGAGCCAGACGGATGCAGAGCAGCAGATGGACGCGGGGCGCGCGCAGGGCGTAGCGGCTGGCGAGGTTCACTGGAGCTACGAAGGCGACACCGAACCGCACCTGTGGGGTGGGCTGGATTCGTCGTTCGCGGCCTGTGACAGCGGCGTCCAGCAATCTCCGATCGATCTAACGGACGCGATCCCGGCAGGCGGAGGGGGACTCGAAATCCAGTGGCGACCCACGGCGGGCGAGGTCGTGGATAATGGACATACCATCCAGGTCAACATAGACGCCGGGAGTTCCATCACCCTGGAGGGGCGGCAATTCTCGCTCCTGCAGTTCCACTTCCATCTGCCGAGCGAGCACACGGTCGAGGAGGCAAGGTACCCGATGGAGGTCCACTTTGTGCATCAGGCCGAGGAGGGTGATCTTGCGGTGATCGGGGTCTTCATGGATGGCGGCGGTGGGCACTCGGCTGTCCAGAGCATCTGGGATGCCATACCAGGCGTCGATCAGGATCCCACACCGCTAGCCAGCCTCGATCCGAACGCCTTCCTGCCCGGAGGCCGGAGCTACTTCCGGTACGCTGGCTCCCTGACGACGCCGCCCTGCTCCGAGGTGGTCAGCTGGGTGGTGCTTGCCGAGGCAATTGCAGTTTCGCAGGCACAGGTCGATGCCTTCGCGGCCCTGTATCCAATGAACGCGCGTCCGCTCCAGCCGCCCTATCGACGGTTCATTCTGACGAGGTAGCGAGGGGAGTGACCGTTACGCGCCGCATCGACTTATGCACGATCTTTCCTCGGAGCAGCGTCCGCGTTCCAGGTCCTCCGGTATGGAAAGCACTGTCAGGAGGGTTCTGGTGCAGATAGGATTGTCGGAGCGATAAGATCAGGAGTGCGCTGCGGGGGGCTGGAACCACTTCCATCAAGGCTTGTCGTTGGTGTTTTCGGATTCGAGAATGGCGGCGGCCACCGCCGGGCCGAACAACGCAAGAATCAGCGCAAGGCGCGAGAACGTGTGCATGTTGTTCCTCCTTTGTTGACTTAGTGGATCACTCCGGACAGGGCGTACTCTTCCAAGAGCACCCGTTCGAGCGCCGCAACATCGTCGTCTTCGTCGGCCGTCTTCCCGCCGGTCCGCATGGCTCCCCCATGTTGTGTGTTGACGGTCCAGCCGTGGCCGTGGAGCCACGCAGCGAACGTGGGTGCGGAGGGGTCATGTCCCTCTCCGATCTGGCGGACAGCTTGATCCCCGGTGTCAAGCTCGATGATTCGCCCGTCGCTCTTCCACCGATTCGCTTCTTCTGGCAAACGCATTGTTGTTCCCGCCTTAGCGGGTTGAGTCCTTCCGTATCGACAAGTGTTCCGGGATACGGTTTTCGCGCGGCTTCCAGTTCTTCTGCCAGGGCGCGTTGCCATCCTCGATCTGCTTCTTGACGGCGGCAAGTTTTTGCGCGCGCGCCTGGTTTTCCCTCTTGCCTTCTTCGATCGGCTTGGCTTCCTGAGCCTTCAGATGTGTGCTGTCGTCCATACGGTCATATCCTCCGTTAGAGTTGTTCAAGGTCCGATCGGCGGATCTTCCAGCCACCGGCCTTGATAGCGGCCAGTTCGCCGTCTTTATTCCGTGGGGCTTTTTCTTGTCTTGCCATTGTATCGCTCGCAGTGGACACACGCGGCCAGTCACACTCGCCGTTGCCGCATGATATCGAGACTGAATTGTGCATCGGCATGATCTTGCTCGGCAGCGAGCCGGAACCATTTCACGGCTTCGGCATCGTCTTCCGGAACGCCATCGCCCCTGGCGTACATGTCACCCAGGCTGTATTGGGCATCGACATTCCCCTGCTCGGCGGCGCGTCGATACCATTTCACGGCTTTGGCCTTGTTTTCCACCGCACCCGCGCCGGTTTCCTACATGATCCCGAGGCTGTATTGGGCCTCACACCAATTATGTCGTCTTCGAACCAACGTCCGGCAAATAAAGGATTCCGTTCAGTTTTGCGATGCGCCATAACCCCTTATCGCCAATCCTCTTGCCTGTCTGCACCACAACCCCCGAGAATGAAATAGGGTCACCGCCACGTTGGACTGTCAATTTCCTGCCGCATTCGCTTCACAACTCCACACACATCCCTGTATGTTGCCCCTTCCATCCAATACACACTTTTGCTGGCACAGTTGGACCGGATCTTGAGCCGTCTTCGGCTGTGAAAAATATCTAGCCCCTCGTGTCGGTATGTCCTGACCTATCTGCATACAGACGACGGACACTTGGGTAATTGTGGAACTGGAGGTCAAGGCGGATGCAGGGCTCGCTTTCACATCAAAAGGCGCCATGGCTGTCGCGAACTGGGGTGAACCGGGTGACGAGACAGCGGTTTGCGTCTTCAGGATTTGTGGGCCGAATTGGGGTGAAGCATCCGGTGAGAGGGCAGCGGATGCGACTGCCGAAACTTGGCTTGCTCCAACGATCATCATCCTCTGATTGCTCCCGTCTTTCGGCTCCAGCCAATCTCCCGGCCGGTACGTGGCACCCGAGTCGCTCGCCAGAAACGTCTGCACATCATCGCCATCGATTCGGGTGGTGGTGATGGCGGCGGCAACTTCAACGCCCGATACGTCTTCACCGGATGCTTGCGGGGGATCGTCCGGAAGCAACAGTTCCTCGGGGAACTCGTCGACGTTGATGCCGTCGCCGTGGAAGTCGACCACCTCGTCGAGGACAGTCGGAAGATGACCATCTTTTGTAATGGTAAGAGTGTATTTGGCCGCCCCGTCGGACGTGAACGTCAGATCAAAAACCCATAGGCTTCCGATCAGTGTTTGCTGGAGTTGATCGAATTCGTCATAGTCGTCTGTGAACTGTTCACGGAAGTCGAAGGAAATTATTGCGCGGTTGCGTCCCAGTTTCTCGTAACCGAATGTGTAGCTAAGCCCCATGTTTTCGTAGTCTCCCCCGCCGGCGACTGCGTTCGCCCATCCCTCAAACAGAGTGCGCACTAGTAGATTGTCGCGGGGGCTGGTGGGATGAACCGGACTACGGGGTGTGGGAATACGGTCTTCCAAGCCATCCCAATCATCAGGCGCAACATCAGTTTCGATCGCAATGGCCGCCGACCATGACGGGGGGATGGGCAACAACACCGGTTGCGCACCGAGCGTCAGGTCCAGATGTGGCATGCCGGGCCAGACCGACGCGCCGCCGCCGGGGGCTTCGATCGTGGCGCGCATGCTGCCAGATCCGCCGAATTCGAGCGCGAAGGTGTAGCTGCCGCCAAAGTCGTCCCGGAAGGTGAGCACACCTGTGGAAGGTCCGGTGTTCATGTAGGTGTACTTGCCCACGACGTAATGCGGCTGGCCCGTGTCCTTGTCGAGGCCAACCGTGTAGCCGACGCCCAGCGAGAGCTCGCACTCCACGAACACGGGTGGGCAACCGAACCCGAGTCCCGGAATGAAATCGTCCCGGCCCCACGCCAGCACGTCGAACTCCTCCTGGCTTCGCGGGGCCCTCGTTACTTCGACCTCGCCGTTTTGCTCGGACAGCGGCGGCATTCTGAAGCTTCTGTCGAACGGCACGTTCGTATTGACGCCCGCGTCAAAGCACTCGTCAATGAACGATCCCGCCGTTAGAGACGAATAGGCCAACGTGATCTCACAAGAGCCCTGGGACGGATCGTCAAACTCAAGGAAAATCCTGCCGCTGTTCGGTCCGGTGTTTTCATAATCGCAGTCGGCGTCCAGGGTCTGGCCGTTGCTGGTGTGCCTGCAACGCCCCGGCGTCAAGAGCCGAAGGTTCCGCTCCGGGGTACCCACCGGATAGGGTCCGAATCGGTCGTGGTGATCGTCATCGTCCTTCGGAGCGCGGTCAGCCGTTGGAATCCCCGATACCGGCGTCGACCATGAGCAATCTCCTTCGGCATTGATTGGGCGGACACGGACCTGGTATTCGATCTCGTTGCCCAGACCCGCGTATATCATCGCGCCGATGTTCCGCCCCAGGAAGGTGCGGCGATCGCTCCACGCTCCGCTGGTTCCACGGCGTATCTCCGTCTCGTAGCCCAGCACTCGTGCGTACCCGCTCGTGTCGGACAGCGGGCCCCACCTGAGGGTCAGGCGCTCGTCGCTGTAATTCACCCGAAAATTCGATGGCGGCTCACAAGCCGGCGCCAAATTCTTGATTCGAATCGTAACGTCGATCGTGTCTCTGTTGCCGCTGTCGTCCTCCACACCGACGGTGACGAAGTAGCGGCTCTTGGTTTCATAGTCGTAGGTAACGCCTTCCCTGGTGCGGATCTGCCCCGTGTCTGGAACAATAACGAAACTCCGCGCATCGGTTCCGCTGATGCCGTACTTGAGAGCATCGCCGCCCACCGCAGAGACAGGAGCGCCAACGTTGATGCCGCCCGGCAGGTTTTCCGGGATTAAGCGGGTCGCTGTCGCTGCGCCGAAATTCAGCTGGCTGCCGGTCGTTCCGGACGCTGTCCCCGCCGAGTACGCGTAGACCTTGTCGTCAAACCAATCAACCACATAGAACTGGCCGTTGGCGAACGTGATCCCGTAGGGCCAACTATTGTCCGGGGCCAGATCGAAGTCGGAAGCGGAATCGCGCTGACCTGATGCCTGATACCCATAGACTTTGGCGGCGAACAAATCGACCACATAGAGCCTGTCGTTGGCGAACGTGATCCCGTGTGGCCAACTAATGTCCGAGGCCAGATCGAAGTCTGCGCCCGGATCGTGCTGTCCCGAGGCGTCGTACGCGTAGACCTTCTCGTAAAACCAATCAACCACATAGAACCTGTCGTTGGCGAATGTGATTCCGGTCCCATTACTATTGTCCGGGGCCAGATCGAAGCCTGCGCCCGGATCGTGCTGTCCCGAGGCGTCGTACGCGTAGACCTTCTCGTCAAACGAATCAACCACATAGAACCTGTCGTTGGCGAATGTGATTCCGGTCCCATTACTATTGTCCGGGGCCAGATCGAAGTCGGAAGCGGAATCGCGCTGACCTGTGGCCTGATACGCATAGACTTTGTCGTCGTCATCAACCACATAGAACCTGTCGTTGGCGAACACAATCCCTTCCGCATTGCCGTTTTCGTTAGCCAAGTCGAAACCCGAGCTCTCCATCTGGCTGGCGCTGATGGTAACGCGCACGGCAGTGGAACAGTTGTTCTGGGAATTGGATTCCCCAGACACCGGATCCACGCAAGCACCGTAATAGTAGGTTCCAGCGGTCGACGGGGCCGTCAAGCTAATCGACCCATCACTCGTGCTCGAAGCGGCAAGGACGCTCACTGCATCCGTGCCGACCTCCGTATCTCCCATGGAAATCGTCGCGTCCGACGAGCGGTAATAGCGCAGCGTCGTAGCGGTGGACGCGCCGGTTCCCGCGTTGCGGACCGTGGCCCTCAGTTCGAAGGATTGCCCTGGCATCGGAGTGTCCGAACTGACCGAAACCGATGCAACGACCAAGTCGGCGACGGTATCGCCGCTTGGTGGCAAGCTCCCCGAAACGCTGTTCCGCGTCGGCAGATCCCAGGGTTCCCCCGCGGTATCGAAGTAACTCAATGTTCCCGACGAGGTCTGGCCCGCGGTCCCGCTGAACAGGATGAACTGGGTGGACCACCCCGCGGAGTCCACGATATGCGCGAAGAATCTGTCCTCCGAGGTCGAAGGATCCATCTCGTTCGATGGAGATGTTGTCGTTACCTTCAGTTCGCCTCTTTCGTTGATCCGCAATCTCAGTCCAACAACTGCGATCTCGGCGGAGGAAGTGACCCGGAGCACTCCGGCAAAGTTGTCCGGCAGGGCGTCAAAGATTTCGTCGAGGAAACGGGCAACCTGCCCCAACGGTGGAAGCGCTAGTGTGGCCGGTGGGACTGCCAGCGATCCATCCAAGCGTGTCACCTCCAGCGTCACAGTGTTGGATGTGGACCCCGTGTTGGTGATGGCCAGTCCGCTTCGGATCGAACCCGCCTGTTCGGGCGTTCCAGACGCTTCGACATAGGCACGGAATGCCGATCCTTTTGGCAACGCGGGCACCCCGGCCTCCGAAACGGTCTTTCCACCTGGGGCAAAAGAAAAGACAACGAGTCCCGATGGCGCGGGGGTTCCACTGCTGGGAGTCGCTCGCACAGAGCCAACCGCCACTCTGACAGCGGGATTCGACGTTGTAAATCTCTGAGCGCTGCGGGGAGGAATCGAATAATCGAAGTTCGATCCCGTTGAACCATCGGCCAGCGCCAGGATCACAGGAGAGGCCGGAACCGTGCCGCTACCCTGTCCAAGGAACCCGACCGTTCCCGTGATCGTCCGATCCGTTGGATTCACGAGAATGACCTGAGTCACCCATCCACTACCATCGGCAAAATGGGGAAAGTAGACCGGATCCGAAGAGGCCGACACCAAGGGCGCGACCGGAAGGGTCGTCATCAGAAACTCGCCGGCTTCGTTGGTGAATCCACGGAGGGCGACGACAGCAATAGGCACCGATGAGGTAAACGTAAAGGTTCCCGATACCGAACTTCCCCCGTTGAATGGCGCCTGATCCAGGAATTTCGCCGTCTGCTGGTTCGCACCGAGTTCGAAGCTGCCGTCCGCGAAACGGGTGCCGCTGGTGTCGGTAAAATAGAAGCGGATGGTTGCCAGCACGTCATTCGGATTGGCGATCGCCAGCCCGGTATTGACCGGGCCGTTCACTTCGGCAAATATCCGCCCCTCCTGGACCGGTTCGGTTGCCGGGACGCCCGCTTCGGCAATGAGCACGCCGTCCTGTCTGAGCCCGAAAATGGCGATCCCGGAAGGCGTGCTCGAAGCCGCGTCCGCGCGGATGCGCCCATAGCCCTGTCTCAGGGACTCGGCCGTCCCACTAGTCGTGGTGGATCTGCCTCCACGATCTGGAATTGAGAACGATTCGGTCCCGACGGGAGCCGTATCGTTCTGGGACTGCAGAAGCGGACTGCCAGCGGCCAGCAGAAGGAGTGCGGCGAGGCTCCAAACCGCCACGGCGGGGGAAAGAAGGTGGCTATCTTTTAAGAACATTTCGGGCTCTCCTGTGGAACACGCTCACTGCTCGACGGGGGTAAACCTCAACGTCATCAGGGTCCTGTCATCCTTATCTTATTTCTAGAAATTGCTTATCCAGGACCGAGCGTTCGAGCACGACTATCGAACCCAGATACGTATCGTCGACAAGAAGATCCGACTCCAGAAGAACGATCTGGAGTTCATCGTTCGGGTATGCGCGCAAAGATGCAGGACTTTGCGGACTGGTCCGCATTTCAACTTGGCGACGCAGGTCGCGGATCTGCTGCAGCAAGTCCGTTAGCCGGCCTAACTCCCACGATTCAGACGAAGAAAGAGGTTCCCTGGATTCGAGCGCCGACAATACTCGCCGTTCTTCAGCCGTCCGAGTTGACACCGCGCCGTCCAGTTGCCCATTTGTGTGAAGTCCGCGACTAGAAGGCGAGATGTCTGACTTTCGGCAAGGGTCTCATCATCACATCTTGTTTAGGTACTCTTTCCGATCGATCCGAAATGCTTCGTAGCCTGCGTCTCCGATCTCTGGCCGGAACCCCTTTTAGAGGCCCCGTGACAGACGCTGCGTTTCAACAGGGTTTTATGGAATCCACCCCCTTACGATGATATGGAGTAGCTAGTAATCTCCCAACTTCCGTCTTGTCTTCGGTTGGTTACAAAGGTGATCAGGTACTGATTGAACCGCGATCCTTGGATATTGTGGCCCGCACCGCTACATAGATTGATGCCTCCTATCCGGAGACATCCGCTTGTGCTGGAAACACTGAAAGTGTCTACAGTGCTACCTCCGACGACTACATCGCATGATCCACCGATCTGAACCACAAGCCCAGCAGCGCAAGCAGACGAAATTGGCGGAGGCGGTGGAGTCGCTCCCCCTGTGGTGTTCGGACCTTATAGGGGCTTGAGCCGCAACGGCGTGGAACATTACTTAGTTGGCCGGGACCGTAGAGAACACTTCCCCTACAAATCTCAGTCCGACCGTTCCGAATTTCTCGGATACTTCATTCCGGATTTCTAGAATTCCCTTTGAGCCGCTGGGTATATTAGCCAACTCCTCAAGAAGGAAGAAGGCCCGATTTGACCGCTCTAGAACGGTAACAGTAGCGGTGATGTCGACTCTTCCAGCCGACTTGAATGTCAGCGCAAAATCAGATGGAAGACTTCTCAGGTTCGCTATCGCTACTCCGAATCGAGCACCGCCAGACATATCGACAAGGAAATCCGCAGTACGGGAAAACCCCTCTTCTGACGAAAACACCGTGGCCTCTCCGAATAGTTGGCCGTCTGGTGTGTAGTAACTGAAAACGAGATGGGCGTTCACATACGCGTCGCACTCCATTACTGCATATCCAGTCGCTAGAGGCTGTTTACCATCGGTCGATTCGATCCAATAGCCGTCTCCCCTAGACATGTTAAATGTAAACGAGTTGGTCTTTCCCGATCCGAAATCGGCTTCGAGTCCCTGTAGGTTGACCGCGCAGTTTGCACCTAAAGAGAGCCAAGGAGCCGCTGCAATCGTTGACGTGTAGTACCAGCCGCTTGGGAAAAATCCGTCAGCAATGTGAGGGAAGATGTGTGTCCTAGATTGAGCGTAGGACACTGTTTGTAAGCCAAGAATAAGCAAGCAGCATGCAATGTACCGTTTCATGGATGGGGGGGGTCTCTCCGTGTCGGTCGTCTTACCCGGATGCATGTTATCTCCAGAATGTTGGGCACCGACGGAGGGCGCCGGGCCATTGTCAACGTCTCTTGGGAATGTTAGTACTTTCGATGGCTTACAGTCGCCACCAAGATTGGTAGGATTTGAAGAAATGTGGTAGTTTTTTGAAAAAAAGAAGGCGGCAAGCATTCAGACCGCCCAACGAGGACGCCAGCAGCGGAGTGGCTACCGGAATTCGGCGATCGACAGCACCCACCGCACCAGGTCCACCTGCCGGGAGATCGGCAGTCTCTGGTAGATCTGCTTCAGGTGCCAGTAGATGGCGCCTTCCGTGAGCCCCGTCGCCCGGGCGATGTCGCGCACGTTTTTGCCTTCGGCCAACGAGACCGCCACCTGACTCTCGGCCGGCGTCAGCCTGAGGGTCCTCGCCACCAGGCCCGGATCGATCCGATGATGCTGCCCCGGCTCGACAATCAGGACCAGCGCAGCGACGGGCCGCGCTCCGTAGTCCGATTGGGAGTCACCCACGGGTTTGACGTGCAGCACGAACGGGGGCAACTTGGACGAGCGGCCCAGCAGCATCGACCCGCTGAGTGCGACAGCACCGGAGGTCGGCAGCGCGTCGGCCAGCAACTGCTCCAGACGCAAGCCCACGCACGAAGGCGACCGGGTAGGCGAAACCCAATCGATTGTGGCGGCCCCGCCGCAGGGCGATCTCGCGTCGGCCGAATTCGAGAAAGCGGGCATCGCGAATCAGACGGGGACGAGAGACGTCGGGGCCGGAGACCGGCAGGGTTCTGTCAGGAACAAACGGACGTTATTCTAGTCCCCGCGGAGCCGACGACACCCCTCTTCGCGCGAGTACGACGGGTACCCTAAACCTCCCTCACCGTGGCCGACCTAGCGGAGGTTTAGAAGTGCCGCCGCCATCACCACCGTTTGAGGTTCGCCCCAACAAGTAGGAGCTTAAAGGATATTTTTGCAGCAGTCTGGGCGGTACCTTTCCATAAGGGCCCACTCAAAACAGGGGCACCATGCTGCCGTTTCTAAAACGTCAACCGCAGCGAGAACTGGAACTGGCGGGGATCGAACGCTGACGCGAACGAGAGTGGCTCGGTGACCGGGCCGCGCCGCCCAACGAGCTTTGCCGGAAGGTCTTCAATGGACGCGTTTCCAACCACGCCGTTCACCGTCTTGAAATTGGTGCGGTTCAGCAGGTTGAACCCTTCGCCGATGACCTGCAGGTTCACTGTTTCCGACAGCGGGATCGTGCGGGTGAGCCGCATGTCGACGCTAAAGAAATCCGGGCCCTTCCCGGCGTTGCGGCCGAGGCCCCACGGGCGGTGGGTGTCGGTATGGCGGTCGCCGAGCGAATCGAAGCCGGTGGTCAGGTTGAATGGCGCGAACGAGTTCGCCGCCACGATTCCGGACAGTGTGAAATCCGCTAGCAGGTTGTGTCCGAAGCCGCGCCCCCGGGCGGCCTCCCACGGGGACTGGGCGACCACATTTGCGACAAAACGGTGTCCGCGGTGATAGGCGGAGAGGGCGCGTTCGTTCCGGGCGTCCCACGGAATGTGCGGCTCGTAGGAGGAATTGTAGTCGGTGGCCTCGTCCATGGCCTTGCTCCAGGTGTGATGCGCCGAGGTCGAAAACCCGTCCGAGAACCGCTTCTCCATCTGGACGATCAACGCATGGTAGTCCGATGTTCCCCAACTGCCATACACGTTGTCCTGATAGATCAGTGGGTTGTGGAAGCCCGGGACCGGCCGGCCGGTCGCTGGGTCGGGGCCGGTGTCGTAAATGTTCGGGTCCAGCGGCCGGATGAGGTGGAGGCCGCGGTTGAAGTTATAGGCCGCCGACACGGCGTAGCCGGCCACTTCGCGCTGGATTTCGAAACTGCCTTGCAGGGAGTACGGGTTCACGACGTCATCCGCGACCCGGAAACCGATGCGCAACGGGTATCCCGGACCCGGCACGATACCGTGGGGCGCCAGGTCTTCGGGCAGGATGCCCCGCTGTCCGAGGACTCCCCGGGCCAGAAGGGTCTGGTAGATTTCCGCCGAAGTCAACCGGCCGCCCGTCAACGGGCTGTTAATCCCGGCCAGACCCGTCAATGGAATGAACACCTGGTTGATTTGTTGCATCTTTCCCAGCAGGTCGTTGACGAACCCGATGTGGCCTTCGATTCGGGAATAGTAGATTCCGAAACCGCCCCGGACCACTGTCGCCGGGTCCGGGCTCCAGGCAAATCCGGCCCGGGGCGCGAAGTTGTTGTGATCGCGCGGGAACCTTGACTTCAGTTCCAGTTCGTACCGCAGTCCGAGCGTCAGCAGGAAAGTCGGCGCGACCTGGACCGAGTCCTCGATGAAGAAGTTCATCCGGTTGGTCCAGCCCACCCAGTGTGGATTCCCGAAGCCCTGCTGGTAGACCGTTGGCAAGCCGAGAGAGAACGCCTGCAATGCCGAAATGGGAGCGTCGACGGCGCCCGCCAGATGCGCCGCGCCGACAGCGGACAGCAAGCCCTGGAGCTGCCGCGACGTTCCCGCACCCGCCACATTGTCGATAATGTTGCTGAGCGGGACGGCCTCTCCAAAAACAAATCGTCCACTGAAGAATGTTTCAGCGTGCGCGCTGTCGCGGATGGGATTGATGTCGGCACCGAACCGGAGTGTCTGGCGGCCGGACATGCGCATGAAGTTCTGACGCACCTGGAAGAAACGTTCCAGGTTTCGCACCGGGAGAATGAAGTCCCTGCCGAAGCTGATCGCGCCGATATCGATCGCGGGGCCGGCCATGTCGGTCGGATACACGCCGAAGTCGTGATACCCCAGACCCACGCGCGTCTCGCTGACCCAGCGGGGGCTGATCAACCAGGTATCCCCGAACGCGAGCGCGAAATCCTTGACGGTCGAGTTGCTGCCTCTGCTGCGCGCGGTGAGCGCCCCGAAATTGATGTTGTCGCTCTCCTGCCCCGTCCAGTTTCCCCGTAAGAACATCGTGTGGCCGTCCCCCGGTGCGTGGTCGACACGCGCAATGAACTGCTGTCGCAGTTCCCCGAACGGGAAGACCCCGCTGTTCGCTTCGAACAGGGACACCACGGCCGGATTATGCGCCGGGACAAGTGCATAGGCGAGTTGATTGACCAGTGGCGCGAGGGCCGGCGCCGCGGCCCGGAGCGTGTCGACCAAAGACTGCTGGGACTGGGTCAGTGACGTGAGGAACGACCGGTCGGCCAGCAGCGGAACGATCTGCGACTCGTGGCGGTCCAGGCGTTCATAAGCGAGGTAGAAGAACGTCGTGTTCGGCTGGATCGGGCCGCCTATGGACAGCCCGGACTGCGTCCGCGTATAGGCCGCCTTGCCGGGGTCGAAGTAATTGCGTGCCTGGAAGCGGCGGTTGCGCAGCACGCCGAAAAGGGTTCCATGCACATCGTTCGTGCCCCCCTTCGTGACGATGTTGATCGTCCCGCCCGGCGCCCCGCCCTGTTCGGCGGAGAACGAGTTTCGGTTGACCTGGAACTCCTGGATGGCATCCTGGCTGATCGAGGATCGAACGCTTCCGGAGTTGTACAGGTTGTCCAACCCGTCGATCATGAGCGTGTTGCCGCGTCCGTTGCCCCCGCCGATGCCGAGTCCCGACGTGGGGGTGGGGGTGATGCGGCGATCAATCGCGTTGGCGATGTGGTTGGTATTCACGACCCCTGGGGTCAACAGCGCCAGGTCCAGATAGTCGCGACGGTTGATCGGGAGATTCTCGATACGCACCGAGTCGATGTGATCGGACTGCTGCACGCGCGCAGGTTCGATGGCCGGGCGCGCGGATGCCGCCACAACGACCCGTGTTTCAGTTGCAGCGACCGCGAGTTGGGGCGAAAACGTTGAAATCTCGCCCACCCGCACTTCGAATCCCTCCACCGTGAGGGGCGCGAAATTCGATGCCTCGAAGCGTAGCGTATACGTTCCTGGCGCGAGATGGCTGAAGACAAACCCGCCACTATCGGTCGCCACCGCTGCCTGTGCCACCCCACGGCTCTCATCCAGCGCCGTGACGGTCGCTTCCCGGATCACGGCCTGGGTCCCGTCGTAGACGAAACCCCGGATGCTGCCCGTGTTTGTCTGCGCGTACACGGCCAGGCTGCCCATCAGCATCAACGATACGATGCTGAAGAAACGAAACGGGATTGCCACGGCACGGATGAACCGGGAATGCACTTTCACGGCTGCGTTGCAAGGAGCGGTATGTGGGGAAGTATGCGACATAATGGAGGATTATATATGGAACTCCAGTACTGTTTCGCAACAGGCTTTCGCTGATGGACACAGCCGTCAATCCGGGTGCGGACGCTGATCACTCCCCCGGTCCAGTCGGACTTCGAAGACGCTGCAAGAATTGCCGGATCAACAGCGGGATTCCGACCAGGAGCAGATACGGAACGAGAGCACCGATAACCACCATATGTGGGCCGAGCAATCCGCCTACAAGGCTGAGTAGTACGGCAAACGGAGTCGCCACCGCGATTGCGACCCATAACCCTCTGCGCCAGGATCCGACAACTCCTCTCAAGAGGCGTTGCGCCAGCAACCCGACCAGCAGGCCGCCCAGAAAGAACAGGAGCAGTCCCGATAGTATGGCCGGAATCGCAAACAGCACTTCCGCTGGATCCCAGGAATCCATGGAGCCGAAACGGACAAGGGCGAGCAAGAGTTGCAGGACACAGAGTCCGATGCCAAACAGCACTGGCGTCTTCCAGTAACGCCATCGAGAAGAAACGGAAGCTCTTGAAGGATCGGTGCTCATGGATTCTCCAATTCAAACGTGTAGTTTTTAGTATGCAATACCCCCCTCCGACGCTGGCCTCCGCCCAGATCCTTTTTCGGCGGTGTCCACACGGCAATCGCATCCTCGCTCAGCCAGATCGTGACGTCACCGCGGCTCCTGAGACCACGCTCGTACTCCCTCCAGGTCTGGATTCTTACCGCACATGCAGGGGCACCGGAAACCAGTCTACTTTTCAGCGACGATGTAAACCACAAAGGCGGCGTCCGCGTCGCCTTCCTCCGTGGGCGTAAACTCTCCGTCACCATCCTCCGTCTCTTCGTTGGTGCCTTCCCAGTATACAGTGGCACGCTGGAATCCTGCTTCGAGCAGCAGCTCCCGAATCTCGGGCAAGGTCCAGAGCCTCCAGTCATAGGTGAAGGCCTTGTTGATCTTTGAGCCGTCGGGGAAGCTGAAATGGATGTGGCATAGCATGTCACCGGTGATGGGGTTGTAGGCTTTCTGATCCCAGATATAGGTGAACCGGGTCAGCTTCGTGCGTTCGCGCATTTCCCGGTGCGCATCTGAGCCCCCGAAGGCATCGAGCATGAAGAGGCCGCCATCCAGAAGCCCGCCGTGGACGTTGCTGAAGTACTGTCGTAGTAAGTCCCGGGTTTTGAAGATCCAGTAGCTGAAGTTCATCGCCAATACGATGTCGACGGGCGCACATGACACATCTATCACATTGGCGTTGATGAGTTCGATGCGCATCTGAGCCTTGGCGGTCAGCTCTGCGATGTGGTGCTCGTACCCCCATTGCTGAACGTCAGCATCCAGGTCGACACCGATCACGTGATTGGTTCTTCGCCGGCGAACCCATTCGCAGGACGTATTCGCTGTACCGCAGAAATCTTCGCGAAGCAACTTTGCCTTACGCCCCCGCAACTGGTGATAGGTATCGTCGACGAAGTCGATTTCGGCTTCCACACACTGGACGGCCTCCTCGTACAGGAGGCGCCGGTCGGAGCGCTGGGCCCTTGTCGTCTCCTTCTTTTTTCCGGAACGTGCGGACTTTGAGGGCATACTGGGTTTCCTTTCGAATGAGTGCCTGTGCTTACGACTGACCCACAGTGACCGTCCCCGAGATCAAAAGGATCAATCATAATCCATCGGATTCCGGATCGGTCGTCGAAGCGCGAGACCGGGTTCTGGTGCAGATAGGATTGTCGGAACGATAAGAGCAGGAGTGCGCTAGGGCGATGCGGCCTATGCTGCCATGACATGACGCCAGGTCACGGCGGGATTCGACTGCAAGGTGATCGGAATTGCGAACTGGCGTTGGTGAATCTTCTGCGCTAGCTCGATGCCGATAATGACGCGTCGCGTATTGCAGAACGTCTTGAATCCCAACATCGGGCGCAATCGCCCCTTCACCCGACGGTGGTCCTGCTCCCGAACGTTGTTCAGGTATTGACAGCAACGAATCTTCACCGGATTCCGCCCCCGGAAGTTGAACTCACCGTTGATTCCCATGCGCCGCAGGGCGCTATGGCTCGGCGGGTGGCCATCCAAGGTGATGCTGTGTATGCTTCAGTGCATTGCGAAAGAATGCCTTCACCGCCGCAATGCCGCGTGTTCGACTCAGACAGAACTCCACGGTGTTGCCTTGTCCATCCACGGCGCGGTAGAGATACATCAACTGGCCTCGCACCTTGATAAACGTTTCATCAACCCGCCAGCTCCCACCCACCGGCCGCTCGAATCGGCTCCAACGCCTTTCGCAGGTTTCGGCATAGCGAACGCCCCAACACAAGATCGTGGTGTGCGAAATCGGTAAACCCCGCTCAGCTAAAATCGCGACCAGATCCCGGTAACTCAGTTTGAAGCGAAAATACCAGCGAAGGCAGAGGAGAATGATGTTGTCATCGAACCAACGTCCGGCAAATAGAGGATTCCGTCCAGTTTTCCGATGCGCCATGTCCCATTATCGCCCAGTCCCTTCGCTGTCTGCACCAGAACCGTCAGGAGGGTTCTGGTGCAGATAGGATTGTCGGAGCGATAAGATCAGGAGTGCGCTGCGGGGGGCTGGAACCACTTCCATCAAGGCTTGTCGTTGGTGTTTTCGGATTCGAGAATGGCGGCGGCCACCGCCGGGCCGAACAACGCAAGAATCAGCGCAAGGCGCGAGAACGTGTGCATGTTGTTCCTCCTTTGTTGACTTAGTGGATCACTCCGGACAGGGCGTACTCTTCCAAGAGCACCCGTTCGAGCGCCGCAACATCGTCGTCTTCGTCGGCCGTCTTCCCGCCGGTCCGCATGGCTCCCCCATGTTGTGTGTTGACGGTCCAGCCGTGGCCGTGGAGCCACGCAGCGAACGTGGGTGCGGAGGGGTCATGTCCCTCTCCGATCTGGCGGACAGCTTGATCCCCGGTGTCAAGCTCGATGATTCGCCCGTCGCTCTTCCACCGATTCGCTTCTTCTGGCAAACGCATTGTTGTTCCCGCCTTAGCGGGTTGAGTCCTTCCGTATCGACAAGTGTTCCGGGATACGGTTTTCGCGCGGCTTCCAGTTCTTCTGCCAGGGCGCGTTGCCACCCTCGATCTGCTTCTTGACGGCGGCAAGTTTTTGCGCGCGCGCCTGGTTTTCCCTCTTGCCTTCTTCGATCGGCTTGGCTTCCTGAGCCTTCAGATGTGTGCTGTCGTCCATACGGTCATATCCTCCGTTAGAGTTGTTCAAGATCCGATCGGCGGATCTTCCAGCCACCGGCCTTGATAGCGGCCAGTTCGCCGTCTTTATTCCGTGGGGCTTTTTCTTGTCTTGCCATTGCATCGCTCGCAGTGGACACACGCGGCCAGTCACCCTCGCCGTTGCCGCATGATATCGAGACTGAATTGTGCATCGGCATGATCTTGCTCGGCAGCGAGCCGGAACCATTGCACGGCTTCGGCATCGTCTTCCGGAACGCCATCGCCCCTGGCGTACATGTCACCCAGGCTGTATTGGGCATCGACATTCCCCTGCTCGGCGGCGCGTCGATACCATTTCACGGCTTTGGCCTTGTTTTCCACCGCACCCGCGCCGGTTTCGTACATGATCCCGAGGCTGTATTGGGCCTCACCGTATCCCTGCCGGGCAGCCCTGCGCCACCACTTGACGGCCTCTTTACTGTCTTGGGACACGACCTCGCCGTCATCGTACATGCCACCCAGGCTGTATTGGGCACGGGCATTCCCCTCGGCGGCAGCGAGCCGGTACCACTTCATGGCTTCAGCCTTGTCTTCCGCCACGCCATCGCCGGTTTCGTACATGAGGCCGAGGTTGAATTGGGCGGGGGCAGTTCCCTGCTCGGCAGCGAGCCGATACCATTTCATGGCTTCGGCCTTGTCTTCCGCCACGCCATCGCCTGTGGCGTACATGCCAGCGAGGTTGTATTGGGAAGCGGCATCCCCCTGCTCGGCGGCGAGCCGGTACCAACGCACCGCTTCGGCTTTGTCTTCCGCCACGCCATCGCCGGTTTCATACATGCCGCCGAGGGTGAATCGGGCATCAGCGTGACCCTGCTCGGCAGCGAGCCGGAACCACTTCACCGCTTCAGGCTTATCTTCCGCCACGCCATCACCCAGGGCGTACATGCAACCGAGGTTGTATTGGGCATCAGCATGACCCTGCTCCCCTGCGAGCCGGAACCACTTCATGGCTTCAGCATCGTCCTCGCGAACGCCCTCACCAGTGATGTACATGCGAGCGAGACTGTATTGGGAATCGGCGTCCCCCTGCTCGGCCAGGCGTCGGATTTCCGTGATCGGGACCGGGTCCTGCTCTTGACTCATGTGGAATGAATCCTTTCCTGGATCCGCCTCCGAATCTGCATCTCTCCGAGCTTTCCCGGGCCTTCGAGCGGTTTCCGGCTCAGCCGCCGCTGAGCCTCAACGCCCGCATCGGCCGCCCGACGCTTGATGATGATCCGGATGGAGGGTGCGCCCAGATGGCCTCGCGGAGGGCTTGTCGAACCGCTGGAACAACGACCCATCCTTGATCCTGGCTGTTGTGCATCCATCCTGGCCGGGACTCGATGCACTGTCCTCTCGCAGTGGAGGGTGCTCTCGCCTTTCCGGCTCGTCTTTGCGTGTCGACTCGTGTGGAAGGGAGTGTTCGCAGGCAGCTTCCTGGGAGCGGTGTCAGAGAATACAGCCCGATGAAAAGGCACTGCAAGGTAGCCGCTCATTTTACCGGCCCGCCTCCCTGCCCCGCCACTCCGTGGTTCATTCCCCGATCGTCAGCGCCTTTTGGCCAGTCGGGCCTTGAGGGAACGGATTTCACCGGGGTCCACACGGTTGATCTTCGAAATCGTCAACGATTGAACCGCACCCGGGTTTCCCGGAGACGGTTTTAGTTGAGATGCGACCGATCCTGCATATCGAGGTGCCTCCCCAGATCTCGAAGCACCTCCATCTTCGCAGCCACCTCGGAAGGGCCGATCTCCCGGAGCGTATCAAATACCTCTCGCAGGCTCTCCGGGCCGAACCCGCAAACGTTCAGGGCATCGCGGACCCGGGCACAGCTGGGACAGAGCGCCGATTCGCTTCCGCTGTCTTCATTTTTGATGCCGCACAGCGTGATCGACTCGGTGGCTCTCTCGCCGACCCAGTCCACGCGCAAGTGCCGATAATGGGCATCGTCCTTCATCGCCTCACAGATTATCTCAGTTTTGTTTCCCTTCCATGGCGGGATTGCGTCAAGACGGTTACGCAACGATCCGGTCCGGACGGATGCTCAAGGAGTTCATCCTCCAATACATGTCCGAGCCTGCGCTCCAGATGCGCATCCGACGCAGCCTCCTGAAGGTCGAGCAGATGCACGCTCTTGCGCGCGACCTGTTGGGGTTCTGGTGCAAATAGCAGCTGACGTGAATAACTTCACGGGCTGCAAGCGACGCCTGTCGGTGCGCCTCAAGGAACCGCCGCTGCAGGGATCCGGAAAGGTGGAACGATCCGGAGTTGTGGTGGTAACGATCCCGGTCAGAAGATCGGAAAAGTCCCATGCGCTTCCATATTGTTCCAACGCTATTGCTGTGCGCTGCGGGGATTCTTCGCGGCGTGGGGAGCTGTCAAGCGCTGCTGCTGTTCGATAAGGCGCTTCGCGAGAAGGTCTTCTTTGGTTACGAAGTATTGATCCATGTCACCGGCGCCCGCGGCACCCCGCGCCTTCTTTTTCGCTGTTCCACGCTCAACAAATATTTCGTACAGGTCAACAATAATGCTCATGCCGCACTCTCTTTTTATGGTGTGAGGGCTTTCGACTTCATTCAAACAATTGGGAAAAGGGGAATAGGATACCAAGTTCAAAGTGTCGTCGCAACGCTACTTTCGAATTAAACATAGGCAGTCCGTCAAGGGCTGCGGCCGGCGTGAGGACGGCCAGCTCCGCAGTGCCGTCATCGCGGCGACGGCCCTGATCGCCTGCACGCTAGGAGCCTGTCGGGAATTGGCTCCCTCGAAGCAAGAATCAAGAACTTACGAGCCATCCCTGGTCTGTAAGTTGTTGATTTTTGGTTGCAGACTTCTTATTCCCGACAGTCTCCTAGCCGGGAACCGCCCCCGCCTTCATCGCCGCGCAGGCCGGGGTCTCCGGGCTAATAAGTTCTTCTTGCTTCCATGCGGCGGCCTCTGCGTCTTTGCGCCTCAGCGTTAGCAACGCAGCATCGAACTCGGAAATGTTGACTCGATGAGTACGATTGTGCTACCTAAGCTATTGTGGAGAAGCGACTAAGCGAACCATCCTGGGTGGTCGAGCCGCAAGCGGCATCCTGCGACATTCGAGAGTCAACGCAATATCTTGGGGGTCATCCGTGGATCGACGCCAGAGCCGCTCCGTTTTCGTCCTCGTTCTAATCCTCCCTGTTCTGAGTTCCTGCGGCCGCTCGAACCGCCCGTTGACGCAAGCCCCGCCACCCATCGACACTTCGACTCCAGCAGCGAATCGGCGGCCGGTCGCCCTCGATCCGCTGGCGCAGGTATTGATCAACGCGCGGGATCACACCCAGCGCGGGGAACGACTGCTGCGGGACGGCAACGTGAACGAAGCCCGTGACGCTTTTGAAACGGCTCTCGAAGTCTTGCGGGCCTACACGCCAACCAGGTCCCGAAGCTTCGAGTTCGAGCGCGAGATCGATTTCCTGAACATGCGCCTGGCCGCTCTGGGACCGACACCGGTTGCCGAGCCGGCCATGATCGACGATCTGGCGACGCTCGACGCCCCCATTGAGGATGGGTATGCGGCTCTGCGCGAGAGAACCGCTTCGGATATCGCATCGATCACTTCCGATCTCCCGATCCAACTCCACCACCGGGTTCTGGAACTCCTGATCTATTTCACCGAAGGGCGCGGACGCCGAGCGATCGAATTGGGGCTGAGGCGGGTCGACCTGTACCGGCCCCTGATCCAGCGGATCCTGAACGAAGAAGGACTGCCGCAGGACCTGGTCTATCTGGCCCAGGCTGAAAGTGCTTTCAAACCGGAGGCCCTCTCCCGGGCCCAGGCAAAGGGAATGTGGCAATTCATTGCCTCGCGGGGTCGCGAATACGAGCTGCGGCAGAACTGGTGGATTGACGAACGGTCCGACCCGGAGAAGTCGACGCGGGCAGCCGCGCGGCATCTCAAGGACCTGTATCAGGAATTCGGTCACTGGTACCTGGCGATGGCGGCCTACAACGCCGGCCCTGGGAGAGTGAGTCGCGCGGTGGAGCAAGCCAGCTCGCGAGATTTTTGGGCGCTGGCCGACCGTAAGCTTCTTCCGCAGGAAACGCGCAACTACGTTCCGACCATTCTGGCTATGACGATCATCGGCAAGAACCCGGCCCGATACGGCTTCGCTGTTCGGCCTGCGGATCCAATCGAGGTGGAGCGCGTCCGCGTCCCACATGCCACCGATTTGCGAGTCATTGCGGAGAATCTCAACCTTTCAGTCGAACGGATCCAGGAACTGAACCCCCATGTCCTGCGATGGGCAACGCCACCCGATGACGACGAATTCGAATTGAATGTCCCTATTGGACTGGCTGCCCTGTTCGCCGAAAAAGTGGCAACCCTGCCGGAGAGCGAACGCATCCAGTTCCATCACCATGTCGTGGCCAATGGTGAAACACTGTCGCAACTGGTGAACCGTTACGGCGTGTCCATGACGTTGATTACCGGAACGAACGGGATCGCAAACCAGAACATGATCCGGGCCGGACAGACCCTAGTGATCCCTGTCAGGGGTGTGTCGCGGGCCGACGGCGGGGCCGAAACCCCGGCAGTGGCACCGGCGTCTTCCACCGCCCGCCCGGCTGCGTATCAGATCCGGCGCGGGGACACATTGATCGGCATCGCAACCCGCTTCGCGTTGTCAATCAATGAGATCAAGGCTTGGAACGGCATGTCGTCCAACCTCTTGATCGCGGGTCAAAGTCTACGCCTTCCTCCCGCATCGACCCCGGCGACGAGTTCCGGAAATGCCACCCGGACCGAGCGTGTCGTGTACCAGGTCCGGCCTGGCGATACGCTCTTCCAAATCGCCATGTTTTACCGCACTTCGGTGGACGATATCCGCGCCTGGAACCCCGATTCAGACTTGTCGGTCATCCGGCCAGGCGACCAGATCACGATCCATATGCCCCGCTAATGGTCCCGGTCACAATGACGGCAGATCCAGAAGACCCGGCCACAGCCGGGCCACCGGGAAGACCGGCTGCGGTCGCCCGGCAACTTCATATCGACTGTACTTCCGCGCGGCGTATTCTAATAGAAAGGATTCGACCATGAGTGGTCCATCGATACAGTTCCATAAGATCTGGATTGAACAGTGTAGGGCGACTGAGGATATCCGTGAACGCTTCGGGCTCGAAGATGCCATACGCTATCTGATCGGAGAAAAACTGTTCGACTTCGTTCGCGCTTCGGAAGACGATCCCGACTTCGGGAAGGAGTTGCCCGCGTTCGTGGCTGATATCCGGTGGCTCTTCTCTGCTGCCGAGATTCGGGAGTTTCTGGACGATCTCGAGCGCACGAAGTGTTTGGTTCCACCAGAACCGGATCTGGAGGTGGAGGTTCTCGACGACGAAATGGACGAAGAGTCCTGGCCGGGTAATCCAGTCTTAGGCGCAGAGGAGTTACTTCGATTCTCTCGTATTCGGCATCTGCTGAAGCCGTAGTTGGCTGAACGGTAAGAAAACGAGGGAAAGAGCAGCAGATCTATCTCTGGCTCACCATAACGCAGTGCTCTGCATAATCCTCTCCAGGTTCGCTCTGAATGATCCCGGCCGCCTCAGCAGACCGCACGCCACGAAGCGGACCGTGCGTGCGAGCGGAACGGTGTTCTTATCCCGTGTCTGATTCTATGTCTTGCATACGTCGAGCGGAAGAGAATGCCTCGGAGAACCGTTCTCCCAAGCCGGCGCCTGAGCGACAGGTTGGGTCGACCAGACTCCGTCTCATGCAATCACCTCGAACAGCTGGTTGATGAACTGAATCTGTTGCCGAACATCCGAACCGCTCACCCACCTCGCCTGACCCTTCCGGATCATGTGCATGGCCTCATATCCCTGGATCGTTCGCCGCGCCGCGTGGAATTCACGAAAGCCCTGCTTGGCCTTCACGCGTCGTTTGGTCGCTCGATGATCCTGCTCCAGGATGTTGTTCAAGTATTGGATCGGCCGGTGACGGCAACGGTGTCGCAGGATTCCTTCCTGCTTCACTCCTGAAATCGCAGAGCCATAGAGGGGCGCCTGGTCCGTATTGATAACCCGGGGCTGTCGATGCGACGGATCCGCCAGCGCCTTGCGGAACAGGCGTTTGGCCGTAGCGGCATCGCGTAACCCGGAGAGCACAAAATCGATCGTGGCTCCGGTGGAATCGATGGCGCGATAGAGATAGCACCAACGGCCCTTGACACGAACGTAGGTCTCATCGACACGCCAGGACTTATTGGTTGGCTTGAGATGACGGCGCAGCCGCTCCTCCAGTTCAGGCCCGTAGCGCTGAACCCAGCGCCAGATTGTCGTGTGGTCCGCTTCCAGGCCGCGCTCGTTGAGCAGCTCTTCGACATCGCGGAACGAGAGCGAGTACCGCAGGTACCAGCGCACAGCGCAAAGAATCACCTCGGGCTCGGTTTGTCGCCACTTGAACATCGCCGGTCGGATTGTCTTTTTCATGATCTCTTCAGTTTACAAGGCACGGTTGGCCAAAGTTGCAACACAACCACTCATCTTGATCAACACCGGCCGGTCACGCCACACATGCCCAATTCGAACCCAGATCCTCCCGAATCCGATTCTTACTGCCCAAATCCCCCTGATCGCCGGACTGGTGAAACATGCGGGCTAAAGCGCTGCCGGGTTTTAAATTCTGGCGATGAGCTGCACTTTTTCGGTGATGTTCTTGTTATTCTACCGTGAAGATGGCCGTGTCGAGTCATTCCGGCGCGGGCGTTGTGAGCTTCAGGAGGCATCATGAAGATAGACATCGGAATCAAAGCCACAGACCGCAAGGCTTTGGCCAAAGAACTCTCAAAGTTGCTGGCCGACAGTTACACCCTCTACTTGAAGACTCATAATTTCCACTGGAACGTGACCGGCCCGATGTTCCAGACCCTTCACCTCATGTTCGAACAGCAGTACAACGAACTCGCGCTGGCGGTGGACACGATCGCCGAACGCATCAGAGCTCTGGGACACCCGGCCCCTGCGAGCTACGCCGCATACTCCAAGCTGGCGTCGGTCCGGGATACCGAAGGAGTGCCGACCGCGACCGATATGATTCGTGTTCTGGTCGAAGGACATGAGGCCGTCTGCCGCACGGCACGCAAGGTCATAGCAACGGCCGATGCAGTCAACGACCAATCGACCGTGGACGTGGCAGCCGCGCGGCTGCAGATCCACGAAAAGACAGCCTGGATGCTGCGCAGCCTACTGGAATAATCACTGAAAAATATTCGACCGAAGGAAACAGCTAACGACTAGGGCGACATGTCAAGGCTCGCGTCAGCGTCGGCCTCGTCAACCTCTAACGGCCGGATTTGAGATGAGCGCACGGCGGGCCGCCGAGATGCCGTGGGTAGCCTAGGAGTCTGCGCGGCAGAAGGACCGAAATTGGGCGGGAATGGATGGAAGATAGGGCATGCTACGAACTTACCGAGCCTATATTCCAGAACAGAGCCTGCTGATGCCACCGTCGCTGAGAGATTGGCTGGCCGAAGATCACCTGTCGTACTTCATATCGGATGCTGTGGACGCGATGGATTTGAGCGGGTTCGAACAGAGGCATGGAACTGACGGACCTGGCAATCAGGCCTTCGATCCGCGGATGATGGTGAAGGTGATGATCTATGGGTACGGGACCGGAGTGTTTTCATCCAGGAAGATCGCAGCGAAGTTGAGAGAAGATGTGGCGTTGCGGATGTTTGGAGCCGAGAACTTTCCCGCGCACCGAACGATCTCGGATTTTCGCAAACTGCATCTTGAGGAGTTCGGGAACCTGTTTGTGCGCGTGGTGATGATGGGGCGAGAAGCGGGTCGGGTGAAGATGGGGACGGTAGCGGTGGACGGAACCAAGATGCGGGCGAATGCGCGCAAACGTAAAGCGATGAGCTATGAAGGCATGCAGAAGCAGGAGACCGAGTTGGGTGAGCAGGTTCGGGATCTGTTGAACCGGGCGACCGCGACCGATGAGGACGAAGACCAGCGTGTTGATTTATGGCTATTGCACCGGAGGGATGTGTTGCAACTTTCAGAAATCAACAAGAGAGCGACCGGTTGGGTCGACCAGGCTCCGTCTCATGCAACCACCTCGAATAGCTGGTTGATGAACTGAATCTGTTGCCGAACATCCGAACCGCTCACCCACCGCGCCTGAACCTTCCGGATCATGTGAATTGCCTCGTATCCCTGGATCGTTCGCCGCGCCGCGTGGAATTCACGAAAGCCCTGCTTGCCTTTCACTCGTCGTTTGATCGCTCGATGATCCTGCTCCAGGATGTTGTTCAAGTATTGAACAGGCCGGCGGCGGCAACGGCGTCGCAGAATTCCTTCCTTTTTCACTCCTGAAATCGCCGCGCCATAGAGGCGTGCCTGGTCGGTGTTGATGACGCGGGGCTGTGGATGCGACGGATCAGTCAGCGCCTTGCGGAACAGGCGTTTGGCCGCTGCGGCATCGCGCAACCCCGAGAGCACGAAGTCGATCGTGGCGCCGGTGGAATCGATGGCTCGGTAGAGGTAGCACCAACGCCCCTTGACACGAACGTAGGTCTCATCGACACGCCAAGATTGGTTGGTTGGCTTGAGATGACGGCGTAGCCGCCCCTCCAGTTCGGGACCGTAGCACTGGACCCAGCGCCAGATTGTCGTGAGGTCTGCCTTCAGGCCGCGCTCGCCGAGGAGCCCTTCGACATCACGGAACGAGAGCGAGTACCGCAGCTACCCGCGTGCGCGTAAAGAATCAGCTCGCGCTCGGTTTGGCGCCACTTGAAGATCGCCGGTCGGATTGTCTTTTTCATGATCACTTCAGGTTACCAGCCCCCGCCGGCCAAAGTTGCAACACAACATCTTTTCCTTCCCCTTGACCTTACTGGCGGGATTCGGAGACACTTTCCGTGGCGTCCGCAACCGGTGGAAAATTTACGGTTGCCATTGAAAAGCCGTATCGAGCGGCCAATCTAGAAGTACCGCGGTCTGCGCCTTGTCCGGGGATCGTCCCTCGACTGGGCCTGCCTTTATTCATTCCCGGGAGGGCTTCATGAGACCGATAGCATTTTGCGACCGGTGTCGCGGGATCGAGGTCGGCTGGAACAGGAAGTACCTGAAGCACGGCTTGGTTTGCGGCGGCTGGCTTTCCACGTCATTGAGAATGCTCACATATACAGCCGCTACAGCAATAGTCATTTCCACATTTCCAACCACCTCCGCCGTCGTCGAGTCCAACCCGACCCTTTCCACCGATGCCGTGCCCGCGTCCCTCGCCGAGGGTGACCTTGCCCCGATTCCCGATCCCGTGGTCAACGCGATCGAGGAGCATCTCCGACGTCACGCCAGAGTTAGCCAGGATGAGCGATTCCGGATTGCCCGAGCGGTGGTGACCAGTGCCAAGAAGCACGACGTGGACCCGTTCCTTGTTGCCAGCGTCTTGTTGGCTGAAAGCAGCGCCAACCCATTTGCCATATCCGCCAAAGGCGCGGTGGGCATCATGCAGATACACGTGCCGACGTGGGGTGCTCTGGTGGATTCGGAGCAGATAAACCTTTTCCGAGTCGAGGATAACGTCGATTTCGGGACGCGAATCCTGAAGGACTACATCTCCCGCCACGGGCTGTGGACAGGCCTGACACGTTATCTCGGAGCCTCAGAGCCCACCGACGAAACCCAGGCCTACGTCAAGCGGATCCAGGGTCTTTATGCAGACCGCTAGGCGGATTGATATTTCCCTCCTTTCTCCCTGCTTCCGGAACAAGGTTGGAGATCAGCGCCGCCCCTGAGATTCGTTGCCTTGTGCCGGACCTGACTTGGAATCAAGACCGACGTAATAGGAAAAGCCATGCCGAAGGATGCGTTGACGAGACGTCGGCGTCGGAAACCGGCATGGGTCTGTCAGGGACAAACGCTCGTCTTGACCTAACAGTTTAGTAGCATGGAACATGACAGATTCTATGTTCCGTATCTGTCAGATAAAATACCAGAAGCCGCATTCCATCGTCAGGCCGTGAAAACCGTTGCCTATCTGCGGGTCTCGACCGCTCAGCAGGACGTGGGCAGCCAGCGCCTCGCCATCCTCGAGTACACACGCAAACACAACTTCCGCATCGACGATTTCATCGAGGCGACCGCCTCTGGACAGGCTTCCGAAAAGCGCCGCCGACTCGACGAGCTGATGAACGTTCTCCAGTGATTTCGATAACGTAAAAAGGCCCCCCAACGGGGTTCTGATCGAGGAAAAAGGCAACAAGGCCCTCTTGACCCTATCGGGAAGATCAGATGAAAATCCAATGCCAGATGCAACAGTCTGGGGTATGGGAATCACTATGTGGCACTCCGAAATCGGCTCCATCGTCGAAGACGACATCGGTAAAGACGCTTGGGCGACGTTCCAGAGCACGGCCGACGAGCGCTACGGCTACGCCGGCAGACTCAGGAAGAATGCCCTCCATATAGGAGCGAGCATGGCCTTCGCCTGGGAGGCGGGAAAGCGGTCAGCCAACCTAGAACGACTTTGTACCGAAATTCTGAGTGCAGACAATAGCGTGCCTGTCGGATGAGGGGTCACCATTCTCCGGATAGCGCTGGTACAAAACTTCGGCCTGGTCAGTGCCGGACGTGAAGATCATTGCGAACATCGGATTGCATCTGCTCCGATGTCGTCGGTCTACTCGCTCAGTGACACTTCAGAACCCGTATTTTTCCTTCCTCAAATTGAAGGCCGCTTCGCCTCCCTCCATGATCTGCTTGATCGCATTCCGCACGGCGTCAACATCGATCGCCCCTTCTCCCCCTATTGCGCCACGCGTCTGGTCTCCGGTTGTCCTATGAGTGCACCAGGCGACAAGTTCGGCATCGCCGTTCACTACAAGATTTGCATTGTGACTCGCGAATACGAGTTGTCGCTTTTGCTTCGCCTCCCAGACCCCTTCAACAATTTCGAGCATAACGGGATTATCCAGATCCTCTTCTGGCTGGTCGATGATTAGCGGAGATCCTGGCTGGTTCAACAGCGTTTTCAGAAGCGCGGTGGCCTGCTGGCCAGCCGAAGCATTCCGAAATGAGATGTACTCCTGTTCGCGAGCTTGATATTCAAATACGGGCACACTTTCTACCGGCGTGAGTGACAGCGTCAGCCAGTCATCTGGTGTCAGGCTGCGGCCGATCCCGTCTAGATTCGCCGCTGTTAGGCCCACCTTTGTTAACGTCGGCGCTTCAGGTCGCTTGTCAGCACCGTCCCGTTCTTCATCGAACTCGGCCAGTTTTTCCAGGTCAGTCAGCATGCGATTCCAGATGGCTTTCCCTGCTTCTACCGTACTCGTCGATGAAGCGATGTTGCCCAGGCTATCGATTTTATTGCCGGGTACGCGAGATCCACTCACAGCCCGCTTCATACCTTCTATGAAGTTCTCCGCATCTGTATATCGTTCCACGCGCGCACGAATGGCCCCGCCTGAATCGGCTGTGAGCTTTTCGCATTGCGCGTCGAGGGCACCATCGCGCTCGCTGATCAGGATTTCCCATGCCTCCCGTTCAGCACGATAGGTTCCATCGGCCATCTCAAGCGATCGCAACTCTTCCTTGACACGGCCGGTCTCACGGACATGCGCCTGCAATTGCTCCTCGATCGCTTTCAGTTGTTCCATTGTTTCCCGATGTGCGGATGAACGCTCTACAGCGGAGTCGTATGCCTTGCTGAACTCCGTCCGTCTCTCTACCCACTTTCGCCACGGGCTATTTTCATCTATCGTTTCTGGGGCGCCAATCATCGCCCCAGCGCGGCTAATAAGGGAATCGAGACTAGTCTTCGCATCGGAGAGCAGATCTATATATTCATCCGCAGCTTCCCTCAAGATGTCACCCGCAGGATCGGGCGGCGTCGGCTCCGCCCCCGAGAGATGTGACTCAACCGTCCTGCGTAGGCTCTCGGCATCATTCTTGAACGTGCTTACCCCGTCTCGCCACGATTCAACCGCCTGGTTCGCGGCAGAAAACACCTTGCCCCTGTCGAGAAGCGCACGGTCTTCATCGGATAGCCCTGTCAGCCCTGCGCGTAACGTCTCAGCTTGCTCGAAGAACGACTTTTCAGCGAGTTGCCGTTCTTCAAGCATCCGGGAAAGCGCACGGCCCCGCCGCAGCGTTGCATATGCTTCCCTAATCCTCTTCGCTCTGTCAGCCAGACGCCCCTCAATGTCGTCCAGCGCCAGGCGGATCGGCGCTGTGATGAATCTTGAGAGTTCATCCACGCGGACGCTCACATCACTAAGTTGCTTCTGGCTGTATGCTTGAATGGGGAGCAGTCGACGCACTTCTTCCTCAGAGCACTCGCGCATCTCATCACCGGCAATCTTCATCATCAAATCGCCGTTCTGACTCTCCCTCCGCACCTTGTGTGGCACGCCGTTTATTTCAAACTGCACCTCTGCGGTGGCGTTCAATGGTTTAAGCGTCTCCTCGATGAGACGCTTCCGCCGTCCCAGATAATTCGGTGTGTCGTCTTTCTCCATACCCGGCGGCGGCTGATCGCATAATGCCCACCGCAGGTATTCGAGGATCGTTGATTTGCCCGTCCCGCGGCCTCCAATCAGCGCGCTGTATTGCGAATTGAATTCAAGATCAAAAGGACCGAGAAATTTACTGTTGCTGACAGAAATGCTGCTGATCGTAACAGTCGGTAGTCGCGGTTCTTCCTGGGAAACCCGCGATTCCTGTGCGAGACATGCTTGCCGTAGCGCCTCGGCCGTCGGGGTCGCCCATTTTGTCCAGGTCGAAACACTTCCCAGCTCTTGATGATCTTCACGCCGGCTATCCGACGTTTGGAACACCGCAATTCGCTTATATCCGTAGTCTCGAGCCTTGCCATTTATGATGGCCAGATTACCCTTACCCAAATTCCCGATCGAGCCATCGATATACCCGCCGACGCATGGCATTGCCTTGTACTTTGGTCCGGCCCCTGCCCGAATGAGCGTATCTTTTCCGCCATCACTAACGTTAGGGAAGATGATGTATCGTCCCCGCAGAAACTGGTGTTTATCCAGCTCGTCACGAAGCCGCACAAGTGTCGTAATCTGCTCCAGACGTGCTACCTCAGCCGTTGTCGGTTCCGACTGGGCGTGTGGGGTTATCGCGAGGGCCGTCAGCGCCAGTGAGAAAAGGTCCTCAGGCAGTTCTGCATCAAAAATAAGTAACGCCTGACACGGAACGTTCAGCGTCAACTCTATGCCTGGAAAAACGACAATCTGATTCTCTGCCGGCACGGCGTGTCCGCTATCATCCAACTCCGTTTTCGCTGCGTCGCGAATGTACTTCGTGAACGCCATATCGTGATGATCTGTAATGGCAACAGCATCAAGCTCTTTCTCTCGACAGGCCTGGATGAACCTCGCTGCATACTCGCTCCGGTCCTCATCGGAACCATAGTGCCTTCCTGACCACTGCAGGTCTCTCGGCGTATGTACCTGAAAATCACAGCGGAAAAAATGCGCTCCTTTATCCATCAGTACCTCATCACTCCGAATCGGCGCTTTTCAGGCCAAAGTTTCGCGCGTTCTCTGAAACAGCGCATTTCACAGCATCCTTGGCGCCGTTTCCACAACTGTTTCCAGGGTAATCGAAAGCCGGTCATTTTCGCTAGAGAACCCGGCGGCTCCAGAAGCAACAATCCATGACGTAGCGTTGGCCAACGACCCCCACAATGTCGTCAAACAATTCAATTTGGCAATGCCACTTCCTGGCATATGAGAAGCGGATACCCGATCCGGTTTCCGGCTAGTTGGCAGGAATCGTCGTGAAAACCTGCCCTGTGTATCGGAGCCCAAGCGCCCCGAATCTTTCAGATTGTCGCGACTTGATTTCAACGATTCCGCTGACACCTGCTGGGAGATTTAGCAGCAGCAGCAACCCCTGTTCCGGCTGGTACGGGCGAAACGTCGTCGGCATCGCGTTCTCTTCCTAACTGCGAGACAATTATCTCTTTCACTTCCTACGGCGCAGACTCCTAGTGGTGTCAGTAACGCTCGTCAACTATGATCCCAATAATTTATTACTAATATCGCTTGTACGCCTCATTCGGGACAGTACTGGCAAGGACTTGGCAGAGGCGAAAGAAATCCTTGACCGGTTTGTCGAAGGTAAACCGTGTACTCTCTACTTCAGCAGCCGACAGACTGCAGGCGAGTTCGTGGTCCGTGCTATAAATCTTGGGGCAATCGTTAAAGGGGGTTCTGGTGCAGATAGGATTGTCGGAGCGATAAGATCAGGAGTACGCATTCGGCAATGCGGACTATGCGGCCATCACGTGACACCAGATCAGGGCAGGATTCGACTGCCATGGGATCGGAATTGCGAACTGGCGTTTGTGAATTTTCTGCGCCAACTCGATGCCGATAATCACGCGTCGCGCATTGTAGAACGTCTTGAATCCCAACATCGGGCGCAATCGCCCCTTCACCCGGCGGTGGTCCTGCTCCACAACGTTGTTCAGATACTGACAGCAACGAATCGTCACCATGTTCCGCCCCCGGAAGTTGAACTCACCGTTCATTCCCATGCGCCGCAGCGCGCTATGGCTCGGCTGGTGGCCATCCAAGGTGATGCTGTGTGGTTCCCGATGATGCTTCAGTGCCTTGCGAAAGAAGGCCTTCGCCGCCGCGATGCCACGTGTTCGACTCAGTTAGAACTCCACGGTGTTGCCCTGTCCGTCCACGGCGCGGTAGAGATACATCCACTGGCCCCGCACCTTGATAAACGTTTCATCAACCCGCCAACTCCCACCCACCGGTCGCTCGAATCGGCGCCAGCGCTTTTCGCAGGTTTCGGCATAGCGAACGACCCAAAGCAAGATCGTGGTGTGCGAAATCGATAAACCCCGTTCACCTAAAATCTCAACCAGGTCCCGGTAACTCAGTTTGAATCGAAAATACCAGCGAAGGCAGAGGAGAATGATGTCGTCTTCGAACCAACGTCCGGCAAATAGGGGATTCCGTTTAGTTTTGCGATGCGCCATATCCCATTATCGCCAAGTCCCTTCGCTATCTGCACCAGAACCCCCTCTCTTAGTGCTCATCGGCGACGCTTTACGTCAGTATCGACTCGCTCTACCCCTCCCGTCGGAATCCCGGTGGTGGGGCCTTAAACTCCGTGTCCGGCGACTTCTTGCCCTGCCATTCCCAGGCTGACTGGTCGATTGCCTCTTTCACCCCCGTCTTCTGCGCCCGCAGCAATTCCTTGACCGGCAGCCGGACGTCCGCTGTCAACATCAGCTCCCCACCGCGAAGGCTCGCCAATTCCCGCGCGTGGGTCCGCCGCGGGGTCCAGAGGAACGATCCACCGTATCGACCGTGATTCACCGACGCCAGGTTGACGTAGTTCTCGTAGGCACGCACCCAAGTGAGAGAGTCGAACAGATCTACGTCTTTGTTGAACGCCACCATCAGCAGGTGCAGCAACTCGCCCCGTAGCGCCCTCCAGGGAGCTGCATCGATCAGGTCCGCACAGATTGCCACGGTGAAGTCTCCCCACCCAGGGTGCACGAATCGATACCAGCGCCGGCCCCGTAGCATCCGCCACTTCGTCAGCGACGCCTTCTTCGATAGCGCCCGCGCCAGACCGTCCTCGGTGTGCGCTGGCACGGGCTTTCTGACACGGAAACACCGCACCCCCGGCGGTCCACGGTCATCTCCAACCGGCACAATCAGCTCCGCCTCGTTCACGAAACACGCCCATGTCGGCGTGAATCCCCTTGGCGGACGAAAAGCAGGCCTCAGCGCACGCCAATAGAGCCCCGCGACCGCCCCCTTGCCCTCTTTCCGCACTAGGGCCCGCAGGCTCGTGACCTCCTGCTGGGGGATTGCCAATTCCGGTAGCACCACCAAACGCGGACCCTCATCTCCAACGCCCTGTGCCGGTGCCAGGAACACATTGGAAACCTGTTCAATCATCGCATTTGCCGTGGCCGACGAAATCGCCGGGAATCGCGTCACGACATCTGCTTCGTTCGGCCATGCGGTCACTTGGCCGACGCGTACGACCAGTTCATCGATGATCGAAGTGTCCGCAACGCGCAATTCGGAAGGCAAATCTGGGCCCCGCAAATCGCCCGCTGGGCGAATCGTCCTGACGACCTCAAGATCCCCTCCTGTAGACAAACCAACGTCGATCCTCTCCGGCAGGAAGTCCTCCCAAGAGACACGGTCGCACGACCAGTCAGCCAGCGACTCGACGAGATGAACTCCAGATCCTGTCACATCCGATCCTGGCGATTCGCTCCAGCGTAGGACCCCCTCAATCGACTCCCAAGCCTTGAACGGCAGGTGAATCCGAGACCGCCATGCCCATCGATCCACGAATGGCGTGCCCCTGACACCCCATCGTGCTAAACCGTCGAGAATTCGTTCGTTGCCGTCCAGCACCGTCAGCAGGAGCAGCACGTCGCAGTACAGGACATAGCTATCCACGTGTACTCCGCGCGCGGCCGCCGACACGAACGGCAGATAGAACGCCGCGTGCGGCACCACTTCCCATGCCGTCGACCTTTCCATTGACAGCGATTGATCGACTCGTTCCGGTTCCTCATCCAGGTCGAATTGCCAGCGGCGACCCGCAGCCAAAACGCCGTTCACATCCTTGATCCGCCAAGTTAGCGGTCCCTCTCTCGGCGCCCACCCCTCCGGTACCGCTATCGTGCGGACGACTGTGAGCAGCGCTGCGGAAACGCGACTAGGTAGGCCTACCGCCGGGGTCTCCCATGCGGACATCGGCCAGTCTTTCAGCCCGGTGTCCACGGGCGTGCCCCACAGGAGCCTGTGCACTGTCGGCGTACTCGTGGGACTCGCCTCCTGACCGACGATCACACGTCGTGCGCGGGCGTAGTCGTGCAGCAGGAACGCATCGTGCTCGAGTGCTTTTACATCCCGGTGCAGTGAGGGAATCGCTTTGCGCGCCAGCGCCGACGTGATCCACTCGAAGCAGCCAAGAGCAAGCCCCGCCGCCAACGCTCCCCGCGCATTATCCCCAACCCGCGAAATGCGCGGTTGGCCGGACGCCGGGAATAGAACACCGCCCAACTTGTCATTCCAATGACCCAACTGCACGTTCGCCAGCGCCCAGTTGTCCAGATTCCGATTGCGCCTCGGCCCCGTATGCTGCAGCCTCCCGAAATTCGACAGAAGCCCGGTCGCCTTCGGCATTTCCTCAAGTTGTGCGGTCGACGGCACAAGCAATACCGATCCCGGCCCCGCGGTGCTCCGCCATGCCTCCGCGAGTTCCAACGTCGAGTGCGTCGCCAAGATCGCTTCGACAAACTCGTCCAGTTCCCACGGCCACGCGGTGATGTCTACAACGCTGGTCGCCGGATAGAGTATGCCCACCCATTGATCGATTCGGCCCAAAGACGCCGCCACCTGCGCGTGGTTCCCTTCCCCGGCGGCTCTCGTGGTCCAGAGAACCGGTGAAGCCACCCACATGTCCGCTTCCTCATGCGCCACCGGCTCGGCATGCCGTTCCAATTCACGCACCACTTGCGCGAGCGCCCGCCAAAACGCCGCTCGGAGGAACGACAGATAGAGTTCCCGCCAACCGTCCGTCCGCTCGGTGGCGTGTCCGTCATCGGTATCTATCTCCGGCCACGCGCTCAGCCACGCCGCCGACTCTTGCCGGTCGCTCACGCAAGCGATTCGACGGAGCTGATTGCACAACCACCTTGACGCCTCTTGAGCGGTATCGCTATTGTTCTCCGGCTCGCCAAGCGGGCGCCGCGCCGCGCCGCGAACTACCGCACGCCAGATCGCGAATTTCCATGGCGTCCGGTCCAGCACGAAACTGATCGTCTCTCGGATTTGGTGCAAGTTCCGGTGCTGCTCGCCGGCCTCCCGGGCCTTCGGCAACCAAGCACGAACAAGCCGGTTGACGGAGAACGTGCGACGCGTATCCGGCCGCACCTGCTCGTCCTCAATGTCGAAGCGCGCCAGTTCGTGCAGTCGCGCCAGGTGATCCCGGGCACCCTCGCCGAACCGCTGGCGAAGGGTGTCCGTCCCCATGTCGCTCAACAGTTCGACCAGGCTCGTGACGAACGGACCGACGTCCCCTTGCTCGATCGCCGCGCGCTCCAACGCCTCGCGGTGGGACGTGAATTCGTCGCTGCTCGACTTGACCGCCCACCAGTCCGACACCCCCCCGGTCGCGTGCACTCCCAGTGGCGGTGGCAACGGCTGTTTGCATTTCTCGTTTTCGCACTCGGTCCAACCATTCTCTAGGAGGTACTTGCCAATTACTGCCTGCACCGCATTCGGCTTGATTTTCTTGAAACTTATGCAGATGTTTGAGCCCTCATTCGGGGTCGCAAGCGACGCCGCTCCGGTTCCCGATAATGCTCCGTGAACGGCTTCGACGAGGGAAAATAGGCCACCTAACGATCTCGACAACACGTACATGTCGTCTGCAAACCTGACTATGGCCCCTCGATCCTTCCCTGAGGTCCCTGCGAGATAACGCCCGATCACTCGATCCGGCTCCAGGAGTACCACATTGAGCAACACCCCGGAGATGGCTAGCCCTGTAGGTATCCCTTCGTATGGCTCCACGGCTACCCTTGGCAACGGGTGACCCTGTGGAGGTCCCCAGGAATCCAGGGGGATTCCACAGGGGTCCAGCGTGACTTCCCCCAAGGCTTTCGTCAGCCGGCGTCCAATTTCCACCCGAACATCCTCGACGGCAAGCGCTTCCAATACCGGTTTCGGACAACCGTCAAACAGCCCATTGAAGTCGACCGACTGCCGGAGCGCGTCTTCCATTGCCACGGCCAAACGCTCGATGCGCACCGATGGGTACGCCAATTCGATATCCAAGGCCCCCCAGCGCGCGCGTGGCGAGTCGACTGGTCCTTGCCACCAAGCCTCTCCCGTCCACTTCGGAAGCGTGTCTTCCCCATAGTCCTCGGGAATCTGTACAGGATCCGAGTCGTTGTCCGCTGGCAGCGTCGCTTTCGTCATCCGAGCCACGGTCCAATGCGCCACGCGCCGAAACAACCCATGCGATCGAGCGTATGAAAGGAAGATTCTGTCCGTGAGCACCGGATATGGACGGTGCACCCACCGTGCCGGTTTTGCCCGACGATCCCAGGCGATTGGCCGATACCACCGATTCCCGAAGGCGAAGTTCGCAACCTGTACATCGAGGATCGGCCCCACCGCGACCATGTGGGCCATGAACGCCACTTGGTCCCGCACCGTCGGCATCACGTAGTGCCTCAGCCGCGCACCCTTCTTCGGGTAGGGCACCTGACGCCATCGTTCCGGCTTCCAGTTGCCGTCGCGCAACGCCGTCGCCAGATCTCGAAGCATCGCATCGGGGTACAGCCTCCATCGCGATAGTTCCGGCTGCGGCGCCAGATTCCCACCTCTGTACCAGGAATCCACACGCATCCAAGCACCCTGAAGGATCACCGGATTCCCAAGCACCTCCGCTGCCTTCTGTGCGTTGTGTTCCGAGTTCATGCGTCCATTCGGCCTCTGCCCCTCCGTAGGCACTTCCGGCGCACGTCAAACCATTCGCCAGAGCGCGCGACTCAGTTTACGGCTGCGCGTCCTTCTCGATTGATCTGTTTCACCAAGGTCAGTCGCTTGACTTCGGTCTCTCCGGGCCGGTGGGGATGGCCGCTCCTCGAGTACACGCATGCGAAGTTGCGAACCGTGACCAGTTTTCCAGGGAGTCCATGGGTGCGCTGAAGACATCCGGAGAGTACCAGAATCTTCGTATCTCGGGCCTCCCGGTCAAGCGACTCTGCCGCCGTCTCTACTTCGGGTGCGCGATGATAGTGTGGAGGACGTAGTCGTCCCCTTCGATGGTGAAATAAAAACGCCAAGATCGATTGACCCTGGCTTGCCACAAGCCCGTGGACTCGTCGTATTTCTTGGCGTGCAGCGACGGATGCTGAAGGTTGTCGGCGAGGAACCGCTCCTGCTTGTCGAATGCGCGCTGCACATCGGCCGGCGCGGCTGAATAGTCTTTCTCGAACCTGGCGGTGTGAATGAGCCGCATCTACCGGCGGCTTGCCTTCTTCGTTCGACGCGCCCCGGCAATCTTGTGGAGCGACGCCGTCGCCTGCTCCGCGGTGTCGAACGGCCCGGAGTACCTGCCGCTCTTGAAGTCCTCCATGCTTTCTCGAAAGGCCGCGTGCAGGCGGCTGTCGATGAGCGTCTTCGGCGTCATGACGACTCTGCCCTGCTGTTCTTCGACCTCGAGGTAGTCGCCGGGTTTGAGGCCGAGACGGTCGTGCAGCTTCTTGGGGATCACGACCTGGCGGCTCACACCCAACTTGACGGTAGTTGGCGCGTCGGATTGTTTTTTCATATATTTGTATATTACAACTAGAGCGGGCGTCGGTCAACTAATGTGCCTGATCGAGGACCACCGGTGTTGCCCTCTCCGTCCACGGCTCGATACAGGTACATCAACTGGCCCCGCACCTTGATAAACGTTTCATCAACCCGCCAACTCCCGCCCACCGGCCGCTCGAATCGGCTCCAACGCTTTTCGCAGGTTTCGGCATAGCGAATGACCCAACGCAAGATCGTGGTGTGCGAAATCGATAAACCCCGCTCACCTAAAATCACGACCAAGTCTCGGTAACTCAGTTTGAAGCGAAAATACCAGCGAAGGCAGAGGAGAATGATGTCGTCTTCGAACCAACGTCCGGCAAATAGAGGATTCCGTTCAGTTTTGCGATGCGCCATAACCCATTATCGCCAAGTCCCTTCGCTGTCTGCACCAGAACCCCCTGGATGCAGCCGTAGCTGCGGCGTACGGTTGGGCGGCGTACGTTTCCAACGACGAAGTTCTGCGCGAGTTGTTGGCGCTCAACAGAGGTGGAACCTGAGCCACTGGAAGAATCGGTTGTATCAAGGCCGACTGGGCACTCGCCCCCGCAGGCCTGTCGTCATGCCCTGAGAGGCGGAATCTGGCGGTGAACTTTCGAGGGAGAAGCAGAGCAACCGGACGCATGCTTCGACGACGGATCCGGACGCGCGGATGCATCGGAAGAGCCAGGGAGTGGAGACGAAGATGGCCCGGGCCATTGGCAAAGGCGGAGTCCGTCGCCTGACGGCTCCGCCCTCCGTCCGCTGTCCCATTGCTCTGTCGGCATTGGCGGTCGTCACTCCTCCGAATCCTTGGGAGGCGGCAGGTTCAGCAACTCGTCGACCGTCATGACGCTTTGCGTCACCTGAGCAGAAACCCACAGGGAACGCGCGGCCGGTTCCGGTAGGTTGGTCGTGTAGATCGTCCCGGACAGCTCGAGGGCCCCGCTCTCCGCCTTCCCGATATAGAAGACCTCGGACCACACCGGCCGTCCGGGCTGCAGATCGCCGCAGTCGATCTCGATGCGGTATCGGTCAGTGTTCGAGTCAATCTCCACTGCACCGGGCATGTTCAGCGATGGGTCATTGATCGATGCAAGAGCATCGATATCCCACGGATATGATATTTTCTTGGGTGCCCGCGGCAGTTCCGTGCCGTCCTTGACGACGACGCCGATGTCGGCCGGAATCCGCAGCTCACAGCGAACGTCCTGGGCTGCGACGCGTCCGACGTTTCTCACGAGGATGCGCACGGGCCGAAATAAGCGTCGCGCGGAGGCATAGGCGGCCAGTTCTCGATAGTAATCGGGATTCGTCTGGATCATCGTATCTTCCAGGGTGCCGAGGCGCGAGCTGTAACGGGCCGGGTTGAAATACGGAATGTCGTCTGCGGGAGGCATCTCGCAGGACTCAGCGTCGAACGAAATCTTCGTACCGAGTGAATTCTCGCGCTCGATGTGGGCAAACTCGATCACGAGTTCGGTCGGCTCCGGTTCCGCCACTTGGCCCATCAACGCAACTTCCTCGGGCAAGGCGGGACTTGTGGGGTCCGTCGACGTTCCCCGGCGAATGTAGACTTGGTGCTTTTCGAGCTTTCCGTATGGCCGTTTCAGATAGATTGGCCGCGTCTGCTTATCGATTCGGATAATACCGACGTTCTTGCCCTCCAAGCGAAACGCCTCGTAGTGGAAACGCACGGGGCGGTTCGTCAGTCGGTTTACGAACTGCTGGAGCGAGTGGTCGTCGAGATGTTCAGTTGCTGGTATTCCCGTCACCTTGCTCCTGACGCCCCGAACTTCTTCGACGCCGATCAAGATGTACCCTTCAGAACGCCGCCACGCATTGGCGAAGCCGAGTATGTCCTTGAGCAGCTCCGCCTTTTCGTCCTTCGATGCCTTTGCGAAGCGATACTGCTCTTTCTTGAAGTCCAGAGTCGGGCTCTCTTCCTCGAAGAGGAGGCGTTCAACTAGTCCGTTGTTCATGCGAACCCAATCCCTTCTCCCTCAAATGCTCGCCGTTTGAAGCTGTCCCGGGTTCAGTTGAAACCTTCGATGCGCGTTGTTGCCTGGACCGAGGCGGAGATGGAATTCGCCTCGATTCATGTAACAACGCTGGGCAAACTCAACAATCCTATCTGCACCAGAACCCATTAAATGTTTGGGTCTTCCGCAGAATTTGTGGGTAAAACCGTCTTCCATCGCCGATTGAGGAGACCACGGTGCTCGCCAAGCCTCAAGGCTTCCCTCGCAAGCTCGGCGGCTGCGCCGGCCTTGACCCTCGGCTGCGCTCCGCGGTGTCGGCTGGTGTGGGCGATGGGGAACGGGGCCTCCGGCGGGGGCTCCGGGCACCGGGTGTAGGCGTCCGACCGAAGTGGGTACTGGAATATTCGCCGTCGAACAAAAGAATAAGGTACTTTGTTTCAATTACTTATGTGCGCACAGGCCTTTGGACTGCCCACAAATTCTGCGGAGGAGGCAAATGTTTCTGCCGGAGTTGCGAACTCCAGCGTCTTGCGTGGCCGCTCGTTGAGTTGCCGAGCAACCGCGTCCAAATGTTCCTGTGAGTGTACCGACAGATTCGTCCTTTTGGGAAAGTAGTATCGAAGCAGACCATTGGTGTTCTCATTCGATCCGCGCTGCCATGGACTCCGTGGGTCGCAGAAATAGACGGCAATGTTTGTCGCCAAGGTAAACCGCCTGTGATCCGTCATTTCCAGACCGCGATCCCAGGTCAGTGATTTGTAGAGTTCCGTCGGTAGTGGATGCGCCTGTTCGATGAACGCGTTGACAACAGTTTCGGTCTTCTTGTTGGGAACCTTCGCCAGCATCACATAACGCGAGTGACGTTCGACCAGAGTGGCGATGTAGGTGTGCCTCGATCCGGCGATCAGATCCCCTTCCCAGTGACCGGGGATCGCACGATCTTCGACTGAAGCCGGGCGCTCACGGATCGAGATCATGGATTCGATCTGTCCCTTTCCATGGCCTTTCCGGCTCGCTTTTCCAGATCGGCGAATCGTGCGTCTTGTCCGCAGATACTGAGTCAGTTCTTTCTTCAAAACCCCGCGGGCCTGGACAAAAAGGCTGCGATAGATCGTCTCGTGGGACACGTGAAGCGACTCGTTTTCCGGAATATGAGTGTTTCAGCCAACCGGCGATTTGCTCGGGCGACCAGACCTGCCGCAGCTTCTCTTCAACAAGCTGCCGTAAGCGGGGACTGCGGGCTAACCGGCACGACTTCGGACGGCGCGCCCGCTCCCAGGTCCGCTCATCGGCTTCCGATGCCCGATAGCTATCAGATCCCCCATTTCGGCTGACCTCCCGGCTCACCGTCGATGGCGACCGACCCAGTCGCACGGCAATCGAACGGATCGATTCTTTGGCCGCAATACCTCTGGAGATCTCTTCACGTTCGACCAGAGTCAGTGCCCGCGATGACCGGCAACGGGACTGCGGACGGATGCCCCCGTACACGGCCAGTTGACGATGAATCGCCGGTCCCCCTCTGTCCAGCACGCGTCCGATTGATTGGGACGACTCCCCCCGCTGCCAGCGATCCCACACCTCGACCCGCTCGGTCGCTGTGAACCATAGCCGCTTCCTCATCCGCTTGTTCTTTCGTTTCTTGCCCATACACTTCACCTCTCTTCTTATGTGAAGTGTTGCATCGACCCCTTGAAATCACCTCCTTTATCGTTCATATGGAATGAGCAAGGAGATACGCCGCTATGATGAAGACGTCCGGGAAGATCGAGAAGGGATTGCCTGAGACCACGATGTCCGGGACGCTGCTTGACCTTGATTTCCCACGCTCGTGGCCAGTTGAGTTGCTTGGCTACCTCATTGAGCACCACGATTTGTTCCGAGGGTGGGTCAACGGGCAAGGTCAGGTCTCCGCTAAAGCCCACGACGAGGTCGTGCGCGGGCTAAGGCGTGCCTTGCAGCCATATCAAATATTGGGCTGGCATTGCACGCGCCTTACTTGAGTGCGCCCTTCCGACTGGAGACTTTTCCCAAAAGTTTAGTACAGAATTATCGGCATAGAGCGACGGCCTGAAACGAGTGGAATGAGAGCCCGCCGTCGAGGCTGTGGAAAATGTGGTAAAGCAGAGCGTTTTTTGCGAGGCTTTTCCAAACGGCTGTGGGAATCCGTGTTGTTTACGGATTTCCATCAGACGTGGCATTTTCCACAGCCTCTCGCGCGAGTCGTTTTTGGGCCGGTCGCAAAGGACACCGATATTCGAAATGGGAAAAATCCGTCGAAAGTTCGAACCCGAATTCAAACGCCAGATGGTCGAACAGGTCGAGACCGGGCAAGTAACGATGGCCCAGGCCGCACGCGAGTATCAAATTTCGCGAAGCCTGATCGAACGGTGGCGAAAACAGTATCGCAGCAACGTCAGCGCTCTGGCAGACCAGCCGTCCCGACAGGAGCGCCAATTGGAAGCCGAGAACGAGAAGCTGAAGGCGAAGATCGGCGACCTGGTCATGCAAATCGAACACCTAAAAAAACTGCAAGTTTGGGTTCGACAGCGGAAAAGCGCCAATACGTCCGCGATCACCTCGAACAACTTGGATCAGTTTCGAAAGCGTGCCAAGTGACCGGCTTGGCGCCCAGCAGCTACTACTACAAGCCGGACCGATCGGACCGGCAGCGGCGTGAAGCCGAGGATGAGAAACTGCGTCTCCAGATCGACGACATTCATGCTGAATTCCCGGGTTACGGCTACCGTCGCATCGTGCGGGAACTGGACCGTCGTGGCATCCAGGTCAACGCCAAACGTGTTCGCCGCGTAATGGGCAAGTACGATCTCGGACCCATCGTTTGGCGTGCGTTCATACGGACCACCGATTCGAAACACCAACTACCGATCTATCCGAATCTGATCAAGAATCGGAAGGTTCGTGCACTCAACGAAGTGTGGGTCGCCGACATCACTTACATCCGGATTCGCTCCAGCTTCGTCTATCTGGCGGCGATTCTGGATCTGTATTCTCGCAGGATCGTCGGTTGGGCGATCTCCAAGCGGATCGACAGCGCCCTGTGCGTCGCCGCTCTTCGCATGGCTCTCGACTCTCGGCGGCCTGGTCCCGACTGCATTCACCACTCAGACCGCGGCAGCCAGTACGCTTCGGCCGACTATGTCGACCTACTCGGTGAACACGGGGTCCAGATCAGCATGTCTGCCAAGGGCAATCCCTACGACAATGCATTCATCGAGTCGTTCTACAAGACTCTCAAATACGAGGAGGTTCACTTATGGAACTATGAAACCTACGACGACGTGATCGAAAGGCTTCCCTTCTTCATCGAGGAAGTGAACCGCCCCGGGTTTCCCGGAGACCGTTTTAGTTGACTCCGGCCACGGTGACTGGAGTTGCTTCGTTGCGATAGTACACCTGCTCGAACTCGACTGGAGGAATGTATCCGATCGGTTCGAGAAGGCGGTGCTCGTTGTACCAGGACACCCAGTCGAGTGTCGCGTACTCCACATCGTCAAGACCTCGCCAGGGCCCCTCTCTTCGAATGACTTCGGTCTTGAATAACCCGATTACAGATTCGGCCATGGCATTGTCGTAGGAGTCCCCGATGCTCCCAACCGACGGCTCAATTCCGACCTCGGCCAATCGTTCCGTATACCGAATCGACAGATATTGGACGCCGCGGTCGCTGTGATGAATCAAACCTTCAGTGTCAGGGCGCGACCAGAGGGCCTGCTCCAGCGCATCCAAGGCAATGTCAGTCTTTAGCGAATGCATCGTTCGCCAACCGACGATCTTTCGGGAGAAGACATCGATGACGAATGCGACGTAAACAAACCCTCGCCATGTTGCAACATACGTGAGATCCGCGATCCACAGCTCATTGGGACGGGTCGCGCTGAAGTCCCGATCCACAAGATCGGCGGGTCTGAGAGCTACTTCATTCTGGATAGTGGTCTTGATCTTCCGGCCCCGAACCACGCCTTCAAGCCCCATTTCCCGCATCAATCGTTCAACGGTACAACGGGCAACGTCTGTGTTCTCGCGATTCAATTGCTTCCAGACCTTGCGGACGCCATAGACCTGACGGTTTTCCCTCCAGACCCGATCGATCTCGACTCGAAGCTTCGCGTCGCGCTTCGCACGCGCGGGCAATCGATCTGGATTCTTTTCCCGTGCCTGGTGCTCGTAGAACGTCGATGGGGCGATCGGCAGCACACTGCAGATCGACTCGACCCCATACCGGCCTCGATTCGTCTCGATGAAATCCGCCATCACCGGGGTCGGCGGTCGAGTTCCGCCTGTGCGAAAAACGCTGACGCCTTGCGCAGGATCTCGTTCGCTCGTTTCAGCTCACGATTCTCCCGTTCCTGTTCCTTTAGCCGTTGTTTCTCGTCCTTGGTCAGGCCCCCACGTTGGCCCATATCACGCTCTGTTTGCCGGACCCACTTACGCAGTGTTTCTGGGGTACAACCGATCTTCGCAGCGATCGACGCCATTGCCGCCCACTGTGAGGCGTACTCCCCCTGGTGCTCGGCCACCATTCGTACCGCACGTTCCCGAACCTCGGGTGCATATCTGCTTGCTCTTCCCATAATGACTCCCATCTTCTCAAGTAATGGAGTCTCCGGGAAACCCGGGGCGGTTCAAAGTCTATAACTTCAAGCGCCTTCACTCCTCTATCGGCTACGTTCCGCCGAATGAGTTTGAAGACGCTCTTGTGAACATGAAACCCGCTGATCGGCCTGTACTAATCCTAGGGAAATAACTCTCCAGTTCACGGGGCGCACTCCATACAGATGCCGAGGCAGAGGTGATTCGGCGCAAGGGCATGCAGCTACCCGACGCCGAGATGCTTGCGAGCCGCATTGACGCCCTCGTGAAAACTAGCCTGATCACGCCCGACATTGCGCGGCGTCTCAAGTCCGAGAATAGAGTTAGTGAACAGTCCCGCGCCGTCTACTTCTGCTTCTTTCCTCCGCGAAACGCTGACGAGGACGGGATCGGTCGATTCTTTCGTCACTGGGGTGGCGAGGCATTATACGTTTGCCACGAGGACGATTCGATCACGTCACCTGCCATTAGCTGCGTTGGTACGCCATGCATCGTTGAAGCTGACGTTCCAATCTCGCTACTTCGGATGGAGGGAAACCTCGAACCCAGCATCTACCGCAGGTACTTGGCTAGTCGTGGCGCTCCCATAAATTACTACGATTACGAGGACCGTATCGAGCATCCGCTACCAGCAAAGAGCGTGAGGCGTGTTATTGCCTTTCCAGACCCGGATTTCTATTCCCTTACGGGCTGTTCTGAGTGGCGCAGGCCGATCTCACAGTGCCGAGCAAATACTGAGAGTGCCTGAATGCGATCGGGTGTCGCAAAAGGCCCGTGACCCCGTAGAATTGCAACAACGACTTGTGCGACAGGGTTTTACAACGCAATCCGCGGCCGGATCCGGGGTCGTGAGCCTTCCCCATTACTTGTCGCGAAACCGACCGGTTTTACGACGGTCACGCTCACGGCCTTGGCGTGCACAATCGCGCCGATCTGACTGATACCCTTGTGTCGCCGTCGCGCGCGAAGGGGCGCGCCCTTTCCAGTTTCGGACGCTGCGTGGTCTTACCTGAAGCCGTGTCGGTAAAAGAGCCGATCGACCGGGACATGCTCGAGTTGGCGTTCCGGGTTCTGGTCGAAGCTGCTCACCCGGACGTAGCCGATGCGTTGACCGTGCAAGGTATCCTCTTGAATCTAATCTGTCAGAAAGAAATCTGTGACCCTTGACGGTATATGTCAATCAATTCAAGGGAGGACTCTATCCTGACGCCACTGCGCTGCCTTCCCTGACAACAGGTTAGGGTGTACTCCAACCCGACACCTTCCTGCCGCCCCCAAATTTCCTTAGCGTACGATTTTCCCCGTTTCGTGAGGTGACCCCAGCTACCGGTTTGAGCGCGGCCGTCGGAACGAAAAAGAATGGCGAACTGGTCCTGCTGCCATTCTCGGCCCCGTCAATCCCTCCCCTAAAAACTCCTCACGTAAGCCCAAGCTCGGGAGTTAACCTTTGTGGTTTACCGTCCGCAGTCCTGGTAGCTTGAGGCCATGCACGCCCGCGCCCAGTCAGTCGCGCGGCGGATCTCGGTGCGGGTCATGTCCCGTTCTACGGTGGCCCGCCAATCCATAGCGTCTACGTGTCCTTTGCCGGCGGCGACGTAGAACCACATGTATGCGAGCACGGAATCCTTGACGACCCCTAGAGCATTGGCGTACATGAACCCGAGATTGTATTGCGCGCTGGCAATGCCCTGCGCGGCGGCCAAGCGATACCAGAGAGCGGCTTCGGCAGCGTCCTTGCTCACGCCACGCCCGTTGGCATAATGGACGCCGAGGTTGTACTGCGCGCCGGCGTGGCCCTGTTCGGCCGCCAAGCGGAACCAGCGTACGCCTTCGGCAAAGTCCTGTGGCACACCTCGGCCCTCGTTATACATGCCCGCGAGGTTATACTGCGCAACGGCGTCTCCTTGATCGGCCGCCAAGCGATACCAGCGCACGGCTTCGGTAGCGTTCTCAATGACGCCATCCCCAAAATCGTAACTGATCCCGAGGTTGTACTGCGCAACGGCGTGGCCCTGTTCGGCCGCCAAGCGGAACCAGCGCACGGCTTCGGCGTCGTCGGGGGGAACACCTCGGCCCGCATCATACATGGTCCCGAGGTTGTACTGCGCGGGGTCGTGGCCTTGATCGGCCGCCAAACGGAACCATCGCATGGCTTCGGCAAAGTCCTCTGGCACACCTCGGCCCGCAGCATACATGACACCAAGGTCGGACTGGGCGCCGGCATGGCCCTGTTCGGCCGCCAAGCAGAACCAGCGCATGGCTTCGGCGTCGTCGGGTGGAATACCTCGGCCCGAGAAATATATGAAGCCGAGGTTGTACTGCGCCTCGGCGTCACCTTGTTCAGCGGCTTCCCTGACTGCGTCGAGATTCTCCGGTTCATCTTGCGCTACGCTCTCACCCGTGTCGTACATCGAGCCAAGGTCGGACTGCGCCTTGGCGTCACCCTGGTCAGCGGCCAAGCGGCCAATGGCGGCCTGCGCAACCGCTAATCCCAGGTCAGCGGCTAAGCGGAGCCACCGGACTGCGTCCGCTTCACCTTGTTCAGCGGCCAAGCCGAACCACCGGGTGGCCTCGACGTCATCCTCCACCACGCCCCAGCCCGCGGCGTACATCGCGCCGAGGTTAGTCTGCGCAACCGCTAATCCCTGGTCAGCGGCCAAGCGGTACCACCGGACTGCCTCAACGTCATCCTTCGACACACCCCGGCCGTCGAGGTACATCCCTCCGAGGTTAGTCTGCGCAGCCGCTAATCCCTGCTCAGCGGCTAAGCTGTACCACCGGACAGCCTCCGCGTCATCCTCCGCCACGCCCCGGCCATTGGCGTACGCCACGCCAAGGTTGTACTGCGCCAACGCGCGGCCCTGTTCTGCGGCCAAGCTGTGCCACCGGATAGCTTCAGCGTCATCTTGCGGCACGCCTATGCCCTCGAGGTACATCCCTCCGAGCGCTTGTTGTCCCTCCGCGTTACCTTGTTCTGCGGCCAAGCTGTACCACCGGACGGCCTCCGCGTCATCCTCCGCCACGCCTATGCCCTCGAGGTACCTCAAGCCAAGAGCGGTCTGTGCGGCCGCGATGCCCTGTTCTGCGGCTAAGCTGTACCACCGGACAGCCTCCGCGTCATCCTCCGCCACGCCCCGGCCATTGGCGTACGCCACGCCAAGGTTGTACTGCGCTGCCGCGATGCCTTGTTCTGCGGCCAAGCTGTACCACCGGACGGCCTCCGTGTCATCCTCCGCCACGCCTCGGCCATTGGCGTACATCACGCCAAGAGCGGTCTGCGCGACCGCGTGCCCCTGTTCTCCAGCCCGGAGGAACCACCGGACAGCCTCAACGTCGTCTTGCGGCACACCATCGCCGACGAGGTACATTACCCCGAGCGCTTCCTGGGCAACCGCATCACCGCCTTCTGCCTGTACGCGCAACCGTGTAGTCTCAGTGTCCTGCCCCGACAGATTTCCAACCAAGACGAATACGGACAACAGTAGAGCCAGCAGACGAATGTTCGCGTTTCGGTTAGCCATGTGGATCAATCTCCCCTTCTCCGCCATTGGTTGTCACAAATCTCACAGACCTTGCTAGGAGTCTGCGCCGTAGAAAAAACCCGGCACTACATATCGACGCTAAGCGCCGTATACTCACAACATACCGCGGCCATAATGGCCTAAAAGCGTTCTACCGCGCAGGCTCATAGGAGCTGACCAATCTACCGAACTATGGATCAGCCGTATATCCCCTCTCCCGGCTTGGTCGGTCGCTGGGTCAGATCGTCGCCATCCTCGACACCCTCAGCAAGGCAGGCGTCACCTTCGTGGCGATGAAGGAGAACATCCGCATCGAGGGCAAGCGCGATATCCAGACGAAAGTCATGACCACCCTCTTCGCGCTGTTCGCCGAGGTCGAGCGCGACCTGATCTCCGAGCGCACCCGCGAGGGCCTCGCCAAGGCCAGGGCCTCGGGCCGGAAGCTCGGGCGCCCGAAGGGCTCGTTGGGCGTCTCACGGCTCAACGGCAAGGAGGACGCCATCCGGCGCTTCCTCGAGCTGGGCCTTTCCAAGACCGCCATCGCCAAGCTCACGGGCGTGTCCCGTACGACCCTTTACAGCTTCATAAGCACCCGAGGGCTCAAGCCGAGCCCTTACGTGTATTTCTGAACGAATCTGGTCGGCACCCTTACAGCAACCTGCCGAGCCTCTTGCTAACCTAGTGTAGTCCGTCTCAATTAACGTAACTTATTTAGCTTTCCTACGTCTGAGTATATATGAGGAAAGCACCGACGATTAAATTGGACATTCCTGTGCGGAAGGAACTGGAGCGGCTGAGCCGAAGCCGCAGTGTGGCGGTCCGGTTGGCGGAACGATCTCGAATTGTCTTGCTGGCCGCCGGGGGTCTCGACAATCAGGAGATCGGCGCCAAGTTGGACATCACTCGTCAAAAGGCCGGACGTTGGCGCGATCGTTTCGTTGAAGATGGCCTCGGGGGAATCGAAAAGGACGCTTCCCGCAGTGGACGGATTCCCTCGATCGGCCGCCGGAAGCGGGCCCGGATCGTGAAGAAAACGGTCGAAGGGAAGCCTCCGAACGCCACGCACTGGAGCCGGTCCTTGATGGCCAGGGCAACCGGCGTCAGCGAGTCCACGGTAGGGAGAATCTGGCGGGCTCATGGCTTGAAGCCTCATCTGGCATGCACCTTCAAACTGTCCAACGACAAACAATTTGTCGAGAAGTTGGAGGATGTGGTCGGTTTGTATCTGAACCCTCCGGACAACGCCATTGTTTTGTCCTGCGATGAGAAGAGCCAGATGCAGGCCCTGGACCGCACGCAACCTGGGTTACCTCTGAAGAAGGGGCGGTGCGGCACCCTCACCCACGACTACAAACGCAACGGGACGACCACGATGTTCGCCGCGCTCAATACGCTGGACGGCTCGATTATCGGGACCTGTATGCCGAAGCACCGTCGTCAGGAATGGATCCGGTTTCTCAATCAGATCAAACGCTCCGTGCCGAAAGACAAACAGATCCATATCATTTGCGACAACTACGCCACGCACAAACATCAGAAAGTCGTCAACTGGTTGAAGCGCAACACGCGCTTTCATGTGCACTTCACACCGACCAGTGCATCCTGGCTGAACATGGTCGAACGCTTCTTCCGGGATCTTTCCGAACAACGGCTTCGGCGCGGGGTTTTCCACTCGGTTCCTGAGCTAATCCAGGCCGTGGAGAAGTATGTCGCAGGTCACAATCAGAACCCCAAGCCGTTCATCTGGACTGCAACGGCTTCCGATATTCTTGAAAAAGTTGCCTCCTCCGCAGAATTTGTGGGCAGTCCAAAGGCCTGTGCGCACATAAGTAATTGAAACAAAGTACCTTATTCTTTTGTTCGACGGCGAATATTCCAGTACCCACTTCGGTCGGACGCCTACACCCGGTGCCCGGAGCCCCCGCCGGAGGCCCCGTTCCCCATCGCCCACACCAGCCGACACCGCGGAGCGCAGCCGAGGGTCAAGGCCGGCGCAGCCGCCGAGCTTGCGAGGGAAGCCTTGAGGCTTGGCGAGCACCGTGGTCTCCTCAAGCGGCGATGGAAGACGGTTTTACCCACAAATTCTGCGGAAGACCCAAAAAGTTCAACGTGCCCGAAAGAAGCCCGATAAGTTACAGTCTGTTTGACGGGGACCACTAGGTCTGCGCCGAAGCGGTCCAGGACGACTTACAGGCGATGGCAGAACGCTGTGTCCTCGATCATGTAGAAAGATTCATCTGAAGGCCGGGCTCTGAGCACTCTGACCTCCTCATCGTAGGGCTCCAGCAGCGATTCAAGGACACCGGTTGGGTCCAACTGATACTCACAGCCCAAGACGACCTCACGAAGCACCATCTTCTCTTCGAAGTTTTTGAAATAGTTGCCATCTTCATCTTCTTCTTTTGTATCCAAACCGACAAAGACTCGACACTCGGCTTCATATTCCCAGCCATGGAACTTTGTGAATAGCAATTTCTTTGCCCATTGCAGGGCGGTCTCTTCATCCTCATTCCGATCGCTCGGTAAGCGCTCCCGCTTTTTCACGTAGCGAACCTTATCTGCGACATCATCCGGCAGATCGAAATCGAGACAAATTCCATTGTGATTGTCAGCGTAGTGCGCCCACAACACCGGATTCGACCACTTGAACGAGAAACACAACAGACCTATGCCGCGACCGGAAAGTAGTTCTGTCCGCGCATGGATCTGAGCGTCTGGCCGTTCTTTGTCTGTGAAATCGTACGGCAGTAGATCGAAAGGGTCATTGAGATCACAGATCCTGGAAATCTTGATGTTCTGATTCTTGATGGCGTCAAGATCCCATTTGGAGGGAAGAAATTTAGCCTCCTCCGCAGAATTTGTGGGCAGTCCAAAGGCCTGTGCGCACATAAGTAATTGAAACAAAGTACCTTATTCTTTTGTTCGACGGCGAATATTCCAGTACCCACTTCGGTCGGACGCCTACACCCGGTGCCCGGAGCCCCCGCCGGAGGCCCCGTTCCCCATCGCCCACACCAGCCGACACCGCGGAGCGCAGCCGAGGGTCAAGGCCGGCGCAGCCGCCGAGCTTGCGAGGGAAGCCTTGAGGCTTGGCGAGCACCGTGGTCTCCTCAAGCGGCGATGGAAGACGGTTTTACCCACAAATTCTGCGGAAGACCCGAAATTTATATACGCGTGCCATTTGATTCTCCATTGATCGATCGTCAGCGGCATGTGTAGCCGTTCGCGTCCACACCTTCGCCCCTGCACTTCCGGCATTCATACGAGAGTGTCATCTCAAAGCCTCCTCGATCCGGTCCCAATCCCTCAGACACCGCAGTCCGCGAAAACTCCTGTTATTGAACTGACTCAACTCTCGGTGGCGGTATTCGGCCGGGGGGCCAGGTCGAACAGCGCCCGGTCGCGGGGGTGTTCGAGAAATGCATCCAGTTGTTTGAGCATGAAATCCTTGTTTTCGGGGTGCTGATCGGCGAGCCGGAGCATCATAGCGCCGACGAGGATCTTGCGGTGGGTGTCTGTTTTTCTTTCGCGGGCTGAGAGACGAGAGCGGACGCGCCGGGTTCGAGCGTTCAGTTTGGTTTTCCTTGCGTCCAGTTCGGATTGCAGTGTTTCCCGTTCTTGCTTCAATTGTTCTAACTGCTGTTCCTGTGTCAGTCTCATGGTCAGAGCCGTAGTTTGCCCTTCTCTGGCCCTGTATTGACTCTTGTAAGTGTTTGAATCTTTGCGGAAAGTCAGTGGGATATCTGCTGAGCATCAAGCTCCGGGGGCCATATCGGAAACGAAGGGAGTTTTATGAAGGAAACAGACTACCGTCAACGCTTGGAAAACCATGATTACCAAGAAAACACCATTACGGCGCAGATCCACAGGGTCAGGCGTGTTGAGGAATTTCACGGCGACCTCGACAAGGATTACTGAACCGCCCCGGGTTTTCTGGAGACAGTTTTAGCAAGAGCCCCGCCTCGACGAGGCGGGACTCTTGCTGCTGATAGTACATCTGTTCGAATTCGGCCGGTGGTATGTCGCCAATCGGTTCCAGGAGTCGCTGCTCGTTGAACCAGGACACCCAGTCGAGAGTGGCGAACTCGACAGCGTCGACTCCCTTCCACGGGCCGTCCTTTCGAATGACCTCGGTCTTGTACAGGCCGATCACCGATTCGGCCAGCGCGTTGTCATAGGAATCGCCCTGGCTTCCAACCGAGGGCTCGATCCCCGGATTCGGAGAGCCGCTCCAGGTGGCCACATCACTCAGATCCGCGACCCAGAGCTGATTCGGACGTGTGGCCGTGAACGTGCAACCTTCGTGTGCACGTAATAATCTAAAAAAAGAGAGGCCAAATCGAATAGGCCGGGCTAAAGATGTGGGACATAGAAATGGGATTGGACTGTCCGTTCTGTAGAAAGATTGGATCCGGTGACGTGTTGTTTGCAAACGGCATGGCCGTCGCTATTCCAGATGGTTTTTCACTTAATCCCGGTCATGCCTTGGTGGTTCCAAAACGTCACGTTCGTGACTTCTTTGATCTGTCTCAGACTGAACAGGAAGGTATCTGGTCTCTCGTACCGCTTGTGCCTTCTCAGATCGATGAGCAGCACTCACCTTCCGGATATAACATCGGCCTCAACATTGGAGAAAGCGCGGGTCAGACAGTGGATCATGCGCATTTGCACATTATTCCACGTTATAAGGGCGACGTTTCTGATCCTCGTGGCGGTGTGAGGTGGATTTTACCGGAGCGAGCAGCGTACTGGCTAAAGAATCGTGAAGCCGGCAGCAGAAGAACAGATCCAGTTTCTTAAGAACCTGCAGCGACTGCTAAATGAGGGGCAGTTCGTTGCAACCTACAAATATGCTCTTCTATTGGCTCTTGCCGATCTTTCCGTTGAAGAGGGCGATGATTCAGGCGATGCCTGGGAAATAGACACTCGTCTTATTGCCGGGAAGTTCGTTCGCTATTACTGGCGGCAGTGCATCCCATACATACGCGAGGGGACCGGGTCAGGTGAAGTCTTGAAGCAGAACACTGGCAAGATGTCTGCCATTATCCGTTCTGTTTCCGAAGTCCGTGGCGCTCAGAACTCGATCGCGCTTGCGGCACGGGACCAAGCCAATTGGAAGCACCTGGTTGGAGACGTGAACCAAGTCGTGCGAAGAATGCCTCTTTGGAAGTTGCAGACCATTGGGGGAACGCAGTTGGATTTCCTTTACGAGAATCGACAAGGAGGGGGAACAATCGAGCTTCGGCCAGGGGTAGCGTATTGCCTTCGTCAGTTCTATGACCTAGTAACGGAACTGGTTCGTCACCACTGGATCCTCTACATTCGACGTCACAACGCCAGAACTCTTGGAACGACATCAGACCTGTCTGAGTTTCTATTCGGTGGTGAACGTGGAAGATTGGGGGCTGTCCAGCCTGTGCTCAACGAATTGCAGAAGGCTTGCTGCTTCTACTGCTTACGACCCCTTCGACAGGACGCGTCACACGTCGATCACTTCATTGCCTGGTCCCGGTATCCAGTCGATCTAGGGCATAACTTCGTTTTGGCACATCAGGTGTGCAATTCAGCAAAGGCAGACCACCTTGCTGCTGTGGAATACCTTTCGAAATGGTCGGAACGGAACCAAGAATTCGGCACGCTGCTTAGCAAGGAGTTTGATCGAGTCAGCATCACTCACGACTTGCCTGTTTCGACACGCATCGCGCTCTGGGCGTATGAACAGGCAGATGCAGTGGGAGGTTTGACTTGGGTTAAGGGAAAGGCACTTGTTCCGTTGGAGTCAGACTGGGGACAAGCATTGAAGACCATGGCGCGTTGACACTGGCGACGGTACTCGCTTTGACAACGTAAAAAGAGCCCACCCCGATCGAGTAAAAAGGACCCACACACCAGGTTAATGGTTTGTAAGTAAATCCGCGGCACCCGTACGATTCGGTTCCCGTCTCGATGATGCGGGCACGACCGGTGATCCGATACACTCTCGCGGACAGGAGGAATACGACTATGCGTATATTCTTATCGGCTTATCATCTCTTGCTCTTGATGCCGTAGGTTTGCTCGATGGCATCGAGCACCATCGTTAGCATCGTTTTATCTTCCTCAACCGACCGGGCCTTCAAGGCTTTATGAATGGACTTCGGGAAGTTGTAGGTGGCTCGGATAGTGCCTTCAGGTGGAATCCCTTTTCTCCGTCTGATCGCCGGGGCGCTGTCGGGCCCTTTCGCCGTCACGGCACCTCCGATGAACGAGTTCTCATCAAAATTAGGCTTCTTTGGTGTTTTCATCGACATGGAGTCCAAGTTCACGTGCTAGTTGAGAAAGTTCTTGGGCGGCCTTGCCTGCCGGTTCCCACTCCCCTACTCCCATGCCCTCGCCAATGGATCGAGGCCATGCGGTGCGATTCTGGAGTACGGTGACCATCAGGACGATACTCCGTTCCTTGAGTCCAACTTGCAGGCTCTGTAGAGCCTCCTTAGCGATGATAGTCGGAGTGGCTTGGTTCAGCACGACACGCGTATCGACAGGCCGACCGGGCGTCAATTCGTCAATGACGCTAAAGACGTCCTCGGCCGCCCAGGCATCGAAAACGGATGGCACCATCGGAATGAGAATGGTGTCAGCAGCGACCAAGGCGCTTCGGAACACAGGTGCATCACGGCCTCCAACATCGATGAAGACGTACTCATAGGGCGTCGCGAGTTCCGGGAGTTGTTTATGGATGATTGGCTGGGAGATCTGGATACCGGTGAACGTGGGCAGAGAATCGTCTCTAGCGTTGAGGAACTGCAGGCTGCTGGCCTGAGGGTCAGCGTCAACCAAAAGCACCCTGTGGCCTTGTGAGGCAGTCAGGACAGCGAGATTCACGGTCAGGGTGGACTTCCCGACCCCTCCCTTGGTATTCGCAACTGCGAAAATATGCGGCATAAGAAGATAAGTCTAATCGTATGAGCTTATTCTAAGAACCTCCCGGTGAAGAAGTCAAGACCGACCACCCCTAATAAGACAATACGACGATAAGATTGTCGGGGGTGCTATCGCTCGAGATCTACAGGGTTCCTTGATGTGTGAAAAAGTGCCGTGATTACAACAGCATCGCTCTCGACCGTGTAAACCACCACGAAGGGGAACTTCCGCATTAGTGCACGGCGCGAGCCATCAGCATACTCCTGCGTGCGTATTCCGCTGATCGTGATCACCAGTTCCGGGATCATGATCAGTGATTCCGGGCATCGTGATCACCCGCCGTAGCGAAGTGAGGGTTAGGATCTCAGTTTAGACCTCCCGAAGTCCACGATTCTTGTTTTGAATGCTTCCATAATCTTGATATTCATCGCCGGGCCTGTGTGTAAATGTGGGAAAGCCGCAGGCTTTTCCAGGGCTGTGGGAATCCACGTTTTTTGTGGATTTCCATAGCCCATCATTTTCCACAGGCCACTGGTTTGTTTTTTAGGTTCTTTCTCATTCTTCGTCCCGTCCTTACTGAATTCCTGAAAATCCTTCGCGCCAGGATCGCGTATCCGCGACGATCGGACGCCAGTCCGAGTTGGACTACCTCGTCGCCAGGTGGGGTTCATGCCGGCTCCTTGGAAGAGGGTTTCGGGGCAGCCTTGGTTTGTCTCATGGATCGTCCCTTCAGTTCGATGCGATGCGCGTTGTGGAGGAGGCGATCGCAGATGGCGTCGGCCTGGTTCGGGTCGCCGATGACGCCGTGCCAGTCGGCGACCGGGAGCTGGCTGGCGATCAAGATGGCGGAGCGTTCGCTCCGTTCCTCGACGACTTCGATCAAGTCCCGGCGTTCGGCATCGCGTAGCGGGGCCAGGAGCCAGTCGTCGATGGCCAGCAGATCGGTCTTGGCCAGCCGTGCCAGAACACGAGCGTAGGAGCCGTCGCCACGGCCGACCGCCAGTTGGTGCAAGAGCCGGGGCATTCGGACGTAGGCGGCATTGAAACCGCGCCGGCAGGCTCGTTCGACGAAAGCCGAAGCCAGAAAACTTTTCCCGATGCCGGTCGGACCGGAAATGATCAGATTGTGCCGGTCCCGGATCCACCCGCAGGAGCCCAGAGCGAGGACTTGGGAACGGTCCAGACTGCGACGATGTTTGAAGTCGACGTTTTCCAGCGATGCAGAGCTGTAGCGCAGCTTGGCCACGCGCAGACGCCGGGTGAGCTTACGGTGCTCCCGGGCCGTCCATTCTTCATCCACTAGAAGGCCCAGACGCTCCTCGAAACTCAGATCCGTGTACTGATTCGAGCGGCGTTGCTGCTCGAGGGCTTCGACCATGGCCGATAGCTTCATCTGGTTCATCTTCTCCAGGGTTTGTTCCATTAGCATGTGTGCTCTCCTCTGGCTCCGCATAATAGGCGGCGCCGCGAATGTTGTCGTGATGGGGCGTGGGTAGGGTTTCGGAATCCTCGAACGGCAAACGGTCCTGGGCCGAGGACAGGATGTTTTTGACGGTTCGGTAGCTATAGGACTGTAAGCGAAGTGCTCGGGCACTGGCGGCTTCGAGCCGCTGGGCGCCGTAGCGGCGTCCCAGGCTCATCAATCCCAGGCAGGAGCGGTACCCCTGCTCAGGATGGGGCCACCGTTTTATCATCTCCTCGGCCAGTCGGCCGGTCTGAGAGCCGGTTTTCTCCGCCCAACGGATCAGCCGGGATGGTGTCCATGCCGCATGGGCTCGATGGGAACTGGGCATATGTTCCGACAGAGTCGACGGTTGGTGATCGTAGCGGCGAGGATGAGAGGCGACGCGCCGGCCTTTGTGGTAGACCTCGACAATCGAGGCGGTGTAACGCGCTTCCAGGGTTTCCTGGATCAACTGGTAGGGCACGCTGTAGGGATGGTGATCCACGGTCACGTGGTAGTCGATATTGGCACGACAGCCCTTCCACTCGGCCTGTTCATACCGATCGGTCGGTAGTGGCTGTAGGGCCGGTCGATCCAGCCTTTCGTAGAGTTCCAGGCGGGACACGCGAAGCTTCTGCATCGGCCGCTGGTTCAGTTCCAACAGCAATTTTCGAATCGCCCCGTTCAAGTCCGCCAGACTGAAGAACGTGTGATTCCGGATTCTGGCCAGGAGCCAACGCTGTGCCAGAAGGACCGTGGCTTCGATTTTTGCTTTGTCTTTGGGTTTCCGAGGCCGGGCCGGAATGACAACGGCGCCGTAATGTTCTGCCTCATCCTGGTAGGTGCGATTCACTCCTGCTTCGTAGCGGCAGGACAGGGTAATGGCACTCTTGAGTTGATCGGGAACCCAGATCCGGCTCGATCCGCCGAAGAACTCCACCATGCGAATATGTACGCCGATCCAGTCGGCGAGTTTCTGGCTCGGTGTCGCTTCGGCGTAGGTATAACCGCTGGCGCCCAGCGCGGCCACGAACAACTCGACTGGTTTAGTTGTGCCCGTCCGCGGATCCGTCAGTTCTGGCCGTTTGCCGGAAAAGTCGATGAAGGTCTTCTCGCCGGCGCGGTGCACCTGCCGCATCGAGGGCTTCAGTTTCTGGGCCCACCGCCCGTAGATCACACAGAACTGGCTGTAGGCATATCCCTTTGGATTCGCTTCCCGGTACTCTTCCCAGAGCAGGTGGAGGGTGACTCCAACACGCTTCAACTCCTGGTGGATCCGCTCGACATCTGGAACCACCCGTTCCCGGGAGCCCGGTCCCGCGCTGGAAAACAGCCGCGCTTCAAGCGCGGCCTCGTCCAGTTCCTCAGGCAGCGGCCATTCCAACCCTGCACGTGCCGCCCGTCGGACGTACTCCGAAACCGTCCCTACTCCCACTCGGCAGGCTCGGGCGATGGCCCGGTGGCTGAGTTTCTGTTCGTGTTTGAGTCGTAGAATCTCGCGTAACTGTCTCATCGATAGCCGTCTTGTTCCCATCAAGTTCTCCTTTTTCAAGGAAGAACCTAACAGGTCTAAACTTCGCTACCGACGGGTGATCATGATCGCCGGAATCGGTGATCATGATGCCCGGAATCACTGATCATGATCCCGGAATCAGTGATCACGATGCCCGGAATCACTGATCATGATCCCGGAATCGGTGATCACGTTAAATCGGAATCAGTGATCACGATCGTCCGGAATACGCACCTGCGCGAAAGAAGGGAAATCGACGATGTTATTGACCAGATACTCAAGATGGGCAAGGAAGGAAAGGCCCAGGCCGTCTCTCTGCTCCTGATACCAGCGGAAAGCGGCGGCCCTCTCGTCGAGAGCCTCCTCGGTATAGAACAGCCTCATCCGGTCACGAGTTGTTTCAACCTGATCAGGGCACCTTCTTCGGAGACGAGAATACTCGGGTCGGCCCGGTAGGCCTTGATACGTCTAGTGACTTCCATCTCCTGCGGCTCGGTCAGAGAGGGAGTCGTGTTGTCGAGCAGGGTATGAGCTAACTCAATTTGGTCGGCTTCTGGAAGCGCTAGCGCCAGCTTTTGTATATCCGCTTTGGTCATCGCTTTCATCGTCACCTCTTTCAGTATACGGAAGTTCGGAAAAACGGGTTCTGGTGCAGATAGGCAAGGGACTTGGCGATAATGGGATATGGCGCATCGGAAAACTGAACGGAATCCTCTATTTGCTGGACGTTGGTTCGAAGACGACATCATTCTCCTCTGCCTTCGCTGGTATTTTCGCTTCAAACTGAGTTACCGAGACCTGGCCGAGATTTTACGTGAGCGGGGTTTATCGATTGCGACCGATGTTGGGATTCAAGACGTTCTACAATGCGCGACGCGTCATTATCGGCATCGAACTGGCGCAGAAATTCACAAACACCAGTTCGCAATTCCGATCCCATGGCAGTCGAATCCCACGGTGATCTGGCGTCACGTCATGGCAGCATAGGCCGCATCTTCGTAGCGCACTCCTGGTCTTATCGCTCTGACAATCCTATCTGCACCAGAACCCGGGTGTTCTTCTACGGCCCGGAGGGCGGGGAAGACTTGGAATAGAGAATCAATGGACGACAATCAGGCTCAGAGCCAACCCACTGCGCTGGAGGCCATTCTCGCCGACACCGAGGCTATGGGGTTTCGCATGGCGTCCGTGCCGCGGTTGGGCGCGCTGCTGCGCGCGCTTGTGGCGTCAAAGCCGGGCGGACGATTCCTCAAGCTGGGAAGCGGCACGGTCCACGGGACCGCGTGTCTCCTCTCCGGGATGGACGCGGCGTCTCATCTCGATACCGTCGACAAGGCACTGTCAAGTTAACCGCAATTCACTCGTTTTCGACGCGAAATCAATTCTGACCAGCACGAACATCTCCCAACCGCCCTCGTCAATCGAGCCGCGCAACTGCCGCAGCTTCCGCATATCGGCCACCCGGTCCCAGTGCAGTGTCTCGAACGAGAACCGCCGCACAGCACGCGCGGACTCGCCGCCCCGCTTGAACTGGATGATGCGCACGGCCGGTTTATCGGCCTTGATCGCCTCCGCCTCTTTGCTCAGGGTCTATTTTGGCGGGGCAGGCAGAGGGGCATGTTCCGCAATGATGGCTCGCGCCTGTGTCGTTAGAAGTTCCTTCTCCTTGGGCGTAAAGCGCCTGTCTCCGCTAACGCACTTGCTCACCCGATGGGTTTTGAGTTCAGTGACGAACATCTTCTCACCACGCAGTATGATGGGAATGCCGCCAGCAATCGCGATCGCCTCCTGGCACTCTTTGATGGAGAACCCCGGCGGGCTGCGGAAGCGGTTTCTGAACGCTTCGTCTTCCGCAATGATGGCTCGCGCCTGCGTCGTCAGAAGTTCCTTCTCCTTGGGCGTAAAGTGCCTATCTCCGCTAATCCATTGTTTATCTATGACTCGAAGGTCGGTGATGAGCATCTGCTCCCCACCCAGTGTCACGGTCATGCCCAGAGTTGTCATGTCCCGGCCACGCGCAATCTGAATTGCCCTTCGGCAATCACTGATGGATCTCATCGCCACGCTCACTTCCCCCTGTAGTGCTTCCCGGCCTCGGCGCCCAGGCCAAACTGGCACACGTCCAAGTCAATTAATCCCCGGTTTCCCCATTAAAATGATCGCGTTGCGTTGAACTTATGTGGCATCTACGTTATCCCCAGTGTTGAAAAACACAATGATAAGGCATCCTTCGGGATGATCCATGCAACAAGGTCGATGAGAACGTGAACGGCACTATGCAAAGTAAGCGCTAAACCGTTCGGCAAGAAGTTTCGTTAAGCAACCGATCCCGTGTTTCTTTGATTTCGTCAATCACAGAGTCGATTTCCTCATGGCATCGCCACGCCGGTATCCGTAGGACAGTCCAACTGAGTTTGGCCAGGACGCGGTCTCGTGCAAGGTCCTGGCGTCGTTGTCGCCCGCGGGCGTCCAAGTGCTGGTCTCCGTCCACCTCGACGTTCAGCTTGATCCCTTCTTCGAGCAGTGCAAAGTCGAGCTCGTACCCTTCCACGTCGAGCTTGGCGTAGGGCAAGAGATCCCCGAGTTGCATCGCGTCGAGCAGGAATCTCTCAGACGTGCTGTCCGTTCGGAACTCAGCGACCGGCGTGCCGGCGCCGTCGTTGCGTGTGACCTCATCGCGCAGGTAGGCTCGCAGGGAGGCCAGTGTTGGACTCCCCAACTCTCGAATGAGCGGGTGGCCGAGAACGATCAGGGCTCGACGCGCGCGGCTTACAGCCACGTTCAGGAGGTTTCTTTCCTTTTCTATCCAACGGGCTCCGCTCGGGGCCATGCCTGGAGACAGCACGGAAGAAAACAAGATCGCCTGACGCTCGCCGCCCTGAAACCGGTGTGCGGTTCCGCTAGCAAAATCGATTTCTTCCAGGCGATCCGGGCCGATTTGCGTCTTAGCGATCCGCTCGATGAGTTTCGCCTGCGCGGTGAACGGGGTCACCACGCCAACAGTCTCATAACCGGATTCGATGACCGCGCGAAGTTGTCTCACCGTTTGCTCCGCTTCCGCCCGGTTGAACCAGCTTCCAGCGGCGGGCCGTGTTGCCGCGCCGTCAACATCAACCCAGCAGATAGCGCGATCCCTCCGGGATGTATCGGAAACATCCGTCAACACGGTGAGTTCACCCTTGTAGAACGTCCTGTTGAACCACCGGGCGATGTGTGGGTGGCAGCGGTAGTGCTCGTTTAGAAGAACCGGTCTTTGAGGTCTCGCCGCAAACTCAAACGCGGAGTAGGCCGAACCGAATTTGTGGTGGATGCCGCGCGCGCGGAGATCGTCGTTGTCGAACCCGGTTTGCGCGGCGATCTCCTGCAAGAGTCCATCGCTGAGGGAAACGATCGGATTCAGTTGGCACGGGTCTCCCACGACCGCCAGACGTTTGGCACGGTAGACCAACGGCAGCACGCCCGCTAGGAGCCTGCGCCGTAGGAAGTTAATGAGATAATTGTGTCGCAGTTAGGAGGAGAACGCGATGCCGACGACGTTTCGCCCGTACCACCCGGATCAGGGGTTGCTGCTGCCGCCGGATTTACGGGATTGGTTGCCGGAGGGGCACTTGGCGCACCATGTGAGCGATCTGGTGGACGGAATGGACTTGACGGCGTTTTACGCGCCTTACGAGGGGGACGGTCGTCGCAAGTCGCCGTATGAGCCGCGGATGATGGCGAAGGTGCTGATCTACGGGTACGCGACGGGGGTGTTCTCCTCCCGAGGGCTGGCGCGGAAGCTGGAGGAGGACGTGGCATTTCGGGTGTTGGCGGCGGGGAATTTTCCGAGCCATCGGACGATTTGCGAGTTTCGCCGGCGTCATTTGCCGGATTTCAAGGCGCTGTTTGTGGAGGTGGTCCGTCTGGCGCGTGAGACCGGGGTTGGGAACTTCGGCAAGTTGTCGATCGACGGGACGAAGGTTCGAGCCAACGCCAGCAAGCGCAAGGCGATGAGTTACGGTCGGATGCAGGAGAAGGAGCGGCGTCTGGAGGGCGAGATCAAAGCGTTGCTGTCGCGCGCGGGGGAGACCGACGCGGCGGAGGATGCGCGCTTTGGGAAGGCGTTTCGGGGCGACGAGTTGCCCGAGGAGTTGCGCCGGCGGGAGGACCGACTGGCGGCGATCCGGGCGGCGAAGGCGCGCCTTGAGGCGCGGCAGCGGGAGACGGACGACGGCCGTGGACGCGCAGCCGGTTCGAAGCGCAACCCGAAGGGCGGGCAGCCCTACAAGCGGGAGTACGGGGAGCCGGACGCGAAGGCGCAGGACAACTTCACGGATCCGGAAAGCCGGATCATGAAGACCTCGTCGGAGGGATTTCAGCAGTGCTACAACGCGCAGGTGGCGGTGGAGGGAAAGAACCAGTTGATCGTCGCCACCGAGGTGTCGTCGAACGCCAGCGACCAGGGTCGGCTGGTCCCGCTGGTGGACGAGGTGGAGGCCACCCATGGGGAACGGCCCGAGACGGTGCTGGCGGATGCGGGCTACTGCAACGAAGACGACCTTGAGGCGCTGGAGGCGCGCGGGGTGGACGGTTATGTGGCCTTGGGCCGGGAGGGCCGGAGCGCGGTCGCGGTGGACGCGGCCAGGCATCCGGCGAAGGCCCGCATGGCCGAAAAGCTGGCGACCGCGCCGGGACGGGCGCAGTACGCCCGACGCAAATGGCTGTCGGAGGCGCCCAACGGGTGGATCAAGGAAGTGCTCGGCTTCCGCCGATTCAGCCTGCGCGGCCTGAACAAGATCCAGGGTGAGTGGAACTTGGTGTGTCTGGCATTGAACGTCAAGCGGTTGCAGCAGCTTCAGGCAGCCTGATGACCGGGATACCGCCCGCAAATCAGGCCGTAAGAGGGTCGATTCAAGCACCTGTGGCGCACCGAGCGGCACCTCGTCGTCCAAAAGGCCCTTTCCCCGGCCACCGATGCCGATCGATCGCCATCTCGCGTCATTCGCCGAGTCGAAAATCGTCCTACGGCGCAGACTCCTAGGCTGCACTGGCTGGCCTCATCGACGATGACGAGATCAAATAGCCCGGATTCCAATGGGAAGTTGGAATCCGCTGTAAGTGCCGTACATGCCCAGCCTCGTAAGTGACGAAACGAATTGCCGATTGCTCGTTTGAAACGATCACTGTGGGCAGGAATCGTGTTGAAAGCCGCGAGGCGGTCAGCACCAGAGATGATCCGCGTTGCGGCGTCCACTCGGATCGCGCGGAGGCTTGCATCGGCCCATTTCTGCTCGGCGTCCCGCACGCTGATCGCCGGGTCGCCGACTGCGGACTTCAGTTGTTGACGTTCGTTTCGTTTCTTTGCCAGTTGGGTGGCCAGCGTTGCCTTTCCCTGATCAATCCGTGCCCAGTTGGCGAGTTCCTCCAATGGTGCGGTTTCCAGGCAGCCGAGTCGTCTGCGTAAACGCCGCGCTCGAAAGCGACGGAACCACCACGTGCGCAACAACCGGCTGGCTCGCCGCTCGATTTCACGGGAACTGATGGGCCGTTCAGGAGAGTGTGCGTCCGTCCAGAGTGTTCGGGCCACCTGTTTCAAGCTGCGCAGAAGGTCCTCGCGCTCCTCGACGACCCGCAAGAGTTCCGTGTCCAGTTCATCCAGCCGCGTCAGTTTCTCCATCAGCTGCGCGCGCTCGGTAGCGACGCGTTTCAACCCGGCCCGCGCGGCCGCCGGGTTGCCGCGGTACTCGGACGCCTGCTCCGACGCCGCAGTTATGCGACCCGGCACCGCCAAGCGCTCATCACGATTTCCCGTGCGGACCAGCAGACCGCTACTCACGTCCTTGTCCGCGCGCTCTACGGCGACGTTAACCGCGCCGTTGTTGGTCGAGGTCACCAGGACCGTGTCACCGTCCAGCCAAGCGTTCGCAATCGCGTTCACAACGAGCTGCGTCTTGCCTGTCCCCGGCGGTCCGGTCACGATCACCAGAGGCTCCCTACGGAGACACTCCAGTGTCTCCTCCTGTGACTGGCTGCAGGGAAGTGGGGCGGCAAGAGGCCCGGACGGGTGCCCCGTGTCGTCCTTCTGCGCTAGACCGTCGGGGATAAGATGCGCCGCAGCCGTTGTCGACCAGTCTTTTCGGGTCTGCAGCTCCCGCAACTCCTCGCGAAGTTTGCTCGTGTATGAGGACGATTCGGCCGCAACTGAAATCGCGGCGTTGTAGACGCCGGGTTCGCGACTGATTATCGATTCGAGGCTTCCCGCGTTGAGAGGCGACATGATCTGTAGCCCGAGAAGGCTGGCCGTTCGTCCGGCGAGGGCAGCGAAAGCGTCGGCGTCGCCGAACGGCAAGCCGTGACTCAATAGGTCGCTGATCTCTTCGGTGATCGACAAGTCGAAGATACCGCTCGCCGTGATGGCCAGGTTGAATTCCGGTTCCGTTTTCCCATGAACCGTCCACTGGTTGTCCGAACCTCGTTTCGGTTCGATCTGGACAGCGAAAAGAGGGGTCACCTTGGGCATGTGATTGCGGTCGATCACAACCACGGTCGGCCAGCCGTAGATCATCGACCGTGTGCGCGATGTCAGTCTTTCGGAGAGTTTGCCGGGCGCCGGCATCGAGTCGCTCGTCCCGACCACGAGTTTCTCCTCCCCGGAGTGCAAGAACCACAGAGAGTTCTCCTGGACATATGGGACAAGCGATTCCGCTGCCTCCGCTTCAAGGCACCGTTGCAAATAACGGCACAGTTGCCGCCAGGCAGCATGCGTGCCGTCGTCAGCCGCCTGTGATGAACTCGACCGGCCGAGCCCAGCGGCCGCCACCCTATTCCGTGCTCCGCCCGCGCCATGTTTCGATGCGGATCGGACCGAGGAGTCCGCAGCACCGGCGCAGTCGGCGCACCACACCTTCTTCGACGATCGTGACCAGTGGGCGCGCCCGCCCGCCTTCAGCCTCGCCCCGCACGACCCGCAGCGTCCGGCGTACTTCAGAGGCACGAAACGTAAATCCTTCGGGAGTTTCATCAACGGTCCTCCGTAGATCGAGCTTCACATCGGCGGAGAGATTTCGACTCAGAACGGAATGGACAGTTGGCTGTGCTTCGCCACGCACTCAGACATCTCATCCTATTCCAAGATTGATGGGAGGTGAGCAATGCCGGGCCTCTTCGATAGTTCGTTGTCGACGTCTTCCAGTTCCCAGAGTGCTGCAAATATGGCGGCAGCTTTAGAATCCTGCATTGTTACCTCCAGCTCGCAAATGGCTCGCTTTGGCGTCTGCCGGGCCCGTCCAGAGTGATGGCTTCGCGCAATCTTTCCAGCAGCCCTTCAAGAAGATACGCCCATGCGCTCGCGGAGTTTACCCATTGTGCAGAATCATCCCACCCAAGGTTACTCCCGCAGCCAGTACCGCAATCGATACAGTGCTTAGTACAACGCTCGCATCCAGATAGCGCGCGCTCAGAAAAATAACAGAAAAACGAGGCCCTAAGGATGCTTCATCTACAACACGATGAACACTCGCAGCGGCGTCTGTCGGCGCGCCGAGAAATGTCCGGAGATCGAGCGGAATAACCGGCCTGAGTTTGCGCGGTACCGGATGTTTGCGGCCCAGCCCATAGCGTACCTGCCGAAAGATCCTGCGCGGTCATCGTTTCTCTCTCAAAGCTCGTGTCGTCCTCGCTCGACACCGCTCGGCAATGAGTGTGTGTGCCTGGTCGGCGAGCTTGGCAACGGAGAGCAGGTTGACGAAACTGAAGCTCTGCGTGGTCTTCCACTGGCCCCCCTCGGGGTAGATCCGCGAAAAGGTGACGTTGTAATGGGTGATCCCGCCGACCTTGGGATTGCGCTGCGCAGTCAGCAGGGAGAGAATCAGACGCTCAGCATAGTAGCCACGCTCTTGTGGTTATTTAGTTGGTTCCTTCATTTTTCCGAATTCATTCTTAATCACATTTGATCTTGTCTTTTTCACAGACCCGCTGTGCTTAATACATGAATCTTAACTATTTGTTCTTAATATTGTGTGTCCGCCCGTTTAGGCGCAAATCCCCGGGCAGTGTCCGCCCGTTTAGGCGCAAACATGTCGATTTAAATCCGCCCGTTTAGGTGTGGAAAACGCCTCCAGATCACTGGTTTCTGTGGAAAGTTTCAGAAGAGGGCAGGCGTTAGTGCCTTCCTTCAACGGCCTTCTAATGGCCGATTTCTCGCTGGCCCATAGGCTACAACTCGACTCTGCCACGGATTACGGTATGGCTTTCAGGGTATCCTTAGCCTATAGACTATTTGACAATCTGTGGTTGGCGGGTTGGGGTAATGGAGGGCGTGGACGGCAAGAGGATCAGAACTCCCCTCTCCGTCCGGTAGCGCAGGCCCGGCCAAGCCGTCTTAATCTTATTCAACTCCCGGAGGCACTTTCTACGGAAGTAGTCAACGGTGCGCGTGTCGTTCGCCTTGTTTGGATTCACCCCGAATTGGCGGTATATCTGCTTCCAGGAAAGCTGTAGTGGGCGCGTCAGGGCAAAGGTCCGGCAGACAAGCCACAGGTAGAGATCGAGGCCCAGCGAAGAGCGTTTCAAGGCCTTCAGAATGTTCATGTCTAGCGGCACTGGGTGGCTGATGATCTCCTCGAAGAACTTCTCGCCGAGTTCGATCTTGCTCTTCCACAGGCTTGCGTTGTCGGGGCGCTTGGCGTCCCACCAAAACTCCGTGCGGTCGGCAATTAGAGAACTCACGCTTGCCTGTCCCTGCTCATCTTCGTAAATCAGCGAGATCTGACAGCGAAAGAGCCTGTTCATTTGGTTGCGAAGGCGAGTTTGGACACCTCCCCTCCCGGCACTGTTGTGATAGATGCCTAGCTTTCGCATGAATGTCGCCAGGGAGTCCCCCAGGATCAAAACGCGGCTTTGGGTCCGTACCGCTTCCGTGCATATCCAGGCTAGCAAGAGGCGGGGCAGATTGCCGTAGGGGAGTTTGTTGCCGCCGCCAGCGATCATATAGAGATGGTAGGGACCGTTGGTGCGCTTGTACTGAAGCTGGTCGCCGGGGCTGGTACGAGGCAAGCTGCAGAGCGCCATCAGCCGTGTCATGAAGCCCAGCTCGGCCGCCGCTTCGCTGGCCCCGACCAATAGGTCGACTTGGTCGAAAAGAGTGAAGTGGTGCCGTGCCTGGGGTGTCACCAGAGAGAGTGCAGGTTTTGATTTATCGTTCATGTCCTCGCAAGCCTCCATATCCTTATCATGTTTTACCGGCCAGATCGGGGCCGTTAAGTAGAGATTCTTTGCCGCGGTGTATCCGCGAACCAGTAGAAGCATCGCCCTGACAATCCCGGCTTGCCTCTGTTGCATCGTCCTGGCCGCGTTGTCGGGCATCACGGCACCTGCGCCCGTTTGAGTTGGGGATCGGCGAACGCCACGGGCCTGTAGTGCCAGCGCCGCTTTGCGGCGTCGTAATCGCCCACGTGAAGGGCTTCTTCGACGTAGCGCTTCCCCTCGCGGCGCGTCATGTGAATCACCAGGGAGATCCCGTCCACGACGCCCCTACAGGTGACTTCCGACGGCAAGTCCGTCTCGCCTTGCATGGCGCAAGTCGCGAGCCGGGACAGGGCCGACTCGGCGTTGTTGGCGTGGATCGTCGTCAAGCTGCCGCCATGCCCGGTGTTGAGCGCCTGCAGGAGATCGGCGGCCTCGCCGCCCCGGACCTCGCCCACCACGATGTGATCGGGGCGATGGCGCAAGGCATGGCGCACGAGGTCGCGGATCGTCACCGATTCGCCGTCGATCCCACGCGCTTCGAAGCGGACACAGTTTTTCCGATCGATGCGGAGTTCCAGGGTGTCCTCGATGGAAACAATGCGGTCGTCGGCGGGGAGCAGTTCGACCAGGGCATTGAGCAGCGTGGTCTTACCCGAGCCCGTGCCGCCTGACACGAGAATATTTCGCCGCCCCAGCAGCGCGGCTCGCGCCTCGTCCAGGACTTCCTGGGGTAGTGATCCGAAGCGCACGAGATCTTCGGGCGAATAGCTCCGCTTGCCGAATCGCCGGATGGTGATGGCAACGTGCGGCGCTGCTGGGGGCACACAGATCGCCACACGGGAGCCGTCGTCCAGGCGCGCATCGAGGATCGGTGCGGTGGCCGGATCGAGGCCGAGGGGCCGGGCGATCTGAATAGCCGCCCGATCGAGCGCGGCCTCATCGAGGCTAGGCGCTGGGTGCTCCCGGATTTCCCCCCGGCTTTCAACCCAGACGTTGCCCGGCCCGTTAATCATGATCTCGCTGACATCCTCATCCTCGAGGACCGATTCCAGCCCCGGCAAGAAAGGGCGCAGATAATCCATGCCGCGTCCCTCCCGATCTGCCGCGCTCATATCTTCCCCGCCTCGACGGCGCGCCAGTAGGGCATCGTCTCCGGAAGGTAATACGGCTTGAGGTAGACGCGGACGGCACTGGCCGCGCTGGTGCCGTCATAGGGCAGGCAAATTGCCTGGCAATTGGGAAGCAGGGCAAACTCCCTGGGCTGAAACAAGGCTTCCCGTTGTTCCCGGAATGACTTACTGGTTCCGATCGACCCCCGCCCGCCCCCGGCCTTGCCGGACAGGAGCGACACTTCAGCTTGCCGCGTCGATTCGGTGACGGTCCAGCTCGGCTTGATCCTGGCCACTTGCCCGCACAGTTTCGAGGCGAGCTCGGCGCTTGCGTCGTCGCTGAGGGAGAGGAAGATCCGAGTGCGGAGCGTCTGCAAGAGCGCCCGCCACGCCTCGGAAGTTCCCAGGACGGATCGGAGCGAGGATATGGACTGGGTGGCGACGATGGGGATGACGCGGCACTGCCGGGTGAGGGCAAACGCCTTCTCGTCGCCCGAGGGGTCGTCCTCGCCAACTGAGGCGAAGGACTGGTACTCGTCGCAAATAAAAACGGCGGGCCGGAAGTAACGCTTGGGATCCGCTTTCATCTGAGCCGGCCGCCGGAGCAGTGTCTGGAGCCAGGCGTTCTTGAGGAACACGCCTACGGCGCGGGCCAGCGCCGGATTCGATCCGGCGGGCATGTTGAGGGCCAGGACTTTTCCGCTCTCGATCAGCTCGTCCAGGGGTGGCAGATGCTTCCAGATTCCGCCTTCTTCTCTCGGCTCCCATTGGGGTCGCTCGGCCTCGTCTTTCATCGGCGGTGCCTGGGGACAGAAAATGTCAGCGACGTCCTCCATGTCGAACAGGGACAGGAAACTGGAAATCCCCTCGACACACGAAGTCCGCAGTTTCGGGTCCAGCTTCATCCAGTCGTGGTCGTACCAGGTCTTTACACTTTGCCAGCGCGCGAGCAACCGTTCCGGTTTGGTATGACTCTTGGGCACTGTGATGCGGTATGGGATCCCCTCGGTTTGCAACCATTCTTCCAACGCGGGCGTCTTGCTGGCTTTACACTCCCCATCTTCAAGTTCATTCCAGCTTCCAAAGGCGAGCAGCGCGTCCTTGTGTGCCTTCCAATCCTTATCTGAAATCACGATCTCCCCATGCAACTGGACGTACACAACAACCCCGGCCTCATCGATTGTTTTATTGAACAGGTCGGGGTTGATCGCGCACTGGTAGACATCCCGGAGGGTCACCCAGCGGTCGGGAAAGATCCGGTACAGCTCGATAATCCACTTCACCAGATTCGTGTAGGCCTGTTGCCAGAACGGATCTTTCCCCTTCCCGAACAACTGATTCAGGAGAGAGGAAACGGTATAGGCCAGGGAGTAGGCATCGAGCCAGTGCGCGGCCAGGGGATTCCACTGCCATTTCCCGCCCATGCCAAGCTCCATGTAATCGTCTTCCCGGCCCGCCTTTTCGAGAATCTCCCGGATGTCGTAGCAGAAATCCCCCTTGACTTCGAGGATCAGGGCGGCGGCCCGCCGCTTCGGATTCCTCGCTTGCCAGCCGAGCAATTGCCGGGCAAACGGGTGCATGCACGCCGAGGTCTTCCCGGAGCCGACCGCCCCGAAGATGGCGATTCCGGTATAGAGGCCCCGCTCCGGGATCACGAGCCAGTCCGGGTTGGGAACCTCCCGCGGCTCGACCGGGTGATGCGTCTCCCCGACGACGATGGCCGGTTTCTCGTCCGATGGGGAAATCGGCCACGGGGGAAGCTCGCCTTTGCCCCGTTTCTTGCGCGGAGTCGACTCGAACCACACCCGCCACACACCCAAAACGAGCGTCCCGCCGATAAACGTAATGACGCCGGGCATGGCGGCATACCAACCGTGGATCACCCACAAAAGCATGGGCGCATCAAGGGCCATCAGTGCGACGACAGGATTCTCCGATCCAGGGGGAAACGGGTGCAACACATACCGGCCCGTCGAGGCGGCAACCGCCAGGACAAATAGAAAAACGTGACTCCATTTCATCGGCCTTTACGTCTCCAGATTTCAAGCCTTCCTGCAAGGATCACTATGACGGGAGCGACCCCCCTTGGGGAGGGCGGCACCGACACGCGTGATGTGAATCAGCACGGGGGTCGGGTGACGATAAACCCACGAAATAGGGGGGGTCGCTCCCGTCACTGCACCCCCTCTCCGGAACTGTTCTGGGCACCCTGCCTGGAACAGCTCTGGACCCACACTCTGGAACTGTTCCGGCCCCCCCGTCTGGAACAGCTCTGGAACTGCGTCCTGAAATTGGCTAACCCCAAGTGAATGCATGGGATATGGGACAACAACCGTGTGAATCAGCACTGTGAATTAACCCTGTGAATTAGCCTTGTGAATTAGCGCTGTGAATTAATACCCCCGAGCCAATACACACGCTGGAGCGGCATCGGGCGTGTGAATCAGGTGCCCGATTTTCAATAAGGGCGCCCCTGGCGCTGGACCCCCTCTGGAACAGCTCTGGCCACCCTGTCTGGAACAGATCTGGAGCCCCCCTCTGGAACAGATCTGGCCCCCCCGTCTGGAGCAGCTCTGGAACAGCGCCCTGAAATGGCCTAACCCCAAGTGAATGGATGAGATATGGGACAACAACCGTATGAATCAGCACTGTGAATTGACCCTGTGAATTAGCCTTGTGAATTAATGCCCCATTCGCTCGATTCATGACTCTTGCCGCATATTCCCTGAAAAAATGCCCGGGATTCGATGTCATGAGGGCGTCTCGTAGAGCTGCACACCCTCCGGATAAATACGCCCGGAACGCCATATCTCGAACGTGTCAATCCGGATGTCATGAGGCGCGGGCCGTGCCAGAATATCCCTCAACTCCCGGTAGCGCTGCCCGGCCTTCGTAAAGCCTCCGAAGCGGGCGAGAACCTTGGAATCGGAGGTATCGAGGGCGCTGGAGATTGCGCCCAGTTCTTTCTTCAAGGCCGCCTCCTGGGGGCTCCCGATCGCGACCCTTTTTTCCTCCAGCGCCCATCCGTCTAATACGGCACGTGCGCGTTTGTCGGCGTCGGGGTTGACGCCGATCGCAGCCACATGAATCTTGATATTGCGCTCCCGCATACTGGCCCAGAGATGCTCGTGCGCCCGGCCCCAATGCTGCATTTCAGTGGAGGTTTCGTTGCCCGGATCGACATAGACAAACGAGCAGGTCGGGCCGCCGGCAACGGGGAGCTTCAGGGGGAAATACCGGGTGACGGCCCCGGCCGCTCCGGTGTAAATCCGCTTCGGCATCTGTTCGGTTGGGATGCCGATGTCTCCGCAGTACCAAACCTTTTCCTCTTCGGTCGGGAGCCATTCCAGCTCTGGGTGCTCGATGACGTAATCGAGCGACAGGAGCCGCCGGAGATAGGCCCCCGGATCGGGGAACCTGCGGTGGCGGATGTTGGGAACGCCCAGCTCCCGGTAGATGCCCTTGTGGGTGATCCGACAGGCCCTCGTACGGTTCTCGCGGCGAATGACGGGAATGGGTTCTTCCACGGCAAGTTTCAGGTCCAGGAGGCCCTGAACGAAGCGCCGGGCCTGTTCGGGGTGCGCGTTGCAATAGGCCATGTATTGCGCGCGTGTGAACACACCGCTGTGGAGACAGACCAGGGCCACCCACTCGGCGTCTTGCGGGTTCCACCCGAACGGCTCCAGGTTTTTTTCACGTTCTCGCAAATGAGTAATCATGGCGTCTCGGTGATGAGTGTTCTGTCGGTTTCCAGGTATGTGACCTGGATGCCTATCGGGTTAAAGACGACCAGGTCGGCCGGAATGACCGGCATGAAGACAAACTGCTTCGTGGCGGTCCATGCCTCCCGGGATACTTCCCGCTCCTGCCGGGTCCGGACGAGGAAGAAGTCGGCGACCGCCCCATGCGGCTCCGTGGGATTGGGCTGAATCCGAAGCACGACATTCTCCACGCGCAGCTCTTCCAGGGTGATCCCGGCGGCCAGCATGGCGATTTCTTCGTTGGTGGCCGTGAAGGCCGCATTGGCCAGATCGGTGGTGAGAAAACGGAGGCTGCGCGGCCAGTATTGCTGCGCCGTCGCGCGGCGGCGGCCGAAGTGGTCATGGAGAAAGCGGTTGAGGAAATACTTGGTGGTCGGGTCGCGCGGGTCGGCCTGGGCCTCGACCGTCTCATAGGCCAGGGCTTCGGCCCGGCCGACTTCATCCACCCGAACAACAATCGGCCGGGGCGGCTCGACCGAAGAGAGCCGCACCACGGCGATGGTGACGAATAAGAGCAGGACGCCGAGGACGATGGAGATCACGCGCAGGTGGCGGTTCGAGTGGATCGTCTCGCCCCATATCTCGGCGTATTCCCGTCCGGCGTCGGCTTCTTTGTCTTTGGGTTGTGTCATGAGGTTTATACCGCCCCTCCGGTTTTGATTTTAGAAATCCCACTGGCAGCCTGGCCGACGAGGCCCATGATGCCGCCGCCCGCCCCGCCGCCGGAGACGATTTGTGAGGCCAGCGTGCCGATCATGAGCGAGGACAAGAGCCCCGCGGTCACCAGGGGCACGATGCTGAGGAACCATGCGGTGCTGTGCCACCAGAAGCTGTTACCGGGCGGGGGACCATTGATAATGGCCTCGATCCAGCCCATGCTGGCCGCGAGGAACACCCGCATGAGCGCCGCCGCGATCGCGCCATAGAGGGTGTAGGTGACCATGCCCTTGAACCACCCCCAGAACAGGAACGCGAGGGGCTCGACCAGGAGAAATGGAATGAAGAGCGGCCCGAGGATCAAGAGGACGCCCAGGGCGAGCTGCGCCCATATGACCTGTCCCATTGAGACGGCATAGATCACGATGAGACACAGGAGAATGAGCAGGAGAAAAAGCTCGAAGATGATGGTGTGAAGAAAGGCCATGAACAGGTACGACAGGTTCGTGAGGCCATTGAGGACAATGTCGAGCATCCCGCTTCCAGACCCCAGCTCCATGGACGAGGCGCGCGCAAAGAAGTTCTGGGAGAGCCGTGTAAAGGACACCAGATAATCCTCGCCGGTGTTGGCGATCAGGACGCCCTGGAGCCAGTTGCCGCCTTCGGTAATGGCGGCCGTGAACGACAGGGTCGAGCCGGGAAGGGGCGTGTTATAGAAGCTGAGCATCGCCCAGGGGAACCAGAGTGCGATGACGATCCGAATCACATCCCATGGCCGGAAATCACCCGTGAAAGCGATGCGCAGGCCGGTCCAGGCGACGAGGATGGCGGCCAGCCCCCGCCACATGGCCATACCGGTCGCGTGGACCTGTGGGGCCGCCGCGGCGATAATCTGATCCATGATGCCGCTGACCACGGTGGCCACGTCGGGCGCGGCCGCCGGGTCGGCCGGTATGGTCGGGACGAGTTGGAGCATCAGCATGAGCATCATCAATTCCCGGAAAAAACAGGATTCAAGCGATAGCCGCCATACATGGATTCGATGCGCGCGTCGGCGCCGGCGGCCAGGGTGGCCTGTTGCTGGGCCCATTGGGCTTCAAGGGCCGCCCGTTCGGCCAGGCGCCGGTCTTCGGTCCCCCGGCGGAGTTCCTCTCCACGAAAGCGATCTGCCGCGGCTTCTGTTGCCGCTATGGCGCGGCTGCGGCCAATACCGATCAGGGCTCGTATTTGCCCGAGCGATGCGAGAACATCACCCTCGGTGAGCGCCGGCGATGAGCGATTTGCCCTGCCGGTATCGGGGTCCGCATCGACCCGCTCCCCGATGCGGCCGATGGCACGGGTCGTGGCTTCGCGGATTTCGGTCAGGTCGGCCCCGGCATCCGCCCGGGCTCCGGCATACTCGAGGCGCCGGTCGCCTTCCACCCGTTGCCGCTCAAAGGTCGCCACGGCGGCATCGACGGCATGGGGACCGCTCTGGTAGACGTTGCGGATGTCGGCCTCGGTGACGGTGTCCGACGCCTGCAACACGTCGCGCCAGCTTCGACTAAAGGACTCGCCGTTATTGGCGAAGTTGCGGACCGACCCGACCATGTCCCCGGCCGGGCCGGTGAAATCCGCGTGCCAGTCGCGCGCGGTGTGGAGCAGATCCGTAGACGTTGCGACCAGGTCCGCCATCGGGTCCGTGATCGCGCCGACCAGACCCTGCGCCCCGTCGCGGACCTGGGTGAGTTGGCTCCGGGCAATCTCGAGTTGCGCGACAAGTTTTTCGTGTTCCCGAACCTGGTTGGCGATCATCGCCCGCTGGTTCCCGTGCATCATCGGCCGCAGAACGAACCAGATGAGCAGGTCTTCGGGGCTGGGGATGCCGAAGATGCCGAAGGCCGGGACGGCCGCGGTCAGTGCAATGATGAGCGCCCATGTAATGACTCGTTTTTTCATCATGGTCCCTAGTTCCCGGCAAAGACCGGGTGCAAGCGATAGCCGCCATACATGGATTCGATGCGCGCGCCGGCGCCCAGCGCCAGTGCGGCCTGTTGCTGGGCCCATTGGGCTTCAAGGGCCGCACGTTCAGCCAGGCGCCGGGCTTCGATCTCCCGCCGCATGAGTTCGGCGTTGTAGGCTTCGGCCGCGGCGGCCGACGCGTCCCAGGCTTCCATCTGAGCCATCGCGGCCAGGAGTTGTCCCTGGGAGAGATTGCCGGCCAGGACCGCTTGTTGTAGCGCCGTGTCGGAAACATTGTTTTCTCCGGCGACGGTGTCGATCTTGTCCTGGACTTCAGCCGCAGTGGCGGCGAGAGACGCGGCGGCATCGGCCCGTGCATGGGACAGGACGACGCTACGATCCGCGTAGTCCCGCTGCCGCTCGAAGGTGGCAGCCGCGGCGTCGGCGGCATGGGGACCGACTTGGTAGATATTGCGGATGTCGGCTGCGGAAACGGTGTCGGCCTGTTGCAACACGTCGCGCCAGCTCTCACTGAACGAGGTGCCACCGGAGAGCGCAGTCACCGCCGTCACCATGTCGGCGACGGGCCCGGTGAAATCCGAGTGCCAGTCGCGCGCGGAGTGGAGCAGGTCGGTGGGCACGGCGATAAGCTCCGTAATCGGGATCGCAATCGCGCCGACCTGCCCGAGCGCGGATTGCTTCAAATGCTCGAACTGCCCGGTGAGCTGGTTGATATGGCGGGTTGACTCGAACCTTAACAGTCTCCGTAAACCCTAGCGGTTCACCAGAAATGCAATTAAGACGCCTTGATCCAGATCCCGTAACTGTCGGACCCTTACCTATGGGGTCACGGCAGCAACCCGTTCCCAACGGTCGACGTTGCGCAAGTCCAGATCCACCGACTCGATTGGGCCCTCGACCAGCCCCCGCGCGTCATCGTTGCCGAAAACGGCCGAGACTTCATCACTCGGAAAGATCTTCTCTGCCGTGCGCTCACGCAGTTGAATGCGTTGTCCCCCCACCCGGATGTTGATCGTATTGACGTTATCCTCTTCGCCAAGTTCGGGTGTTGTCGAGAGAGTGGCGACCACGTCCAACTCGTTCTCGAACAGCCTCTGGACATCGAAACGGAGCGTGGCTACCAACTCTCCATCGTCCGTCAGGCCCTGGAACACATCGTCCTCAAGGAACGACGCCGTAACCGTGTCGCTCGCCTTGTCGAGACGCTCCTCGATATGTGGATGGGTTGCGAACAACCCGCCGGCTCCTTCGCCGAACGGGTCACGGGCGTCGCGGGCGAACTTGAGCTTGCGGAACGAATTCAACAGCGGTTGGTCCCCGACCCCCGCTTCGTTCAGGTAATAGCTCGCGAACAGGTCCGATTCGCGTTCTCGGTCCCGCCCGTGACCAGCCATGAACAAGTTTGCGGTGAAGGACATCATCGTGGCGACGATGTCGTCAGCAATATTGTCGGTTCCTCTGGCAAACAGGCCGACGATGCCGGCGATGGTCGATGCGCGTTGCGCATTGCGCCAAATGCGGTAGCTGTGCCGACTCTCCACATGGGCGATTTCGTGGGCAAGGATCGCCGCGACTTCATTGTCGCTCTCAAGGGACTCCAAGAGGCCGCGAGTCATGAAGATGTAACCCGTAGGCACCGCGAACGCGTTGATGTCGTCGGAATCGACTACCTGGAATCGGTATCGGTAGCCCTTGAGAGGAACGGGCCAACCGTCAAGGACACGTTGTCCGATACTCCCAACGTACTCCTGTAACTCGGTGTCGACGAGTGGGTAGTACGTAGACTGCACCTGCTGCAGCGACATCATCGCGAGCGAACGCTCGGTCTCGTAGTCCGATACGTCAGGCGTGGAAACGAAACAGACGCCGCAACGATGGTATCCAAGAGCGAGGGCATCGGCCTCCGTGGCGAATGGCTGCCGGGCAGCCGCGTCTGGCAGGTGATTCGCCCCGCGGATGTGGAGCGTTTGGCTCTGTCGATTCCCGATGTACCGCTGAAAGTCAACCTCGGCGGTCGCGACCTCGAATATCTCGTCGAGCCAACGCTCGAAATCCTGCGCCGTCGGCGCTGGGCCATAGAAGTCGATGCGGCCACGGCCGAGGCGCGGGCTCTGCAGTTCGAGTTCGATGTGGTCATCTTCTGGATCCGCGTCCGTGATTCGAACAGTCTCGCTTTCACGAAGCGGGAAGAGACGGTCCCCCCGGTGGAGAGCGAAAACGCTATCGTCCTCCATGTCGAGGTAGACTTTTCGGCGACTATCGAATGTGGGCCTGAGCACCAGCTCGCGACCTTCAAGCGCGTCTTCGAGGTCGTTCCATCGCTGCGCGGCTGCCGGTGACGGCAGGAGCAGTCCAACAAGTGATAGTCGAAGCGCAAAACCCAGAATCCTGGACTGCATGGCGTATCCTCCATATCTGTGTACAGTTTGAGACTTCATCTGACAGCGTGCGGGTAAGAGTCGGAGTCGAGTTGTTCCGTTACGCGCCCTGTTCTGTACTCCCCCCTGAAACCCACGCTTCCCTGGCCAACTCCACGCCGTGTCCGGCGGCCTGGCGATCTTCCAGGAATCGACGCAGGAGGTCAATCGGCGGTGTTAGGCTCCTCGTCCTCGTCGTTGTCATCCTCTTCCTCCACGTTCGATTCCAGAGATAGCCTCTCGACGTACTCCCGGCGTACTGAAGCGAGGGACTTCTTTGTCTTTGGATCCAGGAGCCAGAAACTCCAACCATTCGTCGCTTTCCTGCGAAGGTAGTATCCCGCGCCAGAGGGCGTATCGAACAGACGCCCGTCGACATCGATTCGGCCATCGGAGAGGATTTGTGCTGTTCTCTCTTGGACATCTCGTATCCGGGGGACAAGCGCCTGGCCGGAGGCCAACAGGCCGGCGGATAAGAGATCGGACAAATCGACAGAATGCATGCTGGCAGTCGCATCACGTACGGTCGAAGACTTGTATCCCGGCGGCACTCGCCAAATATCAATGATCTTATTGATTAGCTCACCTGTTCGGCGCGTGATGGATTCATCGGTCCATCCATTCCGGGAAAAACCATCGAGATCCCGATTCAGCAGCAACAGATCGTGTTTTCGGAGTTCGGAACGCTTTCCGTTTTCCCCGTTCCATGGACCGTTCGACACCGCATTGTTAAGCTTTGCCGTCAACAATGTGAGATTTCCCAGGGTGTGGATGCGTTGGGCGCGGTCCTGAAGCGTTCCGATTGTCGGGGGCCCCCAGGCCGTTTCCCAGGTCTGGGGCATGATGTGCTCGATCCAGAACGTGTTTCGGGGAACGCGCATTCCCGCGTACTCGGTGCCACCCGGCCGATACCCGCGTGAGTGGTCCTCGATGGCCTCTAGAACCATCCGGAGACGAGCCCGGCTGATCTTTCGATAGATCGGCCACTCCATTAGTTCCCGTGTGAGTTCTTCGTCGTCGGGCCAGTACCGTGCTTCTGCCCTTTGCGACATCAGGTGTGAGCGGACCGCCAAGTCGATCTGGTCCACAGATGCTTGTCTTATGACGTTGACCAGTTCCGCAACCACTTGCGTGTAGGACTTGCTTGTCGCCCGAACCAGCATCCGGCGGGTGAGCCAGCTTTCAATAACGTCAAGTGTGGCATTGATGACAGCGGGTGGAGTTGCGGGTCGCTCGGGGTCAAGAAGAGAGAGCAAGACTGACTTCATGACGTCGCTCTCCATAGCCTTGATCCGATAGGCGAAGAGATCGATGCGGTCTATCCTGTCCTCCAACTTGTCGGCTGCTTCGGTGACACCCCGATATACGGCTGCCGCGCGGCACATCTGCTGGAGTAGGCGCTCCATGGGAACCTCGACCTCATGTTCCGCGAACGTCTTGAACCGAGAGAACACCTCGCGGGCGACAACTTCCTCGCCAGTGCGGGAAATCAGCCAGTGGTTCAGAAATAACGACGACCGCTGATATCGAATCCGCCCTGAGCTGACTTCGGTTTCCCAGAATGCTGTCTCAAAATCCCTCCAATAGGTCTCATAGGACTTTTCAACGTCGGCTGGGCTTTCCAGAAGCTTCTGGAAGACGAAGTTCTTGATCAGGTCCGCGGCGGTTAGCTGGGCGCCGCGCGCGTTCAGGGTTTCAAAGATCTCCTGAGCGTTCTCCTCGACAGAGAGGTCAATCACAACGATCTGCAACAATTCGCGGACGCTGCGTTCGATGGCTTCAGCCCGGACAGGACGCTGTTCGGGATCGCCAGCATCCAGCCACGCCCGGGCCTGTTCGGAAAAGAACCGGTGCGCGTGAACGAGTTTTGCAGACTTGTGTGGCAGGCTCCCGTAGTCCACCGGAAACGGCGCGGACATGACCTCGTTGAATGCTGGTCGATCCCGGTTCGTCGGCCAGACTTTGTAACGGTCTTCATCGGCCTTGCAAAATCGTTTGTCGTTCTGGATCAAGTATTCCAGGCGTCCGGCGGGGGCACCGGCCCCGATGCGATGCAGCTCGGCATGAAGCGCATCGAGAAGGATCTGCAGCGTGGTCAACCGTTGTTGTCCGTCAATGACCATCCGCTCCTGGAGTTCCCCGACAGGATTCTGCACATGCTGCAAGACAACAGCCCCGAGAAAATGAGGCTCATGCTTCGTGTTAGGGTTCTGAAGCAGCCGCGTCGCAACCCGCTCCAAGTCCTTCCAAAGCGGATCCCACTGCTGTTCTTCGTTCCAGACATAGGGCCGCTGAAACAGCGGAACCAGGAACCGTTGAGGTTGGCCGAATATAGCGTTGGGCGTTCGAACCTGAGTTTCCATCCTCGCTGCTCCTATCGCTGCGTCATGCGTTAGAGGGAAGGCGAAAGTACCGCAGCTTACAACAAATAGAACCGGCACTTGTTCAGGTTGGGCTGCAAACTGAAGATCGTCGTTGAAACAGTCACCGGGACCCAAGGGCTCAAGCCGAGCCCTTAGCGTGTATTTCTGTACGAATCGGGTCGGTACCCTCTTTGCGCGAAGGACCGTGACCCGCGATTCTTCTTCCGTCTTCACCGTCCCCGTTCGGGTCTGAGCGGACGAGGCGCGGAACCACTTATTGTCCTGCGACATCGAAATGGATGATTTCGGTGAAATCGTATGCCTTGAAATTCCCAGCTCGATCTCTCACGTTCATCTCAGCGAGACCCCAGGTCCCAGGCGCGGATCCAGCCGGCAGGAGCACAGTAAAAGTACGGTCGGCCCACTGTGAGGGGTCACCGGACGGGAACAATTGGCTTCTGTCTGGGGCGGTGTCCCAGAAGAAATGGTCGATACCTTGCGGGTCTCGCAAGTATATTGCGGTGTCGCGGGCACCGGACAAATTGTCGCGCACCCTGTACCGCAGGGTCACCAGGGTCTCACCGTCCGGGTTGTCCGGCTTGGTGGGTTCCGCGTGGATACTGATGTTTTCGACATCCAACTCTGGCGGCTCCGTGTCCGGGTTGTCGGTAACCAACTCGATCTGTGGACCATCTTCATCGACGATGGAATCTACTGGCCTGAGGCGATGACCTGGATGCCCAAAATAGACACGACTGATGTTCCGGGCTCGGTCCCGCATCCGGACATAGTTGAGGGTGTACACGGACGAGGGCATATAGTGAGGCATCACCCAGTTGACCCGGCAAATATTCTCTTCGGGACCGTAGTGCCCATGCTCGTCAAACCTATACGTGTCCGGGTGCTCGTCGTTCAGCCTCGCGTAACATGGCGAACCCTCGTCCATTTTCCCGGAATCTTCGTCCACGCTCCATGTCGCCTCGATCACCTGCACTTCCTGCCCTTCACGAATCTCGCTGGATTTGGTGAGTGATGCCGAATTCGCTACGTAACGCGGCGGGGTGATGTCTTCGAGCGGGTTGTCCACATAGAGGCTCCAACCGTAGTCGTTGACCCCCTCAAGGCGTTGGTTGCCGTGTTCGTCGGTAATCTTGATCTGTTCCGGACGCCAGTAGCCTGCCTTGGCGTACTTGCTGAGCGTGAAGCTCCCCGACAGCACGGTGCCCGGCGTACCTCGTGGCACGCCGACTGGATAAAGATACAAGTCCCTTGTACGCGTACCCACCTCGCTGAAGATCCTGACAACTGCATGTCTGGCACCTTCCAACACTTCATCCAGCGCGTGCAGGGCGATCTCGACTCGGACCTGCTTCTCTTCTTCCGGGGCGCCGGTCACTTCGATGTCTACCCGCCGGATCTTGCCGGGAAACACATAGTCCGGGTACAGGTTGTACACCTCGAATGTCAAGTCTTCCCGAATCTTAGAGATGTAGAAATTGCCCTGCATGATGCGATCCCGCACGAACTCGTACTTCGCGATGGAGCGGGACCGCAGCTTGTCGGGGTTGACGATGAAGTAAGCGATCGACTCCGCCATGTCCTCGTTGGGGTTCTTCTTATGCGCGTAGGCGCTGACGAACTCCGTTTGCTTGGTGGT
>CBDHGK010000023.1:0-67061 GCA_965263045.1 Terriglobia bacterium
TATTCCCCAGCGTCCCTCCACCTTGGCGTATCCAATATCACGATGCCAATAGTGGCCATCATGACTCTCGTTCCCCGACAACTGATGCCAGGTTGCAACGTGTGGATTTATTGAGTTGAGAGGCTTCTCAAAGGTGTCAATGACCTTCTTCAGATCTCCGGCCGCGGAAACGAGTTCGTCTGAAGACACGACGAGATTTTTGAAGGAGGTGGTGATTCTGTCGGTAGGCGGTGTTTTGTCCTGTCCCGCACGCGGGCCTTTAGTATCCATGTGGAGTACACTCCTGTTTTAAATTCGGATCGATATCGGTGCAAGCACACTCGATCCAATCTCGCTATTACCACATGTGGCCCGGGGGGTTCCACGCACCCGGAGCCATAACACACAGATCACCATCTTTATCGTGCTATATACCAACGCGCATAGATGGCAGATATACGCGACCGCTAATCAATCGAACAAATCGGTATGGGTTCCGGTCCGAACCAGGATGAGAGTATCGTCCTCCTGGTCCCATACCAACAGCCAGTCCGGTTCGATGTGACATTCCCAGCAAGGAGACCAGTCCCCGGCTAACCGATGCTGCCGATGCCGCGGGTCGAGAGGCTGATTCGACAGGAGCCGCTCCACGACACTCCAGAGCTTGTCGAGATTCTTGCCGCGCTTCCTGTCACGCTTGAGATCCTTCTCGAATCGCTTCGTGGTGAGTAGGCGCATTGGGATCAACCGTGCCTGGCTTTCATATCCTCCAAGTCGGCGTATTCGGTGAGTTCTTCTCTTGCGCGAGCCTGCCGTAGCGCTTCGATGGTCTCGGCATTGGGAATCTTCACAGCGAACGGCAAACCGCGATGCAGGGTTACCTGTCGATAAAACAGCGTGATCGCTTCGGTTGGCGACAAACCGAGCCCTGAGAAGACCTCTTCGGCTTGGCTCTTCAACTCTGGTTCAACGCGGGCACGGATCATTTTGGTCTTGGCCATTTTGGGCCCCCCTCCCTGTCTTGTTCGTTGACAATGTACCACAAACGGGGAACATATCACGTTGAAGCGCCCGATCCGGCGGTTCAGCGGGACTGATGCAGCGAAGGCGCTCCCGTCCTTGAAGTGCCCTGCAGGAAGGCGGGGAGAGAATCCCCTTTCACAGCGTTTTGTACCGGTCCCTCCGTTCCGATCCAGTTAGATCAGAACAGCCTTCCCGGTTCAGCTGTCAGGGGTGGGCCAATTCAAACGATCAAAGTGAGCCAATTCAGAGTAGCGAAATCACCCTAGGTCACCTGCGTCGGTGAATCTTACGTGTCCGGTGTCCGGTGGTTATCACTGTGCCGTCTGCCGCTACGACGACGTAGGGAGGGTCGGGCCGCTCGAAGTTTTGCTGCACGGTCTTTAGGAGTTTCAGGATTTCCCGGCGCTCTCGTTTGTTTGCGATCCAGATTTCGGAGTTTTCCCGGCTTTTGAACGAATGTCCGAATCTCTGGACCAGCAGCATTGAAAGATCCTGAATGCCGCGCGACCGCCAGCGCGATTCTGCATGTTTACTTAATTGCATCGGTGTGTCCTCCTAGTCAATTCGGACAATCATTTCAGCTCCGAGAGCATCAGAGATTTCCTTCAGGAAATTCAAGTCATACGCTTTCCGTTCTACCTCCGGTTCCTCACTTCCTTGCTCTCCTCTTTCGGTTCTGGTTCTGAAGGGGGGTACCGCTAACGCCTTCTCCTCATGATCGTCCACCCACCAAAAAGTCTCGAGCGCTGCTGGGTCGTCGCGCAGTGTTTGGAAATCGGAGTAAACCAGGCACGTCGCTCCGTGTATAGAGCTGTCGAAATCTCTGTATACGACCAGTCTTCCGTCTCTCATCTCGTAGACTTCCACCACTGGATTTGTGCTCAAATACTGTCCCCCATCTTCTGTGCTGGCCAACAATCGACCAGTGAAGGCAACCTTGTAGTCCCGTCCTACTGGGTCCCTGGGGTGCCAACGACTGTGTTCGTTGCCTCCGATCCACAGTTCGATTTCAGCAAACTCCTTGCCACTTTTCATGGTTTCATGTTTTTCCTTGTCGGCCACCCACTTGGCAAGCAATTGCATGATGACTTCTGAAAGCTTCTGATGCCCGGCCAGACGACCGGCTTTTTCCCAAAGCTGTTGATCCTTGACATAAAGTGTTTTCGTTGCCATATAAACATGTTATAGAAATGTCAAGACTTTTTCCGTATCCGCAGGCGATTTCGGCCCTGCCGACGATCCTTGTGGAAGGCTACACCGGAGGGCTGTATCTGGAGTGGCTTCAGCGGGACCTTCCGTCAGTGCCTGTAGTCGAGGTCCGGGACTGCTGCGGGGCCAGGATGGTCGCGCCACAGGCGATCGCTCTCAGGAACCAGGGGTGGCTCTATGTCGCGGTCTTTGATTCACGGGGGCAGCTTAAGAGCCGCCGGTCATGCGACCTGATCAGGCCAGACAACGGTCGACCCTAGGAGTCTGTTTGAATGGGGCAGGATCGGGGGCGCGTGCGCGTGCGCCAAATGCATGCCTGCTGCAGGAAAGAGGGTTTGCAGGACGGGCCGGCATTTGCTAACCGGCGGTTCTCTCGCAGAAGTCAATGAATGTCCGAACGCGATCCGACATGATATTTCTATTGTCGAACGCGAAGTCGCTCATGTCATCGGGAGAAAGACATCGCAAGTGCGCGTCACCTTTGCCGTAGTACTGGCCTTGGGTCGTGAATAGGAACCACTCGCACGGATTGTCCCGGTCGTGCTTAAACTCGTCTACGTTAAGAGCTGCGTTTCCCTGCTTTACCTGCACATTTGCTCGCCTCCCGTCCACGGTTTTCAAGACGAACTCGGTTTTCCCCGTATCGCGCTTGCACGAGCTTGGGATGAGCCTGAAGCCATGCTTCTCCTGCAAGTAGATCCCGACAATGTCCTCGCAATCATCCGGTGAAATCAGGGAAAACAAGTTCGGATTATCTTCGTTTCCATGCAAGTCGTAGACGCCGCGCCCACTCAATAGGTTGAATTTGATTTTGGAATACAGAGAGGATGTCTCGTCGTATACGCGTTGAACGGTTGCCCTGGGACGAAAGCTGTTGACGACCCTTCCAGGGACGGAATCCACACCGCCAACTCGGAACCATTCGCAGGGTCTTACGTTCACAATATCGGCACCCCGATATTCGTCCGTCGAACGGTACTCCCAATCGCCGTCAATCCTGCCTAGGTAGTAGTTGGCGTTTTCGTCTCGTGTCCAGCAAAGGTCGTCAAAGGTCATTTGGATGATCGCGTTGGCGGCAGTCCGCCAGCCCTTGCGGCGATCTCGGTATTCGTCTTCGGCCAAGGCGCAATAGGTGTTCCACTCCATCGGCCCATTGGCATCTACCGGCCAGCCGATTCCAAGTATGCCCTTGTCGAAACAGAATTTCCTTGGGTCTATGTCCTCGGCTGAGTCCGGCTTGATGTTCAGTCGCCAAATGGTGCTCATATTAATTCTCTCTCTTTTTGGTGTTTCAGACAGGCTTGTCGGACAAGTGTTCAAGGTGTCTTAAATCGAGTTGTTCAAGATCGAAGTGACTGATTCTCCATCTGCCCGATTTAACGCCCGACAGCAGGGGCGTGTTCCGCAATGATGGCTCTCGCCTGCTTCGTTAGAAGTTCCTTCTCCTTGGGCGTAAAGCGCCTATCTCCGCTAACCCATTGTTTATTATGGGCATGAGCCGCAGTGGTGTTAAAAATTACTCTAAGCGAGTCGCTTTGACAACGTAAAAAGGACCCACCCCCTGGTTAATGGTTTGTAAGCGATTCCGCCGTCGAGGCTGTGGGGAGTGTGGGAGCCGAAGGCTTCCAAGCCACCGTGGGAGCGCGCTGGCTTTGCAGCGGGTTCCCATGGGGGCGGCACTTTCCACAGCCCGCCGCGCCCGCGGTTTTCACGCGGATCCTCCGGTGGACCGGGGTTTGTTCTTCCGTTTGCTAGCGGCGCCGAGACTGTCGGTAAACCGGATACTTTCCCACTCGAACTGGTGAATGGCGCAGTGATGGGTCAGCCGGTCCCGCAGGGCTGCGGTCAGTGCGGCGTCACCGAAGACGCTGGTCCACTGTGCAAACGGCAAGTTCGATGTGACGATCAGCGAACCCTTTTCGTAGCGGTCCGAGAAGACCTGAAACAGCAACTGCGCCCCCTCGGCCGAGAACGGGATATAGCCGACTTCGTCCACGATGAGCAGCTCGAAGCGGGCCAGCTTCGCCAGGTGCCGCTTCAGTTGCCGTTCCTCGCGCGACTCGATCAAGGTGTTGACCAGCCCGGCTGCCGTGGTGAACCCGACGCGGTAGCCCCTCCGGCAGGCTTCCACACCCAGCACCGTGGCGGCATGGGTTTTACCGGTTCCGTGCTTGCCCAACAGGACGACGTTCTCGTGCCGGGTAATGTAGCCGCACTCGGCATAGTCGCGAACCTGGACCGCATCGAGCACTGGCCACTTCTTCAGGTCCGTGGTCTCCAGGGTCTTGAGCAGTGGGAACCGGGCCTCCCGCAGTCGCCGCTGGACCTGATTGGCTTGCCGCTGCGCCAGCTCGCGGCTGGCCAGAGCCAATAGAAAGCCGGTGTGCCCCTCGCCGGCCTCTTTAGCCTGTCGGGCGTGTTCCCGCCACTCCCGCACCATGGCCGGAAGCCGGAGTTGCCGCAGTGCGTCGTCGAGAACGATCTCCTGACCCGGACTCATCGCACACCCCCAGCCAGGAGACGGTCATATTGATCCAGATCGGCCCGGGCGATCGTCAGATCGGTGATACCGGGCATCAACCCGGACTCGAGCGGTGCATGGGATCGAGTCGGCGTGTCCTCCCGCATCAGAATGTGCCGCACCGCTTCCAACTCGATACAGTGGGCATCGAGCGCTTCCTGGATGGCCGATGACACCCGATCCAGATCCCAGTCCTGGTGGAGTTGCAGGATGCCGATGAACTCCCGGGTGCCCCGGCTGTATCCATGCCGATCCCGCAACCGCTCCAGCGCGGTCTCATATTGGGTCGGCCATTGATCCCGCCACTGCCGGATCGGCCGGGCGCTCTCAAACGAGGCCACCTTCCGCCGGATCAACTCCAGGTAGTGCAACGGATCAATCCGCCAGTCGCTATGACCGAAGGCGCGGTCATGTTCGGCCACCTTCTTCTGGTCCGCGTAAAAGCTCACCCGGTCACAGCCGGTATGGGCCCAGAGCCGGCGTCCCACATATGCGGTCGGCACCGAATACCGGTTCTGATCCACCTGGGCCGTCTGGTACGGGCTGATCCGCACACCCACCACCTTCGTGTTCTCGAATCGGGTGCCCGGCAGCGCCAGCAGGTACGCGCGTTCTGCTCCATGGCGTTCCCCGATCGTCCGATCGTCGGACCGACCGCCGATCCTCCGGTGGTCGTCGGCGCCGCAGCGTTCCAGCAACTGCGCGTTCAACTCGTCGAAGTCGGTCACCTCGGGAACCGGCACCAGGAAGTTTCTCCGTGCGAAGCCGACCAGTCCCTCGACCCCGCCTTTCTCCTGGCCCCGCGCCGGATTGCAGAACCGTGCTTCAAACGTGTAGTGCGCACGAAACGCTGTGAACCGCGTCTGTTCAACCCGGCCCTTCCCGCGCAGAATCTGTTTCACGGCGGTTTTCAGGTTATCGAACACTAACGTCGGGAAGACGCCTCCGTACCAGTCGAACCCACGGATGTGACCGTCCAGGAACATCTCCTGCCGTTCCCACGGATAGGCCCGCACAAACGCCTTGCCCGAGTACCGAGATCTCATGCAGAACAACTTGACCTGACGGTCTTGACCGTTCATCCGGACCCAGGCCGTACCCCAGTCCACCTCGGCTTCACGGGCGTGTTCCGGGTCCAACGGCACCACAGCACCGGTCTGGTTCCAGCCCAACCGTGTCTTCCGTTCCCGAACCCAGCGGCGTACCGTCGGCTCGGCTCCGGTAAATTCATGCTCCTCCACCAGACGTTGCCACACCCGGTGCGCGGTGTGGCGTTGCTTGACTGGCTGGTCCCGGTCCGCCTGGAGCCAGGCATCTACGATCCCGGCGACCGGGTCCATCACCGGACAGGCTGGCTCCTTCTCTCGCCGATACTTGGGCTCCTGTCCGGCCAATACTTTCCGGACCGTCCGTCGCGTGTGCCCGGTCTCCCAGGCGATCTGTCGAATGCTTTTCTTGTAAACCCGATGTGCAGTTCTGATCAACTCGTACTGATCCATCCCTATCAATCCTCACCTCCCACTCGCGTGCCTGTTCATCCAGTTCACGCTTCGGGGGAGGCTATCAGGGGTGGGTCCCTTTTCCTCGATCAGAGCCCCGTTTGGTGGGTCCCTTTTACGTTATCGAAATCAAGCGAGGTCGCTGGTCCCGAAATCGGGCGTCGAGGCCGATGCGAGGGAGTGGACTGGCTTGGCTTTCGGGGTGGCCAAAAACCCCATCGCGCGAGTCTCTATTTTGGCCATGACTGTGGCAGTCGTTCCCGAGACCTCGAAGGTCGTCGACTTCCTGGTGGAACAAGGTTGGGACGAGAAAGACGGCGGCAACGGGACATGGACCGTCACGCCCGCCGGGCGCTTCTGGTTCGAAAGCCTTGAGTACGGCGACGTCGTGACATTCTACGAATATGGGGGCGCGGTTTTCCTGTTCTACACTAGAACAAGCGCCGGCGGAAGATTACAGAACAAAACTGGACCTTTCCGCTAAACACTTGAATATATTCAACTTGTAACCGGACAGTACTGACTAGCTCCTGGAAAACACTAGGATTTCGTTCTATGGCTACTCGGACCCAAAGTTCGAGCGCAAAGAATGCCCCTCCATCCAGGATGCTCTGAAGAAATTGTGCAAGAAAGGGGTGGGGTGGGGACGCGTCTCAGCCGCCTGAGCCCCTGAATCACCGGCCTGATGATCTCAGCGCTCTCGGCCTTATGCGTGACCATATCATTAGGTTTAGCAGGTCGTAATATTGCTCTCCGTGCGTAAGCTGACCAGTTATCAAATAGGCTCGTCGGTCTCGTTCCTTTTCCGGCATCGCCTACTCCTCCTTTTTTAGATCTTTAGCCAGCATTTCGAGCGCATCAGGGCCTAACCCATGTTTACCAAGCCGATTTGCAAAGCATTGATATATTAGGCAGTTACGATGATTCAAAAGCGCAAGTGGCACTACAAATGCGCACAGAAGCGGGATATGGGGGAGATCAGGCGATGGTTTTGCGGGTCCCTCCGGGCGCGGGGTGGATGTCCAATGCGTCATAGATGGCGCGCTGAGGCGGTTCGGCGCGGGTGGCCTTGCGCACGTGCAGGGTGCGGCCGTCGGCGCAACGGAAGGTGGCGGTGACGCGGTGCTGGCCGCCGAGGATCCGGCGCAGGGTGGACCAACTGGCGTGTTCCCCGCGTGCGGCCAGGCGGCGGCGGATGACCTGGACGAGTTGGTAGGCGATGACGGTGACGAACAGGTGACCCTCGGCGCGAATGGGCTTGCGGTGATAGATGGGGCGCAGACCGAGTTCGGATTTCAATGAGCGGAAGACGGCCTCCAGATCGGTGAGGGTGATGTAGGTGCGCCAGAGCGTTTCCTCGTCCCAATCGGTTTCGCTGCTGCGCAGACAATAGACGCCCGGATGGGTGGCCATCGTGCCCGGGACCGAACGCCGGGTCCAGGTCAGCCCGACCGCGGTATCGCCGGTGTCGTCGGTGGCGACCTGGACGTCGTAGTGTTGGGCGGCGCCGCGGCTCTGTTGCTTCAACCGCCCGATGCGCTGCCAGACCTGGGCGAGGCGTTTCTGAGTGCGCGGCCGGGACAGGCCTTCGGAGAGTTGGTCCAGAGCCTGTTCGAAACGCTTCCCAAAGCGCTCGGTCATGGCCTGTTCCTTCTCGGCCCGTTGCTCGGAATAGCAGTACAAGCGGGCTTCCTGGCCATCCTCGTCCACGGTCTTGTGCAGATGCAGGTCCTCGCCCGAGGCCGTCCGGATCGAGACCGCCGCCTCGGGATCGAACTGCCGGTCGCGTTGGCGGCTCACCACCAGGTAGCGGTATCCGGCCTCGCGCAACCAGGCGACGCGCTCCTGAGTGGCGATGCCCCGATCCATCACCACCAGGGCGTCGCCGGGGGCCTGGAGCGCCTCCAGCATCTGAGGCAGGGTCCGATGCTCGGTCACGTTGCCGGCGAAGACCTGGGAGCGGCGCACGAAGCCGCTGCCATCGAGCACGAGCCCCAGGGTGAGGAGGGGACAATCCCGGCGCTTGTCCTTGGAATGTCCCCGCTGCGCCTGGGGTTGCTCCTCGGCCTGACCCTCGAAGTAACTGTTGGTGAGGTCGTAGAGGGTGACCGTGGGCCGCAGATCGAACAGGCTCATCGCCTGCTCGAACAGGTGGGTTTCAATGGCGTCCCGGTGCGCCATCAGGGCGTCCGAGGCCCGGTACAGTTGCATCGCCCCCATGGTCTCGAAGTCGACCCCCAGCAATTCGCCCAGGCCGCTGCGTTCCCGCAGCCAGCGGTGCGTCGCCCTTTCCGAGGCGGGCGCGGCCAGACGCCCGATAATCGATCCCGCCGCGGCGGCGCGCAGGTCCGAGGCGGGCGCGGCCAGACGCCCGATAATCGATCCCGCCGCGGCGGCGCGCAGGGGGCCGTTGATGCCCAGACGTTGGAACAGTTCCCGCAGCCCCAACCGGTCCATCGCCCACAGGCCGGCCTGCTCCACGCCCACCGAACGCGGGCGCGTCAGTTCTAGCGAATCCACCTCCACGGTCACGGTCCGCGTCTCGGGGGCGGCGCCGGGGGCGGGGCCGGAGAGATCGGCTTCGCGGGCGATCAACAGGGCCGCGATGCGTTGGGCTTCCTGCTCCAGGGCGGCCGAATCGTCCGGGATGAGGGCGTATTGTCCGGCAAGCAGTTCCTCGATCCGGACGCACAACCGGGGCCAGTCCGCCTGCGGGATGTCGAAGTGCCGTCCCAGGTTGAGCCGGGTGCGCTGGCGGACCTTGGCGCCGATGCGTTCGGAGCGGACGAGGCGGTGGGAGAAGTAGATCTGGCCGTTTTGGGTGCGGCGGGTTTGGGTGCGGCGAACGAACATGGGAACACGATACCGGGGTGCGCAAGCGAATTCAACCCCAACATAACGATTATGGCACTACATTCGTCACCTCAACCAGGAATCAACAACTTACGGGGTTTTCGGCCCAAAATGGCGAAAATCGCACCCGATCAAGCGGCAAATGGGTAAACATGGGCTAACAATTTGGCGGCGTGGTGGGCAGACACAAGTGCCAACGAGTCGATGTCATCATCGTGTATTGGCAGGGCCGCATGTTCCAGAACCGACGCCGCCTCTGGTCCTGCCAAGGTCACTGCCGCGTGCAATTTGTCGCGAGCTGGCCCCGTTAACAAGAATTCCATGGCATCGATCCGTTCTCGATCTGTGGCACTCTTCGAGCTCATGATTGATTGTTACCTCCTTCTAAATCTAAATGCCGACCAGAGGAAGAATGCGGCCATCAGAAATCCGAGGAGGATGACCCACCTTCCTCGGGATACGAACAACGGCAACAAGGCATCCATCGGCGTTAGTCCTGTCGAAGGGCTAACTATACCACTAGCTCTTCGAGTGGCCAGACCCGCTCTGTGATCCTCGCCTCCATCGCTGACGTGCCCCCCCCGGCTTCCGTGGATCCGCACGAAGTTGTTCCAAGTGACGTAGAGCGCGTCGCCCAGGTTCTGCAGCTTGCGGGAGACGGGCCGCAGGCGAGGCCTTCTTCGCCGGCCGTGCTCTGGCGCCAGGGCCGCGCCGGGCCAAGAAAGCAATACTCGCCACTATAAGGGGGTCGAAGAAAACCTAAACCTACACCTTCCCATCCTGAACACTGATTCCAATCTATCGTGAACATCGATTCCGGGGATCCTGAACGCGGATTCCGGCGATCGCGAACACTCGTCGGTAGCGAAGTTTGGAGCCGTTGGGTTCTCCTGCAAGCAGAGAGTTGTTTCCTCCCTCCAGAGTGAAGTCTAGGAACGCCTCACGAATCCTGTTCGACATGTCGTTGGCGTACGATTGATTTCGATGACGTAAAAAAGCGTTGTTGCATGGATCGGGGCGGGGATGGAATTCCCCCTTTCCCCAAGCTGTAGCTCAGGCGATGCGTTCGAACACAGGCCGTCCGAGTGCGGTCATTGTGTTCAGGACTTTCTGGCCGACCTGGATCTCCGTGATTTGCCTGGAGAAGCTGCGGGATTGGAGTCTACGGCCGATGACACCCTTCCAACGGCCGAACTGCGTTTCTATCCGGCTGCGCTGGTTGTACCCTGTGGCAACTTGCCAGGCCATGCGGCCATTGCGGCGGATCTGGGCAATATGGCGATCCCGAACGGTTGGATCCCGCGCCGATTGCGGTCGGATCACTGCGTTCTTTGGCGGCGGTATAACCACATCCAGGGTCTCCCCATACCGATGTCTCAACATATCCCGTGTGGACGCTCCATCATAGGCGCCGTCAGCCAGGAAGCCCGTGACCGAGGCATCGAGTTGATCCAGGAGCCCGGGTAAGGCGGTGCTGTCTCCAACGTCATCGTGAGTGAGGTCGGCGCAAACAATCGCACCGCTATGGAGGTCCAGTCCGAGGTGGAGTTTGCGCCAGCGGCGGCGTATTCCCCTGGTTTTATGCTTCTGCGCGAGCCATGCTCCTTCGCCGAAGATCTTGAGGCCGGTACTGTCCACCACCAGATGGACAGTCACAGACGCGGCTTGCCTCATCGCCTGAGCGATGTTCAAGCCGTTTGCGCGACGTGACAGTGTGGAGTAATCCGGCACCCGTATATCCAGCCCCATGAGCGTGCCGATGGAACCCATCAGCCCCTGCGTTTGTCACAACCCAATCCGATACGTCGTGCGCAACGTCAAGCATGTCTCGATCGCCAGATCCGAGTATCTCCGCTGGCCACCCCGTGACGTGCGGCGCGGCGCGCTCCACACACTTTGAGCCTCCTCACTGACCCAGATCGTCAGATCACCCCGCTGGCGCAGGCTCTCGTTATATTCCGCCCAGTTGATCACCCGCTACTGCGCCTTATCAAACTTGTGCCGTCGGGCTGCGTTGAACTTATGTGGCATCTAAGTTATCCCCGGTGTTGAAAAACACGATGATAAGGCATCCTTCGGGATGATCCATGCAACAACGCTTATCCGGAGTACGTCCACCTCTGCTCGTTCGCTCACGGGCTGCCCTTGGCAAATCTCTACAAGAACCTGTTCAACGACCGCTCGCCGCACCGTGTGCTCATGACGACCGGCGACGTTCAGAAGAAGTTCGACCAGGAAGTGCTCGGCCTCTGCTACATCGTGAGCAATCTCAGCATTGCGCAAGCGACGGCCGAGATCATCCCGTTCTATGCCGACGACGTGGAGCGCCGCTCGGCCGCCACGCAGTTATGGAACGAGATGTCGGAGACGAACCTAATCGGGAAAGCGATCTGGAACATACGGACAAAAGCTCTGCTCGGCGTGATCGGCTAGGCTGAGGCGATGGGGCTCGTCTGACTTCGAATCTCGCTCGTTTCCAGGGCACGTCGACGACGCGATGGTTCATTGCCTCCGTAAGCTTCCCCATCAAGCGGACAGTTACCAGTGAGACTGGCCAGGCGCTTGACCCGCCCCCAAGGGTTGAGCCAGTTCTTATGAGAGAGCTGGGCTCATGATCAGTCCGTTCAGTGACACTGGGCTGATGGCTGCCGGCGCCGCCGGCTCCAGATACGCGACGAGCTGGTTCCCGGCGTTGAGCAGTTCCTGCTCGTGGATGATGTTGGAACGGCCGAAGATGGCGTGGGTATTGGGGCCAGTGAGGAGCATGGCGACCCGCTCGGGCACCTCGGAGCGGGTCAGGCTGCAGGCGAACCGCCCCGGGTTCGTGAGGGGCCCTTGTTCCTTGCGGCGCGAGGATTCAGGAGCCGTGTCTAGTCCACACTGCCCACCCCTTCCCAATCAGTCTGGGAATCCCCACTAGCAGCCTGTCGGACTAGAAAGCGCCCATTGAGCGTCGACGAATCGACGATTGAACGTTTGCAGGGCGATTCGGTGGAGAAGCGCCTGGAAAGGCTGTAATTCGACGTTTCCGGGCCTGCGCAGGCATCCGGAGCGGCGTTTTCCCGACCGGGGACGGGATCGGGAACGCGGAGCGACGGTCGGCGACGTGCGCTGCCGGGAGAGATTGAAGAGCCGCTTCAGATTCCAGGCCATGCTGACCAGGGTCCATTCTCCGGAGACGTCGTCGAGTCCTCGGAGGTGAAACTGTCGAAATCCCAGCACCGACTTGATGATTCCGAACACCGGCTCGACCGTCGACTTCCGCTGGGCGTAGATGGCCCGGCCTTCCCGCGTCGATAATCGATGCGCCATCGCCTCGATCGGGCCGGCATCGGAAGACAACGGTGGAGGTTCGGTCCAACGCTGTTCGACCGGCGGGTGATGGCGCTCCCGCCCCATGGCAATGTAGGGCGTCACGCCGGCGGCCGCGCAGGCCTTCACGTTGGCTTCGCTGTAATAGCCGTTGTCGGCCAGCAGCCCGCCCACGGGTCCGAGCGGTTCGGCCAGTTCTTCCAGAGCCTTCAGCGCCGGCTCCACTTCTTGTTTGTCGTTGGCGTGAGTGGTGACGGTTTCGGTGACCACCAGCATGGTCCCGGTATCCACTCCTGCCTGCACGTTGTAGGCTTGCTGGAAACTCTTCCCACCGGCGGGCATGATGCGCGATTCCTCGTCGGTCAGATTGATCTGGTCGTTTGGGCGCACGCCCGCTTCGGGCGGTTTCGGTGGCTTCCCTCCAGGCCGTTTCCCCGTCTCCTTGGCCCGGGCCTCGCGTTTGGCCATCTTGGCCTCGTATTCGGCCTGCTCGGCGGCATGGCGTTCGGCCGCCCGCGCTTCCAGCTTCGCCTTCGCCTCCGCAATCGCCTTCAGGCGGTCTTCCCGCCGCTTCAGTTCCTCCGGGATGTCCATCCCCTCGGGCACTGCCGCGTCGGCCGCCGCCGCCATCGCCATCAACCGCGCCACTTCCGCCTTCAGTTGCTGTTCCAGTTCGGTCGCATGCCCCCAACTCAAGGCGCTGTGCTTCGACGCATTCGCCTGCACCTTGCTTCCATCCAGGCTGATCTTCCCCAGATTCAGAAAACCCATCGTTCGTGCCAACAACAAAATCTGCACGAACAACGGCTTCAACTGTCTCAGAAACCGTTTCCGGAACGTGGCGATCGTGTCGTGATCCGGATGCGTGTTGGCTGCGATATACCGGAACGCCAGCGAATCGTAGGTCGCCTCTTCCAGCTTCCGGCTCGCAAACACTCCCGTCGCGTATCCGTAAAACAGCAACGCCAACAGCATCTCGGGATGGTAGGCCTTCGATCCTCTCCCCGCGTACGGCATCTCCAACTCATGCAGGTCCAGCTTCGACGCCACCTCCACCACAAACCGCGCCAAATGCTGTTCCGGAAGCCAATCCTGCACCGACGGTGGCAACAAGTACGCGGTGTCTCGATCCACAGCTCGGAATCGTTCGCTCATGCTCCTTTTCTTCCCACACTCGACGTCCAAATCAGGTCCCGAAAGTCCGACAGGCTGCTAGGAGTAGATATGGGATCAGGCCATAGATCATGACGCCCGGATGGCCGAACAGCCCCCCCACGAGGCTCCCGGCGACCGCCACGGGGGTGGCCAGGATCGTCGCGCCCAGCAGCAGCGTGCGGAACCGACCGGTCGTGCCGCGGAGGAGGCGTTCCACCACCCAGCCAATGAGCCAGCCCGTGACGAAAAACAGGCCCAGCCCGATCCACATCAGCGGATTCACCAACTGCAGCGGGGCCGTGGTGTCTCCAAAGCGGTAGAGCGCGAGGAGGGTTTGCAGAGCCACCATGCCCATCCCGCATCGCACAGGAACCCCCCAGGTGCGCCACGTCATCATGGGATCATTGGAGAGACACGGGTTCGCAATCGCCGAGACCGACATACGCGTGTCGTTGGCATATGGTTTCTGGGTGGTGCTGGCTGTTGCACGACGTGCGAACCTCCGGCGAGTACGCTGCAGGTACTCCGGCGTCACGCCGGCATGTTCCGGCGAGAATGTCCCTGGGCGCTGTCAAGTTTGAAGCCGAAAATACCAGCGCAGGCAGAGGAGAATGATGTCGTCTTCGAACCAACGTCCGGCAAATAGAGGATTCCGTTCAGTTTTCCGATGCGCCATAACCCATTATCGCCCCGTCCTTTCCCTGTCTGCACCAGAACCCTCCGACGCCACGGTCGCCGCCCGAGCCCCAAGAACTGTAGCACTTGCAGTCGGTAACGGAGACAATTGTCGTATGGCTGGACACATTGTGATCGCGCTCCTGCTGGGCCTGCTGGCAGCACTCTCCCCATCGACGGTGTTGGCCCAGGAGATGCGCTTCGGTTTCTTTGATGCGACGGTCGATGTCGAACGCATCGGCGCAAACAGCTACCCGGGATTCAGCATCGGCGGCTCGGTGCCCGTCGCGGCAGCGTTTCCCGTTTCCGTCTATGCCCGGTACAACCGGGACTACGGGTCAGACCAGAAGTTGACCGACTACGTGGTACCATCGCTGCAGCTTGGCGGTGCGGTACGCGCCGTCTCGATGCGCAACCTCGCAGTAGCGCTGCGACTTGGCGTCATTCGCGCTTACCTGAAGAGCACAACGCTGACCACCCCCACAGTAGGAGCAGGCGTGACGCTGGGCGGGCGTTACGGACTAGCGGCCAGCATCGACTACGGAACCAACGACGGGGTGACGACCATCGCATCAATGATGGGGTTCTACGTCAGGTTCTAGCTCCGGCGGTTGCTCACGGACCGCCACCGTTGAACGCCAGCAAACTGCGGAGGACCTCGTCGTTCGCGCCACCGTCCCAGACGGCGCTTGGGGTTCACACAATAGTTGAGCGCTCAAGGCAACGAGAAACGATCAGCGATGGCATGTCCCGGGCACGGGGCAGTCCGAGTAGGAGATTTCCATGCGTTTTGCATCGTTCATCGCATCCGCCGTCGGTGGAATCCTGATCCTTTGTCCCATCGTCGGCATCGCGGCCCAGGGGCCACCGCGTTCCGGGTGGTACCTCGGCGGAGGCATCGGATCAAATTGGGCGTCCGACATGGACCAGGAGGGCTGGAATCGGGACCCGCTCTGCTATCCGACGGACGCGTGTTTCGATGCGAACCCCGTTCCAGAAATCCCGGGATACCGCTGGCGCTACGATATTGCCGCGGCCGCCGGAGCCGCGTTCGAGGTTGCGGCAGGCCGTATGTTCGATCGCACACGCCTGGAGCTATCGCTCGCGCAGCGGAAGAACGGCCTCGACCAGATGTTCCGCAGCATCACCGATTACGATGGGACACCCATAGAAGAACGCCGCGGCGGCACGGTCGTATCCAATAGCCGGGCGTCGATCGATAATCGCACCGTACGTACCCTTGCGCTCAATGCGTACTACGATTTTCCGGTTGCGGACCGCGCGCTTTTCTCTCCATACGTGGGTGCTGGACTCGGCCCCGCGTTCGTCAAGGTGTCCGGGGTGCGGTTCTCTAGCGATTACGCGGACACATCGGGCAATGCTCCAGCTTACGACCCTCCCCTGTCGTTCTACAACAGCCGCCAGGACGCCGACCTGTCCGCCATGATCCTAGCCGGGCACCTGCATGCGGGCGTCGACTACAGCCTCACCGACAAGACATTGTTGGGACTGAAGCTGACCTACTCGATGATGGGCAATGTCGAAGACAGCAGCGGATACTCGCTTCACCCGTTTCATGGGCGGGACCCCGTCCTCTCCAACCACAACGCCTTCACCGGCACGCGTTCGTGGACGTTGATGCTGACAGTCAAACGCCGGTTCGCCTACTGAGCCGGCCCATCGGATCGCAGGTCGGATTGCCTTCTTCATGATTGACCCGGCCGGGGGTGTTTGTACCAACCGAAGTGAGAGAGAATCTCATAGAGAAGGTCATCGAGGCTGTCAGGCAGTGGCGTTTTCGGTCCGGAACGGCGGGCCGATAGATGTCGCGCTCACGATTGAGGTCAACTTTAATCTCCGCTAAGGAGCCTCTACTTCACGCACGGGTCTCACGGTGATAGCGGCTCGAGGGGGCGCTCAACGTGGCAGGCCGCTAGCTTCAACAGATTTTGTCATTCATGCAGTACCCAGTAGAAATCTGTCTCAATTCATTGAAAATCTGACTCAACCGGATCTCGCTTGTTCCAGATTGGGCCTGCACCACGGCAGGCTGTACGAACGGAACAATAGCGTTCAAAAACAGGCCCAGGGCAATCAGGGCGAGTAATACTTTCGTTGTTCTGTCGGTCGTCATTCTATTTTCCTTTCCGCTTTGCGGTCGTCGTCGGCTAAAGAGTTAAACCCTGCGGCCATCCTATCGAAAATCCGGACGGCCAATCTTCGGGCTGCTGTGCCGGGCCTGATCTGATTGAGAAGAAAAGCCATGCCGAAGGCTGCGTTGACGAGGCGTCGGGGTCGGAGACCAGCATGGTTCTGTCAGGAACAAACGCTCGTTCTGACCGAACAGTTTAGTAGCATGGAACATGACGCATTCCATGTTTCGTATCTGTCAGATAAAATACCAGAAGCCGTATTCCATGGTCAGGCCGTGAAAACTGTTGCCTATCTGAGGGTCTCGACCGCGCAGCAGGACCTGCGCAGGCAGCGCCTCGCCATCCTCGACGCCCTCGCCAAGGCAGGCGTCGCCTTCGTGGCGATGAAGGGGAACATCCGCATCGAGGGCAAGCCCAACATCCAGACCAAAGTCATGACCACCCTCTTCGCCTTGTTCGCCGCGGTCGAGCGCGGCCTGATCTCCGAGCGCACCCGCGAGGGCCTCGCCAAGGCCAGGGCCTCGGGCCGGAAGCTCGGGCGCCCGAAAGGCTCGTTGGGCGTCTCACGGCTCAACGGCGAAGGAGGACGACATCCGGCGCTTCCTCGAGCTGGGCGTTTCCAAGACCGCCATCGGCAAGCGCACGGGCGTGTCCCGTACAACCCTCTACAGCTTCATGAGCACCCGAGGGCTCAAGCCGCGCCCTTAGCGTGTATTTAACACGAATCTGGTCGGTACCCTGAATTCCACGCGGCGCGGCGCACGATCCAGGGATATGAGGCCATGCACATGATCCGGAGGGGGCAGGCGCGGTGGGTGAGCGGTTCGGATGTTCGGCGACAGATTGAGTGCATCGACCAGATGTTCGGGGTGACTGCATGAGACGGAATATGCTCGATCCAACCAGTCGTTCTCATCGACATGCCAGGAGATGTGGGTTGGCTTGAAGATGACGGCGTAGCCGCTCCTCCAGCTCGGGACCGTAGCGCTGGACCCAGTGCAAACTCCAATCGAATTTCAATACTTCACGTTACACACCCTTAATGCTATAGCCACGGCATTTCCAGGACGCTTACGACACAGATAGCTCAAACACCGTAGTGTCTGCAACCCCAGTTGTGAAGCGCTTGGTATCGAACGTCGCTGGTCGGACATACCAACTCTGAGAAATCTTGAAGGCTGCGGAAGCTGCTCCGCAGGCAACAGCTTGAAGTTTCGAGCCCGTCAGTCCAAATTCAACATTGAAGCCGCCTACTACATACCGTTCCTGATAGCTTTTCGCAATGTAACTCAGCACACCCTGTAAATCGTCAGAGGAGAAGCTCTCTACGCTGGTGCCGGGATAATTACTGGCGACCAAATCTGCTGCGATTCGCGCGACTTCAGCACGAGCTGTGTTGTTGCCATGTGTGACAACAACAACCTCATCAAAGGAACGTTCATCGAGGAGCTTCAATAAACGCTCGTGCTTTGGAGAAGAAAAGGCCAGCAATATTCGCCGTCGAGATTCGTCGGCATCCGAGACAAGAAGCGGATCAAGAGAATACGGACCGGTCTCGCCCGTCAATAGTTTGCTGACTTTTTCCAGTCTGTGTGTGCTATCCATATTGTGCTCAGCTGCAAGCGCATTCGAGATGTCTTCCTCCAATGGATAATAGGACGCTGCCCGAGTGCGGCAAATCCAGACTCTGCCCTCCTGGTTCAGCACGGTTCTTACCGCGTGAAAAATGAGAGGCTTCGCCAGTCCAGTGACGTCAATTAAGATCTTTCCTGAAGGAACTGCGAACCCTTCATTAATGACTCTCTCGTAGGAGATTTCATTGACATCGGCTCGGTCCCACAGCTGTCGGATCTTGTCGGACTGTCCCTCTTCGCGATATTTGACGCAAAGGGCCCTGTCTGGGGAAATCACTTCGGAAACTCTGCGAGCTGACACCAATGTGCGGTCTTCGAAGCCCAATCCAACTATTACAGCATCAATTCCAATTCGGCCAAGCGCCTCAAATTGAACTTCTATAGCCCCCGGGATCTTGTGTCCAATCAGATCTACTGACGCCACATTGGCCAATAAGTTTTCTGGTTCTTTCTCCTTTTGCTCAAATGTTAAACCGATCTGATGACTTAAACGTGACGTTGACACATCGGAAGGCGCTACTTCTGAAAGAGATTTCGATTCAAGCGCATCAAGCTCTGCCATGTCCTCACTGTTAACTAGATTTCGAAGGAGCACCTTTTTACTCGTTGCTGGATCCTCCAACCATTGAATAAGGTCCTCTCCAGAAAGTTCAAAGCGGTCCCGCTCAGATAAACCTATAGAGTGTGACAAGCCGTAGAGCTTCCGATACGTCAGCTTGAATTGTTGAACAGGGTTAGTGTCGCGTGTCTTAGTTCGACGCGCCCCACCATCGAGAACAAAAACGCCAGCGTCAATCAACTCTCGCAACTGCTGAAACTGCCGCTCCGTATCACCCGCAGTCACACGGACGTACAGCTTCAGATACTGCCTAAGCCTCTTCTTTGTAGGTTTGTTCTTCTCGTAGTCGCGTTGCGACTTCATAAGCAATGCGTGCGAAGCCTCGGCGAACACCAACGCGTGATCCTTGAGCCAACCGCGTCGCCGGTTCAGATCATACAACCGCCGGCTGCAGTAGTCTTGGTAGCACTCCGATTGTATATCCGCGCTAATAGGCCACTGATCTGTCCCCCTAGCTACCATGCGTTCATAGAGACTTATTACATCTCCGATGTCTCCAACGCACACGCCAGCCAACACAGATAATCCGTGATATACCCTTTTCCTCTCCTTAGCACTCGATCTCGTCGTCGCAATTGTTTCAGCTATCGACTCCAGAGTGGAGTCGCCAAGCATTGTTTTCGGGCTAATACCATCTGGATGATGCGGATAGTACATCGCCCGCCGTTGAAGCACCGATTCGACAAACTGGTGCCCCCCTTTAGATCCAGCTCTAATAAGTCCATTGACTTCTGATCCAAGATCGAAGACATGATAGTCTCGCCCTTCACGCGCCACCTCCACCTGTCCTGGTGAACGCAATATCATTTCTAACGTCTGTGCTTCAGTAGTGAGCTTAAAGGCGCAAGTCGGGTCTGAAAAGAGCAGGGACGACATCAATTCCTGAATGCCTTCTTTCTCCAAAAATCGAGTTGAGACGTCGTCCAAAAGGAAAAAGACAGATGCGTTCGTCCAGATCTCAGATGCCTGACACAAAGCGCTTGCCAAATGCGGGAACGCTAATGAAGGATGGCTAGTGAATTCGAGGTCGGCTGTCCCGCGCCCAGCGCGAATCATCAACTCCAGTAAATACCGCTCTAACTGCTCTTCGGTGTGGCACCGACCAGACTCGTCGGCTCCTTTTATGAATGTTGTTACCGATTCGCCGATCGAACGGAAAGCAGCGGATTGAACGAGTTGAGGTTCGAGTTCTCGCAGATGTCTAATCGCCCGAATCGCTTCGATTGCGTACTGAACAAATAAACGGATGTAAGGGGCGACCAATGGTTGGGTCCGCCTCCCTGGTGAATCCAGCAAGCGGGTACTAGAAGCATAAATCCCAACATATCCGTCCTTGCGCAATCTAGAAATAATAGATGAATCGATTCCCCTCTCTGGTTGAGTTGCGCGAGCATGAAATTGAAGAGCTCGGAGAAGCATCGTCTTTCCGCAGCCGCGCATCCCGGTAATAACTTGAGGACCAGGAGTACTGACCCTATTCAACCAGCGGTCGTTCGGATCGACGATGAGATACGGGACGAACCATGCGGCAAGTGTCTGCGCATTGTAGGCGTCGTTTAATCTCCTGAAGCGTGGTGGGGTCAGCCACGGTGAGGAGACGTGGCGAAAGGCAGACCGAATGTCTTCAATACTTTCGTCGAACGTAGGAGGACGTTGCGCCGGACTGCTTGGGGAGAGGATGGCCGAACGGTCCTCGATAATGCTTGCGAGGCGATAGTCGATGTCAGATATTTCTTCGCGTTGCGACAACAGTCTAGTCACCAGTTGTTTCAGATATTTGACTACCCAATGGAGATCGCCTAACCTCTGTGCCTCCGGATCGCTCTTGCTTTCATCCGATGCAGAATTGAGGTCAATTGCAACCACACGCACCGAACCATCTTCCGCATCGGCTCTCCGGCTATCTTCAGCCAGCTGTTTCAGAATCAAGTTGGCAGGCTGCAAGTCATTGTGCCAAAACTCTTTGAGCTCTAACTCTCGCAGTAGTGCAAATAGATCGATCGCAATTTGAGCAATCGTCCGCGCTTGTAGAACCTGCCTGCTATCCAGAACGTGCCGCAACGTTGGGCCTGGTACGAAGTCTAGTTCGGCAAAATGGCAAACATTTTCATCCCCGTCGAATTGCACTCGCTCATCGAGGAACATGTTGTTGATTGCGACGACGTGTTGCGATCCATCGGCGATTGTTGAATGGTCGAGGCATTCCTGTTCGAAATTTTTAGTAAAGAACTCGTAGGTGTCCTTGAACGCCACCTTTAACACTTTTTTCCGGTGGAATGGCGGAGTTTCAACGGCGTATGCGACTGAATAGAAGCCACGGTCGATTGGCGCGATGACGTTGTAGCCTAGGATTTTACGCGGCACACTGACGAGAGGAAAACCGTAAGCCCTGCCACACTTGGAGCATGTGTCAGTCAAAGCTCGCTGGTCATCGGCGGTGTATTCTGGGTGCAAGAAACAACAGAGCTTAGGCACTCTTTATCTCCTCATAGCCGCCTATCTCTCCAGGACTTTCCGAAACCAAAAAGGCATCTCTAAATCTCGCTATCGTGTCGGCTCTAGGAATCCCCTCACATCGAATATTGGCTAACACCTCTCCCTTATAAACATATGTTCCTGTCTGTCTTTCCAGGATCACTCCGGCGGAGTCTGGAAAGGGGTTTCTCCTCGTCTTCCTCGCATCTTGTAAAGTAACAATAGCCATTCTCAATCTGGCGAGCTCGACTGTGAAGAATCCATCTCTCCTTGCCACGAACTTGTGCCGGCGCTTCTCGCGAACTGATTTGCAAGCCTCGAAGAATTTGTCAAGCGTCGCGCCCTGTGCACGCAAGTGACTCTCTAATACCCTCCGGAGCTGATCTCGGTCAGGAAACATCGCATCGGGTATTCCGGAAACAGATCTGCTCATCGCAAAGCAGACGCGCGCATGTTGCTCCAGCCAATCATTACCACGACCGGTAACTAAATCAGCCAGAGCCATCAGAGCCTCGCCTCGTCCGACGAACGGTTGAGGTACCATTCGTGCATTCGTAATGAAGGCAACACTTTGGATTCCTAGAAATTTGGCAACTCTTGAGAATCGGCTGACAAACTCCTGAGCTTCCCGCCATGAGCCGCCAGCATTTCCATGAGGCATAACTCTTACATCCAGACCCATTCGTTTCACACCAACGGCCACCTTCTTGCTCAGAAGGCTGCTTACTGCAAGCTCTGGTATACCGGTAGCATCATTACGTTTCCTATAGTCGAACAATTCTGCGTCTCTAGGGGCATAAGTATTGGCTCCGATAAAGTGTGCATACCCACAGGTGTGTAGGATGCGGTGAATGTCACTGGGATTTAGACTTGTCCTGTAGCCATCAATTTGGGCCATGACATCCACGCTGCCCGCTGGACGGCCAGGCACGGACAATTTCGGTACGTGGCAGCCCTGTATCACTAGAAGAAACGGACACAAAAGTGTCGTGAGTGAACCCGGCCCGCCTGTAGAGGCGATATCGGTCAATCCTAGCGTTGTGTCGAACGTCAGGAATCGTCCCGAGTCGGCCAAGGTTTGAGCAAGAGCCGCAACTTCCTCGTCTGAAAGTCCGGAGTTAGCCAAACGGACGATTTCGGCCATTTGTTCGTTTGAACCAGTCTTTTTAAACTGCTCGATTGCCGTCACGAAACTCATTTCGACATGAACCTGGAGTTGAGTGGCAAAGTGCGGTCTCGCTGATCACCGACGTTACTCACAAATAGACGCAACATTATAGGCTGCAGGAAGCAGCCTTCTCCGCCCGATGCGCCGTGAACTGCGCATTAGCTCTACCAGTCAACTGCACGCAAAACATCCGCGCTTCCAGCATCTGGCCGCCGGTAGCAGTTCATGCGGCTCGTGCCCGGCTCCCGCGCTCGAGTTGCTACCAGACCCCGGCATACTCGCGAATCTTGCGGTGCCTGGCTTCCGGCCGCTTCCGCGCCACTTTCCGCAGCGTGTCGGGATGCCGCACCGCTACCGAGGTCCGCGGCGGCGCGTGTAGTCGGTGATGCCGCGGGCATGCCGGTAATAGCTCGGCCGCGACATCTTGAGGAGATGGATTGCGGGCTCGATTTTTCAGTCCCACTTCCATCCGGGCCGCTTCCACCGCGCCCCAGGAGGGCTTCACGTCTTCGATCGTTTTTCTAAGAAAGGGATTTCGACCGCCTGTCCGCCGATGACGGCCTGTAATTCCTCGATCCGCCGCTCCATTCTCGAGTGCCAGATCGGCTCGGCCATCCTCGAAGAACGGTACCCCCCCATCGGTGCAACAACACGTTGCCTGCTTTGTGCTGTCGAGCAATCAGGGCGATGGATTCCTTCCCTCCGAGCATCTCCAAGACGATCTCGTAGCGCTTCTCTGCGGTCCAAGTCGCCATGCTTCAGGTTGAGATTCATCGTTCACCTTCCTTACCGAAGGCAAGTCTTACTTTATCGACTGTTCCGAATCTCGTGGGATGCGACATAACCCCTGTCTGGCCTCTACCTAGTGAAAAGTGACCCTGCATAGGGAAGCTTTGGAGGAGTGCAGACTCTCTCATTCAGTTCGAAGATGAAATGCCTTGTTTACGGTGGAGGTCAACTAGAGGTTAGGAGGACACCTCAGTCAATCGCAGACGGGATCCCTGAGAGCGGTCTGTATACGGGTGACGACTGCTTCCAGATCAGCCTTTACCTCATGCCCCCAGATTCGAACCACTCGCCACCCCTTCCGCCTGAGCTTCGAAAAGTTTTTCCGATCCCGTTCGCGGTTCTTCGAGATCTTATCCTTCCAAAATGGAGGAAGGGTGTCTTTCCATTGATTGAACCGGTAGCCGTGCCAAAAATCACCATCAAGGAAAACGACGAGTTTGGACTTGGGAAAAACAACGTCGGGCGTGCCAGCCAGTTGTTTCACGTGTTTTCTGAAGCGCAGACCCCGTTTGTGCAGTTCCGACCGCACCATTGTTTCAACGCTCGTATCTTTGCTTCTGATCCGTGACATACAGTAACTGCGCTGTTCATAAGTCAGATTGTCGGCCACTCACTCCTCCCTGGAGTCGTAATCGACGTCCTGCGGTCCCAGTCCTTCCGCACGTCCCTTCTTTCCCCTATAGACGGTGCCTCCCTGCAGGACTTCGCGCGTTCGGGCTATTTCTCGTTCCTTGGCAGAAAAATCCGCATGCTCGATATTACCCTCCAACACTGCCTTGTAATGCTTGTAGTACGTCTTCGTGCTTGAGTAGATCTCACTCCATTCCCTCAGGTCACAGTCTCGGCGGTCATCGTAGGATTGGCGTCCTAGATCTGTTACGTTGAAGGTTCCGCCGGAAATAAGAACCATATATACCTCTCCTTGGGCTTTGGACAGCTTTTCCCGGTATGTGTCCAATCTTTGGAGTTCCTCTAGTTCTACTGGGTGCGCCGATCGCTTTATTTCGATAATTACCGTTTTCTGCTCCGCCGTCAGTCCGAGGAAATCATAACGCTGTCTGGAATCTTTCTCGCTGCCGATATCTTCGACGTTCCACTCTCTCAATTGCCTTGATATTGACTTCTCTTCGGCCAGAACCTGCCACTCAGGATTCAACAGCCATGGATGACCCGCCACTAGATCGTGCATGTTGTCGTCTCCCATGGACCCGGCTATTTCTGGAGCGTTATTGACAGCCATCGCGTGGAATTTCTCTATGATATCCAGCCTGCCTTTTATGATCTCCAGAATCGCCCGGCTTTCGAGAACCTTCCACTCCTTTAGGTGAGTTAACAGTTTCTTCAGTTCTTCGGGATCCTCCGATACGTCTTCGATGTTCTGAATAACGTCATGGAAGTTACGATATTCGTAAGCGCAGACAAGGGCGTCGGCCAGTTCTTGCGCTCTCTCCTGGTCCGATTCCGCTTGACCCAGAATCTTCAAGAACCTGGATACTTGGTTCCGAGAGGCAGGTTCCAGCCGGTCAATTCTCTTCGCGATTTCCTCGTCTTGGAGAATCCAATCCTCCATAGCGCTGCCCCTCCTCTTCACCCAGTCCCTCATAGCCTTCCGGGTCAGGTCTGCGCCCCATTTCTTGAACACTTGAACGCTATCGTGCTCCCAGTCGATTTCCTGCCTATCCGTCGATATGATGTCGGAGTCGTCATCTTGGCCTTTGTCCAGAAAGTCCGCTTCGATTATTCCCGTCAGATATCGCGTGGCATGCTGACCTGAGGCCGTTGCTTCGACGTCGAAGAAGAAAGGAGGAGCCTGCGCAGTCTTCCCTCTCACGAAAACCGAAAAACCCCGAAGTTCTGCGATGGAAATCACTTTTTTGGAAAAAACGTAGTAGTAGCTCACCATATTACCGTCGGGCAGGCGCACACTTTCGGATCCTTCTGCAGGAACACGCTCATCGACCTCGAGTCCAAGACTGGCATCTTGAATCTCTTCACCGTTCACGAAAATCTTCATGCGCCCGCGAACGGCCCGACTGAATCTGCGCGCCAGCGCGATCTTGAGCCGATCGATAGCTATCGCCGTCTTGTGCTTCAATACCCGCAGAGTAATGCGGGTCCCCGAAGCGGACTGCGCATCGGGAGGAGGTGACCCACTAACACCTTCTATCGCGACTTTCTGGGTTTCGTCGTCGTTCTCTTTCAGTCTTTCAATGTCCAGTTCAAAAGCAGTGGATTGGGGGCCCTGCCATGTCACGACACCGATTCGATTCGATATTCCGAATCCTGCCAGTTTTCCGATCCCCTTTCTCCCCATCACTGGACGTCCGTCGACTACGTCGTTTCCCACTCTTCGTCGGTTCCGGCCGACGATCAGATAGTCCTTCTGAACTTCATCGGGACTCATTCCCCGTCCGTCGTCCGCGATGACAATTACACTCTTGTCTGGATCGTAGTCATTTTCCTTGGCCGTGGTCACGCGTACAGTGGAGGAGCCAGCATCCCAACAGTTGGCTATCAATTCGGCGACAGCGGTATCCCTTCGTTTGTACATCTGCTTTCCGAGGAGCTCTAAGAGCCGTCCCAAGACTTTGATGTGAAAGGTCAACTTTACTTGCTGGTCGATGTGCTCCGCCTCGTCCTTACTTCCTGTTGCGGCGATCTTTTTCTCCATGGGTCAGGTCCAGGCTTGCGCGAATGCAGACACATGATGTTCGGCGAAGGCAGGTGGAAACGCATTCCCTATAAGCACTGCGGCATGGGATTTTCCTCTCCTCAGTGAAATGAAGTAATTGGGTGGAAATCCTTGCAGCAGCACGGCCTCCCTCAAAGTGATCGCTCTGTTTTGCTCCGGGTGTAGGAATCTGCCCTTTGATGGGTTGAAGCAGCCCCCAGTAATCGTCGGAGCGACATCGTCCCACGCCATTCGGCCGTAGATGTCTCTGAATCCGTCACACGCCTTGTGGCAGGCCAGCTGGAATTCATCATCCAAGTCAGTTCTGCTGCCTCCGTTTGTGGGTATCCTCTTTATCAAATCCATCACACGCTGGCTGCGTATTTCTGGAAGGTCATGCAGTAGGTCGCCGCTCTCCCCCGGCGTGTCCAAACCCTCGATCGCATCTCTGACTGTTTTACGTGATTTGTCAGGTTTACGGAACTGCGGAGCTCTCTCCAGGCTAGCTAGTAAGACAAGCCGGAAACGCCTCTGAGGGACACCGTAGTCGGCTGCGTTCAGCACATCATACGTCCACTGATAGCCGCATTCGCCGAGTCGTTCGAGGAACGTCAAGAATCTTCCGTTGCGCGCCAACCCTGGGACGTTTTCCATCATGACTGTTTTCGGCCTTAACTCTTCGGTGAACCTAAGAAAGTCGAAAAGTAGATCATTTCTTTCGTCCTGCACGGCCTTCGACCCGTTGAGAGTCCTCAAGGACGAAAACCCCTGGCAGGGAGGACAACCTGCCAAGAGGTCGATGTCTCCTTGTTTGAGCCGGAAGGTCTCCATGACGTCCGAAGGTTCCACAGTCCTTACGTCTTCGTCCCAGACTTGGACTTCAGGGTGATTACGCTGATAGGTTTCTACTGAAGTAAGGTCGTTTTCGACCGCGCCAATCACCCTGAATCCGGCATGTTTCAGGCCCAACGCGAGCCCTCCGCAGCCGGAAAATAAATCAATCGCACGTGGGGATGGGTCGACCCGCTTTGTGGCTGCGTAATCGGCTGCAAAGCTTGAGGGGAGCATTCTAAAATAAGTGTACCAAACCATTCTCTACCATCCGGCGAGAAATGATCAACTGTGCGGTCAGCGGGATCGACAGGAACGGGCTACACTTGCAGGTGTTGGTGCGCATCAGAAAACACGGCCTTTCGAACAGGCACTCGCAGATAAGTCCTTATTCCCCGGCGTCCGTGAAATATCGATTCTGGAGCCAGGAACGCGACCTTTGATCCTTTGAGTGCCCTCTCGAGATGACGAAGCCTTTGGCGGTTCACTTGAGATACCCGCTCGCGTGGGCAATCAGGGCGAAGCTGCGGTGTGCGACTCGGGGAAGCCGTAGAGGCCGGACGCGGTGATCGACTGCACGATCGAGTCTTGGGCCTCACCGGTGATGCCGCGTTCGGTCACGCCGCGGCGAAGCTGGACTCCGATCTCCCCCATCTTTTCCCCGGATCGCTTGAACGCAAACCTCCGGCACAACTCCTCGGCCTCCCCGCCGGAAAACGGCCGGGAATTTTGCTTGTCGTTGATCAGAATCCCGCATTTCCTCTGCCGCGCACACTCCTAGGGTGCCCAGCAGCAGGTCCATGCGCAGCCCCAGACCGCGATGAAAGGAACCGCCCCGGTAAGGGTATCAGGCAGATTGGTGCGATTTTGCACGCTAAGTGGAGCGTTTCTGACGCGCGTTAAGGTGCCGATAGAGCGTCGAGCGGTGGATACCAAACTGCTCCGCCACCTGACGTATTGAGATGGATGGGTCGGCCGTCATCGCCTTGGCCATGAGGATCTGCTCAGGCGTGAGTGCTCGCGGCCGTCCGATGGCCACGCCCCGCTTGTGGGCGGCGGCGAGGCCGGCACGGGTGCGCTCACCGATCATGTCGCGCTCGAACTCGGCAAGTGCGGCAAAGATATGAAACGTGAGCTTGCCGGCGGGTGTTGTCGTGTCGATGGCTTCCTGGAGGGACCGTAATCCGACCCCGCGGTCCTGGAGCGAGTTCACCACATCAATCAGATCGCGGAGGGAGCGCCCAAGGCGGTCGAGTTTCCACACCACGACGACATCGCCCTTGCGCGCGAACGCGAGGAGCTTCTCTCTGGCCGGGAGGGTCGTGCTGGTGCCGGAGAGCTTCTCGCGGAAGAGCTTCTCGCAGCCACCGGCGGTGAGCGCGTCGTGCTGGAGTCGCAGCGTCTGGTCTTGGGTGGAGACCCGTGCATATCCAATGAGCATCATCACCCTCCTGTCGGGGTGTCGCAAAAGTCCCGCGACACCGTAGAATTGCAACAATGACTTGTGCGACAGGGTTTTGCAACGCAATCCGCGTCCTGATCCTGCGTCGTGAGCCTTCCCCGTTACCTGTCGCGGAACCGACCGGTTTTACGACGGTAGCGCTCACGGCTCTAGCGTGCAAAATCGCACCAATCTGCCTGATACCCTGTCTTCCCATGATGACTCCAATGCTCTTAAGTAATGGAGTCTCCGGAAAACTCGGAGAGGTTCAAACCTTTGATTGCAAACCAACTAAGGACGTACCCTCCAATGGATTCGTCTGTTTCAATGACTTCGTAGTCCAACCCAAGGGTAGGTAGGTAAGAACGGTCGTTCAACCAATGGGCAAAATCGGGCAGGGATTTGAGTTCAACTAGTTTCTGAATGAACTGCGTAGCACGAATCACGGGGACAGAATCGTGTTGTACCCAGGCTCCCCCGATCGAGTTTTCGGAAACTAGTGCCCACTCAAAGCCGTAGTCACTATCAACCTCTAAGCGTTCAGTAAACGCGGTGGGGGTGACGCCGAAAAGTCTCTTTCTCTCCAACACTTGTTCGATACCGCGAGCAATTTCTTCTGATCTGTCACGGATTTCGCGGGGCTCAGCAGGAGCGATAAAGGACTTCAATTCAAGGATGAGGCAGTAGCGCTGAGTATCCGATATGAGGGCTAGGTCAATGTCCAAAGCTGGCTCAAGCGCCCCAAGAGTACCGTTCCAGAATCTAAGTTGTAAGTCTTTCAATCCGGATTGAATCCGCGATCGTAGGCGGCCTTCTTTTTCGCCGCTCAGCTTACTGTATGCCTCCCGAGTGTCTGGTGTTCGATTCAATAATACGATCAGGTTTCTATCCATTGAACTGTTCAGTATCAAAGATGGAGCCCATCCGATGACGTTGGAGGTCAGTGGAATAAGCGGCTGAAGAGCGGGATCGGGAGAGTGGAGTTGATTCGCTCCGTAGGTGAGATCACCTAGTATTGCTTGAATCCGCGACGGTTCTAGTCGTGTGTATCGGGTGAGTCTGCGAGCCAATTCATCTGGGGTCATGAGGACCAAAGCCTGATCGTATCCCAAGCCGACGCAGCCAAGATTTGCTGCGGTAATACGCGCGAAGAAGTGAATCGCAGACAACACCCACAACACTTTCATTGTTTGACAAAACTCGTCCATGGAATAATTGCCGAGTTGCCAGTGTCCAGGCGAAGTGAATCGTTCATTCAGGCTCGCGTCAAGATCCTGTGATGTCTGTTTGACCAATCTCGGATTAAGCGGGTAGAAAAATTTGTCGCCCTTGACACGTACCGACCTACTCAACGTCCGCTGTAAAGGAAGAATCGAGGGAGCAATCGAGCCTCCCTCTTTGTCCAGCAAATCCATGAGCCGGTCGTAAGCATCAAAGCGCGTGTCGTCACGTAGCGGACCTGACGCCACGATTCGATCACCATCGAGTTGCAGTTCCAGCAAGCCCAAGCTCGCATAAGTGAACGCCGATTCAAATGCAAGGTACCTTGATGCCAATTCAGAGAGATCGCGAGCGGCCTCGTATGGATCGTCAGAATATCCGATGGGAATAACATCCCCCTGTTCGCACTCCTTGTGCAGCCACCGGAGGGGCCACTTTGCCATGTTCATGACGTGGTCAGCGATTGCAGCGCCCTCGTTCGGCGAGACCTCGTCGGCACCTCGGCTGATTTGCCACACTTGCCGTATGGAGACTTCCTCGCACTGGGCGAGGAAGTACCAAGCAGCTTCGCCAAAGGTCATCTTGAATAACGGATTGCAGCGGTAAGCCGTGTCGATTTGTCTTTCAGCCGCTCTGAGGTCTTTCGATACAGGGTCTCGCTCCATGTGCGTTTCTAGCAGCTATATCTCACCAATAGGACCAGAAGGCCGCCTCCGTTTGGTTTCTGAAACGTTCTCGTTAAACGCTTTATGCCAGACCAGGCGACCTTTCCTGGTCCAGTGGGTGAAATTTGCGGGTTAGCCGATTGATCGGGGGTCTGGCCCAGAAGATTCACAAACGCCAGTTCGCAATTCCGATCCCATGGCGGTCGAATCCCGCCCTGATCTGGCGTCACGTGATGGCAGCATAGTCCGCATTGCCGCAGAGCACTCCTGATCTTATCGCTCCGACAATCCTGTCTGCACCAGAACCCGTATAATCCCTTTAAGCTCTGATGGTCTGGCGTCGTTGGTGCGCCGACCGTGCTGAGCTTAGCTCATGCCGAAGGGATTGCTGCGCTAATGGACATGATCACTGAATCGTTGCTTGCTGAGTTCTCGAAGGAACAGGAACTTGGAGGACTGCCAAAGGACCAGCGATTCGAGCATTTCGCCGCTTACATAACTGTCCGCCGCCAGCAGGGCGAAACCTTTAACACCGGCGATGTCGTGACTGGCAAGGGTGGAGACACTGGGATTGATGCCTTTGCAGCGATAGTGAACGGCACGCTTGTTGCGAATGCTGGTGAGCTTGAGGAACTCGCTGAGTCTTCTGCGTACCTTGACGTTGCGTTCGTGTTCGTGCAAGCAGCTCAGAGCCCGTCTTTCGATGTGGCAAAGATTGGGACCTTTGGTTACGGAATCCTAGACTTCTTCGCTGATGAGCCGAAGCTGAAACGCAATGACAGCATCGAAGAGGCAGTCACGCTCATGCGAGCCATCTACGGCCAAGCCGCACAGTTCAAGCGAGGGAACCCATCGTGCAAGCTGTACTACGTTACTACTGGTAAGTGGGAAAACGACCAGAACCTGATCGGAAGGTCAGAAACGGTGACCGCCGATCTCAAGAACACAGGGCTGTTTAGCGACGTTGACTTCTATCCGATTGGGAAGGCCGAAATCCAGAAGCTATACGCACAGGCCAAGAACGCCATCGCTAGAGAGTTCGTTTTTCAAAATCGCACCGTCGTGCCAGCAATGGCCGGCGTTGACGACGCGTACCTTGGCCTAATCCCTGCGGCAGAGGTCCTAAGAATTCTCACTGATGAGGACGGGGAGATAGTGAAGAGTATCTTCTACGATAACGTGAGGGACTGGCAGAATTTCAATGACGTAAATGACGAGATACGGCGCACACTGGAGTCGCCTGACGCCACTCGATTTGCCTTGATGAACAACGGCATCACGATTATCGCCAGACATCTGCAACCAACTGGAAATACTTTCTACATCGAGGACTTCCAAATCGTGAACGGTTGCCAGACGAGCCACGTCCTCTTTGAAGTTATGCGCGAGCATGAGATCAGCGACTCAGTCATGATCCCCCTGCGTCTGATCGCAACGCAGGATGAGGATGTAATGAACGCCATCATCCGAGCGACTAATCGACAGACTGAAGTCAAAGAAGAACATTTCTTCGCGATTACCGAGTTCCCGCGCCAACTCGAAGCCTACTTCAGTGCGTTTCCAGAACCGAAGCGGTTGTATTACGAACGCCGCCTCCGCCAGTACGACAGCACCGCTATCGAGAAGACCCGAATCGTGACACAAGCCAATCTGACAAGGGCGTTCGCGGCGATGTTTCTTAGCGACCCACACACGGTGGCTAGAAGCTACAAGTCGATACGCTCAAAGATTGGTGGTGATATTTTCGGAAAGTCTCATCGACTTGAGCCGTACTACACTGCTGCAGTCACCCTGTACAAGCTTGAATACTTATTCCGCAACCGCAAGGTCGATCCGAAGTTCAAACCAGTGCGCTACCACCTGTTGTTCGCGGTAAGGCAACTGATCAATCCTGGCGGACTTCCGCCGATGAATGCGGGTGCAATGAGCGACTACTGCGAGCCGATCCTTGCAGCCTTGTGGGACCCCGACCAAGTTGACGCAGTGTTTGGTCAGGCGTTGGCCGCTATCGAAACTGCCGCCGGACCTGATGGTTCGCTGAGCCGTGATGCAATTCGAACGCTACCGTTTACAGTGCGAGTCACGGAGGCTTGTGGAGTAACGAGGGGAGTGACGTAGGTCTCCCAGTCGCCTTGCTTGCCCTCAATAATTCTGAGTATGTTCCACTTGCTTTTGTCCGGGGGCGGAAGATGTCAACAAGTTTGAGACTGAACCGCCCCGGGTTTCCCGGAGACTCCATTACTTGAGAAGATGGGAGTCATTATGGGAAGAGCAAGCAGATATGCACCCGAGGTTCGGGAACGTGCGGTACGAATGGTGGCCGAGCACCAGGGGGAGTACGCCTCACAGTGGGCGGCAATGGCGTCGATCGCTGCGAAGATCGGTTGTACCCCAGAAACACTGCGTAAGTGGGTCCGGCAAACAGAGCGTGATATGGGCCAACGTGGGGGCCTGACCAAGGACGAGAAACAACGGCTAAAGGAACTGGAACGGGAGAATCGTGAGCTGAAACGAGCGAACGAGATCCTGCGCAAGGCGTCAGCGTTTTTCGCACAGGCGGAACTCGACCGCCGACCCCGGTGATGGCGGATTTCATCGAGACGAATCGAGGCCGGTATGGGGTCGAGTCGATCTGCAGTGTGCTGCCGATCGCCCCATCGACGTTCTAGGAGCACCAGGCACGGGAAAAGAATCCAGATCGATTGCCCGCGCGTGCGAAGCGCGACGCGAAGCTTCGAGTCGAGATCGATCGGGTCTGGAGGGAAAACCGTCAGGTCTATGGCGTCCGCAAGGTCTGGAAGCAATTGAATCGCGAGAACACAGACGTTGCCCGTTGTACCGTTGAACGATTGATGCGGGAAATGGGGCTTGAAGGCGTGGTTCGGGGCCGGAAGATCAAGACCACGATCCCGGATGAAGTAGCTCTCAGACCCGCCGATCTTGTGGATCGGGACTTCAGCGCGACCCGTCCCAATGAGCTGTGGATCGCGGATCTCACGTATGTTGCAACATGGCGAGGGTTTGTTTACGTCGCATTCGTCATCGATGTCTTCTCCCGAAAGATCGTCGGTTGGCGAACGATGAATTCGCTAAAGACTGACATTGCCTTGGATGCGCTGGAGCAGGCCCTCTGGTCGCGCCCTGACACTGAAGGTTTGATTCATCACAGCGACCGCGGCGTCCAATATCTGTCGATTCGGTATACGGAACGATTGGCCGAGGTCGGAATTGAGCCGTCGGTTGGGAGCATCGGGGACTCCTACGACAATGCCATGGTCGAATCTGTAATCGGGTTATTCAAGACCGAAGTCATTCGAAGAGAGGGGCCCTGGCGAGGTCTTGACGATGTGGAGTACGCGACACTCGACTGGGTGTCCTGGTACAACGAGCACCGCCTTCTCGAACCGATCGGATACATTCCTCCAGTCGAGTTCGAGCAGGTGTACTATCGCAACGAAGCAACTCCAGTCACCGTGGCCGGAGTCAACTAAAACGGTCTCCGGGAAACCCGGGGCGGTTCAGAATTTCAAGGCGGCCTTGCGATCTCTCTTCTTCGAGACAAAGGCTTCCAGCACTTCGCCTTCCTGGTCCACGGCGCGCCACAGGTAATGGCGTTCGCCATTGATTTTCACGAACACTTCATCGAGGTACCACCGCCAACCCGACAACGCGCGCATTCGACCCGGCCGCTTCTTGCGGATCTCGGCGGCAAAGATCGGGCCAAAACGGTTCCACCAGCACCGGATGGTCTCGTGGCTCACCTCGATCCCGCGCTCGTGGAAAAGATCCTCGACATTGCGTAGCGACAGTGGGAAGCGCACATACATCATCACGGCAAGGCGGATGATTTCGGGCGAAGTCTTGAAATAGCGGAATGGATTCTTCATCCGAAGACAATTACAAGACGCATCTTCCCAACGCAAGCCGTTTTCCTCTGACAATGCCTACAACGGGATGCAGAACAAGGAAGTCGAACAGGGCTACTTCTGGCTCCTACCACTGCTCAATCGGTCTTAGCGTACGATTTGTTCCGTTTCGTGAGGTGCCCCCTACATCGTGGTGTGCAAGTCCAATGGACGATTAGAGATGTTCGACCTCTGCCAGCATCCGCACTCCGTGTTTGGCCTGCTTCGCCGAAGGAACCTTGGTCCACTCCATGGCGGCATAGCTGGCGAGGGTGGTAGCGATTCCGAGCTCCCATGTCTTTAGCTTCCCGGACGAAGTGCCCCACTTGACGACGTGAAGCCAAGTCTCCGGTCCGGCCTGCATAACCCTTGCGATGCTCTCGCGGTCTTTTTCGGACAGTTTCCCGGATTGGCCGGAGTGGGCACCCACATTTGGCAGCGGCTGGCCTTCCGAGAGCTCATCCAGCAGTTCTCGTGGCAGGTTGAGGTCAATAGTCTGGATCTCTCTCCAGCATTCCTCCCTCTTGCACCACTCCGTTACATTTCTGTCCCCGGCAGTTTGCACGATCGCCTCGTGAATCTCGGGCATCCAGTCGTGAAGAACCGACTCAAGAGTTGGTGATACTTGCCGGGCATCCCAGATCGCCGAGAGGTCGACGCGTCCCGCGGTACGCCAAGAGAACAGCGCAACGGTGTACGTAACCGCGTTCGCCCGATATCCGGTGAATGCATGCTTGCGCGCTATCTTTTCCGCGGTCTTGTAAATGATCACCTTAGCGACCACCTCCGTGTAGTAAGCAGTATCTGGTTCCCAGTCGTCACCGTACTCGCGAGCAAGCCACTGGGTGAACGCTGCAAAGTTCTTCTGGCCACCTCTGCTGACTACATGCGGCAATTGGCTCCATGTGTTCGCGTATTTGGCTAGCTGGACCTTGTCAAATTTCTGCTTCGATGGGGTCCTACTGTCGAAGGCCTTCTTCCGCATTGGTGTCGTACCGTCACGGGCTCGCGCTACTTGATACTGACCGCGTGCTCGCTCGTAGAACCAACGGGTGGCCTCCCCTGGACACCACACCGTCTCCGACAACTGCTGTAGCTTGACGTGATACTTGCTGTTGGCTGAGAAGTCGGCTTCGTTGACCTTGTTCTGAGAATTTGCAAACCGGCTGACTAGAGGAACGAGGGTGCCGATCTGTTCTTCGTTGACCACGGTGATCTTGGCTTGAACGAAGACTCGGGAGAGGTCTGCGCGGTCCACATGCACTGCACGGTGAATCGTCGCGACGGTTTGACCACCGTTCACTATCTGCATTCCCGTAATACCGCGGATCGCCATTCCACCGTCTGAACGGTCAGCTAGGGCCAAGGATCCTGCAGTTATGCACAGGCCATTGTTGTACGCCATGAAGCGTTCCGGTTGTTCGAGGATGGTCTTCCTGATGCCCTTGTTCACCTTCCCACGCAGCATCAGAAAAGAGCGGACGTTGAGCTCCAGAAGACGGGATCCGAACTCGTGATACAGGCTGTGGAGAAGTGTGCCGGGAACGATCGCCAGATACACTCTGTAGTCTGCCGTCTCCGCTGGAACCTCAAGGCAAGGTAGTGACTCACCAAGTCGCTCCTCGATGTCGATAGTGATTGGTTCGTACGGAAGACCGGAAGCTTGGGCCCGGAACAGCCGCTGATGGTCCCACACATCGATTTGTACCTCCACTCCTTCCAGATCCACTTCTAACCCGCTTGGATCTACCGCGGTACCGTCCACCAAGACGATCAGCCGAACCCGTTCGATCCTATCCATAACCTCGTGAACACGTTGGAGCATCGCGAACACATCAGAGGCGGGCTCGACTTCCTTGTGAAACTCCCTTCCAGCGACTGGAATCAAATGACTAGCCTGTCTCGCCGCACGAAGCAACTCGCCGCGTGGTACCGTCGGAGGAGAATCGGGCTCACGCAAGATCGTGGTGATGACGTCAAGCTGTGCTTCGTCCTCCTCAAAGTTCCAGCCATTCACACAAACCTTGTGTCGACCGACAAGCTTCTCGAAGAAGCAGTCCTCAGCGCCGCTCACCTGTCCTAGATCCTCGAGCATCTCGAGCACAACCTGGGTAAATGCCGCCTCCCGAAACGCTGCTCCAAGCACCTCCTCCCCTGCGTCGCCTGTAACCTCCGTGCTCCTGTCAGAAACCCTGGCATGGAGCTGCGCCAGAAATGCCGAGATCTCATGGCTGTCGATACTCATGAATTCTGACCCGACAGAACAGACATCACGTCCTCCCCATTGCGCTCGTGGGGCGTGCAGTGGGCCAGGGCAACAGAAAATCTGACGTCGACGACCCCAGCGGGGAGATCCGGCTCCAACAATCGCGGAAATCCAGTAGTCACCTGGAACCACCGGTGTCGGCGAACGGTGTATCGCTGCAAGGTGCCTTCGTCGAATTGCTGGTCGGTATAACCGACTTGAAAGAGCCGTTCATCAAACTGGTTACGACAAGCATCGTCGATCCTGTTCCTGAGCCGGCCGACCAACTCTGGTAGCGACAGCTCGGCGCTGGCACTTTCCTCGACCTGAAGGAAGTACAGGAACAAGCCGGGTAAGCCACGGTCATCTAGTTGCTTGACTCCGCTGATCGGAATTGCCTTTGGCGTGCCGGTCTTCGTCGTCTTCACTTCCACAGCGGCAGCCGGTAGTTGAAAGTCATGGGCATCTCTGTTTGGTCCACGCCACCGGTTGACCACAATCGTGTCCGAAAGCCCCTCGTCGAGCAGCAGTTCAAGCAGCCACAATTCGCCAAATAGACCGCGTTGGGCCTCGTCCGAAAGCCCCTCCGAACCAAACTGACGAAGAAAAGACTGCCACCGCTCAATCCTCGCTACGAAACGTTTGACTGCCGCTTCATCATCTTGGGCCGTAAGAACGCTGGCTACGACGTCCAGTGCAAGCGGGGCAAAGACCCCTCGGTAGCGTTCGACCGACACAACAACGTGAAAACATGTCCGCCCACCGTGCCCAGATACAGTCTGGATACCCCGGATCTCGAGCCCACCTGCCCTTGGGAGGTCGAGACCTGACGGCAAGGCTGTGGTCTTGACCTCAAGCAGCACAGCCTCAAATCCATCACTTCGGCGGCGTCCAGCGTACACCGCTGGCTGGGATGGCTCGCTCAAACGAAGTCGAACGAACCCTGTGCCTTCACCGATCACGGTCTCGAGCTTTGACCACGCCTTCGATAGTTCGCTCAATTCGAGGCCTCCTCGGTTCAGGGTGTTCGTCCGTGCTCTTGTTGGTAGTAGACGTTATTCACTTGATAGGAGACGGTTGACGCCTGTCCGGAGTCCACCAGCGGGAAACTGATCGCAAACCCAAGCACTGGAATATGTTCCGCCTCAGCCTCCACATTGCCCGTGCTATTGATTGGATACAGGAGGAGCAGCCCTTTGTTGACAGGGCGGACTTTCCTTAGATTTGGTCCAGATGGCCGATTCGGTTTCTCACGCCCACGAGGATCCTGTTTCCATTCCCGAAGGGTCATGCGGGTAGCCTCTTCGACTTGTGACTCACTAAGCCCGGCCTGTTCATCCTCCGGATTGACAAGCCGTCGGATTCGATAGTGGTTCTCCTCCTCCAAGACCCTGCGGGCGTTATCCTTCTCCGTGGGTTGGGTAACGTCTCGACCCAAGTAGTAACCCCGTTTGACTCGTGGTACTTCCTCCTTTCCAAGTCTAGCGTTCTCGCCTGGAACGTTTCCTGAACACAGCTGAACAGTCCATTCGACAAGCCTTCCGGAGTCCACCTCGGCGCGAATGTACTCCGACAGCAGCGATGGGATGCACTTCTGAGAGGCCTCGTGTCCTGTGTACGAGCCCAGAAACTCGAGTACGCCTTCAGCCGACACGCCGTCCCAGACACGAGCGTTCGGTGAGGTACCAGCTTTGCTGATCCTTCCCTGGCGGTCGAGCTGTTCCGCCAGTTTTTGTCCAGCGGCCCAGTTCTTATCGACCGTCGTCAGATCGCGTCGGAAGTTGATCGTCTCAGAGATATCGCCAGCGAAAGTCACGCGAATGTTCTGTCCATGCCGCATCTTGACACGCGACGTGACCAACAGCAGCGGATGGCATCGAACACGATGCCCGAACTCCTTCGGTGTCGCTCCGCTGATCGCCATGCGATTGAAGTCGTCTCGAAGCTCATCACTCGCAACTGCTATGTGACTCAACCAGTCGATCAGATCGGTGGTGCTGAATAGTCGACACAAATCCAGACAGCCAGGGCGATATCCGAACCAGCGGCCCATCTGCATCAAAGTGTCGTACATGCGTGACGCGCGCAAAAAGTAGCTGACGGTGAGGCCTTCGAGTGTGAGTCCGCGGGACAGCTTGTCGCCACCGACAGCGATCACATTCAGGCCATGTTCTCTGTGGCTTACGTAGTCAAGGACCTCACCTGATAGTCCGTGAATCGTCCGAACTTCGATCGACTCAATGACAGCATCGAGTCGCGCATCAATCTCACTCCACTCGTGCGGTGGACAGTCCTTCTCATCTATTTCTGCCGTCGTTCTAACATAGTCAGTTTCCCAGAGTGTTCGAAACTCGTTGCGAATGGTGTCGGAGGTGTATCTCATGCAGCGCCTGACCTCTGCCATTTCCTCTTTCAGCTGTTCAACCACTTGTTCCTGTACGGCAGTGAATCGGGTCACGTGAACGAGCATTGAGTTGTGAGCTGTTTCATATCCACGAGCCTTTCTCGTAGCGGTAGAAAGAATGAAACAGCGAATCGCACCTTGCAGGGACGGCGGCAGGGCGATCGCACTTGCGAATCGAGGTGTGTGTCCCTTGTTATGAAGCGGTGGCAGCCAGCCTTCTCTTTCCCTGAGGCCCGGGCTTGCTGCGTGGTCGGTGACGTGTCTTGTGATCGGCAGCCCTGGCGTCGGGTTCCCGTTCCCATCCTCGCCGCCGAAGATTCTGGTTGCCCCGACGTAGTTGGAGGGTGTGGGCAGCGACAGGATAAAGCTTCGAGGAAAGAGATCCTCACCAATGTCTTTGGCTCGACTGCTCTCGTGGATGAATATATTCGCGAAGGGTGTAGCTGTGTAACCGACGTAGGCGCGCCTGTTAGACAGTTCGAGGAGTTCACGAATGCGTCTGTTCAAGGTTGTCGGATCGTGTTCTTCATCTACATTCCCATCCTCGTCAAAGGCTCCTTCCCTGGTGTCGATACTCCCCTGGTCACACTCATCGTCCACCACGAGCATTGGACATATGTCCTTGAGGTAGCGTCTGCCATGCTCGTCAGTACCGTTGGCCACAGACCTGAGCCAGGCGAGCAGATTCCTGAGTACCGGACCATTTTTCTTGATGACCAGAAGAAGCGGCTTACCGCCGGGCACGATGCCCAGCTGATTGGCCAGCTGTCTCTTGAAGTCCCCACCGTCGGCCCTGGTGGTCAGAGTGTCGGGCCGGACTGTCGCATCGATCCGTCCTACGCCAGTAGCCCTGACACCACCACCGGGAGTTACGTCGGTGGGGTCGTAGCCGACGAATCCTTCCTCCAGCCTTATCTGCGTCTGGCTACGGAGACTCTTGTGAAAGCCTGCCAAGACAACGATTAGTTTGTAGCCAGCATCCACGGCCTTCGCAATGAGGCCGATGTAGTGAGACGTTTTCCCTGCTTGAACGTGACCGACAACCATTCCACGACGATCCCATGGGCTGGTCCGATCAGGTGCCGTGAGCAGGCCAAGCACTCGGTCAGTTGTCTCGTCAAGCTTCAGTAAAGTGCGTTTTGCCCAGCCCTGTTCAAGAAGAAACTGCTCGTATCTGCGCCAGTAAACCCACTCGATTTCGGCCTTCCGGCTCTGTAGCCAAGGTTCGTACCCATCCTCATCCGAAGACAGAAGGCGTTCTTCACCGATCAAGGTGGCAAACGAGCGCTCAAGCTCGGCAACAAGCATCCCAGCATCGACCTCTTGGAGTTCAAGGAACTCAAGCGTCTCATGCACGACCTGTTCTATCTCATGCCGTTCCAAGACTCGGGGAGGGTTCCCGATCAGGCGGTTAAGTTTGACGCTCACAAACGTTCGAGCATCGTTATAGTCCGTTCCCAATGTCTCAGGTCTCCGCTTTGAGCGTGCCAATGATCGCCACCGCCCGGTCATTCATGAACTCCTCCGAGGAGAGTAAGCGAGCGACAGCGGTTTCGTGTGACAGCTTCCCGTGACGTCGCAAACCTCTGTATGCAATCTCGACCACGCGACGTAATTTCACGTCGTCCGTACTTTCAAATGGCGCGGATGGGGCATCGGGGTGCTCTGCGGCATCCAACCAGATCTGCTGCACTGGAACGGTTTCCTCGATGATCTTGAGCATTGCGTCTAGTTCTTCGCGGAGATCGCCGGAAGTCGCCCTTGACACGCTCTGGACAAGAGGGTGTGTCCGATCGATGCGATAGCCGACCACACCATCTCTGCGAAAAGTGCGCCACGGGCGCGAGGGAGTGTCACGCGTGGTTCGTCGGCCGTACCGACCACGATGCGCATACACTTCCCTGGCTCTCCGGCGTACGTCACTCGCGAGGCCGTAAAGTCGATCATGGATTGCGGCGGGTGGAACAGCGGTCGACTTCTTGACATCGATCTGCCAGAGATGATCCATCGAGTTCGAGAAGTCGAGACGGATCCTTGCCAACTTGTAGTGTTCCTCCTTCGTCCAGGGCCGTCCCTTCCCAAGCCCGAGCCAGCTTCCGGGTAGGATCAGGCGCTCGTTACGGTAGACGTAAAAACCTTGCTGGGCATTCCACCCTGCCGGCCCTGACACGCCAGCATGATCGGAATGCCCCAACCGATCCTTATGTGGAAGAACGAAACCCTTCACGGTTATCCTGTCCGCCCCTAGCGTAATCGGGTCAATCGGGTACGCTTGTGTGGCCGCATGGTGTTCTAGAAACGGATCCCATGCGTTAACTCGGTTCCCATTGAGATTGATAGTCAAACGGGGTTTGGGGCCCGCGAGGTACCGATGAAATACCATCGCAAGGTGAAGTTCCACTTGCTCAACTAGTCGAAAGAAATGGCTGCGGGCTGCAGCGGAATCCGAGCCTGCGAGGCTCACCAATCGGTCCATGACTTCCCACAGGACCACAGTCCCATGATCCGTAACGTCGTCGGTTTCCAGCAGATACTCCGATCCGGGAGCTGGCGATTTCAGTAGCTGCCAACCTTTCACTTTAGGTCTTCCGAGATGATCCAGATCCCACCTGCGCACATGGGTTTGATCGGTTGTGGAGGCAACCGTCAGGCGGCGGCACTGAGAGAGAGACGCCGTCTTGAGTCCAAGACCAAATCGCCCCAGGTCTTCAGGCTCTCGTTCGTCGAGGGGGTGCCGGCTGCCGAGGCGCATGGCGGCGCGCAGGACATCTTGGCCCATACCCTCCCCGTCGTCGGCAATCCGGATCCAGGATCGCTGCCCTTCCCACTCGAATACGAGCCAGACGTTCTGAGCCCTCGCTGCAATGCTGTTATCTATCAGATCTGCAATAGCTGCGGGTAAGGTGTAGCCATGCGCCCGCATGGATTCGATCATCGACGAGGGCTCAGGTGCGACATCGTCAAAGTCACAATCTTCGTTGACGCCTGGTCTTGTCATCTGTACGGCCCTGCTTCCCACAGTTTCCGATGGTGTACTGCCTGTTCTCGAGTTCTAGGAATGCGAACCTGAGAAATCCATCCGGGGAACGAGCATCTTGCTGCACTTCAGCGATCAAAAGTCGCCCGGGGGCGTTTTCGTGGAAGATCAAACTGGATATGGGTTCCGGGACGGCCCCGCTTTATCAATTCGATTACACCTCCGTGAGCCGAGACCATATCCTTTGCCACCGCCAACCCGAGGCCTTGGCCCTGTTCCTTGCCGGAGAAGAAGGGGTCGAAGACCCGGTCTCTGTATTCCGCCGGGATGCCCGGGCCAGTGTCTGAAAAGGTGACGACACACCGATCATCGGCCTCTGTTGCGGCCACAGAAATCTGGCGGCGCCGGGCGCTGTCAATCCAGTCCAGGGAATTCGTAGCAAGGATGAGCAGCAGCCGCAGGAACAACTCTGGTCGCATTTCGGCCCGCAGGATGCTGCCATCCGGAATGCTGGTGTCGAATGTCACCTCCTTCTCCTCCATGAGGGGGCGCACCATTGCCGCGAAGCGGTTGAACTCCGACGCAACGTTAATGGTTCGCCGCCGATTGTTCCCTTCATTGCCCTCGACTAAGGCGAGCATCTTCATGCGCGCGTCGATCGCGTCGACGTTGGTCCGCAGAGATCTGAACTCCGAGCGTAGCGCCCGACTGCCGCTTCCGTTCAAACTTCCCTGAAGGGATTCGGCGGCCACCCGTACGCGTGCCAAAGGTTCTTGGACTGCCGTCCGCACGCTGCTCGACAGCTGGGCGAGGGCGGCAAGGTCGGTGTACTGGCTGATAAGTTTCTGTTGCCTGAGTGCCTCGCTGGCACGGGTTTCTCTCAGATCCCGGCACACACGCTCGAGTTCTGTCCTGAGGGCGCCTTCGGCCTTTTGTGTCACCCGCTCCAGCTCGGCGTATGGGGATCCGCCCCCGTTTCCTGAAGGACTCTGGGGTAACTCAATTCGTCCGGCCGGGTGTCTAATCTTCTGACGCTCAGCTTCCAGCATTTGAAGGACGAAATACAGGAGTCGCCGTAGATCCTCAAGCGCCCTGTTCTGGAGTAACCCCTCGCGGTTGGTCTGATCCCGCAACTTGGGGTTGGCATCTCTCGAGATATGTACCGACCCTACGAGCTGATTGTTACTCAGCCGAACGACCGGATTGTTCACGCGCCTCTGATCTAGCCGGAGCCAGTCGTCGTGGGGTTCGCCGTACGGCCAGACCCTGAAGCCGTTGCGGTAGATACTGATCCCCGTCCACTGCTTCAGCCACGCCCGTAATTCCGAGACCGGGCCGACGCGTGCCAGTGCGTCGAGATCAAAGGCAAAGAGCTGGACCCTGACAGGCCCGCAACGCAGCTCACCACTCCCGTTCCAGCTGTACTTCTCTGGTCTGGACCCGCCGAGTCTGATCGCGATCTGGTTTCCACCGTCAAAACTCGCGTCGATCGCGTAAGGCGCCCGTTCCAGGAACGGCATCTCCAGTCCCCCCCCATAGTCGGGAAACTCATCGGACACGATCGTCACCCGGAAGTCCGAGAGGTCTGAGAACGGCGTGATCAAGCGCGCTAGACGCGTACTCAACCGTCGGAACATCCGTTCGTTCCAGGCGGTCCGCAGGCGCGACAGAGTGAGAACGGTGCCGTTCCAGCGCTTCTTGGTTCCAGGTTCCATCCGCCAGTGACAGCGGACATCGGAGAGCATCAGGTCGTCGTTGTCGAACCGGTCCCAGTCCACGAAGGCACGGATCTCCTGCGTCGACCTCGGGCAGCGCGACCTCATTTCAAGGTGGGCCGCCAGCTTGTCCGCCGCAAAACGCCCGACACCTTTCTCTCCCAGGAAACGGCGGCCCTTCTTCGTCCGATCACTCTTGTCACGCTTCCAAGCGTTCGCTGGCTCCATCCAGCGCCCCAGGAGCGTCTCTCGGTCGATGCCGTGCCCATTGTCGGACACAGTGATCGATCCTCCAGGTTCGGTAACCGCCTTGAACTCGATCGTGACCTCCGTGGCATCGGCGTCATGTGCGTTCTTGACCAGTTCGACGAGCGCTACAACTTCATCGCTGATGAGTTCGGCTCCGATCAGCTTCATGAGCCGGGCGCGCGGACGAAATGTGACTGAACTTAGCCGACTGTTCTTCACCTTCTACCTCTGCTCTCCAGGAGCCTCTTGAAGGTCTTCGCGACGGCTTCGGACAACACAGGTGGAACCGCGTTTCCAAGCTGCCGCCACTGATCACTCGGAGCTCCGCAGAAAATGTAGCGATCATGGAATGACTGCACCCGCGCACCCTCTCGCGCTGTAATGGAGCGTGGCTGCGTGGGATGGACGTAGCCATTCCCGTCCTTCGCCAGATGAGCCACGATCGTCTTGCACGGAGTCCTTCCGCTGAGCCTTGCGTACTTGTCATCGAAAATGTCCGAGCGGTAGCGCATCAGATCGGTCCGCTGGTGACGCTCGAGAAAATGTACGCTGTCCTCACCCGGCCGCAGCAGTCCATAGAGTTCCAGGTCTCGCGGGTTGTGGTAGCGCACCGTATGGTTGTAAAGCAGTTCAGACCCGTCCAGGATTCTGAATTTCGACAGATATCGCCGGGATCGTTTGTCCGTCGTGGCGTGATCTGATGTCCAGCGGGCCACAGCTGCACCCGCATCCGCGGCGCGCTCTGGTAAATCGAAGATCGCCTCATCCAGAGTTACCGGAGGAAGCGCGTCCGGGGGAACCTCCTGCTGAGAGGCCTGGTAGTCAGCTTCAGGAAACGCTGGGAGACTCTTGCCTCTCGTGGCCACCAGAAAATAGCGCACACGCTCCTGCGGGACGCCGAAGGCCGCGGCGTTGAGCTTCCAGATGGCGGTCCGGTATCCTCCCTTGCTCTCCAGGATCGCCGCAGCGTTCTCCAGAAACGAAGCGCCACCAAGCTTTGCAGACTTCATGCCCGGCACGTTCTCCATGAGAAAGATCCGGGGCTTCAACTCAAGAGCCGCGCCAACCATGTATTCGAAAAGGTAATTGCGTTCGTCGGTCGCCATCCTATAGCGGAGCAGCGTCTTCCTTGAGCGAAACCCCGCCTGCGAGAAGCCCTGACAGGGCGGCGCACCGACCAGCACATCGATCGTTCGCCGGCCAGAGAGTCTCTTTAGTTCACCAGGCTCCAAGGTTTGGATCTCCCGGCACAGAACCCTGTCATCTGGCACGTAAGGATGGTTCAGCCGGTACGTCTTCAGTGCAACAGGGTCGCTGTCGAGAGCGAGTAGAATCTGAAATCCGGCTCTTCCGAATCCCTCGGAGAGCCCGCCGGCGCCGCAGAACAGATCCACCACCGTTGGTGCTCCAGATGCTCCGGCTTCCGACGCCGCTTGCCGACGGTACGTGGCGCAGAAGTTTCTCAGATCGCACCGCACGCACTTCGGCCTCTGAGCGGTACAAACCTCCCGACCGTGTACCAGCAGGTTGACATGCAAGGAATACCGAAGACTTGGGGGTATCAGCTCAGCCAGAACGTTCTGGAGTTGTTTGTGATCAAGACCTTCGAGATCCAAGCCTAGTGCTCTATAGAGACCAAGTCTGGTCAGGACGCGTCCGACGTGGGTATCGACTGGAAAGACCTGGCGATCGAGCGAGTACATCATGATGCAGTACGCGCTCTTATTTTCTATCTCCGGCAACGAACACAGGAACTGGCACAACTCTACATTTGACCAGTCGCTGACCGGATCCAGCGTGCACGTGCCGAACGTCTCCTTGAGCCTGGCTAGAGCGCCGAAGAGGCTGTCCGTCTTCTTCGCGGCCAGCCCACCCGAATAGATGAGTTTCTCCACCCGTCGCCTATGCGCCGACAGGAGTAGGTCCCAGCTGGGAAACGCGCGCTTCAGTTTCTCGTAAGTTTCCTGGTACGCGCCCTCACGCGTTTTTCTCGCCAGGATGATGTACACGAGCTCATCGACGGGGTCCTTCTTGTTCCCTAGGCTTGGAGTCCCATGGAGAACTGACAGGATCCGGGCGACCTCTCGAATGAAGCTGATGCCTTCATCAACTCGAGAACGAGCTTGCTGGCTCGTCTCACCTGCGACCAAGGGGTAGCGCTCTGGTTCGGCGAGGACCCCTTTCACCATTGCTGTGCGCCACAGGCGGACGGACGCAGGATACCTGCGTGTACGGTGGTAGAAATCACGCCGCTCGCTGGTGTGGGGTGACCAGTCAGCAGTGTCGGGCTCGGGGCGCGGCTTGATCTTGGAGGTCAATTCCGTCTTCCGGCTCATTTGCTCCGACGCTCCCCATTTCGCCTGGTTCGACGAGTCCCTCGCGCGCGAGCGGGATCGGCAGGAGATCGGTCAGGACCATCAAAAGACTCACCGGCCACCACGCCGGATGCGGCAGCCGTGCGCACGATTTGTCGTGCAGCCAGGGGACTGGGGCGATGTTTCCCGTTTTCCCATCCGTTCACGGTACCGAACGTGACACCAAGTTCTCTGGCAAGTTGTTCCTGGGTCAATCCAGTCGCGTCGCGGATTTGCTTGATGAGAATGGGAAACTCGATAGACGTGACCATGAGTGACGCGCGGCCCCTGAGTTCAATGCATGATCGCCATATACAATATCACATCATACTTCATATATCTCCTGCGGTCTCCAAAAAAATCAAAACTTCATTTCTGATTGCGAAGTAATCGGCCCCATCGTGTTTGCCGCTGGCATCAATCCCGTTACAGCATTGCGGGCCTTCTGTGAATAAACTATGGTTTCGAACACACTCTTATCGCATGCCCAAACCATCGAAAAGACCGCATCTTTCGACCCCAGACCGCAAGAGGGGGTTTTGGACGAGGGACAGCGCTTCGCATCGGGTTCTGCGTGTACTGCTCCTGATTTCCCGGACAGTCGGGCCCCACGATGACGGCGTCGCGGGGCATTCAGGATAAAACTTGTCGATTGTTGTTGCATGTAGGAACGAGGCGAGGCGCCAGCCGCCACGACCAATGCATTGTGCGCGGACGCTGCGGACAAGTACACGGCGACTGTCACGAGCGCCGAAGCGCCGCCTCCGACCAAGGTGACTGGCTCAATTAAGCCCGTCTGGCACTCATCTGGACCAACTCGTCAACCGCTGACAGATGTCCGGAGCTTAGCACGCGGGTGGTCCGCCGTCCTTCCGGACCGCGACGCAAACGCCCTCAAATTCAGAACGAAGCATCACGAGCAAGTACGCGCTCTCTTCACCGGGCGCGGCATTCCCCAACGCCGAAGAGTGTCTCGACGGCCTAGCAGCCTGTCGGACTTTCGACGTAAGTCCTTTGTTTTCAACGATAGCCCTTTTCAGATCGAAACTGTAAACACAGTCATATGAATGACTTAGATTTCCGACTGGGTCCTAGTCCGACAGGCTGCTAGCGGTCGAGGTGGCTCGCCTCCATGTTGCGGAGCACGTCGAGAATTTCTGGAAGTCGGGGAAACCATGTGGGATTGGGAGGCATCGTGCGGGCTCTGATTTTACTCCGCGTCAGGGAGCGATCCGGCATTATATGATTTCATGGACATTGAGGCGGGAATTGGCCATGAACGATAAAGGACATTATCATTCATATTGAATGGACGCTATCTCTCCGGTCAGGCTTCATCATTCCAATTCTCCAGCCTTCCGGAATGCGCGAAACTCGTCGAAGACCTTTTCCCGGACCTCCTCGACCGCTTCGCTCGCCGCCCGGATCGCGTTGATCGCCTCCCCGATCATTTCGCTTTCCTCCGTGATCATTTCCACTTCACCGGAGAGGCGCCGGCTCATGGCGGAGTTCGACAGGTCGACCAGGTTGCCGAACTAGTGAACCGGGACCCGGCCGATCCCCGTGGTGTCTTCGAGGTCCTGCAGACTCGTCCGACGCTTCCGCCTCTTCTTCTCTGTTTCTTTATCTGGCATTTATTATCCCGCTTTTGTTCTGGCGGATCCGGTATCTGCCCAGGTTCGAAGCCAGAGTACGGCGCATCGACGGTGCGCAACCTTCATCGGAGCATGCTTGAACCGGCGCTGCTGGAGTTGGCGCTTGGTATCCGCAAAACCGGGATCTCCCTTGTTTTTGAGTAGCATCTTCGACCATACTTAGAGTTCAGGATTTCCAGGTAACTGGAACTCGAGTAACCATGTTAACAGCACAACCTGGATTCAGGATTTCCTGACAACAGGAACGCATCAAATGAATACAATTGCACTGCTTTGCCAAAAAGGGGGCGTCGGCAAGTCTATGACCGCAATCACCCTCGCCGTTGCGGCCGAGCAGACAGGTAAAACGGCAGTGATCATCGATCTCGATCCGCAGGGGACCGCTTGCAATTGGAGCGACCGCCGTCGGCAGCGACAGGGCATCACAACTCCCCTTGTGATTGATGCACAGCCATCGCGCTTGCCCAACACACTTGCCAAGGCCCGCGAGCGGGGCGTCGACCTAGTTTTGATCGACACCCCGCCACGCTCAGAGCAGTCCTCACACATGGCCGTTCAGCACGCTGATCTCGTCCTCATTCCGTGCCGGCCACAAATTTACGATTTGGAGACCGTGCCCAACAGTCAAAGGCTCATCGCAATCGCAGGCGGTAGGCCAACGATAGCGCTTTTGAACGCAGTACCGTCTAGGGGACGGAGGGCAGAGCAGACGCGCAATGCCATTAAAGGATTGGGTGTACCAGTTTGTCCACCGACCCTAGGTCATCGCGCAGCCTTTGGGGACGCCGCCGTGGCTGGGCTGGCAGTGCTCGAATACCAACCGCACGGCAAGGCTGCCGAAGAAAGTCGCAAGCTCTACGGATATATCGCAGCGTTTCTAAGAAAACAGGAAACCGGCAAATCGTGACAACAGGAAATCAGGAAATGCCTAAGACTAAAGAAACCGACTTATCTCTCGCACTCGTTGACGCTAGCGGCGGCACCCGTCACCGCGTCACACCTCAAACTCCCACAGCTCAAAAAGTCATGCCAACCGCGGCGTCAAAGCCCGTATTAAAGCGCGTCTCGCTTTCGATCGAGTGCCCCCCACCCGTGCGCAATCAGGTGAAGGCTCTTGCGGCTGAGCAGGGCATAACGCTGCAGCAACTTATCTTTGAGAGCTTCAACGACCTGTTTGCCAAATACGGCAAACCGGAGATCGCGCCAACTGAGCAGAAAACATAATCTTGTGGGCACTCGCAATTTAGATTTGAACGCGCAGGCCCTCAAAGAGTTGGACTTGGACTTGTAGAGTTTTTCCGTAACGCATTCATGCAAAGTAGCACTCTTTGGATCACAGCAAAGACATCGTCAATATCACCAGCATTCCCAAACTAACCAAGAGGGAATCACGATTCATGGATGCGGCCGGACAAGTCCAGGACACCTCGCCCCAAGAGCGCGACGACGTGTCCTACTGGCCACGCGGCGTTGTGCAATGCACCTTACCCCACTCCAACCCTGGCGATATACGGGCGTACGTGCGCCGGTCGGGCAACTACTTCATCATGATTGAGCCTGGAGCCAAGCTTGACACTGATCTTGGCGACGTTGATAGCTGGGGCTATCCGTATGGCTCCTATCCGCGCCTGTGTTGCTCCTACATCGCTCGCGAGGTCCGTAGGACCAAAAGTTCGCGCGTCTTCCTGGGAGACGCGCAGCAGAACCGCTACACCCTTTCGGCCTTTATGGCCGAGTTGGGACTGGTTCCCACAGGGGGGCGATGGGGCACCATCACTGCCCTGCGAAAGCAGATTCACGCCTTGGTTCACGCGAAAATCGCTTTCGGCTATGGCGGCAGTCAAGCCGATGCTGGTGGACATCAGTTTTTTGCCGAACATTGGCACCTATGGTGGAACGCCGGCACTGATGCGGCGCAAACTAATCTCTTTCCTAGCTATATCGACCTTAGTCCGCAGATCTACGAGGACATGCGCAAGGCTTTCCCTGTTGATATGAGAATTCTCCGTGAGATGAAACAATCTTCACTGGCGCTCGATCTCTACGCCTTTGCCACGTACAAGGTCTTCAACATGAAGAGTGCTACAGCAATCAGCTGGAGGGCTATGCACGCGCAATTTGGGTCTGGATACAAATCCGTCGACAGATTCCGAACTAAGGCGCTACAGCACCTACGCGTTATCAAGGCGCTCTACCCTGATTTCAAGTACACGCTGGATCGCGGCCGTATCGTCATCTGGCCATCCAGAACCTCTGTACTCCCCATGCCTAAGAAGTCTTGTGAGGATTGACCTCAAGGGATGCCGGAGCTGAGGAAGATCAAGACCGCCTGGCCGCAATTGAACTACTCCACAGCCAGGGCCGTGCTGATCCTCATGCCCTCGAGACCCGCCATCGCTCCCACGCGCACCCAACGCGTGGAATAGATCTTCGAATATTCTTACCCGGCCCATCAGTGCTGCTAGACTTTGCGGCATGAGTTCACGACCCATGCGCCAAACACTGCTTCTCCGTTCGATCCGGTGGACGACCGGAGCGCTGCTACTCCCCATCATCGCCATACCGATCATGGCAGCAGCGCAGGGTCGACAGCTGCAGTTCGTGTCGACAGCGTGGTCGCCGTTCACCAACGCACCACGACAGCCGCGGTTCGCCCTCGATCTGGTTGGCGTGGCTCTCGAACGCGTGGGGCCCATCGCCGAGTCGATCATCTCGCGAGTCAACGCCGAGCTCCGCGGCATGATCGCCGACCGAAGCTCCCATCGCCTACTCCATCTCGACTGGATTCGAGCGGACATCGACGGCGACGGTCGCACGGAGTACGTGCCGCATGACGATCAAACCGGCCCGCTTCAGCCGGAGCGTTCCTACCCGCTTTTTGTGACGGGCCGTCCGACCCCGGAGCCCGACACGACGCGGCGCTTCTACTTCGGCGGCGACATCTACGAGGGCTGGTCCACCGTGCCCCAGCAGTACAAGGCCCTGAACTTCAGCAGACCCAGGCCGAGTCAAAACACGTTCAGAATCTTCACCTTTAGGTGGTAGCAGGAGCCGGAATTCTATTGACGTTCGACAAGGTAGTTCCTGCTCCCCAAAGGGCCCACAACGGGCTGCTGAGAGTTCGATTGTTATCCACAGATGTCTGTGATCCTGAAGATCTTTCCACGCATAAACGGGTAAGTTTCTTTATCGATTCAAATGTTTAGTTTAGCTCTTCATCCACGCATAAACGGGTAAGTTTCTTACGCATAAACGGGTAAGCATCTTATATAGAGATAATCCTTTAATAGCTTATGTTACTTGTATTTCTTTCCTAAAGACCTGTGAAAATTAACTGTTAGAGACCAGAATCGGACTCGGAAAAGAACCTTATTTAAGATAAAAACCAATGGCAGTCGGAATCAGCATGGAAGCAACACCCAACAGGCAACTCGAAGAATCGCAGCAGAGCCGATGCTTCAGCTTCTTGAAGGCAGCGACCGGAGGTGCGGTTTTCTTAGAGGATCAAAAGTATTTTGAAGAACAAATCGTTGATGGTGGTTCCGATCGCTGTCTTGCTGGCGGCTGTGTACTGGTGGCAAACCGTGCTGGCGGTGCTGCTCGGCACGATCCAGTTGGTATTCGGGATGATCCTTTACAACCTACTGCGGGTGGTCATCCTCGCGGTCCTGTTGGTGCTTGTGATCAGATACGGTGGTTACTGGCTATGGCGCAAGCTGACGGGCAGGGAAGCGTGACCTTTTCGGATCAGGTCAGGCCTACCGGGTGCTTTTCTGACACTTCCTGTTCGTCGCAGATGAAAGACGGTTAGGAACGCGGGAAAGAACCGGAATCCGGGCCGGGGGTCCCCGATCGACTGCGGGATTGGATGGAAACAGTGCCCAGCCCCGAACTGGATCCAACCCGAGCAAGACAGAACGGAAGCGCGAGAAGAAGAACGTCCCGATCTGCGCTGGCCCCTTAGTCGAGTGTCTCTTCCGCGTCCGCCCATTTTCCAAGCTCGTCTTTGATTGACACAACGTGCGGCCTGCCCGTCAATTCCTCTAGGCCCAAAACAAGCGCATAACCAGATGGCGAACGGCCGGTTCCCAGCCATAAAGTTGGAGGCATAACCTTCCGTTCCGGGATCGTTTTGTCCCGGCCTCCGGTTCGTGTTGCGTCTGTTTCAGTGGGGGCCTCGCCGTGTCTGTTTGAAGGGTTGACAGCAACCGGGACCTCGACCGCCCGGGCTCAGATCCATGATCGGGTCAGCATCGCAGGGGACGACGCAACACATCCACGGCACGGAACAAGACGGACAACCACGGGTTCCAGGCCATGAGCCGGAAGACGATGCGCCGGCCGGTACGCACGAGTTGGCACGGCAGGAGGATGAAGGCGTTCAGGAACGTCTTGAACTCCATGCGTAGAACGGTCTGCTTCTCGGCCCGATACTTCTGGGCCCAGCGTCCGGTTTCGGGAAGCAGCAGCGCAAACCACGCCTTCAGGGTCCAGGCCAGCGACGCCATCACCATGTAGGCCCAGTTGCCGGTCCGGTCGCCCACCGGCATTTTCAAGGCCCGGACGCCGTTCTTGAGTTGCTCGATGAGATTCTCCTGATTGCACCGTTGATTCGCGCGCTTCACGATCCGGTCGGCGGGATCGGCACGGTTCGTGATGTAGAAGAAGTACCGGATCTTGTCGAACAACACCCACTCCCCTTTGGCCTCCGACAGATTCTTCCGCACCACCACGACGCGGTAGTCCCGCTTACAGGCGCCGGGCCGGTAGGCGAACTCGGCCACGTCTTCGCCCCGCAACCGAATGTTCTTGAAACCGCGTTCCCGAACGATCCGTTCCTTGACCTTGTCGGGACGCTGGCGGGGCTGGGTGGCCACCTCGTATCTGGCCTCACGCTCCAGAACTGCCCAGCAGTCCGGCTCCAGCGCATCGGCCCGCGCCACCAGGTTCGCCCTCGCGTCGATACCGAAGATGAAGTCCACGCCCTGGCCGTCCCATCCATCCAGATGCCGGGTCTGGCTGAAGTCGGTGTCCCCGCGCAGCAGGATCCGATGGAACCCGGCGCGCTGGCACCACCCGATCGCCTGATCGAACCGCGGGGCCGCGCCTTCATGCGAGGGCCGGTTACCGCTCCGGTTCACCAGGTATAACGGCTCGGCGGTGTTCGCCAGTGAAATCAACAACGGGTGATAGCCCCATGTCCCGTCGTAGGCGATATCCATCCCTTCCTTGCATTCCCCGCTGGTCGGCGCCAGGGTCCCATCCGCGTCCAACACCGCCTCGTCGAAAAAACCGGCCGGTTGCTGCCGCCACACATTCAGCCGCACTTCATTCGCCGCCTCCATCAGGTTCTCCACGTCGCCGGGCTCGAATCGCCGGCAAAAGTCGCCCGCCGTGGTCGGGTCCGGTATCCGCTGCGCCCCCAGCGCATCCAGGTATGCTTCGTCGTTGCGCCGCAACTCGATGTCTTCCAGACACGTCCCTCCCGTCAACGCGTTGTAGGCGATGTTCAACACGTGATCCGACTCGTGATACGGCAGATGCCGCTTCAGCACATCCACCCGCGCGTCGATGGCCTCGATCAGACCCGTCCGCCGCGCCACCCGATGCATCGCCCCGATGCCGCCCACCGCCGTCCCCCGCGTCCGCTTGCCCATCTCATAGTGCATGTTACTCGCCGACAACATCGGCGCCGACTGTTCCCTCCAATGCCGCTCTCCAAGCCGACGCTCGATTCGCCGCTTGCGATTCCTCATGTTCTTGCGCGTATAATCGTTCACCCGAAATGCCTCCTTTTCCGTCAGGATTCTGCAAATTCCTTTTCGCACGGGACGGGGACATTTCGGGTACTTCCGCTACTTTTTCACTATCGATACTTCCTCAATCGCGCTTATTCAGGGTCTAGGACCAGCACGGTCCCCTTCACCTTCTGCCGCCGGGTGGAGATGCACTTCGCCTCGCTTATGTTGAATGCCTCGAACTCTATTCCCGGCTCGGAGGGGCTTTCCATCTCTTTCTTTTCAGTCATCCGATACCAGTTCCCGTTCAACATAATCTCGTCCTCCTGTTGTTGTCTCACTTCGAGATTAGTTCCAGTGGCGGGTGTTTTCCCCGCCCTATCCTCACAATTGACTCGATACCGATGGGGACGGTATCAGCGAGAACTTGGATAGAGACGATGACATCGACGGCCTGGCCGACGATGCCGATCCGCTGGACGGTCCCGAAAAACCGGGATTTCTCCGGCCCACCAACCACGCACAACTGCGGAACGTTAATAGGTTATAGGGATGATCGCATGATTCTGCACAACTCATTTATCCGGACGATCTTGGCGATAAGCCCTGAATCTATAGACGAATAAAGAGACGGCCTCGAATCCCTTGAGAGAAACTCAAATTATGACCACCAAAACAGTCCTGGAATCGAAGAAAAAAGAGAAACCCGTCATCGTAAGGAAAGGTCGATGATGGGTCTGAGCGTCCTCTACGCCAAGGAGGCGGCTGGAGAGCGGGAATGGGAGGCGATTCCGGACGGGGACAGGACCGGCCGGCTACGGGAAGTGTACTGGGCGCGGCGCGTGGAAATGAAGTCTGGCCGGAAGTCGTTCGTGGGCATGAATCTCAATTGGCGGGCGGACCGCACCGAGATTGGCAGAAGAAGGGACGACCCGGGCGACGGGTTCATCTACCTCGCCGACATGACCTCGCTCGTCCGCTTCGGTTGGCGAAGACGGGTCGAGGACCGATTCGAGTGGCTGGAGGTCACCGAGGTGTTCACAACGGTGCCGCCGTCGCGGGTCGAAGGAGCGATGCGGGCATGGAACGGCATTGCCGACAAGCATCCGGTGGATTTTGACGAATTTCGAAAGGGACTGCGGCCGGGACGCCCCTCGCGGATGGAACAGCGGAGAGCCGCGGACCAGGTGATCGTGCAGATTGAGAGGAAGCTGGCCAAGACTTCGTACCATGAACTGTTGGAGAGGTATGGCTACGGGACGCTGGTGGTCGGCATGCCGCTGTGGTTCGCGGTCCCTCCAGACGACCCTTTCCGGGCGGAGAACGCGGTCGACGATTTCATGACGCGAACGACTCTTGGGTTGGAGTATGTCAGGCAAATGGCGCTGAGAAGAAGGGACTGCCCGTTCAGGAACATCATCGTGATATGGGACACGACCCCGCAGGCGTTGCGTGAATGGCGCAAGGGGAGGTGCGCGGAGTACGAGGACGTGGGCAATACGAGCCTGGAAAACCCGATGCCCGCGGCGTTTTGGGGAGTGCTGTCCGATGCGCTGGAGAAAGCGGTATCGAAAACGGCGCGCCTGGAGAGCGAGGTGCCGTCGATGTGCCTCAAGGTTGCCGTGAAAACACGAAAGAAGGCGTCGGGCACGGGGCCCTACCCGAAACTCGTCGAAGCTCTTGGGGAGATTTCTCGCGAACACGACGAGATTCCCGGCGGCCTGAGCGCAATGTTGAAGTGGAGAGTCACTCTGACGCTGTGCAAGCTGCTTTGTTTCGCGAGAGTTCACGGAAGGGTTGGAACGATGGATTGCTCGAAAGTTTTCAGTGTCGCACGCCTGGAGGGTGAGGGCGACACGGCGAAAGGCGCGTCGGTTCTACCGCGAAAGCAGACGAAGAGCACGGGAGTTCTGTGGGCCGCACAATCGCGATGGTGGTGACGGGTGAGGGAGACGCTCAGAGGCGCGTCGCGCGGCCGGGCAGGTCCTCGACGGGAGGGTATGGCGCGTCAGTGCTTCGAAAACGAGATCGCGTCGGTTGCGCCACTGACTCGGGTCCTCGGACGGAGGCTCCCGGCGGCGGACGGGAAATTCCTGGGGATCGAGCGAAAAACCCCACCTCAGATTTTGCTGTGCCGGACTTTCGCGGCCCGGTCCATACAGAGGACCTGCCGAAAGATCCTGCGCGGAGATTGTTTGTTCTTGAAGCTCGTGCCGCCCTATCTCTGGCACGGGCGTCCCAAAAAAAGGCGACGGGGGTGAACCCGCCGCCGGAAGGTGCGGCCGTTTTACGCAGCTTCGCCATCGCTGGCCGACGGCGCCGCCTCGGCGTTGCGCTCGGCGATGAGCGTGTGCGCCTGATCGGCGAGCTTGGCGAGGGTGAGCAGGTTCTTGAAGCCGAAGCTGTGCGTGGTCTTCCACTGGCCCTCGTCGCGGTAGAGGCGCGAAAAGGTGACGTTGTTCCGGGTGATCCCGCCGACCTCGTTTTCCCAAACGGTCGCCTTGACGGCTCCGATCCTGAGTTCTGCGACGGGTTTGTTGTGGGTAGCCATTGATTGAATCCTCTTGGTTAAAGGGTTTGGAGCGTGTGTCGCTCACCCTGAAAAGGCGACACCGGCCAAAGAGCAGGGGCCGTGACAGACGCCCCTGGGGCGAGTTGCGCGGTCTGGCCGCGGCCCCTGCGCCGGTCTCCGCAGAGCAAGCCAAGGCTACGGGAAAATGGCGAAACAACATCCGGCGCGGTGGATCGGGGGCCAGTCAGGGCGAACAACCGGGGAAACGGGGGATCTCACCGACGGGCTCCCGGCACGGCCAACGACAAAATGAGATCGAATCGGGGATCCAGGGGACACCACAGACGAGGCTGCTGCGAGAGAGTCAGACAGAAAGCGACAGTGTCTCGATCTGTCCCTAAGCGGGGAGTTTTCCACAGGCACGCTGTGATTTCGGGGAGTTTTCCGTTAACCAACCGCTACACTTCTCCGGTGCGAGGACTTAACCAACCGCTATACTTCTCCCGAAAAAGACTTAACCAACCGCTATACTTCCCGCCGCGCATCCATTAATACAAGTAGTTAAGAAGAAGTAGTAATTAAGAACACGTAGTATGCACCGCGGTGGTTGTGCAAAAACTTGAATCCGGGGGATCGCCGGATCGGGACCGGGCGGCCGGCAGGATCCGGCCGGCCTTCGTGAGCGCGGGGACCGACGGGATGGTGGTCGGCAACAATTCCAGGGCTCCGCGAGGCGTGGCATAGTCCAGGCCGGGCCACGCGAGCTTGATCTTTATCAGCTCCCGGATGGCTTTGGTGCGGAAATCGTTCACAGCGTTCTTGTCCGTGGCCGCCCTGGCCGGGTTCAGTGCGAACTGTTCGTAGAGCCGCTTCCAGGAAATCCTCAAGGGACGGTCCAGGCCAAAGGTCCGGTAGTTGATCCACAGGTAGAGATCGAGGCCCAATGAACTTTGGTTCAGCGCCTTCAGGATGTTCATGTCCAGCGGCACCGGGTGGCGGATGATCTCGGTAAAAACCCCTTCCCCCAAACGGATTTCGCTTCGCCACTGCCCCCGGTCCTCGGGATTGACATGGTTCCACCAAAATTCGTACCGGTCGGCCACATAGGACGACACGCGTGAACATCCGATTGCGTCTTTGCAGACGAGGGTGATGCTGCAAGCGAAGAGGCGCCGCATCTGGTTGCGGACACGGGCATAGGATGCCCCGGCCGGATCGATTCCGACAACGCGCATGAAATCGGACAGGGTCTTTCCAAGGGTCAGGTCTTGGCTTTGGGTCCGGACCGCTTCGGTACACACCCAGGCCAGCAGCAGCCGCGCGATGTAGCCGAAGGGGAGTTTGTTGTCGAAGCCCGCGGTGAGCGCCAGCGTGAAGGGGCCGTTGCGGCGGACATACTCTTTGCGGTTGCCGGGGTTGGTACGGGGCAGGGAACAGAGCGCCAGGAGCCGCGCGAGGTAGGCAATATCCTCATCGGCCTCGGCCGCGTGGATCAGGCGGTCGATCTGATCGAGCCGGTTGGAATGGTAGCGGGCCTGAGGCGCAATGCGCGTCAGATTGTCTTTCATGGTAGTCCGTCTTCCGTGCGGCTATCGTCCGGGACCGGCCCAATGTGCTCCGTTAATCAGGGGTTCTTTTCCGCGTTGTATCCGCGAACCAGTAAAGAAGCATCACCCTGACAAATCCCGGCCCGACTCTGTCTCATCGTCCTGGCAGCGTTGCCCAGCATCACCGCCCCTGCTTCAGTTTGAGTTGGGGGTCGGCGAACACAACAGGCCTGTAGTGCCAGCGCCGCTTTGCGGCGTCGTAATCGCCGACGTGTAGTGCTTCTTCGACGTAGCGCTTCCCCTCGCGCCGCGTCATGTGAATCACCATGGAGATCCCGTCCACGACGCCCCGGCAGGTGACTTCCCACGGCAAGTCCGTCTCGCCTTGCATGGCGCAAGTCGCCAACCGGGACAGGGCCGACTCGGCATTGTTGGCGTGGATCGTTGTCAGACTCCCGCCGTGCCCGGTATTGAGCGCCTGTAAGAGATCGGCGGCCTCGCCGCCCCGGACCTCGCCGACCACGATGTGATCTGGGCGATGGCGCAAGGCATGGCGCACGAGGTCGCGGATCGTCACCGATGCGGTGTCGATCCCCCGCGCCTCGAAGCGGACACAGTTTTTCCGGTCGATGCGGAGCTCCAGGGTGTCCTCGATGGAAACAATGCGGTCGGCGGCGGGAAGCAGCTCGACCAGGGCATTGAGCAGCGTGGTCTTACCCGAGCCCGTGCCGCCCGACACCAGGATATTCCGCCGACCCAGGAGCGCGACCCGCGCCTCGTCCAGGACTTCTTGGGGCAGTGAGCCGAAGCGCACGAGATCTTCGGGAGAATAGCTCCGCTTGCCGAAGCGCCGGATGGTGATGGCGACGTGCGGCGCGGCCGGGGGGACACAGATCGCCACGCGGGAGCCGTCGTCGAGGCGCGCATCGAGGATCGGGGAGCTGGCCGGATCGAGGCCGAGAGGCCGTGCGATCTGAATGGCAGCTCGATCCAGCGCCGCCTCATCAAGGGCAGGGGCTGGCTGCTCCCGGATTTCCCCCCGGCTTTCAACCCAGACGTTCCCGGGACCGTTAATCATGATCTCGCTGACGTCCTCGTCTTCGAGGACCGATTCCAGACCCGGCAAGAACGGACGCAGGTAGTCCATGCCTCGGGTGGCGCTCATATCTTCCTCTGCTCGACCGCCCTCCAGTAGGGCGTGTCGACCGGAAGGTAGTACGGCTTGAGATAAACGCGGACGGCGCTGGCCGCGTTTGTGCCGTCATAGGGCAGGCAAATCGCCTGGCAATTGGGAAGCAAGCCAAACTCCCTCGGCTGAAACAAAGCCTCGCGCTGTTCGCGGAAGGATTTACTCGTGCCTACTGAGCCCTTGGTGCCACCGGCCTTTCCAGAGAGCAGGGACACCTGAGCCTGTTGTGCGGATTCGGTGACGGTCCAGCTCGGCTTGATCTTGGCCACCTGGCCGCAGAGTTTCGAGGCGATCTCGGCGCTGGCGTCGTCGCTGAGGGAGAGGAAGATCCGGGTGCGGAGGGTCTGCAAGAGCGCCCGCCACGCCTCGGAGGTGCCCAGCACGGATCGGAGCGAGGATATGGATTGGGTGGCGACGATGGGGATGACACGGCATTGCCGGGTGAGGGCAAACGCCTTCTCGTCTCCAGAGGGGTCCTCCTCGCCGACTGAGGCGAACGACTGATATTCGTCGCAAATGAAAACGGCGGGCCGGAAGTAACGCCCAGGGTCCGCTTTCATCTGTGCCGGCCGCCGGATCAGGGTCTGGAGCCAGGCGTTTTTTAGGAACACGCCTATGGCACGGGCCAGCGCCGGATTCGATCCGGCGGGCATGTTGAGCGCGAGGACTTTCCCGCTTTCGATCAACTCGTCCAGGGGTGGAAGGTGCCGCCGCATCCGGGCCTTTCCGACCGGCGGGCGACTGTCACCGTTCCCGTCCTCCTCGCCTTCGGCAACTCGTTCTTTGGCGGGTGCCTTGGGACAGAAAATGTCGGCGACGTCCTCCATGTCGAACAGAGACAGGAAACTGGAAATCCCCTCGACACACGAGGTTCTCAACTTCGGATCCATCTGCATCCAATCCTTCTCGTACCACGTCTTAACGCTTTCGTACCGCGCCTTTAAACGGTCCGTGTCGGTGTGACCCGCCACAGGGGCGACACGGCAGGTCACGCCCTCCCGTTGCAACCATTTTGCGAGCTCGGCCGTCCACGGGGTCTGGCGTTCCCCGTCAGAAAATGTGGTCCAGGGCACCCCGCCCAAGACGGCCCTCCGCTTATCGAGATCCTTGGCCGAAATGACGATGGCCCCGTTCTTCTGACTCTTCACGACACCCTTGGCTTCATCGAGCTTTTGCTTGAACAGTTCGGGGTCGATCGCGCACAGGTAGACATCCCGGAGGGTCACCCAACGGTCGGGAAAGATCCGGTACAGCTCGATAATCCACTTCACCAGATTCGTGTAAGCCTGTTGCCAGAACGGATCCTTCCCCTTCCCGAACAACTGATTCAGGAGCGAGGACACGGTATAGGCCAGGGAGTAGGAATCGAGCCAGTGCGCGGCCAGGGGGTTCCACTGATATTTCCCGTCCATCCCAATCTCCATGTAGTCCTCTTCACGTTTCGCTGCTTTGAGAATCTCGCGGATGTCGTAGCAGAAGTCGCCCTTCACTTCGAGGACCAGCGCGGCGGCCCGGCGCTCCGGGTTCTTCGCTTGCCAGCCGAGCAATTGCCGGGCAAACGGGTGCATGCACGCCGAGGTCTTCCCGGAGCCGACCGCCCCGAAGATGGCGACTCCGGTGTAGAGGCCGCGTTCCGGGATCACGAGCCAATCCGGGCTGGGAATCTCCCGCGCCTCGACGGGGTGATGCGTTTCCCCGACGACGATGGCCGGTTTCTCGTCCGTGTCGGAGATCGGCCACGGGGGCAGCCCCCCCTTGCCCTGTTTCTTCCGTGGGACGGACTCGAACCAGACATGCCATACGCCGGAAAAGAGCGTGCCGCCGATGAACACGGCGACACCGGGCATGAGGGCATACCAGCCATGTGCCAGCCACAGAAGCGCCGGCGCATCGAGAGCCATCAGCGCGACAACCGGGTTCTCCGACCCGGTCGGAAACGGACTCGAAATATACCGGGCGAGCGCGGCAGAAACCGCGAGGACAGATAAGAAAATATGTCTCAATTTCATAGGCCTTTACATCTCCAGACTTCAAGCCTTCCCGCAGGGATCACTGTGGCGGGAGCGACCCCCACCGGGGGGGCGTCCATGTACCCCCGGAGTGCAACTTGAAACGGGGGTCCAGGGACGCACCAGCCCCAAAAAGGTGGGGTCGCTCCCGCCACTCTCCCCCCCTCTGGATCGGCGCTCAAAATGGCGCGCAACTTGACCTAACCACAGGTAAAGAAAAGCGATATGGGACAGAAAAGTTGCAACTTGAGCGTGCAACCGGACCCCCGTTTTCATGTTGCGTCTCCCGTGCGGCACCGGGGCTGCAACTTGAAGGCCAATTTTCGGGAGACCTTCACCTGGTTGTTCGCTCCAAAAGACGCCCATACCCGCTCAAAAAATGAGTCGCCCGCCGATCTCATTCCGGAATCTCGTAGAGGTCCACACCCTCCGGATAAATCCGACGGGACCGCCATATCTCGAACGTGTCAATCCGGATGTTGTAGGGCAAAGGTTTTGCCAGCATGTCCTTCAACTCCTGCCAGCGCCGCACGGTGTTGGGCTGGCCCCCGTAGCGCGCGAAAATCTTGGAATCGAAGGTATCGATGCCCCGGGAAAGCGCGTCGAGTTCCTCCCGCAATTCCGCCTCCCGGTAGTCCCCGGCCCGGATGCCATCCCGATCCCGCGCCCATCCGTTCAACACAGCCCGGGCGCGTTTGTCGGCGTCAGGGGTGACGCCGATTGCGGCCACATGAATCTTGATCCCTCGGTGCCGCAATCGGGCCCAAAGATGCTCATGCGCCTGGCCCCAATACCGCATTTCGGTGGCGGTCTCGTTTCCAGGATCGACATAGACAAACGTGCAGGTCGGCCCGCCCGCAAAGGGCAATTTCAGGTGGAAATACCGGGCGACGCACCCGGCCGCTCCGCCGTAAATCCGATGCGGCAGCCGATTGTGCGGCACGCCGTAATGCGTACAGAACCGAACCTTCTCATCCTCGGTCGGGAGCCATTCCAGCTCCGGGCGCTCGATAACGTAATCGAGCGACAGGAGCCGCCGGAGATAGACCGACAGGCCGGCGTTTCTTCGGTGCCGGATGTCGGGAACCCCCAGCTCCCGGTAGATGCTCTTGTGGGTGATCCGGCAGACTCGCGTGCGGTTCCTGGTGCTGATGACGGGAATGGCCTCGTCCACGGCAAAGTTCAGATCCACGAGACTCTGAACGAAGCGCGTGGCCTGGCTGCGATGCACATTGAAATAATCGGCGTATTGCGTGCGGGTGAACATGCCGCTGTTGAGGCAGACCATCGCAACCCACTCGGTGTCTTCCTGGCTCCACCCGAACGGTTTGAGTGCTTCTTCCCGGCCACGCAGATGAGCAATCATGGCGTCTCGGTGATAAGGGTTCTGTCGGTTTCGAGGTATGTGACCTGGATGCCCATCGGGTTAAAAATGACCAGGTCGGCCGGTATGACCGGCATGAAAACAAACTGCATCGTGGCGGTCCATTGTTCCCTGGAAACCTCGCGCTCCTGTTGGGTGCGGACAAGGACAAAGTCGGCGACCGCACCGTGCGGCTCGGTCGGATTGGCCTGAATCCGAAGGATGACATTCTCGACCCGGAGTTCTTCCAGGGTGATCCCGGCGGCCAGCATTGCAATTTCCTCGTTGTTGGCGGTGAAGGCCGCGTTGGCCAGACCGGTGCTGAGAAACCGGAGGCTGCGCGGCCAGTATTCCTGGACCGTCGGCCGCCGCCGGCCGAAATGGTCATGGAGAAAGCGGTTGAGAAAATACTTGGTGGTGGGGTCGCGTGGATCGGCCTGGGCCTGGACCGCCTCATAGGCCAGGGCTTCGGCCCGGCCGACTTCATCCACTCGAACGACAATCGGACGCGGCGGCTCGACCGAAGACAGGCGCACCACGGCGATGGTCACGCATAAAAGCAGCACGCCGAGGACGATGGTGAACACGCGCAGGTGACGGTTCGAGTGGATCGTCTCGCCCCATATCTCGGCGTATTGTTTTCCGGCATCGGATGCGTTGTCTTTGGGTTTTGCCACGACGTTTATACCCCCTTGAATTTAGAAAGGCTCTGCCCGGCCTGGCCGATCATGCCCATGATTCCCCCGCCCGCACCGCCGCCGGTGATTTGTGAGGCGAGCTGGCCGATCATGAGTGAGGACAGGAGCCCGGCAATCGTGAGAGGCACGATGCTTAAAAACCAGGCGGTGCTATGCCAGAGCATGTTTGTGTCGGGCGGTGGACCATTCACAATGGCATTCATCCAACCGATACTCGCCGCGAGGAACACCCGCATCAGCGCCGCTGCTATCGCGCCATAGAGGGTGTAGGTGAACATGCTCTTGAACCACCCCCAGAACAGGAAGGCGAGGGGCTCGACCAGGAGGAAAGGAATGAAGAGCGGCCCGAGGATCAGCAGGACCCCGAGGGCGAGCTGTGCCCATAGAACCTGTGCCATTGAAACGCCATAAATCACGACGAGGCACAGGAGAATGAACAAAAGAAATAGCTCGAAGATGATGGTGTGGATAAAGGACATGAGCAGGTAGGAGAGGTCGGTCAGGCCATTGATAAGCATGTCCATTATCCCGCCCCCTGTCCCCAGCTCCATCGACTGTGCGCGAGCGAAGAGATTTTGAGAAAGCTGCGAGAATGTGACAAGGAAATCCTCGCCGGTATTCTGAATCAAGATGAGCTGAAGCCACTGCCCACCGTCAGTGATGGCCTCTGTAAAAGAGCGGGTCGATCCGGGAAGCGGATCGTGATAGAAGGTGAGCATTGCCCACGGAAACCAGAGGGCGATGACGACTCGAACAATGTCCCACGGACGAAAGTCTCCGGTAAAAGCGATCCGCAATCCGGTCCAGACAATCAGAATGGCGGCCAGACCGCGCCAAAGGTCCAGCCCTGCGGCGTGGACTTGCGGCGCGGCTGCAAGAATCACCTGTTCCATGATGCCGGAAACAACGGTCGCGGGGTCCGGAGCCGCGGCCGGATCGGTCGGGATGGTGGGGACAAGCTGGAGCATCATCGCGGGCGTCATCATGGTCGTCGGTTCCCGCCCAGGCCGTCCGGGATCTGAAAGCCGCCATACATGGATTGGATTCTCTGATCGGCCGCGGCGGCTATGGTTGCCTGTTCCTCGGCCCACTGCGCTTCAAGAGCGGCACGATCGGCCAGCCGGCGCGCCGCATACCCCCGCCGGAGTTCCTCTTGGCGAAAACGAGACGCCGCGTCCTGGGTTGCGGCGGCGGCGCGGCTGCGTCCAATTCCGATCAGGGTGCGGATTTCGGCGAGCGAGCCGAGAACATCGCCCTCGGTGAGCGCCGCCGATGAGCGGTTCGGCCCGCCGGTATAGGGGTCCGTATCAATCCGCTCCCCGATGCGGCCCAAGGCCGCGGTGGTGGCCTGCTGGACTGCGACCAGGTCGGCCCCGGCGTCGGCCCTGGCTCCGGCATATTCCAGGCTGCGATCGGCGTAGTCGCGCCGGCGCTGAAAAACGGCCACCGCTCGATCGGCGCTGCCCGGGTAGACGTTCCGAATATCGGCCTCGGTGACGGTGTCGGCGGCTCCCAACACGTCACGCCAGCTCCGACTGAACGACTCCCCGTTGGCGGTGAGGTCGCCGAGAGAAGTGACCATGTCGCCGGCCGGGCCGGTGAAATCGGAGTGCCAGTCACGCGTGGTGTTGAGTAGATCGGTCGGAGCTCTAACAAGATCGGCGATGGGGTCTGCAATCGGACCCACCAAACCCTGCACGGAATCGGTGACGTGGGTGAGCTGTCTCCGGGCAGTCTGTAACTGTTCCACGAGCTGCCGAAGCTGCTCAAGCTGGTTGGCGATCATTGCCCGCTGATTGCCGTGCATGATCGGCCGCAGAACGAACCAGATAAGCAAGTCTTCGGGACTTGGAATGCCGAAGATGCCGAAGGCCGGGACGGCCGCGGTCAGTGCAACCAGGAGCGTCCAGGTAATAACCCGTTTTTTCATCATGGTAGTGAGTTCCCGCCCAGGCCGGCCGGGATCTGAAAGCCGCCGTACATGAATTGGATTCTCTGATCGGCCGCCGCGGCTATGGTCGCCTGTTCCTCGGCCCACTGCGCTTCAAGAGCGGCACGATCGGCCAGCCGCCGCGCCTCGGCCTCTCGCCGCGCCACTTCTGCGTTGTAGGCTGCGGCCGCGGCTGCCGAAGCGTCCATAGCTTCCATCTGCGCCAGTGCTGTAGTGAGCTGTCCTTGAGATAGATTTCCGGCAAGGATCGCTTGTTGCAGCGCCGTGTCGGAAACATTGTTTTGCCCCGCTACGGTGTCGATCTTGTCCTGGACCTCAACCGCAGTCGCCGCAAGTGAGGCCGCGGCATCGGCCCGCGCATGTGCCAGGACAATGCTGCGATCGGCGTAGTCGCGCCGGCGCTGAAAGACGGCCACCGCTCGATCGGCGCTGCCCGGGTAGACGTTCCGAATATCGGCCTCGGTGACGGTGTCCGCCTCTCCCAACACGTCGCGCCAGCTCTCACTGAGCGATGTGCCGTCACTCAGTTCTGTCAGTGCCGTCACGAGGCTCCCGGCCTGGCCGGTGAAATCCGAATGCCAGTCGCGCGTGGTGTTGAGCAGGTCGGTGGGCACGGCAACGAGATCGGCGATGGGGTCTGTAATTGCGCCGATCTGTCCCAGAGCGGATTCTTTCAGATGCTCGAACTGCCCGGTGAGTTGGTCGATATGGGCCGTCATGCGTGTGAGGGCCGTAAGCTGATTAGTAATCTGTGTGCCCTGGTTGACGATCATCACGAGGTAGGCGGCCACGCCGCCATCTTGGGCGGTGACAGTCTCGAAACCCCCGCTCCCGATCAAGGCAACGATTGCAAAGAGGACAATGAGTGTTTTCTTCATTGGGGATGCTCCTTGATGAATGTGCTGGTCGTTAGTTCCCGCCCAGGCCGGCCGGGATCTGAAAGCCGCCGTACATGGACTGGATTCTCTGGTCGGCCGCGGCGGCTATGGTTGCCTGTTCCTCGGCCCACTGCGCTTCAAGAGCGGCGCGATCGGCCAGCCGCCGAGAGGCGATCTGCCGCCGCGCCACTTCTGCGTTGTAGGCATCCGCCGCCTGGGCGGCTGCCTGGTGAGAGCGAAGGTTAGAAAGCGCGACGAGTAAGCGCGCCCGAGTGAGCGCGGCAGCCACTTGAGTTTGTGCAAGAGCCGTGCGGGTGACGCTGTTGCGTGCTTCAAGATCCGCAACAGCGGCCTGGGCCGCGTCCAAAGCATCCGTAAGTGCGGTCGAGGCATCGGCCCGCGCATGTGCCAGGACGACGCTGCGATCGGCGTAGTCGCGCCGGCGCTGAAAGACGGCCACCGCTGCGTCGGCGCTGCCCGGGTAGACGTTCCTAATATCGGCCTCGGTGACGGTATCCGCGGCTCCCAACACGTCGCGCCAGTCGGGAAGCGGCGCGGGGGTATTGAGCAGATCGGTGGGCACGGCGAGTAACTGTTGGTAAGAATCCCTGAACGCGCCGATCATGTTGAGGGTGTCACAGACAACGGCGGCCTCGTTTATAGGGGTTGCTTCGGCGCCGGTTGCCATGCCCTGCGCTGAACAGTCGAGCCGGGTGAATTGAGTGAGCTGTGCCGTGTATTGAGTGACCCGATTGAGGATCTCCTGAAGCTGAGTGCCGATCTGGGTGGCTTGCAGATCCAGGTCGAACTGTGCGCTCGCGCGCGGTGGGATGGCACAGACCACAGTGAGGGTGAGAGAGAAGGCGATCGCGTGTTTCATCGTCATTGGATTCCCCCAGTCGGCGGCGGCACCGGCGGCACGAGGACATCGCCGGTGAACCAGATTCGCAAGCGGTGGCCGGCGCGAATCGTGATGGTGGGCAGGCGATTGAGGAAGCGGTCGAGAATCCGCACAGCAGTTTCCCCAAGCCCTTGACTGGCCCCGGCCTGGAAGCCCTGTTGGCCTCCGGCATAGGGGTTTGAGCCGATCGCGGTGAGCCCGGAAAGGATGCCGACGGCGCCGGCCGCCGCAAACATCGAGAAGTAATGCCTGTTGACTGCGTCCTTGAGCGCGCTTTCCCCAATCTGGTTGAGGCCATTGAATTGGAGTGAGACGGTGCGGCCGTCGGGCCAGATGATGCGGTGAAAGGCAACGGCGAGGCGCTCCTGATCGGCCCCGGAAACGGCCTCGACGCTGCCGACAACCCGCGCGCCGCGCGGGATCAAGACCCGTTGACGGTCCGCGGAATAGAAAGGGACCGATACGTTGGCGAGGACCGGCCCGGGAAAGTCGCCGCTGAGCTGTGTGACCAGGACGGCCTCCAGGAACGATCCTTCATAAATACGGTCCCAACCGGCCGGATCGGAAGGCAGCCCGGCGACGGGAGTTTCGGTTTCAGGCTGCACGAGGGCCCCGGCAGGGGCCACACCGGCAGGGGCCGGGCCGCCCGCCGCCAGCGCGGGCTGCCCGGTAGCGGCCCGTTCCCGATCGTTGAGTTCGGTGAGCAATTCGAGAAAGTCTCCGGCCGTCGAGACGGCGTTTTCGGCGGTGACAACGGGAAGGGCGGCCTGGGGAGTGCCCTGGGCGGCCTGTGCCAGCCTCGAAAGTGCGTCCGGCACTTGCGCCCCCGCCGCTGCGGTAGCGTCCGCCCCCGTTTCGGAGGTCCGGTAGGAGAGCAC
>CBDHGK010000024.1:0-14375 GCA_965263045.1 Terriglobia bacterium
GGGACCGACGGCTGGATTCGGGCTAATGCATCCATTCTCGTGTACTAGAGGGGGTCGTCATGTCCCCGTTGCCGTCGAAGACTGCAGAAGGGACGCGAGCGCCCCTCTGTTTCCGGTGGCTGGTGCGGTCCAGGCTGGCGGTGACTTTTCCCGCGCCGTTCGGCCTCATCCCAGGGAGTTGCTCGCGTCGGGTGATCCCTGCGAGAAGGCTTGAAGGGTATCGGGCAGATCGGTGCGATCGTGCACGCTAAGCGGAGCGTTTCTGGCGAGCGTTGAGGTGCCGATAGAGCGTCGAGCGGTGGATACCAAGCTAGGGTACCGACCAGATTCGTACAGAAATACACGCTAAGGGATCGGCTTGAGCCCTCGGGCCCTCATGAAGCTGTAGAGGGTTGTGCGGGACACGCCCGTGAGCTTGGCGATGGCGGTCTTGGAAACGCCCAGCTCGAGGAAGCGCAGGATGTCGTCCTCCTTGCCGTTGAGCCGTGAGACGCCCAGCGAGCCTTTCGGGCGCCCGAGCTTCCGGCCCGAGGCCCTGGCCTTGGCGAGGCCCTCGCGGGTGCGCTCGGAGATCAGGTCGCGCTCGACCTCGGCGAACAGCGCGAAGAGGGTGGTCATGACTTTGGTCTGGATGTCGCGCTTGCCCTCGATGCGGATGTTCTCTTTCATCGCCACGAATTCAACGCCTGCCTTGGCGAGGGCGTCGAGGATGGCGACGATCTGACCCAGCGACCGACCGAGCCGGGAGAGTTCGCTGACGACCAAACGGTCGCCGCGCTGGAGGACGTTCATCAGTTCGTCGAGCCGGCGGCGCTTTTCGGAAGCCTGTCCAGAGGCGGTCGCCTCGATGAAATCGTCGATGCGGAAGTCGTGTTTGCGTGCGTACTCGAGGATGGCGAGGCGCTGGCTGCCCACGTCTTGCTGTGCGGTCGAGACCCTCAAATAGGCAACGGTTTTCACAGCTGACCATGGAATGCATCTTCGGGTATTTTATCTGACAGATACGCAACATGGAATGCGTTACGTTCCCTGCTACTAAACTGTTCGATCATAACGAGCGTTTGTTCCTGACAGAACCCTGCCGGTCTCCGACCCCGACGTCTCTCGCCCCTGTCTGACTTGCGATGCCCGCTTTCTGGAAGCCGACCGACGCGAGATCGCCCTGCGGCGGGGCCGCCACAATCGATTGGGTTTCGCCTACCAGGTCGCCTTCGTGCGTGTGCTCGGCAGATGGAAGAACGTCATCCTCTACGGCGAAATCAAGATTGATCCCGCCACGCTCAAGATGCGCGACCCTTACTAGACGCTCTATTTTCTGCGGCGCGGGCTCCTAGAACTCGTAGCGCAAGCCGAACTGCATGACCCGGGGTGGGATCATCACCTGCGAGTAGTTGCCAAAGCTGCCGGGGAAGACGAACGAGAGCGTTTCCCATGCGTCGGGATTGAACCGAACGCTGTTCGTCACGTTGAAGGCCTCGGCCCGAAACTGAAGGGTGTGTCCCTCGAATGGCATCGGGAAGCGCTTTCCGATAGCCATGTCGATCGAGAATATCCCATCGCCGCGCAGGTTGTTTCGTTGCCCGATTTCGCCGGGCAGGACTTGCCGGAACGAGGCCAGGGCTGCCTCGGGATCGCTGAAGACGTTCGGTCCCGTACCCCCTCCGATCAACCGGGCGTTCTTCGCGTTGGTCTGTTCCGGGACCGGGCCCACCGGTTCGGCAAAGTGTTGGTAGCAATAGCACGTCGGCCAAGCCAGACCGTTCAACACACTGAGAGGAAGGCCTGACGTCAAGCGCAACAGGCCGCTGACCTGCCAGCCGCCCAGCACGGCCTGGCCCGCCGGCCCCAGGCCAGGCAACAGGGGCTTGCTTTGTCCGACCGGCAACTCGACGACCCAGTTGGCATTCCACTGGTGGCGCATGTCGAAATCGGAGACGGCCCGCTGCGCCTCCCGGTCCCAGGAGTTGATGACGCTGAACGTCGACCAATAGCTGTCTCCCGGAATCTGGCCGAACCGTTCGCCCTGGCTGCGGCGGGCGCCCACCGACACCAGGTCCGTGGACTTCGACAAGGTGTAGTTCAGGTGGAACTGATACCCCTGGGAGAAGGCTTTGCGCAACGACACCTGCATCGAGTGGTAAGTGGAGGTGCCAAAGGACCGGAGCGCATCGAAGGCCCAGAACTGGGGGTTCATGAAGGTTCCTTGCCCCAGATCGCTGCAGAACGGGGCGCAGGCGGAATCGAGAGAGTAGAGCGCCGTGCCGGTATCGGGACTGCTGGACCGGATGACGTCGTAGACGCGCTGAGTCGCCGTGGCCTCCGGTGTGGCGGCTCCGGAATAGACGTTCTCCCAGAACCCGATGGGCTGCACGGCTCCGGTCGGCACCCCGCGCCGCACCATGGTTTCGAGTTCGTGGAGCGAGTCCATCAAATGTTGGCCCGACACCGGATCCCTGAAGTTGGTGTACTGAGCTGCGGCCGTGTCGTTGACGAGCAGTCGGCGGCCGAGTCTGCCGACGTAGGCGATCTCCAGGAGGAACCCGCCGTCCAACTCACGGGCCATAGAGACGGTGGGGTTGATGCTATATGGAGGCCGCACACTGGAGTCGACTCCCTGGCTCCATCCCAGTCCGGTAGGGTTGGGCGTGCCCGGCCCTCCTGGCGGAGCAGGCAAGATCCCTCCAGCCGGGAGGGTTGAAATCCCGGCGAAGCGAGGCGCCGCCGCCACAGTGGAGATTTGGTTGGTCACCTTGCTGGTGAGGCCGAACGCATTCCGGTCGAGCATCTGCATCATGCCCATGCCGAAGCTGCTGTAGAAGATGCCCACCCCCGCCCGGATCGATGTCTTGCCCGCGCTGCCCAACAGCTTGCCCAGAAAACCATCGTGAACATCCGGCGAGAAGGCCACGGAAAGCCGGGGCGAGAAATTCTTGTAATGGGTATTCCACAGCGGGCCTCCTTGCGCATCGTCGGCCCGCACGAAACCGATGGGTCCCGCTTCATGCGAGGGCCGGCCGTTCGCCGCCAAATCCAGGCGGTGAGCGATGTAGGCGTCGAGATCCGGCGTGATGCTGACCTGGAGTCCGTTCACCTCCCGGACCGGCGGCATGACGGACCAACGCAGGCCGGCCGTCACCGTCAGGCCCGGCTTGACGCGCCAGATGTCCTGGAAATAGATCTCCAGTTGTTCCACCCCGAACGTTCGGCTCACGGGGTCTCCCAGGGGCAACGGATTGCCTTCCAGGTCGTAGTTGTAATTGGCATCGTAGAAGTTAAGGACCCCCAGGGCGGTCGCCATGGTCTCCCGGTAGGCGCCGGGGTTGGCGGGCGGTGCGAGGAGCGGCCCATCGAAGATGGTGGGGGCGTCGGCAAGTGCCCATGCGGCTTGTTTCGCAAAGTGATAGCTGTTGTCGTAACTCAAACGGCGGTTTCGGATCGAAAAGAAGTCCCCGCCGAACTGCAGAAGATGCAGACCGTGCGTGAGGGAGAAGTTTGCCGTCACAGTCTGCGTCGGCAAGTAGGTGTCCAGAGGAGTCGTCGCACCCAGGATATCGTCGATGATGCTGTCTCCGAGACTGGCCCGGGATGCGGCCTGGACACCCGACACAGTCAACTTTTGGGCACTGAATCCGTAGCGGAAGGCGCCGATGACGTTGCCGCCGAACATCCCGTCGTATCCGAATGCCAAACCGCGGCTGGTGTCGGCCGTCTCCGTGTTGGGGGGCTGGCCGGGAAACTGGGGCAGCCTCGAGATGCGGTCGTTCTGGTAGTTGACACGCAGGAACATGCGGTGCAGACCGTTCCGATCCGCAGTCCAGTCGATCTTGGAAACGAATGTGTTCCAGGCCAGGGGCGTCGAGGCCGTGAACCGGTATCCCGCCGTGTTCAAGCCATCTCCGACGGTGGAGTCGTTCGGTTCCGGAAATGACCTGAAGTATTCGAGAGTGGCGGGATTGGGACCCGTTTTCAGAGGATCGATCCGGGTGCGGATGAATTCAGGATCGAGCGTTCTGACATTTCCGCCGGCGCTCCTGTACTGGACGAATCCATCGCGCATCGAAGCCGTCGGCACCCGGCGCACCGTGCTGCCTTCGCTGGCGTCCCGGCGGCCTTCGTAGTTCACGAAGTAAAAGAGGCGGTCCCGCTTGACGGGACCGCCGATGGAGCCGCCGAAGACGTTGCGGATCAGCTTGGGACGAGCGACACCGGCCCTGTTGTTGAAGAAATCATTCGCCGCTGTAATCGTGTTCCGGTGAAATTCGTAGAGCGATCCGTGGACCTCGTTGGTACCGCTCTTCGTCACCAGCGACACCTGCGCGCCCGACGACCGGCCTTGGTCGGCATTGGCGGTGGTCGTCACCACGCGGAATTCTTGAATCGAATCCAGCGTGTTCCGTAGCACGCTGGTGAAGGGCGTGCGTCCATTCTGATCGTTCACATCGACCCCGTCGAGCGTTACGTTCGACTGGTCGCTCTGGGCTCCGTTCACCGAACCATTCCGGATATCCGCCGATCGCTGGGTGTCCAAAGGGTCCGCACTGATGAAGGTGACACCCGCCTGCAGCGAGAGCAGACCGGCCGGATTTCTCGCATTCAGCGGCAACTGGCTGATCGGCCGGGTGCCGAACGCGTTCCCTACCGACGCATCCGTGGTATTCAGCTGTTCGGCCACGGCGGACACCGTGACGGACTCGGTGAGCGCCGCGACTGCGAATGTCACGGGGAGCTCGATGTTCGTGTTGACGAGCAACGTGAGGCCTTCAATAGTCACCGCTTGGAAGCCCGGCTGGGTCGCCGACAGCGTATAGGAGCCGGGCGGGAGCTGGGCAAAAATGTACAGCCCCTCATTGTTGGACAGTATGGTGCGCTGGAGACCGTTGGCCGCGTTCATAACGGTGATCTCGGCGCCGGGGAACACCGCGCCGCTCTCGTCGGTGACCCGGCCGCTCAAACTGCTGGATTGAGCGTGAGCAGTTGGAGCGGCGAGGGTGATTGCCATCAGGAAGATCAAAAACAGAGACTGGAATCGGAAGGGTTCCATCATTAGAATGTTCCTCCAGGCTGTGAGCTTAAATACCGGGCCTTTTGAGGGCGCGCAGCGAACGGATTTTGAGGTTGCATGGTCGATCCTGATGGTTCGCTGCACGGGGAGAGCAGAATCACCCCTGGGCGCGCGCGCGGCTCTTTCCTTCTGCTCGATGTTCCCGAACAGCACCCTCGTATGAGAGCCGTAAGCTACCGGATTGATAAGTCGATGTCAAGGAGGCGGAAGCGGGATGGCGCGCTCGGTGCAGGAGCCCGCTTCGGGGTTCGATGCCAGGTGCGTAGCGTCAGTTTTGCCAACGCGGACGGGATGCCCCCCGCCGCCGATAAGCGTTGCGACGACTGCGCCGCGAGACGCCTGGGGACTCGGAGGACAGTAGCCGTACGCGTTTCATGACGTCTGGGTGGGGGGCACGCCGATCATGGAGGTTCGCCGGATGCACGCTGAGATTACCGGAAAAGGTGGCCGATGAACCCGCGCAAATCTGTCATAATCGACCAAGCCGCCCTCGATTGGGAAGGCTGGCGCGACACCACCCTCGCTACCAAGAGCGCGATACGCTGGAAGCTCCTGATCACAGGCGAACGCACGGAAAGCAGCGGTCTCGTCACGGGCATTGCACAACTCCCGTCCGGCGCGCAACTCCTGCTTCACCACCACGAACCCGAGGAAACCTACTACGTCGTTAGCGGCCGAGGGGAGATGGAGATCGACGATCACACGCCGGCGGTCGGGCCCGGCTGCGCAATCTACTTCCCTGCCAATGCAAGGCACGCGATCCGATGCACCGGCTCGGAGCCGCGCCATCCTGTACGTCGCCGAGCAGGGATGCACGTGGCGGGTTAACGGACCCTGCCCGCCGTGCTCGCGCGCAGGCCCTTCCAGGTGCTGTAGCACATGGCGACCAGCACCAGCGCGAAGGGGATGGCGGCGGCGAGCGTGGCCGCCTGCGCGGCCACGAGGCCGCCGCCGAGCAGCAGCGCGATGGCGATCAGCCCCTCGAAGACGCACCAGAACACGCGCTGGGCAACCGGCGCATCCAGTTTGCCGCCGGCGGTGATGGTGTCGATGACCAGCGATCCGGAGTCGGAGGAGGTGACGAAGAACACCACCACCAGCAGGAGGCCAATGAACGACGTGACGTTCGCAAGCGGCAGCGTCTCCAGCAACTCGAACAGGGCGATCTCCGGCTGCTGGGCCTGCACCGCCGCAATCACGTCGAGATGACCACGATCGACGTATTGCGACACCGCGGTCCCGCCGAAGGCGTTCATCCAGATCGTAGCAGTCAGCGTCGGGATGATCAGCATGCAGGCGATCAGTTCGCGCACCGTCCGGCCACGCGAGACCCGGGCGATGAACAGACCGACAAAGGGGGACCACGAGAGCCACCAGGCCCAGAAGAAGGTCGTCCAGCCGTGCATGAAGTGGAGATCCTCGCGGCCCACCCAGTTGCTGAGCGGTCCGATCGACGCCAGATACTGGCCGAGGCTGGTCACGACGCCGGTGGCGATGTCGCGCGTCGGCCCGACCGTCAGCACGAACGCCAGCAGCAACAGGGCGAGCAGCAGGTTGGCCTCGCTCAGCCGCTTGACCCCCCTCTCCATTCCGCTGACGACCGACGCCAGCGCCATGGCCGTGATGCCGACGATCAGCAGCACCTGGGTGGTGTTGGTCGCCGGCGTGCCCCACAGGCGGGCCAGCCCCGCCGCCAACTGCTCGGCGCCCAGGCCGAGCGACGTGGCCAGCCCGAAGAGCGTGGCGAAGACGGCGAGAATGTCGAGGACGTGGCCGAACCGGCCCCACACCGCCTCCCCCATGAGCGGATAGAACGCCGACCGCAGCGCCAGCGGCAGGCCGAGGTTATACGACGCGAAGGCAATCGCCACCCCCACCACCGCGTACATGGCCCATCCATGGATTCCCCAGTGGTAGATGGCGCTGGCCATGCCGAGGCGCGCCGCCGCCTCAGTGTCGGCCGCGTCGAGACCGAGCGGCGGTTGCAGGAAATGCTCCACCGGTTCCGACACCCCGAAGAACATCAGGCCGATGCCCGTCCCGGCGGCGAACAGCATGGCGAACCAGGCTGATCGGGAGTAGTCCGGCCGGGCATCCGCGCCGCCCAGGCGCACGCGGCCAGGCGGGGTCACCAGCAGTAGCAGGCAGAAGAGCACGAAGAGGTTCCCCGCGCCCATCAACACCCAGTCGAAGGTCGACATGAGCCACGCGCGCAGCGCCCCGAAGGCAACCGCCGCCCCGGCCTGGAACGCCAGCACCCCGGCGACGAATGCGATGATGCTGAGGCTGGAGACGGCGAAAACCGGATTATGGATGTCGAGGCCGAGAAACTGGACGTTGTCCTGACCCAGCTTGTAGTTGATCTTCGAGATCTCAGCCATACGGTTTCGTCCGCGGTGCTGCAGCACGGCCGTTCCACCGCCACCACGGCCCTAAGCGGCGGGGCAATGACGAGCGCGTGCACGTCTGATCCTGCCGCTGGCCAAAGGCCGGTCATTCTTCGCGATCCGTGAAGCTTAGCGAATACTAGAGTGTTGCACAACCGCTCCTTTGTGCAACCTGCCGGCAGTGTCTAACACCGTTGGTGAAGCTGGAAGGATTGTGCGTGGCCACCACCGGACGAGTCGCTGCCAGCTAAGGACGGGGCTTCTCTCTGCCTCGGATTTGGCAAAAGTGCGCTGAGGCGTGTAGGTCCCGTTGCGCCAGATCCGCCAAGGTGTACTCGCGAGGGTCGAAACGGCTACCGCGCAGGGGGGGCGTTCAATCTCCGAGTGCCGTCTGTACGAGCCTGTGGAAATGGTGCAACGCGTGCTCGCTGATCTCGGTGCGGTCACGGTCGACAATGAAGCGTCCCTGCGTGTAACAGCGCGCGTGCAGCCCCCGTTGCACGGACTCGCAGATCGCGAAATCCTCAGGGCCAAGCACGTTGTCGAAGTAGCTGATTCGTGCCAGATCCCGTTCGTCCAAGGTCTTCGATAGTGCGTAGCGGCTGAACTGAACCGCGGTCGTCTCCGATCCTGTCGGCGCGTAGGCGCCCACGCTCAGGATCGGCCGCCCCGGATAGACATTGAAAACGGTGAAAGGCCACAGATACCAGAACGCGACGCGCTGCACTGGATCGTCCGGAGAGAATGCGTAGGCCTTGTTTTTCGGGTTTACACGCTCCCCGATATGGCTCGAATGGATGCCGGAGATCTTGGAGCGATAGCTGCCCAGGTCTACGAGGTTCGCAAAGGCGGGGTGGGCCGACTTGCAGTGGTAGCATTCGAGGTAGTTGTCGATCGCGACTTTCCAGTTACACCTGATCTCCGAGCGTTGCTCCGCGACCTTGACCATGCTATCGAAGCAGGGCACTACGTCTCGGATTTCGTCGTCCAGACCGGGGGCTTGGCTGGCGAGTGCTGGCGCGTTCGGATCGAGGTTGATGAACACGAAGCCGGCAAAGACCTCGATCCGGACCGCCTTCAGGCAAAATTCGTTGGCGTCGAAACCAGTGACGTTTTTACTGCCGCGTGCTGTGCATAAGCTACCGTCTGCGTGATACGACCATGCATGGTAAGGGCAGACAATGGTCCCGGTCGTGCCGCAGCCTTTGAGGAGTTCATGCGCCCGGTGGGAGCACACGTTGTAAAATGCGCGCAGCGTGGAGTCGCGACCGCGTATAACCATGATGTTCTGGTCGAGCACGCTGTGCGTGACGTAACTGCCGAACTCCCCGAGGTCGCTTGTATGGCAGACCACCTGCCATGTGCGATAGAAGATCGTTTCCTTCTCACGCTCGAATATTTCGTCGTCCATGCAGTAGCGCGCCGGCAAGGCATAACCGTGTTCGGGGTCAGCGGCGACGCGTTTTTCACCGGCGCCCGCAAATCTTAGATTAGTGACAGCCATTGCTGCGCCTCCTCATAATCCAGGTCGCAGTAGGCGCCGGACAATGAAATCCCGAATCTGTCCGTTCGCCTACAGGAGAAGTCCGGTATGCGCTCCTCGTCTGGAGTAATCACTTGGGCAATCCCTCGCTCGTCGTAGAACACATCGCCAGGCTCCACGGCCCGAGGGTCCCGAGCTTGACAGCTTGGTACAGCACTCTGTGATGGCTCGCAGTTCTTGATCACGGGCCTCGACGCTGCGCTCGTGTTTTCTCGCGCTCTAGCAGCCTGTCGGACTTTCGGAGTAAGTCCTTTGTTGTCAACGACGGCCCTTTTCAGCTCGAAACTGTAAACACAGTCATATTGGTGTTAGTCCGACAGGCTGCTAGACCCGACGGTTCTCCCGCCACACCCGGTCGATCTCTCCCCGGAGGGCGACATCCCCTTCTGCCCGGACCGGCAATCGATCCGGGTTGCGCCATCGTATCTGATGCTCATAGAACGTCGACGGGGGGATCGGCAGCACACTACAGATCGACTCGACCCCATACCGGTCCCGATTTTCTTCGATGAACCCCGTCATCACTGCGGTCGCCGGTCGAGCTCCGCATGAGCGAAAAACGCTGATGCTTTCCGCAGGATTTCGTTCGCCTGCTTCAGCTCGCGAACCTCCCGCTCCAGTTCCCTCATCCGCTGTTTCTCGTCCGTGGTCAACCCTCCGCGCTGCCCCGCATCTCGCTCGGCCTACCGGACCCACTTCCGCAACGTCTCGGCCGTACAGCCGCTCTTCGACGCGATCGAGGCCATCGCCCTCCACTGGGAGTCGTATTCCCTCTGGTGCTCGAACACCATCCTGACGGCCCGTCCTCGAACTTCGGGTGAATATCTGCTCGGTCTTCCCATGATGACTCCAATTCTCTCAAGTAATGGAGTCTCCGGAAAACCCGGGGTGATTCAAACTTTAACACTCGCGCACAGCTTCCAGCTACCCTTGCCCCGAATCTGATTCACGCGGGAGATAATCTCGTTAAGATCGTCGCTGACAAGTTTCTCGACAACTGTTCTACGGCCCTTGTCAACCTCCCTGTGAAGGTGCCAGCATGAAGCCAAGTGGATAACGTTGTCGCCCGGATTCGATCCACTAAAGTGATTGAAGACAAACCCGTTGGGATGCCCCGCAAGCCATGAGGAATAGTCTTTTTCATTGTTCGAGAACTTCACACAATCCTCCTTGCTTGATCGAACGCGTCGGTCCAGTAGGTCGCCCCTGGTTCCAGAGCCGCAATTCCAGTCCCTAACGGGCTGCCGCCCGTTCCGTGTTGGCCTCCCTCGCCAAGCCTCCCTAGATGAGGTCGTCCACGGTAACGTTGAGCGCGCCGGCGAGGCGCTTCATAGCTTTGACCGAACCGGGCTTCTTCCCGTTCTCGATGTCTGACAGATAGGAGGCCGCGAGCCCAGCGGTAGCGGCAAGCTCGGCGGCCTTCAAACCGCGATAGTCGCGCCACGCGCGCACCGGGTGTTCTCCGCCCACGATGCGCTTAACCAGTTCGAAAGGGACGAGTTCTTGATCGGGATCTTCTAGAACGCGCTGAATGATCCCGGCATCCATGACATCTTCGTCAACGGCGTTTCGCAACGCCTCGTACTCGGCGCGCGGGACAACGGCATATTCTTCGCCGCCGAGGGTGATGATTGGGCTTGTGGGGGTGGTCATCGGTATGCTTCTCCACGGGGCACGATCGCGGCAATCGTCATCGTTCTGGCCTTTGTGTCAAGCGTGTACAGTACCCGCCAATCGCCCACCCGGAGCCTGAAGCCATCAATCGCTTTCAAAGCGGTCACGTTGTTGTTCGGAGCGAAGGGGTCTGCAGCAATATCATCAATTTTGCCGACAATCGTTCTCCCTACGTTGTTTGGCATGCCACGGAGGCGGCGACTCGCTTCCTTCGTGATCATGACCTTGAACACGAGAGCAATATAGCTGTTAGATAATAATTGTCAACCATCGATTATCTATTGAATAATGCCCTGTCCTGCCGAGGCGCTTCGGCAAAACAGATCACGTTGTTCTTCGGAGCGAAGGGTCCAGCCGCCCAATCCTTGTCGAAGGTTGCATCGCACTCTGGATAAGCCAAGCCCTTGAATTTGTCGCCTTCGGAGAACTCACCAGTCGAAAGTCGGGATAGCTATTGCGTCCACAATCCAGGTTTCTACAGCACGATATGGGGAAATGGAGGAATGTCTAAGGATATCAAGCCGGCATTGAAAGCCTTTTGGTGTGAACAGTTTGCATACGTATTGAAATGCTATCTTGGTGCAAATTATGGTCATTCTGATGGCGAGACTAGGTCCGCCGGACGGACCTCTCGGACTTCGCGCGGCCCGCGACGATTCTGAGCAGCATGGCCTCGGCGGTCACCCAAAACCGGCCAATAGCGGTCACTTGAAAACCGGCCAACGATAAGGCCCGGGACATTGACAGCGACGGAGTAGTCTCCGTCGGCATGAGCAATGTCTTGAGCGCCGAAAAACGAGAACAAATTGTGGCATTGGGGCGGCTGGGATGGTCGCTCCGACGGATCGAACAAACGACCGGAGTGCGTCGGGAGACCGCTTCAGGCTACCTGAGAGCGGCCGGGGTGGCGGGGCGGCTTCGGGCAAAACCGGCCAACGGGGTGACCCCCGACCCGGACGGAGGCACTCCGGCAGGTCGCGCAGTTGGCGACAGCGGCACTTCAAATCCGGCCAACGAAGTGACCACCGACCCTGAGGGTGAGAATCGGGTTCTGGATGGGTTAACGATCCCTGCGCCGCCCCGGTCCTCGTCCAGTGCGGAGCCCTACCGGGGAGATCATTGAACCGGCCCTGATGCGTGGCCGCAACGCGATGGGCATCTGGCAGGATCTGGTTTCGGATCACGGATTCGGAGGCAGCTACGAGGCGGTCAAGCGGTTCGGACCGATCCGACAGCGGCGGGCATCATTCAGACGGGACCGGGAGAAGAAGCCCAGGTTGACTACGGGACCGGGCCGATGGTCCGGGACCCGAAGACGGGCAAGTATCGCCGGACCCGGTTGTTTGTGATGACGCTGGACCTTGTTGCATGGATCATCCCGAAGGATGCCTTATCATCGTGTTTTTCAACACAGGGGATAACCTAGTGGTCCCCGTCAAACAGAGTGCACTTTAACCAGCTTCTTTCGAGCGCGTCGGACTTTCTCAAGAATATCGGAAGCCTGCGCGGTCCAGATGAACGGCTTAGGGCTCTGATTGTGACCGTCGACATAGTCCTCAACGGCCTGGATTAACTCTGGAACCGAATGGAAAACTCCGCGCCGAAGCCGTTGCTCTGAAAGATCCCGGAAGAAACGTTCGACCATATTCAGCCACGACGCACTGGTCGGTGTGAAGTGCACATGAAAGCGCGGGTTGCGCTTGTGCCAGCCGACAACTTTCTGATGCTTGTGGGTCGCATAGTTGTCACAGATGATGTGGATCTGCTTGTCTTTAGGCACGGAGCGTTTGATCTGATTGAGAAACCGAATCCATTCCTGATGCCGATGCTTCGGCATGCAAGTCCCGATCACAGAGCCGTCCAGGGTATTGAGCGCGGCGAACATCGTGGTGGTTCCGTTGCGTTTGTAGTCGTGAGTCAAGGTGCCACACCGCCCCTTCTTCAGCGGTAACCCGGGCTGGGTGCGGTCCAGTGCCTGCATCTGGCTCTTCTCATCACAGGACAAGACGATGGCGTTTTCCGGTGGGTTCAGATACAGACCGACCACATCCTCCAGCTTCTCGGCAAATTGTTTGTCGTTGGACAGCTTGAAGGTTCCTGACAGGTGTGGCTTCAGGCCATGGGCCCGCCATATTCTCCCGACCGTCGAATCACTGACTCCGGTCGCCTTTGCCATCGAGGTACGGCTCCAATGCGTGGCGTTTGGGGGCTTCTCTTCAATCGTCTTCTTTACAATCCGGGCCCGCTTCCGTGCGCTGATGGAGGGAATCCGGCCGCTTCGCGGCGCGTCCTTCTCAATGCCTCCCAATCCATGTTTGGCGAAACGAGCACGCCATCGGCCAACCTTCTGAAGCGTCATCTTCAGCCGTGCTGCAATCTCCTCGTTCCTCAGACTCTCAGCCGCCAGCAACACAATTTGGGATCGTTCCGCCAACCGTACCGATGTACTACGGCTTCGCCTCAGTCGTTCCAGTTCCTTTCGTACCTGAACATCAAGATCAACCCTCGGTGCTTTCCTCATATCTATATCAGACGTTGGACAAGCACTTACATCTCATTAATTCTGGCGGACTACACTAGATGCCACATAAGTTCAACGCAGCGCGACGGCACAAGTTTGATAAGGCGCAGTACCGGGTGATCAACTGGGCGGAATATAACGAGAGCCTGCGCCAGCGGGGTGATCTGACGATCTGGGTCAGTGATGAGGCTCAAAGTGTGTGGAGCGCGCCGCGCCGCACGTCACGGGGTGGCCAGCGGAGATATTCGGATTTGGCGATCGAGACATGCCTGACGCTGCGCACGGCGTATCGGCTTCCCTTGCGACAAACGCAAGGGTTGATGGGTTCCATCGGCACGCTCATGGGGCTGAATATACGGGTGCCGGACTTCTCCACACTGTCGCGTCGTGCAAACGGCTTGAGCATCGCTCAAGTGATGAGGCAACCCGGATCTGTGCCTGTCCATCTGGTGGTGGACAGTACCGGCCTCAAGATCTTCGGCGAAGGAGAATGGCTCGCGCAGAAGCATAAAATCAAGGGAATACGCCGCCGCTGGCGCAAACTCCATCTCGGACTGGACCTGGCCAGCGGTGTGATTGTTTGCGCCACTCTGACTCACGATGACGTTGGAGACAGCACCGCCTTACCCGGGCTCCTGGATCAACTCGATGCCCCGGTCACGGGCTTTCTGGCTGACGGCGCCTATGATGGAGCGTCTACACGGGATATGCTGAGGCAGCGGTATGGGGAGACCCTGGATGTGGTTATACCGCCGCCAAAGAACGCAGTGATCCAACCGCAATCAGCGCGGGATCCAACCGTCCGGGATCGCCATATTGCCCAGATCCGCAGCAGCGGCCGCATGGCCTGGCAAGTGGCCACAGGGTACAACCAGCGCAGCCGGATAGAAACGCAGATCGGCCGTTGGAAGGGTGTCATCGGCCCCAAGCTCAAATCCCGCAGCTTCTCCAGGCAGATCACGGAGATCCAACTCGGCCAGAAAGTCCTGAACACAATGACCGCACTCGGACGGCCTGTGTTCGAACGCATCGCCTGAGCTACGGCTTGGGGAAAGGGGGAATTCCAGCCCCGCCCCAATCCATGCAACAACGCTCGGTTACGCAACGATCCGGTCCGGACGGATGATCCAGGAGTTCCGCGTTGTGAAACGGTATTGCGGTACGGCTGCGGTCTTGCAGGATCGCTTT
>CBDHGK010000025.1:0-79752 GCA_965263045.1 Terriglobia bacterium
GTGCGCATTTGTAGTGCCACTTGCGCTTTTGAATCATCGTAACTGCCTAACCCATGTTTACCCATTTGCCGCTTGATCGGGTGCGATTTTCGCCATTTTGGGCCGAAAACCCCGTAAGTTGTTGATTCCTGGTTGAGGTGACGAATGTAGTGCCATAATCGTTATGTTGGGGTTGAATTCGCTTGCGCCCCCCGGTATCGTGTTCCCATGTTCGTTCGCCGCACCCAAACCCGCCGCACCGAAAACGGCCAGATCTACTTCTCCCACCGCCTCGTCCGCTCCGAACGCATCGGCGCCAAGGTCCGCCAGCGCACCCTGCTCAACCTGGGACGGCACTTCGACATCCCGCAGGCGGACTGGCCCCGGTTGTGCGTCCGGATCGAGGAACTGCTTGCCGGACAATACGCCCTCATCCCGGACGATTCGGCCGCCCTGGAGCAGGAAGCCCAACGCATCGCGGCCCAGTTGATCGCCCGCGAAGCCGATCTCTCCGGCCCCGCCCCCGGCGCCGCCCCCGAGACGCGGACCGTGACCGTGGAGGTGGATTCGCTAGAACTGACGCGCCCGCGTTCGGTGGGCGTGGAGCAGGCCGGCCTGTGGGCGATGGACCGGTTGGGGCTGCGGGAACTGTTCCAACGTCTGGGCATCAACGGCCCCCTGCGCGCCGCCGCGGCGGGATCGATTATCGGGCGTCTGGCCGCGCCCGCCTCGGAAAGGGCGACGCACCGCTGGCTGCGGGAACGCAGCGGCCTGGGCGAATTGCTGGGGGTCGACTTCGAGACCATGGGGGCGATGCAACTGTACCGGGCCTCGGACGCCCTGATGGCGCACCGGGACGCCATTGAAACCCACCTGTTCGAGCAGGCGATGAGCCTGTTCGATCTGCGGCCCACGGTCACCCTCTACGACCTCACCAACAGTTACTTCGAGGGTCAGGCCGAGGAGCAACCCCAGGCGCAGCGGGGACATTCCAAGGACAAGCGCCGGGATTGTCCCCTCCTCACCCTGGGGCTCGTGCTCGATGGCAGCGGCTTCGTGCGCCGCTCCCAGGTCTTCGCCGGCAACGTGACCGAGCATCGGACCCTGCCTCAGATGCTGGAGGCGCTCCAGGCCCCCGGCGACGCCCTGGTGGTGATGGATCGGGGCATCGCCACTCAGGAGCGCGTCGCCTGGTTGCGCGAGGCCGGATACCGCTACCTGGTGGTGAGCCGCCAACGCGACCGGCAGTTCGATCCCGAGGCGGCGGTCTCGATCCGGACGGCCTCGGGCGAGGACCTGCATCTGCACAAGACCGTGGACGAGGATGGCCAGGAAGCCCGCTTGTACTGCTATTCCGAGCAACGGGCCGAGAAGGAACAGGCCATGACCGAGCGCTTTGGGAAGCGTTTCGAACAGGCTCTGGACCAACTCTCCGAAGGCCTGTCCCGGCCGCGCACTCAGAAACGCCTCGCCCAGGTCTGGCAGCGCATCGGGCGGTTGAAGCAACAGAGCCGCGGCGCCGCCCAACACTACGACGTCCAGGTCGCCACCGACGACACCGGCGATACCGCGGTCGGGCTGACCTGGACCCGGCGTTCGGTCCCGGGCACGATGGCCACCCATCCGGGCGTCTATTGTCTGCGCAGCAGCGAAACCGATTGGGACGAGGAAACGCTCTGGCGCACCTACATCACCCTCACCGATCTGGAGGCCGTCTTCCGCTCATTGAAATCCGAACTCGGTCTGCGCCCCATCTATCACCGCAAGCCCATTCGCGCCGAGGGTCACCTGTTCGTCACCGTCATCGCCTACCAACTCGTCCAGGTCATCCGCCGCCGCCTGGCCGCACGCGGGGAACACGCCAGTTGGTCCACCCTGCGCCGGATCCTCGGCGGCCAGCACCGCGTCACCGCCACCTTCCGTTGCGCCGACGGCCGCACCCTGCACGTGCGCAAGGCCACCCGCGCCGAACCGCCTCAGCGCGCCATCTATGACGCATTGGACATCCACCCCGCGCCCGGAGGGACCCGCAAAACCATCGCCTGATCTCCCCCATATCCCGCTTCTGTGCGCATTTGTAGTGCCACTTGCGCTTTTGAATCATCGTAACTGCCTAATATATCAATGCTTTGCAAATCGGCTTGGTAAACATGGGCTAATATATCAATACTTTGCAAATCGGCTTGGTAAACATGGGCTAGGACATACAGCGAGGCGAAACTCTGATACATCCACAACACGAACTGGACTCCCGGATCGAGCGGCCCGGCAGCGGGACCTATGCCTCGAATTCTTCAGTCGCGGCCCCGCCGATCATCAACTCGCTATGCGCTTGTTTTGGGTCTAGAGGAGTCCATGTGGCCGGCGTCGGATACCCTTAGCAGGCAGGCAACGGTCAGCGGATCTGCGACCCAGTCTGAATGAAGGAAGGGCGCTGGCGGCCGAGGAACGGAGAACCGCTCCGTGACATTCTCTATGTCCCAGTGATCTGATGATGCGATTTGGCCGATCAGCGGTCCGTATTGGTTCCGAAGATCAGCGTCGTCGATGATGTACCACGGATCTCCTTCCTTAATGTTCCAAGGTTTGGTGGCGAGTGTTGCTGCTTGGATCGCGTGTAGGCCCCTAAGGGCCTCGAAGTCGACATCGTTGCGATCGACGTTGCCTTGATTGGTCAATCGCCTGTTGTACGCATCCCTCCACTGGGTGGTCGCCCGCACGGCTTCTTGTCCTCCCGAATACGCCTCGTGGCAGAGCGCGGCATCGTGGAGAAGGACGGCGGTCCCGAAGAGGTAGCCTTCGAGTGGGTTGAGAACGTAGTCGTCCCCGGCGATGGTGCTCGCGACGCCCCAGAGGGAATCAAGGTGCGAGCTGTCGTGCAGCGTGAGGCCCGGAAGGCTGGCGACTATCCTTGACGTTAGGAGGGCAACGCGCTCGCGAGCGTTACGGAGGGACGTGACCAGTCGGGAGACACTGGTGTCGGCAAGTGATTTGGCGAAGGTCCGTCGCCAAAGCGGTGACTGCTCTATTGCACTTGTCATGCCGTCGACCCTCCATCACGCCATGGAACCGGACGGTTTGTTGTCGCGGCGCGCATCCACAAGCAGAATATTTTGATCATCGCTCAGATTTAGGTCGCGGAGAATCCTGTTGACCCGAGCCAGTTCTTGTTCCGTAAAATAGATGATTACTTTCAGCGCTGCGGTGGCATCGGACGCGCGAACGTAGACTTCCGCCTGGCGTTTCAAATTGCGCTTGAGCTGTGTATTCTTTGCGAGTTTGAGTTCAACGATCGTCTTGTCCTTTCGGCCCCTGCTGATCTTGACATCCGCTGGGCCACGGCCGTCATTGACCTCTCTACTGACGTCGCTTGGCGTTCCGAACCAAGTTAAGCGAAACATAATCTGCAAGTCCGCCTCGCGCTGGAGTGGTTCACCATTGACGTAGAAGAACCGGTGCCCTCCTTTGTTTTCGATGACATCTTTGAGAAACAGTATTCGCTTCCGGGCTTCCTCGTAGGTGTCTCCAAGGACATCGTAGAACCCGGTTTCCTCATGCACAAGGTGTGTGAACGTGCGGAGTTGGTCTTCGTACAGGCGCTTGGAAAACGCGACGCGTTCTTGGCTCACACTTGTTGCCCGATCGCCTTGATCTTCTTTAAATTTGATGTAGTAGTCGATCAACTCCGGAAACTGTCGGATTGTGCTCTCCGCCGCGTGCTCACGGTCCTTGGGGGTGGGGTCGTTTGGAAGCATCTTGCGAAAGTAGTTATTGATCTGCGCGCGCAGTTGTTCATTTGGTACAGCATCGGGTATGTCCGAAAACCCGTTGATGAGGTCTGTTCCATTTATCCAAGTATCGTCCTTTGTGAGCATATCCTTTGGCGTTAAGAGAACGAAATCCTTGCCAAAGTGCGGGAGCTTGAACCGGTCTGATTCCCAGGATTCCGTGTCGTAGTTGAATCGGACCTTGGCAACGGATACAGTGCGGAGCAGTTCCGAGTCGATGTGTGTCTTGGCGAATCGTGCGGTGTATTGGAGGAGGTGTTCTTTGATGAGATTGCAGGCGAAGTCGCTGACGAAGTCCTTGCCGACACCCTTCTTCACGAGGCAAAGCTTCTCAATATGGCTTCCTTGGGTGATCGTTTCGTTGCCGAAGTTATTAAAGACGGTGTTGAGGTTATCGTGAAGGGCACTGGCGAACTGCCTTCCAAGGCCACGGCCCTCGTTGGATGCAGTAGCGAAGCCAAGCCAATTTTGCTTGACCTCTGGAAACCGGAACCACGCGTCAATGAGTCCAGCGTCGAGCGGTCCATTGCTGACCTTGTCGCGGAGGAACTTGAGGTAGTCGATCATGCGGTCATGGAGCGCCCGGTAGACCTGGCTTTTGCTATTGAACAAGAGAAAGGGATCGATGAAGAGCGGCAGATCGGCAAGGAGCGAGATGTTAAAGGCACCGTGCTTCTCGATCGCCTGCGGAGAAACGTTGAAATAGTCGGAAAAATAGGAGCTGGGATCGGTGGTTCTTCCTGACGGTGGCTTGGCGTTGTTCATCATCCGAGACGTCTTCCGGTATTCGTAATACTTTCCCCGAGGTGTAGTTCTTCAGACTTCATCTGGCAGGACTCGGCGACAGCCGGAACCGAGTTGTCAGCAGACGATCGTTCTCTGTCGTACCGATACGTCGACGGGCCGTTCTTGACGCGAAGCGAAAGGCCATGCATTTGGCGTAAGCGCCGCCGAGCCTGCCCCATTCTCCGATACCGGCAGTCAGCCCCTCGGCGGGAATGGGTCGTTGCCGTGGGAGTCGCGCTCCCGGATGCGGCCGTCCCTACCGTGGATGAACATTTCGCTGCGCTGATTCTGAGCAATCTCTCTCGCGGCATTGATGGCCTCGTGCTGGGTCCGGTGTACAGAACTGGCGCGCTGACTGCCGGCCCCGCGTACGGCCCATCCGTCGTCGTGAGGAACGACGTGCTGATTGCGTTTTGCCATGTCACCTCCTGATTTGGAAAGTGTTGTTTTCGGAACATCCCTGCCTCAGACAACGCTGACAGGGCTTGATTCTTTGGTTTACATTTACATTATATAATCTAAAATAGTAAACTTCAACTCCAAGGAGCCAGATGTTTGGAGATCGCCTGAAACTCGCCAGGAAAAAGGCCGGCTATTCGTTGCGCGGGCTGTCAGACGTGCTCGCCGGCGAGGTCACCGCCCAGGCCATCGGAAAATACGAGCGGCGCGAGATGATGCCGAGTTCCAGGGTCCTGACCCAACTCACCAAGGTGCTTGGCGTGTCCCTTGAATACCTGCTGAGCGAACAGGTCGAAGAACTCGAGGATGTGGAATTCCGGAAGCTCTCCAGCACGTCGGCCAGCGAAAAAGCGCGCGTGTCGGCTGAAGTGATCGACCATTTGCAACGCTATCTGACGGTCGAGGAAATCCTGGAGCTGGATAGCGTGGCTTGGCACGGACGGCAATTCGGGAATCGTTTCCTTGGGCAAGATGATGACGCCGAGATCATTGCCGAGGACATACGCGACAAATGGAAGCTCGGGATCGATCCTATCCCGAACATGACCGCCCTGCTTGAGGGCCGCGGGATCAAGATCCTGGTGATCGAATTGCCGGGACGCGTGTCGGGTCTAACCTGCTTGGTCCGCAGGCAGCACCAGAATACGAAAGTCCCAGTGATTGTTGTAAACCGGAAAGCCACGCTTGAGAGGCGGCGGTTTACGCTTGCCCACGAGCTGGCGCACAGACTGATCGACGAAAGCTCGCCAGTACATCTTGAAAAAGCATCGAATGTTTTTGCGGGCGCCTTTCTCGTGCCGCGGGATCATCTCGTCAGAGAGATTGGAACGACCCGAAAGGCCATCGGCTACCAGGAACTGATCCAGCTCAAGCGGATGTACCGGGTTAGTGCGGCAACGCTGCTCGTGCGCTTCGAGCAGGTAGGCGTGATCGATAAATCGACGCTCGCCTATGCGTTCCAGACTTTTGCTCGCGGGTGGCGCTCCAACGAACCGGTACCGCTGGAGGAGCATGACGAGGAAGACCGGCACGAAGTGCCGCGGCGATTTGAGCGGCTTTGCTACTGGGCGCTGGCGGAAGGCCTCATTTCACCGGGCAAGGCCAGCGAGTTGCTTCAACAGCCCTTGGATAAGATCGGACAGGGATTAAGGGGGCCTACTGAAGCCGATGCGGATCATCGTGAGTGACACGTCCTGCATGATCGATCTTAGAAAGGCTGCCCTGCTGGACGCTATCCTTGCGCTTCCCTATAAATTTGCGATGCCCGACACGCTGTTCGAGGACGAATGGCTGAGCCTGACCGCGAACGACAGGAGAATGCTGTACGACGGCGGGCTGGAGGTGCGCGAGCTTCCAGAGCCAGCCGTGACCCGCGCCGCGGCGTATTTCAACCGACACAGACGCCTCACGCTCAAAGACTGCTTCGCACTCGCACTGGCGGAGGATATCGACAACAGTATTCTGCTCACAGGTGACGGTCCGTTACGGGCGATTGCCGAAGGTAATGGAATCGAAGTCCGCGGCGTTCTGTGGGTGACAGACGAACTAGAATCGCACGGGATTGTGCCGCCTCGCAGATTGTACGACGCGCTACACCTTTTCCACGATGATGATCTGGTGTTTTTGCCGGCAAATGAAGTCGTACGCCGCATCAGACGGTTAAAGCGGCTATTGTAGCCGATTGAGGCGCTCTCCATTCTTTTGACAGAAAATCTCAGGTCGTAAGGTGGATCGCTGCCTGTGAAATGGGTTGATGTTTGGCCCGTCGCGAATAAAACCTTGGACAGATTCTTCGGAGAAGGAAACATTTCGGATGAACGATTATACGCGCAGGAACATAAGGAACCGCAAGCGGCGAATCGAGCGTCGGCTGGAAGGGCGGAATTGGACGGATCAGGTGGAGCCGATGTTTTCGGCGAGCAACATTCATTATGAGATGGGAGAGCGGACGCGTGGGACGTCGGTTGGCGGTATCGGAACGATGCATCTGGTGGCGCGGCGTACGGGGCTGATCGAAGCCATCGACAAGAGCGTGCATGTGCTAAAGCGGCACCTGCCGTATCACGAATCGGATCACGTGTTGAACATCGCCTACAACGCATTGAGCGGAGGGAAGTGTCTGGAAGACATCGAACTGCGGCGCAATGACGAAGTGTATTTGGATGCGCTGGGAGCGCAACGGATTCCGGATCCGACGACGGCGGGAGACTTCTGCCGGAGATTTGAGGCCGACGACGTGGAGTGTTTGATGGACACGAGCAACGAAGTGCGGTTGAAGGTTTGGCGTCAGCAACCGGAGGTATTTTTCGAAGAAGCGGTGTTGGATGCGGATGGGACGCTGGCCGAGACCACCGGGGAATGCAAGCAAGGGATGGAGGTGGCCTACGACGGGACGTGGGGGTACCATCCACTGATGATTTCGCTGGCCAACACCCAGGAGCCGCTGTACCTGGTGAATCGTAGCGGCAACCGGCCATCGCATGAGGGAGCCGCGGTACGGTTCGACCAGGCCATTGCGTTGTGCCGCCGTGGCGGGTTTCGCCAGATCCTGCTGCGCGGGGACACGGACTTCAGCCAGACCCGGTATCTGGACGGATGGGGCGACCAGGAGGTGGGATTCATATTCGGGATCGACGCGATGGCGAACCTGAAGGCCCGGGCCGATGAACTGGAGCCGCGCCAATGGACGCGGCTGGAACGGCCCGCCAAATACGACGTGGCGACCGAACCGCGCCAGCGTCCCGACAACGTTAAAGAACAGGTGGTTCGGGAACGCGGTTTCGAAAATATCCGCTTGCGGGGCGAGGATGTGGCCGAGTTTGCATATCGACCCGGAGCATGCGATCGGGACTACCGCGTCGTGGTGGTGCGGAAGAATCTGTCGGTGGCCAAAGGGGAGTTGGTGTTGTTCGACGACATTCGGTACTTCTTCTACATTACGAACCGGTCCGATCCCGCGGACCGGTTCGTGATGCGTGCGAATCAACGGTGCAATCAAGAGAATCTCATCGAGCAGCTCAAGAACGGGGTTCAGGCGTTGCGGATGCCGGTCGGGGATCAGACCAGCAACTGGGCCTACATGGTGATCGCGTCACTGGCTTGGACACTGAAGGCGTGGTTTGCGTTATTGCTGCCCGAAACCGGACGCTGGGGTCCGAAGTATCAGGCCGAGAAGCAGACCGTGCTGCGTATGGAGTTTAAAACGTTCTTGAACGCTTTCATGCTCTTGCCATGCGGTTCTGGTGCAGATAGCGAAGGGACTTGGCGATAATGGGATATGGCGCATCGCAAAACTGAACGGAATCCCCTATTTGCCGGACGTTGGTTCGAAGACGACATCATTCTCCTCTGCCTTCGCTGGTATTTTCGCTTCAAACTGAGGTACCGGGACCTGGTCGCGATTTTAGGTGAGCGGGGTTTATCGATTTCGCACACTACGATCTTGCGTTGGGTCGTTCGCTATGCCGAAACCTGCGAAAAGCGCTGGAGCCGATTCGAGCGACCGGTGGGTGGGAGTTGGCGGGTTGATGAAACATTCATCAAGGTGCGAGGCCAGTGGATGTATCTCTACCGCGCCGTGGACGGACAAGGCAACACCGTGGAGTTCTATCTGAGTCGAACACGTGGCATCGCGGCGGCGAAGGCCTTCTTTCGCAAGGCACTGAAGCATCATCGGGAACCACACAGCATCACCTTGGATGGCCAGCAGCCGAGCCATAGCGCGCTGCGGCGCATGGGAATGAACGGTGAGTTCAACTTCCGGGGGCGGAACATGGTGACGATTCGTTGCTGTCAGTATCTGAACAACGTTGTGGAGCAGGACCACCGCCGGGTGAAGGGGCGCTTGCGCCCGATGTTGGGATTCAAGACGTTCTACAATGCGCGACGCGTGATTATCGGCATCGAGCTGGCGCAGAAGATTCACAAACGCCAGTTCGCAATTCCGATCCCATGGCAGTCGAATCCCGCGGTGATCTGGCGTCACGTCATGGCAGCATAGGCCGCATCGCCGCGGCGCACTCCTGGTCTTATCGCTCCGACAATCCTATCTGCACCAGAACCCCCCCTTTTAGGTGAAGTGTTGCATCGACTCATTGAGATCACCAGAGTTATCACAGGCTAAAAAATGAACATTCGCATAGACATTCGACTGGACTACGAAAGCGAATCGACGCGGTGGATCGAAACTGCCAGGCTGGCCGGGAAGCGCCTACACGAAATCGATGAGTACGGCGCGGCCCGAAAGCCCGTAGCGAGGTGGCCAAGAAGACGGCAGAGTGGCTGGAAGCTCATCAATACCCAGTGCCAGACCACTGTCGGTTGAGTCAATTCACTCAAGAAGACCAAGAGAAATGGGTGAAGCGGCCATTCAAGTAAACTCTGGGCGTTGGCGGTAGGGGAAGGGGAGTGTTAGGTAGGATCGCTCCGTTCTTGCGGACGTAATTTTAGTGGCTGCCGGGGTTTGTCCTGAGCAAGCTGCCAAAGCGCCGCCATCAACCAGTTCCTACGGAGTCGGGTGAGTGATGAAAAGGAAATTCTGTGTCCTGTTGTTGTTTGCCATGTTTGGAAACGAACCACCCTTGTTCGGTCAGATTGAACCCTACCAGCGGGCCATTATCGGTGGTCGTCCCGTTCATGTTAGCGAATACCCGAGCGTGGTATACGTCGAGGATGCGGGCGGTCGATGCACCGGTACCCTGATAACAACTGACTGGGTGCTGACAGCGGCTCATTGCCTAGTTGCTCCTGACGGCTCCACGTCGCCGACTGAGGCTGTGATCGTCAAACATGGCTGGCCGACCCACCACGAGATAAGACGTGTCGACAAGGTGATCATTCACCCCGCGTACGACTATAGCGGGGCTGGCTTCAAGAACGACGCCGCGTTGCTTCATCTCGCTTTCGTTTTCGAGTATCCGATTGAACCGGCGTCGGTCCCGACGCTAGCCGAAGAAATGCGAGCGGCACCGTCGGGGACTGCGGTCGTGGCAGTTGGGTGGGGCCAACTGGACAATGGCCAATATCCGAATGAACTACAGGCTGCCATTCTGGAGATAGAAAACCCCGACACCTGCGAGCCCCGATCACCTTGGGCGGAAGGCGTTGTGCATGAGCGCACTTTGTGTGCTTGGCCGGCTTCGGGTGTGTCAGGTGTCAATCCTGGCGACAGCGGGGGGCCGTTACTCGTATCTGACGGCGAAGGCGGCTGGATTCAAGTAGGCATTGCATCACAGGGGGGCCGGGGAAGACCCGGTTACCCTTCGGTCTACACAAGGGTGGCCGCGGTGTCGTCTTGGATCAACGAGACCATCGAGCAGCCTTCCGATGACACGGCGAAGCGTTTCCATGTCTTCCCACAGGTCGCCGATGGTGGTGGGTGGCAATCTCTCCTGCTCGTTACAAACGTTTCCCCGGTAGCGAGCCTCTGCACAGTTGAATTGCACGGCCTGACCATGGACAGGTTCCATGATGTCAGCGGTATCACGGCGTCCAGTTCTTCAACGGCAATATTCGAGATACCTGGACCCGGCGGTTATCGGGTATGGCCGACCAAGAACGAATCGGCATTGGCGTCTGGATACGCAACTCTCGATTGCACGGCCCCTACGGTTGCTCAAGTGCTGTATGCCTCGAGAGACGGATCGGGCACGACGGGAATGGCCACGGTATTCAGCTCACAGGCTGGAGGGGTCTTCCAGTTTCCGGTTCTGACGCCGGAAGCCACACTCGGAATCGCGATCGCGAACGATACGAACATGGAGGCCTCCTGTGTTTTTGTGCTGGAAAGTCCCGAACGCCAGAATCTCGGCCAAGCGACGCTTCCGGTCCCTTCTAAATCCACCGTCGCGAGATTTCTTTCCGAAGTCATCCAAGTGCCGGGGGGTTTCACCGGAGGATCGGCGACCGTTTCATGTGATCAGCAAGTCTCTGTCATCGGACTGCAATTCGACGGGGCCATCTTTACGACTCTGCCACCAGCCACTCTCGACCTGCCCCCCCTACCACCAGCCACTCTCGACCTGCCCACAGAGTCATCCGACGAAACGGCGAAGCGCTTTCACGTCTTCCCACAGGTCGCCGATGGGGGTGGGTGGCAATCTCTCCTGCTCGTTACAAACGTCTCCCCGGCAGCGAGCCTCTGCACACTTGAATTGCACGGTCTGACCGTGGACAGGTTCCATGATGCCAGCGGCATTGCGGCGACGGGCTCAACCGCAGCATTCGAGTTGCCGAAACTCGGCGGTTATCGGGTATGGCCCACCCGAAACGAATCGTCCTTGGTTTCCGGATACGCGACTCTCGATTGCACGGCCCCGACGGTGGCTCAAGTGCTGTATGCGTCGAGAGACGAATCGGGCACGACGGGAATGGCCACGGTATTCAGCTCCCAAGCCGGAAGCGTCTTCCAGTTTCCGGTTCTGACGGAGGAAGCCACGCTCGGCTTCGCGATCGCAAACGATACGAACACGGAGGCCTCCTGCCGATTTGTCCTTGAAAACCCTCAACGGGTGAATCTGGGTGAGGCGACGCTTTCTGTGCCTTCGACATCCAGCGTCGCGAGATTTCTCCATCAAGTCCTTAAAATACCAGGAGATTTCACCGCAGGGTCAGCGACCGTCTCTTGCGATCAGCAAGTCTCTGTTATCGGATTGCAGTTCGACGGGGCCATCTTTACGACTCTGCCACCAGCCACTCTCGACCTGCCCCCCCTACCACCGGGCACTCTCGACCTGCCCCCACCAACCGTGACGATGTCGGCATCACCGAGTTCGATCAATTGGGGCCAGAGCACAACGTTGAGTTGGTCCTCAGCCCACGCGGAGAGCGCGACCATCACACCAGACATCGGCGCGGTGCCCACGTCAGGCTCGGTGCAGGTATCGCCAACCAGCACGACGACCTACCGCATCACCGTGCGTGGGGCCGGCCGACAAACGGCGAGGGCATCAACTGCAGTGACGGTGATCATATCGGAGCGGGCGGTGCTCGCGGCGGAACGGGCGGTGCTCACGGCGTTCTACGACGCGACCGGCGGGCCTGGTTGGACCAATAGCACGAACTGGAAGACGGCAGCACCGTTGGATCAGTGGTACGAAGTGACGACCGATGCCGAGGGACGGGTCATTGCGCTGAATCTTGACGAGAATGAGTTAACCGGGTCAATTCCACCCGAACTGGGCAACCTAACCCGCCTCGAATTCTTACATCTCAACAACAACGGACTAACCGGAACGATTCCACCTGAACTGGGCAACCTCTCCCGTCTCCGATGGCTGGAGCTCGACCAGAATGAGTTAAGCGGAACGATTCCACCTGAACTGGGCAACCTCTCCCGTCTCCGATGGCTGGAGCTCGGCCCCAACGAGTTAACCGGGACGATTCCACGCGAACTGGGCAACCTGATCTACCTCCGAGACCTGCATCTCTACTACAACGAGCTGACCGGGACGATTCCACCTGAACTAGGCGACCTAACCAACCTCGAAAGACTTTGGCTCAACGGAAACAAGCTGACCGGGACGATTCCACGCGAACTGGGCAACCTGACCAAACTCGGATCGCTGCAGCTCAGCGAGAACAGGCTGACCGGACCGATTCCCGAAGCGCTGGGGCGCTTGACCAACCTGTATCGGCTGTGGCTCCACCGCAACGAGCTGATATGGACGATACCGACCGAGTTGGGCAACCTGACCAAACTCGGATCGCTGCAGCTCAGCAACAACGAGCTGACCGGGGCGATTCCACCCGTGCTGGGCAACCTCGCCAACCTTCAAGAGCTGTCGCTCTACAACAACGAGCTGACCGGAACGATTCCACCTGAACTAGGCGACCTAACCAACCTCGAAACGCTGACGCTCCACGAGAACGCACTGAATGGAACGATTCCACCCAGCCTGGGCGACCTAGCCAACCTCCAAGAGCTGTTTCTCTCTGGAAACGGACTGAGCGGAACATTGCCTTCGTCACTGACTAATTTGCGGCAACTTCACAGGTTTTCGTTCCACGAAAATGCCGGGCTATGCGCGCCATCGACCGCAGCGTTCCAGGAGTGGCTGCGCCGGATTAATTTCCAAGGGCCCACATGCGGCCCATAACGGCGCGTCCATGGGACATATGTGGACGGAGCCGGCACCGTTAGAGGAAATTCGCAGGTCTCGGCTCTCCCCCGACGACAGGGAATCAGGCCGCCCCGAGCTGACGCCACTGCACACGTCCTGCTGCGCGGTCGAGACCCTCAAATAGGCAACGGTTCTCACGGCCTGACCATGGAATACGGCTTCTAGTATTTTATCTGACAGATACGGACCATGGAATCTGTCATCTTCCATGCTACTGAACTGTTCGGTCAAGACGAGCGTTTGTTCCTGACAGAACCCTGCCGGTACCCGATCCTTACGTCTCGTTAAAGCATCCTTCGGCATGGCTTTTTCGTTTGCTGGCTGACAGTACTCGTTGCAGACGACGGTTGCGGGTCAACAGCCATACAATACGGTGACTATGCGACTGAAACGCATCACGTACGACGAACTCAACTCGAAGCAGAAGGAGATATACAACTTCCAGAAGCTGGCGGCGCTACTGGGGGACTACGGTTTCAACTGCATCAAGCTGGACGACGATTGGCAGGGCGCGGATTTCCTAGTGGTCCCCGTCAAACAGACTGTAACTTATCGAGCTTCTTTCGGGCACGTTGAACTTTTTCAAGAATATCGGAAGCCGTTGCGGTCCAAATGAAGGGCTTCGGGTTCTGATTGTGACCCCCGACATATTCCTCCACGGCCTGGATTAGCTCAGGAACCGAATGGAAAACCCCGCGCCGAAGCCGTTGTTCGGAAAGATCCCGGAAGAAGCGTTCGACCATGTTCAGCCAGGATGCACTGGTCGGTGTGAAGTGCACATGAAAGCGCGTGTTGCGCTTCAACCAGTTGACGATTTTCTGATGTTTGTGCGTGGCGTAGTTGTCGCAAATGATATGGATCTGTTTGTCTTTCGGCACGGAACGTTTGATCTGATTGAGAAACCGGATCCATTCCTGATGACGATGCTTCGGCATACAGGTCCCGATAATCGAGCCGTCCAGCGTATTGAGCGCGGCGAACATCGTGGTCGTCCCGTTGCGTTTGTAGTCGTGGGTGAGGGTGCCGCACCGCCCCTTCTTCAGAGGTAACCCGGGTTGCGTGCGGTCCAGGGCCTGCATCTGGCTCTTCTCATCGCAGGACAAAACAATGGCGTTTTCCGGAGGGTTCAGATACCAACCGACCACATCCTCCAACTTCTCGACAAATTGTTTGTCGTTGGAAAGTTTGAAGGTGCGTGCCAGATGAGGCTTCAAGCCATGAGCCCGCCAGATTCTCCCTACCGTGGACTCGCTGACGCCGGTTGCCCTGGCCATCAAGGACCGGCTCCAGTGCGTGGCGTTCGGAGGCTTCCCTTCGACCGTCTTCTTCACGATCCGGGCCCGCTTCCGGCGGCCGATCGAGGGAATCCGTCCACTGCGGGAAGCGTCCTTTTCGATTCCCCCGAGGCCATCTTCAACGAAACGATCGCGCCAACGTCCGGCCTTTTGACGAGTGATGTCCAACTTGGCAGCGATCTCCTGATTGTCCAGACCCCCGGCGGCCAGCAAGACAATTCGAGATCGTTCCGCCAACCGGACCGCCACACTGCGGCTTCGGCTCAGTCGCTCCAGTTCCTTCCGCACAGGAATGTCCAATTTAATCGTCGGTGCTCTCCTCATATATACTCAGACGTAGGAAAGCTGAATACGTTACATTAACTGTGACGGACTACACTAGCGTACCACAAGGACGGCACCACGACGCTAAAGGTCCAATTGAAGTCCCGGGTGGGAATCCACAAGAAGTACCAAGGCAAGGATCTCTACCTCGCTTTCCCGACCGGTGGCCGTTGGCACCTCCTGCCGCACGACACTCTCGTCCAGATTGCAAAGGAGACGACCAACTGGCTACAGACGCGTTCGTGGCTGGCTGAGAGCGAGTACAACGCAGGTGAGCCACCTAAGCAAATGCTCAGCCGACTCTCGCAATATTGTCTTGAGGACAAGTAGCAGGTGTTTTATTCGCTGCTCACGCCGCGAGGCAAACGCTTCCCGAGGCGGCGGATTGCCTTGAGAGCATCCTGGAATGTCGGTGTCTCGTTCTCGTTGCCGTAGCACAGGGAGCGGACGAAGTCTTTGTAGTTGGTCGCGTGCTCGCGATCTGAAAGGATATCGAGCGCAGCAGCAAGGCGCTCGGTGGGGGTCATCTCGAACTGCTCCGGAGTTAGAGTACCTCGCATGGCGTCGGCATTCAGCAATTGACGCAGCAATTCGGAAAAGCCCTCGTGTTCCATTGCATGGGGTTCAAGAAACGCTACATCATGCACGTGTCGAACCAGTGTGCGGTCCCAACGGGTACTCTGATCGAGAACCCGCCAAGTGAGGGCGCTGATCTTGTCCGCCGCAGTCTCGGCAGGGGCAACGCAACTGATTTGAGGAACCTCAGGATGTTCCTGCCGCGCTTCGGCGACGAAAGACCGCAGGGAGCGATCCTCTGGCACAAACTCTGGACGACGCAACGTCACTTCGAGCTTGAGCTCGGACCGCAGAGCAGTAGCAACGTCAAAGGTCGTCGGATAGCGGACGTGGCAACAGAAGAAGCGGCTCTCGTTCCCTGCCTCCACCCCGTCGTCGGGAAGCGTCCAGGTTCCATCGGCGCGGATCGCCTCGACGACCGTGCTTCGGTAGTTCCGACAAGCGTTGCGCCCGATACCAGCTTCAGGGAGGAGGACCTTGAAGTCCAGATCCTCGGAAAAGCGCCGGATCAGACCATACCCCTTGGAGAGGCTGGTACCGCCGGAAAAGACGGGAGTGAGACAGCCATCCTTAATGTTGACGACGGTGGCGATGAGCTGGATCGCGTACCAGTCCTTCTCCACGAACGAGGGATGGACACCGAGATCCGTGGCGACTGCCTCGATCAGCTCAGGACCGGGAGGCACGCTCGAAAACGGCGTAGTTGCCGCCGTAACCAATCTTTCGAGAGAAGCGGCCTTTGACCGCAATCACGCGACCAGTCGGCACCTGGGTCGTCGCACCCGCGTTGTAAGCCCGAGAGAAGGTCGATGGCGCAGTTTCGACAGCGAGACGCGACAGGGCCTCGACGGCAAGCACGGGCAGGGGCTTCGCAGGGATGGTCTTGCCGGAAATCGGCGACTGGACCGCACGTGCATAGACGCCGTAGCCGATTCTGACGAGCTGGCCCTTCGCCGTCAGGCTCCGCAAGCTCCGACCTACCTGATCGTAACCACCCAGATCCTTGAAATCACCGCGCAGGAAGATATTCGTCTTCCTGCGTGCGACACGCACAGCAATGCGGCGCTCCAGCGTTTTCTTGTCCGCTTTCATTGGTTCTCCGGATTCTGCAAAAATACGACACTGCAACATTGCAAACATACGACATCATAAGAGTGAACGTCAAACCGCTCCACTAAGAGTACCAACCAGATTCGCACAAAAATACACGCTAAGGGCACGGCTTCCATGCTACTAAACTCTTCGGTCAGAACGTCCGTTTGTTCCTGACAGAACCCTGACGGTCTCCGATCCCGGCGTCTCGACAACGCATCCTTCGGCATGGCTTCTCCTACTACTTAAATCAGGTCCGGACAGCAGCCCGAAGATTGGCCGTCCGGGTTTTCGATAGGATGGTCGCGGGGTTCAACGCCTTTTTGCTGAGCGAGCGGATCGGTCGCGGGAACAGGAGCCGTAGCGCGGGGGACCGGAACGGGATTATGGACCCTCGCGGTAAGATGTCCCCCGCCCCACGATTTCTTTGGACAGTGATTTGAGAAACTACAACGCAGGAGGATCACGATATGTCCAGAGAAACGAAGGAGGAATCCGGAATCGCGAAGGGAGCCCGTAGGGCGACCGAAGCGGGGCCGGATGTTCGAAGCCGCGGGAAGGGCCGGTGGTCGGCTCGGCGTAAGGTCACGGTAGTGCTGGAGTTGTTGCGTGGAGAAGATCTTGAAGCGATGAGCCGGCAGTATGGCGTGACGGCGGCGGCGCTGACCCGTTGGCGGGAGGCGTTCCTGCAGGGAGGCGAGGACGGCCTGAAGAGCCGGATCGTGGATGTGGTTGACGAAGAGAGGAAGACGCTGAAGTCAGCGGTGACCAGTCTGGTGATGGACAAGGAACTGTTGCGGGAACGGATCCGACATCTGGAGGACGAGAAGCCTTTTCTACGGTGGAGGTCGAAGCGATGAGCCGGACCCTGTCGCCCTCCACACACCAACTGTATGGTCTGGCCCGTGTCGCAGCGGCCTGGGGGTTGCCCCGGTCGACGTACGATGCTCGACGGGATCGACGGAACCATCCGGGCGAGCCGCGTAAACGGGGGCCCAAGACACCGTTTACCGACGCGGAGTTGACCGGACGGACTCGGCAAGAAATTGCGGCCTCGCCGTTTACTGGGGAAGGACACCGGAAATTCTGGGCGCGGCTCCGGGTCGCCGGCGTCCGCACCTCCAAGGCTCGGGTCTTGCGCCTGATGCGGGAAGCTCAACTTCTGGCGCCCCAACGCCAGGCCGCACCCGTTGCGCGCAAGGCGCATACCGGAACCATCACCACCGATCGCCCAAACCAGATGTGGGGCATCGATGCCACCGCCACGGTGACCCTCGACGATGGTGCGGTCACTGTATTCGCCGCCATCGATCACTGCACGGCCGATTGTGTCGGCATTCACGCCGCCAAACGGGCGACGCGTTTTGAAGCCCTCGATCCCATCCGGCAAGGCCTCAAAGAGTACTTCGCCGGCTTTCACGCCGACGCGGCCGCCGGGCTTCGACTCCGTCATGATCGTGGGTCCCAATTCATGAGCGACGATTTTCAAAACGAGATCCGATTCCTTGGCATCGTCTCCTCACCGGCGTTTGTCCGGGAACCGGAAGGCAATGGCTGTATCGAACGCTTCTTCAAGACCCTGAAAGCGCAGTTGCTCTGGGTGCGTCACTTTCGCTCTATTCCGGAACTGGTTCGAGCTCTTCAGGACTTTCGCGCTCTCTATAATCAGCACTGGTTGATCGAGCGCCTCGGCTTTCAATCTCCGACTCAGGCTCGACAACGTCTTGCAATTGAGTCAGCGGCTTGATTACGGTGGGTTCACTCTGTCCAGGAAATCAGGGGCGGTACAGTGATTGCCACGTGAAGCCCGACGCCACCAGGCTGCGGCTTGTTCGCCTCGGGTCACATTCGGAACTCGGGTTTGACTTCCTCGGCAGCCCCCTGTGGTGTTGTCTGAGGATCATGGGAGAATAAAGTATGAAGCGCAAACAAGCTGGGTTGGTTCCGATCGGTGGTGCTCTCTCCGAACTGGCCGTCACGTCTCGGACGATCTTCGAAGCTTTGCCCCTGGTGCTGGCCCCACTTCACCCTTGCCGATCAGGTGAACCAGCTTGTCGGCGCCAGCGAAGCTGAGAGGCCTAGCTCTTGACCAACTTCGACGGAATCAACGCAAAGATCAAGCGGGCGGGCGATCAAATAAACTCACTCAAGGCCGATATGGAGAGGTTTTGCGCAGACATACGAGAGTCAATCGACCATGAGGTCCACGAAGACGTCGACGAACAAGTATGGGTATTTCGTGGCGCGACGCCCTATGCCCCTGTCGAGTGGTCCATCAGAATTGGGGAGATTCTCTACAACCTACGATCTGCGCTTGATCACCTTGTCTGGCAAATGGTTCTCGCCAACGGACAGACACCGACGCGTAAAAACGCGTTCCCTATCGTTAGGGACGAGAAAGACTGGAAGAAAGAGAAAAGCAAACTCAAGGGCGTGACGTCAAGAGTCGAGGAGATGGTCCACCGTTTGCAACCATATACCGGAGGCATAAATCTTCCGTTTGACGTTTCGGCGTTCGGGACACTCCATTCTCTCGGCAACATCGACAAACACAGACACCTAAACTTAACTGCCATCGCTTCCTATGGACCCAATAGAATCTCGGTCAAAGAACGAGACAGCAGTCCGAAGCGTGAAACTGAAATCCGGTCTCCAGCCAAGACTTCCGATCTCCTCCCGGTTAGCCATATTGGAATGTCTCTCCCTTCCCAGTTCGCCACAGGTCTTGAAGATACGGAGGATATACGCCTCCGCCCATGGGCGATTGCTCCCATAGGGAAGATCGAGAAAGACAAGGTTCTATTGCATCTCAACAACGCAGCAGAAGGAATTAACCCCTTTTTCCAACTAGACTTATGTTTTGAGGATATACGGAGCCTCGGAGTACCCACCTACAAGCTTCTGGACATTCTCGACGAATGCCTTGTAGCCGTTCGAGGGGCATTTGAGTTACTCACCGAGGGGCGCTGTCGAACATAGCGAGGGGTGGCCTAATCCCCCGTTGCCGGCGAATTGGCAAATCGCCGCGGGAGAACTAGCGGCTGGGGCCATAGTCTCGCTCCGGCCCATAGAGGGTACTGACAAGATTCGTGTTGAAATACACGCTAAGAGCCGCGCATCTTGAGCTTGGTGGGGTCGAACGGGAAGTCCGGCGCAGCGGCCAGCCGTGAGATCTCACTGGCCTGCCAGCAGACGATGCAGGCAAGGATCAGGGTCAGAGACCCCGACGTTGCGTCACCGCATCCTTCGGCATGATTTTTCTGCCCACTCGATCTTCATTCCAGGTCAGATCCGCCCGTTCCCTGCCCGCCTTCCCCACCCTCGCCGTCCGCGGGAGGCAGACCGCGCATTTGGCCAAGCCTAATTATCCCGTAGGGCAAATATATCTATGTTTTACAGGCCGGCAGAGTCTCGCTTAAGCTAGACGGGAGCGGGGTGGGGCTGACCCCGAACGCCGAAGTCCAAGACGCTGTGCCCCTTCACCCGCTTCGACCCAGTGAACGCTCTGGTCGGAGCCCGCGGAGGTACCCCGAAAAGGGACCCCACCAACCTGCACTTAAATCGTTCTCAAGGGATCAACACATGCGAAGCGGTACAGCCGACATGAACGACTCGACAAACGACTTGACATCCAGCGCGCGTTTTGACGCGGCTATTCTAAGCCGAGCCGAGGCCATGACGGCGCCTCGGTTACGGGAGCGACGCCGCCCGCCATCGCCGCCTGACCGCCGGCCGCCCCGCCGGGGCGGCTCTCCTTCCTCAAAGACCGCATCCGGCGCTGCTCGCGCTCTTCGGCGGCCTCGCCCTGCCTGCCACGGTGCAGGCACAGGACACCACCGCGCCAACGCTCACAAGTGCGAGCGTTGCGGCCCGTTCCGGAGGTACCACGACCCTTTCGTTCAGCGAGGATTTGGACCTGTCGTTCGTGGCGGCTCTCTCTCCGGCGGCTCGAGGCGCCTTCTCGCTCACCGTCAACGGCGCCGCGCAAAATATCCATGGTATTAACGGGAACTTTCTTGGTACCAACGCGTTGGATGTCATCCACTCAACGATCTACACCGGCCAGACCGTCGTCGTGAGCTACGACCAGTCCGCGGCCGGCACCGATGCCATCGCCGACGCCGCCGGCAACGAGGTCGTCGATTTCACCACCGGTTCCGGTGGAGTGCCCGCCGTGACGAACAGTTCCACGCAGGTGGCGCCGCCCTCGACGCTGAGCGCTCTGGTCGTCAACGACGGCACTGTGGACCTGACGCTGACGCCGACCTTCGTGTCGGGCACCACCACCTACACGGCGATGGTGGCGAGCACCGTCGCCGAGGTGACGGTGACGGCTATGACGACCACTTCCGGGGAGTTGATTGAATATCTGGACGGGGACGACGCGACGCTCGCCGACGCAGGCACGGCGGACGGCCACCAGGTGGTGGTGGCGGAGGGCGACAACGTCATCAAGGTGAAGGTGACGGCATCGAACGGCTTGACGACCAAGACCTACACGGTGACGGTGAACCGGGCCGCGGCCACCGACACCACCGCGCCAACGCTCACAAGTGCGAGCGTTTTCCGTACCGGAGTGCCCACGACCCTTTGGTTCAGCGAGGATTTGGACCTGCCGAGCGGGACTGTCTCTGCGACGGTTTACGGCGCCTTCTCGCTCACCGCCGACGGCGTCCAGCAAGAGATCCAAGACCTATTGAGGGGGTTTGGAACGACGGGTGCCCGCTCCTTGATTGTCCACCACCCAAATATCTACAGCGGCCAGACCGTCGTCGTGAGCTACGACCAGTCCGCGGCCAGCGCCGATGCCATCGCCGACGCCGCCGGCAACGAGGTCGCCGATTTCACCACCGGTTCCGGTGGAGTGCCCGCCGTGGTGAACAATTCCACGCTGCCGGCGCCCTCGACGGACGCGACGCTGAGCCGGCTGACGGTGACCGGCGACAGGTTTCACCTGGTGACCTTCGTGTCGGGCACCACCACCTACACGGCGATGGTGGCGAGCACCGTCGCCGAGGTGACGGTGACGCCGACGAAGAACAACACCGGCGCGACGATCGAATATCTGGACGGGAACGACATGACGCTCGCCGACGCAGGCACGGCGGCCGGCCACCAGGTGACGGTGGCGAAGGGCGACAACGTCATCAAGGTGAAGGTGACGGCATCGAACGGCTCGACGACCAAGACCTACACGGTGACGGTGAACCGGGCCGCGGCCACCGACACCACCGCGCCCTACGACCCCAATGCCGGGATCACTATGATCGATACCCATGGCGCTCCGCTCATGGGCGACCCGATCCGGCTGACGATTCGCGAGGGCTACCGGGGGCGCTACGGGTTCAAGCTCAACACCCGGCCGATAAGCGCGGTGTGGTTGGCGGGGTTCCACCTGTCCATCGACCACGACCCCGACGGCGACCCGGATGTGCTGGTGTTGCCGTCGACCGAAAACGTAAAGGCGATCCTGCCGGACGAGTGGGAGACCCCGTTCTACGTGCACATCTTTGCGGCGTTCGACGACGATGAGGAGAACGGGGAGCGGTACTTCTTGAACCGCGTGAACAGCCGCGACCGGAACTATCACGGCCTCATTCTTCCCGATGTCATTGTGGTCGAGGACGACCGCGACGACGACGCGGGGGCGCTGTCGGTGGCGGACGCGAACGCGACCGAGGGCGAGGACGACACGCTCGACTTCGTGGTGAAGCTCAACCGGAGGCCGTCCCAGGGATTGGGACGGGAGGTGACGGTCTACTACCGGACCCAGGACGGGACCGCGACGGCGGGGTCCGACTACACGTCGACGAGCGGCACGCTGACCTTCGCGCCGGGCGAGGAGAAGAAGACGGTGTCGGTGCCGATCATGAACAACACGGTGGAGGACAACGGGGAGACGGAGACGTTCATGCTGATGCTGAGCAACGCCTCCGACGCGGGCTTCGCGAGCTTCGGCCAGGGGGCGGGCCAGGGGGCGGTGGGCACGATCCGGAACACCGAGCCGCTGACGGCGACGTTCCCGGAGAGTGTCTACGCGTCGGCACAGCACAAGGGACCCAGCGACCGCCCGCAGGTGGTGGTGGCGTTCAGCGCACCGGTGGCAGCGTTCGGGGCGAAGATGCCATCGGTGTCGGTGACCGGCGCGACGGTGGATGTCGTGCAGCGGCTCGACAAGGAGGGACTGGAGAACGCGTACGTGTTCTTCCTCATCCCCGAGGGCCAGCAGGCGATCGTCTTCCAGCTTCACGCGAACCGGGCCTGTACCGGCGGCGGCATCTGCAGGGCGGACCGGCGGCGGCTGAGCAACAGCCCCTCGACGACGATCCCCGGTCCGTCGGAGGATTCGTCACAGGGCGGGGCGGCGGAGCCGCTGACGGCGGCGTTCGAGGGGCTGCCGGAGGCGCACGACGGGGAGAGCGCGTTCACCTTCCGCATCGTGTTCAGCGAGGCGGTCTCGGTCACGCCCGAGGCCATGCGTACGCGCGTCCTGACGGTGGCGGGCGGCGCCGTGACCGGCGCGGCCCGCGTCGACGGGGAGAGCGGCGCGTGGGCGGTCTCGGTCACGCCGGACACCCGCGAGGAGCTATCGATCTCTCTGGCCCCGGCGGCGGATTGCGCGGCGGACGGCGCGGTCTGCACAGCGGACGGCATAGCCCTGTCGATCGGGGCGGCGGCCATCGTGATCGGCCCGGGTCCCGAGACCCAGACGCAGCCGGACCTGACGGCGGCATTCGAGGGGGTGCCGGCGTCGCATGACGGGGAGAGCGCGTTCAGCTTCCGGGTGGCATTCAGCGAGGGGATCGATGTCAGTTACAAGACGGTGCGCGACGCGTCGTTCACGGTGACGGGCGGTGACGTCACGCAGGCGAGCCGGGTCGACCGCCGCCGCGATCTGTGGAAGATCACCATCGAGCCGGCGTCGGACGAGGCGGTAACCGTCCGGCTGCCGGAGACGACCGACTGCGCCGCGAGCGGGGCGATCTGCACCGGCGATGGCCGGCCGCTGGCACACGTCTTGTCGGCGACGGTCGCCGGCCCGGCGGATGAGTCGGACAGAAATACTGCGGCGGCGGGGGCGCCGACGATCAGCGGGACGCCGCAGGTCGGGGAGGCGCTGACCACCTCGACGTCGGACATCTCCGACGCCGACGGGCTGGACAATGCGAGCTTCGCCTACCAGTGGATCCGCGCGGGCGCCGACATTGGCGGGGCGACCGGATCGACCTACACGCCGGTGGCGGCCGACGAGGGCACGAGGCTGAAAGTCCGGGTCCGCTTCACCGACGACGACGGCCACGAGGAGAGTCTCACCAGCGCGGCGACCGATGCCGTCGCCGCGCGGCCGGAGCCGCTGACGGCGACCTTCGAGGGCATGCCGGCCGAGCACAACGGCCAGGGGTCGTTCAGCTTCCGGATGGCGTTCAGTGAGGGGATCAGTATCAGCTACAAGACGGTGCGCGACGCGTCGTTCAGGGTGACGGGCGGTGACGTCACGCAGGCGAGCCGGGTCGACGGCCGCCGCGACCTGTGGAAGATCACCATCAAGCCGGACTCGGACGAGGCGGTGACCGTCCGGCTGCCGGAGACGACCGACTGCGACGCGAGCGGGGCGATCTGCACCGGCGACGGCCGGGGGCTGTCGCATTCGCTGTCGGCGACGGTCTCTGGACCGGTGGGCATCGCGGTGGCCGATGCGCGGGTGGACGAAGACGGCGGCGCGCGGCTGGCCTTCGCGGTGACGCTGAGCCGCGCGGCGAGCGGCACTGTGACGGTCGACTACGCGACGGCGAACGGCACGGCGACGGCGGGCACGGACTATACCGCCACCAGCGGCACGCTCCGCTTCGCGGCGGGCGAGCGGTCGAAGACGATCGATGTGACGGTGCTCGACGACGATCACGACGAGGGCGAAGAAACGTTGACCCTCCGGCTCTCGAACGCCTCCGGCGCACGGATCGCGGACGGCACGGCGACGGGGACGATCGAGAACACCGACCCGTTGCCGCGGGGGCTGATGGCGCGGTTCGGACGGGCGGTGGCCGTACAGGTGGTCGAGCACGTCGAGGAACGCTTGCAGGCCGCGCGCGAGCCGGGCTTCCGGGGCCGGGTCGCCGGGCGGGAGCTGCGGCCGGGCATGGAGCGCGACCTGGCGCTCGACTTTCTCCGCCAGCTCGGCGGGATGGCCGGCGCGCATCCGGGGGGCGCGAGTGTTCACGATCCGGTCACGGGCGCCTCGACCGGGGGAGCGGCCTCGCTCCGGACGCCGGGCCTCGCTCCGGACGCCGGGATGGCCACCATGCCCGATGGCGCTCTGAACCGTGGTGGATTCCCCGGTCTGGGACTCGGGGGGGACATGCTGACCGGGTCGGCCTTCACCCTGGACCGGGAAACGGGAACGGGCGGCGTCTTCTCGGTGTGGGGCCGGGGGGCGCGGTCGCACTTCATGGGACGCGAGGGGCCACTGTCCCTCAACGGCGATGTGCGCACGACGATGGTCGGGGCGGACTACGCGAAGGGACCGCTGGTGACGGGCCTGTCGCTCGCGCATAGCCGCGGCCGGGGTGGCTACAACGGTGCCGACATCGGCGCGGTGGCCTCCTCGGTGACCGGCCTCTATCCCTGGCTGGGCTACCAGGCGACCGACCGCGTCACGGTCTGGGGCGTCACCGGTTACGGCAAGGGCGCCCTGAGCCTGACGCCGGAAGGCGCTTCGGCTCTTGAAAGCGGCCTGTCGATGGCGATGGCGGCGGCCGGCACACGCGGCGAGCTGCTCGGTGACGGCGGCGCGGACGGCTTCGGTCTGGCCTTCAAGGCGGACGCGCTCTGGGTGGGCACGGCCAGCGATGGCATCGAGGGGCCGGATGGAAATCTGGCGGCGACCGCAGCGGCGGTGACCCGCTTCCGCACCGGGCTGGAAGGCTCCCGCGGCTTCAACTTCAGCGGGCTGGCGCTCAGGCCGAGTGTCGAGGTCGGGTTGCGGCACGACGGCGGGGACGCCGAGACGGGCGCGGGCATGGACATGGGCGGCGGGCTGGTGGTGTCGCACCCGTTGCTGGGCCTGTCGGCTGACGTGCGGGTGCGGATGTTGCTGGTCCACCAGGCCGAAGGGTTCTCCGACCGGGGCGTGTCGATGGCGTTCAGCTTCGACCCGACACCGTCGACGCCGCTCGGGTTCATGGCGAAGCTGACCCCGTCCTGGGGCGGGCAGGCCGAAAGCGGCGCTGAAGCGCTCTGGGGCCGGGACACCATGACCGGGATGGCGAACCGCGGCCATGCGGCCGGCGGGAGCCTGGCCGCCGATCTCAGCTACGGGATGGCGGTCGGGAGCCGCCTTGTCGGCACCCCGCGGATCGGCATCGGCACGTCCGAGTACGGGCGGGACTACCGGTTCGGTTACGGCCTCTCTGTATTGCAGGGCGGCGCCATGAGCTTCGAGTTGGGGCTAGATGGCCAACGGCGGGAGAGCCCGAGCGCCAACGGCGCGGATCACGCCATCGTCGCCCGCTTCACGGCGCGCTGGTAGGGCCGGCTTCAGGGCGGTGACCCGAGTGGACGGCGGTGCTGGGAAGGTCCTCCGGCCGACTGTTTCCCGTACCGTTCCGAGGCGGCCTGTCCACGCCCTGAACGCTTTCAATCCTGCAAGACCCGCAAGAGGGCGACAGCTCCGGGGATGAACGATGGTGCGTCACTACTCGACCCGGAGCTTCTTCCGGCAGATGCCGGCCGACTTGCTGGCGCGCTACTTCAAGCGCCGGGGGGTGCTGGCGGATTTCAACTTTGCGGGCCTGGAGGAAACCCCACCCGAAGCGTTGTTCGCGGCCTGGCTGGAGTTGCCCGAAGAGGACCGCAACTCGATGGAGGCCGAGTTTCGCGAGATCTTCGAGTTGAGCTGCGAGAAGGGAGTCCTGGCCATTGTCGACGAAGCGCGCTGGCAGTGGCGGAACGATCCCGGCCGGGTGAGGGCTTTCCTCGAAGCATCGTCCGCCCTGCCGGGCCACTACGACCGGGCCATGGTCACCTACCTCGATCACCCGGAATGCTGGACCGGGGCCACCCGCTTCTATCATGCCGACGCCCTGCCCTACTGGCGCAAGCGCAAGAACCTGGGACACCGGACGGCGCTGGTGGACGCCGGCAGTCTCGAGCATCTGGCTGAGCTGATCCGAACCTACTTCCACTCGAGCGAGGGCCGGGGGAAGCACTGCGTGGTGGAATCCTACCGGCGCGGTGCGCTGGATTACTTCTTCGCCTATCCGGAGGACTACTCCCGGCAACAGATCGAATGGGTGGATGGCGCCTTCGGCCGGCGGCCCCACAATCCCGCCTTCGAGGTCGTCTTCGTCTACTCGCGCGAGGAGGGCACGCTGGACCTCAACTTCGATGGACCGTACCGGTCCGTGGAGCCGCTCCACGGCATGTTCGCGACGGCGATTCTCAACCTGGAACGGCCCCCGCCCGATCCCACCGACCAGAGCGTCTACGACCTGGGGCCGCTCGGAGGGCGGGGCTTTGGGTTCGTCTACGACATCGGCAGCAGGATCGAGAAGGTGAGGGTCATGAAACTGGGGTTGTCCTCCCTCGAGAGAGCGGGCGACCGGATCACGCTGGAAGCCGATGCGTCGGAGAATCCCGAGGCGGTCTACGACCTGCTGGAACAGGTCGCCCCGGCGATGCCGTTCAATCGGTACCGCGTCTCCGCGGTGGAGCTGGCGGCCTGGATCGCGACGGACGCGGCGAAAACGGCCACCCAGGTGCCAATCCGTATCGCCCACCCGAATTCCTGCTCGCTCAAATACGACGAGCGGGACCTGAAGCTGCGGGCGATGCTGGAAGCCTCCGGCATCGAACTCGAGGAACCGTCCGGGGAGGCTCCGGCATGAGACCCCGTGCCACGAGTCCGGAGGCCGTCCTGATCGAGGTGCTCGACCGGGTCGCCGGTTCCCGGGATTACACAATCCGGATCAGCGCCCGTGAACTGGCCGGCTGGCCGGCCGATGCGGTGGCGGCCCTGAAGTCCCAGCGGCTCCTGCGCCGGTCGCGCCCCGCCACCAGCGTCGTATGTCCGGGATGCGAGCAGCAGTGCGGCATGCCGGTGTACACGGTGGTGGGTCCGGGCGCATCGGCCGGGCAGACCGACCGATGGAGCTTCATCGTCTGCGACAAGCGCGACGATATCAACCGGGTCACTGTGGAACCGGATCGACTGACCCAGTGGCAATCCAGCCCCGATGCCGTCTGCGATTTCGTGGCCGGCTGTCTCGGGTTGCGGGCGGGCGGCAAACGCATCGGCCGGGCCGGACTGATGGAAATCGGCATGGCCAGCGGCCGGAAGCGTCGCCAGATGCTCTGCCTCCGCGCAGACCGGGAATTGGAACTGGTAGCGGGAGACGGCGCCGTCGCCCTGGCCGAGGTGGTCGAATTCAACCGAGGCCGCTACGGATTGAAGAAGGCCCGGCTCCGCCGGCTCGTCGACACCGCCGCCCTGGCCGACGCCCGCTACACGCCGAGCCGGGCCGGGTGGGCCGCCCGCAAGCGGGCCACCCAGGCCCGGGATCAAGCCTTGAGAGAAGCCTGCCTGCAGCTGAAACGGGAACGCCCGGGCATGACCGGCGCCTGGTACGCCCAGCAGATCGCCAAGCGCGACGTTGCTGGTGGCCTCAGCCCGGAAACCATCCGCAAGAAGATATAACAACAGTAACAAATAGAAATACAGCTATAAATAATGGAATAAGAGTCGAAAAAAGTTGGGCGGAAACTTTCCGCCCAAACGGCACCTTCTGTAACGCCCTCCTTTTAAAAGACTTAAATGCCCCTTTTTCTGCCGGAACGGGTTTTTCCGCCCGTCTGTAATTTCATAGTCTGTTGATCCCATTGAAGTTACCGGAATCCTACATGTCGTTTTTCGCACTTTAATCGCCCAAATCGCCCAGCTAAGCTCGGGTCGTGATGAAGGAAATCCGCGACTCAGGTATCCGCCTACCGACCCGCATTCTGAGACTGCAGCCCGTCCGGGCCCGCACGGGCCTGGCGCGCAACACGATCTTCCCGCGCATTGCCCAGGGCCGTTTCCCAAGGCTCATTTCCCTGGGCGAGCGGGCCTTGGCTTCGCTTACGCGGGAGTTACCGGCTCAGGAGATTGAACGGTGAGGGATGACGCGGGACTGCGGGCCGCACTCCGAAAGCTCATCGAAGACGAGGTGCAGCAACAGCTCACTCAATATCGCGGTGTGGTGAATGCCGAGCTGTCGGTCATCGGCAAGAAATTGAAAACCGATATGGAAAAGGTCAATGGCCATTTCACATCCCTGGCAAACGACATCCTTACATCAAACAAATTGAGAGTCGCACAGGGGATTGAGCAAGCCCAGGGCATCGTCGGAACGTGGGTCCGGGCCATTCTCTTCGGCGCTTTCATTCTCGCCGGAGTGGTCGCCGCCGCGTGGTTCGCTATCGCCTGGACCGAACAGCAATTCAGATGGCAGGTGGCGAAAAGCGCGGAGATCGCCGAACGGATCGCCGCTCAAGAGGACACCCTGGACCGCCTCAATCGTAGGACCGGCGGCCTTCTACTGACCGACAGAGACAGCGACGGTCACTGCTTCGTCCTGTTTCCATCCGACGCCGATGTGACAACCATTGGGCGCGCACAGGACCGCCCCGCTGTGGAAGTTGCATGCGATGAGTGAGCGAGAGAGCAACGCCCGGCGCGAGATCAAGGAAGCCTCCATTGGGGGTCTGGCGCACAAGCTCAAGGACACGGCCCCTCAACAGGCCGACGCTTCCGAGGAAGGCCAGGGACCGGCAGGTGAGGCGCCGGATCGAGACGTGCCCGCGGATAACGCGGCCCCTCAACAGGCCGACGCTTCCGAGGAAGGCCAGGGACCGGCGGGTGAGGCACCGGATCGGAAGCAAGAGATTTTCCAATTGCTACAGCGCGCGATCGAGGGAAACGAAGACGCCGAGGCGGTGGCCCAGAAATTGGGCGCCAGGCGGAATGCTCAACTGATGGAGGCGGCGGTTGAAATTGATCTGTTTGAACGCAAGAGCGCAACGGCCATACGCGAGCTGATGCAATCGTTGACCGCGGCGCAAACGCTGCTCAACCGCGCGTTTGAGGATTCCCAGGGAAAGAACAATTTTCAAGAAGCGATCACGGCATACGAGCGGATCAAATCCCGTTTTTGGGACAGCCTGGCGGAGTTCTTTAACGACGAACTGGAACAGATCCAGGACGAATTGCACTACGAGCTGCACACCCTCAAAGAAAACTACCGCGACGAGATCCGCGCCTTGATGTCGGGGAAGACCGCGCCGGTGTCTTTTCAGCAGCGTGTCGTCCGCGAAAAGTGGCTCCTTGTCGCCGCGTTGATTGCCGGCGTGGCCCTGGGGAGCGCCCTTGTCTCGATCGAAGCATTTTGGGGAAGCATGGCGAGTCTTTTGCATCCCTAAACGTGACGACGCACATAGGAGGAAGCCCATGCCAGGCAGCAGTGAATCCCGGGTTCGACGTATCCGGGTGGCCACGACGCCGGAGGAATTCAACGCATGCTTCGCCAGCGGCGAGGCGTTCGAGGCATCCCACGAGCTGGCCGCACAGATGGGGTTTTCCCCCACCACCGGGGACGTTGTCAGCAACGAAGAGTTCTTCGGGCCGCCCGATGACGGGGAGGGCGATTAAATGAGCCGGAGAAAGGATTTCATCGATTCACTGGTCGATGGCGCGTCTCGATTGCATCGTGCGGCGGCCACTAAAACCCAACACCAGGTCCGTGAGCTCATCGATCAGGGGGCGGATCCGAACCTGCGTAATTGGCGGGGCGAGACGCCGTTGCATCGCGCGGCCATTCGGAATCCCGACCTCGATGTTCACCGGGCCTTGATTGACGCCGGGGCCGACGTGAACGCCCGAGACGAGACGGGCGCGACCCCGCTGCATCGGGCCGCCCACAACGCCGCCCCTGCCCGCAGCGGCCTCTTGATCGAGGCCGGTGCCGATGTGCATGCGCGGGACAAGGACGGGGCCACGCCGTTGCACAACGCCGTGGAGTCCGGACGCGACGCAATAATAGGCCGTTTGATCGCGGCCGGGGCTTCCCTCGATGACCGCGACAGGGACGGGGCCACGCCACTGCATCGAGCGGTCGAGAAAGGTTGGGCGGAGGGTGCGAAGACGCTTCTCGAACATGCGGCCGATCCGAACGCGGGCGACAACCAGGGGCGGGCCCCCCTGCATCGGGCCTATGCCGCCGGGCGGCCGGACATGGTGAACCGGCTGGTCGAAGCCGGAGCGAACCCGGAGGCGCAAGACCATACGGGCCGCGTCCCCATCCAACACCTTCACGGCCCGGACGACGATCGAGGGCGCGGGGAACAGGAGCAGGAAGCCAGAGCCAACGACCGCGGCCAAAGTTTCCGAACAGACGCGCGGGACTCTCGGCGAATTCAGAACGCTGTCAATCCGGCCGATCCAGAGGGACGGACCCCCTTGCATCGGGCGGCCGGGGAAGGCGCCTGTCTCGGCGTTCACCGTTTGCTTCAAGAGGGAGCCGATCCCAATACCGCCGATCGGGACCGCGTCACTCCGTTGCACCTGGGGGCAGGACGCACCGACGGGGCGGAAGTGGTGGCACGCTTGCTCGAGGCTGGCGCCACGCCTCACGCCCGGGACAGCGAAAGGTCGCAGACACCGTTGCACCTGGCCGTTCAATCCGATTCACCCGAGGCCGTGAACCATCTGCTGCAGGCAAACGCCAATCCGAATGCGCCCGACACGGACGGTGCGACACCCCTGCATTACGCCGCCTCCAATCGATCGCCGGACCTGGCCCAGGCATTGGTCGGGGCCGGGGCCGATCCCAATGCGCGAGACAACGCGGGGCGGACTCCAGTCGACGTGGCGACCGCGCGGGATTCCACCCCGACCGTGAACGTGTTGCTGGAAGCCCGCGCACAACAGCAGCAGCCGAACGATACGGAGCGCCGGGGCCGCCGGGCAGGGAAAACGACAGACGCATATCACAAGGAGTTTGCCGACGACATCATCGCCCAGATCGAGCGCGGCACCGCGCCGTGGCAGAAACACTGGCAGCCCGGAGAAAACCGCATGCCTGCGAACTTCTCGACGGGCGCGCGGTATCAAGGCGGGAATGCGTTGCAACTGATGGTCAAGCGCACCCAGCGCGCCTGGAACGACAACCGCTGGGGCACCTACAAGCAGATCAAAGAGGCCGGAGGGCAGGTACGGAAAGGCGAACGCGGCACCACGGTCCTGGTTTACAAGCCTCCACGGCGGGCCGACGGCACCGAAGCCACCCCGGGCGAGGTGGCCGAAGACAAACCGAAGAATCCTGATACGGAGCGGACAACGCGGCCGATGTGGCGGCGCTACACCGTGTTCAACGTCGAGCAGGCCGACGGCCTCAAACTCTCTGACCGGGCCGCGGCGAGGCCCGGATGGGAAGCGCAGCAGAACGTGGAGAAAGTCATCCGGGCAGTTGGGGTGCGGATCCGGGAAGTCAACGGGGACCGCGCCTACTACAACATGCACCGCGACGAGATCGTGTTGCCCGAGCGGTCCCAATTCAAGGACGCGGAAGGCTATTACCAGACCGCGCTCCATGAGGTCGGCCACAGCACCGGGCACAAGAGCCGGATGAACCGGGAGAGTCTGCGCCAGGGCACCGATGCCGGCTTCGGATCGGAGGCGTACGCGCGGGAAGAACTCCGGGCGGAAATCAGCGCCATGATGTCGTCCGATCGCCTGGGCGTGGCCTATGAGCCGCAACATGCAACCGCCTACGTCAAGGGGTGGGTCGCGGTGCTCAAGGACGATCCGAAGGAGATCCACAGGGCGGCGGCCGAGGCCGGGCGCATCTCCGATTACGTCTGTGAAGCGCCCGAGCGACAACGCGACAACGAAATCAAGAAGGCCAAGGACACATTGCCTGAAGCCGGGGCGCCGGAGCGCGGCCGCACGATACCCGCGCCGGCCACCGCGCGCGAACCCCAACCGGAGACGCCCGTTCCGGCTAAAGCGCCGGAGATCGAGTTGAGCCGCTAACAGAGCGAACAGAAAGGAGTATTGCTCATGTCTGAAACGAAACCCGCGGATGAGATCCGCATTGGCCGCGTCAAAGCCACCATCTGGATGAATGCCACCGGGGACGGACAGGCCCGCTACAGCGTCGTCTTTTCGCGCCTCTACCGCGAGGGCGACCAGTGGAAGGGTACGCACAGCTTCGGCCGCAATGACCTCTTGCTGCTGGCCAAGGTTGCCGACATCGCACACACCCGAGTCTCTGCGTTTCGTCAAGACGACAGGGCCGAGGCCGGGGCGGCGGTGGAAGCGGAGGCATAGCCTGGTGGATCGTTTTGACACACGCGAGAGAACGTCTCTTGACCGGCGGCCGGAGCCTGGGCGGGGGCTCCGGCCCGAGCGGGCCCCGGAGCGCCCCGGCCATCGGCGGCGCTCCCGATCGTTAGGGGAAAAGCAGGACATCAACGAACGCAAGAACGCGGCGATCGCCGATGTGAGTCATTACCGCGTCGTCGCTGTTGCCGACATTGTGCGGGAGCGTTTCGGGGGCAACCCGTATGCAGCACGGAAAGCCATCGATCAGATGAAGGCCGATGGCTTCGTTACCGAACGCGCCCTGCAGGGACCGGAAGGCGGGAAATACCGCGCCCTGTCCCCAACCGCGGCCGGAGCCCGCGAAGCGAGGGCGCAGGGCGGTGCCTGGAGAATGGACCCGGAACAACGGACCTGGGACCGCGCAGGATCGAAATCGCGCGACATGGCCCATGACGTGGCCATCTACCGCGCCGCACGGGCCGAACAGGCGGGCATCGAAGGGCGCGGCGCACGGCTGTGGAGGGTCCGCACCGACGCGGAACTCAAAGCCGAGATCAACAGCCGCTCGGAGGCCGCCCGGCGACGCGCCGGCCGGGCCTCAGCCGATCGCGCGCGCTTCGAGGCCGCCGAAACGTTGCATCTTCCTATCCGGAACGGCCAGGTGCAGTACCCGGACGCGCAGCTGGAATATCTGGAACCCGACGGCCTCACCCGGGGCCACGTCAACATCGAAGTCGTCTCGGGCAACTACCGCGGGGCGGACATCGCGGCCAAGGCCGCGGCGGGCTTCACGCTGCACGGCAACGGGAGCGACCGCGCCCAATCGCTGATCGACAATGCCGGGAAACTCGCCAGCTCGGGCAGCCGTGACGGTGGGGGCCGCCCTCGAGCACAGCAGGGCAAGGGAATTATCGAATTATGAAACCCATCTTCTTCGGCATCGGCATCACGGCCGCATGGGCCGGAACGGCGGCTCTTCTGGTCGGCCCGCGGCTCGGCTTTCTCTCACCCTGGTGGGGCACCATCGTTCGCGCGTATGGGCTGACGCTCGCCCTCCACGTGGGCGCGTTGCTCGTCACCAGCATTGTTGTGTTCTACGCGCTGGCGCGTGTCGCCGGGCTGGCCGATCTTGGACGGCGGGTCGATCTGGTCGAGCGCGGCATTCGCCGTGGCTCCGGCGATCGGGACCTGCAACATGCCCTCGACCGGAGCGATCAAGGTCTGTATCTCGATTAACAAACATACGGGGAGGTCAACGATGACTCTGTCTACAAACAACAAAGGGTGGCATCGCGGCCTGTGGGTCGTGGCAATTCTGCTATGCATTCCCGTCACCCTATGGGCGCAGAGCCCCTGGCTCCAGGCCATCACGGTGCTGGAGGCCGCATTTACCGGGCCGATCGCGCGCGGGCTGGCCCTGATCAGCATCGTCTGTGGCGGCCTGATGTTCGCCTTTGGCGAGGGCGGCAGCAAGAAGGCCATGGCCGGGATCATCTTCGGGGTGGGCATGGCCGTGGGTGCGGTCAACTTCCTCGGCTGGCTGTTTCCCTGATGGCGCGGCAAGGAAAGCGGCTCTGGCCGTGTTACCGAAGCCTCAGCCGCCCACTCACCATCATGGGGGTCGAGCGCACGTGGTTCATTTTGAGCGCCACGCTTGCGCTTGCCTTGTGGAACGCCCTGAATGCCATCGTCACGGCGATGGTGGTCTTCGCTGCACTGTGGGGCGCGGGCTATCTCGCCTGGAAACAGGACCCGAACATGCTCACGATCCTCAAGGCGTCGACCCGTTTCAAGGCGCGTTACGACCCGGGCAAGTGGATCGCCGAACCGTGGCGGGTGATCCTGAAAGGACGGCATGAATGAATCTTGCTGCTGAACGTGCGGAATACGATGCGGCCGGCCCTCTGGCCGAAGAGTTGCCCTGGTGGGGTTACCTCAAAGACGACCGGACCTGTCTCACTCGGGATGGCCAATTCTTATGCGTCGGCCGCATCACCCTGAGCCCTCTCGACGGCCGCACTCCCGAAGCGCTCGATGCGGTCCTTGAACGCTGGACCCGGCTGCTCTCCAATGTCGAGCCTGGCGGCCGCCTCCATTTCTATCTGCTCCGGCGGCCGGTGTGTCTCCCTGGCGACACATCCCATCTTGGCGATAGCGTCTCGGCAATCGCCCGCCGCCGCCGAAAGACATTCCTTACCGAACGATTGCAGGACGTCGAGGCGTATCTGGTCTGGTGCCACGATCCCGGATTGCAACAGGCCACCGCGACGCATGGCCGGGGGCCGTGGTGGCTCCACACCGCGCGCGCCTGGCTCGCCAGAAACCGTGCGCCCTATGAGGCCATCTATCTTTACGATGAGATCGAGTCCGCTGCCGGCAGGTTCCGGCAGCTTGTCGATGCGGGTTCGAAGCTCGTCTCCGACCTGACCCCGATCGAGCTGTTGAACGGACCCGACGGGGGCCGTTTCTTGAGTGAACTGGTGAACCGGCCCGGACTGCCCTGGGATGGTTCCGTCGGCTCCGGTCTGAACTGGAGCCTTGCCGTTTCCGAGCTCGATGCCGAGCGGCGCATCCAGCGCCTCGACGGAGAACCCGTCATCCTCTATTCCCTGCTCTCACCACCTGCCGCGGCCCGCGCCAACATGCTCAACGACCTCTATCGCCTCAACGCCCGCATGACGGTGTCGCTGGAATGGCGGCCCTACACGACCGAGGCGGGACGAAAGAAGATCAACTCCGCGCGCAAGCACTATTTCTCGCAGCGGTACTCGATGATGGCGCACGTTCAGGAAACCGAGGGCAGTGCCACCGCCATGGAGGACAGCGTGGCCAGCGCGGAGTCGGATCGGTTGTCGAGGGCCCTGGTCGAGCTGGAAACCGATGGCATTGCCTATGGCGACATCAGTTTGTCCATTGCGATTCATGGGGAGCTGGCCGACATCGAGCGGCTGGACGGCGATCTGCGGCGCATCTTCGCAACCTATGACGCCAAACTGATCCGGGAGGGCTATGGGCAACTCGCCCAGTGGTTCAATCGGATGCCGGGCCAGCCCCGTTCCCGGCAACTCCGCAAAGTGCTGGTGTCCGCCGGAGCGGCGGCCTCGCTCGCGCCGCTGTTCGGCCCGCCGCGCGGTAGAGAACAGAGCGCCCATCTTGGGGCACCGGCACTCACAACGCTTGAAACGCACTGGCAGACGCCGTTCTTCTACGACCTCTTTGCCGGCGATGTCGGCCACACGCTGATCCTCGGGGCAACCGGTGCGGGCAAGAGTTTCACCTTGAACTTCCTGCTCGTTCAGGCGTTGCAGTACCGGCCGCGCGTTTTGATTCTGGATCTGGGCGGAAGCTATCGCTGGCTCACCCGTTTCCTGGGCGGGGGCTACCTGGAACTGTCGCCCAATGAGGGCACATCGGGCGATTCCTTCCGGTTGCGCCCGTTCAGTCTCCCTCCCGGTGAACGCACGTTTCAGTTCCTTACCGGATGGGTGACCCGACTGCTTCGGCTCGGCGGCATGGAAACCACCGGCGACGATCCCACCGAAATCCGCAAACGCATCGAAGACATCTATGCCTTTCCTCCGGCACGGCGCGACCTGAGCGCGCTGGTCCGATCCTTGCCCAAGCGCATGTGGCCGGCAATGGGACGCTGGCACGGTACGGGAACCTGGGCCAAATATTTCGACAACCCTGCCGATGGCGACGATCTGGAATTTGCCGACTGGCAAGTGATCGACCTGGCCGGGGCCGCCGAACATGAAGACCTCTGCGAAGCCGCCATGTTCTACCTGCTCGAACGCTTGCGGATTGCCCTGGAAGACCCCACCGACATTGCGCGCGTCAAGCTCATGGTGGTCGACGAGGCGTGGCGTTACCTGAAAGACCCCGCCGTGCTGTCCTATCTCGCCGAGGCCGCGAAGACCTGGAGGAAGAAAAACGCCGCCCTGATCATGGCGACACAGAGCGCCGCCGATGTGACCGAGACGCACGGCGCAGCCGGGCTGCTCGAATCCATGCCCACCAAGGTGTTCCTGGCCAACCCCAATATCCCCGACAAGGTGGGCGAGATATTCCGTCTCAATGAGACCGAAATGGACACCATCCGGTCTCTGGTCCCGAAGATGGAACTCTATCTGAAGCGCGCCGGCACGGCCGCGATCCTCCGTCTCGAAGTCGATCGGGCCAGTTATTGGCTCTACACCTCCAACCCCCGTGATTCCGAACGACGAGCGCGCTTGATCGAGGAACACGGATTACTGCGCGCCCTGGAAATCCTGGGCGCGGGGACTTAAACCCAGTGACTCTCGGAAGCACAGAGACACCGTTACCGGGAATCGCGCAACGGACCCGTTGCGGTCCGGAACTGATGGAGGTTGAAATGGAACAACGCCAACCCAAATTACGGTACCCCCTCATCCCGGAGAGTTTTTTATGGGGCTTGCTCCTGGGCGTGTTACTGGTGTTCGTACCCGGACCGCTTTTTCCCCCACCCATAGCCGCCGCGGCGACGCTTATCGCGCCTTCGGCGACCGAATATGCCGCCCTTGACGGACTCGCGGCAGCGATCGCCGCCGTTGGGATTCTCCTGATCCTTGGGCCAATCCTTGTAGTGAAGACCGTCCGCGCGCGACGGCCACCCCGGCCGCGCCCGCCCCGCCAGGGCCAGTCCGAAGCCCAGGACGCCGCCGCCATCAATGGCGCCGGCGATGGAGTACTTGAACGCGATGCTGAAGATATGAAGTCGCTCCAACTCGCCGCCGGGCAGGGCAACGCCACCGCCCAACACAAACTCGCGGGACGTTACCGATTGGGCTGGGACGTCCCCCAGGACGAGGCCGAAGCCGTCCGGTGGTACCGGCGGGCCGCCGACCAAGGCCGCGCCGCCACGCAGGGCGACACTATGGCTCAAAAGAGCCTCGGGGACATGTACACCGAGGGCCGGGGCGTCCCCCAGGACGAGGCCGAAGCCGTCCGGTGGTTTCGTCAGGCTGCCGAGCAAGGGGACGATACTGCCCAAAACTGCCTTGGGTGGTTTTACGAGTTCGGAATTGGCATACCGCAAGACCTCTCCGCAGCTGTCACCTGGTACCGCCGCGCCGCCGCGCAGGGGCACGCGAACGCCCAAGTCAACCTCGGCTGGTGCTACGAGTTCGGGAAGGGCGTCCCACAAAACCTCCCCGAGGCTGTCACCTGGTACTGCCTCGCCACTGAGCACGGGAAAGGCTCATGGCATCTGGCGCGCTGTTACGAGTTCGGGAAGGGCGTCGCGCAAAACTGCCCCGAAGCTGACAAGTGGTACCGCCGGGCACACGGCCCGCGCGGCTCTTTTCGCCCGCTCTTGCGCGCAGTAACCGCAAAGGACCTGATACCCAAAGGAGATAACGCATGAAGACCTTCAAGACAGCTTTTCCTGGTCTCGCCCTGGCGCTCGCGGGGATCGGCCTGTTCTTCGTGGTTGGCGCGGACGCATCGCAAGGCCCCATGCTTCGCATCGAGGCAATTCCCGGTGTCGATCAACTGGTCGATATTCAAGCGCAGGTGCGTCATACCACCGTCATCGTTCTGCCGGAGAACGAAACGATCCTCGATTTCGTTGTCGGGGATTCCGAGTACTGGCATCTGACCGGCGCGGCGAATGTGGCCTTCCTGAAACCCATTGCAACGGGTGTGGAAACCAACGTCGCGCTGATTTGCGAGTCCGGCCAGATTTATTCCTTCCTCGCATCCGAGGGCGGGGAGCCGCACCTGGTCGTCCGGATCGAGCCGGCGGCCGACGAGGGCGACACACTCATAGCGGCCGAACCACATACCCCCGCCTTCGTTGCCCGTTCCGAAATCACGGCCTATCAGGCCCTCGCCCAACAAGGGGTCACCTCACGAAACGGAAAAAATCGTACGCTAAGGAAATGTGGGGGTCCGAGGAAGGTGTCGGGTTGGAGTATACCCTAGCCTGTCGTCAGGGAAGGCCGCGCAATAGCGTCAGAATAGAGTCGTCTTTTGAATTGATTGACACATTCCGTCAAGGGTCATAGATTTCTTCCTGACAGATTGGATTCAGGAGGGACGCCTTGCACGGTCAACGCATCGGCTACGTCCGGGTGAGCAGCTTCGACCAGAACCCGGAACGCCAGCTCGAGTATGTCCAGGTTGATCGGCTCTTTACCGACAAGGCTTCGGGCAAGGACACGCAGCGTCCCGAACTGGAAAGGTTGCTCGCCTTTGCGCGCGAGGGCGACACAGTGGTGGTGCATAGCATGGACCGGTTGGCGCGCAACCTTGACGACCTGCGACGCATCGTGCAGAAGCTTAGTAAGCGCGGCGTGCACATCGAGTTCGTCAAGGAAGATATGACCTTTACCGGCGATGCCGCGCCGCAGGCGATCCTGCTGCTGTCGGTCATGGGGGCCTTTGCCGAATTTGAGAGAGCCTTGATCCGCGAACGTCAGCGCGAGGGCATCGCCCTTGCCAGGCAGCGTGGGGTCTATCGGGGCCGCAAAAAATCGCTCTCGCCCGAGCAAGCGGATCACCTACGCCAGCGGGTGCAGGCTGGAGAGCGGAAGGCCCCCTTGGCCCGCGAGTTTGGCATCAGTCGAGAAACCCTCTATCAATACCTGCGCACAGAAGACTGACGATGCCGCGCCGCAGTTTGCTGACACCAGCCGAGCGCGCCTCGCTTCTTGCCTTTCCGACCGACGACGACGAGCTGATCCGCAACTACACTTTCTCCGAATTCGACTTGGCCTCGATCCGGCACCGACGCGGCAATCACAACCGGCTCGGCTTCGCCGTGCAGTTATGCTATCTGCGCTACCCGGGCTTCGCCCTGCCGACTCAAGGTGGGCCACCCGCATCCTTACTGGCCTTTATCGGACGGCAGTTGCACATCGAGCCGGCCAGCTGGCTGCAGTACGCAAAGCGTCCGGAAACCCGCCGAGAGCACCTGGCGGAATTGCAGGCGTGGCTGAACCTGACGACATTCAGTGCAGCCGACCACCGACGCTTCGTGCAGCAGCTTGCCGAACTGGCTCAACAGACCGACCGCGGCATCGTCCTCGCTGAAGCTTTGGTCGAGAGGCTGCGGCTGCAGCGCATCATCCTACCGACGCTCGATGTCATCGAGCGCGTTTCGAGCGAAGCGCTGACGCTCGGGACGCGTGTGGTGTATGAGGCGCTGACCGCTCCTTTCAGTGATCATCATCGTCGGGCCCTCGATGCGCTGCTGAACGTGCGAGAAGGCGGCTTGGGAAGTAGACTGGTCTGGCTTCGCCAGACGCCTGGTCCGCCAAGACCGAAGCACATCCTGGTCCACCTGGAGCGACTAAAGGCTATCCGCGAGCTTGGATTGCCGGAAGGCTTAGAGCACGCCGTCCACCAGAACCGCCTCATGAAACTGGCTCGCGAAGGCGGCCAAATGACCGCCCAGCATCTACGCGACCTGGAAAGCAAGCGGCGCTACGCCACACTGACGGCGCTCATGCTCGACACTCGCGCCACATTGATCGACGAGATCATCGATCTGCACGACCGCCTCATCGGCGCACTATTCAATCGCGCCAAGCGACGCCACGCCGACCGCTTCCAACAGTCTGGCAAGGCGATCAATGACAAGGTCCGCCTGTATTCGCGCATCGGCCGGGTCTTGCTGGAGGCCAAGCAAACAGGCGGTGACCCGTTCGCCGCCATCGAGACGATTCTGCCGTGGGAGGTGTTCAGCGAGAGCGTCGCCGAAGCGGAAAAGCTGGCGCAGCCGGAGGACTTCGACTACTTACCGTTGGTCGGCGACAGCTTCCACCAGATCCGGCGCTACACGCCGGCACTGCTGGAGGCACTCAGCATGAAGGCTGCCCCGGCGGCAGGCGACGTGATAGGGGCTCTTGAAGTGCTCAAAGACATGAACAAGCGACAAGTGCGCAAAGTGCCAGACGACGCGCCGACGTCCTTCGTTCGCAAGCGCTGGGAAAGTCTGGTACATACGCTGGACGGTTTAGATCGCCGGTTCTACGAACTGTGCGTGCTCTCGGAACTCAAGAATTCGCTACGCTCCGGCGATGTCTGGGTACAGGGCTCCCGCCAGTTCAAAGACTTCGAGGAGTACCTCTTGCCTCCATCGCGTTTCTCGGCACAGCGGGAACAGCGAGCTCTAGGTCTGGCGGTGGAGACCGACTGTGAGCGGTTCTTGGCCGCGCGGCTGGCCGTGCTGGAGCGCGAGCTGGAGACGGTGGAAAGGCTCGCGGCGCAGGACGAGTTGCCGGATGCGGCCATCATCGGTACGGACCTCAAGATCACCCCGCTCGACAGCGCTGTGCCGCTGGAAGCCGAGGCGCTGATACGCCGAGCGTACGGGTTGTTGCCCCACTTGAAAATCACCGAACTGCTCCTCGAAGTGGACGACTGGACCGGTTTTACGCGCCATTTCACGCACCTCAAAAGCGGCGGACCTACCGAAGACAAGAACTTATTGCTGACGGTGGTACTCGCCGATGCGATCAACCTGGGATTGGCCAAAATGGCGGAATCCTGCCCCGACGCAACATACGCCAAACTCTCGTGGTTGCAGGCCTGGCACATCCGAGATGAAACCTATTCGGCAGCGCTGGCCGAGTTGGTCAACGCGCAGTACCGACAGCCCTTCGCCTTGTCCTGGGGTGAAGGCGCTACATCCTCGTCGGACGGTCAAAACTTCAAATCCGGGGGCCGCGGTCAGTTCGCTGGCCAAATGAATCCGAAGTACGGCTCGGAACCGGGCGTGCAGTTCTACACTCACGTTTCCGATCAGTACGCGCCCTTCCACACCAAAGTCATCAACGCCACGGTGCGCGACTCAACCCATGTGCTGGACGGCTTGCTCTACCACGAGGCCGATCTACACATCGAAGAGCACTACACCGACACGACCGGTTTCACCAATCATGTGTTCGCACTGATGCATCTGCTGGGCTTCCGCTTCGCGCCGCGCATCCGTGACTTGGCCGACAAACGCTTGTATATTCACGGCGACGCGAAGCGCTACCCGACGCTCGCTGGGCTGATCGGTGGCAGCGTCAACGTCAAACGGATCCGTTCCCACTGGGATGGCATCTTGCGACTCGCGTCGTCGATCCAGCAAGGAACGGTAACGGCATCGTTGATGCTGCGCAAGCTCGGCAATTACCCGCGTCAGAACGGCTTGGCACTAGCGCTACGCGAACTCGGCCGCATCGAGCGCACCCTGTTCACGCTCGATTGGCTGCAAAACATCGAGTTGCGCCGCCGGGTACAGATCGGTTTGAACAAAGGCGAGGCCAGGAATGCGCTGGCTCGCGCCGTGTTCTTCAACCGGCTGGGTGAACTGCGCGATCGCAACTTCGAGAACCAGCGCTACCGTGCCAGCGGCCTCAATCTGGTCGTCGCCGCCATCGTGCTCTGGAATACGGTTTACCTGGAACGGGTGGTGCAGGCGTTGCGAGACGCCGGAAACCCTGACGAGAGCCTGCTGCCCCATCTGTCGCCTCTGGGCTGGGAGCACATCAATCTGACAGGAGATTACAGCTGGCAGCAGAACAAGCAAGTAAAACAGGGTAACTTCCGGCCCTTACCGGCGCTCAATCCGCCTTAGCGTACTATTTTTTCCGTTTCGTGAGGTGACCCCAACAAGCCCAGGAGACGGCGCGCACGGCCCAGATCGCGGCCGACACCTTGGCCGATGAAGCCCGCGCCGAGGCCGCCGCTGCGGTGGAGGACTTCCGGGCGGATTACCCCACGCGGCTTCATTTTGTTTACACCCTGTCGGATCGTGCACAGGATCCTCCCTTCAATGTCGAAGCCATGTGGCACGACGGACAGTTCACCTATCTCCGCTCACACGCCCAGGAATCCCCGGCGCTCTATGAAGCCGTCGACGGTGACCCGTCGCTGGTCGCCTATGACCTCACCGAAGACGGCCTGTTCATTGTGCGGCGGCGCCTCAATTCAGGCTGGCTGCAAATTGGAGAGCGGCGCGCCACCTGGCGCTATGAACCGGAGCGTTAAGCATGAGTGTATGGAAAAAGATTCCCATTCCGCCTGCTGGTGTGATGCCGGGCGGCCTCGTTACCAAAATCGGGATCGCGGCCACGTCCTTGCTCCTGGCCGCCATGCTACTCACCTACACGTTCACCGGCGGCGGTGGGCAGGATGCTGCAATCGATCTTCCCGAGGCCGCCGGCCTCGGCCTTCAACAACGCGCCCAGGCCGCGATCGAGGCCGAGGCGCGCCGGCAAACCGACCAGCTCCGGCTACAGGCCGATGCGGCCGAACGCCAGTTAGCTCAGCTACAGGGCGAACAGGAATCGAATGCGGCCCTGTTGAGCGCCGGCATCGTTCCGTTCCAGGGTCAAGACCCCGGGACGGGCTTACTTCCCGACGATCAGCCGGTCCCCTTCGGTGGCCAGGCCCCCCGCACCGAGGCCGAGGCGGTCTTGCTGGAGACGCTGCGGCTCGAGGAAATAGAACGCCGGCGGCGTTCCCTGCGCACCGAACCGCTCGTGCTGTCCTATCGCAACACCGATGCCGGGCAAGCAACGGGCGGGGGTGGTGGAACGAGGGTGGGAGCACTGGCCGAGCTCCCCGGCACACCTCCCGGCCGGGTTCCGGCCGCCCAGGCTCCCTGGGCCACCTCGCCCGGTGTCACAGCCGAAGGCGCCGTTTCAACGGCCGGGGAGTTTCTCCAATTGCTCACCGAACTCAATGACCGGGAACTGGCCGCTACCGGGCAGCTCCCGCCGGCGGCGGGGGGTGATGGCCCCACAGACGTGGCCTCTGCCCTTTCCCTCGTGCAGCCTGAAAGCGAAACACCCGTCGTCGACCGACCTGCCGATCCGGCTGGTTGGGACCGGATTTATGAAGGATCGTTTCTGGAAGCCGTTCTGGTCACCGAGCTCAGCGGCGAGTTTCCCGGGCCGGTCCTCGCCAATGTGGCTGTCCCCTTCTATTCCGCTGACCGCCAACGGGTCCTCGTCCCGCGTGGCGCGCGGGTTGTCGGCACCGTCGGAGCCGTTTCCGGGGCCGATCAGGAACGGCTCGCCGTTGCCTTCCACCGCATCCTCTGGCCCGACGGCCGCAGCGTTTCGCTCGAATTCAACGGCCTCAACCAGATTGGGGAAAGTGCGCTCAAGGATGAAGTCGATCGCCATTACTTCTCGATGTTCGCCGCGGCCGGAGCCGTCGGCATCCTTTCCGGGCTCACCGCGATCGGATCGAACCCCTACGCCGGAGGCCGGGCCGGTTTCCAGGCCGGAGCCAGTCAAGGGCTTGGGGAAGGTGCGGTGCGGATTCTCGACCGCTTCCTCAATCGCCTGCCCACCATCACGATTCGCGCGGGCCACCGCTTGCGCATCTGGTTCACCGGCGATGTTCTCGTACCACCCGAACCGCCACCGACAGGAGGCCTTCAATGACGATCAAACACGCGATCGCTTTCTCTCTTTCTCTCGCTCTTACTGGGGCCGTTGCCATGCCGCCTGGCGCGAGCGCGCAGTTCGACCTGGACCTGCAAGCCACCGAGATCGGCACTCAGGTTCAGGAGATCCTCAATCGGGTCACTCAATACACGGCACAGCTCACTCAATTCACCCGCCTCGACTGTTCGGCGCAGGGCATGGCGGCGGGCGCCGAAGCAACCCCGATAAACGAGGCCGCCGTTCTCTGTGACACCCTCGACATGATCGGCGCGTTCAGGGATTCCTACCCACAGTTGCTCGCCGTGCCCACCGATCTGCTCAATACACCCGCGCCGCTTCCCGACTGGCGCGACCTGTTGGGAGCCGCCGATACCGTCACCGAGGCCGATATTCGCAACGTCTACCCGGACAGCGCCGACCGGGCGGTGGCCGTCTTTCAGCGCCGGCGCGACTATGCCGATCGCAGCATCGTCCTTGCACATGCGCGGGCCGATGCTGCGACCGCACTTACGGATACCCTGGACGCGGCCCAGGCCGCTGTTGCGGACCTTGAAGCGCGCAGCAGCGTCACCCGCACGGCTCTTGCACAAACTCAAGTGGCTGCCGCGCTCACCCGGGCGCGCTTACTCGTCGCGCTTTCTAACCTTCGCTCTCAAGAAGCGGCCGCCCAAGCCGCCGATGTTTACATCGCGGAAGTGGCGCGGCGGCAGATCGCCTCGCGCCGGCTGGCCGACCGTGCCGCTCTTGAAGCGCAGTGGGCTCTGGAGAGGGCAACCGTGGCGGCGGCGGCCGATCAGAGAATTCAATCCATGTACGGCGGCTTTCAGATCCCGGACGGCCTGGGCGGGAACTGAATACCGCCACATTCATCAAGGAGCATCCCCAATGAAGAAAACACTCATTGTCCTCTTTGCAATCGTCGCCTTGATCGGGAGCGCGGGTTTCGAGACTGTCACCGCCCAAGATGGCGGCGTGGCCGCCTACCTGGTGATGATCGCCAACCAGGGCACACAGATTACGAATCAACTTACGGCCCTCACACGCATGACGGCCCATATCGACCAACTCACCGGGCAGTTCGAGCATCTGAAAGAATCCGCCCTGGGACAGATCGGCGCAATTACAGACCCCATCGCCGATCTCGTTGCCGTGCCCACCGACCTGCTCAACACCACGCGCGACTGGCACTCCGATTTCACCGGCCCGGCCGGGAGTCTCGTGACGGCACTGACAGAACTGAGTGACGGCACATCGCTCAGTGAGAGCTGGCGCGACGTGTTGCAAGAGGCGGACACCGTCACCGAGGCCGATATTCGGAACGTCTACCCGGACAGCGCCGATCGGCCCGTGGCCGTCTTTCAGCGGCGGCGCGACTATGCCGATCGCAGCATCGTCCTTGCACATGCGCGGGCTGATGTTGCGGCGTCGCTGGCAGCAACCGCCGCCGCAACACAAGACAAGATCGACACTGTAGCCGGGGAAAACAATGTTTCCGACACGGCGCTGCAACAAGCGGTACTCGCTGGAAATCTCTCGCAGGGACAACTTCTGGCCGCACTCGCTCAGATGGAAGCCTGGGACGCTTCGGCAGCCGCGGCCGAAGCCTACAACGCGGAAGTGGCGCGGAGAGAGGCCGCCTCGCGCCGACTGGCCGATCGTGCCGCTCTTGAAGCGCAGTGGGCCGAGGAGAGGGCGACCCTAGCCGCAGCGGCCGATCAGAGAATCCAATCCATGTACGGCGGCTTTCAGATCCCGGACGGCCTGGGCGGGAACTAACGGCGATGATGAAAAAACGGGTTATTGCCTGGACGCTCCTGGTTGCACTCACCGTGGCGGTCCCGGCCTTCGGCATCTTCGGCATCCCCAGTCCCGAAGACTTGCTTATCTGGTTCGTCCTGCGGCCGATGATGCACGGCAATCAGCGGGCAATGATCGCCAACCAGCTTGAGCAGCTTCGGCAGCTCGTGGAACAGCTACAGACTGCCCGGAGCCAGCTCACCCACGTCACCGATTCCGTCGAGGGCCGGGTGGGTCCGATTGCAGACCCTATGGCCGACCTTGTCGCAGCTCCGACCGATCTACTCAACACCACGCGCGACTGGCACTCCGATTTCACCGGCCCGGCCGGCGACATGGTGACTTCTCTCGGCGAGCTCACCGCCAACGGGGAGTCGTTCAGTCGGAGCTGGCGCGATGTCTTGGGAGCCGCCGATACCGTCACCGAGGCCGATATTCGGAATGTCTACCCGGGCAACGCCGATTCCGCTGTGGCCGTCTTTCGGCGCCGGCGCGACTACGCCGATCGCAGCCTGGAATATGCCGGAGCCCGGTCCGACGCCGGGGCCGACCTGGTCGCAGTCCACCAGGCCACCACCGCGGCCCTGGGCCGCATCGGGGAGCGGATTGATACGGACCCCGATACTGGCGGGGCAAACCGTTCATCGGCGGCGCTCACCGAGGGCGATGTGCTCGGCTCGCTCTCGCAAATCCGAACCCTGATCTCTGTTGGACGCAGCCGCGCCGTCGCCGCAACCCAGGACGCAGCGGCTCGCTTTCGTCAAGAGGAACTCCGGCGGGGGCATGAGGCGCGGCGGTTGGCCGATCGGGCCGCTCTTCGAGCGCAGTGGGCCGGGGAACAGGCAAGCATAGCCGCGGCGGCTGATCAGAGAATCCAATCCATGTACGGCGGCTTTCAGATTCCTGACGGCCTGGGCGGGAACCCAATACCATGATGACGCCCGTGATGATGCTCCAGCTTGTCCCCACCATCCCGGCCGATCCGGCCGCGGCTCCGGACCCCGCGACCGTTGTGTCGGGCATCATGGATCAGGTGATTCTTGCAGCCGCGCCGCAAGTCCACGCCGCAGGGCTGGACCTGTGGCGCGGTCTCGCCGCCATTCTGATTGTCTGGACCGGATTGCGGATCGCTTTTACCGGAGACTTTCGTCCGTGGGACATTGTTCGAGTCGTCATCGCCCTCTGGTTTCCGTGGGCAATGCTCACCTTCTATCACGATCCGCTTCCCGGATCGACCCGCTCTTTTACAGAGGCCATCACTGACGGCGGGAGCTGGCTGCAACTCATCTTGATTCAGAATACCGGCGAGGATTTCCTTGTCACATTCTCGCAGCTCTCTCAAAATCTCTTCGCGCGCGCCCAAGCGATGGAGCTGGGATCGGGGGGCGGGTTGATGGACATGATTGTGGGTGGCCTCACCGACCTCTCCTACCTGCTCATGTCCTTTCTCCACACCATCATCTTCGAGCTATTTCTTTTGTTCATTCTCCTCTGCCTCGTTGTGATTTATGGCGTTTCAATGGCACAGGTTCTATGGGCACAGCTCGCCCTGGGTGTCCTCTTGATCCTCGGGCCGCTCTTCATTCCCTTCCTCCTGATCGAGCCCCTCGCCTTCCTGTTCTGGGGATGGTTCAAGAGCATGTTCACCTACACCCTCTATGGCGCGATAGCAGCGGCGCTGATGCGCGTCTTCCTCGCGGCGAGTATCGGTTGGATGAATGCCATCGTGAATGGTCCACCACCCGGCACAAACATGCTCTGGCATAGCACCGCCTGGTTTTTAAGCATCGTGCCGCTCACCATTGCCGGGCTCCTGTCCTCACTCATGATCGGCCAGCTCGCCTCACAAATCACCGGAGGCGGCGCGGGCGGCGGGATCATGGGCATGATCGGCCAGGCCGGGCAGAGCCTTTCCAAACTCAAGGGAGTATAAACGTCGTGAAAAAACCCAAAGACAACGCATCCGACGCCGGAAAACAATATGCCGAGATATGGGGCGAGACGATCCACTCGAACCGTCACCTGCGCGTGTTCACCATCGTCCTCGGCGTGTTGCTCCTGTTCGTCTCCATCGCCGTGGTTCGCCTGTCTTCGGTCGAGCCGCCGCGGCCGATTGTCGTTCGAGTCGATGAAGTCGGCCGGGCCGAGGCCCTGGCCTATGAGGCGGTCCAGGCTCAGGCCGATCCCCGCGACCCGACCACCAAGTATTTCCTCAACCGCTTTCTTCATGACCACTTCGGCCGCCGCCGGGCGACGGCCCAGCAATACTGGCCGCGCAGCCTCCGCTTTCTCAGCACCGATCTGGCCAACGCGGCCTTCACCGCCACCAATGAGGAAATCGCCATGCTGGCCGCCGGCATCACCGGAGAAGAACTCCGGGTCGAGAATGTCATCCTCCGGATTCAGGCCAACCCGGCCGCGCCGCACGGTGCGGTCGCTGACTTTGTCCTTGTCCGCACCCAACAGGAGCGCGAGGTTTCCAGGGAACAATGGACCGCCACGATGCAGTTTGTTTTCATGCCGGTCATACCGGCCGACCTGGTCATTTTTAACCCCATGGGCATTCAGGTTACATACCTCGAAACAGATAGAGCCCTTATCACCGAAGCCCCATGATTGCTCATTTGCGAGAGCGTGAAAAAAACCTTGAACCGTTCGGGTGGAGCCAGCAAGACGCCGAGTGGGTTGCGATGGTCTGTCTCCATAGCGGCGTGTTCACCCGTGTTCAATACTCCGATTATTTCAACGCGCATCACAGCCGGGCCGGGCGCTTTGTTCAAAGCCTCGTGGCCCTGAGACTTGCCGTGGACGAGGAGATTCCAGTCAGCACCACCAGGAACCGCACGCGGGCCTGCCGGATCACCCACAAGAGCATCTATCAGGAGCTGGGGATTCCCAACGTCCGGCACCGCAAGATCGCCGATCCGGCCGTCTATCTCCGGCGGCTCCTGTCGCTCGATTACGTCATCGACCACCCCGAGCTGGAATGGCTCCCCACCGAAACCGAGAAGGTTTGGTTCTGCAAACATCTCGACATCAGGAAGGACCGCCTGCCGGGGCGGCTCTATACCGGAGCGGCCGGAACTCTCACCCGGTATTTCCCCCTGAAATTGCCCATTGCCGCGGGCCGGACCGTCACGTTTGTCTATGTCGATCCTGGGAACGACACCATCGCGGAACTGCGGCATTGGGGTCAGTCACACGAGCATGTTTGGGCGGGCATACGCAAACACGGGATGCAGGTTCATGTGGCGGCCATAGCACTCAACTCCAAGGCCGGGAATCGGGCGCGGTCTGTCTTGACCGGTTGGGCGCGGGATCGGGAAGGCATCAAGGCCGGCAGTGACCGGGAGGGGGAATTACAGAAGGAACTGGATGTGGTATCCAGGGGCATCGACACCTTCAACTCCGAGATTTTCGCGCGCTACGGGGGCCAGCAACAAACCGCCCGGCGCTACCGGGAACTCAAGGACATGCTGGCAAGACCGTTGCCGTACAACATTCGGATCGACACGTTCGAGATATGGCGCTCCGAACGGATTTATCCCGATGGGGTGAACCTCTATGAGAGTCCGGCATGAGAACAAGAGCCGCTTATTTTCCGGGGAGGATATGGGTCTTGTTCCAGTCTCAGAACCGAGGGACAGGACAGCGAAAATTGGGCCTTCAATGCGCAACTCCGGTGCCGCTCTGGGCATGCGCATTGAAAACGGGGGTCAATGCGCACGATCAATGCGCACATTTCTATGCCCCATATCATCCGTGTTTCCTTGTGGTTAGCTCAATGCGCAAACCCCTGCTCAGCGCCGGTCGGAAGAGGGAGGGAGTGACGGGAGCGACCCCACTTTTTTGTGGCTCGTGCGGCGCTCGACACCCTTCTCAATGCGCATTGCGGGTGTCGGTCGCCGCTCTCCCCGGTGGGGGTCGCTCCCGTCACAATAATCCCTGCGGGAAGGCTCGGATTCCGGAGGCTGATCGGGCATGAAATGGAGTCATGTTTTCCTCTTCTTCGTGGCGCTTGACGTCTCGGTCGCGCGCTATATTCTGAGTCCATTTCCGGACGGATCGGAGAACCCCGTTGTGGCGCTGATGGCCCTCGATGCACCCGTGCTTCTCGGGCTCGCGCATGGTTGGTATGCCGCCATGCCCGGTGTCATGGTGGTGATCGGCGTGACGCTCTTTTCCGGCGTATGGCGGGTCTGGTTCGAGGCGGCTCCACGGAAGAAACAGGGCAAGGGCGGGCTTCCGCCGTGGCCGGTTGCCGACACGGATGAGAACCCGGCCCTTGTCGTCGGGGAGACGCATCACCCGGTCGAGGCGCGGGAGGTGCCGAACCCGGACTGGCTCGTGATCCCGGAGCGCGGCCTCTATACCGGAATCGCCATCTTCGGGGCGGTCGGATCCGGAAAGACCTCGGCTTGCATGCATCCGTTTGCCCGGCAACTGCTCGGCTGGCAAGCCACGAATCCGGAACGCCGGGCGGCCGCCTTGGTCCTCGAAGTCAAAGGAGATTTCTGTTACGACATCCGGGAGATTCTGGAAAAGGCGGGCCGGGAAGGCGATTACATGGAACTGAGCTTGAACGGCGAATATCAGTGGAACCCCCTGGGCGCGCACTGGCTCGATTCCTACTCCCTGGCCTATACGGTTTCCTCGCTCCTGAATCAGTTGTTCGGCAAGGGGAAAGACCCATTCTGGCAGCAATCCTACACGAACCTGGTGCGGTGGATTATCGAGCTGCACCGGATCTTTCCCGACCGTTGGGTCACCTTGCGGGATGTTTATCGATGCGCGATCGACCCCGAGCTGTTCAAACAAAAGATCAGGGAGGCGGCCATTGTCGTGGAGACACAAGCGAATGGAGCGATCGTGGTTTCGGCTGATGAGTGGGCCAAGCGTGAAGAGGATTTGCTTGCGCTCGGCCCCTGGGTCGAACTTCCCGGCGGGCAATTCCAAACCCCATGGCGGGGAGCCGCCGCGAAGTGGTTGAACGCGGAAGGTGCGAGCTACAGCAGCCGGGCCGTGAAGGCCCACACTGACACCGACGAATTGGGGGCACGGCTGGAAAGCGTCAACACCTGGTACGAGAAGGATTGGATGAATCTAGACCCGAAACTGCGAACCTCGTGTGTCGAGGGCATTTCCAGTTTCCTGTCCCTGTTCGACATGGCCGATATCGCCGCAATTTTCTGTCCGAAGGCCCCGCCGGTGAAGGACGAGGACGGCACGGCACGGAAACCCCGTGAGTCGGGGGAAGACGGCGGCCAGGAGGACGAGAAACCCGACGGGCGGCCGCCGACCGATAAGGCCAGGATGCGGCAGCACCTTCCACCCCTGGACGAGCTGATCGAGAGCGGAAAGGTCCTGGCTCTCAACATGCCCTCTGGCTCGAATCCGGCGCTCGCTCGCGCCATCGGCGTGTTCCTCAAAAACGCCTGGCTCCAGACCCTGCTCCGGCGGCCGGCACAGATGAAAGCGGACTCTGAGCGTTACTTCCGGCCCGCCGTCTTCATCTGTGACGAGTACCAGTCCTTCGCCTCGGTCGGCGAGGACGACCCCTCGGGGGACGAGAAGGCGTTTGCCCTCACCCGGCAGTGCCGCGTCATCCCGATCGTTGCCACCCAATCCATATCCTCGCTCCGCTCCGTGCTGGGCACCTCCGAAGCCTGGCGGGCGCTGTTGCAGACGCTCCGCACCCGGATCTTCCTTTCCCTCAGCGACGACGCGAGCGCCGACATCGCCTCGAAACTCTGCGGGCAGGTGGCCCGGATCAAGCCGAGCTGGACCGTCACCGAATCCGCACAACAGGCCCAGGTGTCCCTGCTCTCGGGACGGGCCGGTGGAACCAAGGGCTCAGTGGGCACGAGTAAATCATTCCGGGAGCAGCGGGAGGCTTTGTTTCAGCCGAGGGAGTTTGGATTGCTGCCCAATTGCCAGGCCATTTGCTTGCCCTATGACGGCACCAACGCGACCAGTGCCGTTCGGGTTTATCTCAAACCCTACTACCTTCCCGAAACGACGCCCTACTGGCGCGCGGTCGAGGCAGGGAAGATATGAGCGACAAACGCGGCATGGACTACCTGCGCCCGTTTTTGCCGGGCCTCGAATCGGTCCTCGAAGATGAGGACGTCAGCGAGATCATGATTAACGGACCTCGTAACGTCTGGATCGAAAGCCGCGGTGAAATCCGGCCCCATCCCGCGCCCGGCCTCGATGAGGCCGCGCTGGAACGAGCGGCCATTCAAATCGCGCGGCCCCTCGGCCTCGATCCGGCCACCGCGCCCATTATCGATGCGCGCCTCGACGATGGCTCCCGCGTGGCGATCTGTGTGCCCCCGGCCGCGCCGCATGTTGCCATCACCATCCGGCGATTCGGCAAGCGGAGCTATTCGCCCGAGGATCTTGTGCGCTTCGGCTCACTGCCCCAAGAAGTCCTGGACGCGGCGCGGACCGCGCTACTGGGCCGGCGAAATATCCTCGTGTCGGGCGGAACGGGCTCGGGTAAGACCACCTTGCTCAATGCCCTGGTCGAGTTGCTCCCCGCCGACGACCGCATTGTTTCCATCGAGGACACCCTGGAACTCCGGATCGACCGGAAAAACTGTGTCCGCTTCGAAGCGCGTGGGATTGACGGCGCATCGGTGACGATCCGTGACCTCGTCAAGCACGCGCTCCGGCACCGGCCCGACCACATTGTGGTCGGCGAGGTCCGGGGCGGCGAGGCCGCCGATCTCTTGCAGGCGCTCAATACCGGACACGGTGGGAGCCTGACCACAATCCACGCCAACAATGCCGAGTCAGCCCTGTCCCGGCTGGCGACTTGCGCCATGCAAGGCGAGACGGACTTGCCGTGGGAAGTCACTTGCCGGGGCGTGGTGGACGGGATCTCCATGGTGATTCACATGACGCGGCGCGAGGGGAAGCGGTACGTCGAAGAAGCCCTTCACGTGAGCGATTACGACGCCGCAAAGCGGCGCTGGCACTACAGGCCCGTTGCGTTCGCCGACCCCCAACTCGAACTGAAGCAGGTGCGGTGATGCCCGACAACGCTGCCAGGAGGATGAAACAGAGGCGGGCCGGGATTGTCAGGGCGATGCTTCTACTGGTTCGCGGATACAACGCGGCAAAGAATCTCTGCTTAACGGCCCCGATCTGGCCGGTAAAATGTGATAAGGATATGGAGGTTTGCGAGGACATGAACGATAAATCAAAACCTACACTCTCTCTGGTAACGCCTCAAGCGCGGCGCCACTACACCCGATTAGATCAGGTGGATCGGCTTGTCAGGGCCGGGGAGTCGGATTCGGACATTGGGTATATGGGACGGTTGATGGCGCTGTGCAACCTGCCTCGCACCAACCTTGGCAACCAGCTTCAATACGAACGCGACAACGGCCCATACTCGCTGGTCATGGTCGCGGGGGCTAAGAACAAGCTGCCATACGGTAATATTCCCCGCCTGCTGATGACTTGGGTTTGCACCGAAGCGGTGCGGACTCAAAGCCGAAGATTATTTTTGGGAAATTCTCTTTCCAATTTCGTGCGGCTGGTGGGTGTTGCAGAGGGCGGTGGGCCTCGGACCCGTCTTCGGGAGCAAATAGAACGCCTGTTTCGCTGTTCTATCTCGCTGATCTACAGAGACGCGGAAGGTTCATCAAGCGTGAGTTCTCAGATCGCCGACGTGACAGAATTTTGGTGGGACCGGAAGCCCGATGGTGTGCTGTGGCAGAGCAACATCGAACTCGGTGAGAAGTTTTTCAACGAGATCATCCGCCATGCGGTGCCTGTGGACATGAACATCCTGAAGGCCATCATGCGGTCCTCTATGGGGTTGGACCTGTACCAGTGGCTCAACTACCGGACGTTCGGGATTCAACAGTCTATTCGGTTGACTTGGCCCCAACTCTACCGCCAATTCGGTGCGGACCCTTCCAGAGCTGCCGAGAAGAACCCTGTTGATAACTTTCGGAAAGACTGTATCCGGGAGTTGAAGAAGATCAAGGTAGCTTGGCCCGGGCTAGACTACACAACTCCAAAGGGAGCCCTTGTGCTGCTTCCCACAACTACCCCATCCGTTCCGCCGCTTCAGTTCCCGCTACTCTCCCGCTAATCTGGGTACGCACAGACTCCCCAGCGCTGGTGTAATGGAGCGGAAAAGGAATCTATATAATAGGGACACTGCTGTTTTGTAACCATATTCCTTTTTTCCACAACTTCCTGTCTTTTCAGCGAGTTTTCCTGCCCCAAACACCACGCCTAACGCAAAAGATTATTGTCCCAAACACCACGCGTAACTGAAGGCTCATCGCCCCAAACACCACGCCATACATATATAAAGACAAATATAAGATTCGGACATTTAGTAGGCACTACGATTCTGTGAAAAACAATCAAATCTAAGAATAAGCTCGGGGGAAATTCAAAAAATCAGCCTCACACCACCGAAGGCCGCACACGCTACTCCGTCATCTTCTCCTGCCCCTACAAGAACGGTAAACACTCGATGACGACACAGACCTTCGGTCCTAGCGAGCTCCGGGTCCTCGCGAAAGTGGCTATCATGCGCACACGTGCCTCTTCGAACCTCAGCAGGGTGGGGCGGCCCCCAGGAAGAGTAACGGGCGCCTAGCCTTAGCGTGCAAAATCGCACCGATCTGCCTGATACCTTTACTACGACCTAGTCAACATCGATCGATGCACCGGATGCTCGGGTTTGTACCTGGACAAAGGGGAGTTGGCAATCATCCTCAAGGCCCAGTCGAAACGATCCCTTGGAGAGGGCTGATACGGACCTGGCGTTGTCGGGGTTCGTCGGCGTGCGCTTCTTGAACGCCTTCGCCGCATCATCAGTCGCGGGGAGCCGGACGTTTCGGAAGCCGGCGATCAACTCGTCCGCCCACTCGCCCCACTCGTCTGCGACTCCTGGAATCAAGGCAGGGTTCTCATGACGCTGTCTGCACCAGAACCCAACAGGTCGCGCGCAAGAGCGTGCATCTGCTCGACCTTCAGGAGGCCGCGTCGGATGCGCATCCGGAGCGCAGGCCCGGACAGGTATTGGAGGATGAACTCCTTGAGCATCCGTCCGGACCGGATCGTTGCGTAACCGCCTTGACGCAATCCCGCCATGGAAGGGAAACAAAACTGAGATAATCTGTGAGGCGATGAAGGACGATGCCCATTATCGGCACTTGCGCGTGGACTGGGTCGGCGAGAGAGCCACCGAGTCGATCACGCTGTGCGGCATCAAGAATGAAGACAGCGGAAGCGAATCGGCGCTCTGTCCCAGTTGTGCCCGGGTCCGCGATGCCCTGAAGGTTTGCGGGTTCGGCCCGGAGAGCCTGCGAGAGGTATTTGATACGCTCCGGGAGATCGGCGCTTCCGAGGTGGCTGCGAAGATGGAGGTGCTTCGAGATCTGGGGAGGCAGCTGGATATGCAGGATCGGTCGCATCTCAACTAAAACCGTCTCCGGGAAACCCGGGGGCGGTTCAATCGTTGACGATTTCGAAGATCAACCGTGTGGACCCCGGTGAAATCCGTTCCCTCAAAGCCCGACTGGCCAAAAGGTGCTGACGATCGGGGAATCAACCACGGAGTGGCGGGGCAGGGAGGCGGGCCGGTGAAATGAGCGCCTACCTTGCAGTGCCTTTTCATCGGGCTGTATTCTCTGATACCGCTCCCAGGAAGCTGCCTGCGAACACTGCGTTCCACACGAGTCGACACGCAAAGACGAGCCGGAAAGGCGAGAGCACCCTCCACTGCGAGAGGCCAGTGCATCAAGTCCCGGCCAGGATGGATGCACAACAGCCAGGATCAAGGATGGGGCGTTGTTCCAGCGGTTCGACAAGCCATCCGCGAGGCCACCTGGGCGCACCCTCCATCCGGCTCATCATCAAGCGTCGGGCGGCCGCTGCGGGCGTTGAGGCTCAGCGACCAGTTCGTATTCGGGTGGAACCTCGTTGAGTTCTTCCTGCATCGTGCCCGTGCGGTTGGTCGCCAGGAGGATGTAGCGGAACCGCCGGCCTTCGGGGTCCAGCGCCATGATGACGACGGCTTCGTTGCCGCCGAAGGCTGTCTCGCCACCTTGGGCGCCTGCCACACGGTAGCCCCGCGCGCCCGCCTCGTTGATCTCGTCCTCCATGGTGCCGGTGCGGTTGGTGGCCAGGATCAGATACTTGTCGGACTGCTCCGCCTGTTGAGCCGTTGCGGGCAGGGTGAAGGCGAACAGCGCCAAACCGATAGCGAGGCCGGTGAGCGTGGTGGTCAAGACGTTGTTTCCCCGAAGTGTCCGTAGCCGTCCTGTCATTTCTCTCCCTCGTTGACTGGCCCCGGGCCGTGCGGCTAAGGTTTCCTCGATCGGAACCAGCCTGTTTCGTTTACGTTCCATGGTTTATTCTTCAATGTGCCTTACACAAGGCAGGAACAGCCCTGCCGGCGTCTATTCCGGATCCATCTACTCTGGGACCTAACTTGTGCCGTCGCGCTGAACTTATGCCATCTACATTATTCCCAGTGTTGAAAAACCGGATGATAGGCCATCCTTACGGAATGATCCATGCAACAAGGCCGCAAGTTGGCGGTCAAAGTTTTGTCCAATTGCCGAAGAACTATACTGAGATAAATGTCCCCTCGGGCGGGGAATGAAGGAGTGATGCGATGTCTGACCGTTTATTGGATCGATTCCTTGAAAAAGGTCTATTGGATCTGAAAGGCAATGATGAATGGTATGGGCGCATCAGCTCGACGGCGAAGTCGCTGTCCACTTATCTGCGGGCCAATCCCGAAGATATGGTCCCTTTCACCTATGCTGCGCTTTTATCTGATGTAGGCGACGAAGATCCGGCCATCGAAAAAACACTAAGTCTTCTAAAAGCTGAATGGAGGACCTATTCCTCGGTGTCGATGGCGTCACCAAAAGCCATGCTGCGCGCGATCGTTTTAGATGCCTTGCTGGCGAATGCCGAGTCGGACGATGCGACGAAGTCGGCGCTGGCGCTGTTGCTAGAAAGTGCCCTACCACATCTTTCTGTAGGAAAAGAAGAAGAAGTCTGGAAGACGGTACTTGATGACCTGCTCTGCGCTGTCGAACGTAAAGCTGAAGTAGCGTGGACGGTTCCAAGCCGGATAAGCGTGCCGGCTTTCCCGAAGATCGATGTGCCGACAATACGCTTTTCCATGAAAGACGGAAAGTTTGATAGACAAGTACTTGAAAAGGGTATGTATGCTGCTGCCGGCCCTACAAATGCGCAGAACGAACAGACCAAAGGCAACCAATACTCGTCGAACCAAGGACAAGCCTGGAGCAACGAATTCGTACCCCTGGCCACCTCAGCGATCAGCGAAGCCATTTCCGCTGCTACAGGTACCAAAACAGCCTCAGCGAATACCGAAGCTTTCGCCGAGGCGCTGACTGGTGCAATCGTTGATCGCTTGGAAGCCTTCGTCGATCAGATAGTATCGACCACGCACGGCGTTGAAATGCGCTCGCGACTGTTGTGGTGGAAAGAGGCGCTTGTGTCGCCCTCGTCGCTTGTCAGCTACCGCGACATCGACAGCAAAGCCGCTCCTGGCCTCATGGCATACGACTATCAAGCTGTGTTGCCGTCCCTCGCGCCAGCAAGTGTATCGGCGTTCCTGCTTGAGACTGTGCGAACGCTGAAACCTGATAACGAAGAGGCCCCGCTCGTCGAATGGCTGCAAGCCTTGGCCGAGGAACCGCATGCCGAAGCGCTTAGGGAAGAGATCCGTGAACGCGCGTTTGCAAATGGGTATCGACCCTTGGTGTCGCTCGTAATCTTGGATGAGCCAGGCGCAAAGTCAATCAAAGATCGGACGGTGTTCGCCCCCGAACTGTTGCTGACCGCTGGTCAATTCGGGTTACTCATTTTTCTCGAGCTTCAGGCGATGAAAGCCACAAAAGAGGTCGTCTCTTTCGCGGTAGAGGAAACTTCCGAGAGCACCGATGTCGATGCGGATCAGGAGGAGCAAGCATGAGCACCGCGCGGCTGGACAGATGCCAACTCGAGGACTGCTTTTTCCCAAGTACTAACTGCGGGGCAGGCTTTATGGATGTCGCTCAGTGTTCTCATTATCAGGGGGACACCGGTCAAAGTCTAGCTGATCTCGCCGCAGACGATGAGCGGTTTCCATGGACCGGCCGACCATTTGGCCTGAAAGATCTCCGGTTTCTATCGTCCGTCAGGAGACCGCATGTAGTTGGTGTCGCAGGTCTAGCGGATGCGGGCAAGACCACCCTCTTGGGCATGCTTTTCCTGGCGATCTATCGTGGGCATCAAATCATGGACGGCGCAGTGTTCGCTGGCTCCTTCACCCTTCAAGGTTGGGAGAACATCACCCGTTATCTTCAGCTCAATTCTGACGGTCCGATCCAGTTTCCGCCGCACACCACACGGTCAGGGCGATTTCCAGGGTTGTTGCATCTGAGGTTTTCGGTGGACGGGGGAAGTGATCGGGATTTTCTACTTAGCGACGCGCCAGGCGAATGGTTCTCTCATTGGACTGACAATGCCGAAGCAGAGAATGCCGCGGGGGCGCGCTGGATCGCCACCAACGCCGATAATCTGGTGATCGTTGCGGATACAGAGGCGCTGATAGGGTCAGAGAAGGGGCCAGCTCGGACAAATTTAGAATTCTTGATTCGACGTGTGCAGAACAACTTCCGGAAGGATGCCGTTGCGCTTCTTTGGTCGAAGACTGACCTTCCACGTCCGAAGGAGTTAGTTGCGACTGTTGAACGCCATTTCAATGACTGTTTCCCGATGGCGCCGGTGTTTTCAGTTCAAGTCCCTGACAAAGACGAAAAGGCGGATGAGACGACTTTGGGAGCTTTGAGAGAACTGTTTCAGTGGGCGTTCGCTACGGTGCCCGAAAGGGTAATTGTGGATTGGCCGGCACCGAAGGACGTGGATCCGTTCTTGTCGTATCGAGGCTGGCGATGAAAAACACGCCAAGATCGATTCTCCTTCTCGGTGAGTCCGATGTCGGCAAGACGCACTATGGCGCACAGATTTTGCGGCGGCTGAATGCAGGGCCCGGCGCGTTTGAACTTGTCGACGGGGCAAACTTGAAACCATTCAAGACGGCCCTCGATAAGATCAGTCAGGGCTTGTCAGCGCCTCATACGCCACGCGCCGAATACAGCGAAAGCATCTGGACGCTCCGGCGGCGGTCCAGCGGTTCCAGCATTGATCTCGTTTGGCCCGATTATGGCGGTGAACAGGTAAGCGGAATGATCGATGGCAAATCCCTGCCTGCCGCATGGCGCGACAAAATCGTCAAGGCATCGGGTTGGATATTTATGGTGCGCCCGAGCCAAGTTCCGTTGCCCGAGGACATCCTCACACGGGACGTGTCGCTTCCCGCGGTCGCCGACCCGGCGAACTCGACGCTGTCGCCACAATCGAAACTGATCGAGGTTCTGCAAATGCTGCAGTATAAGAAACGTTCTTATCTGGACCATAAAGGGATGTTGCCCCCCTTAGCTGTACTTTTGTCATGTTATGACGAATTAGCCACCAAGGAACCGCCCGGGGCTTATTGCCGTGCCCATCTACCGATGTTCGATCAATACTTGTCGTCAAACTGGTCAAAGGACCGCCGGCGGATTTTTGGTGTTTCGCCCTTGGGACAGCCGCTGAGCCAGACAAATCGGGACGAGGATTACGTCGTATCCGGACCGGAAAAGAGAGGATTTATTGTCGATGAACAAGGGGACAAGAAGGTAGATCTGCTCGCCCCCATTGAATGGCTTCTTTCTGTTTCGGATGCGCCTTGAGCTACCTGAATGGAGATCGCGTTCGAAGAAATCATGGTGGGCGAACGGGGCCGTGCGCATGCCGTGCTGGCGTCGAGCCTGCCGGGCGACATTGCACGGTCCCTGGCCCACCACCTTGACTTGCCTGGACAATTGCCGCCGGGTTTTCAATTGGAGAACTATGTTTCCGGGTTCCCCCATGGAGGCCGATATGTGGTGGCGCGAACGAGTCTCGACCGTAGCGCCGCTCGACAGGGGATGGTGTTCAGTCATGCGCTAGTCGCTGATTTAGGGACGATCGGTGAATTGATCGACATCGCTGCCGTGTTCGAACGCCTTGAAGGATCCCGCCCTGAAAGACCATTCACATCAAAAACGACGGTCAACGCTGCTGAAAGCAAGATAAGGGCGCGGCCTTCACCAGCGCTCTGCGACATGCTCGCGACAAGTTCGGATCGTCCAGTCGTCATTGGAGACCCTTCGGCGCTGGAGGGGGTAATCAGCACCCTATGGCCGAGATTGTTACCAGGCATGCGCCGCGAAATGCGATTTCGATTGAGTTTCGGGCCAGAAGAAAGCGACATCGCAAAAGTCCACATCGTGGGTGTCCCCCGGGTCACCGTGACGCGCTGGCCTGCCGCACGCGTGATTGATCTTAAACAGGGCCTGGAAATGCCGAAAACGGCGGCCGGGAGATTCCTGAGCGGTGAATTCAAAGGAGATTTAAGCGCGTTTCTCGCAAAACTATCGATTGACTGCAGAAGCTACGAAACCCTTGATCTTGCCTCGCGCGCCCTTGAACTCTCAAAAGTTAAACCGGCGTTTGAGAAAACTCTGCCTGCCCTACGGCTCATTGGCAGCTTGCAACCTGATCCAAGTAAGGGTGCGGCCATCAAGGCGTCGCTGTTGGGTCAACTCCCGAATCGCCCCGGTCCGAACAGTGTCCAAGAGTTCCTTTCCCTTCGAAACCTCGATCTTGCGCCGTTTCTGGAAAAGGACACGTTTCTAGACAAGATTACGGAACGGTTCAGCCGCCTCTTTGAGACCGACGTAAACGTGGACGCATTGTCTCCTGTCGTGCAATCGGCATTCGATCCGTCCCAAGCGGCGGAAGACTGGCGCAACGCCTGCTGCACTGCGCTTGGTCGGCTGTCGCCCGTCGGAGCGCTTTCCGTGGCGCCTCTGGTTTGGACGATGTTGTCGACACGCCCCGAAGTCGGACGGTTTCTTCTTGATCAGGTCGCCGGCGTAGAGTCCATGGACCGCGCCATGGCTGCTTGCCTGGACAAAACGGGGCAATCGCACAATTCCGACCTCTCGCATGCGTTGATAGCTGCGGGGTTCGTCCAGACTGAGACTGCAACCCTGATAAATCGTCACGATGGCGACTTGGCTGAGGCGCTAAAGGAGGCCTGCGAGCGAGATCGGCAGCGATACGGAAATGGTGCGATCGGACATATTCTTGGACTGATGGAGCCAGACAGACAGGTGGCTGCGGCTCTTGTCGTCGATGACCAGATCGTCACGACCACAGCCGCAGCCGCGGTTGCATCAGCACCAATGCTTTTGGCTGAGCTATCGCTCCGCAAGCCTCAGGTTCAGAAAGTGTGGATTGAAGCATTGAAACGTGAAAACAGCGCCTGGCGAATCAGGACAAATGTCGTTGCGTTGCGCAATGAGGTGTTCGACAGTCTCTTGGATGACGAACTGGCATCGGACTTGATCGAACACCTGGTGTCGAGCCCCTTAGGGAATGTTTTGGACTATCCACGACGTGCGGCTATTTGGCGAGCACTTCCCGACCGTTGCCGCAACGTATGTTTGGCGTCGACGGCCGAAGCCTGGGCCAGATCGCTTCCGGATAGAGTTTTCCACGCTGAATATCTTGCTCCTGAGTATGAGCTGTCCATCGTCCTCGCTTCGCCGAAGATGCGGCAGGAGATGAAAACCGCACTGGAACACCTTGCGTTCGACGGTGTACTAAATGTGTTCACACGAAACGCTCAGCTACCGGATGCACTCTTGACGGAGGTCTTCGCAACCTTCTACGGGTCCAACCGGCATCCTTCCGGTGAAGAATTCGCCCGCGCCGCACGATTGGTAACAGCGAGGGACTGGAGCCACTTCACCCGCAGCCTATTGAAGCGCTATGGCCTGACTGACGATTTGCGCGGGTTTTTCCAGATTTGCGCTAATCATTTGGACCTGTGGGATCGAGTATGGTATCGGTTGCGGCGTCCGTCGACGAACGACCTGCACGACCTTTTTGTCGAAACCGCCTGCGAACTTTATGCCTCGGGCCCGATGGATGGCGAGATTTGGGCTCGAGCCGGCGGTAATCCATCCCAACTCGACGTCTCCGGGACCGGAAAGCGACAATGGGACGCGGCCATCCGGAAAATCCGCAATGGTAACCGAGTGCGCGCATCATCTTTGATCGCTGCAATGCGCGCCGACTACCCTTCGAACAATCGACTGGACTATTTGGCCAAGGAATACCGTGACGAAACATTTTAGGGGATATGCCTTGATCGTGACAGTCGAGCAGAACACGCATGATCGACTTCCCGACCTTGGTGAAAGCGTTCGTGCTGACGGCGATCTCATCGAACGTGTCCTGTTGGATGAAGAGGTTTGCGGTTATGGCTCAGACCGCGTCGTACGCCTCAAAGGAACAAGTGCGACGGCTGAGAACATACGCGCCGCACTGGACGCGCTACTCAGAACCGTCGCTCCCGAGGATCCGGTTTTCTTTTATTTCTCAGGCCACGGCGATGCGTGTTCATGCGACGGATCCGACGGGGCTTCATTATTTCCATGGGATGCCGATATTGGCCGGTGTGAGAATGTTCTGACGTCTGGCGTGTTGGCACAGGCCTGGGGCGGCATCCCCTCGAAACGTAAACTCGCCGTGGTCGATGCCTGCTATTCGGGTGGCCTCAGAATGACAAAGTCTACAGTGGCACCGGAGAAACGTCTCTCAAGACCTCAATTGAACGCACTGTCAGACGGAGAAGGATCGGTTCTGATCTCATCGAGCCGATCTGTCGAGCCGTCTCTGATCCTGTGGCGAGACTCCACGAGCCTTTTCACAAAACATTTGGCAAACGGATTGCTGGGGCACGGTGGTCACGACGGAGGCGGTTTTGTTCGGGTGTTCGACCTCTTTAATTACGTGGCGATCGAGGTCCGGCATGAAGCGCCGGGGCAATCCCCGGTCTACGCCGCCTATCATCAAGACCAGAACTTCGCGGTCGCCTGTTGCGTGGATGCAGCACGTCGAAAGACGCGTACGCCCCTTACAGAGATGGCGGCCAATGGCGACCGGCTACAGGCGATCACGGCGGTGTTCTCCTCCCTCTATCCTTTAGGGCCGACGGACCAGGCGATTTGGGAACGCGCTGGAGGTGATCTTTCGCGGCTGACACTAAGCGGGCAGGGGCGGGCAGATTGGTTTAGGGCCATCCAGTTGCTGGACCGCGGCGGCGGATCGCTCACGATTGAAGGGCTTTGCCGAGAGGCATTGTCAGACTACCCGCGAAATCACGATCTTGAGCACCTGTAACATTATCTTAGAAGGACTGCATGAATACACGCTAAGGACGCTTTTTCACAGAGCGGGGTCGCCTAGCAGCCCGAGGTAGAACTACCTTTAGCTGAGCGGCAGTTCATCCGTGTCCGAAGCGAGCGACGGGCCGGGAATCCGCTCCAATCGCGGTTCAGGGTCGATGAGAAGCCCTTCATAGTCGTTGCAGAGCAGAATCAGGAGCAGGAGGGCCGCCACACACTGGCCCTGGGGCCCCCGGGGCGTGCCCTTTCCGTGACTGTGACGCAACAGAAGGCTGAGATTCAGAGCGGCGTACTGAATCAGGATACGTTTGAGAATATTGTCCCTGTGCCGGAGGTGTACCCGTTGCATGCCGCCCGTTTCCAATGTGTGAGCGAACGGCCGTTCCAGCATGAGGCCCCGCTGACGGAGCAGGTGTTTGCCGCGTTCGCCATGGATCCGCCGCCGGTTAGCGTAAACCGCCTCCTTCTCTTCGGTCTTGTTCTTCCAGTTGCGCCGCCCGCGGCTCGGTTCCGAACTGTAGGTCCGGATTCCCACTTCTCGGAACACCGTCATCGTGTCGTTGCTGTGATAGCCCTTGTCGGTCACCAGTTCACTGAAGAAGTTGTCGCGGAGTTTCAGCCCGGGGTCGGCGGCCAGCCGTTCCATCTGGCGGGCCGCTTCGGTGAGCGTTGTTGCATGGATCATCCCGAAGGATGTCTTATCATTGTGTTTTTCAACACAGGGGATAACCTAGATGCCACATAAGTTCAACGCAGCGCGACGGCACAAGTTTGATAAGGCGCAGTACCGGGTGATCAACTGGGCAGAATATAACGAGAGCCTGCGCCAGCGGGGTGATCTGACGGTTTGGGTCAGTGATGAGGCTCAAAGTGTGTGGCGCGCGCCGCACCGCACGTCACGGGGTGGCCAGCGGAGATACTCGGATCTGGCGATCGAGACATGCCTGACGCTGCGCACGGCGTATCGGCTGGGGTTGCGACAAACGCAGGGGCTGATGGGTTCCATCGGCACGCTCATGGGGCTGGATATACCGGTGCCGGATTACTCCACACTGTCGCGTCGCGCAAACGGCTTGAGCATCGCTCAGGTGATGAGGCAATCCGGATCTGTGCCTGTCCATCCGGTGGTGGACAGTACCGCCTTGCCCGGGCTCCTGGATCAACTCGATGCCCCGGTCACGGGCTTTCTGGCTGACGGCGCCTAATGACCGCACTCGGACGGCCTGTGTTCGAACGCATCGCCTGAGCTACGGCTTGGGGAAAGGGGGAATTCCATCCCCGCCCCAATCCATGCAACAACGCTGCGGGGAACCGAGTCTCCCTTCTCCACATAGCACACAGCGGCTCCAATCCCGACGCAGTCCGGCTTTTCCAGTTGCGGCACGTTCGGGAATGGACCTAAAGCCAGAATCAAACACCTCCACGGGGAACTGCAATTATCATGCATCTATTACCGCCGGTCCGCATCGAAAATGTGCACCCTGCCGCCGGGTATGTCGGCCGTCATCCCGGACCCGGCGTCACCTCCACCTTTCGCCGTCGACCGTGGCGGGGAGGCGTGAGGCGACGTTTCCGCTCGTTCCTTGAGTCGACTTCGCCAGCGGAACCGTTACACGGATCGCCATCGGCCACAAAGATGCGTGCGGTGAACGGATCGGCTATCACGGACGCAAATCGAGAGATGCTGTTTTTGTGTCATATGAATACTGGGTGATCGTTCCCTCCCTAATCTTCTCGACGGCATCGTCGATCGCGCCGAGGGGCACCAGAAACCATTCGCGCGGCACGACCGGGTTACCGAAACGATCCTTGATCTCGATCTCAAGGCGTGCGGGGGCAAAGATGCGGTGGATCAGGTTTTCCAGCTTGCTGCGGTTGATGTTGTAGAGCTTGTAAGTGGCGACGACCTCGACATCCGCCATAAGGAATGTTGGTTCCAGCCTTGCACCTGCGATGCGCTCTTCAACGCTTGCATTCGTGACGCCTATCTTGTGGACTAGATCGCGGTTCCCTGCGACAAACGGAAGATTGGATTTACTCCGCAGGACATAGATCGTGCCGCGGGCCTCGTCGCCGTCCTCAGTCTGGCCGGCAAACAGGGGGCCGGCCGTGGCATCGGTAATCCGTCTGCCTGCGGCATCCTTGTGGAGCGAGCGCTGAAGCGAGCGCCTGAGCATGTTGTTTTCGGTGCCATTGTCGAAGATCACCCGCAGCCGGGCGTCCTTGTCGCCATATTGTTGCGTGAACAGCTTTCCCATTTCGGCCACATAGGCTTTCTGGCCACCGACGATGAAGAACCGGCCCGGCTTGATTTCCGCCTTGAGTTCGACCGGACGGGTCTCGCGGACACCCTTATTGAGTTCCTTCTGAACCTGCTCGAAGAGCGGCCGGAACGTCTCGAAGTCCTCGCATTTCCGGCGAGTGGCGACTTCCTCCGCCGCGCGCTTTTCTGCAGTTGATCGCACATGGCGAAGCTCGGTGATGTCCGCCTCCACAGCCTCGATGCCGAGTTCGGCCAGAAGTACATCGTCGTCCATGTTTTCCGGAAACGACAATGCCGTTGCAGGTTCTCCTGTCAGAAGCGCCTGACGGTCGATCGGCGCGATCAGCCCGCGAGATTCTTCCTGTTTGCGGATACGATCCAGCCTGACGGCATAGAGTTGCTCGAAGATGTCACGACGCTCGCCGCGTTGCGGCGCGCGGCCATGCGTCTCGACGAAGCGCTGAATCTCCTCAAAGCCTGCAATTATCCGTTCATCGCGAGGCGTGCGGCGGGCAGCCTTCGTGGGTTCGACCTCGACGCCGAGTTCGGCGAGAAGGGCGTCGTCCTGTTCCGTGAAGTCCTTAGACATCGGCGGCCGCGGCTCTCATCCGGGCAAGGAAGGCCACTCCTTCGGCCATGCGCTTCTCCCAGGCATCAGGCGATGTGATCGAAGGCAGCCGGCCGCGCTCCTGCTTGAACTTCAAGGCACGACTTGCGAGGTCGCGGGCCTCCTCGGGCGTAAGCTGGACCTTCTTCGCAGAAATGACGGCGGCAACCTGCTTTAGCCTCTCTTCGCTCATCGTCTTGGCGAGGATGGCATAGGCTTCGCCAAACGGATTGATCCGGTCAATCAGGTCAATATTGAGATCGCGCACATCCATCGCGAATCGCCGCACGCCGTCGATCAGGGCCGTACTGCTACTGTTCTCCGGATCGGCGTCACCAACCGCGATCTCTTTCGCCTTTTGGGTCAGGTTCAGGGCGGCAATGGCATGCTGGCGCACGGCTTCCCGATTCTCTTCGTTGAGTCCGGGGTACCTGTCCTTGATGATCTTGCCCATCCGCACCTGGGTCAGTTCCTCAGGCACAAGCTCATCATCGAAAATCCCACGCTCGACCGCGGTCTTGTCCTGCACAAAGGCGGTAATCACCTCGTTCAGGTCTTTCTGGCAAATGCGCCCGGCCTCCTTGCTCTTCGGCTCTGCCAAGCCCTTGATCTCGATCTGGAACTGGCCGGTCTTCTCATTGAAGCCGACATTGCATTTGCCGGAGTCGTAGCCCCCTTCGCCATAGTCGAAGCCTTCGACCGGCCCGCTAGCCTGCACCTTGGGCGCGAAGTTAAAGCGCGGAGCCAGCACCTGTTCCATGAGCAAGCTTGCCGCGATGGCCTTCAGCGTGTCATTCACGGCCTCGGTGACAGCGTCTTCGGAGGCATCCGGTTCCGCAATCAGGTTGGTGAAGCGGGACCGGGTCTTTCCGGGCGCGTCGCGCGTGGCGCGGCCGATGATCTGCACGATCTCCGTCAGGCTGGACCGGTAGCCGACCGTGAGCGCATGATCGCACCAGATCCAGTCGAATCCTTCCTTGGCCATGCCAAGGGCGACGATGATGTCCACGTGGTCGCGGTTGTGTTTTTGCGCCGGGTCCCTGAGCGCCGCCGCGACCCGGTCTCGACGGGCCGGATTGTCATCGACCAGGTCGGCGATCCGGAGGACACGGCCTCCGGGCGTCTTAACGAGCTGGAAGCCGCTTGCAGGATCGGTTCCCTGCCACTCGCCCAGTTCCTCGATGATGTGCTCGACCTCCCGGACCTTGTCCTTGGTGCTCTCCCGCGAATTGACGCTCGGGATGTGAATGATCGTCTTCTCGTCCGGATCAAGCACCTCCAGGATGTCGTCGGCATAACTCCCGGTGTAGAAGAAATAGCCGATGTCGAGCCGCTTCAGATGCTCATAGCCGTTGAGTTGCTCGTAGTAGGTGTAGGTAACGGTTTCGAACTTCGCCTCGTCATCGGGCATCAGCACGGGCTCGGCATCCCCGCGGAAGTACGACCCCGTCATCGCCACGATATGCGTCTTGTCGCGTGCAACGAACTGGCCGAGATGCATGCCCAGCTTGTTGTCGGGATTGACCGAGACGTGATGAAACTCGTCCACGGCGATCAGGCGGTCGTCAAAGGCTTCCACTCCGAACTTGTCCACGGCGAAACGGAAGGTGGCGTGGGTGCACACCATAAACTCATCGCTGCTGTCGAGAAACGCCTTGACGGACTTGACCTTGCCGCCCTCGGTACCCGGCGCGCTGCAGAGGTTCCATTGCGGCCGAACGGTCCAGTCGGACCAGAAGCCGAATTGACTCAACGGCTCATCATTGAAGCTGGCCCCGATCGTCATCTCGGGCACGACGATGATGGCTTGGCGCAGATCCTGGCTGTGGACCTTGTCCAACGCAATGAACATCAGCGCCCGGCTCTTGCCGGAGGCTGGGGGCGATTTGATCAGGAGATACTGCTCCCCGCGCTTCGCCCAGGCCCGCTCCTGCATCGGGCGCATGCCCATCTCATTGGATCTGGTGGAGACGCCGTTCCGCGCGTAGGTGACCGAGACCGAGGGGATGCTCCTGCTGGTGGTCATTGGAACAAATCGGCATGGGTGCCGACACGGACGAAGTTGATCGAACCGCCCGGGCCGACCGAATCATCAACCTGATAAATCAGCAGGAAGTCGCCACCCACATGACATTCCCGGTGGTTCGCCCAAACCCCCTTCAGCGCGTGATCCCTCCGTTCGGGACCGAGCGGGGCGTCGTTTGCAATGAGAAGCAGCATGACCGCCTTCAGCCGCTTCATATCATATCGGCCGGAACGCGACAGTCGCTCCCAGTCCTTGACAAAATCCCGGGTATAGTCCGCCCGGCGCGGCGGTCGGGTTCTTTTATTCGCGGCTGGATTCTTCAAGTTCCGTAAACATCTCGTTCGCGCTTGCGAATCGCGCTTTGCCCCGCTTCATCATTTCTTCCGACTCGGCCATGGCCCTTTGGGTTTGCGCGTTGGGAACTTTGAGTTCGAGGGGGAAGGCCTGATCGGCCGCGATCCGGTGGAACAGCAGGCGCACGGCATCAGAAGCCGACAGTCCCATTGCCGCCAGCGTCTCGGTCGCCTTCTGTTTCAACTCGCTGTCCATCCGGACGTGGAGCATGGAACTCGGTGTGCTCATTCATGTCTCCTGTATCTCAATTGAGTTATGACAGATTGACCCGATCCAGTCAACTGGACGTGGTCAGGCAGCCGTCCCGTTGCCCGCCATCGTCGTGTACATCTCAAACAGCTTTTCAAGACGCTCCGTATCGTTCCTGAAGCGGCGACCGATGTAGATGCGCTCCAACACCTCGTCGTTCCGGTCATGGGCGCCGCGGAGATTGTCCGGCATCCCCTCGGCGTTGTAGAGATCGGCGATCGTCGCGGGGAAATGCGCCTCGCGCGCCAGCAAGATATCTTCGGCACAGCGGGTCAGGTCGGCGTTGTTCTTTTCGGTTAGCGCCGGCACGGGAAACGTGTTCCAGCCAAGGGTGTTGGAGTAGGAAAACCTCATTTCCAAACGAACACAAACCGTTCCGATCCAGACCCAATGAAGCCGCGACGCGATCAGCGCCATGTTCCAGAGCGGAGCGTCGTAGAGTGCGAAGGCCCTATCTTGAACTATGCTTTCCGGACCCAACAGACCGACAGGTAAGTAAGGCCTATTTTCTGAACTGACTCGTGGCACAATCACGACGTGGCGCTGGGCAATAAGCTGATCCCGGAACCTGTAGGGCGTTTCAGCCAGTTTTTGGGCGGCTTTGTCTTTTTTTGCTTTTCTGCGAGCGGAGGCGACCGTTGCAGTTCTCGAAGCGATTACCGGTATCCGTTGCGCTCTCATGGCATCTTCTTGTTTTATCCAAAAGCACGCCCGAGGTGCGGACGAAATAAATTCCTTTGATCCGAAAAATGGTCGAATAAACGGTGCTATCGACGGGTCGTCATCAATCATCCGTCTCGCTTCATCTGACGAGAAGACCAAAGCAGTGCCATAGTATGGATGGTTGCCGAATTGCATTGTTCCACGATCCGACAGCGGGGTTGCGCGGGGCTGAACCTCCACATTCGGTCCGGCAATCAAATACGCGTTGATATTGTCGACATCCTTGGCGATCTCTTCCCCTGTCTTATGAGTTGAAAAAAGGCGTCTTATCCTGCTAACTCCGCTGGAGATCCCGACAATCACCACTGTCACCCCCGCGTTGTGGCTGGCGAGATTCGCCCATTTGAAGCTGGTATGAGCAAACGCTATCTGGTGACCGGTCGAAAAAATCAGAGGCCACAAAATATAGACTTGTTGTCCCTGACAGATTGAATTCGTGGAAACGAAGGCGGAGACGGTCTTGGTATGAGTGCCGTAATCGGCGGCCTTCAAGAACCACCCAGCAACGTAGTCTAGAGATTTCCAATTCTTCGCACGCACTTCGAAGAGCGCACCAAGATCGGATTTCTGTTCTGCCGATTGCCACTTACTCCCCAAATAGGGTGGATTTCCACAGATGTACGTCTCGCCACCTTCGTTTTCGAAATCGATCTCGGCCTGATCGATCGGCGTGTGAAAGAGGTCATCGGCGTGGTGCTTTACTCCGGACCCTGTGGGTGGACAGATGCTCTGCCAGTCAATCCGCAGGGCGTTGCCGCACGTGATCCAGTTCATGGCGTCGAGCGGCAAAAACTCGGCCAGCGCCTTTCTCTGCCCGCGATAGAGCACGTCGCACTGATACTCGGCGATGATCAGAGCAAGACGTGCGATCTCGGCTGGGAAATCCCTCATCTCGATCCCGCGAAAGTTGGTCAGTGGGATGTCGGACCGGCGCTCACTCTCTTGTCGGCGATTGTTGATCTCCGCCTCGATCGCACGCATTTCCTTGTAGGCGATCACCAGGAAATTACCTGACCCGCAAGCTGGATCGAAGACCCTGATCTTTGCCATGCGGTTGCGCAGGTTCAGCAGCTTCCGGCTGCTATCTCCGGTCTCTTCGAGCTTGTCCCGCAGATCATCAAGGAAAAGCGGGTTGAGGACCTTCAAAATGTTCGGCACGCTCGTGTAGTGCATCCCCAAGGCGCCGCGTTCTTCATCATCAGCGACTGCCTGGATCATCGAGCCGAAGATGTCGGGGTTGATCTTCTTCCAGTCAAGATTGCCCATGTGGAGCAGGTAGGACCGCGCGATCCTGCTGAAATGCGGCACGTCCGTCGAGTCCAGGAAGAGCCCGCCATTCACGTAGGGGAACACCTCGGCCCAACGGGGGATGTTTGCCGCCTCGCGGTTCTCTGCGTCGGTGTTCATGGCCCGGAAGTTCTCGCGGATTACCTCGGCGGTGTTCGAGCCGTCCCCGGAACTCATTTGCTCGATCGTCCGAGTGAACAGGCTGTTGCCGGTGAAGATATCCGTATCCTCGGCGAAGAAGCAGAAGATGAGGCGCGCCATGAAATGGTTCATCTCGTGCCGGCGATCCTGGGCTTCCCAATCGGGGTTGTCCTTTAGCAACTCGACATAGAGCCGGTTCAGCCGGCCGGTTGCCTTGATGTCGAAGGCACTCTCGCGGATTTGCTTGACGGTCGTGATTCCGGCAAGTGGCAGGAAAAATCCGAAATGATCGGGAAAATTGACATAGTCGCAGACGACGACCTCACCGCTGTTCATATCTTCGGCCTGAAAGTCCTTCCCATCGGTGGCGAGCACGAATTTCGCCTTGGAGCGGGTTGTCGCCGGACTGGCTTTCAGCGCGGTCAGCGTGGTCGCCGCTTCGCCTTCTGGGGATACTTTGATGTGAACGTTGCTGCGCTGCAGAACGCCGCCAAGGTCGGAGTTATTGGTTGCTCCGGAGCGCAGGCGCTTGATAGTTGTCGCCTTATTCCCGAAGGCTTCAAGGAACGCGAAAGGGAAATCGGCCGGGTCGAAAGGCTTTCGCGCGAGATCCGAAATGGCTTCTTCAATCTCAACGGCATTCATCGGTCATCCTATAGCGCGGCTTCGTCGGCCGTGAGCTTCAACTTCCGGATAGGCGCCCTCGCGCCGCGGTCCGGAGGTCACATCGCGGTAATGAGGCCGCGTCGGGACTCGAACAGCCCCGGGTTGAGGTTCGCTACCAATGGTGTTGCAACACAAAGTCAGTCCTCGAGGTGGTTGCGCCGTTGGCGGGGGCGACGCGGGTTCCACCGCTGGATCTCTTCGTTGAGCCGTTCGAGCGTGTTGGTCGAGTCCGCCCGGCTCTGCATCCGTTCCGGAACGTGGTGCCGGCTGCCAGGCACCGCGTTGGCCCATTCTAAAGCCGCCCCTAAATGACCGGTCTTCCCTGCTCCCGCTCGTAGGCCTCCACGGCCAACCTCAGGAACTGCACGTTCTTCAGCCGTGCGTCGAGAGCGAGCTGCTTGAACCGGTGTCGGAATTCGGGCGGGACCTTGAAGTTCAGGTCGACCAGCGTCTCGGTGGCCGTCTGCCCGCGCTGTAGCATGCCCGGCGCCGTTGGCGCACGCACCGTTTCCTTCGTCGCAAGAACGGTGCTGGCGTCGATCGCGGATGGTTTCTTAGGCATGGATTTTCACCTCCTTACGGGTTTCGCTAATTCGCTAACTTGAGCTAATTCGCTAATTCGGTTTCGTAACAGGTCCCAAAGCTGACTCACTTCCGCCGCGGCACGTCCGGAAGACGCAATCTCAAGAGCCGTGCGGCCGTCCGTCATCGAAGCCGCGTAGTCGACGCGGTCATGGATGACGGTCTCGAAGATCTGGCCGTGTCTTGATAGCGCGGTCATGGTCTGCGCGGTGATGCGGGCGTTGCCCTTCGCCTGGGTCAGCACGAAGACAAACGGCGTGTCGGATTCCCGCACGAGTTCCAGAGTCGCGCCGAGCGACCACAGATCGTTCGGGCTGGGCCGGGTCGGGATCAGGACCAGGTCGGCCACGCCGATGACCTGCTTGTTCTGTTTGGTGAGCGCCGGCGGCGTGTCGATGAAGCACCAAGCGAACCCCATTTCCCGCAAGGCGGCCAGTTTTTTCGGCAACTCCGGAAGGGTGACGGGCGCGAGCGCCGGCATTTCGGCTTCCCTCGTTCGCCACCATGTGGCCAGCGTCTGCTGCGGGTCGGTGTCGACCAGGACGGCGGGGCCGTGACCGGCCTTTTCAGAGGCGACAGCCAGATGTGCCGCCATCGTTGTCTTTCCACTGCCGCCCTTTTGCGAGGTGATGACGACCGTTTTCATGTAGAAGCCCTTGTATCCTCAGTTCGAACGATTTTATCTAATTCGCTCTTTCGCGAATTATAGCGAAAACGCTAAAACATGTGCGAGCGGAAAAGAGAAAACGATCCTGGCGATCGGCGAACGATTGTTTTGTTTCAGACACAACCTAAACAAACGCGTATCGCTTTGTGTTTCTGATCTGGACCTGATCTGGAATGAAGAGCGAGTAAAGGGAAAGCGATGGAACGTAGACAAGGCAAACTCCTTCCCATCGGCGAAGCCTTCGGCGAACTGGACGGGCTGATGCAGGCGCTCCGCGAAGCGTCGCCCCAGGCGCGGCGCCACTACGGCCTCGTCGATCAGGTCGACGCCCTGGTCCGGGCCAGCGAAACCGACCCCGAACCGGGCTTCATGGCGCGGTGGCTGATGTTGTGTTCGTTGCCGCGGTCCAACCCCGGCAGCCGGGAGAAGTACATCCGGCGGTACGGGCCATACACGCTCTACATGACGGCCGGGGATCCACACAGGCTCCCGTTCGGGAACATCCCCCGGCTGCTGGCCGCGTGGGTGTGCACCGAAGCGGTCCGGACGCAAAGCCGGAATCTGGTCCTCGGGCACTCGCTCTCTGATTTCATGCGGAAACTGGATATCTATTCCAGCAGTGGTGACACCTACGCCCGGCTACAGAATCAGATGAAGCGGTTCTTCAACGCGCATATCCGGGTGGTCTACCAAGCCGAGGGACACGAGGCGAGCGTCAGCTCGCCGATTGCCAGCCAGACAGACCTGTGGTGGAACGCGCGGCACCCGGACGCGCCGATGTTGTGGCAAAGCAAGATCGAGTTGGGCGAGAAGTTCTTCGAGGAGATCATGAAGCATCCCGTGCCGCTCGATCTGAACACGCTGAAGGCGCTGAAGCGGTCATCCCTCGGGCTCGACCTGTACGTGTGGCTGGTCTACCGAACATTCAAACTCGATGCCCCACTGCGGCTGTCCTGGCCGATGCTCTACCGGCAGTTCGGGGTCGATCCGGACCGTGCCGGTGACAACGTGACGGTTCAGAAATTCCGCAAGAACTGCCTCCGGGAGTTGAAGAAGATCCAGTCGGCCTGGCCGGGCCTGAAATACCAGATCGCGCGCGGCAGCCGAGGGGAAAAGACCGGCGCGTTGGTTCTGCTGCCGTCCACGCCACAGATTCCGCCCGTCAAACTCATCCAGTAGCGCATCGTTGGGACCTTCGACGTTTCAGGACACATAACACAGCCCCTTAGCCGTTTCCACAGGCGAGGCGTGATTCCGGGGAGTTTTCCACGACGTTACGGGTCACTTAAAACGGCAGCATCTTCGACGTTACGGGTCACATATCAAGTATTAAGAGGCAAGTAATAAGAGTGCATGTATTAGGAGCGGCGGGGGGCTGTGAAAATCTTTAGTCGGTGGCCCTGGGAACTGGACTTCCCCGGGTTTAGTGGACACCGCAGATAGGGCGACAATGCCCGATGGAGGTGTCCCATGACGAGAAAAAGACGAGCGTTCACGCCGGAGTACAAGGCTGAGGTTGTTTGCCTGGTGCGTGACGGTGGAAAGGGTATCGCAGCAGTAGCCCGAGCTCTGGGATTGACTGAATCAGCGGTGCGTAATTGGGTGTCACGAAGCGAGGCCGATGCGGGGCGCGGCGGCGGCAAGGTCTTGAGCACCGCCGAGCGCGAGGAAATATCGCAACTTCGTCGTGAGGATCGGCAACTGCGGATGGAGCGCGACATATTAAAAAAAGCAACGGCCTTCTTTGCCAGGGAATCGCAGTGAGATACCGATTCGTATGGGCAGAGAAGGCCGAATTTCCGGTGGTGTTGATCTGCCGGATGCTGGCGGTATCGACGTCGGGCTTCTACAGATGGACCAAACGCACCGAAAGCACGCGTGCACGATCGGAGCGGGCGGTGACGCTCGACATCAAGGCGGCGCATCGTGCCTCTCGTGGAACCTATGGAAGCCCCCGGATACACCGTGAGCTGGCAGCGCAGGGCCACAAGGTGGGGCGCCATCGCGTGACGCGGCTGATGCGTGAGAATGGCCTGCGGGGCAAGCAACGACGGCGCTTTCGCACCACGACCCCGTCCAATCACCGCTGGCCGGTGGCGCCCAACACCCTCGACCGTCAGTTCGCAGTCACACGTCCCAATGTGGCTTGGGTCGGGGATATTACGTACGTGTGGTCCCTGGAGGGCTGGCTGTATCTGTGCGTCATTCTCGATCTATACTCGAGGCGTGTCGTGGGTTGGGCGATGAGTGCGCGTATTGACCAGGCGTTGACAGTGCGTGCCCTGAGCATGGCCCTTGAGGCGTGTGATCCAGGGCCCGGACTGATTCATCACTCCGACCGAGGCAGTCTGCCCAGGTTCAAGGGGTCGTCGCAACACTACTCTCGGGGTAAGCGTAGGTAGGCGTCAAGGACTTCAGTAGGTGTCTTCCATCCGAGAGTCTTGCGGGGGCGACTGTTCAGAGCAGAGGCGACAGCCTCGAGGTCGTCGCGGGAGTGCCTCGACAGGTCGGTGCCCTTCGGGAAGTACTGGCGCAGCAAACCGTTGGTGTTCTCGTTCGTGCCGCGCTGCCACGGACTATGGGGGTGGCAGAAGAAGATCCCCAGGCCGGTGTCGACGCGAAGTTGGGTGTGTTGCGCCATCTCGGCACCCTGGTCCCAGGTCAGTGTTCGGCGAAGCTGTTCTGGGAGCTTAGTGATCGATGACACGATGGCATCTCGGACAGCTTTGGCGCCGTGCCCGGCCAGAGCCGGACCGTTCTTGACCGGCGGCCCGCCGTGTCCGGCCATACGGGGCAGGTGTAGCAGGATCGTGAACCGGGTCGTGCGCTCGACCAGGGTTCCGATAGCGGAGCTGCCCAGCCCGAGGATCAAGTCTCCTTCCCAGTGCCCGGGTACCGCCCGATCTTCTGCTTCTGCCGGCCGCTCACGGATCATGATCTCGGGGCTGACGAACTTCTGGCCGCGGCCCCGGGTACGCGCCCTTGGAACTCGAAGCGCCCGCCCCGTGCGCAGACACGCGACCAGTTCCCGCCGCAGTGCCCCCCGGCCTTGCACGTAGAGCGCCTGGTAGATGGCCTCGTGGGAGATCCGCATCGAATGATCCTCGGGGAAATCGACCCGGAGCCTGTGAGTAATCTGCTCCGGACTCCACGAACTCGCCCAGCGTCGCGTCTGCCGGTGCCCGTGCCGCCGACCGATCCAGCGCACATCTGGTCCAGGCACACTGATCCCGTCAGCGGCGGTGATGACGCCTGCGAGTCGGTCTTGCACATATTGGCGCAGTTTGTTGTTCGCGGCCAGCTTCGCGACTTTCGGACGACTGGCGCGCCGGTCGGCGTGCCACTGGGCCGTTGTGGCTCGATACTGCAGGTCGCCACTGCGGGTCGCAGCGTTCCGACGCAGTTCCCGCGAAATCGTTGATGGACATCGGCCGATCCGACGCGCGATCTCACGAATCCCGAAGCCCTGAGCGTGTAAGATCGCGATCTCTTCTCGTTCGGCAAACGACAGATAGCGCCCCGAAAGCGAGGCCAAATTGCTTGACGGCATGCCGCCATTCTCGCGGAACCACCTCGTTCCGACCGCCGGCGACACGCCGGCCACCACCCCCGCTTCCTCACTCGACAACCCGCGGGCAATCGCCTCCCAGAATCGCTGCCGATGCTCACGCCGCCCCACCGGCGGACGACCCGGCGACGGCATCGGAAGACGTCCAGCTCGATCACTTCGTCGACGCTTGCTCGTTCCCATCGCAACTCCTCACTTTCGAGATGTTGCGACGACCGATTGAATTCACCCTGCACGCCCCGATCTGAATGATGGATGCAGCCCCGGGTGTCGAGACGCGCTGCGATGGCCATCTGTAACGCCTCGATGCAGAGCTGGCGGTCGATCCGTTTCGAGATCGCCCAACCGATGACCTTGCGAGAGTGGAGATCCAGGATGGCGGCCAGGAACACGAATCCGGTGCGTATCCGGATGTAAGTGATATCGGCTGCCCACGCTTGATTCAGACCGGTGACCGTGTGCCTCTTCAGCAGATTGGGGTAGATGCGGAACCGGTGATTGGAATCGGTCGTGTGGACGAAACTCCGCCAGGTGATCGGCTTCAACCCGTACCGCTTCATCACGCGCCGAAGCCGTTTCGTGTTGACGATCTCGCCCTGGCGTTCCAGTTCCCGACACACCCGGCGGTATCCGTAGCCGGGAAATTCGGCCTGGATCCGCTCGATGCGATCGCGCAGATCGGCGTCCTGTTGCGCTTTCAGTTTGGGATCGACCTTCGGCCTGTAGTAATACGTGCTACGTGCCAGGCCCGTCATTTCGCACCCTTTCGATATCGATCCCAGTTTTTCCCGGTGATTACGGCAGTATCGACGTTTCGATTCCGCTTCATCCAGCTCTGCAGTGTTTTTTGATGATCGATCTGCATCACCAGATCCCCAACCTTCGCCTTCAGGCGTTCATTCTCGGCCTCCAACGCCCGTTCCCGGATCGAAGGCCTATCCATCAGTTGATTCGCCTCGTACTGCGTCCGCCAACGCTGAATCACGCTGGGCGAGATCTGGTACTGCCGCGCTGCCGCGCTCAGCGTCATCTGGCCTATTTCAATCTGCTCGACCAAGCGTCGCTTGAATTCCACTTCAAACTTCCGTCGGATCTTTCCCATCGGTGTCGGACTCCCTGGCCCACTGCTGAAAAATCGGCGCGCGTCACGCGCTGTGGGAACCGTGGGAAAGCTCCGCACAATACGCTCCGCTTTCCCACCGTTCCCACAGCGCCGGCGGGGGGATAATATTCCCCCTTCCAGCAGCAGGACCGGCTAAGCCGATCACCTATTCTCTAATTCTTGGGAAAAATGTCCAATGAAGGGGCGCAGTCGGCTATGTCGAACAGCGTGACGTTGGCAGTGGGCGAGTAGGACCGTGCGTGCGAGAGGAACGGTGTACTGACATAAGGCGTTGCGAAAGTCCTATTCGGAATCTGGGGCACGCAGAGGTCGGAGCTGTGCGCGCGCGAGCCCAAGAAGCGCGTCGGCATTCGCAGATCTCCAGAGAATTGCGAAGGGTAATCGCAGGATATGGAAACAAGGGCTTATCGTTCGCATAATATATCTGCGAAATGTACGTCTTTTGCAATAAGATTTGCAGCGCTATGGATCCCGTCGAACCTGTATTACCGATGGAGCAAGGAGTTTCTCGAGGCCGGAAAGAAGCGCCTGGCCGGGGGCGGCGCCGCCCAACACTACGACGCCGCCCTGGAGCAGGAAGCCCAACGCATCGCGGCCCAGTTGATCGCCCGCGAAGCCGATCTCTCCGGCCCCGCCCCCGGCGCCGCCCCCGAGACGCGGACCGTGACCGTGGAGGTGGATTCGCTAGAACTGACGCGCCCGCGTTCGGTGGGCGTGGAGCAGGCCGGCCTGTGGGCGATGGACCGGTTGGGGCTGCGGGAACTGTTCCAACGTCTGGGCATCAACGGCCCCCTGCGCGCCGCCGCGGCGGGATCGATTATCGGGCGTCTGGCCGCGCCCGCCTCGGAAAGGGCGACGCACCGCTGGCTGCGGGAACGCAGCGGCCTGGGCGAATTGCTGGGGGTCGACTTCGAGACCATGGGGGCGATGCAACTGTACCGGGCCTCGGACGCCCTGATGGCGCACCGGGACGCCATTGAAACCCACCTGTTCGAGCAGGCGATGAGCCTGTTCGATCTGCGGCCCACGGTCACCCTCTACGACCTCACCAACAGTTACTTCGAGGGTCAGGCCGAGGAGCAACCCCAGGCGCAGCGGGGACATTCCAAGGACAAGCGCCGGGATTGTCCCCTCCTCACCCTGGGGCTCGTGCTCGATGGCAGCGGCTTCGTGCGCCGCTCCCAGGTCTTCGCCGGCAACGTGACCGAGCATCGGACCCTGCCTCAGATGCTGGAGGCGCTCCAGGCCCCCGGCGACGCCCTGGTGGTGATGGATCGGGGCATCGCCACTCAGGAGCGCGTCGCCTGGTTGCGCGAGGCCGGATACCGCTACCTGGTGGTGAGCCGCCAACGCGACCGGCAGTTCGATCCCGAGGCGGCGGTCTCGATCCGGACGGCCTCGGGCGAGGACCTGCATCTGCACAAGACCGTGGACGAGGATGGCCAGGAAGCCCGCTTGTACTGCTATTCCGAGCAACGGGCCGAGAAGGAACAGGCCATGACCGAGCGCTTTGGGAAGCGTTTCGAACAGGCTCTGGACCAACTCTCCGAAGGCCTGTCCCGGCCGCGCACTCAGAAACGCCTCGCCCAGGTCTGGCAGCGCATCGGGCGGTTGAAGCAACAGAGCCGCGGCGCCGCCCAACACTACGACGTCCAGGTCGCCACCGACGACACCGGCGATACCGCGGTCGGGCTGACCTGGACCCGGCGTTCGGTCCCGGGCACGATGGCCACCCATCCGGGCGTCTATTGTCTGCGCAGCAGCGAAACCGATTGGGACGAGGAAACGCTCTGGCGCACCTACATCACCCTCACCGATCTGGAGGCCGTCTTCCGCTCATTGAAATCCGAACTCGGTCTGCGCCCCATCTATCACCGCAAGCCCATTCGCGCCGAGGGTCACCTGTTCGTCACCGTCATCGCCTACCAACTCGTCCAGGTCATCCGCCGCCGCCTGGCCGCACGCGGGGAACACGCCAGTTGGTCCACCCTGCGCCGGATCCTCGGCGGCCAGCACCGCGTCACCGCCACCTTCCGTTGCGCCGACGGCCGCACCCTGCACGTGCGCAAGGCCACCCGCGCCGAACCGCCTCAGCGCGCCATCTATGACGCATTGGACATCCACCCCGCGCCCGGAGGGACCCGCAAAACCATCGCCTGATCTCCCCCAT
>CBDHGK010000026.1:0-99002 GCA_965263045.1 Terriglobia bacterium
AAATGCCGAATACCGATAAGCAACTGGCCGAACTTTTGGCGGAAGAAAAGAAGCTGCTCGAGCAGCAGAAGAAGGAGCAGGATGCGCTCAAGCAAAAAATCCGTGCAGTCAAGAAACAGCTCCGGGAGGAAGAGCGCAAACTGAATGAACGCCGTGCGGAACTGGTGGGTCGCTGCATGATGCAGAAATTCAATTCTGACCCTGACGCAAAAGAAGCCATGCTGCGGGATCTCGATGGCTTCCTGCCGAAGCCGGAAGACCGGGAACTGTTCGGACTAGGTTAAAAATAAAGGGCTGTCACAGAAGGTTTCTGAAACTTCGCCGGGGGATTTTCCTATTACCGGATCGCCTGACTTACCCGCTGTCGGACTGGTATAGCCCGTACCTTGGAAAGAGCGTTGCACCGCAGAGGTAAACTGGTTTTTACGGACTGTGTATGGGTTGGCCAGCGGGGGTGGCGCGGGTCGCAATTCGTAATGTCAGTGCGCAGTGGGATCGTGTACTTGTTGGGAATTGAGCAAGGCGTGGTGTGCCGTTTTGAGGCTGTCCACGCCAACGCGCAATCCGGCGCGGTTCTGATCGGCGGCTGGGATTTCGATGGTGTGCGCGTCCAGGTTTGGCCCCGCGTGCTATTGGTGGGAAGCGGCTATACGGGCCGCCGCTCCCCGGCACCAGTTACGCGTCCTGGGCGTCGCCGCCCTGCTGAATTTCGAAGATCCGCGAGTGGGCCTGATCCGCCACTTTCGCCAGAACCAACAAGTCGTTGCGGCCGAAGGTCTGGACCGTCTTCCACTGATCACCGTCCTTGTAGAGGCGTGAAAAGGTGATGTTGTGCCGGGTGATTCCGTAGGCATCGTTTTCCCATATTGTCGCCTTGACGGCTCCGATCCTGAGTTCGCTGCGGGTTTTAAGTTGTTGGTAGTCATTGATTAAATCCTCCCCGGCCAGGAGAGCCGTCGCCGGTGCGTGATAGCGGGGAATTACCGGCCAAAGAACGGTGGCCGTGACAGACGCCCCAGGGCGAGCAGCGCGGTCTGGCCGCGGCCCTGGGCCGGTCCCCGCTCGAGCAAGCCGAGGCTACGGAAAAATGGCGAGACAACATTCGGCGCGGTGGATCGCGGGCCCGTCAGAGCGAACAACCTAAAACGTGGATCTTCCCGGCAAGCTCCGGGCACCACGAGTTGGCTGAAACGGCGATCCAGGGACCACTGGTCCCGCCGTAGTCCTTTGCGATGACCGGCATGGGTGCGCGGCAAGGAACAGAACGGCAGGAGCCGGCCCTCGAGGCGCGTCCATGTGAACGATCATCTATGGACCCACGTTAGGAGGCTGCGGGTCACGCCTTGGTCATCCGTTTCACGGTGCGCTGGTAGAGGTAGTAACTAGAACGAATGGGACATGGGGTTTCGGCATGGATTAGGGGGTTCCGAAGAAACTTCGGAGTCTGTTTTTAATTTTTTCATCTGGGTGATTTATTCACAGAAGTCGCCGTTCCTACTATTTGTACTCTTATTACTTGTTCTTATTACTTGTATATGTTTCCCGAATGCTCGAAAAATTGAGGGTAAATGTTTCCTGAATGCTCGAAATTGGCCGACACGAATGTTTCCCGAATGCTCGTGGATAACCCCATGAAATCACAGCAGTCTGTGGATAAATTTTGCGGCCGAGGGGTGCCGTAGAAGTTTTCCATGAGCAGGATTTGGGGGATAGGCCCCAAAGATCGACCCTGTGGCCTTCCTTTCCATCCGAACACCTTCTACGAGCCTAGCCCGTGAGTTGACGATGACCCGTTGGCGGGATAATGGGTGTTGAGGGGTAGACGACCAAGACGCCTCTGGCCGTTCCGAAGTTCAGTTTCGGCCAGGCCAGCTTGATCTTCTTCAACTCGCGCAGAGCCTTATACCGAAAGTTTTGGACGGTTTGGTTATCGCTGGATTTGGCCGGATCTGCTCCGAACTGATGGTAAATCTGCTTCCAGGTCAGTCGTAGCGGATGCTGGAGAGTGAAGGTGCGGTAGGCCAACCACAGGTAGAGATCGAGGCCCAGGGGCGACCGCTTCAGCGCCGCGAGGGTGTTCATGTCAATCGGCACGGGGTGTTCGATGATTTCATTGAAGAAGTTCTCGCTTAGTTGAATCTTGCTCTTCCATAACGAGGGCTGATCGGGCCGCTGAGGGTTCCACCAAAAGTCAGTGAGGTCGGCAATCAGAGCACTGGAGGTCGCTTCACGCCGCTCATCCTGATAGACCAGCGAGATGCTACAACCAAACAGGCGCTTCATCTGGGTGCGGAGCCGGACTTGTGTTCTCCCGCTGCTGTCGTAGACCCCCAATTTCCGCATGAACTCCGAGAGCGAACGCCCCAGAACGATGTCGCGGCTCTGGGTCCGGGTCGCCTCGGTGCACACCCAGGCGAGCAACAGGCGGGGAAGATTGCCGAAGGGGAGCTTGCTGAGTCCACCAGCAGTCATGACTAAGGCGTAGGGGCCGTTGCGACGGACATACCGGAGCCGGTTGCCGGGGTTGCTGCGGGGCAGGGAGCAGAGCGCTATCAGCCGAGCCATGAAGCCCATTTCCGGGTCCGCTTCGCTCGCCCCGACAAGCTGGTTCACCTGATCGAAGCGGGTGAAGCGGTGCCGCGCTTGAGGCGTCACCAGAGAGAGTGCAGGTTTTGATTTATCGTTCATGTCCTCGCAAGGCTCCATATTTTTATCATGTTTTACCGGCCAGATTGGGGCCGATAACCAGAGATTCTTTGCCGCGTTGTATCCGCGAACCAGTAGAAGCATCGCCCTGACAATCCAGGCTCGCCCCTGTTGCATCGTCCTGGCAGCGTTGTCGGGCATCACCGCACCTCGGCCAGTTTGAGTTGGGGGTCGGCGAACGCAACGGGCCTGTAGTGCCAGCGCCGCTTTGCGGCGTCGTAATCGCCCACGTGGAGGGCTTCTTCGACGTACCGCCGCCCCTCGCGCCGCGTCATGTGAATCACCATGGAAATCCCGTCCACGACGCCCCTACAGGTGACTTCCCAGGGCAAGTCCGTCTCACCTTGCATGGCGCAAGTCGCCAGCCGGGACAGGGCTGATTCGGCGTTGTTGGCGTGGATCGTGGTCAGGGATCCGCCGTGCCCGGTATTGAGCGCCTGCAAGAGATCGGCGGCCTCGCCGCCCCGGACCTCGCCCACCACGATGTGATCGGGCCGGTGTCGGAGCGCGTGCTTGACGAGGTCGCGGATCGTCACCGAATCACCGTCGATCCCCCGTGCCTCGAAGCGAACACAGTTTTTTCGGTCGATGCGGAGTTCCAGGGTGTCCTCGATGGAAACAATGCGGTCGTCGGCGGGGAGCAACTCGACCAGGGCATTGAGGAGCGTGGTCTTGCCCGAGCCGGTCCCGCCTGACACCAGGATATTTCGCCGCCCCAGCAGCGCGGCCCGCGCCTCGTCCAGCACTTCTTGGGGCAGTGAGCCGAAGCGCACGAGATCCTCGGGCGAGTAGCTCCGCTTGCCGAATCGCCGGATGGTGATGGCGACGTGCGGTGCGGCCGGGGGGACACAGATCGCCACGCGTGAGCCATCGTCCAGGCGCGCATCGAGGATCGGAGCGGTGGCGGGATCGAGGCCGAGGGGCCGGGCGATCTGAATAGCCGCCCGATCGAGCGCGGCCTCATCGAGGATGGGGGCAGGATGCTCCCGGATTTTCCCCCGGCTTTCAACCCAGACGTTGCCCGGCCCGTTAATCATGATCTCGCTGACATCCTCATCTTCGAGGACCGATTCCAGCCCCGGCAAAAACGGGCGCAGGTAGTCCATGCCGCGTCCCTCCCGATCTGCCCCGCTCATATTTTCCCCGCCTCGACGGCGCGCCAGTAGGGCATCGTCTCCGGAAGGTAGTACGGCTTGAGATAAACACGGACGGCGCTTGTGGCGTGAGTGCCGTCATAGGGCAGACAAATGGCCTGGCAATTGGGGAGCAAGGCAAACTCTCTCGGCTGAAACAAAGCCTCCCGCTGTTCTCGGAATGATTTACTGGTTCCGACCGACCCCTGGCCGCCCCCGGCCTTGCCGGACAGGAGCGACACTTCAGCTTGCCGCGTCGATTCGGTGACGGTCCAGCTCGGCTTGATCTTGGCAACTTGCCCGCACAGTTTCGAGGCGAGCTCGGCGCTTGCGTCGTCGCTGAGGGAGAGGAAGATCCGGGTGCGGAGGGTCTGCAAGAGTGCGCGCCAGGCCTCGGAAGTTCCCAGCACGGATCGGAGCGAGGATATGGACTGGGTGGCGACGATGGGGATGACGCGGCACTGCCGGGTGAGGGCAAACGCCTTCTCGTCACCACTGGGATCATCCTCGCCGACTGAGGCGAAGGACTGGTACTCGTCGCAAATAAAAACGGCGGGCCGGAAGTAACGCTTCGTGTCCGCTTTCATCTGTGCCGGCCGCCGGAGCAGGGTCTGGAGCCAGGCGTTTTTGAGGAAGACGCCCACGGCGCGGGCCAGGGCCGGATTCGATCCGGCGGGCATGTTGAGCGCGAGGACTTTCCCGCTCTCGATCAGCTCGTCCAGGGGTGGAAGATGCTTCCAGATTCCGCCTTCTTCTCTCGGCTCCCATTGGGGTCGCTCGGCCTCGTCTTTCACCGGCGGTGCCTGGGGACAGAAAATGTCAGCGACGTCCTCCATGTCGAACAGGGACAGGAAACTGGAAATTTCCTCGACACACGAAGTTCGCAGTTTCTGGTCCAGCTTCATCCAGTCGTGGTCGTACCAGGTCTTTACACTTTGCCAGCGCGCGAGCAACCGTTTCGGTTTGGTATGACTCTTGGGCACTGTGATGCGGTATGGGATCCCCTCGGTTTGCAACCATTCTTCCAACGCGGGCGTCTTGCTGGCTTTACACTCCCCATCTTCAACTTCATTCCAGCTTCCAAAAGCGAGCAGCGCGTTCTTGTGTGCTTTCCAATCCTTATCCGAAATCACGATCTCCCCATGCAACTGAACGTACACAACAACGCCGGCCTCATCGATTTTTTCCTTGAACAGGTCGGGGTTGATCGCGCACTGGTAGACATCCCGGAGGGTCACCCAGCGGTCGGGAAAGATCCGGTACAGCTCTATAATCCACTTCACCAGATTCGTGTAGGCCTGTTGCCAGAACGGATCTTTCCCCTTGCCGAACAACTGATTCAGGAGGGAGGACACGGTATAGGCCAGGGAGTAGGCGTCGAGCCAGTGCGCGGCCAGGGGATTCCACTGCCATTTCCCGTCCATGCTCAGCTCCATGTAATCGTCTTCCCGGCCCGCCTTTTTCAGAATATCCCGGATGTCGTAGCAGAAATCCCCCTTGACTTCGAGGACCAGACCAGCCGCCCGCCGCTTCGGGTTCCTCGCTTGCCAGCCGAACAGTTGTCGGGCAAACGGGTGCATGCACGCCGAGGTCTTCCCGGAGCCGACCGCCCCGAAGATGGCGACTCCGGTATAGAGTCCCCGCTCCGGGATCACGAGCCAGTCCGGGTTGGGAACCTCCCGCGACTCGACCGGGTGATGCGTCTCCCCGACGACGATGGCCGGTTTCTCGTCCGATGGGGAAATCGGCCACGGGGGAAGCTCGCCTTTGCCCCGTTTCTTGCGCGGAGTCGACTCGAACCACACCCGCCACACACCCAAAACGAGCGTCCCGCCGATAAACGTAATGACGCCGGGCATGGCGGCATACCAACCGTGGATCACCCACAAAAGCATGGGTGCATCGAGGGCCATCAGCGCGACGACAGGATTCTCCGATCCAGGGGGAAACGGGCTCAGCACATACCGGCCTGTTGAGGCGGCCACCGCCAGGACAAATAGAAAAACGTGACTCCATTTCATCGGCCTTTACGTCTCCAGATTTCAAGCCTTCCTGCAAGGATCACTATGACGGGAGCGACACCCCTTGGGGAGGGCGGCACCGACACGCGTGATGTGAATCAGCACGGGGGTCCGGTGACGATAAACCCACGAAAAAGGGGGGGTCGCTCCCGTCACTGTAACCCCCTTCCGGAGCTGCTCTGGAAATGGGCATGAATAATGCCCTAACCACAAGTGAATACGCGGGATAGGGGGACAGTAAAAATGAATATTAGTCGTGATAAATAACCCCCCCCGAACCAATATTCACGCTGGATCGGCATCAGCGTTGAATATTGGGTGCCCGATTTTCGATAAGGGGGCTCTTGGCCCCGGCCCCCCCTCTGGAGCTGCTCTGGACACCCAAGCCAGAGCAGCTCTGACCACTCCCGCTGGAACTGCTCTGGAAATGGGCATGAATAATGCCCTAACCACAAGTGATTACGCGGGATATGGGATAGTAAAAATGGATAGTGGTCGTGATAAATGCCCCCACTCCCCAATACCCACGCCGGATTCAATTTCATGAGGGCGTCTCGTAGATCTGCACACCCTCCGGATAAATACGCCCGGAACGCCATATCTCGAACGTGTCAATCCGGATGTCATGAGGCGCGGGCCGTGCCAGAATATCCCCCAACTCCCGGTAGCGCTGCCCGGCCTTCGTAAAGCCTCCGAAGCGGGTGAGAACCTTGGAATCGAAGGTATCGAGGGCGCTGGAGATTGTGTCCCGTTCCTTCTCGAAGGCCGCCTCCTGGGGGCTCCCGGCCGCGACTCTTTTTTCCTCCAGCGCCCATCCGTCTAATACGGCGCGCGCGCGTTTGTCGGCATCGGGGTTGACTCCGATTGCAGCCACATGAATCTTGATATTGCGCTCCCGCATACCCGCCCAGAGATGCTCGTGCGCCCGGCCCCAATGCTGCATTTCCGTGGAGGTGTCGTTACCGGGATCGACATAGACAAACGTGGAGGTCGGGCCGCCGGCAACGGGGAGCTTCAGGGGGAAATACCGGGTGACGGCCCCGGCCGCTCCGGTATAAATCCGCTTCGGCAGGTGCGCGGTTGGGATGCCGATGTCTTCGCAGTACCAAACCTTTTCCTCTTCGGTCGGGAGCCATTCCAGCTCTGCGTGTTCGATCACGTAATCGAGCGACAGGAGCCGCCGGAGATAGGCCCCCGGATCGGGAAATCTCCGGTGGCGGATGTTGGGAACGCCCAGCTCCCGGTAGATGCCCTTGTGGGTGATCCGGCAGGCCCGGGTGCGGTTCTCGCGGCGAATGACGGGAATGGGCTCTTCCACGGCAAGTTTGAGGTCCACGAGACCCTGAACGAAGCGCCGGGCGCGCGATGGGTACGTTTTGAAATACGCCATGTATTGGGAGCGGGTGAATATGCCGCTGTGGAGACAGACCAGGGCCACCCACTCGGCGTCTTGCGGGTTCCACCCGAACGGTTCCAGGTTTTTTTCACGTTCTCGCAAATGAGTAATCATGGCGTCTCGGTGATAAGTGTTCTGTCGGTTTCCAGGTATGTGACCTGGATGCCCATCGAGTTAAAGACGACCAGGTCGGCCGGAATGACGGGCATGAAGACAAACTGCATCGTGGCGGTCCATGCCTCCCGGGATACCTCCCGCTCCTGCCGGGTCCGGACGAGGACGAAGTCGGCGACCGCCCCATGCGGCTCCGTGGGATTGGGCTGAATCCGAAGGATGACATTCTCGACGCGGAGTTCTTCTCCGGTGATCCCGGCCGCGAGCATGGCGATTTCCTCGTTGCTGGTGGTGAAGGCCGCGTTGGCCAGATCGGTGGTGAGAAAGCGGAGGCTGCGGGGCCAGTATTGCTGCGCCGTCGCCCGGCGGCGGCCGAAGTGGTCATGGAGAAAGCGGTTGAGGAAATACTTGGTGGTCGGATCGCGCGGGTCGGCCTGAGCCTCGATGGCTTCATAGGCCAGGGCTTCGGCCCGGCCGACTTCGTCCACCCGAACGACAATCGGACGGGGCGGCTCGACCGACGAGAGCCGCACCACGGCGATGGTGACGAATAAAAGCAACACGCCGAGGACGATGGAGAACACGCGCAGGTGACGGTTCGAATGGATCGTCTCGCCCCATATCTCGGCGTACTCTTTGCCGGAGTCGGATTCTTTGTCTTCGGGTTGTGTCATGAGGTTTATACCGCGCCCCCCGTTTTGAGTTTAGAAACACCGCTCGCGGCCTGGCCGACGAGGCCCATGATGCCGCCGCCCGCCCCGCCGCCGGAGATGATTTGTGAGGCAAGCGTGCCGATCATGAGCGAGGACAAGAGCCCCGCGGTCACCAGGGGCACGATGCTGAGGAACCATGCGGTGCTGTGCCACCAGAAGCTGTTGCCGGGCGGGGGACCATTGATAATGGCCTCGATCCAGCCCATCCTGGCCGCGAGGAACACCCGCATGAGCGCCGCCGCGATCGCGCCATAGAGGGTGTAGGTGAACATGCCCTTGAACCACCCCCAGAACAGGAACGCGAGGGGCTCGACCAGGAGAAAGGGAATGAAGAGCGGCCCGAGGATCAAGAGGACGCCCAGGGCGAGCTGCGCCCATATGACCTGTCCCATTGAGACGGCATAGATCACGATGAGACACAGGAGAATGAGCAGGAGAAAAAGCTCAAAGATGATGGTGTGAAGAAAGGCCATGAACAGGTACGACAGGTTCGTGAGGCCATTGAGGACAATGTCGAGCATCCCGCTTCCCGACCCCAGCTCCATGGACGAGGCGCGCGCAAAGAAATTCTGGGAGAGCCGTGTAAAGGACACGAGATAATCCTCGCCGGTGTTGGCGATCAGGACGCCCTGGAGCCAGTTGCCGCCTTCGGTAATGGCGGCCGTGAAGGACAGGGTCGAGCCGGGAAGGGGCGTGTTATAGAAGCTGAGCATCGCTCAGGGGAACCAGAGTGCGATGACGATCCGAATCACATCCCATGGCCGGAAATCGCCCGTGAAAGCGATGCGCAGTCCGGTCCAGGCGACGAGAATGGCGGCCAACCCCCGCCACATGGCCATACCCGTCGCGTGGACCTGTGGGGCGGCCGCGGCGATAATTTGATCCATGATGCCGCTGACCACGGTGGCCACGTCGGGAGCGGCCGCCGGGTCCGGCGGAATGGTGGGAACGAGTTGGAGCATCAGCATGAGCATCATCAGTTCCCGGCAAAGACCGGATGCAATCGATAGCCGCCATACATGGCTTCGATGCGCGCGCCGGCGCCCGCGGCCAGTGCGGCCTGTTCCTCGGCCCATTGGGCTTCAAGGGCCGCACGTTCGGCCAGGCGCCGGTCTTCGGTCCCCCGGCGGAGTTCCTCTCCACGAAAGCGATCTGCGGCCGCTTCTGTTGCCGCCATGGCGCGGCTGCGGCCAAGCCCGATCAGGGTTCGGATTTGCCCGAGCGATGCGAGAACATCACCCTCGGTGAGCGCCGCCGATGAGCGATTCGCCCTGCCGGTATCGGGGTCCGCATCGACTCGCTCCCCGATGCGGCCGATGGCACGGGTCGTGGCTTCGCGGATTTCGATCAGGTCGGCCCCGGCATCCGCCCGGGCTCCGGCATACTCGAGGCGCCGGTCGCCTTCCACCCGTTGCCGCTCAAAGGTCGCCACGGCGGCATCGGCGGCATTGGGACCGCTCTGGTAGACGTTGCGGATGTCGGCCTCGGTGACGGTGTCCGACGCCTGCAACACGTCGCGCCAGCTTCGACTAAAGGACTCGCCGTTATTGGCGAAGTTGCGGACCGACCCGACCATGTCCCCGGCCGGGCCGGTGAAATCCGCGTGCCAGTCGCGCGCGGTGTGGAGCAGATCCGTAGACGTTGCGACCAGGTCCGCCATCGGGTCCGTGATCGCGCCCACCAGACCCTGCGCCCCGTCGCGGACCTGGGTGAGTTGGCTCCGGGCAGTCTCGAGTTGCGCGACAAGTTTTTCGAGTTCCCGAACCTATAATCCGGCTCTCTAACCCGGGTCAATTTTCAATGCAAAACCCGGATCACTTTTCCGTGCAAATTAACAGGCCGGTGTTGAAATGAGCCTGAAAACTGGAGATCAGTCTGCAGATGGTTTGCCGGCGGAGACAGCGCTGCTCGCAACCGCCATCTACCTCGGTCGTGGAGAGACGCTCAGTTTCAGCCAGCCCGTCCTATACTCTGGCTGTCGGCCGGCTTGAAACCGAACCCAGCCAGATCACAGAATCGGAAATAGTCAAGCCCCATCAAGAGGAATGGCCCCTCTCGGGCCGGGCGAAACAAGACAGACGGCCCTAGCCGTTCCAGGGACGGCAAAAACCCTGGCGCGATCCGCCTTTTGACCGTTTCAGAAAGGGATTCTGCAACGATCCGGTTTCGACCTGAATTGATATAACCTTGCGGGCGTGATCCATCCGGCTGAAGCTCAGCTAGAGGGAAAATTGGCTAAACCCAGTGACGACGAGAATCACATGACGAGAATCACATGGAGTGAGTATTTCTGCTCGGTATTGATGCCCAAGGCCTGGTTACAGTACATTGGTTCCGTGCCGAAGGGAGGATTCTGTGGCTGAAACCATCCGTCGTATCGACTATTTTTATTTGACAGCACCCAACAAATCGGGCGAAGGGGTCCGGATATTAAGCACCCTGAAAGAAGCGGGAATTAGCCTGCTGGCATTTTCAGGCTTTCCAAGCGGCCGTCGAAGTCAGATCGACTTCGTACCTGAAGATCCCGCAGCGTTCCGAAAAGTAGCCCGAAAAGCTGGCTGGAAACTAAGTCCCCGCAAGACGGGCTTTCTGATTGAAGGAAAAGACCAGCTCGGAGCGTTCCTCAATGTTGTGTCGCGCCTCGCTGACGCCAAGATCAATGTTACTGCCGCGACCGCCGTTTGCACGGGAAAAGGACGCTATGGAGCGCTTCTATGGGTCAAGGCTTCGGATGTAAGAAAAGCCGCAAAAGAACTCGGCATCAAGAAGCGGGACGCGGCTCCTGTGTCCAGTAAATGAATGGGGGGGGCAAGGCGGCCACCCGGTCCAAGGCCCATCGTAGCGGATCGGTTCCCGAAAAACCGAAATCGTCCTCCCACAGCACGGTAACAGCCTTTTATCGTGTTTCGTATGAAGGCTTCTACCGCATGAGTTTGCCTGCCTCACCCGAAGCCGCGAAAGTTCATCGCCACCCGAGGGCCCATAACCGTTGGATTGGACTTCGAATGGATAATCTGTGTTGAGACGATGGATCTGTAGCCACAGGCACAAACATGCCGGGCCTTGGCAGGACGAAAAAGGATGGTACATGCGGTGCCTGGACTGTGGTCGGCGGATTTCCTGGAGCGAACCATGTCAGATTGCCGACCCCCGAGAGCAGGGCTCTGCGCCAGCCTCGAGCATCCCGAGCACTGCTCGCGATCAGAATTCTCCCTTTTGAGGTCCCCCCCATCGTGGGGACATCTGCTCAATTGGCCCACCTCTTCGGTTAATGCGCTGTACTGAGCGCCAGCGGGCCTGTAGGGGGGGCCGTTTCGACGCGCCGCTGGCCGATGACTGGAAACTGCGCCTTGAGGGCGCGTACCTGGATTTCGGGCGGAAGACCTATTACGTGAACCACTCCGGTAATAATTCTTGTGGCCCGGGGAACCCGCGACGGCGTTGCCCCTACAACGTTGAAAATGCGCTTGTCATCGTGCGCCTGGCGATCATTCACCGGTTCGGCGAGTAAGTATGGATGCTGTCGCAAGTTAAGTGACCCCCGGCAAAGCCGGGGGCTTATTTCTGTGAGCCCCTTAAAGGGGCCTGTCAAGAACCGCCAGAAGGTGTGTGGCGGAAAGCCTGGAGATCCCACAGATAAATCGATGATCTGTTTTCTTGAATCATGGACTCGGACAGCCTTTGTCGCGGCGATCATGATGGCGGTCATTCCGGTTATTACATTCGCACAAACCACCGATACCAGAGGTGAAAACGCATCCACGCCAACCGGTGGGACCCCCACACCGCCTGTGTCCGACGCGGCCGCCGATGCGGGAAGATTCTATTTCGTGACTGGAGTTGTGTTCGACTGGTCGGAAGAAACGCGGTTCCAGGACAAGAACTGCGCGAGCACCTCTCCGGCGGCTCTTTATGGCTGCGGGAACGGCCTTGACGGCACCCCGTTCGGTGCGCGCGGCGATTTCGGAACAATGACCGGTTTCGATCTCGGGTTCGGCTATGCCATGACACCTGCCCTTCGGCTGGAAGCTCTTATGGAGTACCACCCGAGCTTTTCCTTCAAGGGTCTCTCCAATTTTGTACAAACCACCGACAGGCAGGATGTTTCAGCGGATTTGTCCTCCCTGCACGGCGTGCTGGCTGCGTACTGGGATCTGACCGAATTCGCCCTGCCGCGAATCGGTCCCCTCAGGCCGTTTATTGGGGGTGGTGGCGGTCTGTCCCGCATCACCATTGATGAAACTTTCATGGAGTTCCCGAAGACGACCACCGTCGTTCCCGGCGGAGAACAGGTTAATTTTGCCTGGATGCTGGCTGCGGGAGTGGCACAATCGCTGGGGGAGAGAGTCACGCTGAACGTTGCCTGGCGTTACACCGATTCCGGTACCGTCGAAACCGGCCAGGCCAAAGGGCGCGTTGTCTGGCGCGACGGAAGTCGCGACCCGCTGGAGTTTGACCTTGCCAAAACCCGAGCGAATCTCTCGAATCACGGACTTCGGGTATCTTTGCGCTACGTGTTCTGAAGCCGACACGCAGAGTCGGCTCGATCACCGGCAGGGGCCGAGCCACGGCCTGCATCAGATCGAACGCGGCCGGATCGTCGATGTCATCGAGTAGGGTTCCCAGAATGCTGCGAATGCGGGGCTCAAGAGCCTTCACCGCCCTCGGGGTGAAGGCCTTGCTCACCAGCGCCCACAGCGGATTGTACGCCACCCCGCTCTGCCAGCGTTCCCGCAGGAGCACCGCGTTAACGACCGTGGATCGGATCATCGCACTAACTGAAAACATCGCCGATTCCTCGCAGCTGGCGCCTCAAAGCGCTCAGCGACGACCGCGGGTCCAATAGGCGAGAAGGCGCCCGAGTCGGCAAATCGTTTCGTTCCCGCCACGCCACACGATTTTCACCCGGCAACTCCCGTCGGAGAACGCTCGCTCGGCTCAGCCTCGCGAGCCTCTCACCTCCGCTCAGAACGCCTCATGCCCGAAGACAACTCGTCGGAAAGCACGGAACAATCGGAAGACCCCTACCCGTAGCACCGCGCGCCGCGAAGTCGCCAGCATCGACCACGCCCACGGGGACCGGTAACTCCTGAACCTATCGATCTCGATACGGCTACCCTTTATCGAGCTGCGTTCGGCGACTTCAACGACTTCGGGACTGGCGGGATTCGGAGACACTTTCCGTTGCGTCCGGAACCGGCGGGAAATTTACGGGGTTATCCACTTGACTCAACCGCTGAATGACGATTCATCAGTGAATCAGAAGGGGATTATGTGCCTCAGTTACAACGGACCCGATCACTGATCTAGCTCGGGGGCCGCTTCTTCTACCGCTTCTTGATTGTCTTCGATGACGCCCTCCGGTTCATTCCTGATCGCGTTGAAGACAATAATCCCGAACAGAACGACGATAGCGGCGATGATGAGTTTCACTTTCATGTTGCACTCCTATCCTGTTTGAGTGTCACTGACTCACCCGAACGCGGCCCCGTTTGGCCAGCGTTTCAGGGAGGGGGATCCATCGGTACTGGCCATATTACTCTCGCGTGGTTCAGACGGCCAAGAAACAACGACTAGCGTATTATTCATCGGCTTGCAACCTTCGATGCTCGCGACAACGGAGCGCCAGCGCCAAGCAGTCCGCGCATTGCCTGCTCGAAGTCCCCTGTGGCCAGTCCGTGGAGGTAGAGATCGGCAAGTAGCTCGCCCAGCTGTTTCGATTTCCGTCGAAAATACGGCAGGACCTGACTCTCGAATCGATCGGTCGTGTTTCGGACCCGAGCTCGTCGAACCTCCATCGTCCTGTTCATCATTGCGAAGCGTCGCGGTTCCCCGTGACCGTTCCGGTATCCTCGCCGATTCGGACTCCGCTCCGACTTTTCCCGACCCAGAAACTGCGTGACTTCGTCCTCAAGCAGCTCCTGTAGCCAGACTTGGGCCGGGACCGTGCCCAGTCCTCCAGAGCCTCATACCCGTTCGTTGACGCCACTGCTGCCGATATGTTCTTCTTCATGGGTGGTGTACCTTTCTCCCGGTTGCTACCGGGATTCCTTACGGTTTCGAATGCACTGAAAGCGTACACCGCCTTCTCTTTTTACACACCGATTGGAACGACCTCGCAATGAGCAAGAACATTTCTAGTGAGCGATGGCAACGGCTGCTAGAGGATGTTGAAGCGGGAAAGACTCAATCGACGTGGACAGTAGAAGAGCTGGAGGCTACTTGTCGGCGGCATTGGATCGAGAGTGGGGCGGGTCGATCGGATTTCGACTTCAGCGGCTTCTTGGAAAAGCTAGAGCCAGTCGCGTCGATGCTTCACGCGGAAATGGTTTGTCGGGAGGGTCAGACGGCGTGGAAGTCGGCGGTCCTGGTCAAAGTGATCCAGTGGGTAATCAAGACAACACCGACAAGGTCTTGGCCGGGAATAGTAAGGCGGGTGCTTTTCCGGTGTCCGGACTGCGGGAAGCAAGAGCAGGTAGAAGAGAAGATGGACGTGTTCTGTCCCGAGTGCGGCTGTCGGATGAACTACGCAGATGAAAGCTAAGCCCCATAATCGAGGAAAAGGCGGCAATTTGCCCGCCGTGCATGGCCGTCGAACTGCCTAAGATGGTCTCCTTGGGAGACCAGAGTTATAACCGAATCTGGTGTTTGAGGGATTGGGTGCGTTGACGAGACGTCGGGGTCGGAGACCGGCAGGGTTCTGTCAGGAACTGTTCCTTTGTGCAATCACGCCCGTCGTTACGCAACGATCCGGGCCGGCTACACTTCCGTATCGACCGGAGACCCAGACACCGTGGCTTAAGCTGCTGCAGAGGAATCTGGAGTTCGACCGGACCCCGCCATGCCCGGGGTGACGATCAGCGTTCGAGCAGCCCATGACCTGCAATCCGATTGGCCAAGTACCCCAGGGTTATTGCGAAGAAATGCGAACGATTCCAGCGGAAGAAAGCGCGATAGTTCTGGTAGACAAGGAACGCGGGCTCCAGCTCTTCAGATGGCAACACAATCGAGCCTTGGATGTTCGCCATCGGTAGCGCCGTACCGTCGATCCGCCGCACGCCAAGCGCCCGCCATTCATCGATGGGCTTCATCGTACCGAGTCCCGTGAGGCTCCGATCGAAGCCGGAAGGTATCTGGACCTGCCGGCCCCAGATGTATCCGGGCTGCCAGGCCGTCGCCATGAAGCCCGCAGCTGATTCCAGCGCGTCCGCCGTGCTCTGCCAGATGTCCTTGCGGCCGTCTCCATCTCCGTCTCTGGCGAAATCGATGAACGTGGAAGGCATGAACTGAACCTGCCCCATTGCACCGGCCCACGAGCCCTGCATGTCGGTGGGAGCGATGTGCCCCTGGTCGAGAATCCTCAATGCATGGATCAGTTCGCGCCGGAACATGGCGGAGCGGCGATCGTCGTGGGCGAGAGTCGCCAAGGCTCGAATGACCGGGAAGCCACCCTGGGTGGAGCCAAAGTTGCTTTCGATGCCCCAGGCGGCGACGAGCACGGAACCCGGTATGCCATGGCGTGCGGTGATACCGGAGAGCAACTCCCGATGGCTCTCCAGCAAGCGACGGCCTCGCTCAATTCGCTCCTCGGACGCAACCCGGTCGAGATAGGTCCAGAAATCCAGCCGAAACTCCGGCTGGTTCCGATCCAGCTCGACCACACGTTCGAGCGGCGTGATCCCGGTCAGCGCAGCCTCGACCGTGGCTTCGGAGATTCCAGCAATGATCGCTTCGGTCCGAAGACCCTCAAGCCAATTGGCGAACTGCGCTTCTTCCTGCAATCCCTCGACTGCCCCACCATAGGATGCCGACATCCACATCGCGGCCGAGGTAGCCAGTATCATCAGGATCGCCGCTGTCCGCATTCCCGTGCACCCACTATCTGATCATTTGACTGACACGCACCCAAGGCGCACATACCAACAAATCAGAACTCGCCACTACAATCAAGCCCACCGATTCTCCCACATCCCTAAGACAGATGCACGAGTCTGCCGGCAGGGTTCTGTTAGGAACAAACGGACAATTTCCTGAACACCGGGACATCCTGCTGGTCTCGGTGAAACTGTGGCTCTTGCGGGACTGGCTTCGGATTCCCGCGCACCCGGTCATTCTGATTTTCGGGTTGTTCACCCGGGCAGAACGTCTACGTACTCAGCATCCTTCCCGATTTCCTGATTCGCTTCGTGTTGTAGCTCCTGACGCACAGCGTCGATCCGGAGTCTCTTCTTCAAGGAATTGTTGGAGCCGTCGTCGGCGCCACGGACAACTCCAGGAGCTGGCCGTCCTGCCCGGTGAACCGGATCATCCCGGTCGCGGTCTGGCCCGGGTAGCGGCTGAAGAGAATGAATTGAGTGGTCCAGCCACCGTCCGCCGCAAAATGGGGGAAGAACAGGCCGGATGCAGGGGTGGCGCGTTTTCATCCACCGGCGGAGTCGTCGTGGCCAGAATGTCGCCGCGTTGGTTGAGCACCAGCCGCAGGCCGACAACGGCGATGTCGGGCGCGGTGGAGGTAATCCTGAGAATTCCCGAGAACGGGGTGGTCAAGGCGGGAAAGAATTCATCAATGAATCGCGCCACGTGGCCCGATGCGGGAAGGGTGAGCGGCTCGGTGGATCCGGTTGCGGTCCCGTCCAGGTCCGTCAATTCGAGCCGGACCGTCGTGGGTGCATCCGACGTGTTGGTCAGGGCGATGCCGCTGCGCACCGCGCCGAGTGTGGCGAGTGTACCGGCGGTGCCGCCCGCCTCGACATACAGGCGGAAGGCGGCGCCGGCGGTGGATGCCGGGACACCGGCCTCGGACACGGTCGTGCCGTCTTTCTGGAACGTGAAGACACTGACCCCCGACGGCGCGGGCTGTCCCGGGTCGGGCACCGCGCGGACCGATCCGGCCTCGAGGGGACCGGTGGGACTGGAAGTCCGGAGGCGCGTCGCACTGCGTGGGGGGATCGCATAGGAGAATGTCGATCTGATCCTCCCATCATCAAGCGTCAGGGTCGCCGGAGTGGCGGCTTCTGTCTGGCTGCCGGGTCCGAAGAACTGCACGTTCCCACTGATGGGGGCATGGGTGGGGTTGACGAGGATGACCTGGGTGGTCCAGCCGCCGCCTGCGGCGAAATGCGGAAAGTAGACCGTGCCGGTGGTGGGGACCGCGAGCGGCGCGACGGGAAGCGTCGTCATCAGGAACTCGGAGCGCTCATTGACGACCCCGCGTAGCGCGATGACGGCGACCGGGAGGTCGGCGGTGAAGGTGAATGTGCCCTCGATCGCGCTGCCGCCGTTAAAAGGCTCTTCGTTCAGGAATCGTGCCATCTGTTCCCGGGGCCCGAGCGTCACAGTGCCGTGTCCGGAGTCGATGCCATCGCTGCTGGTGAAGAAGAAGGTGATCGTGGCGGCCGTGTCGTTGGGATTGGCCAGGGCGAGGCCGGTGCGGACCGGCCCGTCGGTCTCGGCGAAGATCCGTCCCTCCAGAACGGGGACAGAGGCCGGGACGCCGGCTTCCGAGACGAGAATCCCGCTCGGCCGGGACCCGAATATGGCCAATCCGGCGGGCTGGGGCATCCCAGGATCGGTCTCCACCTGTCCATATCCGACACGGAGCGCGGCCGACGTGCCCTGGGAGATGAGGGAAGTTCCGCCCCCGTCGGGGACGGCGAACGTCTGACCCGGTGACACTGTCAGAGCGAGGGCGGTGGTTCCGGTGCGGGAAATCGAATCGCTCACGTTGACAGTGATTGAGTGGACTCCTGAAGAGGTGCCGCTCCCTACAGTTGCGAGGAACGAGAACACATTGTCGCCCGAAACCACATCGCCGTTTGTGCCATCGTCAAACAGGGTTTGTGCGGCGGATCCTCCGATCGAAGAGAGGTCGGCAGTTACCGTGATACCCGTGCTTGCGGGGTTTGTTCCGGGTGTGACGGTCACCGTGAACAGCACGGATGTCCCGGTTGGCGCGGATGCCGGTGAGGCGATGCCGGTTGACGTCAACGTAGATTCGATGACGGTCATGCTGTTTACGTTGACCAGGTGTTCACGTGAAACCGCTCCGCTGAAATAATCGATGGTGGGTGTATCCGAGAATACACCGCCAAAATTAGATATCGGCTGCGCCACTATCGCATCAACGATGTCCATTCCGTCGCCGATTACGCGTGCGAATACGGTGAATCCACCGTTCTGAGCATCCAGATTCGCTGAATTATCGGTGAGGTTGACAAACCATTGATTCGTGGCGCTGTTGGCATTTCCCCCAACTTTGGCCATTGCGATGGTTCCACGGATGTTGGACAGGCGGAATTCGTTGGCGACAGGAGGGTCCGAGGGGACTTCGGATACTTCGCCATCGGTCCCCATACTGAAACCGCCTCCTTGAAGAATAAAGCCAGGTATTGCGCGGTGGAAAAACGTGCCGTCGTAATCGCCGTCACGAACGTAGTTGAGGAAGTTGGCTACAGTGTTGGGCGAAACGTCGTCGAGTAGCTCTATGGCAAAGCCGCCGAGCACCGTGTCCACGTAGACTGTTGTTCGATCACTATCGGCCTGGGCCTGGGCGGTCGCCACAGACAGGAGTGCGACGAGAACGACGTTGAGCTTCTTGAAAGTCATCTGAAAGAATTGTTCCTTACGGTTTCGCAGACAGTCCCCGCGACTGTCGCCGCAAATAGAACAACCTCCATCCGAGACATCCGGATTGGCACTGTCAAGTTAACCGGAATTCACTCTTTTTCGACGCGAAATCAATTCTAGCCAGCACGGCAAATCAGCGACTTAGCCGGCATGTCAATCAATGGAAGCTCCAGGAAATCATTTAACTTGACAGTGCCGGTAACTCAGTTTGAAGCGAAAATGCCAACGCAGGCAGAGGAGAATGATGGCGTCTTCGAACCCACGTCGGGCAAATAGTTGTTGGGTTTTTCTCGGCCCGGGTCAGTAATCCACAAACGCAACGAGCCTCTGGCCAGTCTGGGAGGCGATTCCAGGATTGTTGCGGGGGTTCTGGTGCAGATAGGATTGTCGGAGCGATAAGACCAGGAGTGTGCTACGGCGATGCGGGCTATGCTGCCATGACGTGACGCCAGATCAGGGCGGGATTCGACCGCCATGGGATCGGAATTGCGAACTGGCGTGTGTGAATCTTCTGCGCCAACTCGATGCCGATAATCGCGCGTCGCGCATTGTAGAATGTCTTGAATCCCAACATCGGGCGCAAGCGCCCCTTCACCCGGCGGTGGTCCTGCTCCCGGACGTTGTTCCGGTATTGACAGCAACGAATTCTCACCGGACTCCGCCCCCGAAAGTTGCACTCCCCGTTCATTCCCATGCGCCGCCGCGCGCTATGGCTCGGCCGGTGGCCATCCAGAGTAATGCTCGGTGGCTCCCGATGATGCTTCAGTGCCTTGCGAAAGAAGGCCTTCGCCGCCGCGATGCCACGTGTTCGACTCAGAAAGAACTCCACGGTGTTGCCCTGCCCATCCACGGCGCGGTAGAGATACATCCACTGGCCCCGCACCTTGATAAACGTTTCATCAACCCGCCAGTTCCTACCCACCGGTCGCTCGAACCGGCGCCAGCGCTTTTCGCACGTGGCCGCATAGTGAACCACCCAAGGCAAGATCGTAGTGTGCGCAATCGGTAAACCCCGCTCAGCTAAAATCGCGACCCGGTCTCGGTAACTCAGTTTGAAGCGAAAATACCAGCGCAGGCAGAGGAGAATGATGTCGTCTTCGAACCAACGTCCGGCAAATAGAGGATTCCGTTCAGCTTTGCGATGGCCATAACCCATTATCGGCAAGTCCCTTCCCTGTCTGCACCAGAACCCCTTTGTAGCACTTGATGAAGACGTCTAAGTCTCTCTGCAGTTCCTCGAGACTGCGATAGAGCTTCTTGCGGAAGCTGATCCTGTAAACTCATCCAGGATCGTGCGATGGAACGTCTCCGACTATCCTAAAGGCGTGTCAGATCCGGTCTGAACTAATGCATCTTATCCATCCGGAATCGACAGAAGGCATCAAATCCCTGCTCCCGCACGTTCTTTGGATCCCAGTGAAGCCATGCCTCCGGGAGAAGTGCCGGTAAATCCGTCACTGCCGATCTGAATCCGCGATGAAAAGCGTCGACGAACATCTGGATCACTTCTGGTCGTGCTGCGTCACCGCCATATTCGTGGTCGATCTCGATCGGTGTCGCGGGAACCGAACGAGTTCTGGCCGGATAGGATCGGAACTTCCTCCGTGAGACAACGACACAGGTCAATAGCAATTACGGTCTGAACTCGCTGTCGCTGACACCGGTATTGTGCGAGACGGACGTGAAGACCATCTCCTCGAATTCCCGAGCAACGCCACCGCCATCGATCCGACGCACGACCTTGAATGGGGTCGGGATACCGTCCACATCGCGAAAGTCGGAAAAGAGATAGGACTCGCCCGCTAGGTACACGTTGCCGAATATATCGAATTTCGCCCCCTCGGTAAGGAAGCGCAGCTGCGTCACATGAGAGGTATCGTCGTCGATGATATAGTCGGTCTGGTGTCCTTCGGGTCCCGTGGCTTCCACCACGCGGCCACTCGCGAAACGGCCCACGTCGCGCAGCGTCAACCCCTGATTCTCGTGATCCAGAAAGCTCCGGACCGAGCGTACGGTCTGGCTTTCGATGAAGTGTAGAGCCGTCCCATGGGCCGCACTGCTGAAGCCGATGCTCAGCGAATGCCAGGTCCGGGAGCCGTCCGTGCCTGTCCGCACATCGATGCCGTCCTGGTGGACAATCCGCTGTACTTTGGAAACCCCTTTTAGAATGAGCGTGACATCGAATTGAGTTTTAACCGTCCCGTCGAAAAGGTAGTACGTGATGGTGCCCCGGGAGATCGAGTCGGTGCTCTCGACGCTGCCGTTGTGTAAACCGGCAAGCTCGACGGCGTCAGGCAGGGATTCACTGACGCGACCGTACAGCGGCAGCTTGAAAATGCGATGGTTGTTCGTATCGGCGATGTAGACGTTGCCGAACCCGTCCACCGCCACGCCATGGGGCAAGTACAGCTGCGCCTGGACCGCGGGGCCGCCGTCCCCGCTGAAGCCGGATACTCCGGTTCCTGCGATCGTCGTGATCGTGCCCGAAGAGTCCACCCGGCGAATGCGATGGTTGTTCGTATCGGCGATGAAAACGTTGCCGGACCCGTCCACCGCCACGCCATGGGGCGAGTTCAACCGCGCCTGGACCGCGGCGCCACCGTCCCCGCTGAAGCCGGATACTCCGGTTCCTGCGATCGTCGTGGTCGTGCCCGAAGAGTCCACCCGGCGAATGCGATGATTGTTCGTATCGGCGATGTAGACGTTGCCGGACCCGTCCACCGCCACGCCATGGGGCAAGTTCAACTGCGCCTGGACCGCGGCGCCACTGTCCCCGCTGAAGCCGGATACTCCGGTTCCTGCGATCGTCGCGGTCGTGCCCGAAGGGTCCACTTTGCGAATGCGATGATTGTTCGTATCGGCGATGTAGACGTTGCCGGACCCGTCCACCGCCACGCCATGGGGCAAGTTCAACTGCGCCTGGACCGCGGCGCCACTGTCCCCGCTGAAGCCGGATACTCCGGTTCCTGCGATCGTCGCGGTCGTTCCCGAAGGGTCCACTTTGCGAATGCGATGGTTGTTCGTATCGGCGATGTAGACGTTGCCGGACCCGTCCACCGCCACGCCATGGGGCAAGTTCAACTGCGCCTGGACCGCGGCGCCACCGTCCCCGCTGAAGCCGCTCTCTTCCGTGCCGGCAATCGTGGTGATCGTCGCGGTCGTGCCCGAAGGGTCCACTTTGCGAATGCGATGGTTGTTCGTATCGGCGACATAGACGTTCCCCGCCCCGTCCACCGCCACATCGCCGGGCAAGTTCAACTGCTCCTGGACCGCGGGGCCGCCGTCCCCGCTGAAGCCGGGCACTCCAGTTCCTGCGAACGTGGTGATGGTGGCCTGGGCGACGCCCGGAACTGGCGACAGCGTTGCCGTTCCGAGCGGAAGCAAGACTGCAAGCAGGCGCGTAAACAGAGCACGCTTATGAACTCGCATGGTGACCCTCAATTTTCACTCCATATGATCCGTGCAGTCGCACAAGCCTTGGAGCACCTCTTATCCGGAATTTCCATTTTGGCGTCTCGCATCGCCGCCAGTATATGCTTGACCGTCTCCACGTGGCCGACTTTCACTCCAAGCCACTCCTCTGGGCATCGGGGAACGGCCGCTCTGCGCCTCTCGGTAGGTCCGAAACTCGGAACTGCCGGTTTTTCAGACGATTCCTCACGCCCCTCTCTGTCCGTCATCCTTAACTTGCGTCCAATCTTCGCTTGTCCGCAGTCAATTTCTACCCCACAGGCAACGGCAGAGCCTCAATACGGCGCACCATGCGTCCAAATGCGTATTCCGGACGATCGTGATCACTGATTCCGATTTAACGTGATCACCGATTCCGGGATCATGATCAGTGATTCCGGGCATCGTGATCACCGATTCCGGCGATCATGATCACCCGTCGGTAGCGAAGTTTAGACCTGTTAGGTTCTTCCTTGAAAAAGGAGAACTTGATGGGAACAAGACGGCTATCGATGAGACAGTTACGCGAGATTTTACGACTCAAACACGAACAGAAACTCAGCCACCGGGCCATCGCCCGAGCCTGCCGAGTGGGAGTAGGGACGGTTTCGGAATACGTCCGACGGGCGGCACGTGCAGGGTTGGAATGGCCGCTGCCTGAGGAACTGGACGAGGCCGCGCTTGAAGCGCGGCTGTTTTCCAGCGCGGGACCGGGCTCCCGGGAACGGGTGGTTCCAGATGTCGAGCGGATCCACCAGGAGTTGAAGCGTGTTGGAGTCACCCTCCACCTGCTCTGGGAAGAGTACCGGGAAGCGAATCCAAAGGGATATGCCTACAGCCAGTTCTGTGTGATCTACGGGCGGTGGGCCCAGAAACTGAAGCCCTCGATGCGGCAGGTGCACCGCGCCGGCGAGAAGACCTTCATCGACTTTTCCGGCAAACGGCCAGAACTGACGGATCCGCGGACGGGCACAACTAAACCAGTCGAGTTGTTCGTGGCCGCGCTGGGCGCCAGCGGTTATACCTACGCCGAAGCGACACCGAGCCAGAAACTCGCCGACTGGATCGGCGTACATATTCGCATGGTGGAGTTCTTCGGCGGATCGAGCCGGATCTGGGTTCCCGATCAACTCAAGAGTGCCATTACCCTGTCCTGCCGCTACGAAGCAGGAGTGAATCGCACCTACCAGGATGAGGCAGAACATTACGGCGCCGTTGTCATTCCGGCCCGGCCTCGGAAACCCAAAGACAAAGCAAAAATCGAAGCCACGGTCCTTCTGGCACAGCGTTGGCTCCTGGCCAGAATCCGGAATCACACGTTCTTCAGTCTGGCGGACTTGAACGGGGCGATTCGAAAGTTGCTGTTGGAACTGAACCAGCGGCCGATGCAGAAGCTTCGCGTGTCCCGCCTGGAACTCTACGAAAGGCTGGATCGACCGGCCCTACAGCCACTACCGACCGATCGGTATGAACAGGCCGAGTGGAAGGGCTGTCGTGCCAATATCGACTACCACGTGACCGTGGATCACCATCCCTACAGCGTGCCCTACCAGTTGATCCAGGAAACCCTGGAAGCGCGTTACACCGCCTCGATTGTCGAGGTCTACCACAAAGGCCGGCGCGTCGCCTCTCATCCTCGCCGCTACGATCACCAACCGTCGACTCTGTCGGAACATATGCCCAGTTCCCATCGAGCCCATGCGGCATGGACACCATCCCGGCTGATCCGTTGGGCGGAGAAAACCGGCTCTCAGACCGGCCGACTGGCCGAGGAGATGATAAAACGGTGGCCCCATCCTGAGCAGGGGTACCGCTCCTGCCTGGGATTGATGAGCCTGGGACGCCGCTACGGCGCCCAGCGGCTCGAAGCCGCCAGTGCCCGAGCACTTCGCTTACAGTCCTATAGCTACCGAACCGTCAAAAACATCCTGTCCTCGGCCCAGGACCGTTTGCCGTTCGAGGATTCCGAAACCCTACCCACGCCCCATCACGACAACATTCGCGGCGCCGCCTATTATGCGGAGCCAGAGGAGAGCACACATGCTAATGGAACAAACCCTGGAGAAGATGAACCAGATGAAGCTATCGGCCATGGTCGAAGCCCTCGAGCAGCAACGCCGCTCGAATCAGTACACGGATCTGAGTTTCGAGGAGCGTCTGGGCCTTCTAGTGGATGAAGAATGGACGGCCCGGGAGCACCGTAAGCTCACCCGGCGTCTGCGCGTGGCCAAGCTGCGCTACAGCTCTGCATCGCTGGAAAACGTCGACTTCAAACATCGTCGCAGTCTGGACCGTTCCCAAGTCCTCGCTCTGGGCTCCTGCGGGTGGATCCGGGACCGGCACAATCTGATCATTTCCGGTCCGACCGGCATCGGGAAAAGTTTTCTGGCTTCGGCTTTCGTCGAACGAGCCTGCCGGCGCGGTTTCAATGCCGCCTACGTCCGAATGCCCCGGCTCTTGCACCAACTGGCGGTCGGCCGTGGCGACGGCTCCTACGCTCGTGTTCTGGCACGGCTGGCCAAGACCGATCTGCTGGCCATCGACGACTGGCTCCTGGCCCCGCTACGCGATGCCGAACGCCGGGACTTGATCGAAGTCGTCGAGGAACGGAGCGAACGCTCCGCCATCTTGATCGCCAGCCAGCTCCCGGTCGCCGACTGGCACGGCGTCATCGGCGACCCGAACCAGGCCGACGCCATCTGCGATCGCCTCCTCCACAACGCGCATCGCATCGAACTGAAGGGACGATCCATGAGACAAACCAAGGCTGCCCCGAAACCCTCTTCCAAGGAGCCGGCATGAACCCCACCTGGCGACGAGGTAGTCCAACTCGGACTGGCGTCCGATCGTCGCGGATACGCGATCCTGGCGCGAAGGATTTTCAGGAATTCAGTAAGGACGGGACGAAGAATGAGAAAGAACCTAAAAAACAAACCAGTGGCCTGTGGAAAATGATGGGCTATGGAAATCCACAAAAAACGTGGATTCCCACAGCCCTGGAAAAGCCTGCGGCTTTCCCACATTTACACACAGGCCCGGCGATGAATATCAAGATTATGGAAGCATTCAAAACAAGAATCGTGGACTTCGGGAGGTCTAAACTGAGATCCTAACCCTCACTTCGCTACGGCGGGTGATCACGATGCCCGGAATCACTGATCATGATCCCGGAACTGGTGATCACGATCAGCGGAATACGCATCCAAACACCCCGCGTATCCGATGGCTTTCTGCCAGTAGCAGCCAGAAGGGGGTTCTGGTACACATAGGATTGTCGGAGCGATACGATCAGGTGTGCGCTTCGGCAAAGCGGACTATGCTGCCATGACGTGCCGCCAGATCACTGCGGGATTTGACCGCCATGGGATCGGAATTGCGAGCTGGCATTTGTGAATCTTCTGCGCCAGTTCGATGCCGGTAATGACGCGTCGCGCATTGTAGAACGTCTTGAATCCCAACATCGGGCGCAATCGCCCCTTCACCCGGCGGCGGGCCTGCTCCACAACGTTGTTCAGGTATTGACAGCAACGAATCTTCACCGGGTTCCGCCCCCGGAAGTTGAATTCACCGTTCATTCCCATGCGTCGTAGCGCACTATGGCTCGGCCGGTGGCCATCCAGGGTGATGCTGTGTGGCTCCCGATGATGCTTCAGTGCCTTGCGAAAGAAGGCCTTCGCCGCCGCGATACCGCGTGTTCGACTCAGAAAGAACTCCACGGTGTTGCCCTGTCCGTCCACGGCTCGATACAGGTACATCAACGGGCCTCGAACCTTGATGAATGTTTCATCAACTCGCCAGCTCCCACCCATCGGCCGCGCGAATCGGATCCAACGCTTTTCGCAGGTTTCGGCATAGCGAACGACCCACCGCAAAATCGTGGTGTGCGAAATCGATAAACCCCGCTCACCTAAAATCGCGACCAAGTCTCGGTAACTCAGTTTGAAGCGAAAATACCAGCGAAGGCAGAGGAGAATAATGTCGTCATCGAACCAACGTCCGGCAAATAGAGGATTCCGTTCAGTTTTCTGATGCGCCATATCCCATTATCGCCAATCTCCTTGGCTGTCTGCACCAGAACCCCCCGGATGCGAAGCACAACTGAGGTAATCTGTAAGGCCATGAAGGGCCACTCACGTTATCGCCACTTGCGCGTGGACTGGGTAGGCGAGTCGGCCACCGAGTCGATCACGCTGTGCGGCATCGAGAATGAAGACAGCGGAACCGAACAGACACTTTGCCCCAACTGTGCCCGGGTCCGCGATGCCCTGAACGTTTGTGGGTTGGGACCGGAGAGCCTACGAGAGTTATTTGACACGCTACGGATGATCGACCCTTCCGAGGTGAAAGCGAAGATGGAAGCGCTTCGAGGTCTGGGGGTGCAGATGGATATGCAGGATCGGTCGCTTCTCAACTAAAACCGTCTCCGGGACACCTGGGGCGGTTCAGATCCGATTTGTTACGAATCTGGAGCCGTGCGCAGATGACATCGGGTTGTGAGACATCACGGCGGTATAGTCGGAATCGGCCTGTAATTCCAATGCATAGAATTCTGCAACCCTAGCAAACATTCGCAGGGGTGCCGGTCGTGCGTGTTTAGTACGATGCACGGGTTGTTCGAGACACCACACCGCATGAGTCCCGCCGCCGTTCTTCCGCGTCACCGTCCAGTTCGGATGTTCGGCAACAGATTCAGTGGATCAACAAGCTGTTCCAGGTGGCCGCATGAGACGGAGGCTGGTCGACCCAACCAGTCGCTCTCTTGCTGATTTTTGAAAGTTGCAACACATCCACGTAAAGTCTTAGAAGCTAAAGACGGAGTCTCACCTGGGGAACCCTGCGTTGTCAGATTTCGTGCTTGCGAATGCAGGCCGCCACATGTTCGAGCGGGGGATCGGTAGCGGGCTCTCCCGCATCTTCCAATTGCGGAACCGTTATCCGGCATTCATCGATCACGTGCGGGCATCTCGGATGAAACGGACATCCGGACGGAGGTGAGACCGGACTGGGTGTTTCGCCTTCCAGAGGCACAACTTCGTGCCGACGGCGAGGATCAGTCGAGGGCACGGCCTCGACGAGCGCTCGGGTGTACGGGTGTCGGGGCCTTTCAAAGATCGATTCGACGGGACCCTTTTCCACAATCCGGCCTAAATACATGATTGCGATCGTGTCGCTGATGTGCTCGACGACCGAAAGATCATGGCTGATGAAGACATATGTGAGCTTCTGTTCCCTTTGGAGCCGAACCATGAGGTTCAGAACCTGACTCTGGACGGAAACGTCCAGGGCCGACACGGGTTCGTCGGCAACCACCAGCTTCGGATCCAGCGCCAGGGCCCGGGCTATACCGATTCGCTGCCGTTGTCCGCCGGAAAATTCGTGCGGGTATCGACCCACCATTTCGGCGGCCAGCCCTACTACCTCGAACAGCTCGCGGACTTTCCCAATCTGCTCCGCTTTTGTTCCGATCCCGTGAACCGCTAACGGTTCCCGGACGATCTCGCCGACGGTCATGCGCGGATTCAGTGAAGAGTAGGGATCCTGGAAGATCATCTGAATTTCTCTGCGCAGCCGGAAGAGTTCGGCCGAATCCGCGTGAGCCAGATCCTTCCCCTCGAAGAAGACCGCCCCCTCGGTTGGATCCTCCAGACGCATCAGCGTTCGACCAAGCGTCGATTTTCCGCAACCGGATTCGCCGACCAGACCCAGAGTCTCGCCTTCGTTGACTGAAAAACTGACTCCGTCCACGGCCCTGACGTCGCCGATCCGCGCCCCAAAGATGCCGCCCCGCACGGGATAGTACTTCTTCAGGCCCTGGACAACGAGGAGAGGCCGGTGCCCGTTGCTGCTCATCTTTTGGCACCATCCAACGGAAAGTGACACGCGGTGAGATCGTCATCCATTCGCGGATCTTCCTCCACGCAGCGCACCTGGTCGTTCTCGCCCAGCGTCTGCCGGTGCCAGCATCGGTCCGCAAACCGGCATCCCCGTGGGGGATCGAGGAGCGACGGCACAACGCCTTCTATTGTAGGCAGGTCCGATTTCCTGGGCAGGCCCTTCCTGGGAATGCTCTGAAGCAGGCCCTTCGTATAGGGATGCCGGCTCCGTTCGAAGACGTCCAGAACGTTACCCCGTTCGACAACCCGTCCGGCGTACATCACGGCGACATCGTCACACATTTCGGCCACGACGCCCATATTGTGCGTGATGAAGAGAACAGCCGCCCCCACCCGACTCTGTAGTTCCCTGATGAGACGAAGGATCTGGGCCTGTATCGTCACGTCCAGCGCTGTCGTCGGCTCATCGGCGATCAAGAGCTTCGGCTCGCAGAGCAGCGCCATCGCGATCATCACGCGCTGCTTCATGCCGCCGGAAAGTTCGTGGGGATACGAGCTGAGGCGTGCCTCCGGGTCGGCAATGCCAACGGTTCGAAGCATCTCGGCCGAACGCGCGCGCGCCGGTTCCCCATCCAATCCGAAACGCAGATCGAGAACCTCGTTCATCTGCCGCTCAACCGTAAAAACAGGGTTCAACGACGTCATGGTGTCCTGGAAGATCATCGAGATCTCCTTCCCACGAACCGTGGAAAGCGCCTCGCGATCCAGCCGGAGGATGTCCGAGCCCGCGAAACGGATCGTGCCACCCAGTATGCGTCCCGGCGGGCTCGGAACAAGGCGGAGTATCGCAGACGCCGTGACGGTTTTCCCGCAACCGGACTCTCCGACCAAGCCGAGCGTACGTCCCGAGTCCAACTCGAACGACACGCCGTCCACAGCGCGGAGTAGTCCGTCCTCGGTATCGAAGCCGACTTTGAGATTTTCGATTTCCAGTAGCGCCAAGAGAGTCCCGAATCGAACCGGTATCGGTTTCGCCTTACGTTGAGTGTTGTCGGATCGGATTAGTCAAAGCGCTCGCGAATTCCGTAATAGTCCTTGTCAATTTCTTCGTCCACCGTCAGCGCGCGGCCCGATCGCATGGCTTCCTCCAGCGCCGCTCGCCGGTCGGGATCGATCCAATAGACCATGTAATCGGTAAGCTGTTGGGTCCGTCTTGGAAGGTAAAACTCCGGAAACTGGATGTAATCCCAGTAGACGAGGCGAATGTAAGGCGCCGTCCAGAACGGAATGTAGAATGCCTCCTCCTGAACGATCTCGTCGATACGGTGCATTGCCTCAAGCCGATTCTCGAAATCCAGGTCTTCCTGATAGATCCGTATGAGATCGTCGACTTCCTCACTGGCGAATCCCCATATATTGTTGTTGTTCGTCGTAGGCTTGAAGTCGCTGTGGAGGTACTGCCGCGGTGACGGATAGAAGTTCGTCGTCCGTCCGGTCATCGTCATTTCGTACTTCCGTTCCAGCCCGCGCGCGAACGCCGTGCCCGGTTCGAGCAACTGCAGCCTCATGTCGACGCCGGCCCGACGGTACTCCTGCTGCAGCACGGTCAGGTGTCGCTCCAACCCTTTGCTTCCGTAGACCACGGTAAAACCCGCTTTCTCGCCGCGATCGTTGACGAGGATGTCGTCGGTATCGGAACGCGTGAAAACCAGTCCCCGGAAAGCATTTCGAATGTTCTCCAGAAGGCTATCGCCACGAATGCTTTCAGGACGGCGGTAGCCGGCCCTTTCCAGGTGCTCCCGTGCCTTGACGGGATCAAACCCGTAAGGCTCCAGATCCGGATTCGCGTACTCAGAGCCCTCGAAGAAGGACACTTGGCGGAAGTATTCGTTGTACATAAGGTTCCGGTTGAGGCGGTCAAAGTTGAATAGGTACTGCATGGCTTTCCGGAAGTCCTTATTCTGAAAAATGGGGGCTTCCAGGTTCATGTGCAGGCCGTATACACCCGAGGGCCAGTCCACGAAGACCCGAGATCTGTGCAACCACCCATTGCGCACGGCCTCAAACGTGTAGTCTTCGTTCCAGGTTCGGGCGGTGTTTTCGACGATCAGGTCCAATTCCCCGAGACGCAGATAATCCAGAGCTCTTTCAATCGGGATCACCTGCAAGCGAATTCGATCGAAGTTGTACATACCCCGAAAATAGTGTTTTTCGTCGCCCCACCAGTCTTCGACTCGCGCAAAAGTGACCGATTCGCCCCGCTGTACCTCGGACACCACGTAGGGTCCGACCGCAATCTGGTGCTCGTTCGTTGTCCGGCCAACCCAGTCTTCGTCGAGGACCACGGCATGGGAGGGCGTGGGCCACAGAGCGTAGTCCGAGAGCGGCCGCCAGCTCGGCCGGGTCCCAACTATTCGGAGCGTATAGTCATCGACGTTGTCCACTGACTGGAAGAACTGCTCTGCGTAATTGTTGTAGAAAGGATCGACGATGTGCTCGGACATCATCATTTCCCACGTAAAAACGTAGTCGTCGGCCGTAATCGGCTCTCCGTCGCTGAAACGCGCATCCGGATCCAATCGGAAATAGATGGTCTGTTGGTCCTCCTGAATCGACCAGTGGGTCGCCATCAGAGGAATATAGTTATCTGTAACCGGATGCCGGCCTACAAGAGGGAAGTCCATCGTGAACGCTCTGTTCCACCCGGCAAAAGCGTCGTTGGAGTTCGGCCCCATCAACCGGAAAGTCAGCGGATAGCTGTCAATAAAGAAGTTAAACGTACCACCGCGGATGGCTTCGGCGGATCCGATCGGAGGATCGTCAATGTTCGTCTCCCAGACGATCTCTTCGGGAAAAACGACGCGCTCGCTCCCGGCGCTTTCAGATTGTCCAGCCGGGGCGTTGGCACCCACCACGATCGGAACCAGAACGACTCCGGCGGTCAGGATAGCTGCGAGAGATACCGTAACAACGACGGCGTTCTTCGTCATGATTCACCTCCGGACACCCTATTCATAGCGGGCGTATTGCTTAGGATCGAATGCTTCGCGTACTGACTCGCCGACAAAAACGACGAGTACGAGCGTCACCGTCAGCGCGCCGAACGGAGCCAGTATGAGCCACAGCCTGTCCCGATTCTCCAATTGGAGCGCCTGATCGATCAATTCCCCCCAGCTCGGGGTCGGCGCGGGCAGCCCGTACCCAAGATAATCCAGGCCCGTCAGCGCGAAAATAGCCGCCACGACGGCAAACGGAGTGAACGTTACCAGCGGCGTCAGACAGTTGGGCAACAGGTGGCGAAAGACAATGCGCAGGTGCGACGCGCCGTAGGATCGGGCGGCCAGGCAATACTCGCGTGTCTTTTCCCGGTACATCTCCGTCCGCATGAAAAAAGTAATGCTGATCCACTGAAAGAGCGCCAGAATGCCCAGCAGCATCCAGAAAGACGGTTGAAACAGAGCAGCCATGATGATGACGACGTATAGAAACGGAATCGAAATCAGTACTTCCAGAACCCTCTGGCTGAGAAGGTCGAATCGCCCTCCGATATAGCCTTGAAGACTACCGATCACGGTGCCGATCAATTGAGAGAAGAATACGAGAAAGAGCGCGAAAAAGATCGAGATCCGAAATCCGTAGAGGAGACGCGACGCGACATCGCGCCCCTGGGAATCGGTTCCAAGATAATGCCGCCTTCCGAAATCCGGAGGCGTCGGGGGAACCTGTCCCAGCCTCGCTAACGACGGCATGACTCCGCTTCGAGCCAAGCCGAGGAGGTCTCCGGTGCCGGACTGATCGGGATCCGCCAGCATCTCGTGGATCTCGCCGGAATCGAGCAAATCGGCCAGCTCTTCCAGACCATCCCGCCGCGCTATGCGCGCAGCAGCCCCTGGGTTGCCCGCGGCCAGTTCCAACTCGACGTCGTTCAGGATCTCGTTGTACCAGAAGTCGCTCGTATACGGATCCCACGGGATAGGGGGCATGACAACGAAGTTGTCGCGGTTTGGATATCGTGCCTCCAGCGCTGCGGGCTCTCTCCCGGCCTCCGAGGCTTCCCGGTCGAAAAGAAAGCGCTCCACGCGCCATTCCCCCTGAAGACGGAGGTACTCGGTTTCCAGGTCGCCCGTCGCCCAGGCGGGGGGCGGCTGCTGGCCGAAAACCTCCATTTCGTAGTACTCGAATGTGGGCAGATACAGCGTTCCGTTGTACCAGACTATGAGGGCGCGGCTCTCGGCAAGGTAAGCCGCGAAGATCGAAAGCACACTCAAAACGGCGAGTATGATCAGGGAGTAGTAGCCTCGCTTGATGCGACGGAAGCGGTGGAATCGCTTGCGGGTGATCGGGTCCAGGCGAGGCCACTTCATAGACAATTACTCAAACCTCACGCGGGGATCAACAAAGGCAACCGCAAGGTCCGAGACCAGGTTGCCAACCATCAGCAACACGCTGGAGATCACAAGGAAACCGAGCACGATCGGAAAGTCTCTCGCTTGAATGGCCTCGAATGCCAGAAGTGCGACGCCCGGAATACTGAAGACTCTTTCGATCAGAAAGCTCCCCGCGAGGAATATGCTCAATAGGCCGCCCACGGTTGTCGCCATTGGGATCAACGAATTCCTGAGCGCATGGACAAAGATCGCACGCCTCCAGCTCAGTCCTTTTGCTAGAGCCGTCTTTACGTAGTCGGCGCTCATGTTTTCGATCAGACTGTTCTTCATGAGCATCGTCGTGATCGCGAACGAGCCGGCGAGGTACGCGATTAAAGGAAGGACGGAGTGCCAGACCAAGTCGGCAAACTGTTCCACGAACGGCAGCTCGGCGGCGCCGGCCGATTGAAACCCTCCCAGCGGAAAGATCTGATACCTCACGGCCAGAAGGTTGCTCAGCACGGCGCCCAGCGCAAACCCGGGAATGGCATAACCGACAAAGACCAAGACTGAAGTCATGTTGTCGATTCGCGTCCGGTGACGGATGGCCTTGATTATGCCGAGTGGAATGCAAATGCCGTACGTAAAGAACGCCGTCACAAGGCCGTAGTAGATGGACACCGGAAGTCGTTCCGCGATCACCGTGATGACCGGCTCGCTGTACCGGAACGACTGTCCCAGGTCGAGGCGGAGGGCATCCCAGAGCCAGGTGGCGTAAGCGACGGGCAGCGGCCGGTCAAAACCGTAATACTCCTCGAGCCGGGCCAGTTGTTCTTCGGGGATGTCGAGCTGAATCCGGGCGTTACCTCCACCGGGTGCGATCTCTCCCGCGCCCCCGCCCCCGGCCAGAGCCAGCCGCAACTGGTCGATCTGGCCTCCAGGCACGAACTGGATAAGAAAGAATGTGGCGAACGTGATGCCCAAGAACGTCGGAACCATGAGCAGGAGCCGGCGGATGACATAGTCCCGGAGCGCTTCACCGCGCGATCTCATGTGTCGTCGTTACTCCTTAACTTGAAAACCTGGTGCCCGCGTCCGCCTTCTACCCGGCCATCGGTCACCCAGACATTCCGATCGGGATCCACGTGAGTCCCGTGAGGCCAGACAAACATTCCTTCTCCGAAGCTCCTGGCCAAGTGGCCCGAGTAATCGAACAGAAGAATCGGCGAGATGCCCTCGCGGCCAACGCAGCTGTTCTGCCCGCAGCGCTCGGCAACCCACACGCCGTCCTCCGAGGTGTCCATCGAACTCATCGCTCCCCACGTCCTCCCTTCCGGAGCCCGTGCCCAGTCTGGAATAAAGCTATCCTGGCACGGACAGGGTAGCCGATCCACGGCCGCAATGCACCGGGTTTTGGACTACTACCACCCTCGATACGGGGTTCTGGTGCAGACAGGATTGTCGGAGCGATAAGACCAGGAGTGCGCTACGGAGATGCGGCCTATGCTGCCATGACGTGACGCCAGATCACCGCGGGATTCGACCGCCATGGGATCGGAATTGTGAACTGGCCTTTGTGAATCTTCTGCGCCAGCTCGATGCCGGTAATGACACGTCGCGCATTGTAGAACGTCTTGAACCCCAACATCGGGCGCAATCGCCCCTCCACCCGGCGGTGGTCTTGCTCCACACCATTGTTCTGGTATTGACAGCAACGAAACTTCACCGGTTTCGGGCCCCGGAAGTTGCACTCCCCGTTCATTCCCATGCGTCGCAGCGCGCTATGGCTCGGCCGGTGGCCATCCAGAGTGATGCTGTGTGGCCCCGATGATGCTTCAGCGCCTTGCGAAAGAATGCCTTCGCCGGCGCAATACCGCGTGTTTGACTCAGATAGAACTCCACGATGTTGCCTTGTCCATCCACGGCGCGGTACAGATACATCCACCGGCCCCGCACGTTGATGAACGTTTCATCAACCCGCCAGTTCCCACCCACCGGTCGCTCGAACCGGCGCCAGCGCTTTTCGCGCGTGGCCGCATAGTGAACCACCCAACGCAAGATCGTAGTGTGCGCAATCGGTAAACCCCGCTCAGCTAAAATCGCGACCCGATTCCGGTAACTCAGTTTGAAGCGAAAATACCAGCGAAGGCAGAGGAGTAATGATGTCGTCTTCGAATCAACGTCCGGCAAATAGAGGATTCCGTTTCGTTTTGCGATGCACCATAATCCATTATCGCCAATCCCCTTGGATGTCTGCACCAGAACCGGTACAGATCCAGGCCAGGATCAGCCGAGGGAAATTGCCGAAGGGAAGTTTGTTGTCTCCACCGGCAATCATGATGAGCTTCTAGGGGCCGTTGACGCGCTTGTACCGATGCCGGTCACCGGGGTTGGTGCGGGGGAGAGAGCACAGCACCTGCAGCCGCGCCATGAAACCCAGGCAGGCGTCCGCTTCTCTGGCCGAGACAAGCGGGTTCACCTGATCGACGAGGGTGAAGTGATGCCTGGCTTGTGGCGTCAACGCATCCTTGCGGCATGGCTTTTCTTCCTACTCGGTCTTCATCCCAGATCAGGTCGGAATCAAAACGGACGAACACTGCGGAACCGGAGAACTCATTGGTTCGGTGTATAAACGTGCGGATCCGACCGGCCAAAAATGGAAATCCCGGGTACGACGACCAACACAAGAGGAGTTGCAATGAAACCATTAGGGAGACTCGCCACGCTCCTGGTGACAATGGCGTGCGCACTGCCCGCTATCGCTCAGTCCGACGAAACCGCAAAACGCTTCCATGTCTTTCCGCAGCTCGCCGATGGGGGTGGGTGGCAATCTGTCCTGCTCGTCACGAACGTTGCGCAGTCATCGAGCTTCTGCACGTTCGAATTACACGGCCTGAGTTTGGACAGGTTCCCTGAGGTCAGCGGCATCACGATGTCCGGTTCAACGGCAACATTCGAGATACCGGGACCCCGCGGTTATCGGGTATGGCGCACCAAGAACGAATCGGCATTGGCATCTGGATACGCGACTCTTGATTGCACGGCCCCTACGGTTGCTCAAGTGCTGTATGCGTCGAGAGACGGATCGGGTGTGACGGGAATGGCCACGGTATTCAGCTCACAGGCTGGAACGGTCTTCCAGTTTCCGGTTCTGACGGCAGATGCCTCGCTCGGAATCGCGATCGCAAACGATACGAACACGGAGGCCTCCTGTCGTTTTGTGCTGGAAAGTCCCGAACGAGAGGAGCTCGGGCAAGCGATGCTGCAGGTCTCTTCAAAATCCAACGTCCCGCGATTTCTTTCCGACGTCATCCAAGTGCCGAACGGGTTCACCGAAGGATCCGCGACCGTGTCCTGCGATCAGCAAGTCTCTGTTGTCGGACTGCAGTTTGCCGGGGCCATCTTCTTGACTCTGCCACCCACCGTTTTCTCCACGACCCCGGCAGATGTCGAGACCTCGACTCCAGATCCGCCGCCTCCGCCGCCGCGTGGCACACTCACGCCCGGACAGTTCGCCAACTTCCGCCTGGGGCCGGCTGAAAGCGCGACGCTCTACCTTGGGAATTCGTTCCGGTTGGAGGTTCCCGAAAACGCCTCCCGCGTAATCTTCACGCTGGAATCCGTCGATCCCGATGTCGATGTAAATTTGTATGTCCGCTTTGGACAGAACAACGCCTTTCAGAATGGAATTGTCACGGACCACCGCTCCTCAGGCCCCACAGGCAATGAACAGGTCGTCATTACCCCGAGCTCCGACCCGGCGCTTCGAGCCGGAACGTACTTCGTCTCGTTAGGCCTCTTTGATGTGGGCGTCGTCGCTGAGGGCACGCTCCTGGCGACAGTGGAACTCGGCGGAGCGACGGATCCGCTGTAGCCAACCGAAGACAAGACGGAAGTTGGGAGATTACCGTCGGAATCCGCCGTCTGTCACCGGGCATCTAAAAGGGGCTCATGGCCGCGAACCGCGTTTTCACTGAGGCGTGGATTGCGGCTTGATGAATCCTTCCGTTGCCACTTCGAGTCTGGCTATGCGCACGACAAGGCTTGTTTCCAGCTTGCCGATGCGATCAACCAAGCCTAACTCCACCTTACCCACGCGCTCGCCCAGAGCTGTAATGTCCTTACGCAAGCCACGAATGGTCGGAACGATGGATGATGGCGGCCAAGCCGATGGCCGCGCCAATGATGGCGATCGATTCTTGGCTCATCTGGTCAGTATAGACTTCCCGTTCTGATTTCAGACCGAATTTGGAATGAAGACCGAAGAAGAGGAGAAGCCATGCCGAAGGATGCGTTGACGCAACGTCAGGGTCGGAAACCGGCAGGGTTCTGTTAGGAAGAAACGCTCGTTATGGCCGAACAGTTTAGTAGCGTGGAATGTGACGCATTCCATGTTTCGTATCTGTCAGATAAAATACCAGAAGCCGTATTCCATGGACAGGTCGTGAAAACCGTCGCCTCCTCAAGCTGGGCGTTTCCAAGACCGCCATCGCCAAGCTCAAAGGCGTGTCCCGTACTACCCTCTACAGCTTCATGAGGACCCGCGAGGGCTCAAGCCGAGCCGTTAGCATTTCAGCACGAATCGTGTCGGTACCCTATATTGGAGAAATTGGAGAACTTCTCGACAATCTGACGGTGGGCGGATTCTGAAGCACATAGTCCGTGAGCCAAGCTCCAATAACGACTCGCGAAGGCAGAACGTCGCGGATCAGATCAATGGATTGTCTGCTTGTTCACTGCGATGGTCGAGATGGCCTGTCGGCGTGCTTGCGTGCAGGAAAGCACCACCACGTGAAGCTCTTTCTCCGCGATGCGTGAGATCTTCACCACACCTTCAAGGGTCCTTGCCGTGTCCTCTTCCGACGTCGACGGTGCCGGCTCTCTTGCCACGAGATCGAGAATGCCGTGCAGCATGGCGTTGATATCGGTGAGATGATTCAGCGCTTCGTTGGCCCGTTCCGGCAGGTCGATGGCCTCTTCGTCCCCGAACAGGCCGTCGATGAAGCCTTCCAATTCCTCAGTGCGCGTTTGGCAGAAGAGGCGAAGACCCTCCCGGTCCGTCTTGGCGGCCATCCTCGCCAATCGGACTGGTTTGACTCCCGATTGGTGTTTTGTCAATTCGTTCCACAGGTTCATCATGGTCTCGAACAGTTCATTGACGGCCTCCACATTATCGAACACAGGCATCTCGCCGCCCCACAGTCTCTCAATGGTTTTGATGGGTGATGCGTCGAGCTTGGGCGTCGCGACATTGCCGAGGAGCCGCATGCGAACAACATGAAACGGAACCTGACAAGCATAGCGGTCCAATAGAGCGCGGACCGCCTTCGAACCGACGTATTTGAGCGAAGGCTTCTTCATGAGTTCCCGGTGTTTCGGTTTCCTGTATTTACACCGTTGGTCTGTCGAGGTGATATGTTTGACCGTTTCCGCTCCGGATCGTTTCTCGCCCAGATATCCCGATCCACCGACTCACCTTTGCAGATCGCTTCCGAGGCTTTTGCGGAGGAACCCCATCCCCAATCCTCGCCGAACGTCATACATCCCATGCAGAACGGGCTGACTCGAAGCCCCGAACGGCCCAGTGTTACATAACGATCCAATGGCATTCTCATTGCTCCTTGACTGCGCGTCGTTGTCACTCTCCTCGAACCATCTCGCTGTTATCGCCGCCACCACGATAATCCCAGATGCTGAAGCGGCGAACGGCTGTAGTGCAGGGTCACATTTCCGACGCTCGTCCCACGACCTTTCGATGCAGAATCAATCCTGAACGTCCTCGTCGTTAGATGTTTCCTCCGGTTGAATATTTTTCAGTGATTATTCCAGTAGGCTGCGCAGCATCCAGGCTGTCTTTTCGTGGATCTGCAGCCGCGCGGCTGCCACGTCCACGGTCGATTGGTCGTTGACTGCATCGGCCGTTGCTATGACCTTGCGTGCCGTGCGGCAGACGGCCTCATGTCCTTCGACCAGAACCCGAATCATCTCGGTCGCGGTCGGCACTCCTTCGGTATCCCGGACCGACGCCAGCTTGGAGTATGCGGCGTAGCTCGCAGGGGCCGGGTGTCCCAGAGCTCTGATGCGTTCGGCGACCGTGTCCACCGCCAGTGCGAGTTCGTTGTACTGCTGCTCGAACATGAGGTGAAGGGTCTGGAACATCGGGCCGGTCACGTTCCAGTGGAAATTATGAGTCTTCAAGTAGAGTGTGTAGCTGTCGGCCAGCAACTTTGAGAGTTCTTTGGCCAAAGCCTTGCGGTCTGTGGCTTTGATTCCGATGTCTATCTTCATGATGCCTCCTGAAGCTCACAACGCCCGAGCCGGAATGACTCGCCACGGTCATCTTCCCAGTAGAATAACAAGAACATCACGATCGAAAAAGTGCAGCTCATCGCCAGAATTTAAAACCCGGCAGCGCTTTAGCGCACCGAGGATGGGTGCGGGTCCTCCACGCACCGCTCCCCCACATCGGTTCTGGTGCACATTAGGATTGTCGGAACGATAAAAATCCGGCGTGAGCCGTGGCGATGCGGACTATGCGGCCATGACGTGACGCCAGATCAGGGCGGGATTCGACCGCCATGGGATCGGAATTACGAACTGGCGTTTGTGAATCTTCTGGGCCAGTTCGATGCCGATAATCACGCGTCGCGCATTGTAGAACGTCTTGAATCCCAACATCGGGCGAAAGCGCCCCTTCACCCGGCGATGGTCCTGCTCCACAACGTTGTTCAGGTATTGACAGCAACGAATCTTCACCGGGTTCCGTCCGCGGAAGTTGAACTCCCCGTTCATTCCCATGCGCCGTAGCGCACTATGGTTCGGCTGGTGACCATCCAGGGTGATGCTATGCGGCTCCTGATGATGCTTCAGTGCCTTCGGAAAGAAGGCCGTCGCCGCCGCGATGCCACGGGTTCGACTGAGAAAGAACTCCACGGTGTTGCCCTGTCCGTCCACGGCTCGATAGAGGTACATCCACTGGCCCCGAACCTTGATGAACGTTTCATCAACCCGCCAGCTCCCACCCACCTGTCGCTCGAATGGGCTCCACCGCTTTTCGCAGGTTTCGGCATAGCGAATGACCCAACGCAAGATCGTGGTATGCGAAATCGATAAACCCCGCTCACCTAAAATTACGACCAGGTCTCGATAACTCAGTTTGAAGCGAAAATACCAGCGCAGGCAGAGGAGAATGATGTCGTCTTCGAACCAACGTCCGGCAAATAGAGAATTCCGTTCAGTTTTGCGATGCGCCATATCCCATTATCGCCAATCCTCTTGCCTGTCTGCACCAGAACCCAGTCAGTTTGGTTGCCGTCTTGGTCCGTCCACACCGGACCGTCCTATTTCGCGACTGCATCGCATTCCGGCCACGGTATCAGACCAAGCCGAGACAGCTTTGTTCCGAGCGCTGATGGCACGGCAGACGCATTCGGATTGAGACTATGCAAGAGCAACTGCTCCTTGGCTCCCTTTAAGGTGTGCACGTACGCACCGCTCGGCCCGAACGACATCTTGGCCTTGGCATCTACTCCCTTTGGAAACTTCAGCGAGACGACCAGAATGTCATCGTCGGTGATTGAGATGCCGCCGATCGGGCCCATGAACCTCTTGCAGAGGTGGCTTATCCAGGGCTCGGCGTGCCAAGCCGTACTCGCTGCCTTCATACGCCGCTCGCCCCACACCTCCGCGACCTTGGATCGAAGCGCCGACAAGGCCGCCGCAGTCGTCGCCGCACGTGGATTGGCGGCGTAATCGGCCGGATCGATTGTCCTGCTTAACGGCGTGGTGGGACTGTCACTGCTCCCCAGAAGTCCCGGCCAGAACCAATCTGAAATGGACTCCAGCGGTTCTTTGCTTGTAGCGTCTCGATCTGAGTCTTCGCTAACATCGGCGGACTTGGCCGACTCTGAGTCGCAATCCGTCGCCTGCGGTGCGGGAGGTAGGCCTGCTGGTTCCGGCGGCCTCTCGTCGAGCGAACCTAACATCGCACACGACACCTTGAGATCGACCACGCTCTCTAACGGCTCCTCGCCCGCCCAGATCACAAACCGGTATTCGCGTTGCCCGGCGAACCTGTGGTGCTTCACGAAAATAGGCAACAGCACTCGCTCTGCGTCGGTCTGAGCAGAATCGATTGTGCGGAACGGGTCTCCGACATAAATCACCGGCCCGTGGACGATCAGTTGTCCTCGCGTTTGCGTTTCTACGACCTCGTCTCCGTAGGAGTCGGTTGATATCTGGTCCCTGCCTTGCGGTCCCAATTGCTCCACGACCATGAGGCCTAGAGACCATGCGAACTGGCTGGGTCTATGGACATAGTCCACGTGGTCGTATTCGGGTTCGAGCGATTCCCTGAAGCGATCCCACTGTTCGCCGGTCGTTGGTTCAATCGCAGTGCTGTAAATCCAGCAGTTTCGGCCAAACAGAATCCTCGTGCCGCGTTCCGTAGTCGTCTTGGTGCTCCTAGCCGTCATGCATATCGATTCGCCGATGCTCTCCGCGCACTTTCCGACCTCGTCGTAGAATTCCTGATCCTCCCGCAGATCCTGGGGATCCTCGGTCCGCTGTTCTGTGATCACAGTAGTGGACGCCGCCCCTTCCGAAGGATCCCGAACAAGTCCTTCGCCGTAGTTCCGGAAGTGCGCCGGCTTGGAAACACGGATTGTCCCGAGCATGCGCATGGCGTGCTCTGGGCGCCCGCATTTGACGAGCGTCGATACCGAGACTCGGTCTGCTGGGGCACGAGCATTGACGCGCCAGACGGTGACACTATTTCCCGCGTCGTCCGATACCCTGCTCTCCGTCGAAAATTGCATATGCCGCACCCGTTCCTCGTTCAAAGTTATGGAGCTCGAACCGCTTGCGCCTCTCGCCGTCGTTGTCCGACCCCTTTATGATGGCGGCTGGCACCGACCCACGTTGATGCCTTCAGGTTATGAAACTTCCGGTGACTGCCGCCACCGGAAGTCACTGTCCGCCATTCCATGCACACGAACGAGGCAGAGCCCTTCGCCACACGTCGAGCCACACGGGGCGGTTGCCGACTTTGTCCTCGTCCGGGCAATGTCAAGTTAACCGGAATTCACTCTTTTTCGACGCGAAATCAATTCTAGCCAGGAGGAACAATCAGCGATTTAGCTGGCATGTCAATCAGTGGGACCGCCAGGAAATCAGCCGGAAGGCGAGGCTGATCGACAACCCGAAGGAAGACCTCAAGGACATACAACGGCGCATCAGGGATCGACTCCTCGTCGATCTGCCGCTGCCTGAGTGGATGCACGGCTGCGTCAAGGGCCGTTCACCGCTGACGAACGCCACGCTTCATCAGCATGGGTCACATATAGCCCAGGTGGACGTCAAGGGATTCTTCCCTGCCATCACGAACGCAATGGTGTACAAGATTTTCCGGAAGATGGGTATGGGCCAAGGGCTAGCGGGGCTGCTCACCCGGCTGACGACGCGCCGTGGACACCTTCCCCAAGGCGCGCCGACGAGCGACCGGCTCGCAAACCTGCACCTCGCAACCGCAGCTGAGCGCCTCGAAACAATTTCGAATGAGCTTGGCCTGACGCTGTCTGCCTACGTAGACGATCTGGCGCTTTCTGGTATCGGCTCTCACAACGCGATCGGCCCTGTCATCAAAACACTCAAGGAGGTGGGCCTTTCCGTGAGCCACAAGAAATGCGGCAACGCTGGGCCCAGTGTGCCGCGTGTCGTAACTGGATATGTGACGAACGGATGCCACGGTCCGAGTGTTGGCCGCAAGGCCCGCAGCAAGATCCGATCAGCTGTTCACAAACTGATCTGTGCGAAGCGATCCGGGCAAGACACCGCTGCCCTGGAACGATCCGTCCGTGGACAAATTGCCCACCTCGCGAGAACCAACAGGGGCGCGGCCGCAACGCTGCAGCGCCAGCTGCTCGGGGCCGGCGTCGGCCAGGATTGGGTTCGTAAGGCCGTCCCTACCCTCTGACAATGCCGAACAAAATGCTCTGCCATGGGTGTCTTCTCCCCGGAAGGCGGTTGCCATGACCATGATCTTATGGAAGGCCCGATGAACAGCGTAAAGGCATCCGAATTGAAAGCCAAGTGTCTCAACCGACTGGATCGAGTGGCGCAGACCGGAGAGCCGCTGGTTATTACGAAGAACGGCAAACCGGTATCGAAATCACCTCGGCCTTGCGCGCCCGAATCGTCCGGGAACGCCAAGTCGTTTTTCGTGCTGTTGAGTTGGATGAGATACCTGGCTGCGAACTTGAGGCGTTCTTAAATACTGCCAGATCCGATGGCCTGCTACAGCTTCTCTTGAGTGTAGTCGGCACTCATGATGTCGTTGTCCTCCTGCTTTCTATTTCTTCGCTCTCTGTCTGAATCCGAGCGGGGGCGTCAATCCGGCCTTCTTAAAAACTTCGATCATCCACGTGAAGCCGATCCAGTTTCGTTTCCGGCGTCTCTACGTGGGCCGAGGTGCTCCAGAAGGGTAAGCAGAATTCAGGATAGCAGCCCTAACTATGACTCGCTGGCATCACGTTCCTCGATTGCTTTACGTTTCTTATCGGGCAACTTCTCATAGACCTCATCGATGTGCTTGGGGATGGAGATCATTTTATCCGCGATTAGGTTCAACATACCGAACAGGCTCTCAGCGGTCGCACGGTTATCACGTAGATCCATCTGGCCTGGATGAACCGCATTGTTGCCGATGACACGAATGCTATCGAGAGCTTTCTGAACACGTGTATCGAGCCCGGCTTTGACCAGCGCGGCGATGTCGTCGTTGAGGTTCTCACCAGGCTGACCGAGTTCCTTACAAAGCTTTTGAATGGCGAGCCGGATCAACGCAGCGGATCCTCTGGGCGACTCCCCGAGAATGCGGCTGGCCTCATCGTAGTCTCGGCGTATATCGTCGGAGAGATCAGGATTAGCAGGCGGCGCCTCACCAGCTCGTGGATACTCCAGTCGACCGTTCACCCAGACGGATATCCTCTCGCAGTTGAAGCACTCGGAGAGGTGTACGTTGCCCACTAGGGTATAAACACGCACGCCCTCTTTGGTACGTCCGATGTACGGATATTCCCGCGGCTCAAAAATAATGGGGAGCGGATTATTGCTATCTCGCTTTTCGGCCCCTAACGAGTACCAAGACTGATGTGCCAATGCATGGCAGTGCGGGCAGTTGAAGGCAGTTTCTCGGCTTGAAGGCGGAGTGACGTGTTCCACAATGGATTCCCTATTGGTCGGACATTTCAAGCAAAAGCTCCGGGGTTTCCGAGGAAGCAGGCTCTTCTCTGGGGCACTATGCGCCTCCATGGCACCGGCCTGATATTGTAGCCAGCGCACCTTGAAGCGCGGCTGCCTTCCCGGATAGCGGCTCACGCCGCCCAGTCAGCGGACAACACCTCGGCCTGTTCGAGTACCGTCCGGGTCGCTTTCTCCTGCTTGTCCGGCGGGTAGCCGTGCCTGCGCAGAGTACGCTTGACCAGCCGGCGGAGATTGGCGCGCACATTCTCGCGCAGGGTCCAGTCGATGGTTACGTTGCCGCGCACAGTCTCCACCAGCTCGCGCGCGATCGCTCGAAGGGTTTCGTCGCCCAGTATCTGAACAGCGCTGTCGTTGGTCTCCAGGGCGTCGTAGAAGGCCAGTTCGTCTTCCGATAGCCCGAGCTTCTCGCCGCGAGCGGTAGCCTCCCGCAGTTCCCTGGCCAGTTGGATCAACTCCTCGATCACTTGCGCGGCCTCGACGGCGCGATTTTGGTAGCGGAGGAGCGTCTGCTCCAGCATCTCAGCGAATGATCGCGCCTGCACCACGTTTTTCTTCCGGCGGGTGGCAAGTTCACCTTTCAAGAGCTTTTGCAACAGCTCGACAGCGAGGTTGCGTTGTGGCATGCCCCTCACCTCGGCAAGGAATTCATCCGACAGGATCGAGATATCGGGCTTCTCCAGGCCGGCGGCGGCGAAGATGTCGATCACGCCTTTGGAGACCACCGCGCGGGAGACGATCTGGCGCACCGCATGATCCAGATCCTCTTCTGGTCGCGCCTCGGCCGGAGACCGCTTGGCCAGAACTGACTGGACGGCTTGGAAGAACGCCACGTCGTCGCGGACACGGATCGCCTCCTCGTGGGGCACGGCAAGCGCGAAAGCTTGCGAGAGTTCGCGTACCGACTGCACACAGCGGTCCTTGCCATTTTCTTGCGCCAGGATGTGCTCCTGCGCGGCGGGTAGCAGGCCGACGCGTTCCCGAGGCGTACCGGTAGTCCACTTGGACCGGTCGAAGCCGTGGAACAGGCCACAGCAGATTTCGTACTTCTCCAGCATCACCGCCACCGCTTCCTCTTGATTGAGCGCGGTCTTCCCGGTGCCGCCGCTTTCAGTGTAGGTTGCCAATGCGCGCTTGAGTTCGTGGGCCAGGCCCAGGTAATCGACGACCAGACCTCCGGGCTTGTCCCTGAACACGCGGTTGACCCGGGCGATTGCCTGCATCAGGCCGTGTCCGCGCATCGGCTTGTCCACATACATGGTATGCAGGCACGGCGCATCGAAGCCGGTAAGCCACATGTCGCGCACCAGCACGATTTGCAGCAGATCGTCCGCATTGCGGAATCGGTTCGCCAGCGCCTCACGCCGAGCCTTGTTGCGGATTAGCGGTTGCCAGTCGGGCGGATCGGAAGCAGCTCCAGTCATCACAACCTTGAGGTTTCCCTTGTCGTCATCCTCGTGATGCCAATCGGGGCGCAGGCGGACCAGTTCCCGATAGAGGGTAACGCAAATGCGGCGGCTCATGCACACCACCATCGCCTTGCCATCGAGGGCTTCAAGGCGCTGCTCGAAGTGGGCAACGATGTCCTGGGCGACGAGCGCCAGGCGCTGTTCGGAACCAACGATGGCTTCCAGCTGTGCCCACTTGGTCTTGAGCTTCTCCTTACGCCCGATCTCCTCACCCTCGGTGGCTTCCTCGAACTCTGGATCGATAGTCGGTTTCTCGCTCTCGTCGAGGGTGAGCTTGGCCAGGCGGCTTTCGTAGTAGATCGGTACCGTGGCCTGGTCCTCGACGGCGCGCTGGATGTCATAGATGCTGATGTAGTCACCGAATACGGCCCGGGTGTTGGCGTCCCGAAGCTCGATAGGCGTTCCCGTGAAGCCGACAAAGGAGGCCTTGGGCAAGGCATCGCGCATGTGGCGGGCATAGCCGTCGATGAAATCGTACTGGCTGCGGTGGGCTTCGTCAGCAATGACCACGATATTGCGGCGCTGGGAAAGCGCCTGGTGGGTGTCACCCTGCTCCTCGGGAAAGAACTTCTGGATAGTGGTGAACACCACACCCCCCGATTCGACCGCGAGCTTGGTGCGCAGATCCGCCCGGCTTGCCGCTTGCACGGGCGGTTGGCGCAACAGATCCTGGCATCGGGAGAATGTGCCAAAGAGCTGGTCGTCCAGGTCGTTTCGATCCGTCAATACAACGATGGTGGGGTTGGCCATGGACGGCTCGCGAATGATGCGCCCAGCATAAAAGGCCATGCTCAGGCTCTTGCCCGAGCCCTGCGTGTGCCAGATCACACCGATGCGCCGGTCACCGGGTGCGCCGCCCACCTTGCGGCCCGGCTCATGGCGGCCAGCTTCTTCGAGCTTCTCTGCCGTCTGACTCAACTCAGCCGCCCGCAGGGTCTCCGCGACCGCCACCTCGACTGCATGAAACTGGTGGTAGCCGGCCATCTTCTTAACCAGCGAGCCGCTCCCGTCATCCTCGAACACGATGAAATCGCGGACCAGCGCGAGGAAACGGCTCGGCGCGCAGGCGCCTTCCAGCATCACCTGCAGCTGGGGTAGGTGCGGAGTGGCCAGGGTCTCGCCGGAGATCGTGCGCCAGGGTTTGAACCACTCCCGTCCGGCCGTGAAGGTGCCGATACGAGCCTCCACACCGTCCGAGACGATCAAGGCCGCGTTCATGGCAAACAGCGTGGGTAACTCGACCCTGTAGGTCTGGAGCTGTTGCCAGGCGGTCCAGATCGTCGCATCTTCGTCGGCCGGATTCTTGAGTTCGATCACCCCCAAAGGCAAGCCGTTGACGAACAGCGCAATGTCTGGGCGGCGCTCATGCTTGTTCTCGACGACGGTGAATTGGTTAACGGCGAGCCAGTCGTTGTTGGCGGGATCGTCAAAATCGAGCACGCAGGCCTGAGCGCCACGAACTGCACCGTCGGAAGCCCGGTACTCCACCGTGACGCCATCCACGAGCATGCGATGGAAGGTCCGATTGCGGGTTTCCAGTGTCGGCCCTTCCGGGTGGGCCAGTTTGCGAAAGGCATCGTCCAGCGCTTCGGCGGGAAGATCCGGGTTGAGCCGGGCGAGGGAATGACGCAGGCGCTGCTCCAACACCACCTGCCCGTAGCCGTCTCGCTCGGCGCTTGATGTATCTGGGGCGATTTCGGGCCCATAAGCGATGCGCCAGCCCATGCTCTCCAGCCAAGCGAGCGCGGCCTGTTCGATGACGGACTCCGTCACACCAATGTCACTCACGGCCGAACCTCGCCGCCGACGGAAGCTATGGTTTCAGAATCGGCACCGCCGTCAAAGTCTGCGACGTAGATACGGTAAGTTTCTGGCTCCAGTGTGAACAGCACCTCGCTCGGACGGAACTCAACGTCGATGATCCGGAAGGGACTGAAGGCTTCATCCAAACTTTCGTTGAAGGCGAAGTTGTCGTCGAAGGACGCCCTCGCTGCTGGTAGCGAGGTGCGGTCCTGGCGGTGCACGCGGTGAAGGAAGCCTATGATCGTATCTGCGGCCTCGGCGGCGAGTAAGGCCTGAACGCCCTCCATAACAGGGCGCGGCCCATCAGAGCCATGCGAGGTGAAGCCGCACTGGTTGCGCAACTCGCAAATGCCCTGGATGGCAGTGCTAATCCCGCCAAGCGTTTTCTTTAGGCTCTTACGTACCTTGGCAGCCTCGCTAGCGGTCGACGGGAGGAAGGGCAAGTGCCGACTTACGGACCTGAAGAGATCCGGAAGATCATCAGTGTCGGCATAGGCTATCGACCGGTCTCCGAGCACCGTTCGGCAAGTGCTCTCGATCAGCGTCTTTGCGAGGTCAAATACGAGGCTCGGATTTTCAACGACGGCCTGTTCGATGCCTTTCACCTGTGCCTCAATATGCGTGAGGCCAGCTGCCATAGCATCGCGCGCACTATGCATGACGAAAGGAGCAGTTCGGAGCTCAGCCATCATAACGCCCGTTCGAGGAAGGTCTCGGCGTCCTTTAAACGGAGATCCCCAGAGATAAGCTCGGGCAGGAGCGCGTCGCGCAGGGTGGCAAGAGTCTTGCCCTCCACGGCGCAAGCGCGTCGCCGTGCAAACCAAGGCGAAATCACTGCCGAAAGACCCTTGCAGATAGCAGCACCAGGGAACAAGAATGGCATGTTGTTCATTCTGCCCTGAGACAGCTTCGGCTGAACGGCACCAGTGACATACGGCGCAACCCGCTCGAAGTGGAAATACAGATAAATCTGTTCTGTGCTGACCGGGCCCTTGCCTTGAAGGACATGAGCGTGGTTATTGACCCAAAACTTCCCCCAAACGTACTGAGTAACCGCCAGCCCGCCTTCGCGAATGACTGAGCCGTCCTCTCCGATTAGAAGGTAGATTCCGTCAAACAGATAATTGTCGACATGATCCATTACCCCAGCTGCGCCATGATAAGGGAATGGCCCTTGTCGCTTTGCCCTCTCGGCTCCCGAAACAGGAACGCGCTTCGAATCATAATTGTCTACATGTTCGCCGAGAGTTGCAGTGTTCCATCCCTCCGGAATCAGGCCCACCTCCGACTCGGTGAGCCGGTCAGGAAAGAGGTCCGCAAGGTGTTTCGGAAGGCCGGTATCGCGACCTGCCATCTTGGCCCGCACAGGGTCGAAATTGACGAACCAGGACTTGAACAGCGCCCGTGCCATCGCCTCCAGCGTCTCGTTCATCCGCCGGTTCAGCTCGAGCTTGTCGTCCAGTGTTCCCAGAATGTGCGCGATGGCGCGTTGTTCGGTCTTGTCCCTTGGAGCGCTCAAAGGCGCGGCGGTCATCGTGGAGGCACTTGCATTCGGCTGGGCGGACTTGTCGCCGAGGACACCACGGATAAATCCCCAAAATTCCTTTGATTTCAGGTAATAGGCAAGGAAACGAGCGTCGAAATCTGGTTTTGTCTGCAAACGTATTAAGTAAGAGGCGAATACAGCAGGCGGAGGGTTCTTCACGTACAAGCTCGCCCCCGTTGATGCACCAGTTCGAGCTATAACGATGTCGCCATCATACAGTCGATATTTCACTATGATTTCATCATCAGCTACGACATGCGGCACGGTATTCCAATCGAGTTGCCCGGAAACAATGTCCGTAATTCGGAGAAACTTGGGTCCGGCAAAGTCATTCGCTGCGGCTGCCGTCAGTCCATAATTAATTGCGCTGCAAGCGTCCGCCAAAGTGCAATGGATCCACCCCATCTCCACAACACGCTTTTTCCGTTCCACCAGCGCCAAATGCTCCACTTTAATTTGCTTGCGAAATGATTCAGGCACGGCGTCCCAAACGAACAGATCCACCCGAAACGGCAGGTTACTTTCCTCGAAAGCTTCTCTGAGATCGGAAACTCGGCCGCTTTGCTCCGGCGTTGCGAAAACTACTAAATCCAAGTCGGATTGTGGACGTGACGTCCATTTGGCGCGGGAGCCGTAAACCCAGGCGGTAGTATTCGGCAGGTGCCGTTCGAGCAACTCCAGGACGATCTTGCTCTGTTCTGTAGTGATATCGATGGCCTGATCTAGTCCCATGTCTTCCCACTCATGGTCTGGTAGAGGCCTATGGCGTCGTCGATGAAGGCTGGTATGAGTTCCAGGCAGGCTTGCGCCTTCGCGCCGTCGTAGTCGTGAGCGGTATCGACACGGGCGGCAGCGTATCGCAACCATTGCTCCAGCGAAGTGGTGAACAGATCGTTCTCATGAGCCCGTCTGAAGATGGGGTTGGGACTGTTGGGCGCATCCGCGATGCCCAGTTCTTCAATTAGATACCTTTTCAATACCTTCCAGAGGCAGTCATAGCAGGTCTCGAAACGTTGAATGACCGATTCAGCGATGGCATCCCGGATTAGTTCCGGCAGGAAGGTATCGGCTTCCCTCTGGTTCTCGTACTGCTCCTCAAGACGTTTGAGGGACATCTGAAACTTGTCGTATTCGATCACGACTAATGCCTCCAATCCTTCATACTTTATTCATCGCTTCCAAAACCGAGCATCGTTAGATTGTCGGCGATCGCCGCATCCAGCTTCTGTGCCGCGGCCTGCTGCTGACGCAGTTCCACGGAAAGACGCTGCATCTTCTCCTCGAACGGCTCCCCGTCGTCCTCCTGGGCTTCCGCGCCGACATAGCGGCCGGGGGTTAGCACATGGCCGTGCTTGCGGACTTCTTCCAGTGTCGCGGCTTTACAGAATCCGGGAGTGTCGGCGTAGTCGCCCACGCCGGCCTCGCCGCGCCAGGCATGGTAGGTATCGGCGATACGGCTGATGTCTTCATCGGTGAGTTCGCGATGCGTGCGGTCCACCATCCGGCCCATCTTGCGGGCGTCGATGAAGAGCACCTCGCCCCGGCGGTCACGAAACTTGCCCCCTTTGCGGTCGCGGGCGAGAAACCACAGGCAGGCCGGGATCTGGGTGGAGTAAAAGAGTTGGCCCGGTAGCGCGACCATGCAGTCCACCCGATCGGCCTCGACCAGACTCTTGCGAATGACGCCTTCTCCGGACTGGCTCGATGACATTGAGCCGTTGGCAAGCACGAAGCCGGCGGCACCGGCCGGGGCCAGGTGGTGAACGATATGCTGGACCCAGGCGAAGTTGGCGTTGCGCTTGGGCGGGGTGCCATATTGCCAGCGCCTGTCATCGGTGAGCCGCTCACCGCCCCAGTCGGAGATGTTGAATGGGGGATTGGCGAGGATGAAGTCGGCCTTGAGGTCGGGATGGCGATCGTTGTGGAAGCTGTCGCCATGGGCGATCTGACCTTCAATGCCCCGGATCGCGAGGTTCATCTTCGCCAGCCGCCAGGTCGTGTAGTTCGATTCCTGACCGTAGATCGAGATATCGGTTCGGGTACCCCTGGGGGCTTTTCCGCCATTTCCATTACCGCTGGAGTGCGCACGGATGAATTCGACCGATTGCACGAACATGCCGGAGGAACCACAGCAGGGGTCATAGACCCGTCCTGAAAAAGGCTCCAGCATCTCGACCAGGAGGTTGACGATGCAGCGGGGGGTGTAGAACTCGCCGCCCTTTTTACCCTCTGCACTCGCGAACTGGGACAGGAAGTATTCGTAGACACGGCCGAGCACATCCTTCGATCGGGCTTCGGCATCACCTACCCGGATGTTGCTGATGAGGTCGATAATCTGGCCAAGCCGCTGTTTGTCGAGTGCGGCGCGGCCATAGTCCTTGGGCAGCACGTCCTTGAGCGCCGGGTTGTCGCGCTCGATCCCGGCCATCGCATCGTCGACGAGCTGGCCGATGGTAGGTTGCTTTGCTTGGGCTTTGAGATGTGTCCAGCGGGCCTCAGGCGGCACCCAGAAGATGTTCTCGGCACGGTACTCGTCCGGATCCTCCGGGTCGGCGCCTTGTTCCCTTTCGCTTTCGAGGAGGGCGTGCCTCTCCTCGAAGGCATCGGAAATGTATTTCAGAAATATGATCCCAAGGACGACATGCTTGTATTCAGCCGCGTCCATTGAGCCGCGCAAGGTGTCGGCCATCTGCCAAAGTTTGACCTCATAGCCGGTCGTCGCACCACCGGTGCCCAGTTCAGCGGCCGCTTCTTCTTGCGCCTTCCCCTTCCGTCCTCGTGCCATTGCCCTCTCCCATATCCGTCGCACCAGCTACCGGACCACCGGCAACCCGGGTTTTTGATCTCTTCGCGTTGTGCCCCGGTCTTGAGCGACACGTGCGAAAAGATAGGTGCGGCCGGCCCTCAGATCTCTCCTGTGCGGTCCCGTTCACTTGCCCTTGAACGGATCGAACAATTCCACCTCGAATTTATAGAAATCGCGAATATTCCTCGTCACCACCGTCAGCCGATGAAGGCGAGCCGTGGCGGCGATCATCGCATTCTCGAACAACGAATCCGACTGCCGGTGCTTGAGGCGCGCCCATTCCCGAAAAGCTGCCACGTCCATCGGCAGGATACCGTAGCCGTCGATGACACGGCCGAGCCAGGATTCCAGTTCCGCCGCTTTCGCCGTGTCCTGCTCGCGCGTCCTCTCGATACGGGCCTGAATTTCTCCGGCCGTGACCGCGGACAGGAACAGCCGGTCGGCGGGAACCGTTTCGATCCAGTTCAACACCGCCTTGTGAGGTTTGGGACGGCGCAGTTCCGAAACAACATTGGTATCTAAAAGGTACACCGGGCTACTCGAAGGCCAATGGCGGGCGATGGCGGCGGCGCGTCCGCGGCGGTGTGAGCGTCTCCGTCCTGGCTTCCGGTGCGAGCAGCCATTCCTTTAGATCGGGCTTCGCCAGCGCCCGCAACTTCCGCCACTGATCGATCGGCAAAAGTACCGCCGCCTCCACGCCTCGCTTCGTCACGATCTGCGGCCCTTCCCTGACGCTCGCCTCAAGAAACTCGCTAAATCGGGCCTTCGCCTCCTGAACCTGCCACGCCTTGCTCATGTGTCCCTTCCGCATTCGCTGTTCTGACTATTTATATGACTATTCAAGACCGGCTGCAAGACGATGGCTTGTTCAGGAATACCGCGGTCTTGGCGGGAGCCATCTCCAACGGGCGTCTCCTGTTAATCCAGGGTCGATCCGGCTCGGGGTCGCCGAGCCCGCGAATCCAATACCGTTTCGGCACACCTCAGCTCCCAATGGGCGGGGCGACCTTCGCGCTTGGGGCGAAACACCCGTTCGCATGAGACGAAGAAGTTATTGCAATCGACCAAGCCGTATACGGTTTGCCATCGAAAGTTTCAACTAAGTTCGGGACAGCTTCGAACCAAGGCGGCCATGGTCTTCTGGGCGCTCGTGGACCGGAAGAGTTTGTTCCACCCCCTGACGGTCCAGATGAGCGGTGTCTATGCCCTGCAGTGTGTGGAAAATTCACAGGAAGTCTTTGAAACCGCGCAAATTGGGCAGGTACCTGGAATCCCTCTTATTACTACACGTTATAGCGCGATCCGGCATTATGCCGGCTTCCCCGGACCTGATCCCTGATCGGAGAGCGGCGCACTTATGAATGATAAAGGAGGTGATTTCAAGGGGTCGATGCAACACTTCACATAAGAAGAGAGGTGAAGTGTATGGCCAAGAAACGAAAGAACAAGCGGATGAGGAAGCGGCTATGGTTCACAGCGACCGAGCGGGTCGAGGTGTGGGATCGCTGGCAGCGGGGGGAGTCGTCCCAATCGATCGGACGCGTGCTGGACAGAGGGGGATCGGCGATTCATCGTCAACTGGCCGTGTACGGGGGCATCCGTCCGCAGTCCCGTTGCCGGTCATCGCGGGCACTGACTCTGGTCGAACGTGAAGAGATCTCCAGAGGTATTGCGGCCAAAGAATCGATCCGTTCGATTGCCGTGCGACTGGGTCGGTCGCCATCGACGGTGAGCCGGGAGGTCAGCCGAAACGGGGGCTCTGATAGCTATCGGGCATCGGAAGCCGATGAGCGGACCTGGGAGCGGGCGCGCCGTCCGAAGGCGGGCCGGTTAGCCTCGCAGTCCCCGCTTACGGCAGCTTGTTGAAGAGAAACTGCGGCAGGTCTGGTCGCCCGAGCAAATCGCCGGTTGGCTGAAACACTCATATCCGGAAGACGAGTCGCTTCACGTGTCCCACGAGACGATCTATCGCAGCCTTTTTGTCCAGGCCCGCAGGGTTTTGAAGAAAGAACTGACTCAGTATCTGCGGACAAGACGCACGATTCGCCGATCTGGAAAAGCGAGCCGGAAAGGCCATGGAAAGGGACAGATCGAAGACATGATCTCGATCCGTGAGCGCCCGGCTTCAGTCGAAGATCGTGCGGTCCCCGGTCACTGGGAAGGGGATCTGATCGCCGGATCGAGGCACACCTACATCGCCACTCTGGTCGAACGTCACTCGCGTTATGTGATGCTGGCGAAGGTTCCCAACAAGAAGACCGAAACTGTTGTCAACGCGCTCATCGAACAGGCGCATCCACTACCGACGGAACTCTACAAATCACTGACCGGGGATCGCGGTCTGGAAATGGCGGATCACAAGCGGTTTACCCTGGCGACAAACATTGCCGTCTATTTCTGCGACCCACGGAGTCCATGGCAGCGCGGATCGAATGAGAACACCAATGGTCTGCTTCGAACTTTCCCAAAAGGACGAATCTGTCGGTACACTCACAGGAACATTTGGACGCGGTTGCTCGGCAGCTCAACGAGCGGCCACGCAAGACGCTGGAGTTCGCAACTCCGGCAGAAACATTTGGGTCTTCCGCAGAATTTGTGGGTAAAACCGTCTTCCATCGCCGCTTGAGGAGACCACGGTGCTCGCCAAGCCTCAAGGCTTCCCTCGCAAGCTCGGCGGCTGCGCCGGCCTTGACCCTCGGCTGCGCTCCGCGGTGTCGGCTGGTGTGGGCGATGGGGAACGGGGCCTCCGGCGGGGGCTCCGGGCACCGGGTGTAGGCGTCCGACCGAAGTGGGTACTGGAATATTCGCCGTCGAACAAAAGAATAAGGTACTTTGTTTCAATTACTTATGTGCGCACAGGCCTTTGGACTGCCCACAAATTCTGCGGAGGAGGCAAACATTTAATGCATGTGTTGCATCGACCGGTTGAGCCGGCAGACATTATCATTCATATGATATGAGTGGTGGCGCAGCCCAGGACACCCCGGCTTCCCTCCTCATCCACGGCAATACCAACAAGCAGTCTCTGATTTTATCTTGCAAATCGTCTTGGTCGGCGCCCGAAACCTCTAGGAGCCTGTCGGGAATTGGCTCCCTCGAAGCAAGAATCAACAACTTACGAGCCATCACTGGTCTGTAAGTTGTTGATTCTTGGTTGCAGACTTCTTATTCCCGACAGGCTCCTAGAGCACAATACCATACTGGTGTGGTACTGGTGCGGTACAGATATCAATCGCGTTCTGTTTATTCGAGAATTGAGCCGCCCACTATCTCTTGGGCTCTAGCTTCCAGGATTGGAACTAACAAGCGCTTGGTGACTTGCTGTTGACTTCGATCCTCATGCTTCGCCACAAAGCGCAGCAATGCAAGCTGGTACTCATTCAATCTTAGGTTGATGCCGCTTGTCGGCTTAGATTTTGGGTTCAGTCCGGCCCAGGGCAAGTCAGGATTCCCTTCATAGCGGATTCCTTGAACAAAAGCCGTGACTTTTTCTTGGGCAGATGCTGCCACTTTCTGTTCCTTGGGCAGGTGGAATCTTTGCCGTTTATCCATCGTAGACCTCCTCGGCCAGGAGTTGAATCTCGGCCTTCGCTTTTCTGTTGTTGCACTCGATCACCCCTTTACCTTCCACCATCGCGTCGCGGAAAACCTTGCGTTCTCGGATGAAAGCCACGGAGAGTTCAATTGTAGAAAGTTCCATCAGAAGTTCGTTGGCTTCTTGAGCTTCGGTGATGGCTGGATGAGTCGGCGCCATAGAAATGACAGCATAGGCCTTGAGATTTGGGTTGAGTCCACGGGCAAGTTTTACGAGTTTATTGATGGTCAAGGCGGTTTCAAGGTCTGGCTGGGAAGCCTTCAACGGGGTATAGAATTTTTGGGCGACGACCATCGCAGAGCGCAACTCCTCGGAATCACGACCACCAGCATCAATGATCACTTGTTGATAGCGGGTGGCCAGATCGCGGATGGTCTCGATAATGTTCCCAGTCTTCTGAATGCAGTGGACTTTGGAAAGCTCGGTATGGGAGCTATTGCGTCGCTGGACCCACCGAGTGGCGGTGGCCTGTGAATCAGCATCCAAAAGAACCACATCCTCACTGCGGCCGACTAGGCAGGCCGCTAAGTTGGTGGCTATCGTAGACTTTCCAGTTCCGCCCTTCTCTCCTCCGATTAGAATGACCATATAAATCCTTAGTACCATACTGGTTACGTACCAGTATGGTACCATATATCCGGGCGCGAGTCGTGATGGGAATCACCCGGTGCCCGAAGATGTACCCAACTCCCAAAAGCTAAGCTCGGGTTGCTGGTCGGGATCATCAGATCGCGCTTTTAGCAACGGCTGATGAACTGGAAGAACAACGTTGCCACGGAGCGATCGAGTCGTTTCTGAAGCTCGTGCCCGTCGCATGTTTGCCCGACCTGCACAGCCGGGGCCGCCCTCGTCAATCGAGCCGCGCAACTGCCGCAGCTTCCGCATATCGGCCACCCGGTCCCAGTGCAGCGTCTCGAACGAGAACCGCCGCACAGCAACCGCGGACTCGCCGCCCCGCCTGAACTGGATGATGCGCACGGCCGGTTTATCGGCCTTGATCGCCTCCGCCTCTTTGCTCAGGGTCTATTCTGGCGGGGCAGGCAGAGGGGCGTTTTCCGCAATGATGGCTCTCGCCTGCTTCGTTAGAAGTTCCTTCTCCTTGGGTGTAAAGCGCCGATCTCCGCTGACCCACTTGCTCATCCGATAGGTTTTGAGTTCGGTGATGAACATCGTCTCACCGCGCAGTGTGATGGGGATGCCTCCAGCAATCGCAATCGCCTCCTGGCACTCTGTGATGGAGATGATTGGCGGGGTGCGAAAGCGGTTTCTGAACGCTTCGTCTTCCGCAATGATGGCTCTCGCCTGCTTCGTTAGAAGTTCCTTCTCCTTGGGCGTAAAGCGCCTGTCGCCGCTAACCCATTGTTTATCTATGACTCTAAGGTCGGTGATGAGTATCTGCTCCCCACCCAGTGTCACGGTCATGCCCAGAGTTGTCATGTCCAGGCCACGCGCAATCTGAATTGCCCTTCGGCAATCACTGATGGATCTCTTCGCCATGCTCTCCTTCCCCCTGTAGGTTCTGTCCGGCCTCGGGGTCCAGACCGAACGGGTCATCCGCCCCAGTCGCTTAGACCCCCGGTTTCTCCTCAAAAGGGTCTTTTCTGGCTTCAGAATCGTCTCTCAGCGGAAATTATCGCTTCACTGGGTACGCCCCCCGAAACGCTTAGGCGCCGTCGCTTACCCTTCGGTGGAGATGATCCCGGCGCAATAGGTGCAGCTTCGAGCTTGCTCTTTCCGCTCCATGTAAGCACGCTGGGTCGCGAAGTCACTTCGTGAAAGACGTCTCAGCACCGGACTGTCGTTCTCGATAACATCCCCGGCTACGCATTCCCGGTGCCGCAGCTCACTTTTGCCTTCAATCGTCCGCACTACCACACCATCAAGTTGCATAGTCTCCCATTATCCGTACCGTATCAGATTACCCCGTCCACCAACTCCTCAGAGGCGGTGACAGGAGAGTTTCTCCGCAGCTGTTCCAGCCACCCAGAACCGCGCCACGCCACACCCATCATCTTCATCGACCGCGCGGGCGGGGCCTGCGGCAAAGCCGCTTCCCGGTCCTGTATTATCCTGAAAGGGTACAACCGGCGCAGCCGGATAGAAACGATGATCGGCCGTTGGGATACCAATGGAAACAAACGGATTTTGTGCGCCGATCCGCGCGCGCGTCGGGACATTTCCGTGGATCGAGCGAAAAACCCCGCCTCAGGTTGCGCTGTGCCGCCCTTTCGCACCCACCCCATGGCAGAGTCTGCTGAAGGATCCTGCGCCGTGATCGTTTCTGAAAGCGCGTGCCGTCCTTTCGCCGGCAAGGGCGTCCACTAAAAAAGGCGACGGGGTTTAACCCGCCGCCGGAAGGTGCGGCGCTTAGCTGGATTCGTTATCGCCAGCCGCCGGGGCCGCCTCGGCCTTGCGCCCGGCGATGAGCGTGTCCGCTTGGTCGGCGAGCTTGGCAACGGAGAGCAGGTTGACGAAACGGAAGCTCTGCGTGGTCTTCCACTGCTCGCCATCGCGGTAGATCCGCGAAAAGGTGACCTTGTGCCGGGTGATCCCGCCGACTTCGTTTTCCCAAACAGTCGCCTTGACGGTTCCGATCCTGAGTTCCGCTGCGGGTTTTGAATTGTTGTTGGTAGCCATTGATTGAATTCTCCTGGTTAAAGGGTTTGGAGCGTGTGTCGCTCACCCGAACAGGCGTCAGCGGACAAACCCGCCCAGGGGTCCGTCGCCGAGTGCAGGAACGTGGGGAATAACCGGTCCAAGAGCAGGGGCCGTGACAGACGCGGTCTGGCCGTGAGCGTAGCGATCTGGCCGCGGCCCCTGCGCCGGTCCCCACCGTAACAAGCCAAGGCAACGAGAAAATGGCGAAGACAACATTCGGCGCGGTGGATCGCGGGCCCGTCAGAGCGAACAACGGGAAACCTGGGGGATCTCCCCGGCCGCTTCCCACCACCACGAACTGCCCGAAGCGGCGTTCCTGGGCCCGTGGGTGCGGACGTACTCTTGACGATGGCCGGGATGGCTGCACGGCAGCGAACAGGGCCGCCAGGAGCCGCTGGGTTCCTGCGCCGATTCCTGGGCCCGTACTATCATCTCTAATCCATCCGAAGCACGATGGTCGCAATCGGCCGGGGGAACGGACAGCACTCGCGGACGGGTTTTGATTCTGCCTCTATGTTTCTGGAGAATTAGTCGATCCGGGGGCAGGGAATCATAGCGAGAGGGAACTGAAGACGGTCGCGCTGGAGCCTAGCTCGGCCGTGGCCGAACGCCGGAAGTTCAAGCGGGTACCAACGACTGGCTGAGTGTGGAGTCGGCCGCCACAGACACTGGAAAAGAATATTGGGCGGGTGCCAGTGGGACGGTGGATTTTGGGGCTGGTTGGCGCGCCGGAATGAAGCTTCTGGACAACTCTGTCATTGTGCGTATTCCGGACCACCCTGAACACTGATTCCGATCCATCGTGAACACCGATTCCGGGATCGTGAACGCGGATTCCGGGATCCTGAACAGTGATTCCGGTGATCCTGAACACCGATTCCGGCCATCGTGATCACTCGTCGGTAGCGAAGTTTGGAGCTTTTAGGTTCTCCTGAAGCACAGGAGGGCCTTGATGGCAACGAAACGACTACCGATGAGACAGATACGCGAGATTCTACGACTCAAACACGACCAACAACTCAGCCACCGGGCGATCGCCAGCGCATGTCGCGTGGGCTTGGGCACCGTTGCGGACTACTTGGGACGGGCCAAGCAGGCCGGACTGGACTGGCCGCTGCCCGAAGACCTGGACGAGGCAGCGCTTGAAGCGCGGCTGTTTCCCCGCGCGGGACCGGGCTCCCGGGAACGGGTGGCTCCGGATGTAGAACGGATCCACCAGGAGTTGAAGCGTGTTGGAGTCACCCTCCACCTGCTCTGGGAAGAGTACCGGGAAGCGAATCCAAAGGGATATGCCTACAGCCAGTTCTGTGTGATCTACGGGCGGTGGGCCCAGAAACTGAAGCCCTCGATGCGGCAGGTGCACCGCGCCGGCGAGAAGACCTTCATCGACTTTTCCGGCAAACGGCCAGAACTGACGGATCCGCGGACGGGCACAACTAAACCAGTCGAGTTGTTCGTGGCCGCGCTGGGCGCCAGCGGTTATACCTACGCCGAAGCGACACCGAGCCAGAAACTCGCCGACTGGATCGGCGTACATATTCGCATGGTGGAGTTCTTCGGCGGATCGAGCCGGATCTGGGTTCCCGATCAACTCAAGAGTGCCATTACCCTGTCCTGCCGCTACGAAGCAGGAGTGAATCGCACCTACCAGGATGAGGCAGAACATTACGGCGCCGTTGTCATTCCGGCCCGGCCTCGGAAACCCAAAGACAAAGCAAAAATCGAAGCCACGGTCCTTCTGGCACAGCGTTGGCTCCTGGCCAGAATCCGGAATCACACGTTCTTCAGTCTGGCGGACTTGAACGGGGCGATTCGAAAGTTGCTGTTGGAACTGAACCAGCGGCCGATGCAGAAGCTTCGCGTGTCCCGCCTGGAACTCTACGAAAGGCTGGATCGACCGGCCCTACAGCCACTACCGACCGATCGGTATGAACAGGCCGAGCGGAAGGGCTGTCGTGCCAATATCGACTACCACGTGACCGTGGATCACCATCCCTACAGCGTGCCCTACCAGTTGATCCAAGAAACCCTGGAAGCGCGTTACACCGCCTCGATTGTCGAGGTCTACCACAAAGGCCGGCGCGTCGCCTCTCATCCTCGCCGCTACGATCACCAACCGTCGACTTTGTCGGAACATATGCCCAGTTCCCATCGAGCCCATGCGGCATGGACACCATCCCGGCTGATCCGTTGGGCGGAGAAAACCGGCTCTCAGACCGGCCGACTGGCCGAGGAGATGATAAAACGGTGGCCCCATCCTGAGCAGGGGTACCGCTCCTGCCTGGGATTGATGAGCCTGGGACGCCGCTACGGCGCCCAGCGGCTCGAAGCCGCCAGTGCCCGAGCACTTCGCTTACAGTCCTATAGCTACCGAACCGTCAAAAACATCCTGTCCTCGGCCCAGGACCGTTTGCCGTTCGAGGATTCCGAAACCCTACCCACGCCCCATCACGACAACATTCGCGGCGCCGCCTATTATGCGGAGCCAGAGGAGAGCACACATGCTAATGGAACAAACCCTGGAGAAGATGAACCAGATGAAGCTATCGGCCATGGTCGAAGCCCTCGAGCAGCAACGCCGCTCGAATCAGTACACGGATCTGAGTTTCGAGGAGCGTCTGGGCCTTCTAGTGGATGAAGAATGGACGGCCCGGGAGCACCGTAAGCTCACCCGGCGTCTGCGCGTGGCCAAGCTGCGCTACAGCTCTGCATCGCTGGAAAACGTCGACTTCAAACATCGTCGCAGTCTGGACCGTTCCCAAGTCCTCGCTCTGGGCTCCTGCGGGTGGATCCGGGACCGGCACAATCTGATCATTTCCGGTCCGACCGGCATCGGGAAAAGTTTTCTGGCTTCGGCTTTCGTCGAACGAGCCTGCCGGCGCGGTTTCAATGCCGCCTACGTCCGAATGCCCCGGCTCTTGCACCAACTGGCGGTCGGCCGTGGCGACGGCTCCTACGCTCGTGTTCTGGCACGGCTGGCCAAGACCGATCTGCTGGCCATCGACGACTGGCTCCTGGCCCCGCTACGCGATGCCGAACGCCGGGACTTGATCGAAGTCGTCGAGGAACGGAGCGAACGTTCCGCCATCTTGATCGCCAGCCAGCTCCCGGTCCCCGACTGGCACGGCGTCATTGGCGACCCGAACCAGGCCGACGCCATCTGCGATCGCCTCCTCCACAATGCGCACCGTATCGAACTGAAAGGGGCATCGATGCGGCAAACCAAGACCCAACCCAAGACGTTGAAGGAGTCCCGATGATCGGCGCACCGATGCATCCACACGCCGCCGCCAGGGGGTACTCCAGGCCGGCCCCGGACCCAATCGTCGCTCCTGCGCAATCCTCGCGCGAAGGAAGTGCAGGAATCCGGGTCCGGGCGCGGAACGCGCGCCTCACGCAGGGCACGGGCCTGTGGAAACTGCCGCAGCCGTGCAAATGGGAATGGTGGCCTTCGACCGACTTTCTCTTGATCATTTCCACCGCTGCTTGCAAAAGCTTCCGCAAAACACGCTCCCGGCTTTCGCACAGTTACACACAGGCCGGCGGCGATTTATCACAATAATTTTGGAAAGGACTAAAACAGGGAAAACCTGGACTCTGAAGGAATAAACTGAGACGCTAACCCGTCGCTTCGCTCCGGCGCGTGTTCACGATCAGCGGAATACCCACGCGTCGTGTCCATCCTTGCCAGACGAGTGCTCGACCGTGTGCGCAGAGGCCTCTATCAGCAATACGTGGAACATGTTGATGATCTGGTGTATGTCCGTGGCAGAGTCGACACGCGCAGTAATCTTCGCAACGCCGTGCGAAAGAATCCTGCCGTTCGCTGCAGGTTTGAAGATCTCACCCCGGAGTTAGAGGACAACGAGATCCTGCTCTGGACCCTTTTCGTGGCGTCTCGGTTTCGGCTAAGACGTCCCGCGGTCGCCGACCAGGTTCGGCGTGCATACCGTGCCATGGCAGGATCAATCCCTTTGGTCGAGAAATCACCGCAGTCATGCATCGCGCGACTCTACAACCGGTTGAACGACGACTACCGGCCAATGCATGGGTTAAGCCGCCTTCTACTGGAACATGCCGGGCCGCACCTGGCCGAGGGTGGCCGTGCGTTCATTCCATTTTGCCTGGATATGCCCAACCTGTTCGAATCATTCGTGGCAAGGTGGCTTGCGAACCACCTGCCGCATGATCTTGAGGCCGTGCTTCAGTTTTCCGCTCGTTTGACTGCAAATGTTCCTCTCGAATTCGTGATCGATGTGCTGATTCGTGATCGGAGAACATATTGTCCCCTCGCGGTCCTCGACACGAAATACAAGACCGCGGAACGGCCGAAGGCGACTGACATCCAGCAGGTGGTCGCCTATGCGGCACGCATGGGGGTGAAACATGCCTTCCTGGTGTATCCGTCAAGGGCGGGGGCCGATGTGGTCGTGACGGTCCGTCCGACGGGTGATGCGGTTGACTCAAGGGCTGTGGAGGTTCGCAGTTTGTTTTTTGACATCGGGGCTGATCTGGAAGAAGCGGGAACACAGTTTCTTCAGGCTCTTCTGACGAACTTGACTCCAGCACCCGATCGTTCTTCAGGGTCGCCAGGAGGTCCGCCGTGACCGAGTCATCGCCGTCGCTCACCTGCCCGGTGTCCCCTCTCCCGTCGAGGAAGCCACCAGGGCCGCGTGCTGGCCGAATCGGTGATCGGCCTGTACAAGACCGAGGTCATTCGAAAGGACGGCCCGTGGAAGGGAGTCGACGATGTCGACTTCGCCACTCTCCACTGGGTGTCCTGGTTCAACGACCAGCGGCTCCTAGGAGCCTGTCGGGAATTGGCTCCCTCGAAGCAAGAACCAACAACTTACGAGCCATCCCTGGTCTGTAAGTTGTTGATTCTTTGTTGCAGACTTCTTATGGCCGACAGGCTCCTAGGACCGATTGGCGACATACCACCGGCCGCGTTCGAACAGATGTACTATCAGCAGCAACAGGCCCGCCTCGTCGAGGCCGGACTCAACTAAAACTGTCTCCGGAAAACCCGGGGCGGTTCAAACCCCGTTCACCTAAAATTACGACCAGGTCCCGGTAACTCAGTTTGAAGCGAAAATACCAGCGAAGGCAGAGCAGAATGATGTCGTCGTCGAACCAACGGTCGGCAGGAGCGATTCCGTTCTGTTTGCCGATGCGCCATAATCCATTATCGCCAAGACCATTCGCTGTCTGCACCAGAACCAACGGGCATCGCGGTCTGACACCTATCCTCTTCTACCTCTATGCAGAGCCAGGGCATTGGTCGGCAACCCGAAGACCGGTCGACGAGCGGGCAAAGGCTCGGCATAGGGAAGAACTCAAACAGTGCGCGGCAACCGTGGCGGGTGACGACACGCGGTGCCTGGCGTGTCCCTACAGACATCTCTTCGAGGCATGGACGAACAGCAGGAACGGCGACATTCGCGCCCATGCACATGCTGTGGACTCACGGTTTTCACCTTGAGGCATCGAACTTTGCCAGCGGTCGCCGAAACGTCGTCAGCGCATGACCATGCGGTCATCCTGTTCGACGGAACGTGCGCGTTTTGCGAGGGGGCGGTGAAGTTCATTGCTCGCCGCGACCCTGCCGGGTATTTCAAGTACGGCGCGTCGCAGTCGCCCACAGCCGCTGCGTTGCTCGCGCCGTATGGCATCGGCCGCGAGACGGCCCGCAGCATCGTGCTCATCGAGGCTGGGCAGGTCTATCTGCGGTCGACGGCCTCGCTACGGATTGCGCGTCGTCTGCCGTTTCCGTGGAGCCTCGCTGGCGCGTTGCTGGTCGTCCCACGCCCACTGCGCGACGCGGTCTACCGCGTCGTCGCGGCCGTACGCCAGCGGCTAGCCGGTTCATCAAATGCGTGCGAGGTGCCCCCGCCCGAGATCCGCCAGCGGCTCGTGTAGCCCACAGCGCAGGCGATCCTGTCGGGCATGAGCGTTGTTGCATAGATCGGGGCCATTATGAATGGGCCGCCGCCGGGTAACAGCTTTTGCTGGCACAGCTCGGCCTGGTTCCTCAGTGTCGTTCCCCTGGTGACCGCGGGGCTCTTGTCCTCGCTCATGATTGGCACCCTTGCCTCACAAATCGTCTCAGGCGGCGGCGCAGGTGGTGGAATCATGGGCCTCGTCGGCCAGGCGGCCAGTGGGATTTCCAAACTCAAAACTGGAGGGGCGGTATAAACGTCATGGCAAAACCCAAAGACACAGAATCCGACGCCGGCCGGGAATACGCCGAAATTTGGGGCGAGACGATCCGCTCGAACCGTCACCTGCGCGTGTTCTCCATCGTCCTCGGCGTGTTGCTTTTATGCGTCACCATCGCCGTGGTGCGGCTGTCATCGGTCGAGCCGCCCCGGCCGATTGTCGTTCGGGTGGATGAAGTCGGCCGGGCCGAAGCTCTGGCCTATGAGGCGGTCGAGGCCCAGGCCGACCCGCGCGACCCCACCACCAAGTATTTCCTCAACCGCTTTCTCCATGACCACTTCGGACGCCGCCGGGCGACGGCGCAGCAATACTGGCCGCGCAGCCTCCGTTTTCTCAGCACCGATCTGGCCAATGCGGCCTTCACCACCAGCAACGAGGACATTGCCCTGCTTCCCCGGGGTCCTGCACCACGTGTCTGAAGGCTCTCTTCTCTCGCCTTTCTCTCCCCTAGTGGTTCGCCGCCAAGGCTATACTGACCAGATGAGCCAAGAATTGATCGGAATCATTATTGCGGCGATTGCCCTTGCCGCCATCCTTGTTCCTGGACAATGGGCACTGCGTCGGGATATTGCAGCCCTGAGTGAACGCATATGGCCCGACTTGAAGGCTTGTTCGAGGGCTTCACAAAGTCTTCGCCTCAAGCCACGCCTCAGTGAGACGCGCATCGCCGGTCGATCTGTCTTTTGTTTCTTAACGCTTAAATTCAAAAGTCAACTCATGCATCGTTCAATATTCACTGTGGTCTTCGCCTGCGTAACGAGCCTTCTTCCCGGAGCAGCCCAGGCGCAGGATATCGGATTTTATGGTGGCGTTAGCGGGAGTCATGCGCGGCTGGTGACCGCCGGTCCATCCACAGTTAACAACACGCCCGCAATCCCGTTTCTAAGCCCATTCTTAGAGGGTGAAGTTCCCCCCACTATATCGACGCACATGAGCATCGTCGAAGACATCCGAAGAGCAGGCTGGAAAGGCTATGCCGGGTACAACTTCCATCGCTTTTTCGGCGTCGAGGCCGAATACACACATTCCGTTCGGGTGCAGACTCGGATCATGTCCAGCACGACATTCCTGGACTTTATTGCTCCTGGCCTGATCCCGAGCGATACGTCCATAAAGACCGATCTCACTCAGAACACCTCGGGTGTCGTGCTGGCAGCGGTGGTCCGGTATCCGCTCGGCGGTCGCTGGGAAGCCTTTAGCAAACTGGGCGGTTTTCTCTCAGGTACGCGCACCCGGATCGACAGCACGGATTCGTCTGGTGGCCTCGGCGGCGGAATCGGTTTCCCTGTGCTGGAAGGATGGCTTGGCACAGCTACGGAGCTGGCTGGAACTTTTATCGGCAGTCCCCCAGCCATCAGTTCGATGAACCTTAGGGCTGCAGGGTTGCAACCGGGTGCCGGCCGAGTGGAACAAAACAGCCTGACCTGGGGGCTGGGGCTGACTTATAGATTGTCTGCGAATCTACGAGTGCGTACGGAGTGGGAACGTCTGGACGATGGATTGAATCTCGTCGGAGCGGGACTGCAACTCAATTGGAACTGGCCCAGTTGGCCATAGCAAAAGTGCATGGACGCCGAGAGCGGCCGAAGCTTCCGGCGGCGGGTTCATTGCCGTCGCCTTTTTTTGTGTGGCTGCACGTGCCGGTGAGGGGACGGCACGGGCGTCAAGAACAAACGGGTCTTCCGCAGAATTTGTGGGTAAAACCGTCTTCCATCGCCGCTTGAGGAGACCACGGTGCTCGCCAAGCCTCAAGGCTTCCCTCGCAAGCTCGGCGGCTGCGCCGGCCTTGACCCTCGGCTGCGCTCCGCGGTGTCGGCTGGTGTGGGCGATGGGAAACGGGGCCTCCGGCGGGGGCTCCGGGCACCGGGTGTAGGCGTCCGACCGAAGTGGGTACTGGAATATTCGCCGTCGAACAAAAGAATAAGGTGCTTTGTTTCAATTACTTATGTGCGCACAGGCCTTTGGACTGCCCACAAATTCTGCGGAGGAGGCGAACAAACTATCTCTGTGCAGGCTGTCCCGGCAGGTAGCTGCTATGGGCCGGGGATCCTGGGCGTTGGCGCTTCGTACTGGAGATATTAGGGACGCGCGTCCCGATACTTGTTAACTGGTGATTGGCAGTGAGTGGCAGATGCAACGACTGGGAGTTAAGGGATTTTGGGGATCGGCGTCGTCCTAAGCAGTTTGTGGGAAACGAATGCTTTCCACAAACTGCTTGGGAACACTACCGGAAAACCTATCGGTAAGAATCTATAGGTGTGTCCTACAAACTGGCCGTGGAAAAGTGGCTCTATTCACAGGGTTTTTGTACAGTTCGGGCATACGGGGTATTCACTTCACGCGGTACGGGCGGGGCAGCACGGGGGGCCTGCTGTTGAGCAGGCGCATGCCCTTCTGGTCCTCGCTGAAACGGGCTTCCTGATAGACGACGGAGGCCTGCTTGAGGGTCTTGCGGAAGACCCGTTTGAAGTTGTCCATGCGTCCGTAGCCTTGCCCGAATTGCTCCTTCAGGGAGGCCCAGGGGACGAAGGCGGCGCGCTTCGGCTCCACGCGGTGGAGACGTTGCGCGAGCCAGGTGTAGATGTCGAGCGCCATGGCGTTATGTGAAAGCCGCGCCACGGCCTGCTCGTTGAGCGGAACGGTTCTGGTGCAGATAGCGAAGGGACTTGGCGATAATGGGATATGGCGCATCGCAAAACTGAACGGAATCCCCTATTTGCCGGACGTTGGTTCGAAGACGACATCATTCTCCTCTGCCTTCGCTGGTATTTTCGATTCAAACTGAGTTACCGGGACCTGGTTGAGATTTTAGGTGAGCGGGGTTTATCGATTTCGCACACCACGATCTTGCGTTGGGTCGTTCGCTATGCCGAAGCCTGCGAAAAGCGCTGGCGCCGATTCGAGCGACCGGTGGGTGGGAGTTGGCGGGTTGATGAAACGTTTATCAAGGTGCGGGGCCAGTGGATGTATCTCTACCGCGCCGTGGACGGACAAGGCAACACCGTGGAGTTCTATCTGAGTCGAACACGTGGCATCGCGGCGGCGAAGGCCTTCTTTCGCAAGGCACTGAAGCATCATCGGGAACCACACAGCATCACCTTGGATGGCCACCAGCCGAGCCATAGCGCGCTGCGGCGCATGGGAATGAACGGTGAGTTCAACTTCCGGGGGCGGAACATGGTGACGATTCGTTGCTGTCAGTATCTGAACAACGTTGTGGAGCAGGACCACCGCCGGGTGAAGGGGCGCTTGCGCCCGATGTTGGGATTCAAGACGTTCTACAATGCGCGACGCGTGATTATCGGCATCGAGTTGGCGCAGAAGATTCACAAACGCCAGTTCGCAATTCCGGTCCCATGGCAATCGACTCCCGCAGTGATCTGGCGTCACGTCATGGCAGCATAGTCCGCATCGCCGCAGCGCACTCCTAGTCTTATCGCTCTGACAATCCTATCTGCACCAGAATCGTTCAGAGCCTCGTGGACCTGAGACTTGCCGTGGACGAGGCCATTCCCGTCATCAGCACCAGGAACCGCACGCGCGTCTGCCGGATCACCCACAAGAGCATCTACCGGGAGCTGGGGGTTCCCAACATCCGGCACAGAAGAAACGCCGGCCTGTCCGTCTATCTCCGGCGGCTCCTGTCGCTCGATTACGTTATCGAGCGCCCGGACCTCGAATGGCTCCCGACCGAGGATGAGAAGGTTCGGTTCTGTACGCATTACGGCGTGTCGCACAATCGGCTGCCGCATCGGATTTACGGCGGTGCGGCCGGGTGCGTCGCCCGGTATTTCCACCTGAAATTGCCCTTTGCGGGCGGGCCGACCTGCACGTTTGTCTATGTCGATCCTGGGAACGACACCGCCACCGAAATGCGGTATTGGGGCCAGACGCATGAGCATCTTTGGGCCCGATTACGGCACCGCGGGATCACGATTCATGTGACCGCAATCGGCGTCACCCCTGACGCCGACAAACGCGCCCGGGCCGTGTTGGACGGGTGGGTGCGGGATCGGGATGGTATCCGGGCCGGGGACTACCGGGTGGCGGAATTACGGGAGGAACTCGACGCGCTTTCCCGGGGTATCGACAGCTTCGATTCCCAGATCTTCGCGCGCTACGGGGGCCAGCCGAACACCGTGCGGCGCTGGCAAGAGTTGAAGGACATGCTGGCAAAACCTTTGCCCTACAACATCCGGATTGACACGTTCGAGATATGGCGGTCCCGTCGGATTTATCCGGAGGGTGTGGACCTCTACGAGATTCCGGAATGAGATCGGCGGATGACTCATTTTCTGAGCGGGTATGGGCGTCTTTTGGAGTGAAACACCGGGTGGCGGTCTCTCGGAAATTGGGCCTTCAAGTTACGGCCACGGTGCCGCACGGGAGTGTAATTTGAAACGGGGGGTCCCATTACACAAGCAAATTACAAGTTTTGTGCCACCTATCATTTGTATTCACTTGTCGTTAAGTCAAATTACACGCCCTTTTGAGCGCCGATCCAGAGGGGGGGAGAGTGGCGGGAGCGACCCCGCCTTTTGTTGGCTTGTGCGTCCCTGTACCCCCGTTTCAATTTACATCACGGGGGCACATGGACGCCCCCCAGTGGGGGGGTCGCTCCCGCCACAGTGATCCTTGCAGGAAGGCTTGAAGTCTGGAGATGTAAAGGCCTATGAAATTGAGGCATATTTTCTTATCTGTCCTCGCGGTTTCTGCCGCGATCGCCCGGTATATTTCGAGTCCGTTTCCGACCGGATCGGAGAACCCGGTTGTCGCGCTGATGGCTCTGAATGCGCCGGCGCTTCTGTGGCTGGCACATGGCTGGTATGCCCTCATGCCCGGTGTCGCCGTGTTCATCGGCGGCACGCTCTTTTCCGGCGTATGGCATGTCTGGTTCGAGTCCGTCCCACGGAAGAAACAGGGCAAGGGGGGGCTGCCCCCGTGGCCGATCTCCGACACGGACGAGAAACCGGCCATCGTCGTCGGGGAAACGCATCACCCCATCGAGGCGCGGGAGGTTCCCAGCCCGGATTGGCTCGTGATCCCGGAACGCGGCCTCTACACCGGAGTCGCCATCTTCGGGGCGGTCGGCTCCGGGAAGACCTCGGCGTGCATGCACCCGTTTGCCCGGCAATTGCTTGGCTGGCAAGCGAAGAACCCGGAGCGCCGGGCCGCCGCGCTGATCCTCGAAGTGAAGGGCGACTTCTGCTACGACATCCGCGAGATTCTCAAAGCAGCGAAACGTGAAGAGGACTACATGGAGATTGGCATGGACGGGAAATATCAGTGGAACCCCCTGGCCGCGCACTGGCTCGATTCCTACTCCCTGGCCTATACCGTGTCCTCGCTTCTGAATCAGTTGTTCGGGAAGGGGAAGGATCCGTTCTGGCAACAGGCTTACACGAATCTGGTGAAGTGGATTATCGAGCTGTACCGGATCTTTCCCGACCGTTGGGTGACCCTCCGGGATGTCTACCGATGCGCGATCGACCCCGAACTGTTCAAGCAAAAGCTCGATGAAGCCAAGGGTGTCGTGAAGAGTCAGAAGAACGGGGCCATCGTCATTTCGGCCAAGGATCTCGATAAGCGGAGGGCCGACTTAGGCGGGGTGCCCTGGACCACATTTTCCGACGGGGAACGCCAGACCCCGTGGACGGCCGAGATCGCAAAATGGTTGCAACGGGAGGGCGTGACCTGCCGTGTCGCCCCTGTGGCAGGTCACACCGACACGGACCGTTTAAAGGCGCGGTACGAAAGCGTTAAGACGTGGTACGAGAAGGATTGGATGCAGATGGATCCGAAGTTGAGAACCTCGTGTGTCGAGGGGATTTCCAGTTTCCTGTCTCTGTTCGACATGGAGGACGTCGCCGACATTTTCTGTCCCAAGGCACCCGCCAAAGAACGAGTTGCCGAAGGCGAGGATGCCGGGAACGGTGACAGTCGCCCGCCGGTCGGAAAGGCCCGGATGCGGCGGCACCTTCCACCCCTGGACGAGCTGATCGAGAGCGGGAAAGTCCTCGCGCTCAACATGCCCGCCGGATCGAATCCGGCCCTGGCCCGCGCCATAGGCGTGTTCCTAAAAAACGCCTGGCTCCAGACCCTGATCCGGCGGCCGGCACAGATGAAAGCGGACCCTGGGCGTTACTTCCGGCCCGCCGTTTTCATTTGCGACGAATATCAGTCGTTCGCATCCGTTGGCGAGGAAGACCCCTCCGGAGACGAGAAGGCGTTTGCCCTCACCCGGCAGTGCCGCGTCATCCCCATCGTCGCCACTCAATCCATATCCTCACTCCGATCCGTCCTGGGCACATCGGAGGCGTGGCGGGCGCTCTTGCAGACCCTCCGCACCCGGATATTCCTCTCCCTCAGCGACGACGCCAGCGCCGAGATTGCCTCGAAGCTCTGCGGGCAGGTGTCCAAGATCAAGCCGAGCTGGACCGTCACCGAATCCGCACAACAGGCCCAGGTGTCCCTGCTCTCGGGCCGGGCTGGTGGGAGCCGGGGTTCGGTCGGAACCAGCAAATCCTTCCGCGAACAGCGCGAAGCTTTGTTTCAGCCCAGGGAGTTTGGCCTGCTTCCCAATTGCCAGGCGATCTGCCTGCCCTATGACGGCACCCACGCCACAAGCGCTGTCCGCGTTTATCTCAAGCCGTACTACCTTCCGGTCGACACGCCCTACTGGCGCGCCGTCGCAGCGGGGAAGATATGAGCGCGGCAGATGGGGACGGACGCGGCATGGACTACCTGCGTCCGTTCTTGCCGGGCCTGGAGTCGGTCCTCGAAGATGAGGACGTCAGCGAGATCATGATTAACGGTCCCGGCAACGTCTGGATCGAAAGCCAGGGGGAAATCCGGCAGCACCCAGCCCCCGCCCTCGATGAGGCGGCGCTGGATCGGGCGGCCATTCAGATCGCGCGGCCCCTCGGCCTCGATCCGGCCACCGCGCCGATCCTCGATGCGCGCCTGGACGATGGCTCCCGCGTAGCTATCTGTGTCCCCCCGGCCGCGCCCCACGTCGCCATCACCATCCGGCGCTTCGGCAAGCGGAGCTATTCGCCCGAAGATCTTGTGCGCTTCGGATCACTGCCCCAGGAAGTCCTGGACGAGGCACGGGCCGCGCTGCTGGGGCGGCGGAATATCCTGGTGTCGGGCGGCACGGGCTCGGGTAAGACCACGCTGCTCAATGCCCTGGTCGAGCTGCTTCCCGCCGCCGACCGCATTGTTTCCATCGAGGACACCCTGGAGCTCCGCATCGACCGGAAAAACTGTGTCCGCTTCGAGGCGCGGGGGATCGACACCGCATCGGTGACGATCCGCGACCTCGTGCGCCATGCCTTGCGCCATCGCCCAGATCACATCGTGGTCGGCGAGGTCCGGGGCGGCGAGGCCGCCGATCTCTTACAGGCGCTCAATACCGGGCACGGCGGGAGTCTGACAACGATCCACGCCAACAATGCCGAGTCGGCCCTGTCCCGGCTGGCGACTTGCGCCATGCAAGGCGAGACGGACTTGCCCTGGGAAGTCACGTGCCGGGGAGTGGTGGACGGGATCTCCATGGTGATTCACATGACACGGCGCGAGGGAAAGCGATACGTCGAAGAAGCCCTCCACGTGGGCGATTACGACGCCGCAAAGCGGCGCTGGCACTACAGGCCCGTTGTGTTCTCCGACCCCCAACTCAAACTGAAGCAGGGGCGGTGATGCTGGGCAACGCTGCCAGGACGATGAGACAGAGTCGGGCCGGGATTTGTCAGGGTGATGCTTCTTTACTGGTTCGCGTATACAACGCGGAAAAGAACCCCTGATTAACGGAGCACATTGGGCCGGTCCCGGACGATAGACGCACGGAAGACGGACTACCATGAAAGACAATCTGACGCGCATTGCGCCTCAGGCCCGCTACCATTCCAACCGTCTCGATCAGATCAACCGCCTGATCCACGCGGCCGAGGCCGATGAGGATATTGCCTACCTCGCTCGGCTCCTGGCGCTCTGTTCCCTGCCCCGCACCAACCCCGGCAACCGCAAAGAGTACGTCCGCACCAACGGCCCCTTCACGCTGGCGCTCACCGCGGGCTTCGACAACAAACTCCCCTTCGGCTACATCGCGCGGCTGCTCCTGGCCTGGGTGTGTACCGAAGCGGTCCGGACCCAAAGCCAAGACCTGACCCTTGGAAAGACCCTGTCCGATTTCATGCGCGTTGTCGGAATCGATCCGGCCGGGGCATCCTATGCCCGTGTCCGCAACCAGATGCGGCGCCTCTTCGCTTGCAGCATCACCCTCGTCTGCAAAGACGCAATCGGATGTTCACGCGTGTCGTCCTATGTGGCCGACCGGTACGAATTTTGGTGGAACCATGTCAATCCCGAGGACCGGGGGCAGTGGCGAAGCGAAATCCGTTTGGGGGAAGGGGTTTTTACCGAGATCATCCGCCACCCGGTGCCGCTGGACATGAACATCCTGAAGGCGCTGAACCAAAGTTCATTGGGCCTCGATCTCTACCTGTGGATCAACTACCGGACCTTTGGCCTGGACCGTCCCTTGAGGATTTCCTGGAAGCGGCTCTACGAACCGTTCGCACTGAACCCGGCCAGGGCGGCCACGGACAAGAACGCTGTGAACGATTTCCGCACCAAAGCCATCCGGGAGCTGATAAAGATCAAGCTCGCGTGGCCCGGCCTGGACTATGCCACGCCTCGCGGAGCCCTGGAATTGTTGCCGTCCACCATCCCATCGGTCCCCACGCTCACGAAGGCCGACCGGCTCCTACCTACCGGCCGGTCCCGATCCGGCGATCCCCCGGATTCAGGATTTTGCACAACCGCCGGGGTGCATACTACCTGTTCTTAATAACTACTTGTTCTTAACTACTTGTATTAATAGATGCGCGCGGAGAAGTATAGCGGTTGGTTAACGGAAAACTCCCCAAAATCACAGCGTGCCTGTGGGAAACTCCCCGCTTCGGGACAGATCGAGACACGGTCGCTTTCTGGCTCTCTCTCGCAACAGCCTCGTCTGGGATGTCCCCTGCATCCCCGATTCGAGCTCATTTTGTCGTTGGGCGCGCCGGGAGTCCGCCGCTGAGATCCCCGCTTCCCCGGTTGTTCGCTCTGACTGGCCCCCGATCCACCGCGCCGGATGTTGTCTCGCCATTTTCCCGTAGCCTGGGCTTGCTCCGGCGCAGGGGCCGCGGCCAGACCGCGCTGCTCGCCCCGGGGGGGGGCGTCTGTCACGGCCCCTGCTCTTGGGCCGGTTATTCCCCTCCTTCCTGCACTCGGCGACGGACCTCCTGGGCGGGTTTGTCCGGTGCCGCCTGTTCCGGGTGAGCGACACACGCTCCAAACCCTTAAACCATGAGGATTCAATCAATGGCTACCCACAACAACTCAAAACCCGCAGCGGAACTCAGGATCGGAACCGTCAAGGCGACCGTTTGGGAAAACGAGGTCGGCGGGATCACCCATCACAACGTCACCTTTTCGCGGATCTACCCCGAGGGGGGCCAGTGGAAGACCTCGCAGAGCTTCCGTTTCGTCAACCTGCTCTCCGTTGCCAAGCTCGCCGACCAGGCACACACGCTCATTGCCGAGCGCAAAGCCGAGTCGGCCCCGGCGGCTGGCGATAACGAAGCCAGCTAAGCGCCAGCATCTTCCGGCGGCGGGTTAAACCCCGCCGCCTTTTTTTTGGACGCCCGTGCTGGCGAGAGGGGGGCACGCGCTTCAAGAACAACCGATCACCGCGCAGGATGTTCCGGCCGGTGTCCTACCTATGGGCCGGACCGCGAAAGCCCGGCACAGCGCAAACTGGAGCACTTGAGGCACTTTAAGGACCAGTGAATGTCTTTTTGTATGCTGCAGGGAACTTTTTAGAATTTGATTTCACCACCTCCCACCGCGACGGTAACCTGTGACATCGTGGGAGACATCCAGGAGGATACCTTCAGCTTTGAGAGGTGCGGATATTCGCGTCCCAGCTTCACCATCCAAGGCGACAGGAGTTCGACCTTATAAATGTGCCGCGGCTTCCCTTCCTTTGCCTGTCAGTGCGGTCCTGGCAGTTCTTCCCAGGATCGAGGCTGTAGATCCGTCCGGATACAGGACCCACAGGGATCCCCACGCCGGCGCGGTTCCAATCCGGATAATGTCAAACGGCACACATCCACCGCACATCGCTCATCCAGGATCACCCGCTGAATCCCCTTGCCTTACAGTCGTTCCGCTTCGGGCTCATGTTCCAAAAAAATGCATACCGCGTGATTTCGGAACGGGGACTGTTGTAACAGTTGGCCGTTTTCGGGACAGTCCGTTCCTGGAAAACACCCGCCAGTGGAAGTAATCTCGAAGTGAGACAACAGCAGGAGGATGGAACATGTTGAACGGGAGCTGGTATCGGATGACTGAAAAGCAAGAGCTGGAAAGGCGCTCCGAACCGGGAATAGAGTTCGAGGCATTCAACATAAGCGAGGCGAAGCGCATCTCAACTCGGCGGCAGAAGGTGAAGGGGAGCGTGCTTGTGCTGGAGGAATTGACGGGCAGGCCGCATGTGGTGTCAGTCAAAGACACGCTTGGGAAATGGATGGACGCAGAAGAGACATCCGACTAAGGCCCCCGCACGGATCGGGAGATTCTTCTTCTCTCTCTTCCCTCTTCTGGTCTGCTCGCGTTCGATCCAGTTCGCGGCTGGAGCCTGCTTCCAATCAATCCCGCAGTTGATCCGGGGTTCTCGTTTCGGATTCCGGTTCTTCCTTGGGTTCTTAATTTTATAAGGTCTTCGTTAAAAATGTTGCCTCCTCCGCAGAATTTGTGGGCAGTCCAAAGGCCTGTGCGCACATAAGTAATTGAAACAAAGTACCTTATTCTTTTGTTCGACGGCGAATATTCCAGTACCCACTTCGGTCGGACGCCTACACCCGGTGCCCGGAGCCCCCGCCGGAGGCCCCGTTCCCCATCGCCCACACCAGCCGACACCGCGGAGCGCAGCCGAGGGTCAAGGCCGGCGCAGCCGCCGAGCTTGCGAGGGAAGCCTTGAGGCTTGGCGAGCACCGTGGTCTCCTCAAGCGGCGATGGAAGACGGTTTTACCCACAAATTCTGCGGAAGACCCAAAATGTTTTGAGTTCGATATGGGCTGCGTAAAGGAGATTTCCCCTTATCCACAAAAACTGTACGTCCAGCTATATGGAATATATATAGGAAATATATATAGGTTTATGTGACAAACTGCACACGGCTTTTCAAGGTCGAGCGTGACAAACTGCACGTAGTGAGCGTGACAAACTGCACGTAGATAACTTGTTGAATTAACAGTCTCTTGTGGAAATCACCTAGCGTTGGGCGATCATCTTTGGCGCAATGGGTGGCCGGGAGTGGTAGAGCACGAGGCCTCGCGTGTTGTACTCCACCCGCGCCCCCAAATACTGGGTCAGGACGGTTTTAAGGGTCTTCAGGAAAACTCGACGGAAAAAGCGGAGTTCCGAGTATCCCTGACCAAACTGTGCCTGCACGAGTGGCCAAGCGAGTGTATAGGGGCGCTTGGCATCGATGCGGAAGAGCCGTTGGGCAAGCCACTTGTAGATGTCTAGGGCGAGAGCGCTGTGTTGGAGGGATGCAATTGCCCGGTGATCGAGCGGTACGGCATGTCGGATGAGAATATCGAAATATTTTTCGCTCAGCTCGACGTAGGAGGGCCACAGGGTTTGCTGGCGCTCGTCCTTGGGATACCAAAGTTCAAAGCCGCTAACGATTGGGACATTGGCTTGTTGCGCCGTACCGGTTTCATCCATTGCGAAGAATCGGAACGTAGCGTTGCTGATGGCGGCTGACTGCTGGCGATACTTCTTCAACTCGGGGCCAGTGGGATACCTGCCCTGAAGTGTCTTTACGAAGGCCGTCATGCTGTTCTGAATGTCCACAAAGCGCGACTGCTTGAGGACCGCTTGAGTGTCGAGGTGGATCATGATGACCCGTGCTTTTGGACCGAATGGCAGCGGGAGATCAACCCAGGTGTTATCGTTCGGGTTGAACGTTCGTCCAGCTTCAACTGAGATTTTGACGTGACCGTTACTGCGCTCCCAAATTCGGTCTTCAACCTTACGGTACGGTAAAGAAGTCTGACAAAAAACGGCGTGATGGTAGGCGATTTCGTTCTTGTTGACATCCGGAACCTTGTCATTGATCGTCACGGCTGCATCGATTATTCGCAGTTGCGTTGGTGTCGGCGGTCGCAAGGGCACCGTACCATTGCGGAGAATGTCCCCTACTTTCTGTGGTTCGTTCTCTTTTTTTGCCATTGATGCCGATTTCTATGAAATCTAGATGCCACGCCCGATCGCTATATAGTAATACTCATTTACTCATATAAGTAAATGAGTATTACTCCCGCTCTGGGTAGCGGACCAGCAGAATTTCTATTAAGGCTTGAGTCATGTCCCTACCCTCAAGTGCGCATTGCGCCTTGATTCGAGAGTGTAGCGAGGCAGGGATATTCAAGTTTAGACGCCTAGTCTGTACGGTCTTTGATCCCTTGACGAGACTATCGAGAGCGTCGGCTGGGGTAGAAGTCTTCTTGTCTGCGGAGGGCTTCTTGCCCCAGTTAACGTGCGACGACATGGATACTCCCTCCTTTCATTCCATTCAAAATAGCGACGACCTCCTCAACGACTTCACGTACCTCGTGTGCAGCCTGTCCGTTCGGCTCGGTTTCGAGTGCCGTAAGGCCCACACGGGCGGCCTTGGCGTACTCAGTTCGATTACAGATGACATTCTCCAATACTGGAACGCCAAAGCTGGCGAGAGCTTCCTTCACCTCGGCTCCAAGCGTCGTATTTGGGAAAAGCCGGTTCACGAGGAAACGAGTTTCAAGGGTCGGCTTGGGGATGGAGAACTCTTTGACGATGTCGATAATATCTTTAGCTGCCCAAACGTCAAAAGGTGATGGTTGCACAGGGATCAGCACGAGAGAACATGCTGCGATCGCGGATCGAGCTAGCTCGTTCACCCGGGGCGGCCCGTCGATAATCACCCAGTCATAGCCATTTCCGAGTGCGTCAATCTCACGGTGCAGGACAGGTTTTGGAAAACCGACGACGGAGAAGCGAGCAGATTCATTGCGCTGTGCTGCCCAGTCGAGGGCGGAGCCCTGCGGATCAGCGTCGATCAGCAGCACCCTTGCCGTCACTGCCAACTCGGTGGCAATGTGAATGCTAAGCGTCGTCTTGCCGACGCCGCCTTTTTGGTTCAAAAAAGCTATGACGGGCATGGTGCCTCCCAAGTGCTGGCCACTAATTGTGAGTATAGCTTCATTTACTCATATACTCAAATAAAGACGCGGATTCTCAAGCGCGCCAATGCTAATGTGAGACCGTTTGAGCGCTCTCCAAGATCGCTAGAGACGGTTGTCTTGCAACTTTGGCCGGCGGCGGCAGGTAACGTAAAGCGATCATGAAAAAGACAATCCGGCCGGCGCTCTTCAAGTGGCGACAAACCGAACCCGAGCTGATTCTTTGCGCCTAGTCGGCAGGCAGTTTGTTCTGCGCTCGAGAAGCACTGTCTTGATCGAAGAATCGCACTGTCTTGATGGAAGAATCGAAAGTGTTCCCACGCCGCCTCCCGCATACCTCGCCTGCGTACTCCTGTTGCTCGCCTTGTCCTGCACCGCGTCTACCTGTACCGCCAGCGGCTTGACTCGCCCCTTGGCGGAGGCTATCCGGGGTTTTGATTCTGGTTTTGGGGGTTGATTTTGTTGTCGCGCCGCTTGCCCGTACCGCCGCGGTATGGTACCAGTCCTTTTTTCCCCGTTATGTACCTGTAAGGAAGGTTTTGGTTTTGCCTTTTGCGGGGGGCGATCAGCCCTCCGCTTCCGGTGGTTGCTCTGTTGTTTACAGTGAGTTATCCACAGGCTCGTCGCTCCCACTACTTGTGGTGTTTACTACATGATCTTTAACTACATGTGTATGTGTCCCGATTGGACGTGGAAAACTGTCTGGATTCACACAAGCGGGTTCTGGTGCAGATAGGATTGTCGGAGCGATAAGATCAGGAGTGCGCTACGGCGATGCGGACTATACCGCCATGGGATCGGAATTGCGAACTGGCGTTTGTGAATCTTCTGCGCTAGTTCGATGCCGATAATGACCCGTCGCGCATTGGAGAACGTCTTGAATACGAACATCGGTTGCAATCGCCCCTTGACCCGGTGGTGGCCCTATCGGAAGGGGGTCTCCAGTGGAGAGATGGGTGAGGCGCTGCGAACACCACGCAACGATGAACACGACTAAGAACACGATCAGATATTCCATCCGATGCTTGTCAGCCGGCGTCGAGCTCAAGGAACCAGTGCAACAGCGGATGCCAGGCGGCCGGGCTGAAGCCGCGCGACGTGTGCTCGATCTTAACGATAAGGCATGAGCCGCCCGCGTGTTGGTATCGGCCGATCCAGCCTCGGCGCTGATGACTCTCGTTGTTCCGGTACGACTCTGGCAGGTGAAGCCTGGTGTCGACTTCGATGTCCGAATCACAATCGGTGAAACGATGTTCTGGCAGATTGTCCCACAGCCTGAAGCCGCACGCGACGACGTGCGAGGGCTTCAGGCTGTCGAGGCATTCGAAGAAGGCGGCGGTGCCGCGTTCCCACTGCCCCTCGCTCGGCGCAACGCCGGCAGCCTCGATCATGTCCTGAACGAAGTTGTAGAACGAGATGGCGTGACAGAACTCCGCGACCGCCTCACGCGTCGGATCTGTATCTGGGCCGCAAATGGCCTTGAACGCGCTCGTGAAAAAACGATACCGCGTGCCGGCAATGACCTCTTTGACGACTTCGATTGTGATTTCAGAAGTAGCTGGCGCATCGTAGTGCGATTCACCGATGATCAGGACGCGCGCCGGTAGGTCGAGCCTGTTGTCGTGGCCGAAGCCGTTGCCAATCCACGGAAGAAAGTTCACGAGCGTTCGCTTCTAGCGGACATCCTTTCGACCGCGCGTTTCCTGATGGTTGCGGACACAGGGCTGGCATAGGCCGAAAAGAACGCGGTGGCGCTCCCAGATCTAGTTGAAGGCTAGATGGCTGTTCATCCGCAACGATGACTCAGCACGACTGTGCCTCCCTTGAAATCTTGCCCTATTACATTGACGACCAGACCGACTGCCGCGTGAAAGCTGGCAATCGCATTGGCTGCCTACCTGGTCAGAGATGGCAGCTTCACAGATGCCGGGTCTCGCCCAAGCATTCTCGCGTACCTCTAGCGCAGATCTTCCGGCTTCTTCTCGTGTTCCAGCATGTGAAGTAGAAGCCTTCGACATACCGCTCTACCCCTTGGGCGCATTCTCCCATCTGGCAGCCATATTACTCCTTTGTACGGCTTTTTTTGAAAAAGGAGAACTTGATGGGAACAAGACGGCTATCGATGAGACAGTTACGCGAGATTCTACGACTCAAACACGAACAGAAACTCAGCCACCGGGCCATCGCCCGAGCCTGCCGAGTGGGAGTAGGGACGGTTTCGGAGTACGTCCGACGGGCGGCACGTGCAGGGTTGGAATGGCCGCTGCCTGAGGAACTGGACGAGGCCGCGCTTGAAGCGCGGCTGTTTTCCAGCGCGGGACCGGGCTCCCGGGAACGGGTGGTTCCAGATGTCGAGCGGATCCACCAGGAGTTGAAGCGTGTTGGAGTCACCCTCCACCTGCTCTGGGAAGAGTACCGGGAAGCGAATCCAAAGGGATATGCCTACAGCCAGTTCTGTGTGATCTACGGGCGGTGGGCCCAGAAACTGAAGCCCTCGATGCGGCAGGTGCACCGCGCCGGCGAGAAGACCTTCATCGACTTTTCCGGCAAACGGCCAGAACTGACGGATCCGCGGACGGGCACAACTAAACCAGTCGAGTTGTTCGTGGCCGCGCTGGGCGCCAGCGGTTATACCTACGCCGAAGCGACACCGAGCCAGAAACTCGCCGACTGGATCGGCGTACATATTCGCATGGTGGAGTTCTTCGGCGGATCGAGCCGGATCTGGGTTCCCGATCAACTCAAGAGTGCCATTACCCTGTCCTGCCGCTACGAAGCAGGAGTGAATCGCACCTACCAGGATGAGGCAAAACATTACGGCGCCGTTGTCATTCCGGCCCGGCCTCGGAAACCCAAAGACAAAGCAAAAATCGAAGCCACGGTCCTTCTGGCACAGCGTTGGCTCCTGGCCAGAATCCGGAATCACACGTTCTTCAGTCTGGCGGACTTGAACGGGGCGATTCGAAAGTTGCTGTTGGAACTGAACCAGCGGCCGATGCAGAAGCTTCGCGTGTCCCGCCTGGAACTCTACGAAAGGCTGGATCGACCGGCCCTACAGCCACTACCGACCGATCGGTATGAACAGGCCGAGTGGAAGGGCTGTCGTGCCAATATCGACTACCACGTGACCGTGGATCACCATCCCTACAGCGTGCCCTACCAGTTGATCCAGGAAACCCTGGAAGCGCGTTACACCGCCTCGATTGTCGAGGTCTACCACAAAGGCCGGCGCGTCGCCTCTCATCCTCGCCGCTACGATCACCAACCGTCGACTCTGTCGGAACATATGCCCAGTTCCCATCGAGCCCATGCGGCATGGACACCATCCCGGCTGATCCGTTGGGCGGAGAAAACCGGCTCTCAGACCGGCCGACTGGCCGAGGAGATGATAAAACGGTGGCCCCATCCTGAGCAGGGGTACCGCTCCTGCCTGGGATTGATGAGCCTGGGACGCCGCTACGGCGCCCAGCGGCTCGAAGCCGCCAGTGCCCGAGCACTTCGCTTACAGTCCTATAGCTACCGAACCGTCAAAAACATCCTGTCCTCGGCCCAGGACCGTTTGCCGTTCGAGAATTCCGAAACCCTACCCACGCCCCATCACGACAACATTCGCGGCGCCGCCTATTATGCGGAGCCAGAGGAGAGCACACATGCTAATGGAACAAACCCTGGAGAAGATGAACCAGATGAAGCTATCGGCCATGGTCGAAGCCCTCGAGCAGCAACGTCGCTCGAATCAGTACACGGATCTGAGTTTCGAGGAGCGTCTGGGCCTTCTAGTGGATGAAGAATGGACGGCCCGGGAGCACCGTAAGCTCACCCGGCGTCTGCGCGTGGCCAAGCTGCGCTACAGCTCTGCATCGCTGGAAAACGTCGACTTCAAACATCGTCGCAGTCTGGACCGTTCCCAAGTCCTCGCTCTGGGCTCCTGCGGGTGGATCCGGGACCGGCACAATCTGATCATTTCCGGTCCGACCGGCATCGGGAAAAGTTTTCTGGCTTCGGCTTTCGTCGAACGAGCCTGCCGGCGCGGTTTCAATGCCGCCTACGTCCGAATGCCCCGGCTCTTGCACCAACTGGCGGTCGGCCGTGGCGACGGCTCCTACGCTCGTGTTCTGGCACGGCTGGCCAAGACCGATCTGCTGGCCATCGACGACTGGCTCCTGGCCCCGCTACGCGATGCCGAACGCCGGGACTTGATCGAAGTCGTCGAGGAACGGAGCGAACGCTCCGCCATCTTGATCGCCAGCCAGCTCCCGGTCGCCGACTGGCACGGCGTCATCGGCGACCCGAACCAGGCCGACGCCATCTGCGATCGCCTCCTCCACAACGCGCATCGCATCGAACTGAAGGGACGATCCATGAGACAAACCAAGGCTGCCCCGAAACCCTCTTCCAAGGAGCCGGCATGAACCCCACCTGGCGACGAGGTAGTCCAACTCGGACTGGCGTCCGATCGTCGCGGATACGCGATCCTGGCGCGAAGGATTTTCAGGAATTCAGTAAGGACGGGACGAAGAATGAGAAAGAACCTAAAAAACAAACCAGTGGCCTGTGGAAAATGATGGGCTATGGAAATCCACAAAAAACGTGGATTCCCACAGCCCTGGAAAAGCCTGCGGCTTTCCCACATTTACACACAGGCCCGGCGATGAATATCAAGATTATGGAAGCATTCAAAACAAGAATCGTGGACTTCGGGAGGTCTAAACTGAGATCCTAACCCTCACTTCGCTACGGCGGGTGATCACGATGCCCGGAATCACTGATCATGATCCCGGAACTGGTGATCACGATCAGCGGAATACGCAGCTGGGGCCGAATACCCGTTCGAATGGGGTCTCCATCTCTTATTTCAGGCGGTAGCTGTCTCGACAGAGACGCTCAGCGGCCCTGGACTCAGAGAAGAAAAGTTGAGTTTCTCAAATCCGATCACGTGTCCTTCTGAATCTTTCATCAGGACAACTTCATCTCCGGTTTCTTCAGAGATGTACTCTTTCCGCGACTCTGTGAACCAGACGGTCAATGTCTTGCCCTCTTCGTCGTAAAGTACCTTTAGTTCGGCCATACTCTTTCACCTTCCTTGATCGCGTCGGTTGGGAGCATCGGGGACTCCTACGACAATGCCATGGCCGAATCTGTAATCGGGTTATTCAAGACCGAAGTCATTCGAAGAGAGGGGCCCTGGCGAGGTCTTGACGATGTGGAGTACGCGACACTCGACTGGGTGTCCTGGTACAACGAGCACCGCCTTCTCGAACCGATCGGATACATTCCTCCAGTCGAGTTCGAGCAGGTCTACTATCGCAACGAAGCAACTCCGGTCACCGTGGCCGGAGTCAACTAAAACGGTCTCCGGGAACCCCGGGGCGGTTCATTATGGAGACTGGGTCGGTTTTGCGTATGCGGGCACGAAATCGGGAAGGAGTGCGAAACATTGTGCCGGGGTTGATTGTGTCGGAGGCGTCCGCCGCAGCATGACCGTGACGCGGATTACCTACCCAGCTCGAAAGGGAGACAGGGAGAAACATGTCGAGAAACGATCTGCTGTTTTATGGCAAGGATCTTCGTGCCCTGATTCGCGGGTATGAGACCGCGATCAAGGAAGAGGTGGGGGGTTGGGACCGCAATAGAATCCTAGCGTCAAGCGAATCCGACTTGGTCACTTACCTTGTGGACAAATACAGCCTCGATCCACCACGACTTCTTCGCGAACAAATCCAAATCGAGAACGAAGGAGAAACAAAGATCGACGTCAGCGGTCGCTTTGAATATGGAATGTGGGACCAGGGCAGCCCACATTTAGTTCCCGGCTCCTTCGTGACTGTGGCTATTCCTTTCGAAGGCGAAGGCGATCTCTTCGGATTTCAAGCGTCGACCCGCAGTCTCAACCCGCCTCGCGGCCGTGTCTCGGGCTCGAATGTTCTGATTTCTTTCCAGGATGTAAAACTCGACGCCGAGCGAACACGTGAGGAAATCGATGCCACGGTTAAACGGATAGATGAATGCCTAGGGTGGACGAAGAGCGATTGCAGCGAGTGGAACGGGCGTGTTGCCAGCGTAGCAGAGCAATGTGTCCGTAATCGTAAGGACCGTCTTCTGGAACAGGCCAACATGGTAACGGCTCTCGGCTTGCCAATGAAAAGGCGGTCAGATTCCGCTGTTGTCAGCGCTATTCCAGCAGTTCGTAAAAAACGGCCTGTCGCATTGCCTCCTTCCCCGAAAGAGGCGTTTAGGCCCGAACCTGCGTTGCTCGATGCCGAGTACGACTACATTCTGACTGTGATCGATCATATGTCTCAAAATATCGAGCGCAGCCGAAGCACCTTCGTTCAGATGAAGGAAGAACAAATCCGCGATCTTATTTTAGTCAATCTGAATGGGCATTACGAAGGCGATGCGACCGGTGAGACTTTCAATGCCCAAGGCAAGACAGACATTCTGATTCGTGCAGACAATCGCAATGTCTTCATTGCGGAATGCAAGTTTTGGGCAGGCTCGAAGTCACTACTCACGGCGATCGATCAGATTCTTCGTTATCTAACTTGGAGAGACACGAAGGCGGCACTCCTCCTGTTCTGTAAAAACATCGACTTTACCAATACCTTGTCCAGCATTGCGACCGCCGTTACAGAGCATCCGAACTTCAAACGAGAGTTGAAGAAAATAAGCGATACCCATGTGCGATATTTGTTCAGACAGAAAGATGACCCGGTTAGAGACCTGTATCTAGTGGTCCCCGTCAAACAGAGTGCACTTTAACCAGCTTCTTTCGAGCGCGTCGGACTTTCTCAAGAATATCGGAAGCCTGCGCGGTCCAGATGAACGGCTTAGGGCTCTGATTGTGACCGTCGACATAGTCCTCAACGGCCTGGATTAACTCTGGAACCGAATGGAAAACTCCGCGCCGAAGCCGTTGCTCTGAAAGATCCCGGAAGAAACGTTCGACCATATTCAGCCACGACGCACTGGTCGGTGTGAAGTGCACATGAAAGCGCGGGTTGCGCTTGTGCCAGTCGACAACTTTCTGATGCTTGTGGGTCGCATAGTTGTCACAGATTATGTGGATCTGCTTGTCTTTAGGCACGGAGCGTTTGATCTGATTGAGAAACCGAATCCATTCCTGATGCCGATGCTTCGGCATGCAAGTCCCGATCACAGAGCCGTCCAGGGTATTGAGCGCGGCGAACATCGTGGTGGTTCCGTTGCGTTTGTAGTCGTGGGTCAAGGTGCCACACCGCCCCTTCTTCAGCGGTAACCCGGGCTGGGTGCGGTCCAGTGCCTGCATCTGGCTCTTCTCATCACAGGACAAGACGATGGCGTTTTCCGGTGGGTTCAGATACAGACCGACCACATCCTCCAGCTTCTCGGCAAATTGTTTGTCGTTGGACAGCTTGAAGGTTCCTGACAGGTGTGGCTTCAGGCCATGGGCCCGCCATATTCTCCCGACCGTCGAATCACTGACTCCGGTCGCCTTTGCCATCGAGGTACGGCTCCAATGCGTGGCGTTTGGGAGCTTCTCTTCAATCGTCTTCTTTACAATCCGGGCCCGCTTCCGTGCGCTGATGGAGGGAATCCGGCCGCTTCGCGGCGCGTCCTTCTCAATGCCTCCCAATCCATGTTTGGCGAAACGAGCACGCCATCGGCCAACCTTCTGAAGCGTCATCTTCAGCCGTGCTGCAATCTCCTCGTTCCTCAGACTCTCAGCCGCCAGCAACACAATTTGGGATCGTTCCGCCAACCGTACCGATGTACTACGGCTTCGCCTCAGTCGTTCCAGTTCCTTTCGTACCTGAACATCAAGATCAACCCTCGGTGCTTTCCTCATATCTATATCAGACGTTGGACAAGCACTTACATCTCATTACTTCTGGCGGACTACACTAGCTGTGCAGGCATTTAACATCCCAAAATGAGTAGTGTGGCAGGCCCAGGATCCAGGGAATGAGGATTCAGGGCATCGTTAGAAGCTCTCACGATTCCATGGTGGCGAGACCAGTCTGTCGGGATGTGTTGCAACTTTCAAAAATCAACAAGAGAGCGACCGGTTGGGTCGACCAGGCTCCGTCTCATGCAACCACTTCGAACAGCTGGTTTGATGAACTGAATCTGTTGCCGAACATCCGAACCGCTCACCCGCCGCGCCTGCCCCTTCCGGATCATGTGCATTGCCTCGTATCCCTGGATCGTTCGCCGCGCCGCGTGGAATTCACGAAAGCCCTGCTTGGCTTTCACTCGTCGTTTGATCGCTCGATGATCCTGCTCCAGGATGTTGTTCAAGTATTGAACAGGCCGGTGGCGGCAACGGCGTCGCAGGATTCCGTCCTGCTTCACTCCTGAAATCGCCGCCCCGTAGAGGCGAGCCTGGTCCGTATTGATAACCCGGGGCTGTGGATGGGACGGATCCGTCAGCGCCTTACGGAACAGGCGTTTGGCCGTAGCGGCATCACGCAACCCCGAGAGCACGAACTCGATCGTGGCTCCGGTGGAATCGATGGCTCGGTAGAGGTAGCACCACCGCCCCTTGACACGAACGTAGGTCTCATCGACACGCCAGGACTTATTGGTTGGCCTGAGATGACGGCGCAACCGCCCCTCCAGTTCGGGACCGTAGCACTGGACCCAGCGCCAGATTGTCGTGTGGTCTGCCTTCAGGCCGCGTTCGCTAAGAAGCTCTTCGACATCGCGGAACGAGAGCGAGTACCGCAGGTACCAGCGCACGGCGCAAAGAATAAGTTCGGGCTCGGTTTGTCGCCACTTGAAGATCGCCGGTCGCATTGTCTTTTTCATGATCTCTTCAGGTTACCAGTCGCCGTCGGCCAAAGTTGCAACACAACCCTGCTGCTGCAATGGTGCTCGGAACCGTCAGTGCATGGCGGAACGGCCACGGGTGATAAGCGATAAAGAGAGTTATCGATAGGTTGTGCGCGTACATTGCGGCGATCGGCACCACCCCGCTCCAAGGCGCCGCCCCTTGACCGGCAGGTCTACATCTTCTGTGCCTCCCGGTGCCAGGCTGACCTTCTCCCAGGAAAAGACGCCACAGGCGCCATCGCGACTGGAGCCATTGTCGTTCCCGACCCGCAACACCCACCCTATTGTCCGGACCACAATTCAGGGCCTGGAATAAATGTACCGGGAAGGGCTAGCCTACAAGTGTGATAATTGGAGGTTTGCAGACTTACCGGGAATCGTTACCAGGGGGAAAATGAGTGGCTGTATCGGTACGAAGCGTGAACGTTGACAATGTGAAGCGGTTGGTGGAAGCGGTCCGGATCGGGGACGGATTTGACATGGAGAAGATCCTTCGGGCGGCATCCGATATCGGAGGATACGCACCTGAAACGAATGCGGGCTACGAATCCGATGGCCGGGCGGGAGCGTCTGACGCTATCGAGCGATTCGAGTGGACTGCCCGATGGCTGGGCCTGAAGGAACCGGAAGCCGAGATACTGTTCAACCTCAGCGGGCAACCGTACACGCTTTCCGATATCACGCGGGAGCATCTGTTGGCCGTCCTGGAGGCGATCTGCGACGGTGAGCCGGTGGATCGGGAGATCTGGGCCAGAAACGATCCAGAGCGGAACCGATAAGGCCCTGCTATGTCTCTATTGATAGGGGTTAAGCAACACGGCACCCAAGGAGAACCCAATGACAGATACCCGGCTACTCGACCGAGCCTGGCCAGCGGCGTGGCTTCGGAAAATGACCAGTGTACTCGGTGTGACTTTGGCGGCAGGGGCATTGGTGGCTGCGGAGGCGCAAACGAAGGACGATTTCGCGTACTGGGATGCCAACGGGAATGGGGATTTGACTTGCACTGAAGCGCGCGGCCGCGACGAGGGATTGAAACTCCCGGCCTATCGAGATAACAGGAACGGCACCGGCGTGATCTACGAATGGCTGAAGCGACGGACGTCTAGTCCCTGAATAAGCGCGATTGAGGAAGTATCGATAGTGAAAAAGTAGCGGAAGTACCCGAAATGTCCCCGTCCCGTGCGAAAAGGAATTTGCAGAATCCTGACGGAAAAGGAGGCATTTCGGGTGAACGATTATACGCGCAAGAACATGAGGAATCGCAAGCGGCGAATCGAGCGTCGGCTTGGAGAGCGGCATTGGAGGGAACAGTCGGCGCCGATGTTGTCGGCGAGTAACATGCACTATGAGATGGGCAAGCGGACGCGGGGGACGGCGGTGGGCGGCATCGGGGCGATGCATCGGGTGGCGCGGCGGACGGGTCTGATCGAGGCCATCGACGCGCGGGTGGATGTGCTGAAGCGGCATCTGCCGTATCACGAGTCGGATCACGTGTTGAACATCGCCTACAACGCGTTGACGGGAGGGACGTGTCTGGAAGACATCGAGTTGCGGCGCAACGACGAAGCATACCTGGATGCGCTGGGGGCGCAGCGGATACCGGACCCGACCACGGCGGGCGACTTTTGCCGGCGATTCGAGCCCGGCGACGTGGAGAACCTGATGGAGGCGGCGAATGAAGTGCGGCTGAATGTGTGGCGGCAGCAACCGGCCGGTTTTTTCGACGAGGCGGTGTTGGACGCGGATGGGACCCTGGCGCCGACCAGCGGGGAATGCAAGGAAGGGATGGATATCGCCTACGACGGGACATGGGGCTATCACCCGTTGTTGATTTCACTGGCGAACACCGCCGAGCCGTTATACCTGGTGAACCGGAGCGGCAACCGGCCCTCGCATGAAGGCGCGGCCCCGCGGTTCGATCAGGCGATCGGGTGGTGCCAGCGCGCCGGGTTCCATCGGATCCTGCTGCGCGGGGACACCGACTTCAGCCAGACCCGGCATCTGGATGGATGGGACGGCCAGGGCGTGGACTTCATCTTCGGTATCGACGCGAGGGCGAACCTGGTGGCGCGGGCCGATGCGCTGGAGCCGGACTGCTGGGCAGTTCTGGAGCGTGAGGCCAGATACGAGGTGGCCACCCAGCCCCGCCAGCGTCCCGACAAGGTCAAGGAACGGATCGTTCGGGAACGCGGTTTCAAGAACATTTGGTTGCGGGGCGAAGACGTGGCCGAGTTCGCCTACCGGCCCGGCGCCTGTAAGCGGGACTACCGCGTCGTGGTGGTGCGGAAGAATCTGTCGGAGGCCAAAGGGGAGTGGGTGTTGTTCGACAAGATCCGGTACTTCTTCTACATCACGAACCGTGCCGATCCCGCCGACCGGATCGTGAAGCGCGCGAATCAACGGTGCAATCAGGAGAATCTCATCGAGCAACTCAAGAACGGCGTCCGGGCCTTGAAAATGCCGGTGGGCGACCGGACCGGCAACTGGGCCTACATGGTGATGGCGTCGCTGGCCTGGACCCTGAAGGCGTGGTTTGCGCTGCTGCTTCCCGAAACCGGACGCTGGGCCCAGAAGTATCGGGCCGAGAAGCAGACCGTTCTACGCATGGAGTTCAAGACGTTCCTGAACGCCTTCATCCTCCTGCCGTGCCAACTCGTGCGTACCGGCCGGCGCATCGTCTTCCGGCTCATGGCCTGGAACCCGTGGTTGTCCGTCTTGTTCCGTGCCGTGGATGTGTTGCGTCGTCCCCTGCGATGCTGACCCGATCATGGATCTGAGCCCGGGCGGTCGAGGTCCCGGTTGCTGTCAACCCTTCAAACAGACACGGCGAGGCCCCCACTGAAACAGACGCAACACGAACCGGAGGCCGGGACAAAACGATCCCGGAACGGAAGGTTATGCCTCCAACTTTATGGCTGGGAACCGGCCGTTCGCCATCTGGTTATGCGCTTGTTTTGGGTCTAGTGACACCGACAACGATGGCATAGCGTGTGAAAGCACATCAAACCCGAACGGCTACGTGCCCGGTTCGGCCCCACCACCGCCCCCGCCGAGCACGAGTTCGCGCGAGTGTCCAGCCGGGTCAGCGACGTGGATGGGCTTGCCAGTCTGCGAGGAGGGCGCACGCGTCGGCTATGACCGGAACACCTTTGGCTCGGCATACAGCTCGCTAGAAGACGAGATCATCGACGGCCTGCCCAAGTCTGGCGGGCAGGTGTACACCCCTTACACCTGCACACTGTTTGCTATACGGTCCGACGGAACCGCAGACACGGATATCGAGCATATTGTCGCACTGGCGGAAGCGTATGATTCCGGCCTTGCGGAATCGCAGTTTCGGAGCTTCGCTGGGGACTTGGACAACCTGACAATTGCCGATCCCACCGTAAACCGGACCCAGAAATCCGACCGCGACGCGGCCGAGTGGGGACCGCCGCAAAACAGCGGCTGGTTCGCGGCCCGCGTTGTGGTCGTCAAGCAGAAGTACGCCCTGTCGGTGAATCCGGCCGAGCGAGATGCCTTGCAGGCGATGCTCAATTCAGACGCGAGCCGTACCGTCACCTGCGGCGGAGGCATGGCGGAGACGACACCGGATGATGTCAGCACTCCCGGGGGCGAGTCGGATTTTCACATCATTGCGCAAATCGCGGACGGGTTCTTTGCAGACAATTCCTACTACAAGACCACGTTCATGGTCATCCCGGTCTCGCCGCTGGATACACCGACTTGTTCCGTCCGTCTGTACGGCCTTCAGGTCACGCTCGATTCTGTGACTTCTGATCAATTCACGATCCCGTTTTCCCAGTCGGACTACTGGCTGGCCCAAACAAGCGCCAACCAAGCGTTGGCCAGGGGACACGCCACAATCACGTGTGACGATGCGGTATATGCGCAGGCGCTTTTCACCTACTACACAGCGGAGGGATCGAAGATCGGGGAGGCAATGGGTTTCTCGTCGGCGGGAGGCGCAAGTCGGAACCGGTTCTTTGTTGATAGCACTGACGGTGCAAGCTTGGGCATCGCGATCGCCAACAACGAACTCGTCCCCGTCACTTATGATGTGGAATTTTCCAACAACGCTAGCCAGATTACCGGCTCGGTCACGATCCCTGCACGAACGTCTAATGCTTTCTTCTTGAATGAAGTGCTAAGTCTCCCAGCGGGCGTCAGCGGAATCGTTGCAATCAAGTCGCGGCAATCTGAGAGATTCGCCGCACTCGGGCTCCGATACACAGGGCAGGTTTTTACGACGATTCCTGCCAACTAGCCTCCTTGGTGCTAACCGACCCGGACTAACAGGGCACCTGATCGAAGCGGGCGAAGACATTCTGTAGCCAGTAGGCTACAATAACAACATCCTCAGAGTAGTTCACTACGTAGCAGAAGACGGTACGGACTACTTTGACGAGTGGCTTCAGAACCAGGACACCGAGATTCGAGCTCGTGTCCAGACGCGCATCGACCGGATCGAACTGGGAAACTTCGGCGACCACAAAGGGGTAGGGAAGGGCGTTTCCGAACTTCGAATCGACTTCGGTCCCGGATACCGCGTGTACTAGGGCCTCGATAATGAAAAACTCGTGATCCTCCTGGTCGGCGGAACGAAAAAACGGCAGGCCCGCGACATCAAAATGGCCCAGGCCTGTTGGAAGGCTTATCAACAGGAGAAGCAAAAATGCCCGTGAAACAACACCGCGCTGGCGACTACCTCAAAACACCTCAAGGCATCGCTGCGTACCTGAACGCCGCGCTCGAGGAGTTCGACGGCGACCCTCGATTGTTGATGAAAGCTTTTCGGAACGTGGCAGCGGCACAGGGCGGCGTATCTGAAATCGCACGGCGAGCCGCCGTGGACCGTGTGGGTCTTTCCCGCGGCTTGTCGGGGAACAGAGATCCTCGGCTCGGTACGGTTACCAAGATCGCCTCAGCTTGCGGGGTGAAGATTCAGTTTGTGGCGTAGACTCGTTCAGGGCAGACAAGCCATAGGTGCCCACCGCCTTCGTGGGAAAACGCCCGTTGCCGTGTCCTCAATTACTTCTGATAATTACCCTTATCGGAAGTAATCAGCGAGAATCCCATCATGGAAAACACGCTCGCTCCTGAGCGGGCCTTGCAGGCGCTTCGTCGGCAGCTTGAAGGCCTACGGAAGCTCAAGAACCGCAACTATCAAGAAACAGGGACGGATGAAACCGAGTGGAAGAACCTCACCCGCAATATCATCGAGGGCGCCTTTGGGAACTCAAGCACCCAAATATACCAATTTTACACAGCCCGCGAAGCTGGCAGCCACCACATAACGGACACCCCGGAGCAGCAGCTGCGGCTGGACCAAGACAACTTTGAGTCTCGGATCCAAGCCTTCGGGGCCCTTCTGCGTAGTCTTATCGAAACACTGAAGCTACAGCTTCCAGAGGAAGAGATCCAAGGCGTCTACAACACTGGAGACGAGTACGACTTCTATCGCGATCTGAGATCGCTTGTCGAAGCGGCGACAAACGAGATTCTCATCGTGGACGCTTATCTCGCCGAGGACGTGTTCAACCTCTACGTCAGCAAGGTTCCTGACTCCGCCACCGTTCGCATCCTCTCCGACAAGATCGGCCCCAACGTAAGAAGTCGTTGCCGGGAAGTATGCGAAGAGCCAGCAACTGAAATTGCGATCAAGCAGGAACATTCATGACCGGATGGTCTTTTTGGATCAGCGCGGCTGGGTAATTGGACAGTCCATCAAGGACGCCGCCAAAAAAAAGCCGACCTGCCTCGTCGAGCTCACCGAGCCCTTGCTCGCGCTCGCCAGGGACGCTTATGAGAAGATTTGGAAGGACGCGAAGAGCATCATCTAACTAACCCCATGCTATGACTACCTGGAAGGCCGTATCCCTTCATATCCACCATACTGAAAAACCGGCGGCAGTTGAGGAAAGCAAACAAGGGTATCAGGCAGATTGGTGCGATTGTGCACGCTAAGGCCGTGAGCGCGAGCGTCGTAAAACCGGTCGGTTCCGCGACAGGTAACGGGGAAGGCCCACGACGCAGGATCAGGACGCGGATTGCGTTGCAAAACCCTGTCGCACAAGTCATTGTTGCAATTCTATGGGGTCGTGGGACTTTTGCGACACCCCGGCAGGGGGTGATGATGATGCTCATTGGGTATGCACGGGTTTCCACCCAAGACCAGGCGCTGCGACTCCAGCACGACGCGCTCACCGCCAGTGGATGCGAGAAGCTCTTCCGCGAGAAGCTCTCCGGCACCCGCACGACCCTCCCGGCCAGAGAGAAGCTCCTCGCGTTCGCGCGCAAGGGCGATGTCGTCGTGGTGTGGAAACTCGACCGCCTTGGGCGCTCCCTCCGCGATCTGATTGATGTGGTGAACTCGCTCCAGGACCGCGGGGTCGGATTACGGTCTCTCCAGGAAGCCATCGACACGACAACACCCGCCGGCAAGCTCACGTTTCACATCTTTGCCGCACTTGCCGAGTTCGAGCGCGACATGATCCGTGAGCGCACCCGTGCCGGCCTCGCCGCCGCCCACAAGCGGGGCGTGGCCATCGGACGGCTGCGAGCACTCACGCCTGAGCAGATCCTCATGGCCAAGGCGATGACGGCCGACCCATCCATCTCAACACGTCAGGTGGCGGAGCAGTTTGGTATCCACCTCTCGACGCTCTATCGGCACCTCAACGCGCGTCAGAAACGCTCCACTTAGCGTGCAAAATTACACCAATCTGCCTGATACCCTTTTCGTGAGATGACCCTTTCGTCGGCGCGGGCGAATCGTGATGTCCACCTGACCGTTGAGCGCCGACGCGATCTTCAGGAGCGTTCTTAACTGTAGGTTTTGAGCCGTTCCGGCTTCAATTCTCGCAATGACTGGTTGACTGACGCCTACGCGCCGCGCCAAGTCCCGTTGAGAGAGGCCTTGTTCCTCGCGTAGACGGATCAGGTCTTGCTCTACACGGCGACGGGTGAGATCGGTGTCCACGCGCGCCGCAAGGTCGGCGTCGTGCTTGAGTTCCTCATTAACCCATTTCAGCACACGGTTCATGACATGACCTCCTTGCAAAAACGCCGAACGCGAGCGAGCACGGCCGGCGGAATGTCACCACGTTTCTTGACGATACCGTCCAATAGCACGATTACACGGCCTGATCGGAACGTGTAGAAGATCCTCACGCCCGATCTTCGTCCGCGTAGTTCGAACAGGCCGGAACCAAGAGCTTTCGACAACAGCTCACGAAGGACGTTTCCTCGTTCAGTAACGATTCTCACGAGCGCGATGGCCTCGGCCTTCGCGTCATCCCTGAGGGTCTGAAGGAACGACAAAACAGGCACTTCACCACTGGGATGCTCGTATTCCGTTACTGTCCATCGGACGTGGAATGATAGCATGCACGCTATCGACTTTCACGGGCCACCATGAAGCAAGAGCCGACCTTGTCAAGTTCACATGGCTCTGCACGTTGTCGCTGAGTGCATTTCCAGGCTGTTGAGTCCCAACTTTGCCCAACAGAAGAGCCAGCAGACGCTTCTTGGGTCTACTGCGGCTTCCGATGTATATGGATCGCGCCAGCAACGCCCGCTCTGCGGGCGGTAGCTGATTCGCCCCCGTCTGCGTTGGTGAAGGTGGCGATGGCGCCTGGAAAGCGACAGGGCGTGAATGCTTCTCTCGCGAGGGAAGGGCTTTCCGGCCCCGCTGCCTCCTGCGTCAGAGCGACTTCAGTCTCTCGCTACCGCGAACAGACTCTTAACCGCCACGACCAAGATCGCGCCCCCGAGGAACAGCACGAGATTCGCAATGATCCGGGTCACCACCTCTCCGATGAAGGGGATCGCTCCGACGGCGTTTGCCGCTACGATCAGCGCGATCGCCGCTAAGAGGAAGGCCTGATACTCCTTGTCACTGATATTCAAGAATCCGACGATCAGGCCGAGTGCCGCAAGTACCCAGCCAAACCAAGCCTGTTCAAAGCCTAAGCCTCCGGCCACGGCGATCAGCAGTCCAACGATAAAAGAACCCTTGCCCACTAGTGCCATTGCTCCTCCTTGCCTAGGAAACGGAATTGCCAATAGATGAGAGACTATATCAGGGCTGGGCGAAACTGGCGAGGGGGTCCCTCCTGAGACGGGAACAGTCACTAAATCGCTCGTTTTCGCTTTTCTCGTCGCATGATGCGGCGAACATTCTCAGCCTGCCCTCGATGAGTCCGGACTCAACCAAACCACTCTCCGGAAAACCCGAGCGGTTCAATCCACCCGCACCACGGGTTCGCGGCCTTCGAAAAGCTCCGTCGTTTCAAACGCCTTGTCTTGCGCGCCGTCGGCGAAGAGCTGATCTCGCCCGCACGTGCCGCGGAGCTTCTCAACCAGTCTCTTGACTCAGTCGACCGGCACGTCAGCGGGCCGACGATCCAGTGACGTGCGCCATCGTCAACGACGCTTCCTGCCTGATCGACCTTGGGGGCCATTCATTTCGGCCTCAGCCGATCCGCAGCACGGTGACGGCCCAGCGGCGCGTTCCGGGTGCCCCACTTTACGACGCGGTGGGCCGATATTCCGGTCGTGAAAACGGGAGCGAAGCCGATCCGCGTTAGAATGCGGAGGTGCCAGCCCGGATATACGTGGACACCTCGGTGATTGGAGGCTGTGAGGACGACGAATTCAAGGAGCACTCCCTCGCTCTTTTTGAGTATTTTGTGAAAGGTAGGTTACGGCTCGTCCTCTCTGACCTTACGCTTCAAGAACTAGCCGAAGCGCCTCAATCCGTGCGGAATCACCTCCGCCGCGTACCGGAACAACACATCGAAGTAGTGCGACTCAATGCCGAGTCGAAAGAGCTTGCGGAAGCGTATATTCGAGAGGCCGCGATCTCTGTGAACATGCGTGCTGACGCACAGCATATTGCAATTGCCAGCGTTGCACGGGTGGAGGTTTTGGTGAGTTGGAACTTTCGGCACATCGTCAATCTTCAGCGCATCCATGCGTACAATGCCGTCAACCTGCAGATCGGTCATCCAGCCATCGAGATCCGCGCTCCAAGGGAGATTTTGCCTTATGAGTAGCATCAATAAAACGTTCGATGCCGTCAGCGCGATGAGACGCGTTCGTGATGAGATTTCATCGAAGATCGAGGGGATGACACTAGAGGAAGAACTCAAGTGGTTGGCGTCTCAAGATCTCAAGGATCCGCTCCTTGAACATTTGCGGAAAAAGTCTACCCAGCAAGACGATGCAACTAAAACGGACTAAAAACGAGACGAAGGTCCAGGAAGGTCACACACGGACCCTTAGAGTAATTTGTCACACCGTTGCGGCTCAAACCCCATTATGGTCTAGCGGCGTGTGCGATCGATCTGAAGCTTGAACGCTGCCGACCGGCCTGGTCGCCCGAGGACGCTCCGAGCGATCAAGAGATCGAGAGTGATTGGCGCCTCAAGACCTCAAGGAGCCACTCTTCGACCGTTTGTGAAGAAAGGCTGCGGAACAGGAGGATCCTGCTGAAACGGGATGAAAAAACAATGAGGTACTTTTCGATGGCGGAGTTCCGATGAAGGCCATATACAAGTGTTTCGCGTTGGCCTTGCCTGTTTGCGTCTTGGTGACGCCTGCCGCAGGGGCGCCGATGCCTGCCGAGCCCCCGCAGACTTCCGCTGCCGGCGTGATTCCTGACCGGACGCGTTTTGCGGCCGGTGTGTCAGTCATCGGGTTCGAGCCGAAGGAGGAGTTCCGCCAGAACATCGGCAACGGAGTGGGTGTGAGCGGAACGGTCCAGTATTACCTTGACCGGGAGGGGTGGGGCAATATTCGGTTTGATCCCTCCTGGCTTCGATACGGGAACGAGACCGACCGTCTTGGGGGCCGGGTGGAACTGGAGGTGACGACCACGCACCAGATCATCGGTCTCAGTTTTGGTCCCGAACTGGCCGTGCCCAGAGGGCCGATCCGTCCCTACATCAATACCGCTTTCAGCGGACTTCTGTTCCTGACGACATCCTCTGTTCGCGGGACGGACCGGAACGACCAGGCGATTGCGGAAAGTACGAATCACAGCGACTGGACCAAGGCCTGGGTCGTGGGGTCCGGCCTGAGGATTCCGCTCGGTGGAAGGGATTCAGACTTTGCCGCCGATGTGGGTGTCCGGTATCACAAGGGAAGCGAAGCGTCGTACCTGAGAGAGGGCAGCATCCAGGATAATCCTGACGGGACGGTCACGATTACGCCTCTTATCAGCGAAACACCGTTCATGATGTACACCTTCGGCATTCGCTACCACTTCTGATCAGCGACGATCAGAATTTCCGGCCGCCGCATGGCCGCATTCAAAAATGCGCCTCTTCCAGGGCCTTTCTACGGATTCCGATGCACGTCCGAAACCGGATCCAATAAGCGTTGTTGCATGGATCGGTGCGGAGATGGAATTCGCCCTTTCCCAAGCGGTAGCGTCAGGCGATGCGTTCGAACACAGGCCGTCCGAGTGCGGTCATTGTGTTCAGGACTTTCTGGCCGACCTTGATTTTCGTGATCTGCCTGGAGAAGCTGCGGGATTTGAGCTTGGGGCCGATCACGCTCTTCCAACAGTCGGATCCCGCGCCGAGTGCGGTCGGATCACTGCGTACTTCGGCGGCTGTATGACGACATCCAGAGTAACCTTGTTGCATCGAGAGAAGAACACGATGGTCAGGAAAGAAGATGATCGATGGGGAGATCATGAAAATCGACCAGGCCAGCATCATGAAGGGGCTCGACTGGGCCTACGATCAAGCGGTGAATGGCAGTCCGGTCTTGAAGTCGGCCGAGGATCTCGGGAACGAATACAAACAGCGCTACACCGCAGGCACGGACTCCTTAGGATGCGTGTGCTCGGCGCTTGGTGCGGTGGCAGATGGCGAAGACGGGCACGTCAGGATTCCTTTCTGGCCTCGGTAGCGTGCTCACGCTACCCGCGGCGATCCCGGCCAACCTGGCGAGCGTTCTCTTCGTTCAGATTCGCATGATCGCGGCAATCGCCCATCTGGGCGGGCACGATATGCCGACCGACCGGGTTCGGACCCTGTGTTATGTCTGCATGTGTGGCAGCGCAGCGATCGATGTCCCCAAGGGTGTCGGCATAAACCTCGGCGCGAAACTGACCGTGCATGCCATCAAAAAACTCCCCGGCAAGACCCTCACGCGCATCAATCAGGCGGTAGGTTTTCGTCTCATCACCAAGTTTGGGGAAAAAGGCAGCATCAACTTGGGCAAGATGGTCCCGGTCACCGGTGGTGTCATGGGCGGGGCGTTCGACGCAACCAGCACCCGGAGCATCGGGAAGATCGCACGAACGATATTCATCGAAATGAGTACCGCAGTGGAAGGCTGATTACGAAGGTGTCGCTGAGGTTTCAGGCCCGTCAGCACGGGTTACGGCGCTTTGTGGCCCGCGCGACAGACGATCGGCTCATGCAAGGCCTCGATCTCTTCCGCCAGCGTGACCGGTGTGGGCCGTCGCCGTGCGCCGCCCACGGCGCGTCAGGATTCGCAGGTTCCGCCGGCACAGGATCGAGTCGAGCGGCACTTCCAGGCCAACGCGTGCCGGCTTCCTGTATCTAGCTATCATTCTCGACGTGCTCAGCCGGCGGATTTTTGGCTGGGCGATGGCGAACCAGCAGCGCACCGAGCGCGGCGTTGAGGTGTTGGAGATGGCCGTGGTGCAACGCCAGCCGAAGCCCTTGACGACTGGCTATGTTTAATTCGAAAGTAGCCTTGCGACGACCCCTTGAACTTGATATTTTCTTTTCCTTTTTTCAATTGTTTGAATGAAATCGAAAGCCCCCACCATAAAAAGAGAGCGCGGCATGAGCATTATCGTTGACCTGTACGAAATCTTTGTTGAACGTGGAACAGCGAAAGAGAAGGCGCGGCGTGCCGCGGGTGCGGCTCACCTGGATCAACACCTAGTAACCAAAGAAGACCTTCTCGCGAAGCGCCTCATCGAACAGCAGCTGCGCTTGACGGCTCCCCCCGCCAGGAAGGATCCCGGACCGTGCGTGCGAGAGGAACGGTGTACTGTCATAAGGCCGCCTGGTCGCGTAGGCAGCGATAGATCGTTGCGACATGGACATTGAAGGTCCGGGCGACTTCGGTGACGGATTTTCCTTCTTCAATGAGATGGCGAGCGAGGGCGCGTTGCTCCGGCCGCAGTTTGGGCGGGCGCCCGAAGGGGACGCCGCGTGCCTGGGCGGCCCGCCGGCCTTCCTCGGTTCGGGTGGCGATCAGCGCGCGCGCGAACTCCGCAATGCCAGCAAAGACGGTGAGCACCATGCGCCCGCACGGCGTTGTCGTATCGGCCCAGGGCTCGGCAAGTGACTGAATTCCAGCGTGTTTCTCCCCGACAGTTTCCGCAATGCGCAGCAGCTCGGACGTGGAGCGTGCAAGGCGGTCTAGGCGAGTGACGACAACGACGTCATCGGCGCGCAGCTCGGTGAGCAGGCGCTCGAGCGCGGGCCGCTTCTTGCGGGCGCCGGAGGTTTTTTCCTCGAACAGCTTTTCGCAGCCGGCCGCATAGAGACGGTCGCGCTGGATGGAGAGATCCTGGTCGGTCGTGGACACGCGCGCGTACCCGAGCTTCATGCGTCCGGATCCATAGCGCTGCAAATTTTATTGCAAAAGGCGCGCATTTCGCAGATATATTATGCGAACGCTAAGTCCTTGTTTCCACATCCTGCGATTTTCCTTCGCAATTCTCTGGAGATATGCGAATGCCGACGCGCTTCTTGGGCGACGCCCAGCGGGCACGGTACGGCTGCTTTCCCGATGTAGTCGGCGAAGACGATATCGCCCGCTGCTTCCATCTCAACCTCGCCCGCGTCTCGCCTCTTGCTCATCGACATATCAACTTCCTCGGCCGATACGCCTTCACGCTTCCCGAGGCTGTCACCCGTGGACAACTCCGACCTCTGCGTGTGACCCAGATTCCGAATAGGACTTTTGCAAGGCCTTATGTCAGTAGACCGTTCCGCTCGCACGCACGGTCCGTTAACGGGTTGGGGTAACCCAAAGGGGCCCAGTCGTGCCGACCGGACTGCAGCCGCACAGGTCGAGGAGCAACATGGGGCGCTCGACGTTTTCTGGGGAGACGTCTATCGTCTGCGATACGCCGGCAAGGACCTTCCGGCAAACGGTGGTCCGGACACCCTTGGTGTCTTCCGCGTGCTTAA
>CBDHGK010000027.1:0-123352 GCA_965263045.1 Terriglobia bacterium
CAGATAAAATACGCGAAGATGCATTCCATGGTCAGGCTGTGAAAACCGTTGCCTATTTGAGGGTCTCGACCGCACAGCAAGACGTGGGCAGCCAGCGCCTCGCCATCCTCGAGTACGCACGCAAACACGACTTCCGCATCGACGATTTCATCGAGGCGACCGCCTCTGGACAGGCTTCCGAAAAGCGACGCCGACTCGACGAGCTGATGCACGTCCTCCAGCGCGGCGACCGTTTGGTTGTCAGCGAACTCTCCCGGCTCGGTCGGTCGCTGGGTCAGATCGTCGCCATCCTCGACGCCCTCGCCACGGCAGGCGTCGCCTTCGTGGCGATGAAGGAGAACATCCGCATCGAGGGCCAGCGCGACATCCAGACCAAAGTCATGACCACCCTCTTCGCGCTGTTCGCCGAGGTCGAGCGCGACCTGATCTCCGAGCGCACCCGCGAGGGCCTCGCCAAGGCCAGGGCCTCGGGCCGGAAGCTCGGGCGCCCGGAGGGCTCGCTGGGCGTCTCACGGCTCAGTGGCAAGGAGGACGACATCCGGCGCTTCCTCGAGCTGGGCGTTTCCAAGACCGCCATCGCCAAGCTCACGGGCGTGTCCCGTACTACCCTCTACAGCTTCATGAGGACCCGAGGCCTCAAGCCGAGCTCTTAGCGTGTATTTCTGTTCAAATCTGGTTGGCACCCTGTCACCGGCTCAGGGGAGACGAATGGATTGCGGTCTCCAGGTGTCATAGCTGTCGATGGGATGCCGGATTTAGGTCGGGGTTCTCAGCTGCGCCCGCAGGTTGCGGAAGTGCTGTATGACCCCACTGAGGGGGTGCCTGGGGCGGAATTGCCGGGCGGGGGTGGGAGGCGCGGTCCGATGATGCGGGACTCTGGAACTTGGCCGATCCCCCCTGCCCCGACGCATGGTTTGTGAAGACAGTGGAAAGTTAGACGTCGCGCCGGCCAGCGCGGGCACGGCGTGTTGAGCTCGCTCATCGGGAGGAGGCGGGGAGCTGGAGCTGGCGGGGCGCACCGGGGTGCTGCTCGGCCCACAGCTCTTCCAGGATGTCAGGGACCCAGCGGTCGATCGTTCCCAGCCGGTGCAGCCGGGCATGGCAGGCCCGGCAAAGGGTGATCAGGGCGGCCGGGAGGTTCGAGGGCCGGCGGTGGTGGACCACAAGCGGGGTTCGTGTGCCGCATACCCGGCAGAGGTGGTGGTCGCGGGCCAGGACTTTCTCGCGGCGGCCGGCGAAGCGGGCGCGGTCACGGTGGCGGCGGTGGTAGCAGGCTTTGCAAAGGCCGCAGTAGTAGAGCTGCGTGTCGCCGCATGGGCAGAACAGCGGGAGCTGTTGTTGTTGACGGCCAGCCACTGCTGAAACTCCTTGATGGACGCGATTTTTCCGGTCGCCCAGAACTTCGGAGACTAAAATCGTCCGGGGTTACACGACGGGGCGTCCCGATCCGTCCTCGCCCGGGTCAGGCCGGCCCACACGGGCCGATGCAAGACCCTCCACCACCCGGAACAATCTTCCCGCGCCTCCCCGTCGCTCCAGGTGAAGCGGTTGACCTGGAGCCGCCCGGTGAGGCCGACCAGCCCGCCGGCCAACGCTGATCGGTTCGTCGTCGCCGGGACAGAACATCATCCCGCCTCAGCTCGCTTGGCTCTCATAGGCCTTCGCCCGTGGTGTTGCCCCGATTCGCCGTGCTGTCACCTTCCACAGCGGTCCATGGCCGGCCTCGTATCCTGCAATCGCGTGGGCGATCTCGTGGAGCACGGTGTCCCGGATCTGCTCCTCGCTTCCCTCCAGGGCATGGGTGCGGCTGATCCGGATCATGCGGTCCTGGAAATGGCAGTGGCCAAGGCGTCTCCTGGCCTCGCCGAACGCGAAGGTCCAGCCTGTAAGCCCATGCGCGTCCATCAATCGCATGGCCATTCCCGCAACGCCGTTCAGCCGCTCCGCACCATTCCTCGCATTTTCCCTTCCCGCCCTGCGGAGTCGGCTATAGGAGACGTTCCAGTATGCCTCTTTGCAGCGTACCTGTGCACTCTTCGGGTTGAGCTTCACGATCTCCCCACGCCTTGGTCCGTCTGATGAGATGGACTCCTCCTTTGACTTCGTCGGCATCTAAAGTGCCAAAGTCATAAAGAGGCTCGCACAAGTGCGGCCTAAACACAGTGTATAAGAAGGAGTCCAAATGAAGAATAAGACGATCGCAGTGGATCTGGCAAAGAATGTTTTCGAGATCGGGGTATCGGATCGACCCGGACATGTCGAGAAAACATATCGTTTAAGTCGGGTGAAGTTTCTCCCGTTCTTTGTGAATCGAGAACCGGCGACAGTGCTGATGGAAGCCTGCGGTTCAGCCCATCACTGGGGAAGGCAGATCCGGGAACTGGGGCACGAGGTGGTTCTGATTTCGCCGCAGTATGTGAGGCCGTACGTGCCGCGCGACAAGACCGATCGTGCGGATGTGAAAGGATTGCTAGAGGCCTATCGCAACACGGACATCCGCCCGGTTCCAATCAAGACCCTCGCCCAACAGCAACTGACAGCACTGCATCGAATCCGTTCGACATGGATGCGAACACGAGTCACACGAATCAACATGGTGCGGGGGTTGTTGCGGGAATTTGGCTTCGTGATTCCTGTGGGAGCTCGTAATGTGGTGCCGGCGGTGATGGGGCTGATCGAAGAGGCGGAGATCGAGATTCCCAGTGTGGTTCGGGAGATGTTGGACCAGGTGTGTGGCGAGATTCGCGAACTGGAAGCTCACTTGCGAAGCGTGGAACGGGAGCTGGAAGCACTGGCCCAGCAGACACCGGCGGTGGAGCGTCTCCGCTCGATTCCTGGAATCGGGCTGCTAACCTCTACGGCCATAGTGGGGTTTGTCGGCGACATCCAACGATTTCGATCGTCCCGCCAGTTTGCCAGTTATCTGGGGCTCACACCCCGGGAACATTCCAGTGGTAATCAGCGTCGGTTAGGTGGGATCAGCAAGCGCGGCGACCGTTATCTGAGGACGCTACTCATCCACGGGGGGCGTTCGGTGTTGTTTAGGGCTCCGAAAGCGGAGACCCCATCGCCCTTACAGCAATGGGGCCTTCGTATTCGCGAACAGCGGGGACACAACAAAGCGGCCGTGGCCCTGGCCAACAAGCTGGCCCGCAGAGTGTGGGCGGTTTGGAAACGAGACTGTGACTATCAGGCCAACTATCGGGCGGCCTGACCCAGAGTCGAGAAGTCTATTCAGCTAGCTGCGACGACGTTGGAGTTGATGGCGTACCGGTCAGACCGGCGCGGGGAAATGTCGACACATGTCCTGGCCCTCTTGAGGCCGTCCATCCGGTTGGCACCCCGCGCGCGAATTCCATCATGGCCCGGAACCAAAGCGTTCCACTTAAGAGGCCGGAGATACGGATGCAGTCGACCTGCCATTCACCTCGAAGCGTCCCATCAGCCATGCTGAATGTCATCGTCGAAGATCGAACAGGAGAGTTGCGCCTACTTGACAGAGGAGTCCAGATAGGGACTTGTGAACGTCACCTCGTCTCCCACGCGGTAGTCAGCACGCTCTCTGTCGTGCCGCGTGACTATCGTGGCCAGTCGCGCTCTTCCCGAGTGCTTTAACGCGGACTCCGGGACTTTCCAGGTCCGCTCTTCCGTGTCGACTACCTGCGCGAAGCGGCGGCGGCCCTGCCTCTGGAGGAGATGTCCGTGGATTGTTTTCCCCCTGTGGGTGAACTGTACAGCAGACCCGACAGATAGCGGGCGCTTCTCCTGCTGATTGATCATTCGCCTTTCTCCTCTGTCTTGGGGTTGATCAGCCCATCCAGAGCCTCCTTGTTGAAGCGGTGCGTCCAATCTCAGGAGATCTTTCGGTCAAGGCCGCAGAAACTTGGCCACCTCGGCCCAAGAAAGACCCACATAGGCACTCGGCCGGACTCATCGTGAACAGAGTCTGGCATTGGCCGTGCCTAGACGCTCGGGGGGCGCTGTTAATCCCGGATCGTCGTTTCGTTCTTGGCCTGGGGCTGCGAATAGGTCAGTTCAAAGATGTTATCCGTCATCCAGCGCCGGAACGACTCGTTGTCTGTGAACTGCTTGAAGAGTTGCATGTCGTCGTTGATCACGGCAGTCATCACACGCCTCAGGGCTTCGTCATGCTCGATCCGGGCGTTCTGCCTGTCGGAGTTCTCCCGGGCGTTGCGGTAGGCGGTGTCCTCGGCAACCCTGGATGGGATCTCATTCGTAATGAGGCGGCGAACCCGGTCTTGGTCCTCCCATGGGATATTCCCGAACTGGTCGTTGAAGATCTTGAGGATATTCGAGAGGCGGTCGAGTTCGGGCTCCGGTCTGGAGCCGCCACCGCTGGTCGGCACCGGCTCGATCTCGGCATCCTCGTCCGCCAGTTGGACGTGTATCGCCGCCTTCTTCTCGACCCGGTAGCTGTCCATGTCGATGGACTCAAGGATGCCTTTGGACAGATCCTCTTCCACGGGCGCGGGAAGCTTCGGCACGAGGAAGTTCAGGAAGATCGAGAGCTTCTCCCACTCGGCGTTCGTGTACGGAAGGATCGCTGCGAGGAAGCCGTACGTGCGCATGAACGCCTTGGCCTTGCCCTTGAAGGCCACCTGCCCGTCCTCGTCGTGCTCCTTGTAGATCGCGACACAGGCATCAAGGATGGGGTCGAGCCGGTCGCGGTCGGCCCCATCCAGGTAGAGCGTTACAAGCCGCTCGATCTCCGTGTCGGCATATACCTGATAGTTGTCGAGCGCGGCCTTGAGGTCGTGCAGCGTATTGGGGTCGGTCTCCTCGCTGAGGATCGTCGTCCGGTAATAGTCGGCGAAGGCTTCCTGGATGGTATCGGCAGCGTTCATGAAGTCGAGCACAAACACGTCGTGTTTCTTCGGGTTCGCCCGATTGAGACGCGACAGCGTCTGGACCGCCTTGATCCCTGCCAGGATCTTGTCCACGTACATCGTGTGCAACAGCGGCTCGTCGTACCCGGTCTGGAACTTGTCGGCACAAATGAGGAACCGATACGGGTCCTGCTGGATTTCGTCGGCGATCCGGTTGGACGGGAAGCCATTGAGGGACGTTTCACTGACCTGCGCCCCGCCATACTCGTGCTCCCCTGAAAAGGCAACGATGGCCTGATACGGGCTCTTGCGCTCCAGAAGGTACTTCCGGATCGCGTGGTAATACTGGATCGCGCGCTCGATGCCGCCGGTCACCACCATCGCCCGCGCCTGGCCACCGAGTTTGTTGAGCGCCAGCACCTGTTCGTGGAAGTGATCCACCATGATCTCGGCCTTGATCTGGATGGCATGTTCGTGGCTCTCCACGTAGCGGCGCAGCTTCTTCCGGGCGCGCTTGGTATCGAACTCGGGATCGCCCTCGACCTTCTTGATGAGCTTGTAGTAGCTCGCGACCGGCGTGTAGTACCGCAGCACGTCCAGGATGAAGCCCTCCTGGATCGCCTGCTTCATGGTGTAGCTGTGGAAGGGGTGGTGCCGGGTCTGCCCTGCTGCGTCGTACGCCTCGCCGAAGATCTCCAGCGTCTTGTTCTTGGGCGTGGCGGTGAAGGCGAAGTAGCTCGCGTTCGGGAGGAGCCGGCGTGCGGCCATGATGCGGTTGATCGTGTCCTCGGTGGTTTCGTCATCCTCCTCGGCACCCGCCTCGGAGAGCGCCATGCTGACCGCTGCCGAGGTCTTGCCGCCCTGGCTCGAATGCGCCTCGTCGATGATGATGGCGAAGCGCCGGCTCCGTTGCTCGTTCCCGATCTCGTCGAGGATGAACGGGAACTTCTGCACCGTCGAGATGATGATCTTCTTCCCACTCTCGATAAACTTGCGGAGGTCACCTGAGCGGTCGGCATGGCCGACGGTGGCCCCGACTTGGGCGAACTGCTTGATCGTGTCGCGGATCTGCTTGTCGAGGATGCGCCGGTCGGTGACCACGATGATGGAGTCGAACACCCCCGCACCGTCCTTCCTGAGTCCAATCAACTGGTGGGCGAGCCAGGCGATGGAGTTCGACTTCCCGCTGCCGGCCGAATGCTGGATGAGATATCGCTTCCCCGCGCCGTACTGGTGCGTATCGGCCAAGAGCCGCCGCACCACGTCGAGTTGGTGATAGCGCGGCCAGATCTGCTCCTTCCTCTTCTTGCCCGTCTTCTCATCCTTGGTCTCAACGACTTGCGCGTAGTTCTCCAGGATGTTGGTCAGCCCGTCGCGGGTGATGATGCGCGTCCAGAAGTACTCAGTTTTGAGGCCGTCCGGATTCGGCGGGTTCCCGGCACCATCGTTCCAGCCTTGGTTGAATGGCAGGAACCACGAGGCTTTGCCCTTGAGGTGCGTGCAGAACCGCACCTCGTGCTCATCCACGGCGAAATGCGCCACACAGCGGCCGAACTCGAAGAGCTTTTCGCGAGGGTCGCGATCGCGCTTGTACTGTTCCACAGCGTCTTCGACCGTTTGTTTGGTGAGGCTGTTCTTCAGCTCGAACGTGGCGATCGGCAGGCCGTTGATGAACAGGCCGATGTCAAGCGCCCGCTGGGTCTCGTCGCGGCTGTAGCGGAGCTGGCGCGTGACCGAGAAGCGGTTCTGCGCATAGCGTTCAGCAGCAGCGGGGTTGCCGGGAGACGGCGTACCGTAGAAGAGTTCGACGTGATGCGGCCCGTCCTTGACCCCATTGCGGAGCACGTCGATGACACCACGCTTGCTGACCTCGCCCTGCAGCCGATCCAGGAATTTGCGCCGCGTCGGACCCCCTTCGTCCAGCGCCAGCGACTCGGAGACCTCCGGCTGCGTGGCCTTCAGGAATCCCGCGAGCTGGACCCGATCGACACAAAACTCGCGGTCGTAGTCCTGGGGATTGCCGCCGATCCAGCCCGTTCCGCCTTCGCCGCGAGGCACTTCCGCGACGTGGCCTTCTCTCGGCGGATCGCAAGGATGACCGGTGAGCGCTGTGCAGATCAGTCGTTCGAGGCCCCTTTCGCTGGTGTCGGTGGTCACGTCACTCCTCAGATCTCTTCAAATGGCGATCTCCTTCAACTCCCCCGGCCCCATCTCGTTGATGGCAGCGCTGATAGCGTCGACCTTCTTCTGGATGAGGGGCCAAGCGGTTGAGAGCAGCACCAGGATGGCGATATTCCTGTTGGCGAGGTCTTGCTGGTGCCGGATATTCTGGTCGGTGGTGATCAGGAGGTCATAGCCCTCGTCCTCCGCCGATTCGAGCAAATCTCCGTTATCGAGGTCGGACCAACCCCGTTCAGAGGCGGTGTCCACCAAGTGTTCGACGAGGTGGTGCCGGAGGGGCCTCGGAGTGCCTTGATCGAATAAGATCTTCACACGACAGCCGAATCTGCCAACGACTTCATTTCGTGCTCAAGAACCGCTTTGACCTGCCATTCCTCTACACCTTGAAACCAGTCTAGGAATTGCTCCGTGGATGCTCCTTCCTTGAGATTTTCGAATAGAGCGGACACGGGCACTCGACTTCCTTGAAAGACCCAGGCTCCACTGAGCTTTCCTGGGCGGCGGTCGATGGCCGCACACGTCTCCCAGTTCGTCATACGGTTGCCTCATTTTCCATCGCGAACTCCTCTGGTGACTCGGTGGCGCCTTCCAGTTCCATCACGCCGGTTTCCGCAGCCTGTGTTGTAAGCGCATCGAATTCGTTTGCGAGAGAATCGACTTCAGGCAGCCTCGCCGCCGCCTCTCGCACGTCGAGCTTGCCGGTGACGACATCGGCAATCAGGCGGGTGCGGTACTCGCGGAGGAGGGCGATCCCCACATGCTGCCGGCCTATAGCGCGGCAGAGGGAAGCAGTGATCTCGCTGAGAGACACCAATAAGGTGCTTTGTTCTTCGAGAGGCGGAAGGGCCACCGGCGTCTCAAGCAGTCTGTCATCGTACAGTCGGAGAAAACCCGCCCTTCCAGTGCCAAGACCCGTTGATTCCCGTCGGAAGTGTGTCTTGTATGTAACGGTTCGCAGGAGATTGCCGAGATATTCCATGTCTACAGGTGACCTTGCTGCAAATACCGAATAGTCTGGACTCACGACTCCCGACAGTCTCGAACAGAACAGCAGACCGTTATTGGCTTGCAGACGGTTGACAACTAGTTGACCCGCTTCAACTAGTTTGTACCCAACTAGCGTTACACCCTGCGGGGGTCGGGAGAAGTGCTCGGCATAGACGACCACACCGAAATCTCGTCGCAGGGACAGCAGCGTCTCTGTCCCACTGGACGAACGGCGGTCGACCGGACGAAGCTTTGATTTCAACCGACGCACTTCCCAGTGCTCCGGAACGTCCTCGATCCACTCCACTCTGGAGGGTTTATAGGCAGGATAGGGCTGGCCGGTTCGGACGTCGATCCGGCCTGTAACAGCCTGATGGATGATGGCCTGCTTCTGCTCCTCCAGCAGCTTGATCAGCTTCTGTTTGGCACGGATGTAGCGCCGGATGCGCCGGTCGGCGTGGTCGAGGAAACGGACGATGGCGGCTTGTTCGGGGAGGGGAGGTAAAGCGAGCACGAGAGCTTTGACAATGCCCGAGTTAAGCCCGTGCATAATCGAACCCTTCCCAGTAACTGAGATCTGCTCCTTCACATAGGGGGACTCGTCAATGATCCGCGAGGCGAATCTAACATTGATGCTAAAGTCAGTTCGCAGCCGAAGGAGATGCGAATCCATAATACCCTCGGAGGCATCGTCCGGCACATAGGCACACCTTCCGCTTGTTCCCATCATCGTCACCAAGAGATCACTTGGGAGCACTTCGCAAGCGGACAGTTCATTGAATTTCTCTTGGTCGACAAATTTCGTGCCGCGAGCAAAGTCCCTCGCAATGACATTGGCCTGACCGTACACCTTGTAGCCCGATGGTGACATCTGTTCGAGCTTTAGTTGGCTGCCGAAAGGGCCAATCTTAATCCCGTCATAGGTACGGAGCTTTCTGCGGAGTGCGCTGACCTCCCAATGCTCTGGTACCTCCCCGAGACATGTCACACCGGAGTACTTCATGGCAGGGTAAGGTTTGAGATTGGCGATCATCGGGAGCCACCCGTTCGCGTTGACACGCAATCGTCGAGCTTTCGGTGAAGCAGTGAGATCAGGGACAGATAGTCCGCCGCATCATCTTCACCTTCCCAGAGAATCTTCGGCTCATGAGCTAATGGATTACGAACCGATCCAAAGCAGCCCTTCAGCAGGGCTGCGAATCCCTTGTGCTGCGACTGCTCTGTCTCAGTCTGAAGCGTATTCATCGCGAGCATTGGCCGCTCGATGGAGAAGACGCGGTCGACCAATGCTGCCCCATCCGCTTGAATGCCCACCATATCGCGGATTCGCTGCGCTAGGCCCTTGGTCGCCTCGAATACCGCGTGAAAGTAATTGTTTTGCATTAACTCGGTTTTGCAGTACTTGAGCACTTCCGGATGCAGACGCCGACTCTGAAACTTGACGCGAATCGTCTGGACGCGGCGCTCCGCCTCATCAAGGGTCCGTGCGGCCTCTCGTTGTCTGAGCTGGCCATCCGCGCCGAACTCCAAGCCCGAAAATGCGAGAAAAACGTTCAGCTCGTTGCGATGCTGCTCGAATATTTCTTTGCGCCCAACAAAACGCGCAGGCGTCAGAAAGGTTTGGATGAAATCGAGGACTCGATTCGCACACTTGTCCCGATTCTGCAAGTCGAGGAACACCCAGTAGAGCCGCCGCCACTTGGTAGACTGGCCCGAATTGTCAGTCATCTCTCGGTTTTCCAGAACACGAGTGATATCCGTACCCGTGCCGCACTCGCCCAGCAGTTTTGCTAGCCCTTCGACCTGGCCTTCCGACAAACAGGCGACCTTGCTCACGAGGCGCTCCCGCCGACGATCTCCCCCAGCAACCCCGCGGTCTCCTTTTCCAGCGCCAGGATGTCGGCGCGGATCTCCTCCAGTGAGCGCATCGGCTGCGGCTTGTAGAAGTAGCGGGTAAAGCTGATCTCGTAGCCGGTCTTGACGCCCTCAGGGTCATACCAAGCGTCAGGGGCGTAGGGCAGCACCTCGCGGCGCAGGAACGCCTCGATGCCGCCTTCTTCCAGCAGCGGTACCTGCTCGGTGTCCCGCAGATCAGTGTCGGACTCGTACTCAACTACGCAGCGTTTGCCTTTGACTGCGGATTCGACCAGGCCACGGATCGGGTCCGGCTTCATCCTGCCCGCCTTGTGGATCTTCTTGATGACGGGTTCGGCTGCCTCGTCCCGCGCCGCCAATGATGTCTGAAGCAGCTTCTTTCGCTTGGCCGTCAACTTGACGCCATGCTCGGAGATGTCCGTCTCGACGGCTGCCATGAAGCGGTTAAAGTCGCGTTGAGGGCCGACGCCCAATGTCGCGGCCACGCGGTCAACGACGTTGGCGAGTGTCTCTTCCCGTGCCCCCTCGCAGGAGGCGCGGAAGCGGGCACGTTGTTCGGGCGACAGATCGATGGCGAGCCGCAATGGCCGCTCGATCGTCACCTTCCAGTACCCGAAGGCCTGGTTCGGGATGATCTTTGACTGCTCGGTCTCCTCGAAGGCCAGGAACGTATCGCAGATGCGGGTGATGTCCGCCTCGGACAGCTCGCAGTTCTTCTTGCCCAGGTTCTTGCGCAGCGGCTTGAACCACTGCGTGGCGTCAATGAGCTGCACCTTCCCGCATCGATGGGCGGGTTTCTTGTTGGTCAGCACCCAGATGTAGGTGGCGATGCCGGTGTTGTAGAACATGTTGAGCGGTAGCGCGACAATAGCTTCGAGCCAGTCGTTTTCGATGATCCAGCGGCGGATGTTGCTCTCGCCCTGACCGGCGTCTCCGGTGAAGAGCGACGAGCCGTTGTGAACCTCGGCGATGCGGCTCCCTGCCGGGGTGCCGTGCTTCATCTTCGAGAGCATGTTCGCCAGGAACAGCATCTGACCATCGCTGGAGCGGGTTATGAGCGAGTACTCGGCATCACCGCCGTGTTCGGTCAGAAAGCGCGGATCCTTGATGTCCGCCTTGCCGCCCATGCGCTCCAGGTCACTCTTCCAGCTCTTACCGTAGGGCGGGTTGGAGAGCATGAAGTCGAACTCGCGGGACGGAAAGGCGTCATTGGAGAGCGTCGAGTGTTCCGGTCCCCCGATGATGTTGTCAGCGGCTTTCCCCTCGCCCTTGAGGAGGAGATCCGCCTTGGCGATGGCATAGGTTTCGGAGTTGATCTCCTGGCCGTAGAGATGGGTGGCGACCTGCTTGCCGCGCTGCCCGGCGATCTGCGTCAACGTCTCCTCGGCCACCGTCAACATGCCGCCGGTGCCGCAGGCACCGTCGTATACCAGGTAGGTCCCGGAATCGATCCGGTCGGCAACAGGCAGGAGGACCAGCTTCGCCATGAGCGTCACAGCATCGCGCGGTGTCCAGTGCTCGCCGGCCTCCTCGTTGTTCTCCTCGTTGAAGCGGCGGACCAGTTCCTCGAAGATTGTGCCCATCCCGTGATTGTCCAGGCCGGGGTGCTTGATCGAGCCGTCACCATGGAGGACCGGATGTGGACTCAGGTTCACATCCGGCGAGAGGAATTTCTCGATCAGCGTGCCGAGGGCGTCGGCCTTGGACAGGCGGGGGATCTGGTTCCGAAACTCGAACTTCTCCAGGATGTCCTGGACATTTGGCGAGAAGCCGTCAAGATACGCCTCGAAGTCGGCCCTGAGCTGCTGTTGACTGGCGCGGGCCTTGAGGTCGCGCAGCGTGAACTTCGATGTGTTGTAGAACGCCTCGCCGGCGGCCTGACGCAGTGCCTGGTCCTGGTGGATGATCTTCGCCTTGTCGAGCGATATCTTCATCGCCAGCACGGCCGGCTTGCTCGGCTCCAGGAGCGAGTCGAGCCGACGCAGCACGGTCATGGGCAAGATCACATCCCGATACTTGCCGCGGACGTAGAGGTCGCGCAGCACATCGTCCGCGATGCCCCAGATGAAGTTAGCGATCCAGCCGAGTTGAGGTTGGTCCATAGAACTCCTATAAAGAGCTACTAGTTTTTTCGCTCTAGCGCCGGCGGCTCGGATACGAGGTTACGCGTTGTCTTCATATTTATCGCGTCTGGATCCCTGCGTGCCGCCAACGATGTCGATAATGAACACGACACGGCGGCGTTCGTCGATGACATAGTACGCGATATGGCTCATGCCGGGTTTGGTGCGAATCTTCCATCTGCCGCGCACCCCTCCCTAGGCAAAGATCGCCGGCATGGTCTCCAGCGTGTCGATGCTCTCCATCATGCGGCGTAGCCAGTTGGCTGCGCGCTCTGGACCGTCGTGGTCCCTGATATAGGTAGCGGCTTTCTCAAGCGCATCTTCGGCTTCAGGGAGATACACGACCTGATATGCCGCCCTCACAGTTCGACGCCGAGCTTGTCGGCCAGCTCACGTATGGACTGCCGAGCGTCCTTCCCTCCTTCGCCGTTGTTAATCCGGCCAATTGAGGTGGCCCCGGAAAATCGGGCAGTTGTTTAAGGTGTATTCCACCGACTGAGGAGGGATACGCGATGACGAAGAGACGCAGGTTTTCTGGGGAGTTGAAAGCGAAGGTCGCGCTAGAAGCGCTTCGGGGCGATCGGACGCTGCAGGAGATTGCCTCGAAGCACCACGTTCATCCGAAGGGTTCTGGTGCAGATAGGATTGTCAGAGCGATAAGACTCAGGAGTGCGCTCCGGCGATGCAGACTATGCGGCCATGACGTTACGCCAGATCAGGGCGGGATTTGACCGCCATGGGATCGGAATTGCGAACTGGCGTTTGTGAATCTTCTGCGCCAGCTCGATGCCGATAATGACGCGCCGCGCATTGTAGAACGTCTTGAATCCCAACATCGATCGCAATCGCCCCTTCACCCGGCGGTGGTCCTGCTCCACAACGTTGTTCAGGTATTGACAGCAGCGAATTGTCACCGGGTTCGGGCCTCGGAAGTTGAACTCCCCGTTCATTCCCATGCGCCGCAGCGCGCTATGGCTCGGCCGGTGGCCATCCAGAGTGATGCTATGAGGCTCCTGATGATGCTTCAGTGCCTTGCGAAAGAATGCCTTCGCCGCCGCGATGCCCCGTGTTCGACTGAGAAAGAACTCCACGGTGTTGCCCTGTCCGTCCACGGCTCGATACAGGTACATCAACTGGCCCCGCACCTTTATAAACGTTTCATCGACTCGCCAGCTCCCACCCACCGGTCGCTCGAATCGCCGCCAACGCTTCTCGCAGGTTTCGGCATAGCGAACCACCCAACGCAAGATCGTGGTGTGCGAAATCGATAAACCCCGCTCACCTAAAATCACGACCAGGTCTCGGTAACTCAGTTTGAAGCGAAAATACCAGCGCAGGCAGAGGAGAATGATGTCGTCTTCGAACCAACGTCCAGCAAATAGAGGATTCCGTTCCGTTTTGCGATGCGCCATATCCCATTATCGCCAATTCCCGTGCCTATCTGCACCAGAACCGGAGCGATTGAAGGAAGGAAGGAAGCTCCATGCGGGGAACGAGTGCGGGAACACCACCGGCCTCCGCCTGGGGGGGCAGCACGGCCACCTGGGGCGTCTGCGCGTGCTTCACCCGGTCCAGGTCTTCCGGCGAGTAGACGGGCGAAGGCCGGACGCCGGGGCGCTTGCGCGTCTCGCGCTGGATCTCGCCCTTGCGGGCAAGCCGTTCGATGGTCTTTTCGGACACCTGTAAGAAAGCTGCGGCCTGATATTTGGTGAACCAGTCATCAAGAATCGTGTCATCCATCCGGCCAGTGTAGCACGGCCTAGAGACACGTTAGAGACAGCCTGTCCGACAGGTCTGCAAAGTGTCTGTAACGCGATTTTCAGGGGAGTTAAGAGGGGAAAGGAGCGAAGCGGCGAAGCCGATTGCTCCGCCGCTTCGGATGAGCGTTAGGGGAAGAAAACCAGCTTGACGAGCAAGCCGATGATGATCGGCCCGTAGCCGTACTTCAGGACCGCCATTCCCCGATCCAGCGGGGCGATAGCTCGCAGCAAGTCTTCCTTGGTGGCGAGATTCTGCCCAACGGGAATATCAATGGCTCCCGCCCGCGCCGTTTCCTCGCTGGCTCCGGCTTCGCGGAGAGCGTCGTACAGTCCGATGTGAACGTGGCTGTTCATGATGTGATTATCCTCCAATTCGTCTCGCGGTTAAAGGTTGAGTGAGCCATTGTGTGTTTCCTCCTTGTTTAAATGGTTTGATGTGTTTTCCCTTCACCTGTGAATGAGGGGAAACCAGCGGACCAGAAAAGGGGGAACAGCGCCGCCGTCGCTGGTGGACGGGCAGGACCGGCAACAGGCATGGGTCGTGACAGATGCCACAGGCAAGGGGCTTGCCCCGGTCTGGCGCGGTCCATGCGCCGGAACAAACCGGACCAGGGGACGGCAAGCGGACCAATGGCAAAACCGCAAACCGCTTGATTGGAGGGACGGCATGAAACACAGCGGATCAAGCGCCGTCCGGGGCAAGCACAGCACAGCCTAGAGACACGTTAGAGACAGCCTGTCCGACAGGTCTACAAAGTGTCTGTAACGCTCCAAACGGGGAGTTAGGCCGCTATGGGCGGGCTTCATTCATCCTCCCGGTTCATGGCCTCAGCGTGAAACCTCGCGGTATCGTCTTGAAGCTCTGCGGATTCGCGGGCGCGTGAGGGTGTAACCGTCCGCGTTCGCCGTGCGGATCGGGGAGCGGATCGCAACCACTGTCGAAAGAGCCAAAAGCCAAGAAGCCAAAGCACGACTCCAACGCCGATAGCCTGTCCGCCCGCGCCTCCGGTGTAGACCCAAAGGATAGCGGTTCCGGTGGCTACGGACGGCACTAGCCCATGTTTACCAAGCCGATTTGCAAAGCATTGATATATTAGGCAGTTACGATGATTCAAAAGCGCAAGTGGCACTACAAATGCGCACAGAAGCGGGATATGGGGGAGATCAGGCGATGGTTTTGCGGGTCCCTCCGGGCGCGGGGTGGATGTCCAATGCGTCATAGATGGCGCGCTGAGGCGGTTCGGCGCGGGTGGCCTTGCGCACGTGCAGGGTGCGGCCGTCGGCGCAACGGAAGGTGGCGGTGACGCGGTGCTGGCCGCCGAGGATCCGGCGCAGGGTGGACCAACTGGCGTGTTCCCCGCGTGCGGCCAGGCGGCGGCGGATGACCTGGACGAGTTGGTAGGCGATGACGGTGACGAACAGGTGACCCTCGGCGCGAATGGGCTTGCGGTGATAGATGGGGCGCAGACCGAGTTCGGATTTCAATGAGCGGAAGACGGCCTCCAGATCGGTGAGGGTGATGTAGGTGCGCCAGAGCGTTTCCTCGTCCCAATCGGTTTCGCTGCTGCGCAGACAATAGACGCCCGGATGGGTGGCCATCGTGCCCGGGACCGAACGCCGGGTCCAGGTCAGCCCGACCGCGGTATCGCCGGTGTCGTCGGTGGCGACCTGGACGTCGTAGTGTTGGGCGGCGCCGCGGCTCTGTTGCTTCAACCGCCCGATGCGCTGCCAGACCTGGGCGAGGCGTTTCTGAGTGCGCGGCCGGGACAGGCCTTCGGAGAGTTGGTCCAGAGCCTGTTCGAAACGCTTCCCAAAGCGCTCGGTCATGGCCTGTTCCTTCTCGGCCCGTTGCTCGGAATAGCAGTACAAGCGGGCTTCCTGGCCATCCTCGTCCACGGTCTTGTGCAGATGCAGGTCCTCGCCCGAGGCCGTCCGGATCGAGACCGCCGCCTCGGGATCGAACTGCCGGTCGCGTTGGCGGCTCACCACCAGGTAGCGGTATCCGGCCTCGCGCAACCAGGCGACGCGCTCCTGAGTGGCGATGCCCCGATCCATCACCACCAGGGCGTCGCCGGGGGCCTGGAGCGCCTCCAGCATCTGAGGCAGGGTCCGATGCTCGGTCACGTTGCCGGCGAAGACCTGGGAGCGGCGCACGAAGCCGCTGCCATCGAGCACGAGCCCCAGGGTGAGGAGGGGACAATCCCGGCGCTTGTCCTTGGAATGTCCCCGCTGCGCCTGGGGTTGCTCCTCGGCCTGACCCTCGAAGTAACTGTTGGTGAGGTCGTAGAGGGTGACCGTGGGCCGCAGATCGAACAGGCTCATCGCCTGCTCGAACAGGTGGGTTTCAATGGCGTCCCGGTGCGCCATCAGGGCGTCCGAGGCCCGGTACAGTTGCATCGCCCCCATGGTCTCGAAGTCGACCCCCAGCAATTCGCCCAGGCCGCTGCGTTCCCGCAGCCAGCGGTGCGTCGCCCTTTCCGAGGCGGGCGCGGCCAGACGCCCGATAATCGATCCCGCCGCGGCGGCGCGCAGGGGGCCGTTGATGCCCAGACGTTGGAACAGTTCCCGCAGCCCCAACCGGTCCATCGCCCACAGGCCGGCCTGCTCCACGCCCACCGAACGCGGGCGCGTCAGTTCTAGCGAATCCACCTCCACGGTCACGGTCCGCGTCTCGGGGGCGGCGCCGGTGGCGGGGCCGGAGAGATCGGCTTCGCGGGCGATCAACAGGGCCGCGATGCGTTGGGCTTCCTGCTCCAGGGCGGCCGAATCGTCCGGGATGAGGGCGTATTGTCCGGCAAGCAGTTCCTCGATCCGGACGCACAACCGGGGCCAGTCCGCCTGCGGGATGTCGAAGTGCCGTCCCAGGTTGAGCCGGGTGCGCTGGCGGACCTTGGCGCCGATGCGTTCGGAGCGGACGAGGCGGTGGGAGAAGTAGATCTGGCCGTTTTCGGTGCGGCGGGTTTGGGTGCGGCGAACGAACATGGGAACACGATACCGGGGGGCGCAAGCGAATTCAACCCCAACATAACGATTATGGCACTACATTCGTCACCTCAACCAGGAATCAACAACTTACGGGGTTTTCGGCCCAAAATGGCGAAAATCGCACCCGATCAAGCGGCAAATGGGTAAACATGGGCTAGGAAGAATCCGAGAACGGAAAGGGCCAGAGCCGCGAGAAAGGATCGGTCAGGATGGCGAAGCCGATTGACGATGACGCAGAAGATCAAGATGGGAATCGCGGCGATCCCCACGGCAAGGATTGTGTCGTGGATTCCGTTGGAGGCCAGCGCCTCGCGGGCCGCGTCAATGAGTGTTTGGATTTGATTCATTGTTTCTCTCCTAGCTGGCTTGATGTGTTTTCCCTTCACCTGTGAATGAGGGGAAACCAGCGGGCCAGCGTCAGGAGAGAGTACAGCGCCGTCCGGTTCCGGGGCGCAAGGCCCCCAGTTCAAGCACTCCCGCGTGACAGATGCCAAAGGCAAGGGGCTTGCCCCGGTCTGGCGCGATCCCTGCGCCGGGACAAACCGGGACCGGCGAAGGAACAGCGGCACATGGCGACACAACACCCATGCTCCGGTGGACGCACAGCACGATGGGGAAATCCAAGCCCCGCCCACGGCTCCGCCGTCTTGTCGGCGCTCAGTGGATCGTAGAGAGAAGGCCCGCAACCTGTCGCTTGCGGTCGGATCTGGCCCGGCAGCCGCTCCCCCGCCGTCGAGGGCGCGTTGATTGAGTCCGGGCCTCATTGCGTGGACCACAACCCCCGCCCCGCTTTCCGGGCCGAGTCCTCAAGCCGGATAAATTGAGCCTTCAAGGAATATCGGAATCTCCTGATGGCGTGGCCGTATCCCTCGCGGATCAACCGGGCGTTGAAGTTCTCTCCGTCCAGGAGGACGTAGCGAAGCAAGCGCCCGTAGCGGTCCTTGGTGTCGCCGGTGGGGTCGGCTTCGAGCGTCACCGCCTTGGTCTCAAGCGCCGCCTTGGTGTAGGCGCTGGCCTCCGCTCCAAAGTGCTGCACGGCCTTGGTTGGGCGTACCGTCTCCGGGGTGTCCACGCCGATAAGACGAACGGTAAGTTCCTTGCCGCGCACCCGGACACGGATGGTATCTCCGTCAATGACGCGGATCACCGTTGCCTCAATCGGCTTAAATTGTGCTTCTGTGATGATCGCAAGCATCCCGCCCATGAGGATCAAAACCCCAATCTTGGCGGATCGTTTGGATTTCAGCTTGTGAGCGATATTGATTACAGCCGTTCGATATCCCATTTGTTCTCCTTCGCGTCGTAGCCTTTGACGTATGCCGCTTCTTCCACGAAACGCCGTCCCTCGCTCCGCGTCATGTGAATCACCATAGAGATTCCGTCCACCACGCCTCTACAGGTGACTTCCCACGGCAACTCCCCACCGCCCTGCATGGCGCAACTGGCGATTCTCGATAGGGCGCTCTCCGCGTTGTTGGCGTGTACGGTCGTGAGTGAGCCGCCGTGTCCAGTGTTGAGGGCTTGCAGCAGGTCCGCCGCCTCACCGCCGCGAACCTCACCCACCACGATATGATCCGGTCGATGCCTCAAGGCATGGCGTACTAGCTCGCGGATCGTGACCGCGCCTTCCTGCAACCCCCTGGCCTCGAACCGGACACAATTCGAGTGGTCGATGCGAAGCTCTAAGGTGTCCTCGATTGCCACAATGCGCTCGTCGCCGGGCAGCAGTTCTATGAGGGCATTGAGCAAGGTGGTCTTGCCTGATCCGGTGCCACCTGAAACCAGAATGTTGCGACGGGATAACAACATCTGCTCTGCCGCTTTCAAGATGTTTTCCGGTAGTGCCTTCTGCTTGACTAGATCCGCCACGCTAAAGGTCCGCTTGCCGAATCGCCGGATGGTGATTGCAACGTGGGGGCTGGCCGGGGGAACACAGATCGCCACGCGGGAACCATCATCGAGCCGTGCGTCGATGATGGGCGTGGAGGCAGGGTCCAGGCCCAAAGGACGAGCGATGTGAATAGCCGCCCGTAACAAGGCCGATTCGTCCAGGTCCGGTGCGGCATGAGCCGTTAACCGGCCCTTCGACTCGATCCAAACATTGCCGGGTCCGTTAATCATGATCTCGGACACTTCCGCGTCTTCTAGCAGGGCTTCAAGCCCCGGCAAAAAAAAGTTTTAGGTGTGCAAGCCCGCTGGCCGCGTTGCTCATATCTGTCCAGCCTCCCTCGCTCTCCAATAAGAATGATCCAGGGGAAGGTAATGAGGTTTGAGATAGACCCTCCTAGCCCATGTTTACCCATTTGCCGCTTGATCGGGTGCGATTTTCGCCATTTTGGGCCGAAAACCCCGTAAGTTGTTGATTCCTGGTTGAGGTGACGAATGTAGTGCCATAATCGTTATGTTGGGGTTGAATTCGCTTGCGCCCCCCGGTATCGTGTTCCCATGTTCGTTCGCCGCACCCAAACCCGCCGCACCGAAAACGGCCAGATCTACTTCTCCCACCGCCTCGTCCGCTCCGAACGCATCGGCGCCAAGGTCCGCCAGCGCACCCGGCTCAACCTGGGACGGCACTTCGACATCCCGCAGGCGGACTGGCCCCGGTTGTGCGTCCGGATCGAGGAACTGCTTGCCGGACAATACGCCCTCATCCCGGACGATTCGGCCGCCCTGGAGCAGGAAGCCCAACGCATCGCGGCCCTGTTGATCGCCCGCGAAGCCGATCTCTCCGGCCCCGCCACCGGCGCCGCCCCCGAGACGCGGACCGTGACCGTGGAGGTGGATTCGCTAGAACTGACGCGCCCGCGTTCGGTGGGCGTGGAGCAGGCCGGCCTGTGGGCGATGGACCGGTTGGGGCTGCGGGAACTGTTCCAACGTCTGGGCATCAACGGCCCCCTGCGCGCCGCCGCGGCGGGATCGATTATCGGGCGTCTGGCCGCGCCCGCCTCGGAAAGGGCGACGCACCGCTGGCTGCGGGAACGCAGCGGCCTGGGCGAATTGCTGGGGGTCGACTTCGAGACCATGGGGGCGATGCAACTGTACCGGGCCTCGGACGCCCTGATGGCGCACCGGGACGCCATTGAAACCCACCTGTTCGAGCAGGCGATGAGCCTGTTCGATCTGCGGCCCACGGTCACCCTCTACGACCTCACCAACAGTTACTTCGAGGGTCAGGCCGAGGAGCAACCCCAGGCGCAGCGGGGACATTCCAAGGACAAGCGCCGGGATTGTCCCCTCCTCACCCTGGGGCTCGTGCTCGATGGCAGCGGCTTCGTGCGCCGCTCCCAGGTCTTCGCCGGCAACGTGACCGAGCATCGGACCCTGCCTCAGATGCTGGAGGCGCTCCAGGCCCATTGCGACGCCCTGGTTGATGGATCGGGGCATCGCCACTCAGGAGCGCGTCGCCTGGTTGCGCGAGGCCGGATACCGCTACCTGGTGGTGAGCCGCCAACGCGACCGGCAGTTCGATCCCGAGGCGGCGGTCTCGATCCGGACGGCCTCGGGCGAGGACCTGGATCTGCACAAGACCGTGGACGAGGATGGCCAGGAAGCCCGCTTGTACTGCTATTCCGAGCAACGGGCCGAGAAGGAACAGGCCATGACCGAGCGCTTTGGGAAGCGTTTCGAACAGGCTCTGGACCAACTCTCCGAAGGCCTGTCCCGGCCGCGCACTCAGAAACGCCTCGCCCAGGTCTGGCAGCGCATCGGGCGGTTGAAGCAACAGAGCCGCGGCGCCGCCCAACACTACGACGTCCAGGTCGCCACCGACGACACCGGCCATACCGCGGTCGGGCTGACCTGGACCCGGCGTTCGGTCCCGGGCACGATGGCCACCCATCCGGGCGTCGATTGTCTGCGCAGCAGCGAAACCGATTGGGACGAGGAAACGCTCTGGCGCACCTACATCACCCTCACCGATCTGGAGGCCGTCTTCCGCTCATTGAAATTCGAACTCGGTCTGCGCCCCATCTATCACCGCAACCTTGCCTTGCTCGATCAATTCATAGAGCGGCGGTAAATAGCGCGGCCTTCCGGCAAGCTCATGGGCCTTCGCCTCGGCGCTGTCCTCGGCGGGGTTCGCGCCGTCCTCCCCCTGGCCCTGGGCCTTCGCCTTGCCCTTCTTCTCGGCCAGTATCGCGATTGCGCTCCGTCATAGGGCAAGCAAATGGCTTGACAGTTTCCAAGCAAGGCGAAGTCTCGCGGGTGAAAGACGGCCTCCCGGCGCTCCTGGAAAGACTTGGTTGCGCCGATGCTCCCGCCGCCCGATCCACCGGCCCGGCCCGATAGCGGGGACACGCCCGCCCGCTTCGAGGTCTCGCTGATCGTGTACGATCCTTTGACCTTGGCAACCTGCCCGCACAATTCCGATGCGATCTTGGCGCTGGCGTCGTCGCTCAAGGATAGGAAGATCCGGGTGCGAAGCGTCTGTAGCAGCGCCCGCCACGCCTCCGAACTGCCAAGCACGGCCCGCAATGAGGATATGGATTGGGTCGCAACAATCGGGATGCACCGGCATTGCCGCGTTAAAGCAAAGGATTTTTCATCGCCGGTCGGATCGTCCTCGCCTACCGATGCGAAGGATTGGTACTCGTCGCAAATAAAGACAGCGGGCCGGAAGTAAGTGCTTGGGGATTCCTTCATCTGCGCGGGCCGCATGAGCAGGGCTTGAAGCCATGCGTTTTTGAGCATCACGCCGATGGCGCGGGCCAGCGCCGGGTTGCTCCCGGCTGGCATATTCAAGGCCAGCACCTTGCCTTGCTCGATCAATTCATAGAGCGGCGGTAAATAGCGCGGCCTCGGCAAGCTCATGGGCCTTCGCCTCGGCGCTGTCCTCGGCGGGGTTCGCGCCGTCCTACGCTGGGGCTTCGCCTTGCCCTTCTTCTCGGCCAGTATCGCGGCCCTGGCCCTTGGGCCAATGCGCCGGGGATCGTCGGACACTTCCGGGGGCGGGGGACAGAAGACCGCCGCCACGTCCGGCATATCGAACATCGACAGGAATACGAAACGCCTTCGACAATCGAGGACTTGATTTTGTTGTCCAGCTTTTGCCAGTCGTTGTCAAACCACCGCTTCACAGCGGCCACCCGCTCTCTCACATCGTCACCGGGTCCGGCCTCCCAAACGATACGCGGCTTGATCTCCAATTCCTCTAGCTTATGCGCCAACCCCACGGTGTAGACGGCTTGCATTTCCTTCCCGTCCGCCGTGGATCTCATATCCCAATCGGCTAGATCGTACATTTTGGGTTTCCAGCTTTCGGACGGAATAAAAACCTCCCCGCTGTTTAGCTCTGCGCTCCACTTCTCGGCCTGTTTGATTTTGGCCGCGAAAAGATCCGGGTCAATCGCGCATTGATAGACCTGCTGCAACGTCACCCATTGCTCCGGTAGCACCCGGTGAAGCTCGATAATCCAGCGCACTAGATTGGTGTAGGCTTGCTGCCAAAAAGGCTCCTTACCCTTGCCGAAAAGTTGATTAAGAAGGCTTGCAACGGTGTAGGCTAGCGAGTACGAATCGAGCCACCACGCGGAAAGCGGATTCCATTTCCATAAGCCGCCCATTCCGATCTCCAGGTAGTCGTCTCCCCTGCCCGCGCCGTCCAGGATCGAGCGAACGTCATGGCAAAAATCCCCCTTCACTTCGAGCATAAGAGCAGCCGCCCGGCGCTCTGGATCGTTCGCTTGCCAGGAGAGTAGTTGCTTGGCGAAGGGGTGCATACAGGCCGAAGTTTTACCGCTCCCCACCGCTCCGAAAATGGCAATGCCGGTGTAAATTCCGCGCTCCGGGATGGTCAGCCATTCGGGGTTGAAAATCTCCCGCGCCTCGACCGGATGATGCACTTCCCCGATGACGATTTCCGGGCCGCGTTGCTCCGGTGAAAGCGGCCAAACCGGAAGCGCCCCGAAGGGAAGTAAATCGCGCTTTCTCGCCTCAATCCAAACCTTCCAAACGGACAGGGCAATAGACCCTGCAAGCATCACCGACACCAGCGGAGAAAGGTAGTACCAAACCACCCCGGCACTGTAAAAATTCGGGTTGTGATACTCCAAAAGATCGAGCAATGGGACTGTCTCAAGCGCCGGAAAAGGACGCCGAACAAAGCTCCAAACGGCGAACCAAACCCCCCCGCAAAAGAGGATCACGGTGGGGGAAATTGCCAGGAGAATTTGCCCGGCGCGGATGCCGAACCGGACCCATTCACCCACCAAAAAAGCCACGCCATTGAAAATTTCCCAGCCGATATAGGCCACCACCCGAACGGGGTTTTTCCAGTTCATCGGCCCGGCCTCCCGGTGCCAAAATCGGCTCAAGGCCGTGGTCAGTTTCCGATAGTTCTTCTTCAATTCCATAGGGCCATTCTCCGCTTTATCCGCCCCGCTCCGGGGCGTCTTTTCCGAGCCTTCCCGCAGGGATAAATACCGACGATAGCGACCCCCTACGGGCCGGGATAGAGGCGTGCCACAAAGCGCCGCTATCGGGGTCAGTAGGAACCCCCCTTTGGGGGGGGGGTCGCTATCGTCTCCTCGAATTTTTTTGGATCGTCATTCTCGAATCCGAATAACAACGGCAAAACACAGAAAACAAAAGAGTTTAAGGAATGTGGGGCTGCCACACCCCCACGCTTTTTTATGCCACACCCCCCCCTTTGTCCCTGTGGCGAAAGACTAGCGGTTCTTAGTGGCATGAAAAACACCCCGGATTTGGCTCGTCAAATCGGATCGGCAAACCGTGTTGCCCGGTAGGTCGAATAGTCGTCAATCGAGACCCCTCCCGCAAGCTCCGCTTCGGGAAGTTGTTGTAATGCCATGTACCGTTTTCCGGCCTCGCCCATTCCACCGTACTGCGCCAAAAATTCCATGTCTCGATTGTCGATTGCATTATCAATCGCGCTGATCTCTTGCTTCACCGTCAACCCCGTTGCCACCTTCCCCGGCTCCGCCGCCGCCCAAAGCTGTAGCATCCGATCCGCCCGCAAAACCATATCCAGTTCCGCGCCGATGGCGATTACCTCCACCCGCCGCCCCTTGGCGCGGATCGCATCCCAAAGCGGTCCATGCGCCGCTCCCCATGAGGTGAGTTCGGCGGTAGTGTCCAGGCCCGGATCCACGTAGGCGAAGGTGACGGTTTTATCGCCACCGGCAACCGGCAGCTTGAGCGCGAAATAGCGTTTCTGAGCGCGAACCGCGCCGTAGTAAATCCGGCGGGGAATGAGGTTGGAACGGACACCTAGCCCCTCAATAAATTCGACCTTTTCTCCCTCGGTCGGAAGCCAGTTCAAGCCCGGATGTTCCAGGACAAAATCAAGCGAGAGAAGCCGCCGCATCACGACGCTCCAATTAGCCTTTCGCCGGTGGCGGATGTTCTCAACTCCAAGCGCCCGGTAGATCCCCTTGCCGGAAATTCGGCACGTCTTTCCGCCGCCGTTGAAGGCAATTACATCGGTTTCGACGGCTTCACGCCGGGCCACCAATGCCCTGACAAGGCGAAGCGCCTGTTTTCGATCCGTCTCGAAGTAGTCACAGAATTGCGCCCGCGTGAAAACCCCGCTATGGAGACAGACAAGAGCAATCCATTCCGCTTCCCGTCCGGTCCAGCCAAGGGCCGCAAGCGCCCGCTCCCGGCCCTTCAAGTGTTCGATCATCGTCCGCCCGTCACCACCGCCCGGTCTCCTTGCAGGTAGGTGATAACGATTCCCATAGGATTGTGAACAATCAGATCGGGGGGGATCTCATCGAGGAACAGGAATTGAAGCGACAAACTCCACCGCTCCCGCTCCACTTCGGCCTGGGCGACAAGGCGCACAAGGTCAAAATCGGCCGTCGCGCTGTGCGGCTCCTGGGGGTTGGCTTGAATCCTCAAAACGACACGATCCACCTGCAACTCGTCGCGGGCCGCGCCCGCCGCTAGAAGGGCGATATTCTGGCTCTCGGCCCGGAAGGATACGTTGGCTAGATCGGTCGTGAGAAAGCGGAGACTACGGGACCAGTTTTCTTCCACCGTCGCCCGGCGACGGGAATAGAAGTCATAGACGAAACGATTGAGAAAGTATTTGGTCGTCGGGTCCAGCGGATCGGCCTGGGCCTCCATCACCTCGTAGGCGACGGCTTCCGCCCGGCCTATTTCATCCACCCGTACCACGATGGGCCGGGGGGGATCGACTGAGGCAATGCGGATCACCACCACGATAAGAAGCAAAACCGCAAGGCCAAGCCCTACCGTGATGGTCCGAAGGTGACGGTTGGTGTGGATCGACTCACCCCATATTTCGGCGTACTCCCGGCCCGCGTCTTTCGCCGGAGCCGTCTTATCTTGGCTCACTTGATCCCTCCCGATGCTGCTGTTTTGGCCGCCGCAGCGCCGCCGCTGGCCGCTGCCATCCCTGCCGTTGTCGCCATACCCATGAGTCCGCTCCCCCCCGCTCCGCCTCCGGTGACGAGCATCGAAGCCAGTTCCCCGCATTTGAGCGATGAGAGAATCCCGGCAATGAAAAGCGGAATGACGGCCAGGGTCCACAGTCCCACTTGCGTCATAGATTGGGTGTCAAGGTTCGCACCGCCCAACGTTGTGATATACGCAATTCCCACGGCGCTGAACACCCGCAACACACACCCGGCGATTACGGCATAGAGCGAATAGGTAAGCATCCCTTTGAACCAGCCCCAAAAGAGAAAGGACAGCGGCTCGAACACGAGAAACGGGATGAAGATCGGCCCTAGAATGATGAGGATTGCCAGAGCGATCTGAGCCCAGATCACCTGAGCGTAGGTGACAGCGAATAAAACGATGAGCATGAGAACCAACAGCGCCATGATGATGCTTCCGGCCACGGCGGTAATGAAGACGTGGATACCGCCCGTTAAGATCCCGATCACGTTCCCCTGGGCCGCTTGCGTTTGCATGTTCGCGGCTATGGCCCTCACCATGTCTCCGAGTTCGGTTTGCATCGAGCTAATGATGTCGCCTAGCAACATTTCATGTAGAAAGTTCCCCCCCTCGGCAATCATTCCCGGAAAGGTCTGGCTCATGCCGGGAATCGTGTTCGTGTAGAACTGCATCATCACCCACGGAATCCATATCCCGATGACAAGCCGCACCACTTCCCACGGTTGGATATTCCCGCTAAACGCGATCTTGACCCCGGCGATCACGACGACAATCAACGCAAGCCCGGTAAACATGGCCGTTCCAAGGGCCATAATATCCCCGCCCGCTGCCGCCGTAAGGCCGTCAAGGGCGGTCTGAATGAAGGATTGGAAATCCCTTATTTCCTCCGGGGGGAGATTGGAGGGGATATTCGGGTCAATCTGAATCTGCATCGGCGCGGCCTACTGGCCGGGTCCGCCGTAGAGCGCCGGGACTCTGAAAAGCAACCCCTCGCGCATCGAATCCACGCGGGCTGCTATCCCGGCTTGCTGCGCGTCAAACGTAATCTGAGCTTCGCGCTCGGCCTCCACGAAACGGGCCAGTTCTTCGCGCCGCGCTATCTCCTGTTCGTACTCTCTCGCAGACTCCTGGGACGCCTGATAAACCATCAACTGCGCCATAGCAGCGGTAAGGTTGCCCTGGGTCACGGTTCCGGCAACCATCGCTTGCTGTAGCGCCGTGTTGCTCGTGTTCGTGTTGCTTCGCAGTCCTTCATAGGACGAAACGGCCTCTTTCGCGGCCACCATCAGATTCCTGGCCGCGTCGCTTTGGGCGTGAGCCATGACGAGCTTCTTATCCCCGGCCTCCGCTGCCGCTAGGTAGACCCTTGACGCCGCCGCGCCGACCTCTGGGCTTTGACCCGCGTAGAGATTCAGAAAATCGCTCTCCGATATGGTGTTACTGGCCGTCAAGCGGTCCCTCCATGCGTCGGTGAAACTGGTTCCCGATTCTCCTAACTGCTCCACCGCTCCGGCCAACTCCCCGGCCACGCCGGTAAAGTCGTTCTTCCAGGAAAGGCCCGTTCCGATAAATTCAGTCGGGATCGAGCTAAGATCGGTGAAGGGTTGGGTCAGCGCCCCGACCGTTCCAAGGGCTTGATCTTTCAGGTGCGAGAATTGACCGGCCAGTTCCGTTAGCTGGCCGTCCATCGTGATCTTCTCCATTACATCGTTGTAGATTTGGACCCCCTGATTGACGATCATCTGCGCCCGCTGGATCGCCGCAATGATCGAGCCAAAGATGGCGTAGGCGGGCGTGGTGCTCAGGACGATCATGAGGGGAACCAAGACAAGGCCGCTCACGATTCTGTGTTTCATTTTCATTCTCCTTTTAGGTTTCGCGGGACCAGTACATCGGACGTAAACCAGATACGAAGCCGATGCCCGGCGCGAATGGTGATAGTGGGTAAACGGTTCAAGAAACGCTGCAAGATTTGCTCTGCCGCTTGGCCTAAGCCTTGTCCGGCCCCGGCCCGGAACGCCTGAGCGCCGCCACCGTAAGGGTTCGAGTTCTGCAAGGTGAGGCCGCTAATGATGCCAACCGCTCCGACAGCGGCAAACATCGAGAAATAGTGACGGTTCACCCGATCTTTCAACGCGCCTTCTCCCACTTGGTTGAGACCGTGAAAATCGAGTGTGACCCATCGCCCGTCCGGGTAGATCAACCGATGGAAACTAACGGCCAGCCGCTCTTGATCTTGCCCCTGAACTGCCGACGCGGTTCCGATCACCCGCGCCCCGCGCGGGACTAAAACCCGCTGGCGGTCTGCGGAGTAAAACGGTGTGGCAACCTGGGCCAGCACCGGGCCGGGAAAGTCACCGGATAGTTGGGTGACAAGGACGGCCTCAAGAAACGCTCCTTCATAGATCCGTTCCCACCCTGGCGGATCGTTGCCGCCTTCAAGCCGTGGTGGGTTGGCGTAGTCGCGGGCCGGTTGCGCCGCCGCTCCGGTAAAGCCTAGCGAATTAGGCGGGGGCGCTGCGGGCGCTGCCGGTCCAGGTGGAACGGCCTGCGCCGGGTCCGGTCCACCGCCCCGCTGCGCTCCGGTGAGGGCCGCAAGGAAGGTTTGATCGGCCTGGGCCTCCGCCGCGATTTCATCTTCCAGGCTGCCCGTCACACCCTGGAACGTCCCAAGAGCCTGAGAAAGCGCCGCCGCTCCCTCGGCCCGGATCGCTTCGACCGCTCCCGGTTCATCGCCCGGCTGTGAAGGTGATCCGGCGCGGTCGAATTGCCGGTAGGTCTGAGCCACCGGCGAACTGCGAAGGGACCGGCTGCGCCGTTCGAGGTCTTCCAGCCGCAAGCGTTCCCGGAGTTCAAATTCCTGCTCCGTGTACGCTTCCCCGGTTTCAGGACTTGGCCCGGCCAGTAGTAGCGCCTCGTTCATCGTCACCTGCCCGCCTCCGATCGCGCCCGTTGCTCCCTCCCGCGCCTCCTGGCGCTACTGCGCCTGTAGGGTCCGATCCGCTGCCGCCCGGCGCGTCTCGGCCCGTAGGGACTCGGCTTCGACCTGCGCGGCCATCCGCCCGGCGAAGTTCCGCGCCGGGCCGGTGACTTCCCCGCCTATGGAGTCGATTTCCGCTGGCGACGATCCGCCTGTGGCAAGCCATATCGCCACAAACACAAGGATCAACACGGTAATAAGCGCCACCCCCCATTGAGTGACAATGCCGCCCGGCAAGCTCCCGGCTGGTTTAGGGTAAAGGCGCTTCCATCCACTACTCACGGTGCCACCTTCGGCGCGGTAAAGCGCCACTTGGCTTTTTCTTTGCCGATCTGCAACCAGCCGTTGCCTAAAACATGGCGGGCGATATACAGGCCGTCTTCTTCGAGATCGTAGGCAACCAAGGCCGGTTTCCCGTCCTTTTCTTCGTACAGCGCGGGCGTCTCCTGGGAGTTGGAGCGAAGGTAGGTAAACTGTCCGTCATTCCACATTCCGTCGACCAGAAACGGCCATTTGATCGCCTTGTCCTCCAAGCGGTAAGGGAAGTTCAACCGGGTGGGATAGTCTGACCGGAAAGCCTCTGTCTCACCCTCGGCCTGGGCCTTCGCCTCGGCAACCCGGACCTCGGCTTCCTCCTGAACTGTAGCGACGGTATTCATGGCGGTTTCCGCCATTTCCTGATAGGCCGTGACCTGGGAGCGCCGGACAAAGGCCGGGGTGTTGACACCCGGCGAGATGCGGGGATCGTCAACCTCCGGGTGCTCCACCCGGACGATTAGATGCGGCTCCCCGGCGCTTTCCTCCGTCACCAGGAACGAATAGATGCGCCCGGACGCGCAGACAAGGGCCACGTTCGTTGTGACACCTTCCGCAATCGGTTTCAGGAAAGCGAGATTGGCCGCGCCGGTCAGGTGCCAATACTCGGAATCCCCCACCACGAAATCAAGAATGTCCTCCGCTGCGGGCAACACGATTACAGTGGTGTGCCTCGTCTTGGCCTGAATCCTCACAATCTGATCCTGGGCCTCGATGATCCGCAACACCGCGCCGGTGTCCTGAGCCATCAGCGGCCCCGGCAAGGCCAGCACCGCCGCAACCAAAAGTGGAATGATTTTCAACATCGAATTACCTCCGTTTGGATAAGTGTTCGAGGGCCTGTTCCAGGCCGTGTTCTTCGACGGCTGCGGCCCTTCTGGCCGCGTCAACCGGCGAAGAGGTGTAAAGCCAATAGCTGGCCGGATCGACTTCAAGGCGTAAGATCCCCGCCGCATCGGTGCGCCTCAAGTAAAGCTCCCGCTTGGGGATCAAGCCTCGAATGATGTTCATTTCCGAGGGGTTCAACCGGAAGGTTTCGGCGGCCTTCTCAGGCAGATCCGGGTTGGCAAGGAATAGCTTGGTTGGCATGGATTCAAGCAACGCCTCCGCGCCCGCCGTTCCCGTTACGTCTACGGCGCTTTGAGTCGCCACGATCAGCGCCGCGTTCTTCTTGCGCCATGTCTTGGCGGCTTCTGCGAGATAGGAAAGGACTGCCGGATCTTGAAGGTAGCGCCACGCTTCATCAACCACCATGAGCTTGACGCGGGCCGTCTCGCCGGGGTTCTCCAGGGCCAGCCGCAAACGCTCCAAAAGGTAGAACAGCGCCGCCTCGCATAAGTCGTCATGCTCCGCCGCTCCCGCCATGTCGATCACCTGCCAGTCCTGAAATTGCAGGTCGTCCCCGTCTGCCGGGTTATCGAAGTAGCGGCCCCATGCGCCATCGCCATGCCACCGGCCAAGCGCGGGCCACATCTTGGCGGGCAAGGACCGGACCAGCGTTCCAAGGGTCCGCTCCGCTGGCGCGAAAGCATAGAGGTCTTCCACGCGGGCGCGGATCTCGCTCGGATCGGACCCGCTCAATTTCCAGCCGCCGATGCGTAGCAGCCGGGAAATCCAGCCCGTCAGGAATTGGTAGGTCCGCTCTCCTGCCGGTAAAGAGAAGGGGCGTAGCTGGAAACCTTCACCGTCTGCTGCTGCCGGGGATAGCTCCATGTATCCTCCGCCTAAGAATTGGGTGAGCCAGCGGTAAGAACCGCCTAGATCGAGAATCAGGATGCGCGGATCGTATTGGAGGGCCTGCACCAGCAGGAAGTTGAGGGAGAAACTTTTGCCCGCGCCGGTGGCTCCAAGGACCAGCGTATGTCCTACGTCGCCCTGAAATAGATCGTAGTGGTAGGGGGTCCGCCATTGGGTCTCAAGGACGGCCAGGGCTGCGGCCCGCAAGTGACCGCTCTTGGGAGTTCCCACAGGAGGCCCAAAGATCGGGGCCATGCAAGCGGTCACACCTGCCGATACAAACACGGATCGGACCTGCCGCCTCCGGGGTTGCCCTGGCATCCTCGAGAACCAAGCGGGGAGTTGGCCGTATCCCTCGCGGATCACCTTCGCGTCGTGGCTGGCGAAGATGCGCCGGATATCCCCGTCCAGGCTCTCGGTGTGCTCTAACGGGCCGTGGATCGCAATCGTAAGGGCAAGGTCGCCGTAAGCAACCCCCTCCGTCTCAAGCTCCACGAGGGCATCCCCTAAGCGGTCACTCTCCGCCGCTGCCGCCGTGTCCACCATCGCCGCCGCACTCCCCTCCGTCTCCTGCACATGGGCGCTCATCGAGTACCGCTTTGAGAAGTAATGGCGCTGCGCTCCCCGGATCTTTCGCCGGGCAGAATCGAGGCGCTGGGTACGCCATTCGAGCGTGACCGTCAGAGTCGCATCGAGGCGGTAAAGATCGGCCAACAGATTGCTCCGGGTGGAGCCTGGGGGAGAGAGCAGCGAGTACAGCACAACCGGCTCCCCGTCCAGCCGAAGGTTGCGCCGCTCCGCTTCGAGTTCGGAGACGGCCAGCCGCCAATTCATGCCGCTGCCGGTTGCGCCATCCCACGGCGTTCCAGGCCGGTTGGTCAGTTCGCTCAAAATCCCATTGGCCTCGTGCGCTTGGAGCAACCGCAAGGGCGTGAGGTCATCGACAAGCGCCCGGCTTGCATCGACCGTTTGCCGAAAGCCCGCTGCCGCCGCTTCTATGGAGGAATGGAGGTAAACGCTCTCATGCGCGTTCTTGCGCCGGGCCATCCAGTTCTTCGCGTAGGCCATCCACCACGGCCCTCCGGTCCTCCCGGATGCTACGGTGGATAGGCCCGGATCGTAAGCCCATGCAACATAAGCCGACACGTCCTGCACCCGCTCGGTGAGAAATTCCCGGCGCTTTCGCTGGCCGAGTGTCACCACCTTGGAAGCGCCGGTAAGCGGCACTTCGGGGAAGTGGACGGGACGCCTCAAGAGATAGAAGTAAAATCGCGTCCGGGCGTCCAGGCCGCTTAACATGCGCTGCCATCGGTCAATCACCCGATCCCGCTGCTCCGGGGTCTGGCCGTCCAGGACGCTAGGCGAAATGCGGGCAAGGCTCATCAATTCCCCAGCCCGCGTGAGACAGGACCGCTCATCGTCAAGCCAGCCCCAATAAGGCAGTTCCTCGGCCAGCGATCCCGCCGCCTCGTAATCTTGAAGTTCGGTATCTATATTCATCCCGCTATCTCCGAATCAAGAGGGTCCAGGGCGCTGCCGCCCACTTGCCCGGATCGTAGCGGGCGCGAAACTTGGCCGACGCCCGCAAGATTTCAAGCATGTTGGGGTCTTGCTTCCAGGCCCAAAATCCCACGGCGTACAACACCGCGAAGATCAACCCTCCGGTGACAATGGAGTTGATGGCGTTCCACATGGCGAGTCCCAAGGTGGCACTCAAGAGGAACCACCGGCGCTCGACTCCCATAATGGTGAGCGGCTTACTGAGCGCCGGGTATCCCCGCCACGCCTTTCCGCGCTCCATTAGAACAGCCAAGCCATGAAGTTGGCCGCGCCCATTGCCATGCCAAGCCCGAAGACGATACCGGCCAGCGCCTTCTTGCTGCCGCCTTCACCAAAGGCAAACATCAAGCCGCCTACCACGATGGCAATCAAGCTCAACCCTCGCGCTATCGGGCCGGTGAACGCCTGTTGCAACACGTCGATGGCTTGGAGCCAGGGGCTTGTACCCACCTGGGCGAGTAGTTCCGTAGACGACGCCACGATCAGCGCCACGATGAGGATTCCGCGCTTTGCCGCGCCGGTGTAAGGTAAGGTCTTTTTCATCTGGTTTCTCCTTTGTGGTTTGACAACTCGATCCGGGGGCTAGGCTCCCGGATACTCCCCTCGTTCTTCCTGTTCCAGTTTCTCGGCAAGCTCAAGCTGCCCGCCCTCCCCGCGCCGAATGGCCCGCTCCATCAGGTCCACTTTCCGGCCCGCGTCGGCAAGTCCCATGAGCCGCGCCCCGGAGTAGATCGAAAACATCAGCGCGGCCAGTGCCAGCCCTGCGTACCATGAGACGGGATACCAGAAATCGGTGAGGACCATCCAAAAGTAGGGCGCAATCCAGGAAAATCCCTCGCCGGCGAGCATCAAGCCTCCGGCGCAGATGATGGCCGTCAGTCCCACGCTGATTTTCCAGGGCTGCATGAGTTCTCCTTAGAGTTCAAATGAGGCCGGATCGCGGGGCTGGCCTCCGCCGCCTCCGCCACCGCTGTTGCCATTGTCCCGGCCAAGCGCCCGCGCCACTCGCGCCGTCGCCCGGCCATTGCTTCCATGCACGGCGAAGCCCGCCGCTGCCTTCGCTCCGATGCTCTTGGTGCTGTAGTGTTCGGTGGCAATCTCCACATTCACCCTGCCGCTGCGTCCATCCAGGTCATACTCAAGCTGCGCGTCCGGGTACTCGACTTTACCGGCCTTGACGGGCAGACCTAACGCCGCCGCCTTCTCCAACCGCGCCTCGTCCGCCTCCTCTTTACCGCCCTTCGCCCTGGCCGTCTCTGAGGCCCTGGCAACCTCGCGTTTCAACTCGGCGTCGATGCGGACCCGCCGCAACACGGCTCCCTTTTCAATCAACTTGCCCTGCTCGATCCTCGCCGTCCGGAATACCGCCGTGTCATGCTGTAGCTCTCCCGAATTGGCAATGCCGCTCCATGCCTTCTGTCCGCTCTCAAGCCCCTGGGCGTGGGCCGCCACTTCGGCCCGGTGGACTCCCTTATCGGTGAGCGTCAGCACCTTGTAGGTGCCTCCCTGCGGACCCTTGGCGGTCTGCTCTTGCACGTCGCCCTGTTGAATCATCCGGTCCACCGCCCGGCGTGTGGTGTAGGGGTGTCCATCAAAATGCGCCTCCGATAGATCCTTGTAGGCTACCGTCCGATACATGCCGATCTCGGCCACGGCCCGCTCGGTGCGGGCCGTGAATCCCTCGCGGGTGGAGCGCGGTTCGAACTCGGCGCGGCTCCCGGTGCGTTTCCGCTCCTGGCGCTCTTTCAGGTGATCGCGCTTTGGCCGCTGTGGGGTCAGTGTTCGCGGATCGCTGCTTATGTCTCGCGGATCAAACACGGCGTCTCCTTATCGGCTCGGTCCCCTATCGCGCTCTTGCGTCTGCGTCTGCGCCGCCACCGGCTGCTTCGGTGTCTGGCCGATCTGCGGACCCCTGGCGTGGGAAAATTCTTGCGTAAGCTCGGCCTTGGTCTTGGTCGGGTGCTCCCGCTCCTGGGTGATCGCCCGCTCCATGAGGTAATTTGTCATTTGCTGCGCCTCGCCCGCCGCCCGGCGAATCTCGTGCGGGTCTTTTTCCAGCACCGCCACCCAATTCTCAACGTAGGCCGCGCCGCGTTGCGGGTCGTGTCCCACGCCCACCTGCTCTCCGGTCATCATGGCGCTGATCTCCGCCCGCAATTCCTCGCGGGCATACTCCGGGCTTCCAAAGCCCGCCGCCATGCCTTCTTTGAGGGTGTCGCGGTTCATCCGGTCGGGGTGGCCGGTCGAATGGCCCGCCTCATGCAGCGCCGTCTGGTAGTAGCCATTACGGGAAGCGAATTGTGAGGGGTCCGGTAGCACGATCTTGTCCTCGGTGGGCGAGTAGGACGCCCGATCTCCACCGGGAACGTGCTGCAGCGTCGCGCCGCTGGCGCGTAGCACTTTGTCGGCCTCCCGGTGCGTGTCCCATTCCGGCTCGGAGCGGGTTTCCCTGGGCGGCAACTTCAATCCGTTGGTCTGCTCCACGTTGAAAACGGTGTATTGCCGCATCACAGGCCGCGCGTTCTCCGCTTCCTCATAGATCGTTTTGCCGTCCTTGTCCTTGCGGATCTTCCCTTCCTCGTCCTTCGCCGGTTGCTCCGTCCGGTTCTGGTAGAACAGGACTTGCGTTCCCTTCTCTCCCCGCCGCACCTGCCCGCCCGCCGCCTCGATCTGCCGGTAGGTTCCCCACCTGTTGTCTCCCCGTCCCTCGCGGATCTGACGGCTCATGAGATACAAGCTGTTCCCTCCGGTGTAGGCTTTCCCGGTCTCTATATTCGACGGGGAGTGTTGTTCCCCCGGCTTCCAGGGCTTTTGCCAGGGCGCGGTGCCTTTTTTGATCTGCTCGATGATTTCACCGCTCACCTGCTTGGCGTATGCCTCGCTCCGCTCATAGTGAGTTTGCTTCGGTTGCCGTTTCGCCACTGCCGTCTCCCTCCGGTTGTCTCAGTTGTAGGGATCGAATCTCGCGGCCTTGATATCTTCGAGGGTTCCCACATCCTCTTCCATCAAGCCGACCTTCTCAGCGAGTTCATGCGTGAGTTCCACGTCCGCGCCCCTATCGAGGGCCGCGTGAAATTCTTCCTCCGTCTCGACCGAAACCAATTCAACCTTCGCCTCGGTCTTCTTCTTTTTCCAAAACATCGTTTCTCCCTCTCTGGGCCGATCACCGCCGCATGCGCCCACACACGATGCAAACGGCCCGAATGGCGGCTTGGGGCCGCTTCAATCGCCGCCGAGGCTGAAATTCCTCCCCAAAGGGCGGCCTTCTTCGCGTTTTTGTCCATGTTTCCTTGATGTTGACGGATCGGGGGCTGCGGGCGGAAGTATGATCCGTCACGCGCCGCAGGCGGCGCTTTGCCCGGTAGACCCGTTGCCGGTCGCGGTGGTCGAGCTTTCCCTCCGGGCTGTCCTGGTGTTTCCGGTTGGCAACCCGCATCTGCTGGCGTCTCATCCGGCGTCGGCACCTCTCTCCGCAGTAGACCTGCCCCCGGTAGCAGCTTCCGCAGATGTAAAACCTCACTCCGCAACCCGACCCTCGGCAAAACAACTGGACCCATGCCATTTCGCGGGCCATACCCCGCACGATTCCATAGCCGCCTGTGAACCTTGCAGGGTGGGCTGGTTCTCTTGTGGTTCTTGTCTGGAGGCCGTGGGAGAGCCTGCCTCCTATCCTGGGTCCGGCGAACCTGTCCGCAAAGCATGTCGAGTAGTCGTCAAGTTCCGGTCCCTTATAGCGCCCTGTTGAATCTATAAGCGATACTCGATAAACTAAACCTAGTGGCGATAAGAGGGATCAAGCACCGCGGCTTGCATCGCTTCTTCGATCACGGCGATGCGCGGCGGCTTCATCCTGAGCATGTAGTTCGCATCGCCACGATCCTCGAAGCGCTGGATCGTCCGGATGCGCTGTCGGTGTTGGCGCTGCCGATCTATCGGCTGCATCCGCTGAAGGGTGACCGCAAGGGCTTGTGGTCAGTGCGGGTTTCCGGCAACTGGCGTCTCGTGTTTCGCTTTGATCGCGGCGATGCGTTCGACTTGGACTTGATGGACTACCACTAGGGAAGGAAAGCATGAGTGAAGAGAATGGCAGCGTGCGTTACGATGCATGGATGCGCCGGAATCCCGGCCACCCCGGACGCCATATCCGGCTCGGATGCATGGAAGACCCCGACGGCAAGTCCATGACCGTGACCGAAGCCGCGCACAAGCTCGGCGTTTCGGTTGTGGCATTGTCCCGCGTCTTGAACGGACGGGCCGGTATTTCGGTTGCGATGGCTTTAAAGTTGGAAACGGCGGGGTGGGCTACAGCGGATGTTTGGCTGAACTTGCAGACGTATTACGACTTAGCGCAAGAGCGGAACCGAATCGGTCAGTGGCCGCCGCCAGACGCCGCTATGGAAAAAAGTGACAGCGCCGCCTATGCGGTGGAAACCGACGCCGCAGCTGCGCTCTAAGGCGGGCGGCGGCCAGCTAAGGGTTGCCGTTATCCTGCCCTCGGGAAAAGGCATATCGAATTAAGGGCTTGACAATGGACCCTCGTCGGCGCGGTGATTGGCCAAAACAACGGATAGGGGATGCGTTATGAAAAGGAAATCGATCAATTTGGTCTGCACTGCCCTGGCCCTGCTGTTGAGCGCTGCATCGCCGCCCCCGGCCGAAGCTGCGAATTGCCTGGCCGAAGAAACAGGCCCAGGCTCAGACGCCTACTCCGTGAGCACGAGAACGCAGATATTCGAACTCGCGGAGAACACCCGCCAGCCCGACCTCCAGGGGCACGGAGTGCTCGTCGGGCACATTTCTGTCGTCCACCCGAACGACGTGGCCCTGGATTTCAGATTCGAAGGGTTGACGCCTAGGCCCTGGTTCTACCCCATATTCCGCGATGTGAGGACTAACGTGCCGGCCAGCCGGGAGTACGACCACGAGACGATGCCGACGTTCACCGCGACTGTGCGGGTGGACGCGAAAATCTGGGGCTCGGAAAGGTACTGCACGTACCGCAGAATCCCGATACGCATCGACATCACCGACGTGGATGAGCCTCCGCTCCAGCCCGCCGCGCCCGCCGTCCAGACCGTCGATGCGACTAGCCTGGACGTGTCGTGGTCGCCGCCCCCGCTGGCGGAGGGGAGGGCTCCAAGCCCACACGGCCGGCATCCGGGACGCGGGCCGAGAGGCCCGGACGTGGACAGCTACGACTTGCAGTACCGCGAGGGCACCAGCGGGAACTGGACCACCGGCCCCCAGAACGTGAGCGGCACCAGCGCGATGATCTCGGGCCTGACCGCGAACACCGCCTACCAGGTGCAGGTGCAGGCGACGAACGACGAGGGCACGAGTCCGTGGTCGGCCTCGGGCAGAGCCACCACAATGGAGCCACCAGCGCGGACCTACCCTGACCTGGTAGTGGAGGCGGTGGTGGTGAGCGACGACGCTCCGGATGGTGAGGCGAGCTTTGCCCTGTCGGCCACGGTGCGCAACGCTGGCGACGGCGACGCGGCGGCGACGACCGTGCGCTTCTACCAGTCGACGGACGCCACGATCACGACCTCGGACACCGAGGTGGTCACGGACGCGGTGGGCGCGCTGTCGGCGGCGGGAACGAGTATGAAGCGGATCGATCTGATGGCGCCTGCGTCGGGCGGGACCTACTACTATGGCGCGTGTGTGGACGTGCTGCCGGATGAATCTGACAAGACGAACAACTGCTCGTCCGCGGCGCGTGTCGTTGTCCCCGGCGGTGGTGGAGGTGGCGGCGGTGGCGGAAGCGGGGGCCCACGCAGAACGGCACCGGGCGCGCCCCGGAACCTGACGGCGGTAGGCGGGGACGGTGAGGCCGTGCTGACCTGGGCCGCACCGGAGGACGACGGTGGCTCTGCGGTCACGGATTACCAGTACCGAATCAACAGGAGGAACCCCTGGATCTCCATCGGCTCCACCGACACCACCCATACCGTCACCGGTCTCGTCAACGGCACGGAATACGTCTTCGAGGTGCGGGCGGTGAACCGGAACGGCAGGGGCCGGGCTTCCAACCGGGCCGAGGCCACGCCGGAAGCGCCGGAAGTGTTTACCCTGGACTTCGCGCATTTCGCCAATGGAACCGGCATCACCTCCGAGATGGTGCTCGTGAACGTGGCCCCCCATCCGATCCGGCCCGCCCTCTACTTTTACGATCAGCGGGGCCATCTCATCGACCCGGAATCGGTGGTGAACCTCATGGACGATCTGGAGGTCGCGGAGGACGGCAGCCTGACCGTGCTTATGGAGATGGAACCCCTGGGCGAACTCACGATTTCAACCCACGGACGAGGGGAGCTGGTGTCGGGATCGGTGAAGGTCCTCTCCGACGGTCCCATCGGCGGCGGCGTGCGCTATGGCGTCCCAGAGATCGGGGTGGCCGGGATAGGAGCCAGCCCACCCGTCCGGGATGTCCTCTTCCCGGCCCGCCGCCAGGAGGGAGGAATCCGCACGGCGGCGGCGCTGCACAACCTGGGAGAGGAAGCGATGGGGGTGCGCTGCCAATTGATGAGCGGGGGCGTGGCGGTCGAAGAGACCATCATCCCGCTTGCGGCCAACGGCCAGGACTCCCGGTTCATCGAAGAGGTGTTTCCAAACGCCGATACGTCGGACTTTGCGGGGTCGGTGCGCTGCACCGCGCCCGGCAGGGGACGGTTCACCGCCAGCGCCGTGGAGATGGATGCTGCGGAGCGCATCTTCAACACGATTTCGGTGGTGCCGGTGGACCGCACGGGAGGCAGGCGCGGGGAGACGGTCCTGGACTTTGCGCAGTTCGTCAACGGGACCTGGATCACCGATCTGGTGTTTGTGAACCTGGAGACCCGACAGAGCGGTCCTCCCCTCACTCCCTTTCACACGGCCATCCCTCCGACCCGGCCCGCTATTTATTTCTACGACACCGGGGGCAACCCGATTGCTCCCGACTTGGTGGTGGACATCACGGGCGATCTGGAGATCACCGAGGACGGCGCTCTGACGGTCCGCACCGCGATGGAGCCGCTGGGAGTGCTCACGATCTCGACTCATGGGCGGGGGGAGCTGGTGTCGGGATCGGTGAAGGTGGTCTCGGAGGGTCCCATCGGTGGGATGCTCCGCTTTGAGCACCCCGCCCTCGGGGTGGCCGGGGTGGGAGCCAGCCCGCCCCTCAGCGACGCCCTCTTCCCGGTGCGCCGCCAGGAGGGAGGAATCACGACGGGAGTCGCCCTCCATAACCTGGAATCGAGTCCGGGGTTGCTGCGCTGCGACTTGATGCGGGAGGGCGTGTTGCTCGACGCCGCCAGCATCCCTCTGGAGGCCAACGGGCAGACGTCCTGGTTCATCGACGCGGCGTTCCCCGCCGCCGATACGTCCGCCTTCGCGGGGTCGGTGCGCTGCGATGCGGTCGGGGAGGGACTGTTCAGCGCCGTGGCCCTGGAAATGGATGCCGTCAACCGCATCTTCACCACCCTGTCGGTGGTGCCGGTTCCGGAGATGCCGGATCGGGAATAGACGCGGCTGTGGTGCCCCTGTCTTGTCTGGGGAACATGGGAGAATGAAACCATGCAGCGAGAGCGCGGCGAGTTGGTTCCGATCGGCGAGGTCGTCTCCGGCCTGGATGACATGCCGGCGATCCGCGACGACTCGCCCCAGGCGCGCCGGAGCTTCACCCTTGCCGATCAAGTAAACCGACTTGTTTCAGCCAGCGAAACAATCCCGGACAGAGGCTTCCTGGGGCGAACGATGGCGCTGTGCTCGTTGCCCCGCACCAACCCCGGTAACCGGTATCAGTACAAGCGCGTCAACGGTCCTTACACGCTTTATATGACGGTGACAGGCGGCAACAAACTCCCCTTCGGAACCAACCCGCGTTTGATCTTGGCTTGGGTCTGTACCGAAGCGGTACGGACGGGAAGCCGGGATATCGTGCTAGTGTCCCGTCCCATGTAATACTTTACAATTGTGAATGTTCATGATGGAATGGTGGCATGTTTACACCAGCCACTGCCATTGCCATTGAGAGTCCAACGATACAACAGCTTGAATCCCTCGTTCGTTCTGGAAATACACCGCAGCGTATAGCGCTGAGGTGTCGGGTCATCTTGCTCGCTGGGCAGGGAGTGGCGAATCACTCGATTGCCCGGGAACTGGGCCTGTCGCGGCCAACAGTTATCGCCGCGCGCGCAGCGTTTGAGGATGGTGGCGTTGAAGCCCTGACAGCGAAACCGACGCGGAAAAGGTCGCGGCGCGTACTGACGCCGGAACTGGAGCGTGAGATTCTGGATACGACCTTGAAGACCAGACCGGCCGACGCGACGCAGTGGAGCGTGCGGACACTGGCTAAACAAATGCATGTCTCGCGAATGATGGTGTATCGAGTCTGGCAGCGTTTCGATATCCAGCCGCATCGAGTCGAGAAATTTAAACTCTCTAACGATCCCCACTTTGAGGAAAAGGTCCGGGATGTTGTCGGACTCTATCTGGACCCGCCGGACCGGGCTCTGGTGCTTTGCGTGGACGAGAAGAGCCAGATTTAGGCCCTGGACCGGACCGCTCCAATCCTGCCATTGCGTCCCGGATTGCCGGAACGCCAGACCTATGATTACAAGCGCCATGGCACCACGACTTTGTTCGCTGCTTTCAATATCCTCAACGGTAAGGTCATCGGCAGCTGCTTGCCGCGCCATCGAGGAAAAGAGTTTGTGAAGTTTCTCAATCAAATCGAGAAGGAAGTCCCGCCGGATCTGGATGTGCATCTGGTGATGGACAACTATGGGACCCACAAGAGTGCTGAAGTGCGCCGCTGGCTCAAACCTCGAAAGCGCCGACGATTCCATTTTCACTTTACGCCCACCAGCAGTTCCTGGCTCAATCAGGTCGAACGTTTCTTCGGCCTAATCACCCAACGCATGATCCGACGCGGGACGTTCCTTAGTGTCCGGGAGCTGGAGAACTCCATCTATGCATGGCTCTCCATTTGGAACAACCAGCCGCACCCTTTCGTTTGGAAGGCCACTGCCGATGTCATCCTTGACAAGGTCCGGCGCTGTAAAGAATTAGCTGGGACACCACACTAGGCCGGTCGCTCTCCGAGTTCATGAGGAAGCTCGGTATTGCTAGTACCGATGGGCGCGGGCAAGCCCGCCTCCGCAACCAAATGGAGCGCCTGTTTAATTGCAGCGTCTCAATGATCTACAAAGACCACAACCACCGATCCAGCGCCAACGCCGTGATCGCGGATCTCACCGATTTCTGGGGGAATCCACAGCGGCCCAACGAGCGGGTGCTGTGGGAGAGCAAGGTGCGCCTGAGCGAGTCATTCTTCAACGAGATCGTCAGCCATCCGGTGCCACTCGATCTCACCACTCTCAAGGCCCTCAAACGCTCTCCGTTGGGCCTCGATCTTTACTTGTGGCTCACCTATCGAATCTTTGCTTTGACGGCCCCACAGCGCCTTTCATGGCCTCAGTTATACCAGCAGTTCGGATCGGACCCGGCGAAAGCCAACGACAAGAACACTGTTCAATCCTTCCGCTCCAAGGCCCTGCGCGAGTTGAAAAAGATCAAGCTGGCCTGGCCGGACTTGAACTATGCCACGGCGCGGGGCGTCCTGATCCTCTATCCATCTTCCCCGCACATCTCCCCGGTCCCTGAGCCGGGACCGGCCTTGATCTCACCCTAAGACGTGCTTGAAGGGTCAGCGCGGCTCTCTCCTGGCTTGTCGCCCGTCTTGCGGGTAAAAGTGGGTGCCTCTACCGAGCAAAGGCGATCCAGCGGCATCCTAGGAGTCTGCGCCGTAGGACGATTTTCGACTCGGCGAATGACGCGAGATGGCGATCGATCGGCATCGGTGGCCGGGGAAAGGGCCTTTTGGACGACGAGGTGCCGCTCGGTGCGCCACAGGTGCTTGAATCGACCCTCTTACGGCCTGATTTGCGGGCGGTATCCCGGTCATCAGGCTGCCTGAAGCTGCTGCAACCGCTTGACGTTCAATGCCAGACACACCAAGTTCCACTCACCCTGGATCTTGTTCAGGCCGCGCAGGCTGAATCGGCGGAAGCCGAGCACTTCCTTGATCCACCCGTTGGGCGCCTCCGACAGCCATTTGCGTCGGGCGTACTGCGCCCGTCCCGGCGCGGTCGCCAGCTTTTCGGCCATGCGGGCCTTCGCCGGATGCCTGGCCGCGTCCACCGCGACCGCGCTCCGGCCCTCCCGGCCCAAGGCCACATAACCGTCCACCCCGCGCGCCTCCAGCGCCTCAAGGTCGTCTTCGTTGCAGTAGCCCGCATCCGCCAGCACCGTCTCGGGCCGTTCCCCATGGGTGGCCTCCACCTCGTCCACCAGCGGGACCAGCCGACCCTGGTCGCTGGCGTTCGACGACACCTCGGTGGCGACGATCAACTGGTTCTTTCCCTCCACCGCCACCTGCGCGTTGTAGCACTGCTGAAATCCCTCCGACGAGGTCTTCATGATCCGGCTTTCCGGATCCGTGAAGTTGTCCTGCGCCTTCGCGTCCGGCTCCCCGTACTCCCGCTTGTAGGGCTGCCCGCCCTTCGGGTTGCGCTTCGAACCGGCTGCGCGTCCACGGCCGTCGTCCGTCTCCCGCTGCCGCGCCTCAAGGCGCGCCTTCGCCGCCCGGATCGCCGCCAGTCGGTCCTCCCGCCGGCGCAACTCCTCGGGCAACTCGTCGCCCCGAAACGCCTTCCCAAAGCGCGCATCCTCCGCCGCGTCGGTCTCCCCCGCGCGCGACAGCAACGCTTTGATCTCGCCCTCCAGACGCCGCTCCTTCTCCTGCATCCGACCGTAACTCATCGCCTTGCGCTTGCTGGCGTTGGCTCGAACCTTCGTCCCGTCGATCGACAACTTGCCGAAGTTCCCAACCCCGGTCTCACGCGCCAGACGGACCACCTCCACAAACAGCGCCTTGAAATCCGGCAAATGACGCCGGCGAAACTCGCAAATCGTCCGATGGCTCGGAAAATTCCCCGCCGCCAACACCCGAAATGCCACGTCCTCCTCCAGCTTCCGCGCCAGCCCTCGGGAGGAGAACACCCCCGTCGCGTACCCGTAGATCAGCACCTTCGCCATCATCCGCGGCTCATACGGCGACTTGCGACGACCGTCCCCCTCGTAAGGCGCGTAAAACGCCGTCAAGTCCATTCCGTCCACCAGATCGCTCACATGGTGCGCCAAGTGCCCCTCCGGCAACCAATCCCGTAAATCCGGCGGCAGCAGCAACCCCTGATCCGGGTGGTACGGGCGAAACGTCGTCGGCATCGCGTTCTCCTCCTAACTGCGACACAATTATCTCATTAACTTCCTACGGCGCAGGCTCCTAGAGCATCCTTTTCCCTAAAGCAGGGCAAAGTTTTCCACCGTTGCCGGTGATTCGGCAAAGTTTTCCTCGTGCTAAGTGGTCACTTAATTTCGATCAGAGTTCGTGCTAAGTGGTCACTTTCCCCCCCCCAGAGTTCGTGCTAAGTGGTCACTTAATACATATAGAAGACAAATAGTAATTAAGACAAGTAGCAGGACGACTGGCCCTGTGGAAACAAAAATCCGGGGATTTCAGAATCCAAAGCCCGGATCGAAGGCGGCTCCGCCGCCGCAACGCGGCCTCCAACCCCCTTTCCCTGAGCGCGAGATTGTACGGCCCGGTCCTCGCCGTCAAGGGATCGGCTTCGCCTCGCCTCGCGCCCTGGACGGCTCCGGGCCAAGCCTGGGGACTCGCTGTTTATGAGGGAAAGGGGGGAACTGCAACGGGGGGGGGATCTCCACCCGGACGCGGTTGCACAAACGGACGGTTCTGCAAAACCCCGGACCCGGACGGGCTTTCAAGGGGTTAGGTTGTGCGAAACGGTATTGCAGTATGGATTCGAATGGCGACGGGTTTCCGCACGGCCTAGAGACACGTTAGAGACAGCCTGTCCGACAGGTCTGAAAAGTGTCTGTAACGCGATTTTAGGGGATTAAGAGGGGAAAGGAGCGAAGCGGCGAAGCGCGAAGCTCCGCCGCTTCGGATGAGCGTTAGGGGAAGAAAACCAGCTTGACGAGCAAGCCAATGATGATCGGTCCATAGGCAACGTAGGCCCACTTAATGATCCCTAATTCGCGCATCACGTCGCCGCGCAAGCTCGCCATCTCAACTTTGACTTCACCAATGGCTTTCAGCAGGTCTTCCTTGGTCGCCAAGTGCTGCGGTATCGGAAGATCGGCAACCGCAGCGCGGGCGGATTCCTCAGATGCGCCGAGTTCTTTCAGCGCGTTGTACATTCCGATGTGAACGTGGCTGCTCATGATGTGATTATCCTCCAATTCGTCTCGCGGTAAAAGGTTGAGTGAGCCATTATTTGTTTCCTCCTTTTCTGGTTTGATGTGTTTTCCCTTCACCTGTGAATGAGGGGAAACCAGCGGACCAGAAAAGGGGGAACAGCGCCGCCGCCGCCGCCGGTGTCCGGGCAGGACCGGCAACAGGCAGGGGACGTGACAGATGCCACAGGCAAGGGGCTTGCCCCGGTCTGGCGCGATCCCTGCGCCGGGACAAACCGGGACCGGCGAAGGTACAGCGGCACATGGCGACACAACACCGTTGCTCCGGTGGACGCACAGCACGATGGGGGAATCCAAGCCCCGCCCACGACGGCTCCGCCGTCTTGTCGGCGCTCAGTGGATCGTAGAGAGAAGGCCCGCAGCCTGACGCTTGCGGTCGGATCTGGCCCCGCAGCCGCTCCCCCGCCGTCGAGGGCGCGTTGATCGAGTCCGGGCCTCATTGCGTGGACCACAACCCCCGCCCCGCTTTCCGGGCCGAGTCCTCAAGCCGGATAAATTGAGCCTTCAAGGAATATCGGAATCTCCTGATAGCGTGACCGTATCCCTCGCGGATTAATCGGGCGTTGAAGTTTTGGCCGTCTAGGTGGACGTAGCGAAGCAACCGCCCATAGCGGTCCCTGGTGTCGCCGGTGGGGTCCGCTTCAAGCGTCACCGTCTTACCTTCGAGCGCGGCCTTGGTGTAGGCGCTGGCCTCCGCTCCAAAGTGCTGCACGGTCTTGGTCGGGTGTACCGTCTCCGGGGTGTCCACGCCGATGAGACGGACGGTGTGGACCTTGCCGCGCACCCGGACGCGGATGGTATCTCCGTCAATGACGCGAACCACCGTTGCCTCAATCGGCTCAAATTGCGCTTCCGTGATGAGCGCAAGCATCCCGCCCATCAGGATCAAAACCCCGATCTTGGCGGATCGTTTGGATTTCAGTTTGTGAGCGAGATTCGTTCCAGCCGCTCGATATCCCATTTGTTCTCCTTCGCGTCGTAGCCTTTGACGTATGCCGCTTCTTCCACGAAACGCCGTCCCTCGCTCCGCGTCATGTGGATGACCATCGCAATCCCGTCCACCACGCCTCGGCAAGTCACCTCCCACGGCAACTCCCCGCCGCCCTGCATGGCGCAACTAGCGATTCTGGATAGGGCGCTCTCGGCATTGTTGGCGTGTACGGTCGTGAGTGACCCGCCGTGTCCAGTGTTGAGGGCTTGCAGTAGGTCCGCCGCCTCACCGCCTCGAACCTCTCCCACCACGATATGATCCGGTCGGTGCCTCAAGGCATGGCGCACTAGATCGCGGATCGTCACCGCGCCCTCTTGTAGGCCCCTGGCCTCAAAGCGGACACAATTCGAGTGATCAATGCGAAGCTCTAGCGTGTCCTCGATTGCCACAATGCGCTCGTCGCCGGGCAGCAGTTCTATAAGGGCATTGAGCAAGGTGGTCTTACCTGATCCGGTTCCACCGGAAACCAGAATGTTGCGCCGCGTCAACAACACTTCCGTCGCCGCTTCCAAGACGTTTTCCGGTAGGGCTTTCTGCTCGACTAGATCCGCCGCGCTGAAGGTCCGCTTGCCGAATCGCCGGATGGTGATCGCAACGTGGGGACTGGCCGGGGGAACACAGATCGCCACGCGGGAACCATCATCGAGCCGTGCGTCGATGATGGGCGTGGTGGCCGGGTCCAGGCCCAAAGGACGGGCGATGTGAATAGCCGCCCGTAACAAGGCCGATTCGTCCAGCCCTGGCGCTGCATGAGCCGTTAACCGGCCTCGCGCCTCGATCCAGACATTGACGGGGCCGTTAATCATGATCTCGGACACTTCCGCGTCTTCCAGCAGGGGTTCAAGCCCTGGCAAAAAAAGTTTGGGTCTTCCGCAGAATTTGTGGGTAAAACCGTCTTCCATCGCCGCTTGAGGAGACCACGGTGCTCGCCAAGCCTCAAGGCTTCCCTCGCAAGCTCGGCGGCTGCGCCGGCCTTGACCCTCGGCTGCGTTCCGCGGTGTCGGCTGGTGTGGGCGATGGGGAACGGGGGCTCCGGGCACCGGGTGTAGGCGTCCGACCGAAGTGGGTACTGGAATATTCGCCGTCTAACAAAAGAATAAGGTACTTTGTTTTAATTACTTATGTGAGCACAGGCCTTTGGACTGCCCACAAATTCTGCGGAAGAGGCAAAAGTTTTAGGTGTGCAAGCCCGCTGGCCGCGTTGCTCATATCTGTCCGGCCTCCTTCGCTCTCCAATAAGAATGATCCAGGGGAAGGTAATGAGGTTTGAGATAGACCCTCCGGGGTTCGAGCGATTGCGCTCCGTCATAAGGCAAGCAAATGGCCTGACAGTTTCCAAGCAAGGCGAAGTCTCGCGGGTGAAAGACGGCCTCACGGCGCTCCTGGAAAGACTTGGTTGCGCCGATGCTCCCGCCGCCGGAAGGCGCGACCGTTTACGCGGGTCGGTGGCGAAGTGAAGAGCCGATGGGTTCTCCTGCTACGGACGCGATCGGCGTGAAGTCTAAACCCCACCCGTGGAAGTGAACCGGATGACTTCCAACCGCGACCGATCCGACTCCGCTCGCTAAAATGCCGCAGGAGCGTTTCAGGGGTGCTACGGCTCAGGACGGGGCGAAAAAAGCGGCTCAGAAGTCCGGCGCATCTTCGCCAGCCGCTTGCGGCCAGCCTCCAGAAACTCCTTGCTCGGCACGCTCCACCGCACAACACCGCCGCTCAGGGCTCAGAAGTTTCCCTGGGCCACCTCCCGTAGCACCTGCTTCTCCAGCGACAACTCTGCCACCACCCGCTTCAGTCGCGCATTCTCCTTCTCCAATTCCTTCAGCCGTTTGGCCTGCTCTAATTTTAGTCCTCCGTACTCCTTCCGCCACCGATAGAACGTCTGGGTGTGAATTCCTGCTTCCTTGCAGGCTTGGGGCACCGTCTTCCCATTCGCCATCTGCACTTCGATCTGCCGTAGGACCGTTACGATCTGTTCCGGTTTGTTCTTCTGGATCGACATGACCTGTTTTCCTCCTGGATGAGATTCTCTCTCTCTCTCTCTTCAGGTGGTACAAAAAACGCCGGTCAGGTCAATGGCCTGTGTCAGTTCATCCTCGTCGAGCCGATGCACCGCAGGCTGGGTCTGGCGAAACCCACACAGCGACCCCGCTGAACAGCCAAAACGAGCCGCGCAACCACCTCAGAGAAGCCGGAGCGATTTGCCTTTGACACGACAGGGCAGGAGGCGTAGGTTATTGGGTGAGGGCAAGCTCAAACTGGATATTCCGGATTACCCTTGAACCCTGTGCAGCGTAGCGAGACGAAAGACGGATACGTCCGCAACCCAGAATAAAATCGTGTTAGTTGTTCTCTGGCGTACAGGGGGGAGGAATGATGACAATGCTGAAGAAAATGATCGGCCTTGCCGCGTGCATTTTACTCGCTGGCGGCTCCGTGAGTGCTCAAGAGCGAATAGACATTACCGAGTACTGCGTATTTGATGGGTCGGACATCTCGGACAGCATCTTCGGATTCACTTCAGATCGAGAAGCGCATGAGGCTCTGGATCGGATCATGCGATTCGCAGGACTTGAGCCGTCTTTCGTTCTGAAGGCTGCGAGTGTCCCGAATGCTGTTGCGGCGATCAAAGGAACGCAGCGCCTGATTCTCTACAATCAGCAGTTCATGATGCGTGTTCGAGACAGGACTCAGACTGACTGGTCAGCAATAAGCATCCTTGCCCATGAGGTTGGGCACCACCTCCAAGGCCACACGCTGCAGAGGGGTGGGAGCCGCCCCGAGATCGAATTGGAAGCTGACAAGTACTCTGGCTTCATCCTTAAGAGAATGGGCGCGCCACTGGATAAGGCGCAGGCGGCCATGCGACTTATCACGACAGAAGAGGGGTCGAAGACTCATCCAGGTAGACAGGCACGACTCGCCGCGATCACGAACGGCTGGCTTCAAGCAAGTGACCTGAATCCGCCACCTGACCGGAAAAAGACCCCCCCCAACGACGACACCCCCGCCCCCGCCCTTCCTAAGACTCCGCCGGTGGTGTCCCCTGTGTACGTGGCGAGAGCCGTCTTTCACGCCGATCCGTTCGAATACTACATTACGGCGGGCAATGACATCGTCGGCGTTCCCCAGACCGGCCAGCCGAGAATCGTAGGAAAAAAGATTCGACCTACCGCGCCTGGGTTTGTATGGATGTACTCTACGAACACGATCACATATGGTGTAACTGCTGACGGGCGGATCATTAATCGGAACCTAAATGGAGTCGTTTATCAGGTGGGCCACATCATTTATCTGAACTAATCCGGTCGCCAAGTTCAACCCATACGTCATTACAACAACATTCATCCCGCAACTTCCCATTGAAACTCTCACAATACCCGTTCTCCCATGGACTACCTGGTTCGATGTACAACGTTCCGGTCCCGAGATTCCCCAGCCATTGGCGCAACTTCTGGGCGACGAACTCCGGGCCGTTATCGGATCGAATGACAAAGTCATAGCTCCATACGTGGTTGCGCCGCTCCGGCCTCAGTCGTATACAGGAACCGTCGTTCAGCCACAGTCGTCTTCGCGGCCTGTGTTTTTGCGGCACTTTCAGCCCCTCTCGCCGCCAGATCCGCTGGACCCGATCCTTACCCACCTGCCAGCCTGCTCTTCGCAGCAGCGCCGTAATCCTCCGGTAGCCATACCAATCACTCCATGCTATCACCGCGTCCATCCGGTGTTTTTTTCATCTTTCTGTCTGAGGAACATGGGAGAATCAGCCATGCCGCGTAAACAAGGCCACGCCGCTTCGATCCTGCCCGATCTCCCCGAACGATCCACGGACCCCGGCCACATCCAGGCGCTCCGCCGAAACGGGCGGAGCTTCACCCTTGCCGATCAAGTAAACCGACTTGTTTCGGCCAGCGAAGCAACACCGGACAGAGGCTTCCTGGCGCGAACGATGGCGCTGTGTTCCCTGCCGCGAAGCAACCCCGGCAACCGGCATCAGTACAAGCGTGTCAACGGCCCTTACAAGCTCATCATGATTGCCGGTGGAGCAACAAGCTCCCCTTCGGAACCAACCCGCGTTTGATCCTGGCTTGGGTCTGTACCGAAGCGGTACGGACGGGAAGCCGAGATATCGTGCTAGGCCGGTCGCTCTCCGAGTTCATGAGGAAGCTCGGTATCTCTAGTACCGATGGGCGCGGGCAAGCCCGCCTCCGCAACCAAATGGAGCGGCTGTTCGGTTGCACCGTCTCAATGATCTACAAAGATGACAACCGCCGATCCAGCGCCAACGCCGTGATCGCGGATCTCACCGATTTCTGGTGGAATCCACAGCGGCCCAACGAGCGGGTGCTGTGGGAGAGCAAGGTGCGCCTGAGCGAGTCATTCTTCAACGAGATCATCCGCCATTGCGTATTCCGGACGATCGTGATCACCAGTTCCGGGATCATGATCAGTGATTCCGGGCATCGTGATCACCCGCCGTAGCGAAGTGAGGGTTAGGATCTCAGTTTAGACCTCCCGAAGTCCACGATTCTTGTTTTGAATGCTTCCATAATCTTGATATTCATCGCCGGGCCTGTGTGTAAATGTGGGAAAGCCGCAGGCTTTTCCAGGGCTGTGGGAATCCACGTTTTTTGTGGATTTCCATAGCCCATCATTTTCCACAGGCCACTGGTTTGTTTTTTAGGTTCTTTCTCATTCTTCGTCCCGTCCTTACTGAATTCCTGAAAATCCTTCGCGCCAGGATCGCGTATCCGCGACGATCGGACGCCAGTCCGAGTTGGACTACCTCGTCGCCAGGTGGGGTTCATGCCGGCTCCTTGGAAGAGGGTTTCGGGGCAGCCTTGGTTTGTCTCATGGATCGTCCCTTCAGTTCGATGCGATGCGCGTTGTGGAGGAGGCGATCGCAGATGGCGTCGGCCTGGTTCGGGTCGCCGATGACGCCGTGCCAGTCGGCGACCGGGAGCTGGCTGGCGATCAAGATGGCGGAGCGTTCGCTCCGTTCCTCGACGACTTCGATCAAGTCCCGGCGTTCGGCATCGCGTAGCGGGGCCAGGAGCCAGTCGTCGATGGCCAGCAGATCGGTCTTGGCCAGCCGTGCCAGAACACGAGCGTAGGAGCCGTCGCCACGGCCGACCGCCAGTTGGTGCAAGAGCCGGGGCATTCGGACGTAGGCGGCATTGAAACCGCGCCGGCAGGCTCGTTCGACGAAAGCCGAAGCCAGAAAACTTTTCCCGATGCCGGTCGGACCGGAAATGATCAGATTGTGCCGGTCCCGGATCCACCCGCAGGAGCCCAGAGCGAGGACTTGGGAACGGTCCAGACTGCGACGATGTTTGAAGTCGACGTTTTCCAGCGATGCAGAGCTGTAGCGCAGCTTGGCCACGCGCAGACGCCGGGTGAGCTTACGGTGCTCCCGGGCCGTCCATTCTTCATCCACTAGAAGGCCCAGACGCTCCTCGAAACTCAGATCCGTGTACTGATTCGAGCGGCGTTGCTGCTCGAGGGCTTCGACCATGGCCGATAGCTTCATCTGGTTCATCTTCTCCAGGGTTTGTTCCATTAGCATGTGTGCTCTCCTCTGGCTCCGCATAATAGGCGGCGCCGCGAATGTTGTCGTGATGGGGCGTGGGTAGGGTTTCGGAATCCTCGAACGGCAAACGGTCCTGGGCCGAGGACAGGATGTTTTTGACGGTTCGGTAGCTATAGGACTGTAAGCGAAGTGCTCGGGCACTGGCGGCTTCGAGCCGCTGGGCGCCGTAGCGGCGTCCCAGGCTCATCAATCCCAGGCAGGAGCGGTACCCCTGCTCAGGATGGGGCCACCGTTTTATCATCTCCTCGGCCAGTCGGCCGGTCTGAGAGCCGGTTTTCTCCGCCCAACGGATCAGCCGGGATGGTGTCCATGCCGCATGGGCTCGATGGGAACTGGGCATATGTTCCGACAGAGTCGACGGTTGGTGATCGTAGCGGCGAGGATGAGAGGCGACGCGCCGGCCTTTGTGGTAGACCTCGACAATCGAGGCGGTGTAACGCGCTTCCAGGGTTTCCTGGATCAACTGGTAGGGCACGCTGTAGGGATGGTGATCCACGGTCACGTGGTAGTCGATATTGGCACGACAGCCCTTCCACTCGGCCTGTTCATACCGATCGGTCGGTAGTGGCTGTAGGGCCGGTCGATCCAGCCTTTCGTAGAGTTCCAGGCGGGACACGCGAAGCTTCTGCATCGGCCGCTGGTTCAGTTCCAACAGCAACTTTCGAATCGCCCCGTTCAAGTCCGCCAGACTGAAGAACGTGTGATTCCGGATTCTGGCCAGGAGCCAACGCTGTGCCAGAAGGACCGTGGCTTCGATTTTTGCTTTGTCTTTGGGTTTCCGAGGCCGGGCCGGAATGACAACGGCGCCGTAATGTTCTGCCTCATCCTGGTAGGTGCGATTCACTCCTGCTTCGTAGCGGCAGGACAGGGTAATGGCACTCTTGAGTTGATCGGGAACCCAGATCCGGCTCGATCCGCCGAAGAACTCCACCATGCGAATATGTACGCCGATCCAGTCGGCGAGTTTCTGGCTCGGTGTCGCTTCGGCGTAGGTATAACCGCTGGCGCCCAGCGCGGCCACGAACAACTCGACTGGTTTAGTTGTGCCCGTCCGCGGATCCGTCAGTTCTGGCCGTTTGCCGGAAAAGTCGATGAAGGTCTTCTCGCCGGCGCGGTGCACCTGCCGCATCGAGGGCTTCAGTTTCTGGGCCCACCGCCCGTAGATCACACAGAACTGGCTGTAGGCATATCCCTTTGGATTCGCTTCCCGGTACTCTTCCCAGAGCAGGTGGAGGGTGACTCCAACACGCTTCAACTCCTGGTGGATCCGCTCGACATCTGGAACCACCCGTTCCCGGGAGCCCGGTCCCGCGCTGGAAAACAGCCGCGCTTCAAGCGCGGCCTCGTCCAGTTCCTCAAGCAGCGGCCATTCCAACCCTGCACGTGCCGCCCGTCGGACGTACTCCGAAACCGTCCCTACTCCCACTCGGCAGGCTCGGGCGATGGCCCGGTGGCTGAGTTTCTGTTCGTGTTTGAGTCGTAAAATCTCGCGTAACTGTCTCATCGATAGCCGTCTTGTTCCCATCAAGTTCTCCTTTTTCAAGGAAGAACCTAACAGGTCTAAACTTCGCTACCGACGGGTGATCATGATCGCCGGAATCGGTGATCATGATGCCCGGAATCACTGATCATGATCCCGGAATCAGTGATCACGATGCCCGGAATCACTGATCATGATCCCGGAATCGGTGATCACGTTAAATCGGAATCAGTGATCACGATCGTCCGGAATACGCACCATCCGGTGCCACTCGATCTCACCACCCTCAAGGCCCTCAAACGGTCGCCGTTGGGCCTCGATCTGTACCTATGGCTCACCTATCGAATCTTTGCTTTGACGGCCCCACAGCGCCTTTCATGGTCTCAGCTATACCGTCAGTTCGGATCGGACCCGGCCAAGGCGGACAACAACCGCACCGTCCAGGATTTTCGGAAGGACTGTCTGCGTGAGTTGAAGAAGATCAAGCTGTCCTGGCCGGATTTGAACTACTCCACGGCTTCGGGCGTCTTGATCCTCTTGCCCTCGGTCCCGCATATCTCCCCGGCCTCTAATCCGGGACCGGCTTTGATCTCACCCGAAGACGGCACTTCCGCACCACCCTCCGGGGGCTCCTGGTTTATTGCAAGTCTTGGGGGTAGTTAGGGGTGCCATTGCCCCCAAAAGCCGTTCCGGGGGCATCCTAGAGCCCGATCCGGGGGCGCTCCCCTCGAAGTTTTCCACATCTGGCCGTGGATCGAGGGATTTATCCTCGTGCTAAGACCCCACATTTTTTAAAGCAAAGTTCGTGCTAAGACCCCACATTGCCCATCAAAAGTTCGTGCTAAGACCCCACCCATACATATAGAAGACAAGTAGTAATTAAGACAAGTAGCAGGACGGCTGGCCCTGTGGAAACAAAATTAAAGAATCCAAAGCCCGGATCGAAGGCGGCTCCGCCGCCGCAATGAGGGCTATACCCCCCTTTTCCTGAGCGCGAGATTGTAGGGCCCGGTCCTCGCCGTCAAGGGATCGGCTACGCCTCGCTTCGCGCCCTGGACGGCTCCGGGCCGGGCCTGGGGGCTCGCTGTTTATGAGGGAAAGGGGGAAATTGCAAACGGCGGGGATCTCCACCCGGACGCGATTGCACAAAGGAGCGGTTTCGCAACACTACGGACCCGGACGGGCTTTCAAGGGTCAGGAGTTGCGAAACGGTATTGCGGGAGAAATGTGAATGGCGACGGGTTTCCGCACGGCCTAGAGCCGCGCTTCCGAGAGGTCGGCAATCTGTCTGCAACCCAGTTCTTCAAGATCCCCCCGGCGAATCCTCCACCCTCCCGCTTTGACGCCGGGGAGCTTCCCGCTCCTGAGCAAGCGCCGGATCGTGGATTCTGGAAGCCCGGAGAATCGAACGGCCTCTTTGACGCTGAGAAATAGCTTGTCCCTTAGCGGCACGTCCGCACCAGATAGGAGCGATTGAAGGAAGGAAGGAAGCTCCATGCGGGGAACGAGTGCGGGAACACCACCGGCCTCCGCCTGGGGGGGCAGCACGGCCACCTGGGGCGTCTGCGCGTGCTTCACCCGGTCCAGGTCTTCCGGCGAGTAGACGGGCGAAGGCCGGACGCCGGGGCGCTTGCGCGTCTCGCGCTGGATCTCGCCCTTGCGGGCAAGCCGTTCGATGGTCTTTTCGGACACCTGTAAGAAAGCTGCGGCCTGATATTTGGTGAACCAGTCATCAAGAATCGTGTCATCCATCCGGCCAGTGTAGCACGGCCTAGAGACACATTAGAGACAGCGTGTCGGACAGGTCTGCAAAGTGTCTGTAACGCGATTTTCAGGGGAGTTAAGAGGGGAAAGGAGCGAAGCGGCGAAGCCGATTGCTCCGCCGCTTGGCGCTCACGTCATCAAAAGCCGAACGATGGCGACGGTCACTCCGGCTGTCGTGAGTATTGTTCCGACGATCCACCGGAGAAGGCGAGTTTCGAGGTTGGCGATTGCAGTGTGAATCTCGGCAATGTCAACTTTGGTTACAAGGTTGGCGAAGTCGGCCTGTCCGCTTTCGCGCATCGTCTTTACAATGGCTTCGGCTTGTGGCCGTTCGAGGCCAGCGGCTTCCAGGTCGCGGGCTGCGGTGAGCGTGTCAAAAGAGACGTTCATGATGTGATTATCCTCCAATTCGTATCGCGGTTAAAGGTTGAGTGAGCCATTGTGTGTTTCCTCCTTGTTTAAATGGTTTGATGTGTTTTCCCTTCACCTGTGAATGAGGGGAAACCAGCGGACCAGAAAAGGGGGAACAGCGCCGCCGCCGCCGCCGGTGGACGGGCAGGACCGGCAACAGGCATGGGGCGTGACAGATGCCACAGGCAAGGGGCTTGCCCCGGTCTGGCGCGGTCCATGCGCCGGAACAAACCGGACCAGGGGACGGCAAGCGGACCAATGGCAAACCGCAAACCGCTTGATTGGAGGGACGGCATGAAACACAGTAGATCGAGCGCCGTCCGGGGCAACCACAGCACGGCCTAGTGTAGTCCGTCACAGTTAATGTAACTTATTCAGCTTTCCTACGTCTGAGTATATATGAGGAGAGCACCGACGATTAAATTGGACATTCCTGTGCGGAAGGAACTGGAGCGACTGAGCCGAAGCCGCAGTGTGGCGGTCCGGTTGGCGGAACGATCTCGAATTGTCTTGCTGGCCGCCGGGGGTCTGGACAATCAGGAGATCGCTGCCAAGTTGGACATCACTCGTCAAAAGGCCGGACGTTGGCGCGATCGTTTCGTTGAAGATGGCCTCGGGGGAATCGAAAAGGACGCTTCCCGCAGTGGACGGATTCCCTCGATCGGCCGCCGGAAGCGGGCCCGGATCGTGAAGAAGACGGTCGAAGGGAAGCCTCCGAACGCCACGCACTGGAGCCGGTCCTTGATGGCCAGGGCAACCGGCGTCAGCGAGTCCACGGTAGGGAGAATCTGGCGGGCTCATGGCTTGAAGCCTCATCTGGCACGCACCTTCAAACTTTCCAACGACAAACAATTTGTCGAGAAGTTGGAGGATGTGGTCGGTTTGTATCTGAACCCTCCGGAAAACGCCATTGTTTTGTCCTGCGATGAGAAGAGCCAGATGCAGGCCCTGGACCGCACGCAACCCGGGTTACCTCTGAAGAAGGGGCGGTGCGGCACCCTCACCCACGACTACAAACGCAACGGGACGACCACGATGTTCGCCGCGCTCAATACGCTGGACGGCTCGATTATCGGGACCTGTATGCCGAAGCATCGTCATCAGGAATGGATCCGGTTTCTCAATCAGATCAAACGTTCCGTGCCGAAAGACAAACAGATCCATATCATTTGCGACAACTACGCCACGCACAAACATCAGAAAATCGTCAACTGGTTGAAGCGCAACACGCGCTTTCATGTGCACTTCACACCGACCAGTGCATCCTGGCTGAACATGGTCGAACGCTTCTTCCGGGATCTTTCCGAACAACGGCTTCGGCGCGGGGTTTTCCATTCGGTTCCTGAGCTAATCCAGGCCGTGGAGGAATATGTCGGGGGTCACAATCAGAACCCGAAGCCCTTCATTTGGACCGCAACGGCTTCCGATATTCTTGAAAAAGTTCAACGTGCCCGAAAGAAGCTCGATAAGTTACAGTCTGTTTGACGGGGACCACTAGAGACACGTTAGAGACAGCGTGTCGGACAGGTCTGCAAAGTGTCTGTAACGCGATTTTAGGGGAGTTAAGAGGGGAAAGGAGCGAAGCGGCGAAGCGCGAAGCTCCGCCGCTTTCGGCTGAGGATCAGTCGAAGAACGCGATTTTGACGAGCAAGGTGATGATGATCGGCCCGTAGGCGTACTTGAGGACTGCAAAACTGGCTTTGATCTCGCCGCGCAAGTCGGCAAGTTTGCCTTCAAGACTAGCGATGGCTTTCAGCAGGTCTTCCTTGGTCGCCAAGTGTTCCGGGATGGGCATATCGGCGACGGCGGCTCTGGCCGTGTCCTCGGTCGCTCCGAGTTCCCGGAGCGCGTTGTAAAGTCCGATGTGAACGTAACTCATGATGTGATTATCCTCCAATCCGTCTCGCGGTTAAAGGTTGAGTGAGCCATTGTGTGTTTCCTCCTTGTTTAAATGGTTTGATGTGTTTTCCCTTCACCTGTGAATGAGGGGAAACCAGCGGACCAGAAAAAGGGGAACAGCGCCGCCGTCGCCGGTGACGGGCAGGACCGGCAACAGGCATGGGGCGTGACAGATGCCACAGGCAAGGGGCTTGCCCCGGTCTGGCGCGGTCCATGCGCCGGAACAAACCGGACCAGGGGACGGCAAGCGGACCAATGGCAAAACCGCAAACCGCTTGATTGGAGGGACCGCATGAAGCACGTCGGATCAAGCGCCGCCCGGTGCAACCCCGGCACGGCCTAGAGACACGTTAGAGACAGCCTGTCCGACAGGTCTACAAAGTGTCTGTAACGCTCCAAACGGGGAGTTAGGCTGCTATGGACGGGATTCATTCATCCTCCCGGTTCATGGCCTCAGCGCGAAACCTCGCGTTCTCGTGTTGAAGCTCTGCGGATTCGCGGGCGCGTGAGGGTGTAACCGTCCGCGTTCGCCGTGCGGATCGGGGAGCGGATCGCAACCACTGTCGAAAGAGCCAAAAACCAAGAAGCCAAAGCACGACTCCAACGCCGATAGCCTGTCCGCCCGCGCCTCCGGTGTAGACCCAAAGGATAGCGGTTCCGGTGGCTACGGACGGCACTAGGAAGAATCCGAGAACGGAAAGGGCCAGAGCCGCGAGAAAGGATCGGTCAGGATGGCGAAGCCGATTGACGATGACGCAGAAGATCAAGATGGGAATCGCGGCGATTCCCACGGCAAGGATTGTGTCGTGGATTCCGTTGGAGGCCAGCGCCTCGCGGGCCGCGTCAATGAGTGTTTGGATTTGATTCATTGTTTCTCTCCTAGCTGACTTTGATGTGTTTTCCCTTCACCTGTGAATGAGGGGAAACCAGCGGGCCAGCGTCAGGAGAGAGTACAGCGCCGTCCGGTTCCGGGGCGCAAGGCCCAGTTCAAGCACTCCCGCGTGACAGATGCCACAGGCAAGGGGCTTGCCCCGGTCTGGCGGGGGGGATGCCTGGGACGTGACCCGGACCCGGCGAAAGCTGGCGGTCCCATGAAAAGCCAAACACCGGCGACGGGCCGGGGTGATTCTCCACCGGCGACACTCACCACACTCCCCCTTTTTTCCCTCGTAGTAGATCCGGCTCCCCGGCCCGGCCCGCAGCGGTCCAGGGCGCGAAGCGAGGCGAAGCCGATCCCTTGACGGCAAGGACCGGGCCGCAACAAGGCACTACAAGGGGAAAAAGGGGAACCTGAAACCGTGGGAAAAGCCGGAGAGCGAAACGGCTGGGTTGTGGTCCCCGCCGCGCTCTGAATCCAGCTAGGACTCATCGCGGGGACCACAACCCCCGGCCCGCTTTCCGGGCCGAGTCCTCAAGCCGGATAAATTGAGCCTTCAAGGAATATCGGAATCTCCTGATGGCGTGACCGTATCCCTCGCGGATCAACCGGGCGTTGAAGTTCTCTCCGTCCAGGTAGACGTAGCGAAGCAAGCGCCCATAGCGGTCCACGGTGTCTCCGGTCGGGTGTACCGTCTCCGGGGTGTCCACGCCGATGACACGGACGGTGTGCGCCTTGCCTCGCACCCGGACCCGGATGGTATCTCCGTCAATCCCACGAACCACCGTTGCCTCAATCGGCTCAAATTGCGCTTCCGTGATGAGCGCAAGCATCCCGCCCATCAGGATCAAAACCCCAATCTTGGCGGATCGTTTGGATTTCAGCTTGTGAGCGATATTGATTACAGCCGTTCGATATCCCATTTGTTCTCCTTCGCGTCGTAGCCTTTGACGTATGCCGCTTCTTCCACGAAACGCCGTCCCTCGCTCCGCGTCATGTGAATCACCATAGAGATTCCGTCCACCACGCCTCTACAGGTGACTTCCCACGGCAACTCCCCACCGCCCTGCATGGCGCAACTGGCGATTCTCGATAGGGCGCTCTCCGCATTGTTGGCGTGTACGGTCGTGAGCGATCCGCCGTGTCCAGTATTGAGGGCTTGCAGTAGGTCCGCCGCCTCACCGCCGCGAACCTCACCCACCACGATATGATCCGGTCGATGCCTCAAGGTATGGCGTACTAGCTCGCGGATCGTGACCGCGCCTTCCTGCAACCCCCTGGCCTCGAACCGGACACAATTCGAGTGGTCGATGCGAAGCTCTAAGGTGTCCTCGATTGCCACAATGCGCTCGTCGCCGGGCAGCAGTTCTATGAGGGCATTGAGCAAGGTGGTCTTGCCTGATCCGGTGCCACCTGAAACCAGAATGTTGCGACGGGATAACAACATCTGCTCTGCCGCTTTCAAGATGTTTTCCGGTAGTGCCTTCTGCTTGACTAGATCCGCCACGCTAAAGGTCCGCTTGCCGAATCGCCGGATGGTGATTGCAACGTGGGGGCTGGCCGGGGGAACACAGATCGCCACGCGGGAACCATCATCGAGCCGTGCGTCGATGATGGGCGTGGAGGCAGGGTCCAGGCCCAAAGGACGAGCGATGTGAATAGCCGCCCGTAACAAGGCCGATTCGTCCAGGTCCGGCGCGGCATGAGCCGTTAACCGGCCCTTCGCCTCGATCCAAACATTGCCGGGTCCGTTAATCATGATCTCGGACACTTCCGCGTCTTCTAGCAGGGGTTCAAGCCCTGGCAAAAAAGGTTTCAGGTGTGCAAGCCCGCTGGCCGCGTTGCTCATATCTGTCCGGCCTCCTTCGCTCTCCAATAAGAATGATCCAGGGGAAGGTAATGAGGTTTGAGATAGACCCTCCGGGGTTCCAGCGATTGCGCTCCGTCATAGGGCAAGCAAATGGCTTGACAGTTTCCAAGCAAGGCGAAGTCTCGCGGGTGAAAGACGGCCTCCCGGCGCTCCTGGAAAGACTTGGTTGCGCCGATGCTGCCGCCGCCCGATCCACCGGCCCGGCCTGAGAGCGGGGACACCCCCGCCCGCTTCGAGGTCTCGCTGATCGTGTACGATCCTTTGATCTTGGCAACCTGCCCGCACAATTCCGATGCGATCTTGGCGCTGGCGTCGTCGCTCAAGGATAGGAAGATCCGGGTGCGAAGCGTCTGTAGCAGCGCCCGCCACGCCTCCGAACTGCCAAGCACGGCCCGCAATGAGGATATGGATTGGGTCGCAACAATCGGGATGCACCGGCATTGCCGCGTTAAAGCAAAGGATTTTTCATCGCCGGTCGGATCGTCCTCGCCTACCGATGCGAAGGATTGGTACTCGTCGCAAATAAAGACAGCGGGCCGGAAGTAAGTGCTTGGGGATTCCTTCATCTGCGCGGGCCGCATGAGCAGGGCTTGAAGCCATGCGTTTTTGAGCATCACGCCGATGGCGCGGGCCAGCGCCGGGTTGCTCCCGGCTGGCATATTCAAGGCCAGCACCTTGCCGCCCTCGATCAATTCATAGAGCGGCGGTAAATAGCGTGGCCTTTCGGCAATGGTATGGGCGGGCCATTCGGCGCGGTCCTCACGCGGGCGCTTGGCCTGGACCTTCTTCTCGGCCAGTATCGCGGCCCTGGCCCTTGGGCCAATGCGCCGGGGATCGTCGGACACTTCCGGGGGCGGGGGACAGAACACCGCCGCCACGTCCGGCATATCGAACATCGAGAGGAATACCGAAACGCCTTCGACAATCGAGGATTTGATTTTGTTGTCCAGCTTTTGCCAGTCGTTGTCAAACCACCGCTTCACAGCGGCCACCCGCTCTCTCACATCGTCCCCGGCTCCGGGCTCCCAAACAATCCGGGGTTGGATCGTCAATTTCTTTAGTTTCTGCTCCAATTCCGGGCTCCATTCGACCCGCATTTCCTTACCGTTTTCCGCCGCCGTCCATAGCCACTCTCCAACCTCCACAGCCCGTTTCGCCCACGTTTCGCGCGGAATGAAAACCTCCTCGGTGTTCAGCTCCGCGCTCCACGCCTCGGCCTGTTTGATTTTGGCCGCGAAAAGATCCGGGTCAATCGCGCATTGATAGACCTGCTGCAATGTCACCCACTGCTCCGGTAGCACCCGGTGAAGCTCGATAATCCAGCGCACCAGATTGGTATAGGCTTGCTGCCAAAAGGGCTCCTTGCCCTTGCCGAAAAGCTGATTCAAAAGGCTGGCAACGGTGTAGGCCAGCGAGTATGAATCGAGCCACCACGCGGAGAGAGGATTCCATTTCCAGAGGCCCCCCATTCCGATCTCCAGGTAGTCGTCACCACGGCCCGCGTTATCCAGGATTGAGCGAATGTCATGGCAAAAATCCCCCTTCACTTCGAGCATGAGCCCTGCCACCCGCTTCTCTGGATCGTCCGCTTGCCAGGAGAGTAGCTGCTTGGCGAAAGGGTGCATACAGGCCGAAGTTTTACCGCTCCCCACCGCTCCAAAAATGGCAATGCCGGTGTACAGTCCGCGCTCCGGGATGGTGAGTCATTCGGGGTTGAAAATCTCCTTGGGTTCGACCGGATGATGCACTTCCCCGATGACGATTTCCGGGCCGGGCTGCTCCGGTGAAAGCGGCCAAGCGGGAAGCGCCCGGAGCGCGGCGGTGCCAAGAAGAGCCGGACGATGATGGACAAGCACTGGATTGCACAGACCCGGCAGGTCTGGGAGCAGGAGGCAAACCGGGCGCTGCAGCGGGCGGGCCAGCAGGATAGGGTTGACCACCGCAGCCTGGCGGCGCGGCGGGACGAGGCCCTGGCACGCGGCGACCTGGAGCGGGCGGCGGAGTTGAGCCGGGAACCAGGCGTACACCGTGGTCCACAGAAGCGGCAGGCCGACTCCACAGTACAGCATCGAGCAGCCGAGGTCGTCGAGGCCAACCGCGAGCTGCAGCGGGAGCGCTGCGAGATCGAGGAGCGGATCGGGCGGGCGGAGCGGGAGATCTCCGGGGAGCGGGGGCGGCTGAAGGAGACCTATGAGCGAATTAGAACAGCGATTGGTGAAGGAATGGAGCAAGCTGGCCGAGCAGTACGGGCAGGATCAGAAGCGGCTGTCCGGGCAGGTCGAGCGCTTGGAAAAGCAGGTACGGCAATTAGCCGGGCAATACGCACGGGATCAGAAGCAGTTGGCCGAGCAGGTCGAGAGTTTGACAGAAAACATGCTGCGGTTAGGCGCACATGTGACGGTCTTAACCAACGCCTACGAGAGGGCGAACGCCAGTCACAACGCACTGGTGAGAGATTTGGACGAACTCTTTCGTTGATCCAGGCCGAGGCGCAACGGAAGCGGAATACCGGAGATCGCTGGGATCGCGTGGCGGGGAGAATAGAGAGTCTGATCCAAAGCAGAATGCGCAGCCGGGGTCATGACATCGGCTGGTAGATATCAGAGCCGGAGGCGTCCCCAGTTGTTCGTAATCGTCGGGTTGGTATGCGGCTAGTTTCTTATGTCTTCAAGAAATTTGTCGTTGAACCCCACACCGAGATTATGGTCACGAGACGTGGAAAGTCTCGGGTCTTGGATTTTATTGTGACTACCCAGACTTGCACTGTGAATGCCCACTACTTTGTATTGACCATCGATTTCGCACATGATGGGAGCGCCGCTACTGGCTAGGTGAGCGGGGCAGTTGTGCTTGAATAGCAGGCCCGTGGGATTTCTCTTATCCGTATCATACACATGACACGGTTCGGTGTTCCGGTAAATGCTCAATTGGGCCCTTTTTTCCTGATACACCCCTGTATCTTCTTCTTTCTGCAGTCTGGTATGTATAAAGCACTGTCTCAACGGCAGCTTGTTTGTCATCTTGCTGATATTTACAAATTCAAGATCCGACGTCGCGGAACAGGCGCTGCCCTCACCTTCGGATGATGGAGCGGGCGCCTGCAATCGCAGCATCTGAATGTCATTGTGCCTATCACGTACCTTCTGAATAGTGCCACCACCACCCAAGCCAAAGCGCTTGTTGTCAACAGGTCCACGCTCCATGACGGCCAAGGGCGCGTCTCTGGTAATCCATTCATAATTATCTAGTTTGTCCGGGGCCAGGCCCCCATGCCACGGATGCCTGGCACGCGCCGCGGAGTCAAAAAGGTGACTTGCGCCGTCGTTTCTTCGTGCGATCTTATGAACTTTCCCATAGTCACCGTCCTCACAATGGTATGTGCCGTCCTTCTCATAAAACGCATGCGAGGTGGCTATGAATCGATCACAGCTTCTGCCGACAAACGTAATCGTTTGGGCCAGTGATTTAGAACCACACATCAGGAGCACACCAACCCGCTCTTCGAATCCGCCCTGGTATTTCACATTCTCTATCTGGTTATGGTATCGGCGGTTGCCTTCCGTGTTGGCTCGCCCCTCATCGATCAACGAGTAATAGAAATTCACAGTCTGCATGAGGTCGGCCGTGCTCCTGTGTGGATTGTCATGAACGGGGCCGGCTGCTTGCAGGGTGCTCTCCATGCCTGCTCCCGAACTTCTGAGACCCTGGGGACTTAGTGCAGACACCGTCAGGAAAATACCCGCGGCCAGGCGGCTGGAGCCCAGCGCCAATGCCAACAGATTCTTCATAGGTGACGATTGTGTGCGTCTTCTCATTCCTGAAACCTCCTCAGTAAGCCGAAAGCCTTCTACGGCGCCATTCTTGAATGTGGAGGCATCCAGATGCTTCTCCTTGTTGATTTGCACTTCTAGAGCATTGCTCACATAGAGCCGTTCAATTCCCCGGAGGACTCCTGCTAGATCAGACAGCCGCCCGCAGCCGGGGATTTCGGGGGCAGTTCCAGCCGCAATCTGAGGGCGGGCCTCGACCCAGGCTGTTTAATCCTTACTGCAGAGGTGGAGCACGATATACGGCGGCATGTTCTCGTGCGGTTGCCCCTCCCCTTCTGCAAGGGCAGAAAGTGTGCCGGTAATCTCCCCGAAGGGCGGACCATCATCCGCGTCCAGCCTAAGAGAGCTGCCGTTGCCACCGACGGTATGACCCCACTGATTAATACTAATACGGGGGTTCGTGCCAACAACAACGTGACTATGCTCCGGCATCTCCCGCACGGTCAGCATGACCATTTCGTCACCACCCATGGAGCGATAGTCATACGCTTCCCCCTTGCCGACAACTGTCTTCCCCTCGCCAGCGGCGAAGTTCGACCATCCAGCGGGGCAGCCATCAGGTAGGTCGAACGCGACAACGCCACCGCTAGGGATCGTTAGGCCGGCGTCGAGGGTAGCTTGTATCTGCCGCCATCCTGCGCGAACGACAAAGAGAATGAAGGCGCTGACGATGACGACGATAATTCCGACGATGATCTTCTCTGTGTGTGATTTTTGCATCTTCTTATCCTCACTAAGGCCCCAACGTTTGGACCGTCCATGGGTCCTGAGCGCACTCAGATCTCTACATCGGCAAACGCCGCCAGATCTTCGTCCACATCCACAAACGGCTCGTCTATAGGTTCGAGGGTGCTGAGTAGGGCAAGTAACCGCCCTTTGCAAATCGGTTCCACGATCAGGCGGCCACTTTCTTTTCTCAGGATCGCCTCATCCCCTTCGAACTCGAACTCTCGGGGAATGCGCAACGCCTGGTTTCGCCCATTGCGAAATAAGCGGACATGACGGTTGAGTTCAGTCATCTTGGCATCCTCATTCTTGGCCGATGCCATAACATATGCCTTAATTTGATGATGGTCAATGACCAAAACTGTTCCGAATGGGTTGTAGCGCCAGACGGAACTGGCGTTCATGCTTTTCTCGAATCAAGGCTGCCCATTCTCCCACGTCTCAAGACAATAAACACACAGTAAAGTCGCTTGCCGGGACCACTCCCACTTCGGGCCGTGATGACGCTGTAGGCCTTGCCGACGATGTAGTGCATTGTTGCAGTCCTTGCCTTCCCCCAACTATGGACGGCTAGTTAGTCTTGCTATATATCTTGTCTATTATGATAGATTGGCTAGCCATGTTTACGGTCGCACCCATCAGTCGGAAGGGCGGAGCAGGGAAGACAACGCTCGCGTGCGGCCTTGCCGTCGCCGGCGAGCGGGAGGGTCTCGCCACCGCGCTAGTGGACCTTGACCCACAGGGTTCGGCCTCGTCGTGGGCCAATCTCCGCGTCGCCGATACCCCCTCTATCATCTCGGGGTACGCGGCTCAACTCCCCGCCCTGCTTACTGCAGCGCGTGATGCCGGTGCCAAACTCGCCATCATCGACACCGCACCCCACTCCACCGATGCGGCCCTTGTAGCAGCCCGTGCCGCCGACCTAGTTTTCATCCCCTGTCGCGCATCCGTCGCCGACCTAATCGCGATCGGGAGCAGTATCGAAATCACCCGCCAGGCCGGAACCACCGCTGCTGTGATCCTCAACGGCGCCCCAGTGCAAGGCCCTCTTGTGGCCCAGGCTCGGAACGCTATCGCTGGCTACGATATTGAGATGGTCCCGGTAGTGCTGCACCACCGGATCGCCCACGTGCATGCGTTCACCGATAGACTCACTGCCACCGAACTCACACGGGCGGGCAAGGCCGGAACCGAACTTGCCGCAGTATTCCGCTGGACACTTAGCAAAGGACTATCCCTCAATGGCCAAATCCAATCTTGAAACCGCGCTCGAACGCGCCAAAAACTCCACCCCTTCCGCCGCTACGCGACCCTCACGGGTCGGCAAGAAGGGCATGCTGATCCACATCGACCCGACGTTGTCCCGGCGACTGAAACACCTTGCGGTTGACGAAGACAAGACTCTGCAGCAACTCGGGGTTGAAGCCCTTGAGATGCTGCTTGCAGCCCGCTCCAGCACTTGATTTGTCTGAGGCTCATGGGAGAATACGCCATGCAGCGTAAACGAGAAGGCTGGCCGCCCCAGCCGCACCACTACTTCACCCAGGCTGACCAGGTGAACCAGCTTGTGGCGGCCAGCGAAGCGGATGCCGAACTTGGTTTCATGGCGCGGATGATGGTGTTGTGCTCCCTGCCCCGCTCCAACCCCGGCAACCGGCTCCAGTACAAGCGCGTGAACGGCCCCTACAAGCTCATCATGACCGCCACCGGGGATCACAAGCTCCCCCACGGTTCCAACCCGCGCCTAATCCTGGCCTGGGTGTGCACCGAAGCAGTACGGACAGGGAGCCGTGAAATTATGCTAGGCCGGTCGCTCTCCGACTTCATGCGAAAGCTCGGCATCTCTAGTACCGATGGGCGCGGCCAAGCCCGCCTCCGCAACCAAATGAAGCGCCTCTTTAATTGCAGCGTCCAGCTGAACTACACGGCGGCTGGCCGCGAAACCTCGGCCACGGCCCTCGTCGCTGAACTCACCGACTTCTGGTGGAATCCCAAACATCCCGATCAAACGGGACTGTGGGAAAGCAAGATTGAGTTGAGCGAGAAGTTCTTCTAGGAGATCATCCGCCACCCTGTGCCGATTGACATGAACGCCCTCACAGCCCTCAAGCGATGTTCCTTGGGCCTCGATCTGTACTTGTGGTTGGTCTACCGGACGTTCCCGCTTCGCGCTCCGCAGCGGATCACCTGGCGGCAGGTGATCCGGCAGTTCGGAACGGACCCGGACCAGACCAGCGACAAGCAAACCGTCAAGAACTTCCGGCGAAAGGTTCTCCGTGAGTTGAAGAAGATCAAGCTGGCCTGGCCGGACCTGAACTACTCGACGCCTCCGGGCGTCCTGATCCTGCATCCTTCGATCCCGGCCATTACGCCGGTTGAGCAAGCCCAACTCACAAGCTAATCTCTCTTTTCCCGGCCTCTCAGCGGCCCGTCACGGCCCCGGAGGCGCGTTCTGGATCTCTATCCTCTCCCACTCCCCCGAAGCGCCCTGAACGCGTAAACCTCCTATTTCCAAAGGCTTGTGTGATTCTGCGGAGTTTTCCACGTGCTAACCCATGTTTACCAAGCCGATTTGCAAAGTATTGACATATTAGGCAGTTACGATGATTCAAAAGCGCAAGTGGCACTACAAATGCGCACAGAAGCGGGATATGGGGGAGATCAGGCGATGGTTTTGCGGGTCCCTCCGGGCGCGGGGTGGATGTCCAATGCGTCATAGATGGCGCGCTGAGGCGGTTCGGCGCGGGTGGCCTTGCGCACGTGCAGGGTGCGGCCGTCGGCGCAACGGAAGGTGGCGGTGACGCGGTGCTGGCCGCCGAGGATCCGGCGCAGGGTGGACCAACTGGCGTGTTCCCCGCGTGCGGCCAGGCGGCGGCGGATGACCTGGACGAGTTGGTAGGCGATGACGGTGACGAACAGGTGACCCTCGGCGCGAATGGGCTTGCGGTGATAGATGGGGCGCAGACCGAGTTCGGATTTCAATGAGCGGAAGACGGCCTCCAGATCGGTGAGGGTGATGTAGGTGCGCCAGAGCGTTTCCTCGTCCCAATCGGTTTCGCTGCTGCGCAGACAATAGACGCCCGGATGGGTGGCCATCGTGCCCGGGACCGAACGCCGGGTCCAGGTCAGCCCGACCGCGGTATCGCCGGTGTCGTCGGTGGCGACCTGGACGTCGTAGTGTTGGGCGGCGCCGCGGCTCTGTTGCTTCAACCGCCCGATGCGCTGCCAGACCTGGGCGAGGCGTTTCTGAGTGCGCGGCCGGGACAGGCCTTCGGAGAGTTGGTCCAGAGCCTGTTCGAAACGCTTCCCAAAGCGCTCGGTCATGGCCTGTTCCTTCTCGGCCCGTTGCTCGGAATAGCAGTACAAGCGGGCTTCCTGGCCATCCTCGTCCACGGTCTTGTGCAGATGCAGGTCCTCGCCCGAGGCCGTCCGGATCGAGACCGCCGCCTCGGGATCGAACTGCCGGTCGCGTTGGCGGCTCACCACCAGGTAGCGGTATCCGGCCTCGCGCAACCAGGCGACGCGCTCCTGAGTGGCGATGCCCCGATCCATCACCACCAGGGCGTCGCCGGGGGCCTGGAGCGCCTCCAGCATCTGAGGCAGGGTCCGATGCTCGGTCACGTTGCCGGCGAAGACCTGGGATCGGCGCACGAAGCCGCTGCCATCGAGCACGAGCCCCAGGGTGAGGAGGGGACAATCCCGGCGCTTGTCCTTGGAATGTCCCCGCTGCGCCTGGGGTTGCTCCTCGGCCTGACCCTCGAAGTAACTGTTGGTGAGGTCGTAGAGGGTGACCGTGGGCCGCAGATCGAACAGGCTCATCGCCTGCTCGAACAGGTGGGTTTCAATGGCGTCCCGGTGCGCCATCAGGGCGTCCGAGGCCCGGTACAGTTGCATCGCCCCCATGGTCTCGAAGTCGACCCCCAGCAATTCGCCCAGGCCGCTGCGTTCCCGCAGCCAGCGGTGCGTCGCCCTTTCCGAGGCGGGCGCGGCCAGACGCCCGATAATCGATCCCGCCGCGGCGGCGCGCAGGGGGCCGTTGATGCCCAGACGTTGGAACAGTTCCCGCAGCCCCAACCGGTCCATCGCCCACAGGCCGGCCTGCTCCACGCCCACCGAACGCGGGCGCGTCAGTTCTAGCGAATCCACCTCCACGGTCACGGTCCGCGTCTCGGGGGCGGGGCCGGAGAGATCGGCTTCGCGGGCGATCAACAGGGCCGCGATGCGTTGGGCTTCCTGCTCCAGGGCGGCCGAATCGTCCGGGATGAGGGCGTATTGTCCGGCAAGCAGTTCCTCGATCCGGACGCACAACCGGGGCCAGTCCGCCTGCGGGATGTCGAAGTGCCGTCCCAGGTTGAGCCGGGTGCGCTGGCGGACCTTGGCGCCGATGCGTTCGGAGCGGACGAGGCGGTGGGAGAAGTAGATCTGGCCGTTTTGGGTGCGGCGGGTTTGGGTGCGGCGAACGAACATGGGAACACGATACCGGGGGGCGCAAGCGAATTCAACCCCAACATAACGATTATGGCACTACATTCGTCACCTCAACTAGGAATCAACAACTTACGGGGTTTTCGGCCCAAAATGGCAAAAATCGCACCCGATCAAGCGGCAAATGGGTAAACATGGGCTAAGGGGACCCCCCCCTCAAAGTTCGTGCTAAGGGGACCCCCATACATATAGAAGACAAGTAGTAATTAAGACAAGTAGCAGGACGGCTGGCCCTGTGGAAACAAAATTAAAGAATCCAAAGCCCGGATCGAAGGCGGCTCCGCCGCCGCAATGAGGGCTATACCCCCCTTTTCCTGAGCGCGAGATTGTAGGGCCCGGTCCTCGCCGTCAAGGGATCGGCTACGCCTCGCTTCGCGCCCTGGACGGCTCCGGGCCGGGCCTGGGGGCTCGCTGTTTATGAGGGAAAGGGGGAAATTGCAAACGGCGGGGATCTCCACCCGGACGCGATTGCACAAAGGAGCGGTTTCGCAACACTACGGACCCGGACGGGCTTTCAAGGGGTCAGGAGTTGCGAAACGGTATTGCGGGAGAAATGTGAATGGCGACGGGTTTCCGCACGGCCTAGAGCCGCGCTTCCGAGAGGTCGGCAATCTGTCTGCAACCCAGTTCTTCAAGATCCCCCCGGCGAATCCTCCACCCTCCCGCTTTGACGCCGGGGAGCTTCCCGCTCCTGAGCAAGCGCCGGATCGTGGATTCTGGAAGCCCGGAGAATCGAACGGCCTCTTTGACGCTGAGAAATAGCTTGTCCCTTAGCGGCACGTCCGCACCAGATAGGAGCGATGGTTCTGGTGCAGATAGGATTGTCAGAGCGATAAGACTCAGGAGTGCGCTCCGGCGATGCAGACTATGCGGCCATGACGTTACGCCAGATCAGGGCGGGATTTGACCGCCATGGGATCGGAATTGCGAACTGGCGTTTGTGAATCTTCTGCGCCAGCTCGATGCCGATAATGACGCGCCGCGCATTGTAGAACGTCTTGAATCCCAACATCGATCGCAATCGCCCCTTCACCCGGCGGTGGTCCTGCTCCACAACGTTGTTCAGGTATTGACAGCAGCGAATTGTCACCGGGTTCGGGCCTCGGAAGTTGAACTCCCCGTTCATTCCCATGCGCCGCAGCGCGCTATGGCTCGGCCGGTGGCCATCCAGAGTGATGCTATGAGGCTCCTGATGATGCTTCAGTGCCTTGCGAAAGAATGCCTTCGCCGCCGCGATGCCCCGTGTTCGACTGAGAAAGAACTCCACGGTGTTGCCCTGTCCGTCCACGGCTCGATACAGGTACATCAACTGGCCCCGCACCTTTATAAACGTTTCATCGACTCGCCAGCTCCCACCCACCGGTCGCTCGAATCGCCGCCAACGCTTCTCGCAGGTTTCGGCATAGCGAACCACCCAACGCAAGATCGTGGTGTGCGAAATCGATAAACCCCGCTCACCTAAAATCACGACCAGGTCTCGGTAACTCAGTTTGAAGCGAAAATACCAGCGCAGGCAGAGGAGAATGATGTCGTCTTCGAACCAACGTCCAGCAAATAGAGGATTCCGTTCCGTTTTGCGATGCGCCATATCCCATTATCGCCAATTCCCGTGCCTATCTGCACCAGAACCCCTTTCATTAAAGACTCCAATCGGACCGCACTCGTTTTAATCCGCCGCAGCGCCTCTGTCAATCTCACGCAGCGGCAGCAGGCGCGTTATTGTTATCCCCTATACGCTTTCCGGGAGGGATCTAAGAACCCGGATGTCCGTGGATCCAACGCTCTTGAGCAATTTCCACCAAAACCGTTGAACTCAACGTCGGCAACGCCGGGCTTCATGGGGTCAAACAGGTATGAACGTTCATAGTTTTTGGGGAAAGGCTCAGCCTTCCGACCCCGGCCCGAAATGGCACCCGTTGGCGTTCCATTGTCTCGACGTGGCGGCAGTTGGCGAGGCCCTGCTGATGCAACATCGAGGACTGGGTAGCCAACTGCCGCGCCTGCTCGGACTGCCGGGAGACTATACCCTCGGGCTGGTTTGCTTTCTCTTGAGTCTGCACGACATCGGCAAGTTCGCCAAAAAGTTCCAGGCAAAGGTGCCGGGCTGTTATCCAGACTGCTTCGGCGATGATCCTGCGCGGTTAGCAGGCATTTACGATCATGGTGCGGGTGGATTGCGGCTGTTCGACTCCAAAAGGGACTTCTTCGAGCCGCTGGGTGGAAATCGATACCGCACCTGGCGGCCGCTGATCTCCGCCGTAACCGGCCATCACGGAGCGCCCCCGGCGCCGAGGATGAACGAAACCATTGTTACATTGCGGAGCGATTTTGGCGCACCGGGCATTGCAGCGGCACGTGCGTTCATTTCTCAGGTGTACGGACTGTTTTCTTTGCCTCCAGAGTTGCCGTCACCCGGCCGCGCGCAAACGCGTCACGCATCCTTCGCTCTCGCCGGCCTTGCGGTGCTGGCGGACTGGATCGGATCCAGTCAGGACTGGTTTCCTTATCGTGAGCAGGATGATTTCAAGGACCTTGAAACTTACTGGGATTATGCGCAAGAACAGGCGAACCGCGCTATCGCGAAGGCAGGCGTGGTGCCGGCCGGCATACGCGATTGTATTGATTACGATGCGTTGATTGGTGCGCAAACGACCCCGAGCCCAATGCAGGAATGGGCACGGACGGCCGAATTGCCGGCTGGCCCAGCGTTATTCATGATTGAGGACGAGACCGGCAGCGGTAAGACGGAGGCGGCGCTGATGCTCGCTCACCGGCTGATGGCCGCGCACCGGGCCGAGGGTCTTTACATCGCCCTGCCCACCATGGCCACGGCCAACGCCATGTTCGATCGCCTCTGCGCCGCACACCGCAAGCTGTTCGCAGAGGGTGAGGCACCTTCCGTCGCTCTGGCTCACGGGGCGCGTGACTTGCACCGCGGTTTCCGAAACGCAACGCTACGCGGCGGCCGCTCCGAAGACAGTTATTCCATGTGCGGAGGAGAAGGAGAAGAGTCCGAAACGACAGCGTCGGCAGCCTGTGCGGCCTGGATTGCTGATGACCGGCGGCGCACTTTCCTGGCGGACATAGGCGCCGGCACAGTGGATCAGGCACTGCTGTCGGTTCTGCCGAACAGGCATCAATCGTTACGCCTTCTGGGCCTGATGCGGCGTGTCCTTGTCCTCGATGAAGTGCATGCCTACGATGCCTATATGCAACGCGAGATCGAGACGCTGCTTGAATTCCAGGCGGGGTTGGGCGGATCCGCGATCCTGCTATCAGCGACGCTGCCCCTGGGGTTTCGCAAGCGGTTGGCCAGCGCCTTCTCGAGAGGCCTCGGCCAAGACACGAATGATGTCGGGACGGATGGTATCCGCATGGACTACCCCCTGGCCACGGTGCGTGCCACCGGGGCAGAAACCGCCAAAAAGATCCCCGGGCAATCTGGCCGGGCGCGGGATCTCCCTGTCCGATTCCTGCGAACGCCGGACGAAGCGCAGGACGAGGTGGAAAAGGCGGCCCAGTCCGGCCAGGCCACGCTCTACATCCGCAATACGGTCGACGACGCACTCGACGCCCATGCGGCATTGACGGCCCGAGGGCTCGAACCCGATCTGTTTCACGCCCGATACGCTCTTGCTGACCGCATTGAAACAGAGAGGCGAATCGTAGAAACATTTGGCAAGGACAGCGGAATCAAACAGAGGGCGGGGAAAGTCCTGGTTGCAACACAGGTCGTCGAACAGTCGCTCGATCTCGATTTCGACGCGATGATCTCCGATCTGGCGCCAATCGATCTTTTGATCCAACGCGCGGGCCGGCTTTGGCGGCACAACCGGCAGGAACGCAAAGGGCGTCCCGAGCTGCTCGTGGTGTCGCCGCCACCTGCGGATGATGCGGATACGGACTGGTTCAAAACCGCGTTTCCGCGCGCGTCCTATGTCTATCGGGATCATGCGCGCCTCTGGCTGACCGCTAAGTTGCTCGAGGAAAAAGGTGTGATCGAGAGCCCGGAGGGGCTCAGGCCTCTCATCGAAGGGGTCTATGGGGATGCGGCGGAAGGGCGCATCCCCAATGATCTTATGGCGTGTCTCTTCGACGCGGAGGGGCGGGCGGGAGCGGAGCGCGGGGTGGCCACCACTAACGTTCTTGCGTTTGCCAGGGGCTATGTGCGAGATGGAGGAGCTTGGGACAGTGATGTGCGTACACCGACCCGGATCGACGACGACCCGCAGATCACCTTGCGTCTCGCCCGAGTCCTGAACGGCCGCATCGAGCCCTACGCTCAGGCGGTTGAGCCGTGGCGTGCCTGGCGGCTCAGCGAAGTTAACGTAACCCGGAGGCGCGTTAGCGGTGAAGCTCTCGCGCCGGGTCATACGGAAGCCGCCCAGGAGGCAAAGACGGACTGGACGCGTTACGACGCGGACAAAGCATTGGTCGTGCTTGAGGAGGCCGAGGCGGCCGGCGCGGCTCTGATCGGGTCCGTGTTGTCTGGAGCCGGAAATCCGAAGAAGATTTCGTTGAGCTACGATTCACGAAGAGGGTTGATTTTGGGCGAGGCGGGACCACAATAGAAAGGAACGTTCCCTGAAAACAGGGATGAACCGTGTGTGGCCTACTGGCGCAGCAGACACGAAGGATGTTCCTTGCCAACGCGAGGATAGGGTTATTGGATTGACTTCGGGTTCCGCCAAGCCCATTATTTAAAGTGTGTATATTAATGGCGAAGCCAATTGCGTGAAGTCTAAAATTTCAGAGGAGATTCAGAACCATGCTGGAACCCCAACCGCCAATCCGATCACCCTGCTCCTGAGCGTTGCAAACCCTTCGATTTGGGCGCCTCCAAGTTATGACAGCCAACATGGATTCTCCACTCAGCGTTCCATCGGGCCGCGTTTGCTTCAAAGTGGCACAACCGTGACTATTGAGGAGGAAGCGGCCATTCTGGAAGAGGATTGTCTTTTCATGCACCGGTGACACCATGCCCGACACTCGATCTCCCGATGTCTTCAACTTAATTCATGCGCCGTGGTTGCCTGCACGGCGGCGTAGCGGAGCCGTGGAACGGATACCTCCCTGGCGGATTAACGATCGGATCGACGACGATCCTTTTCTCTCCTTCGCCTGGCCCCGGCCAGATTTCAACGGTGCGGCGCATGAATTTCTTGTCGGCTTGCTCTCCACAGCGGCCGCGCCGCGAGATGACGATGAGTGGGAGGACGGATGGTTGAATCCACCCGCGCCGTACGCGATGAAGGAACGTCTTGATCGTGTTGCCTATGCCTTCGACCTCGACGGCCCGGGACCCTGCTTTCTCCAAGATCTCGATCCGCTCGATTCTAAGGACGCCGATCCTGCAGCACTGCTGATTGACGCCCCGGGTGTGCAGACCCTGCGCAACAACGCGGACCTGTTCGTGAAGCGCGGAGGGTCGCCGATTCTTTGCCGGGCGGCGGCGGCGATGGCACTCTACACCCTGAGCGCCTATGCCCCGTCCGGGGGCGCGGGGCACCGGACGTCGTTGCGTGGAGGCGGCCCAATCACAACGTTGATCGTTGCGGACCACGAAGCTTACGGCGACACCCTCTGGGGCCGTCTCTGGCCCAATGTTGAAACCGGGGAACAAATTGCGGTGCGCACAGCCGGCGCGCAATCGGGAGACAGTGCCGGCTTGATTTTCCCCTGGCTCGCACCCACCCGCGCATCAAATCCAAAATCCGGCGGCCGGCCGACGACACCGGCCGATGTCCATCCCCTGCAGGTTTACTGGGGCATGCCCCGGCGCCTCCAGCTTTTGTTCGAAGATGCGCGCGGACGCCCTTGTGGCCTCACTGGTGTGGAAGATTCCGTCATCGTGAGAAGCTATCGCACGAGAAACTACGGAACCGACTATTCAGAAGGTTTCCAGCATCCGCTGACGCCGTACTACCAGCAAAAAGCGGGCGGCCCGAAGCTGCCCGTTCATCCCAGGCCCGGTGGCATCAGCTATCGCCTCTGGCCCGGCCTTGTCGTCGAGAGCAGCGACAGGTTGCGTACCCCCGCGCAGGCCATTCGTCACTGGCACGAACGGGCACCGCACGGACGCGGGACGCGATTTGCCGCCTTCGGCTATGACATGGACAACATGAAGGCGCGCGCCTGGGTCGAAAGTGAGACGCCACTCTGGCGTTTGGGCGATGCAACAATCCGCGCCTGGATCGAGCAGTTTATTGTGCACGCAGTAGCGGCCGCCGATACGGTTGCCCGATTGCTCACGGGTGCGGTCAAATCGGCCCTTCATGATCGGCCGGCCGATGCTCGGGGCGATTACGGCTTCATCGGGGAAAGGTTCTACCGTGAGACCGAAGGCGCGTTCTATAGCGCGCTCGGTGAGGCGGCACTGTTGATCGATGAGAATCCCGACGCCGATGACCCGACGCTCCATGCCCGTGAGAACTGGGCTCCTGTCCTGTCGAGGGCCGCGCTCGGCCTGTTTGACGAATACGCTCCAGCTGAGGGGCTGGAGGGCCGGGACATGCATCGGTACGTCAAGGCGCGCTTCTTTCTGACGCTGGCATTGGGCGGGCGTGGCAAGTCCGGCCGCGCGTTGTTCGATGGCGCCCTTGGGATCGCCGCACCTGAAACAGTACGGGCAGTTAAAAGCAAGGAGGTAGCATGACCGAGCCGGAACGACGAAATAGTGCCGGGATTGCCGAACAATGGTGGCGCAACCTGACATCGACCGACCCCGGCCGCCGCGTAACGCGCGGGGGGCGGCGGGCAGCACGGGCACGTCTGCGCCGGGCGGCGACGCCGCTGGAGGTCATGTTTGAGTCCGAGGCGCTCCGCCTGATCGCAAGGCTCCCCCATGAGAACCCTGAGCGCGTGGCCATCCTCGCCGGCGTCCTGGCGTTCGTTGATAAATCCGACGCCCAGAACATCGCCCGCGCCATCGGCCGCAGCTCGCTCGACGATGACGAATCGGCCATCATGGCCGAAGGCCGCTTTCGCCGCCTGCTCCAAGCCGGCGGCGGCGAACTCATGGACGCGATGCGCCGCCTTGTTCGTCTGAACAAGGGAAAGGCCAATGTCCGAGATTTATCCTTCGCCGTTTTGCGCTGGGGTGACAGGCGCGTGAAGATGCGATGGATATTCGATTACTACTGCATTTATGAAAGTGTGCGGCAGCAAGAGCCCATGCCGGAATCTTCACCCGCTTCTTCTTCAACCTGACCGATCGGAGGTATTTCATGGCCGATTTCCTGCAATTGCATCTTCTGACCGCCTACGGCCCGTCCAACCTGAACCGGGACGATACGGGCCGGCCGAAAAGCGCCGTCTTCGGCGGTGCGCTACGCCTGCGGGTATCCTCGCAAAGTCTGAAACGGGCATGGCGAGAGTCCGATGTGTTCCGGACGAATCTTGGAGGTCACCTTGCGCACCGCACACAACGTCTCGGGAAAATAGTTCACGATCATTTGCTCAACGGCAAGATGGAGGATGACAAAGCCATGGAGGTGGCCCGCCAGATCGCCGGTGTCTTCGGCAAGATCTGCAAGGAAGACGACAAGGAGCCCACCTTCATCGAACAGCTTGCTTTTGTCTCGCCCGAGGAACAGACGGCAGCCCTGGCGCTCGCAGACCGCGCTCTGGCTGGAGAAACCATCAAGCCGCAAGCCACCGAGCTGCTGCGCACGACTGACACGGCCGCCGATATCGCCATGTTCGGGCGGATGCTGGCCGACGATCCGAAATTCAGTCGCGAAGCCGCCGTGCAGGTCGCGCACGCCATCACCACACATCGCGCGATCGCCGAGGACGATTACTACACCGCCGTTGACGATCTGAAGTCACGCGATGAGTCCGAGGATGCTGGAGCCGGATTTATCGGCGTACAGGAATTTGGGGCCGGAGTCTTCTATCTCTATATTTGTGTCGATCGTGATCTGCTGCTCCGCAATCTCGACGATACGCGGGCGGTGCGGGACGCAAGCCTGGCCGCCCTCGTGGAAGCCGCCGCCACTGTTGCGCCAGGGGGCAAGCAGGCAAGTTTCGCCAGCCGCGCATACGCCTTCTACGCTCTATGCGAAAAAGGCCGGGGTCAACCGCGCAGCCTCGCCGCTGCCTTCCTCAATCCGGTTTCCGGCAATGACAATTACGGTAGCCTTTCCATCAAAGCATTGGAAGACTTGCGCGACCGGTTCGATAACGCATACGGTTCCAGCGCCGAAGACCGTTGTACGATGAATGTCCTGAATGGAAAAGGTACGTTGCCGGACGTTATAAGCTTCGCAATGAGTTAACATGACGCACTTCCTCCTGTTCACGCTTTATGCGCCGATGGGTTCATTCGGCGAGATCGCCGTTGGCGAGCGGCGGATGGGCTGGTCACGGCCAGGCCGTTCCGCCATTCTTGGGCTCATCGCGGCCGCCTTGGGAATTGAACGCGTTGACGAGGCCGCCCACCGGAATCTCGAAGCGGGATTCTTCTACGCCGTCAGGACGGATGCGCCCGGCCGGCCCTTCATCGACTATCACACGGCTCAGACCCCGAAGGCGCGGCGAGGGCGGACGTTCGCGACACGCCGGGAGGAATTGGAGGCCGATGATCTCCATACCGTGCTTTCCAGCCGCGAGTGGCGCTCGGATGCCTATTTTACCATTGCCCTGTGGCCGCGCCATGATCAAGCGGTTAACCTCAGCGAAATAGTTGACGCATTACGGCATCCCCGTTTCGCTCTCTATCTCGGCCGCAAGGCGGCACCTCTAGGCCTGCCGCTCAACCCCGCTATTATCGAAGCCGCTACGTTCATGGACGCGCTCGCGGCCCGCAAACCTACTGAGGTGGAGGAGGCGCTCCTGGGTCGTATCCGCGTCGGCACCGCGGCCGGCCGCGAAATCGCCTTTGACCACGACGCCCCGGACGCGCCCACTGCAGCGCGGATCGAACGCCGCCGCGATGCGGTCGTCAGCCGGGAACGCTGGCAATTCGCCGACCGACTGGAAGGCGTCATCGAACCAGAGGGCGGTGCAGGATGACAGGAATGCTCTATCTTTCCCGTGTTCGGCTCCGGCGTAGCGCTTCGGTGGGGGCACTGCTGCCTCTGTTGCTCGGGGACGGTCGCAGCGACAACGGACAATCGCGGCATCCCGGACATCATCTCATCTGGTCCCTCTTCGCCGCCGAGCCGGCGATGCGCCGCGATTTTCTGTGGCGGGAGATGGAACAAGATGGCGCCTTCCTGATCCTGTCGGCTCGCCCGCCCGTGGACCGGCATGACTTGTTCGATATCGACGAGCCCAAGCCGTTTACACCGGCGCTCGTGGCCGGAGACCGGCTGCACTTTTCCCTGCGCGCCAATCCGGTAGTCCGCCGCCGCGATTCCGCGCGCAGCCGTTCGGTCAAGCACGACGTGGTCATGGACGCGTTGCGCTCCTGCCCCGCCGGTGAGCGGGCCGAACACCGTATCGCCGCGATCCATGAACATGGGTTTGCATGGCTTGAGAGGCAGGCGAACACGGCCGGATTCGCAATTCGTCCGGGCGATGTCAGAATCGATGGTTACCGGCAGCACAGGGTTCGACGAAAGAAATTGGCGGCAATGGCGTTCTCGACATTGGACTTTGACGGAGCCTTGGAAGTGCAAGACCCGGCGGCTTTCCTGTCGGGCATCGCGCACGGATTTGGCGCCGCAAAAGCCTACGGCTGCGGCCTGATGCTCGTCCGCAGGATCTGATCGCCATGGTTTCGATGTCCGGTCTTGGACCGCCGCGCCCCATTCCGATCAAGGACCGCGCCTCGATCCTGTTCATTGAGAAAGGCCAACTCGACGTTCTTGACGGCGCATTCGTCGTGGTCGATCAGACAGGGGTGCGCACGCATATCCCCGTGGGCGGACTTGCCTGCCTGATGCTGGAGCCCGGCTCGCGCATTTCACATGCTGCTGTCGCGCTTGCCTCACGAGTGGGGTGCCTTCTGGTCTGGATTGGTGAGGCGGGCGTTCGCCTTTACTCCGCCGGCCAACCCGGAGGCGCCCGCGCCGACCGGCTTCTTCATCAGGCACGACTGGCACTCGATCCGGACGCGCGTCTCAATGTCGTCCGCAAAATGTACGATATGCGTTTTGGCGAAGCCGCGCCGCAGCGGCGTTCCATCGATCAACTGCGCGGAATCGAAGGGGCGCGCGTGAAACGCCTTTACGAGGTGTTGGCCCGGCAGTACGGCGTGAAGTGGAAGGGACGCCGGTACGATCCCGGCAATTGGGATGCCGCGGACTTGCCTAATCGTTGCCTGAGTCAGGCGACCGCGTGCCTCTACGGACTGGCCGAATCCGCCATTCTGGCGGCAGGCTATGCGCCCGCCATCGGGTTTCTGCATACCGGCAAACCTCAATCCTTTGTTTATGACGTGGCGGACGTGTTCAAGTTCGAAACCGTAATTCCTATAGCGTTCCGGGTAGCGGGGGGGGCGCAACGAGGAAAGCAACTCACGGCCGGTGATCCGATGGGCGAGGTCAGGCGCGGCTGCCGCGACAGCTTTCGGAAAACCGGCCTTCTAAACAGGCTCATACCGGGTATCGAAGAAATGCTGGCCGCAGGTGGATTGGAACTTCCACAGCCACCGGATGAAGCTCAACCGATCGCCATTCCTGAAAGGACAAGCGGAGATGTTGGTCATCGCGGTTAACAACGCGCCGCCACGGCTACGCGGGCGCTTGGCGATCTGGCTGCTGGAGATAAGGGCCGGTGTCTATGTTGGCAATTACTCCCGGCGAACGCGGGAGATGGTCTGGGAACAGGTTCGGGCTCATATCGGCGAAGGCGACGCCATTATCGCATGGGCGGCACCCAACGATGCGGGGTATGATTTCGACACATGCGGTATTAATCGTCGCATCCCGACAGATCTGGACGGCCTTAAACTCGTGCGTTTTACACCTCTATCATCTGGCACCGATCAGAAAAGGGTTTAGCCTGTGAGATCCTTCCTGTTTGAACCGTCTCCCACCGCCTCGGAAAATACAAGGAACAGTTGGTGCGCTCCTTACCCTCGCACAAAACGTTTACTATCATGATTTTCTAGGAAGAGAGTTCCCCGCATGCGCGGGGATGAACCGATCGTTGGGCTGGTTTTCTGTTTCCTGGTGACGAGTTCCCCGCATGCGCGGGGATGAACCGTAGTGGCTGTCCCGTAATCGTCGGCGATTAGGGAGTTCCCCGCATGCGCGGGGATGAACCGTCCCCCGGCCTGGTGCGGTGAGTGAATTGGATGAGTTCCCCGCATGCGCGGGGATGAACCGATCATCACGGTGGTCGCGGACGGCCTGCTCAAGAGTTCCCCGCATGCGCGGGGATGAACCGGCGCGAAGGTTTTTGGCGACAGGGGAATCGTCCGAGTTCCCCGCATGCGCGGGGATGAACCGTAAACGCGTTTCCCGGTCCAGCCTGTGAAATGGAGTTCCCCGCATGCGCGGGGATGAACCGCTCTACACGCAGCGGATGAATCTTGACGAGGCCGAGTTCCCCGCATGCGCGGGGATGAACCGACAATGGCGGATGTGTCGGTATTCCAAAGTCGAGCGCTATGTGCCGGCAGACCTCAGATCACCCGCATGGATGCATCTTCGATTATTCAGATCGCCACCGTTCTGCTGAGGGAGAACGGTGGCGACTTTATAATGTGGCCTCCTCCGCAGAATTTGTGGGCAGTCCAAAGGCCTGTGCGCACATAAGTAATTGAAACAAAGTACCTTATTCTTTTGTTCGACGGCGAATATTCCAGTACCCACTTCGGTCGGACGCCTACACCCGGTGCCCGGAGCCCCCGCCGGAGGCCCCGTTCCCCATCGCCCACACCAGCCGACACCGCGGAGCGCAGCCGAGGGTCAAGGCCGGCGCAGCCGCCGAGCTTGCGAGGGAAGCCTTGAGGCTTGGCGAGCACCGTGGTCTCCTCAAGCGGCGATGGAAGACGGTTTTACCCACAAATTCTGCGGAAGACCCATAATGTGGAACAAACAGGGGGCCTGACCCGGAGTTTATTGTCACGAACAACGATGGGCTTTTGACGATAAATAGCTTATCAGCCTGTGACGTGGACTAAGGGAACTGCTGGCGCCGCTGCCATCCCTCAGCTTCGGCAGCTGGTACGATGCGTGCACACGCTTCCGCGTCGGACTCCGCGTCGTGGTGACGCAGGGGGATACGAAGCCGCCGGCAGACATCAGGTAAGCGCGTCGGGTAGATTCCCCACTGCGAGCGGGCAAGCTGGACAGTACAGGTGAACGGCACCCGCGGTACCTGGATGCCATACGTAACGCAACACGCGCGGAGGATGCTACTGTCGAACGGCGCGTTGTGGGCAGCGATGAACTCAGCGTTATCAATCCAGGCCTGCAGGGTGGGCCAAAGCTCGCCGAAGGTGGGCGAGGCGCGCACGTCCTCCCATCGGAGGCCATGGATCCAGGTGAACACGAACTGCGATTCGGGCGGCCGGATCAAGAACGACCGCGTAACCTCGATCCGGCCGCCCTGAACTGCAGTCAGGCCGACCGCGCAGGCGCTGTTACGGCTGTGATTGGCGGTTTCGAAGTCGATCGCGACAAAGGAAATCACAGTGATGTCCAGTGGTGAAGCCAGGTCGGCCGGAAGCGTAGCACGGGTTTGGAAAAAGTGTGGAAGCTTCTTGTAGGATGAGAGCGTTGATTCTCGTGAGGCAGGGGAACACCCTGCATCTGCGGCCCTAGGTTCATCGCCGTGTGCTACCCACTCTCGAAAAGCTGTTCCTTTTTCGATCACGATGGCGCTGTTGCAACCTCTTCCATACGGGATCAACGCCGATGATCCAACTTCGCAGCCTGACGGTCCAAGGGGTCGGTGCTCATTCCCATTAGGGTGTCGGGGATTTTGGGAAGTCTCTGAAACCAAGCAAATTGGGCAGGCACCGGGAATCTCTCCTATTACTCCATGTAAGGAAGCGATCCGGAATTATATGATTTTCCGGATATTTCCGGCCCGGTTGATCATGAACGATAAAGGAGGTGATTTCAAGGGGTCGATGCAACACTTCACATAAGAAGAGAGGTGAAGTGTATGACCACGAAAGCTCCCGCACCACCGGCATCTACGACCACCGCTCAGACCGAGTCTCCCTCGACGAAGTCGAACGCATCTGCATCTGACCGCATCTTCCACCACGCACGCGACGGCTAATCTGCGTGCCCTGCCCCGGCTGCCGAAAAAAGCCGAAAGAGGTTGCCGTAGCATCTCCGGGCAGCAGCGATATTAGATGGTCAGATGGTCAGCCGAAAAATGGTCGATTGATTGCATGACGATCAGGATTGCATGGTTACCTATTGTGCATGTACGCATGAAAACATGAAAGCATGTATTTACTGACAGACATCTCTGCTTGCGCAGCTGCAACCTTTATCGCTTTGACCTCGTGGCGTGGCAAACGTATTTGTAAGGGGGTATCCATAGGAGAGCGGGCCTCGGCTTTTGCTCTTACACCCCGCGGGCCAGTTGCTGCCGCTGGCACGGCCGTCGACACAGAGAGAGTGTCAGGAGTCAGTGATGTGGGTTTGGCCATGAGATTGTTTCCTTGCATTTGCTAATAAGATCGTTGCATGTATGCATGCTTTAATGTTTGTCCATAGGGCTGCGGTTTCGGTGGCGGCAGAACTCTTAGGAGCAAGTTCGATAGCGGTCCGCCCATCCGTCAGGGCGGCGGCGTAGGATACCCGGTCCCCGATAAATGTTTCTGCAACACGACCGTGGTGAGAAAGCGCGGCAGCCGCTTGAGCGGTAATTCGAGCATTGCCTTTGACTTGATTAAGTACAAACAGGAATGGGATCTCACTATGTTTGAGTAGGCCCACGGTAGCCGCGGCGGCCCAGAGATCTGAGGGACTTGGTCGAATCGGCACCAGCACAAGGTCAGCAAGCTGAAAAAGGGCGGCCGTCTCATCGGTTCGACTGGGTGCCGTGTCGATGAAACAGAAAGCCGCACCCCGCTGCCGTAAGATGTTTAAACCTTCCAGAATGCCTTCGAAAGGCAGTTCGACTCGCCGCGGAGTCTCAAGTTCGCGCTTCTCATGCCACATCGTCAAGGTCCCTTGGGAGTCGGTGTCGATGAGAAAAACCGGCCCGTCGCCAGTGCGCTCAGCTTGAACCGCCAAGTGGGCGCAAAGTGTGGTTTTACCGCTGCCGCCCTTCTGCGAATTGAAAACAAGAATTTGCATGCAATCATGCTCCACTGTTATGCAACATTAACAGAATAGAGGCAATCCATTAAGCATGCAAACATCCTTAGTCGTCGTGTTAGTTCTGTCCAAGAAACCAAGAGCCGCAGACTAAAGCTAAACTTCAACTGGCGGCACTCTCAGAGTAAAGTCGCAGCTCTCGGTTCTCCACCTACGACAGGGAATCAGGCCGGCCCGTCGCCAGTGCGCTCAGCTTGAACCGCCAAGTGGGCGCAAAGTGTGGTTTTACCGCTGCCGCCCTTCTGCGAATTGAAAACAAGAATCTGCATGCAATCATGCTCCACTGTTATGCAACATTAACAGAATAGTGGCAATCCACTAAGCATGCAAACATCCTTAGTCGTCGTGTTAGTTCTGTCCAAGAAACCAAGAGCCACAGACTAAAGCTAAACTTCAACTGGCGGCACTCTCAGAGTAAAGTTGCAACTCTCGGTTCTCCACCTACGACAGGGAATCAGGCCGGCCCGAACTGACGCCACTGGGCAAGTGCAGAGGCTAGGTTGAGCTTGAAATTGTCCCGTGAACAGAGAGGGCGTCGCAGGTTGAAGCGGTTGTAGACACCAGAATGTACGGTGGCGAATTTCTGGAGGCTTCGTATCCGCCTGAAACGGAGCATGGCGTGTTCTCGTTGCCGGAACGGCGGCTGTGAATTCTCCGCACGATTGTTCAGCCAGCGGCCAGCTTGATGCAGACCGGATCCGCCCACCTCACGCAATGCCGCGCGGTCAGATCTCAGCCGATCCGTGACGATCGCATCCGGTCTGGGGTAGCGCTTCATCAGTTTCCTCGGGAATTTCAAGCCGGCCGTGCGGTCTCTCTTCTTCGAGACAAAGGCCTCCAGCGCCTCGCCTTCCTGGTCCACCCCATGGCAGAGGTAATGGCGTTCGCCATTGATCTTCACGAACACCACATCGAGGGCCTCCCACGGCCATCACCTGGGTCTGCTGGATGCTACGCTGGGTCTTCATCCATCGCTCAGGGTCTATTCTGGCGGGGCAGACAGAGGGGCGCGTTCCGCAATGATGGTTCTCGCCTGCGTCGTTAGAAGTTCCTTCTCCTTGGGCGTAAAGCGCCTGTCTCCGCTAACCCACTTGCTCACCCGATGGGTTTTGAGTTCGGTGATGAACATCTTCTCACCGCGCAGTGTGATGGGGATGCCGCCAGCAATCGCAATCGCCTCCTGGCACTCCTTGATGGAGATGATTGGCGGAGTGCGAAAGCGGTTTCTGAACGCTTCGTCTTCCGCAATGATGGCCCGCGCCTGCGTCGTCAGAAGTGCCTTCTCCTTGGGCGTAAAACGCCTATCTCCGCTGATCCATTGTTTATCTATGACTCTAAGGTCGGTGATGAGCATCTGCTCCCCACCCAGTGTCACGGTCATACCCAGAGTTGTCATGTCCCGGCCACGAGCAATCTGAATTGCCCTTCGGCAATCACTGATGGATCTCTTCGCCATGCTCTCCTTCCCCCTGTAGGTTCTGCTCGGCCTCGGGGTCCAGACCGAACGGGTCACCCGCCCCAGTCGCTTAGACCCCCGGTTTCTCCTCAAAAGGATCTTTTCTGGCCTCAGAATCGTCTGTCAGCGGGAATTATCGCTTCACTGGGTACGTCCCCGAAACGCTCAGGCGCCGCCCCTTACCCTTCGGTGGAGATGATCCCGGCGCAATAGGTGCAGCTTCGAGCTTGCTCTTTCCGCTCCATGTAAGCACGCTGGGTCGCGAAGTCACTTCGTGAAAGACGTCTCAGCTCCGGACTATCATTCTCGATAGCATCCACGCCAACACATTCCCGGTGCCGCAGTTCACTTTTGCCTTCAATCGTCCGCACTACCACACCATCAAGTTGCATAGTCTCCCATTATCCGTACCGTATCAGATTACCCCGTCCACCAACTCCTCAGAGGCGGTGACAGGAGAGTTTCTCCGCAACTGTTCCAGCCACCCAGAACCGCGCCAACGCCACACCCATCATCTTCATCGAGCGCGCGGGCGGGGCCTGCTGCAAAGCCGATTCCCGATCCTATATTGCCCTGAAAGGGTACAACCGGCGCAGCCGGATAGAAACGGAGATCGGCCGTTGGGATACCAATGGACACGAACGGATTTTGTGCGCCGATCCGCGCGCGCGTCGGGACATTTCCGGGGATCGAACGAAAGACCCCGCCTCAGATTGCGCTACACCGCCCTTTCACGACCCACCCCATGGCAGAGCCTGCTGAAGGATCCTGCGCAGTGATCGTTTCTGAAAGCGCGCTCCGTCCTCTCGCCGGCACGGGCGTCCACGAAAAAAGGCGACGAGCGTGAACCCGCCGCCGGAAGGTGCGGCGCTTAACCGGTTTCGTTATCGCCAGCCGCCGGTGCCGCCTCGGCCTTACGCTCGGCAATGAGCGTGTGCGCCTGATCGGCGAGTTTGGCAACGGAGAGCAGGTTGACGAAACGGAAGCTCTGCGTGGTCTTCCACTGGCCTCCCTCGGGGTAGATCCGTGAAAAGGTGACGTTGTGATGGGTGATCCCGCCGACCTCGTTTTCCCAAACGGTCGCCTTGACGGTTCCGATCCTTAGTTCCGCTGCGGGTTTGTTGTTGGTAGCCATTGATTGAATCCTCCTGGTTTAAGGGTTTGGAGCGTGTGTCGCTCACTGAACAGGCGGCACCGGACAAACCCGCCCAGGAGGTACGTCGCCGAGTGCAGGAAGGTGGGGAATCACCGGCCCAATAGCAGGGGCCGTGACAGACGCCCCCAGGGCGAGTGTGGCGGTCTGGCTGCGGCCCCTGCGCCGGTCCCCGCCGTAACAAGCCAAGGCAACGGGAAAATGGCAAGACAACATCCGGCGCGGTGGATCGCGGGCCCGTCAGAGTGAACAACGGAAAACCTGTGGGATCTCACCGGCCGCTTGCCGGCACCACGAACTGCCCGAAGCGGCGATCCAGGGACCGTGGGTGCGGACGTACTCTTGGCGATGGCCGGGATGGGTGCGCGGCAGGGAACAGAGCCTCCAGGAACCGCTGGGTTCCTGCGCCGATTCCTGGGTTCGTACTATCATCTCTAATCCATCCGAAGCACGACGGTTGCAATCGGCTGGGGGATCGAAGCGCACTCGCGGGTGGGTTTTGATTCTGCCTCTATGTTTCTGGAGAATTAGTCGATCCGGGGGCAGGGAATCATAGCGAGAGGGAAGTGAAGACGGTCGCTCTGGATTCGAGTCCGGCGGTGGCCGAACGCCGGAAGTTCAAGCGGGTACCAACGACTGGCTGAGTGTGGAGTCGGCCGCCACAGACGCGGGCGAAGAGTCTTGGGCGGGTGCCAGTGGGACGGTGGATTTTTGGGCTGCTTGGCGGGCCGGAATGAAGCTTCTGGACAACCCGGTCATTGTCCGAATCCAAACTGGCGATGATGTGGACAGGCTGATTAACGGAAGGGAATCGGCAGCCAATTAAGGTTGGAGGATAATTATTCCAGGCCCCTGTTCTGGAACAAACTCAAGGAGAAGAAATGCCGAATACCGATAAGCAACTGGCCGAACTTTTGGCGGAAGAAAAGAAGCTACTCGAGCAGCAGAAGAAGGAGCAGGATGCGCTCAAGCAAAAATTTCGTGCCGTCAAGAAACAGCTCCGGGAGGAAGAGCGCAAACTGAATGAACGCCGTGCGGAACTGGTGGGTCGCTGCATGATGCAGAAATTCAATTCTGACCCTGACGCAAAAGAGACCATGATGCAGGATCTCGATGGCTTCCTGTCGAAGCCGGAAGACCGGGAACTGTTCGGCCTACTCCAAAAATAGCCTCCTGTAAGAGAAGGCCCCTGAAACTTCGCGGAAGGCTTTCCTGTTCCGGGATCGCCTGCCTTATGCGTCGGCCGGTGGGGGTGTAGTCAGTACCCGTAGCAAGGGCGAGGCTCCGACGTGGGACTGGAGCGGTAAACCCGTTTTTTTGGACTGTGGATGCGGTTGCCGGGCGAGGATGGCACAGAGGAGGGCAGGCACTGAATGGCATCATGCACCCCTGAAGATCCAGCAAAGTGGGGTGTACCATCCTTGGGTGTTCCCGGCGATGAGCGGCCACTTTCGCCAGGACCAAGAGGCGTTGCGGCCGAAGGTCTGTGTCGTCTTTCACTGCTCACCGTCCTTGTAGAGACGGGAGAAGGTGACAGTGTATCGGGTGGGCCTTCGGTATCGTTGCGCCAGATGTCAGCCTTGACGGAGCCGATGCGGATTTCAGAAACGGGTTTCGAAGTTTGCCATGATGTTTTTCGTCTTGGAAGTTAAGAAAGCTTTGGAGCGTTGCCGCTCACCTAGGAGTCTGCGCCGTAGGACGATTTTCGACTCGGCGAATGACGCGAGATGGCGATCGATCGGCATCGGTGGCCGGGGAAAGGGCCTTTTGGACGACGAGGTGCCGCTCGGTGCGCCACAGGTGCTTGAATCGACCCTCTTACGGCCTGATTTGCGGGCGGTATCCCGGTCATCAGGCTGCCTGAAGCTGCTGCAACCGCTTGACGTTCAATGCCAGACACACCAAGTTCCACTCACCCTGGATCTTGTTCAGGCCGCGCAGGCTGAATCGGCGGAAGCCGAGCACTTCCTTGATCCACCCGTTGGGCGCCTCCGACAGCCATTTGCGTCGGGCGTACTGCGCCCGTCCCGGCGCGGTCGCCAGCTTTTCGGCCATGCGGGCCTTCGCCGGATGCCTGGCCGCGTCCACCGCGACCGCGCTCCGGCCCTCCCGGCCCAAGGCCACATAACCGTCCACCCCGCGCGCCTCCAGCGCCTCAAGGTCGTCTTCGTTGCAGTAGCCCGCATCCGCCAGCACCGTCTCGGGCCGTTCCCCATGGGTGGCCTCCACCTCGTCCACCAGCGGGACCAGCCGACCCTGGTCGCTGGCGTTCGACGACACCTCGGTGGCGACGATCAACTGGTTCTTTCCCTCCACCGCCACCTGCGCGTTGTAGCACTGCTGAAATCCCTCCGACGAGGTCTTCATGATCCGGCTTTCCGGATCCGTGAAGTTGTCCTGCGCCTTCGCGTCCGGCTCCCCGTACTCCCGCTTGTAGGGCTGCCCGCCCTTCGGGTTGCGCTTCGAACCGGCTGCGCGTCCACGGCCGTCGTCCGTCTCCCGCTGCCGCGCCTCAAGGCGCGCCTTCGCCGCCCGGATCGCCGCCAGTCGGTCCTCCCGCCGGCGCAACTCCTCGGGCAACTCGTCGCCCCGAAACGCCTTCCCAAAGCGCGCATCCTCCGCCGCGTCGGTCTCCCCCGCGCGCGACAGCAACGCTTTGATCTCGCCCTCCAGACGCCGCTCCTTCTCCTGCATCCGACCGTAACTCATCGCCTTGCGCTTGCTGGCGTTGGCTCGAACCTTCGTCCCGTCGATCGACAACTTGCCGAAGTTCCCAACCCCGGTCTCACGCGCCAGACGGACCACCTCCACAAACAGCGCCTTGAAATCCGGCAAATGACGCCGGCGAAACTCGCAAATCGTCCGATGGCTCGGAAAATTCCCCGCCGCCAACACCCGAAATGCCACGTCCTCCTCCAGCTTCCGCGCCAGCCCTCGGGAGGAGAACACCCCCGTCGCGTACCCGTAGATCAGCACCTTCGCCATCATCCGCGGCTCATACGGCGACTTGCGACGACCGTCCCCCTCGTAAGGCGCGTAAAACGCCGTCAAGTCCATTCCGTCCACCAGATCGCTCACATGGTGCGCCAAGTGCCCCTCCGGCAACCAATCCCGTAAATCCGGCGGCAGCAGCAACCCCTGATCCGGGTGGTACGGGCGAAACGTCGTCGGCATCGCGTTCTCCTCCTAACTGCGACACAATTATCTCATTAACTTCCTACGGCGCAGGCTCCTAGGACAGGAGGGAACCTCCGGGCCCGGACGCGCGAAGGAATAGCGAAGACACTTCCTGGAACAGGATGGAAGTCTGATCCGAGCAAAAAAGAGTGACGGACGTCGGGGGGGGAGCGTAGCGGTCTGGCGCGACTGTTGCCGGAGGACCCGACATGGGATCGGGGGTGGGCAGCGGGGATGATGAAGGAGTCTGTTGCAGTCATTGGCCCCCCGGCCGCAGGTGACGATGTGGAATTTGGTTTTCCACGCCGAAGGTGCCCTCTTTATGTTTCCTTGAATTTTTTCACAACACCCGCCGTGCTTAATACATGTCTCAGTTATTACTTGTTCTTATTATATGTATATAGTGTGGGTATTGTGTTTGTTAAGTCATTCGGGAAGCCAGGTATTGTGTTTGTTAAGTCACTCCAGTTTTGAGGGTATGGTTTTTGTTAACGGAAAACTCCAAAAAATACCGGCCCCCTGTGGAAAATATGCCAATTAAGGTCCCAGTTTAAAATGAATAACATCACTGACTTAATGTTAACCCATGTTTACCAAGCCGATTTGCAAAGCATTGATATATTAGGCAGTTACGATGATTCAAAAGCGCAAGTGGCACTACAAATGCGCACAGAAGCGGGATATGGGGGAGATCAGGCGATGGTTTTGCGGGTCCCTCCGGGCGCGGGGTGGATGTCCAATGCGTCATAGATGGCGCGCTGAGGCGGTTCGGCGCGGGTGGCCTTGCGCACGTGCAGGGTGCGGCCGTCGGCGCAACGGAAGGTGGCGGTGACGCGGTGCTGGCCGCCGAGGATCCGGCGCAGGGTGGACCAACTGGCGTGTTCCCCGCGTGCGGCCAGGCGGCGGCGGATGACCTGGACGAGTTGGTAGGCGATGACGGTGACGAACAGGTGACCCTCGGCGCGAATGGGCTTGCGGTGATAGATGGGGCGCAGACCGAGTTCGGATTTCAATGAGCGGAAGACGGCCTCCAGATCGGTGAGGGTGATGTAGGTGCGCCAGAGCGTTTCCTCGTCCCAATCGGTTTCGCTGCTGCGCAGACAATAGACGCCCGGATGGGTGGCCATCGTGCCCGGGACCGAACGCCGGGTCCAGGTCAGCCCGACCGCGGTATCGCCGGTGTCGTCGGTGGCGACCTGGACGTCGTAGTGTTGGGCGGCGCCGCGGCTCTGTTGCTTCAACCGCCCGATGCGCTGCCAGACCTGGGCGAGGCGTTTCTGAGTGCGCGGCCGGGACAGGCCTTCGGAGAGTTGGTCCAGAGCCTGTTCGAAACGCTTCCCAAAGCGCTCGGTCATGGCCTGTTCCTTCTCGGCCCGTTGCTCGGAATAGCAGTACAAGCGGGCTTCCTGGCCATCCTCGTCCACGGTCTTGTGCAGATGCAGGTCCTCGCCCGAGGCCGTCCGGATCGAGACCGCCGCCTCGGGATCGAACTGCCGGTCGCGTTGGCGGCTCACCACCAGGTAGCGGTATCCGGCCTCGCGCAACCAGGCGACGCGCTCCTGAGTGGCGATGCCCCGATCCATCACCACCAGGGCGTCGCCGGGGGCCTGGAGCGCCTCCAGCATCTGAGGCAGGGTCCGATGCTCGGTCACGTTGCCGGCGAAGACCTGGGAGCGGCGCACGAAGCCGCTGCCATCGAGCACGAGCCCCAGGGTGAGGAGGGGACAATCCCGGCGCTTGTCCTTGGAATGTCCCCGCTGCGCCTGGGGTTGCTCCTCGGCCTGACCCTCGAAGTAACTGTTGGTGAGGTCGTAGAGGGTGACCGTGGGCCGCAGATCGAACAGGCTCATCGCCTGCTCGAACAGGTGGGTTTCAATGGCGTCCCGGTGCGCCATCAGGGCGTCCGAGGCCCGGTACAGTTGCATCGCCCCCATGGTCTCGAAGTCGACCCCCAGCAATTCGCCCAGGCCGCTGCGTTCCCGCAGCCAGCGGTGCGTCGCCCTTTCCGAGGCGGGCGCGGCCAGACGCCCGATAATCGATCCCGCCGCGGCGGCGCGCAGGGGGCCGTTGATGCCCAGACGTTGGAACAGTTCCCGCAGCCCCAACCGGTCCATCGCCCACAGGCCGGCCTGCTCCACGCCCACCGAACGCGGGCGCGTCAGTTCTAGCGAATCCACCTCCACGGTCACGGTCCGCGTCTCGGGGGCGGCGCCGGTGGCGGGGCCGGAGAGATCGGCTTCGCGGGCGATCAACAGGGCCGCGATGCGTTGGGCTTCCTGCTCCAGGGCGGCCGAATCGTCCGGGATGAGGGCGTATTGTCCGGCAAGCAGTTCCTCGATCCGGACGCACAACCGGGGCCAGTCCGCCTGCGGGATGTCGAAGTGCCGTCCCAGGTTGAGCCGGGTGCGCTGGCGGACCTTGGCGCCGATGCGTTCGGAGCGGACGAGGCGGTGGGAGAAGTAGATCTGGCCGTTTTCGGTGCGGCGGGTTTGGGTGCGGCGAACGAACATGGGAACACGATACCGGGGGGCGCAAGCGAATTCAACCCCAACATAACGATTATGGCACTACATTCGTCACCTCAACCAGGAATCAACAACTTACGGGGTTTTCGGCCCAAAATGGCGAAAATCGCACCCGATCAAGCGGCAAATGGGTAAACATGGGTTAAGTGTCAGGTCAGGCTATTACTACTCTGCTCATTGCTTCTTTCTCCCCGGCATGATTGCCGGGGAGTCTGTGTCAGACCGGATGGCAGATTACCTGGTGAGCAACGGGAACTGAAGCGGCGGCACGGATGGGCTCGTTGTGGGCAGCAGCACAAGGGCTCCCTCGGGTGAGATGTAGTCCAGACCGGGCCATGCAATTTTGATCTTCTTCAACTCTCGGAGACAATCGGCCCGGAAGTTTTGTACGGTTCGCTTGTCCCGCGCTCTAGCAGGGTCTACACCGAACTGCTGGTAGAGTTGGTGCCAGGTTAACCGGAGGGGTTGTTCAAGCCCGAACGTACGATAGTTGAGCCACAGGTACAGGTCGAGCCCGATAGAGGACCGCGTGAGGGCTCTGAGGATGTGCATATCCACCGGTACCGGATGGCTGATGATCTCGTTGAAGAATTCCTCACCCAATCTGATTGAGCTTTTCCATACTTCCTGGTTGTCCGGACTCCGCTCTGTCCACCAGAATTCCGTTCGATCGGCGATCAAGGAACTCACACTGGATTCCCCGCGCCTGTCCGTGTAGATCAGCGATATTTGACAACGGAAGAGCCGATTCATCTGATTGCGGACTCGAGCAAAAGAAGCCCCAGCCGGATCGATCCCCACAACCCGCATAAAGTCCGACAGTGAGTCCCCGAGAAGTAAATCCCGGCTTTGGGTTCGCACCGCTTCGGTACAAACCCAAGCGACCAAGAGGCGTGGTATGTGACCGAAAGGAAGCTTGTTGCCGATCCCGGCACTCATTCCCAGCGTGTACGGTCCGTTTCGACGGACATATTCTTTACGGTTGCCGGGATTAGTGCGGGGTAGACTGCACAACGCCATCAACCGCCCCATATAACCGATTTCGGAATCCGATTCGCTGGCCACGACAAGCCGACCGGCCTGATCCAAGCGGGTGAAGTGGTGCCGTGCCTGGGGCGTCACCAGGGAGAGTGCAGGTTTTGATTTATCGTTCATGTCCTCGCAAGGCTCCATATCCTTATCATATTTTACTGGCCAAACGGGCTCCGTTAACCAGAGATTCTTTTGCCGCTGTATCCGCGAACCCGTAAAGAAGCATCGTCCTGACAATCCCGGCTCGCCTCTGTTGCATCGTCCTGGCAGCGTCGTCGGGCATCACCGCACCTGCGCCAGTTTAAGTTGGGGGTCGGCGAACGCAACGGGCCTGTAGTGCCAGCGCCGCTTTGCGGCGTCGTAATCGCCCACGTGAAGGGCTTCTTCGACGTAGCGCTTCCCCTCGCGCCGCGTCATGTGAATCACCATGGAGATCCCGTCCACGACGCCCCTACAGGTGACTTCCCACGGCAAGTCCGTCTCGCCCTGCATGGCGCAAGTTGCCAGGCGCGACAGGGCCGACTCGGCGTTGTTGGCGTGGATCGTGGTCAGGGATCCGCCGTGCCCGGTATTGAGCGCCTGCAAGAGATCGGCGGCCTCGCCGCCCCGGACCTCGCCCACCACGATGTGATCGGGGCGATGGCGCAAGGCATGGCGCACGAGGTCGCGGATCGTCACCGATTTACTGTCGATCCCCCGTGCCTCGAAGCGGACACAGTTTTTCCGGTCGATGCGGAGTTCCAGGGTATCCTCGATGGAAACAATGCGGTCGTCAGCGGGGAGCAACTCGACCAGGGCATTGAGCAGCGTGGTCTTACCCGAACCGGTCCCGCCGCTGACCAGGATATTCCGCCGCCCCAGGAGCGCGGCCCGCGCCTCGTCCAGCACTTCTTGGGGTAGTGAGCCGAAGCGCACGAGATCTTCGGGCGAGTAGCTCCGCTTGCCGAATCGCCGGATGGTGATGGCGACGTGCGGTGCGGCCGGTGGCACACAGATCGCCACACGGGAGCCGTCATCCAGACGGGCATCGAGGATCGGCGCTGTGGCCGGATCGAGGCCGAGGGGCCGGGCGATCTGAATAGCCGCCCGATCGAGCGCGGCCTCATCGAGGCCGGGAGCGGGATGCTCCCGGATTTTCCCCCGGCTTTCAACCCAGACGTTGCCCGGCCCGTTAATCATGATCTCGCTGACGTCCTCATCTTCGAGGACCGATTCCAGCCCCGGCAGGAACGGGCGCAGATAGTCCATGCCGCGTGTGAGGCTCATATTTTCCCTGCCTCGACCGCTCGCCAGTAGGGTGTTGTTTCGGGAAGGTAGCAGGGTTTGAGATAGACCCGAACGGCACTGGTCGCGTGGGTGCCGTCATAGGGCAAGCAAATGGCCTGGCAATTGGGCAGCAATCCAAACTCCCTCGGCTGAAACAAAGCCTCCCGCTGTTCCCGGAATGATTTACTCGTGCCCACTGAGCCCTTGGTTCCACCGGCCCGTCCTGAGAGCAGGGACACCTGGGCCTGTTGTGCGGATTCGGTGACGGTCCAGCTCGGCTTGATCCGGGCCACCTGCCCGCAGAGTTTCGAGGCGAGGTCGGCGCTCGCGTCGTCGCTGAGAGAGAGGAAGATCCGGGTGCGAAGGGTCTGCAAGAGCGCACGCCACGCCTCGGAGGTGCCCAGGACGGATCGGAGCGAGGATATGGATTGGGTGGCGACTATAGGGATGACGCGGCACTGCCGGGTGAGGGCAAACGCCTTCTCGTCCCCACTCGGATCATCCTCGCCGACTGAGGCGAAGGACTGGTACTCGTCACAGATGAAGACGGCGGGCCGGAAGTAACGCTCAGAGTCCGCTTTCATCTGTGCCGGCCGCCGGAGCAGGGTCTGGAGCCAGGCGTTTTTGAGGAACACGCCGATGGCGCGAGCGAGCGCCGGATTCGAGCCAGAGGGCATGTTGAGAGCCAGGACCTTTCCGCTCTCGATCAGCTCGTCCAGGGGTGGAAGGTGCTGCCGCATCCTGGCCTTATCGGTCGGCGGCCGCCCGTCGGGTTTCTCGTCCTCCTGGCCGCCGTCTTCCCCCGACTCACGGGGTTTCCGTGCCGTGCCGTCCTCGTCCTTCACCGGCGGGGCCTTCGGACAGAAAATTGCGGCGATATCGGCCATGTCGAACAGGGACAGGAAACTGGAAATGCCCTCGACACACGAGGTTCGCAGTTTCGGGTCCAGATTCATCCAATCCTTCTCGTACCAGGTGTTGACGCTTTCCAGCCGTGCCCCCAATTCGTCGGTGTCGGTGTGAGCCTTCACGGCCCGGCTGCTGTAGATCGCACCTTGCGCGTGCAACCAGTTCGCAGCGGCTCCCCGCCATGGGGTTTGGAATTCCCCGCCGGGAAGTTCGATCCAGGGGCCGAGCGCAAGCAACTCCTCTTCACGCTTGGCCCACTCATCAGCCGAAACCACGATCGCTCCATTCGCTTGTGTCTCCACGACAATGGCCGCCTCCCTGATCTTTTGTTTGAACAGCTCGGGGTCGATCGCGCATCGGTAAACATCCTGCAAGGTGACCCAACGGTCGGGAAAAATCCGGTGCAGCTCGATAATCCACCGCACCAGGTTCGTGTAGGATTGCTGCCAGAACGGGTCCTTCCCCTTGCCGAACAACTGATTCAGGAGCGACGAAACGGTATATGCCAGTGAGTAGGAATCGAGCCAGTGCGCGCCCAGGGGGTTCCACTGATATTCGCCGTTCAAGCTCAGTTCCATGTAATCGTCTTCCCGGCCGGCCTTTTCCAGAATCTCCCGGATGTCGTAACAGAAATCCCCCTTCACTTCGAGGACCAGGGCGGCCGCCCGGCGCTCCGGATTCGTGGCTTGCCAGCCGAGCAATTGCCGGGCAAACGGGTGCATGCAAGCCGAGGTCTTCCCGGACCCGACCGCCCCGAAGATGGCGATTCCGGTATAGAGGCCGCGTTCCGGGATCACGAGCCAGTCCGGGTTCGGCACCTCGCGGGCCTCGACCGGGTGATGCGTCTCCCCGACGACAAGGGCCGGGTTCTCATCCGTGTCGGTGACCGGCCACGGCGGCAGCCCGCCCTTGCCCTGTTTCTTCGTTGGAGCCGTCTCGAACCAGACCCGCCATACGCCGGAAACGAGCGTCACGCCGATCACCACCATGACACCGGGCATGGCGGCATACCAGCCATGCGCGATCCAGAGAAGCACGGGTGCATCGAGGGCCATCAGCGCCACAACGGGGTTCTCCGATCCGTCCGGAAATGGACTCAGAATATAGCGCGCGACCGAGACGTCAAGCGCCACGAAGAAGAGGAAAACATGACTCCATTTCATGCCCGATCAGCCTCCGGAATCCGAGCCTTCCCGCAGGGATTATTGTGACGGGAGCGACCCCCACCGGGGAGAGCGGCGACCGACACCCGCAATGCGCATTGAGAAGGGTGTCGAGCGCCGCACGAGCCACAAAAAAGTGGGGTCGCTCCCGTCACTCCCTCCCTCTTCCGACCGGCGCTGAGCAGGGGTTTGCGCATTGAGCTAACCACAAGGAAACACGGATGATATGGGGCATAGAAATGTGCGCATTGATCGTGCGCATTGACCCCCGTTTTCAATGCGCATGCCCAGAGCGGCACCGGAGTTGCGCATTGAAGGCCCAATTTTCGCTGTCCTGTCCCTCGGTTCTGAGACTGGAACAAGACCCATATCCTCCCCGGAAAATAAGCGGCTCTTGTTCTCATGCCGGACTCTCATAGAGGTTCACCCCATCGGGATAAATCCGTTCGGAGCGCCATATCTCGAACGTGTCGATCCGAATGTTGTACGGCAACGGTCTTGCCAGCATGTCCTTGAGTTCCCGGTAGCGCCGGGCGGTTTGTTGCTGGCCCCCGTAGCGCGCGAAAATCTCGGAGTTGAAGGTGTCGATGCCCCTGGATACCACATCCAGTTCCTTCTGTAATTCCCCCTCCCGGTCACTGCCGGCCTTGATGCCTTCCCGATCCCGCGCCCAACCGGTCAAGACAGACCGCGCCCGATTCCCGGCCTTGGAGTTGAGTGCTATGGCCGCCACATGAACCTGCATCCCGTGTTTGCGTATGCCCGCCCAAACATGCTCGTGTGACTGACCCCAATGCCGCAGTTCCGCGATGGTGTCGTTCCCAGGATCGACATAGACAAACGTGACGGTCCGGCCCGCGGCAATGGGCAATTTCAGGGGGAAATACCGGGTGAGAGTTCCGGCCGCTCCGGTATAGAGCCGCCCCGGCAGGCGGTCCTTCCTGATGTCGAGATGTTTGCAGAACCAAACCTTCTCGGTTTCGGTGGGGAGCCATTCCAGCTCGGGGTGGTCGATGACGTAATCGAGCGACAGGAGCCGCCGGAGATAGACGGCCGGATCGGCGATCTTGCGGTGCCGGACGTTGGGAATCCCCAGCTCCTGATAGATGCTCTTGTGGGTGATCCGGCAGGCCCGCGTGCGGTTCCTGGTGGTGCTGACTGGAATCTCCTCGTCCACGGCAAGTCTCAGGGCCACGAGGCTTTGAACAAAGCGCCCGGCCCGGCTGTGATGCGCGTTGAAATAATCGGAGTATTGAACACGGGTGAACACGCCGCTATGGAGACAGACCATCGCAACCCACTCGGCGTCTTGCTGGCTCCACCCGAACGGTTCAAGGTTTTTTTCACGCTCTCGCAAATGAGCAATCATGGGGCTTCGGTGATAAGGGCTCTATCTGTTTCGAGGTATGTAACCTGAATGCCCATGGGGTTAAAAATGACCAGGTCGGCCGGTATGACCGGCATGAAAACAAACTGCATCGTGGCGGTCCATTGTTCCCTGGAAACCTCGCGCTCCTGTTGGGTGCGGACAAGGACAAAGTCAGCGACCGCACCGTGCGGCGCGGCCGGGTTGGCCTGAATCCGGAGGATGACATTCTCGACCCGGAGTTCTTCTCCGGTGATGCCGGCGGCCAGCATGGCGATTTCCTCATTGGTGGCGGTGAAGGCCGCGTTGGCCAGATCGGTGCTGAGAAAGCGGAGGCTGCGCGGCCAGTATTGCTGGGCCGTCGCCCGGCGGCGGCCGAAGTGGTCATGAAGAAAGCGGTTGAGGAAATACTTGGTGGTCGGGTCGCGGGGATCGGCCTGAGCCTGGACCGCCTCATAGGCCAGGGCCTCGGCCCGGCCGACTTCATCGACTCGAACGACAATCGGCCGCGGCGGCTCGACCGAAGACAGGCGAACCACGGCGATGGAGACGAACAGGAGCAACACGCCGAGGACGATGGTGAACACGCGCAGGTGACGGTTCGAGTGGATCGTCTCGCCCCATATCTCGGCATATTGTTTTCCGGCGTCGGATGCGTTGTCTTTGGGTTTTTTCACGACGTTTATACTCCCTTGAGTTTGGAAAGGCTCTGCCCGGCCTGGCCGATCATGCCCATGATCCCGCCGCCCGCGCCGCCTCCGGTGATTTGTGAGGCGAGCTGGCCGATCATGAGTGAGGACAGGAGCCCGGCAATGGTGAGCGGCACGATGCTTAAAAACCAGGCGGTGCTATGCCAGAGCATGTTTGTGCCGGGTGGTGGACCATTCACGATGGCATTCATCCAACCGATACTCGCCGCGAGGAAGACGCGCATCAGCGCCGCTGCTATCGCGCCATAGAGGGTGTAGGTGAACATGCTCTTGAACCATCCCCAGAACAGGAAGGCGAGGGGCTCGATCAGGAGGAAGGGAATGAAGAGCGGCCCGAGGATCAAGAGGACACCCAGGGCGAGCTGTGCCCATAGAACCTGTGCCATTGAAACGCCATAAATCACAACGAGGCAGAGGAGAATGAACAAAAGAAATAGCTCGAAGATGATGGTGTGGAGAAAGGACATGAGCAGGTAGGAGAGGTCGGTGAGGCCACCCACAATCATGTCCATCAACCCGCCCCCCGATCCCAGCTCCATCGCTTGGGCGCGCGCGAAGAGATTTTGAGAGAGCTGCGAGAATGTGACAAGGAAATCCTCGCCGGTATTCTGAATCAAGATGAGTTGCAGCCAGCTCCCGCCGTCAGTGATGGCCTCTGTAAAAGAGCGGGTCGATCCGGGAAGCGGATCGTGATAGAAGGTGAGCATTGCCCACGGAAACCAGAGGGCGATGACGACTCGAACAATGTCCCACGGACGAAAGTCTCCGGTAAAAGCGATCCGCAATCCGGTCCAGACAATCAGAATGGCGGCGAGACCGCGCCACAGGTCCAGCCCTGCGGCGTGGACTTGCGGCGCGGCTGCAAGAATCACCTGATCCATGATGCCCGACACAACGGTCGCGGGGTCCGGAGCCGCGGCCGGATCGGCCGGGATGGTGGGGACAAGCTGGAGCATCATCACGGGCGTCATCATGGTATTGGGTTCCCGCCCAGGCCGTCAGGAATCTGAAAGCCGCCGTACATGGATTGGATTCTCTGATCAGCCGCCGCGGCTATGCTTGCCTGTTCCCCGGCCCACTGCGCTCGAAGAGCGGCCCGATCGGCCAACCGCCGCGCCTCATGCCCCCGCCGGAGTTCCTCTTGACGAAAGCGAGCCGCTGCGTCCTGGGTTGCGGCGACGGCGCGGCTGCGTCCAACAGAGATCAGGGTTCGGATTTGCGAGAGCGAGCCGAGCACATCGCCCTCGGTGAGCGCCGCCGATGAACGGTTTGCCCCGCCAGTATCGGGGTCCGTATCAATCCGCTCCCCGATGCGGCCCAGGGCCGCGGTGGTGGCCTGGTGGACTGCGACCAGGTCGGCCCCGGCGTCGGACCGGGCTCCGGCATATTCCAGGCTGCGATCGGCGTAGTCGCGCCGGCGCCGAAAGACGGCCACAGCGGAATCGGCGTTGCCCGGGTAGACATTCCGAATATCGGCCTCGGTGACGGTATCGGCGGCTCCCAAGACATCGCGCCAGCTCCGACTGAACGACTCCCCGTTGGCGGTGAGCTCGCCGAGAGAAGTCACCATGTCGCCGGCCGGGCCGGTGAAATCGGAGTGCCAGTCGCGCGTGGTGTTGAGTAGATCGGTCGGAGCTGCGACAAGGTCGGCCATAGGGTCTGCAATCGGACCCACCCGGCCCTCGACGGAATCGGTGACGTGGGTGAGCTGGCTCCGGGCAGTCTGTAGCTGTTCCACGAGCTGCCGAAGCTGCTCAAGCTGGTTGGCGATCATTGCCCGCTGATTGCCGTGCATCATCGGCCGCAGGACGAACCAGATAAGCAAGTCTTCGGGACTGGGGATGCCGAAGATGCCGAAGGCCGGGACCGCCACGGTGAGTGCAACCAGGAGCGTCCAGGCAATAACCCGTTTTTTCATCATCGCCGTTAGTTCCCGCCCAGGCCGTCCGGGATCTGAAAGCCGCCGTACATGGATTGGATTCTCTGATCGGCCGCTGCGGCTAGGGTCGCCCTCTCCTCGGCCCACTGCGCTTCAAGAGCGGCACGATCGGCCAGTCGGCGCGAGGCGGCCTCTCTCCGCGCCACTTCCGCGTTGTAGGCTTCGGCCGCGGCTGCCGAAGCGTCCCAGGCTTCCATCTGAGCGAGTGCGGCCAGAAGTTGTCCCTGCGAGAGATTTCCAGCGAGTACCGCTTGTTGCAGCGCCGTGTCGGAAACATTGTTTTCCCCGGCTACAGTGTCGATCTTGTCTTGTGTTGCGGCGGCGGTTGCTGCCAGCGACGCCGCAACATCAGCCCGCGCATGTGCAAGGACGATGCTGCGATCGGCATAGTCGCGCCGCCGCTGAAAGACGGCCACGGGCCGATCGGCGCTGTCCGGGTAGACGTTCCGAATATCGGCCTCGGTGACGGTGTCCGCCTCTTGCAACACGTCGCGCCAGCTCTCACTGAGCGATGTGCCGTCACTCAGTTCTGTCAGTGCCGTCACGAGACTCCCGGCCGGGCCGGTGAAATCGGAGTGCCAGTCGCGCGTGGTGTTGAGCAGGTCGGTGGGCACGGCAACGAGATCGGCGATGGGGTCTGTAATTGCGCCGATCTGTCCCAGGGCGGATTCTTTCAGATGCTCGAACTGCCCGGTGAGTTGGTCGATATGGGCCGTCATGCGTGTGAGGGCCGTAAGTTGATTCGTAATCTGTGTGCCCTGGTTGGCGATCATCACCAGGTAGGCGGCCACGCCGCCATCTTGGGCGGTGACAGTCTCGAAACCCGCGCTCCCGATCAAGGCGACGATTGCAAAGAGGACAATGAGTGTTTTCTTCATTGGGGATGCTCCTTGATGAATGTGGCGGTATTCAGTTCCCGCCCAGGCCGTCCGGGATCTGAAAGCCGCCGTACATGGATTGAATTCTCTGATCGGCCGCCGCCGCCACGGTTGCCCTCTCCAGAGCCCACTGCGCTTCAAGAGCGGCACGGTCGGCCAGCCGGCGCGAGGCGATCTGCCGCCGCGCCACTTCCGCGATGTAAACATCGGCGGCTTGGGCGGCCGCTTCTTGAGAGCGAAGGTTAGAAAGCGCGACGAGTAAGCGCGCCCGGGTGAGCGCGGCAGCCACTTGAGTTTGTGCAAGAGCCGTGCGGGTGACGCTGCTGCGCGCTTCAAGGTCCGCAACAGCGGCCTGGGCCGCGTCCAGGGTATCCGTAAGTGCGGTCGCAGCATCGGCCCGCGCATGTGCAAGGACGATGCTGCGATCGGCATAGTCGCGCCGGCGCTGAAAGACGGCCACCGCCCGGTCGGCGCTGTCCGGGTAGACGTTGCGAATATCGGCCTCGGTGACGGTATCGGCGGCTCCCAACAGGTCGCGCCAGTCGGGAAGCGGCGCGGGTGTATTGAGCAGATCGGTGGGCACGGCGAGCAACTGTGGGTAGGAATCCCTGAACGCGCCGATCATGTCGAGGGTGTCACAGAGAACGGCGGCCTCGTTTATCGGGGTTGCTTCGGCGCCCGCCGCCATGCCCTGCGCCGAACAGTCGAGGCGGGTGAATTGAGTGAGCTGTGCCGTGTATTGAGTGACCCGATTGAGGATCTCCTGAACCTGAGTGCCGATCTCGGTGGCTTGCAGGTCCAGGTCGAACTGCGCGCTCGCGCCAGGCGGCATGGCAACGGCCCCAGTAAGAGCGAGAGAAAGAGAGAAAGCGATCGCGTGTTTGATCGTCATTGAAGGCCTCCTGTCGGTGGCGGTTCGGGTGGTACGAGAACATCGCCGGTGAACCAGATGCGCAAGCGGTGGCCCGCGCGAATCGTGATGGTGGGCAGGCGATTGAGGAAGCGGTCGAGAATCCGCACCGCACCTTCCCCAAGCCCTTGACTGGCTCCGGCCTGGAAACCGGCCCGGCCTCCGGCGTAGGGGTTCGATCCGATCGCGGTGAGCCCGGAAAGGATGCCGACGGCTCCGGCCGCGGCGAACATCGAGAAGTAATGGCGATCGACTTCATCCTTGAGCGCACTTTCCCCAATCTGGTTGAGGCCGTTGAATTCGAGCGAAACGCTGCGGCCGTCGGGCCAGAGGATGCGGTGGAAGGCAACGGCGAGCCGTTCCTGATCGGCCCCGGAAACGGCTCCGACGGTGCCGACAACCCGCGCGCCACGCGGGACGAGGACCCGTTGGCGGTCAGCGGAATAGAAGGGGACAGCCACATTGGCGAGGACCGGCCCGGGAAACTCGCCGCTGAGCTCGGTGACCAGAACGGCTTCCAGAAACGATCCTTCATAAATCCGGTCCCAACCAGCCGGATCGGCAGGTCGGTCGACGACGGGTGTTTCGCTTTCAGGCTGCACGAGGGAAAGGGCAGAGGCCACGTCTGTGGGGCCATCACCCCCCGCCGCCGGCGGGAGCTGCCCGGTAGCGGCCAGTTCCCGGTCATTGAGTTCGGTGAGCAATTGGAGAAACTCCCCGGCCGTTGAAACGGCGCCTTCGGCTGTGACACCGGGCGAGGTGGCCCAGGGAGCCTGGGCGGCCGGAACCCGGCCGGGAGGTGTGCCGGGGAGCTCGGCCAGTGCTCCCACCCTCGTTCCACCACCCCCGCCCGTTGCTTGCCCGGCATCGGTGTTGCGATAGGACAGCACGAGCGGTTCGGTGCGCAGGGAACGCCGCCGGCGTTCTATTTCCTCGAGCCGCAGCGTCTCAAGCAAGGCCGCCTCGGCCTCGGTGCGGGGGGCCTGGCCGCCGAAGGGGACCGGCTGATCGTCGGGAAGCAAGCCCGTCTCGGGGTCTTGACCCTGGAACGGGACGATGCCGGCGCTCAACAGGGCTGCATTCGATTCCTGTTCGCCCTGTAGCTGAGCTAACTGGCGTCCGGCCGCATCAGCCTGTAGCCGGAGCTGGTCGGCTTGCCGTCGCGCCTCGGCCTCGATCGCGGCCTGGGCGCGTTGTTGAAGGCCGAGGCCGGCGGCCTCGGGAAGCTCGATCTCAGCATCCTGTCGCCCGCCACCGGTGAACGTGTAGGTGAGTAGCATGGCGGCCAGGAGCAAGGACGTGGCCGCGATCCCGATTTTGGTAACGAGGCCGCCCGGCATCACACCAGCAGGCGGAATGGGAATCTTTTTCCATACACTCATGCTTAACGCTCCGGTTCATAGCGCCAGGTGGCGCGCCGCTCTCCAATTTGCAGCCAGCCTGAATTGAGGCGCCGCCGCACAATGAACAGGCCGTCTTCGGTGAGGTCATAGGCGACCAGCGACGGGTCACCGTCGACGGCTTCATAGAGCGCCGGGGATTCCTGGGCGTGTGAGCGGAGATAGGTGAACTGTCCGTCGTGCCACATGGCTTCGACATTGAAGGGAGGATCCTGTGCACGATCCGACAGGGTGTAAACAAAATGAAGCCGCGTGGGGTAATCCGCCCGGAAGTCCTCCACCGCAGCGGCGGCCTCGGCGCGGGCTTCATCGGCCAAGGTGTCGGCCGAGATCTGGGCCGTGCGCGCCGTCTCCTGGGCTTGTTGGGCGAGGGCCTGATAGGCCGTGATTTCGGAACGGGCAACGAAGGCGGGGGTATGTGGTTCGGCCGCTATGAGTGTGTCGCCCTCGTCGGCCGCCGGCTCGATCCGGACGACCAGGTGCGGCTCCCCGCCCTCGGATGCGAGGAAGGAATAAATCTGGCCGGATTCGCAAATCAGCGCGACGTTGGTTTCCACACCCGGTGCAATGGGTTTCAGGAAGGCCACATTCGCCGCGCCGGTCAGATGCCAGTACTCGGAATCCCCGACAACGAAATCGAGGATCGTTTCGTTCTCCGGCAGAACGATGACGGTGGTATGACGCACCTGCGCTTGAATATCGACCAGTTGATCGACACCGGGAATTGCCTCGATGCGAAGCATGGGGCCTTGCGAGGCGTCCGCGCCAACCACGAAGAACAGGCCGATCCCCGCGAGCGCCAGGGCGAGACCAGGAAAAGCTGTCTTGAAGGTCTTCATGCGTTATCTCCTTTGGGTATCAGGTCCTTTGCGGTTACTGCGCGCAAGAGCGGGCGAAAAGAGCCGCGCGGGCCGTGTGCCCGGCGGTACCACTTGTCAGCTTCGGGGAAGTTTTGCGCGACGCCCTTCCCGAACTCGTAACAGCGCGCCAGATGCCATGAGCCTTTCCCGTGCTCAGTGGCGAGGCAGTACCAGGTGACAGCCTCGGGGAGGTTTTGTGGGACGCCCTTCCCGAACTCGTAGCACCAGCCGAGGTTGACTTGGGCGTTCGCGTGCCCCTGCGCGGCGGCGCGGCGGTACCAGGTGACAGCTGCGGAGAGGTCTTGCGGTATGCCAATTCCGAACTCGTAAAACCACCCAAGGCAGTTTTGGGCAGTATCGTCCCCTTGCTCGGCAGCCTGACGAAACCACCGGACGGCTTCGGCCTCGTCCTGGGGGACGCCCCGGCCCTCGGTGTACATGTCCCCGAGGCTCTTTTGAGCCATAGTGTCGCCCTGCGTGGCGGCGCGGCCTTGGTCGGCGGCCCGCCGGTACCACCGGACGGCTTCGGCCTCGTCCTGGGGGACGTCCCAGCCCAATCGGTAACGTCCCGCGAGTTTGTGTTGGGCGGTGGCGTTGCCCTGCCCGGCGGCGAGTTGGAGCGACTTCATATCTTCAGCATCGCGTTCAAGTACTCCATCGCCGGCGCCATTGATGGCGGCGGCGTCCTGGGCTTCGGACTGGCCCTGGCGGGGCGGGCGCGGCCGGGGTGGCCGTCGCGCGCGGACGGTCTTCACTACAAGGATTGGCCCAAGGATCAGGAGAATCCCAACGGCGGCGATCGCTGCCGCGAGTCCGTCAAGGGCGGCATATTCGGTCGCCGAAGGCGCGATAAGCGTCGCCGCGGCGGCTATGGGTGGGGGAAAAAGCGGTCCGGGTACGAACACCAGTAACACGCCCAGGAGCAAGCCCCATAAAAAACTCTCCGGGATGAGGGGGTACCGTAATTTGGGTTGGCGTTGTTCCATTTCAACCTCCATCAGCTCCGGACCGCAACGGGTCCGTTGCGCGATTCCCGGTAACGGTGTCTCTGTGCTTCCGAGAGTCACTGGGTTTAAGTCCCCGCGCCCAGGATTTCCAGGGCGCGCAGTAATCCGTGTTCCTCGATCAAGCGCGCTCGTCGTTCGGAATCACGGGGGTTGGAGGTGTAGAGCCAATAACTGGCCCGATCGACTTCGAGACGGAGGATCGCGGCCGTGCCGGCGCGCTTCAGATAGAGTTCCATCTTCGGGACCAGAGACCGAATGGTGTCCATTTCGGTCTCATTGAGACGGAATATCTCGCCCACCTTGTCGGGGATATTGGGGTTGGCCAGGAACACCTTGGTGGGCATGGATTCGAGCAGCCCGGCTGCGCCGTGCGTCTCGGTCACATCGGCGGCGCTCTGTGTCGCCATGATCAGGGCAGCGTTTTTCTTCCGCCAGGTCTTCGCGGCCTCGGCGAGATAGGACAGCACGGCGGGATCCCGGAGATAGCGCCATGCCTCATCGACGACCATGAGCTTGACGCGTGCAATGTCAGCGGGGTCTTCCAGGGCAATTCGCAAGCGTTCGAGCAGGTAGAACATGGCGGCTTCGCAGAGGTCTTCATGCTCGGCCGCCCCCGCCAGATCGATCACTTGCCAGTCGGCAAATTCCAGATCGTCGCCATCGGCCGCGTTGTCGAAATACCGGGCCCAAGTGCCCGCGCCGTGCCAGCGTCCCATCGCGCCCCACATGCGCTTGGGCAAGGAGCGGACCAGCGCGCTCAGGTCGCGCCGTGCCGGAGGAAAGGCATAGATGTCTTCGATGCGTTTGCGGATTTCGGTGGGATCGTCGCCGGTGGTTTCCATGCCGCCGAGCCGAAGCAGTAGGGTCACCCATCCGGTAAGGAACTGAAACGTGCGTTCACCGGGAGGGAGACTGAACGGGCGCAACCGGAAGGAATCGCCCGATGTGCCCTCATTGGGCGACAGTTTCAGGTAGCCCCCGCCCAGGAAACGGGTGAGCCAGCGATAGCTTCCGCCCAGATCCAGAATCAAAATGCGCGGCCGGTATTGCAGCGCTTGAACGAGCAGGAAGTTCAAGGTGAAACTCTTGCCCGCACCGGTTGCCCCGAGGATCAGCGTGTGGCCGACATCGCCGGCAAAGAGGTCGTAGAAGAACGGCGTCTGCCAGTGCGTTTCAAGCGTTGTGAGTGCCGGTGCCCCAAGATGGGCGCTCTGTTCTCTACCGCGCGGCGGGCCGAACAGCGGCGCGAGCGAGGCCGCCGCTCCGGCGGACACCAGCACTTTGCGGAGTTGCCGGGAACGGGGCTGGCCCGGCATCCGATTGAACCACTGGGCGAGCTGCCCATAGCCCTCCCGGATCAGTTTGGCGTCCCAGGTTGCGAAGATGCGCCGCACGTCGCCGTCCAGCCGCTCGATGTCGGCCAGCGCGCCGTGCAAGGCAATGGACAAGCTGATGTCGCCATAGGCAATGCCATCGGTTTCCAGCTCGACCAGGGCCCTCGACAACCGATCCGACTCCGCGCTGGCCACGCTGTCCTCCATGGCGGTGGCGCTGCCCTCGGTTTCCTGAACGTGCGCCATCATCGAGTACCGCTGCGAGAAATAGTGCTTGCGCGCGGAGTTGATCTTCTTCCGTCCCGCCTCGGTCGTGTAGGGCCGCCATTCCAGCGACACCGTCATGCGGGCGTCGAGGCGGTAGAGGTCGTTGAGCATGTTGGCGCGTGCCGCGGCGGGTGGCGAGAGCAGGGAATAGAGGATGACGGGTTCTCCGTCGAGGCGCAGGAAGCGCCGCTCGGCATCGAGCTCGGAAACGGCAAGGCTCCAGTTCAGACCGGAGCCGACGGAACCATCCCAGGGCAAGCCCGGCTGGTTGACCAACTCAGAGAGGAATCGGCCCCCGTCGGGTCCGTTCAACAGCTCGATCGGGGTCAGGTCGGAGACGAGCTTCGAACCCGCATCGACAAGCTGCCGGAACCTGCCGGCAGCGGACTCGATCTCATCGTAAAGATAGATGGCCTCATAGGGCGCACGGTTTCTGGCGAGCCAGGCGCGCGCGGTGTTGAGCCACCACGGCCCCCGGCCATGCGTCGCGGTGGCCTGTTTCAATCCGGGATCGTGGCACCAGACCAGATACGCCTCGACGTCCTGCAATCGTTCGGTAAGGAATGTCCTGCGCCGCCGGCGGGCGATTGCCGAGACGCTATCGCCAAGATGGGATGTGTCGCCGGGGAGACACACCGGCCGCCGGAGCAGATAGAAATGGAGGCGGCCGCCAGGCTCGACATTGGAGAGCAGCCGGGTCCAGCGTTCAAGGACCGCATCGAGCGCCTCGCCCGTGCGGCCGTCGAGAGGGCTCAGGGTGATGCGGCCGACGCATAAGAATTGGCCATCCCGAGTGAGACAGGTCCGGTCGTCTTTGAGGTAACCCCACCAGGGCAACTCTTCGGCCAGAGGGCCGGCCGCATCGTATTCCCTACGTTCAACAGCAAGATTCATCCCTTCCGTCCTTTCAGGATCACCCGCCACGGTTCGGCGATCCATTTGCCCGGGTCGTAACGCGCCTTGAAACGGGTCGACGCCTTGAGGATCGTGAGCATGTTGGGGTCCTGTTTCCAGGCGAGGTAGCCCGCGCCCCACAGCGCAGCGAAGACCACCATCGCCGTGACGATGGCATTCAGGGCGTTCCACAAGGCGAGCGCAAGCGTGGCGCTCAAAATGAACCACGTGCGCTCGACCCCCATGATGGTGAGCGGGCGGCTCAGGCTTCGGTAACACGGCCAGAGCCGCTTTCCTTGCCGCGCCATCAGGGAAACAGCCAGCCAAGGAAGTTGACCGCACCCACGGCCATGCCGACACCGAAGATGATCCCGGCCATGGCCTTCTTGCTACCGCCCTCGCCAAAGGCGAACATCAGGCCGCCACAGACGATGCTGATCAGAGCCAGCCCGCGCGCGATCGGCCCGGTAAAGGCGGCCTCCAGCACCGTGATGGCCTGGAGCCAGGGGCTCTGCGCCCATAGGGTGACGGGAGCGCATAGCAGAATTGCCACGACCCAGGCGCCGCGGTGCCACCCTTTGTTGTTTGTAGACAGAGTCATCGTTGACCTCCCCGTATGTTTGTTAATCGAGATACAGACCTTGATCGCTCCGGTCGAGGGCATGTTGCAGGTCCCGATCGCCTGAGCCACGGCGAATGCCGCGCTCGACCAGATCGACCCGCCGCCCAAGATCGGCCAGCCCGGCGACACGCGCCAGCGCGTAGAACACAACAATGCTGGTGACGAGCAACGCGCCCACGTGGAGGGCGAGCGTCAGCCCATACGCGCGAACGATGGTGCCCCACCAGGGTGAGAGAAAGCCGAGCCGCGGCCCGACCAGAAGAGCCGTCGTTCCGGCCCATGCGGCCGTGATGCCGATGCCGAAGAAGATGGGTTTCATAATTCGATAATTCCCTTGCCCTGCTGTGCTCGAGGGCGGCCCCCACCGTCACGGCTGCCCGAGCTGGCGAGTTTCCCGGCATTGTCGATCAGCGATTGGGCGCGGTCGCTCCCGTTGCCGTGCAGCGTGAAGCCCGCCGCGGCCTTGGCCGCGATGTCCGCCCCGCGGTAGTTGCCCGAGACGACTTCGATGTTGACGTGGCCCCGGGTGAGGCCGTCGGGTTCCAGATATTCCAGCTGCGCGTCCGGGTACTGCACCTGGCCGTTCCGGATGGGAAGGTGTAACGCTTCGGCGGCCTCGAAGCGCGCGCGGTCGGCGGAGGCCCGGCCGGCGCGGCGCCGGGCGGCCTCGGAGCGGCTGTTGATCTCGGCTTTGAGTTCCGCGTCGGTGCGGACCCGCCACAGCCGTGCGCCGCGCCCTTCGATGCCCGCCTGTTCGGCCCGTGCGGCACGGTAGATGGCCACGTCATGGGCCATGTCGCGCGATTTCGATCCTGCGCGGTCCCAGGTCCGTTGTTTCGGGTCCATTCTCCAGGCACCGCCCTGCGCCCTCGCTTCGCGGGCTCCAGCCGCGGTTGGGGACAGGGCGCGGTATGTCCCGCCTTCCGGTCCCTGCAGGGCGCGTTCGGTAACGAAGCCATCGGCCTTCATCTGATCGATGGCTTTCCGCGCCGCATACGGGTTGCCCCCGAAACGCTCCCGCACAATGTCGGCGACGGCGACGACGCGGTAATGACTCACATCGGCAACGGCGGCGTTTATCCGCTCTTTGATGTCGTGCTTCTCCCGGCCCGGGTCGTAGTTGCGGCGGTGGCCGGGGCGCTCCGGGGCCCGCTCGGGCCGGAGCCCCCGCCCCGGTTCCGGCCGGCGGTCAAGAGACGTTCTCTCGCGTGTGTCAAAACGATCCACCCGGCTATGCCTCCGCTTCCACCACCGCCTCGGCCTCGGCCCTGTCGTCTTGACGAAACGCAGAGACTCGGGTGTGTGCGATATCGGCAACCTTGGCCAGCAGTAAGAGGTCATTGCGGCCGAAGCCGTGCGTACTCTTCCACTGGTCGCCCTCGCGGTAGAGGCGCGAAAAGACGACGCTGTAGCGGGCCTGTCCGTCCCCGGTGGCATTCATCCAGATGGTGGCTTTGACGCGGCCAATGCGGATCTCATCCGCGGGTTTCGTTTCAGACATGAGCAATACTCCTTTCTGTTCGCTCTGTTAGCGGCTCAACTCGATCTCCGGCGCTTTAGCCGGAACGGGCGTCTCCGGTTGGGGTTCGCGCGCTACGGGGGCCAGCGCGGGTATCGAGCGCCCGCGCTCCGGCGCCCCGGCTTCAGGCAATGTGTCCTTGGCCTTCTTGATTTCGTTGTCGCGTTGGCGCTCGGGCGCTTCACAGACGTAATCGGAGATGCGCCCGGCCTCGGCCGCCGCCCTGTGGATCTCCTTCGGATCGTCCTTGAGCACCGCGACCCACCCCTTGACGTAGGCGGTTGCATGTTGCGGCTCATAGGCCACGCCCAGGCGATCGGACGACATCATGGCGCTGATTTCCGCCCGGAGTTCTTCCCGCGCGTACGCCTCCGATCCGAAGCCGGCATCGGTGCCCTGGCGCAGACTCTCCCGGTTCATCCGGCTCTTGTGCCCGGTGCTGTGGCCGACCTCATGGAGCGCGGTCTGGTAATAGCCTTCCGCGTCCTTGAATTGGGACCGCTCGGGCAACACGATCTCGTCGCGGTGCATGTTGTAGTAGGCGCGGTCCCCGTTGACTTCCCGGATCCGCACCCCAACTGCCCGGATGACTTTCTCCACGTTCTGCTGCGCTTCCCATCCGGGCCTCGCCGCGGCCCGGTCAGAGAGTTTGAGGCCGTCGGCCTGCTCGACGTTGAACACGGTGTAGCGCCGCCACATCGGCCGCGTTGTCCGCTCCGTATCAGGATTCTTCGGTTTGTCTTCGGCCACCTCGCCCGGGGTGGCTTCGGTGCCGTCGGCCCGCCGTGGAGGCTTGTAAACCAGGACCGTGGTGCCGCGTTCGCCTTTCCGTACCTGCCCTCCGGCCTCTTTGATCTGCTTGTAGGTGCCCCAGCGGTTGTCGTTCCAGGCGCGCTGGGTGCGCTTGACCATCAGTTGCAACGCATTCCCGCCTTGATACCGCGCGCCCGTCGAGAAGTTCGCAGGCATGCGGTTTTCTCCGGGCTGCCAGTGTTTCTGCCACGGCGCGGTGCCGCGCTCGATCTGGGCGATGATGTCGTCGGCAAACTCCTTGTGATATGCGTCTGTCGTTTTCCCTGCCCGGCGGCCCCGGCGCTCCGTATCGTTCGGCTGCTGCTGTTGTGCGCGGGCTTCCAGCAACACGTTCACGGTCGGGGTGGAATCCCGCGCGGTCGCCACGTCGACTGGAGTCCGCCCCGCGTTGTCTCGCGCATTGGGATCGGCCCCGGCCCCGACCAATGCCTGGGCCAGGTCCGGCGATCGATTGGAGGCGGCGTAATGCAGGGGTGTCGCACCGTCCGTGTCGGGCGCATTCGGATTGGCGTTTGCCTGCAGCAGATGGTTCACGGCCTCGGGTGAATCGGATTGAACGGCCAGGTGCAACGGTGTCTGCGACCTTTCGCTGTCCCGGGCGTGAGGCGTGGCGCCAGCCTCGAGCAAGCGTGCCACCACTTCCGCCCCGTCGGTGCGTCCTGCCCCCAGGTGCAACGGAGTGACGCGGTCCCGATCGGCGGTATTGGGATCGGCTCCCTCTTGAAGCAAACGGTGAACGCCGAGACAGGCGCCTTCCCCGGCCGCCCGATGCAAGGGGGTCCGTCCCTCTGGATCGGCCGGATTGACAGCGTTCTGAATTCGCCGAGAGTCCCGCGCGTCTGTTCGGAAACTTTGGCCGCGGTCGTTGGCTCTGGCTTCCTGCTCCTGTTCCCCGCGCCCTCGATCGTCGTCCGGGCCGTGAAGGTGTTGGATGGGGACACGGCCCGTATGGTCTTGCGCCTCCAGATTGGCCCCGGCTTCGACCAACCGGTTCACCATGTCGGGCCGCCCGGCGGCATAGGCCCGATGCAGGGGGGTCCGCCCCTGGTTGTCGCCCGCGTTCGGATCGGCCGCATGTTCGAGAAGCGTCTTCGCGCCCTGGGCCCAACCTTTCTCGACCGCTCGATGCAGTGGCGTGGCCCCGTCCCTGTCGCGGTCATCGAGGGAAGCCCCGGCCGCGATCAAACGGCCTATTATTGCGTCGCGTCCGGACTCCACGGCGTTGTGCAACGGCGTGGCCCCGTCCTTGTCCCGCGCATGCACATCGGCACCGGCCTCGATCAAGAGGCCGCTGCGGGCAGGGGCGGCGTTGTGGGCGGCCCGATGCAGCGGGGTCGCGCCCGTCTCGTCTCGGGCGTTCACGTCGGCCCCGGCGTCAATCAAGGCCCGGTGAACATCGAGGTCGGGATTCCGAATGGCCGCGCGATGCAACGGCGTCTCGCCCCGCCAATTACGCAGGTTCGGATCCGCCCCCTGATCGATGAGCTCACGGACCTGGTGTTGGGTTTTAGTGGCCGCCGCACGATGCAATCGAGACGCGCCATCGACCAGTGAATCGATGAAATCCTTTCTCCGGCTCATTTAATCGCCCTCCCCGTCATCGGGCGGCCCGAAGAACTCTTCGTTGCTGACAACGTCCCCGGTGGTGGGGGAAAACCCCATCTGTGCGGCCAGCTCGTGGGATGCCTCGAACGCCTCGCCGCTGGCGAAGCATGCGTTGAATTCCTCCGGCGTCGTGGCCACCCGGATACGTCGAACCCGGGATTCACTGCTGCCTGGCATGGGCTTCCTCCTATGTGCGTCGTCACGTTTAGGGATGCAAAAGACTCGCCATGCTTCCCCAAAATGCTTCGATCGAGACAAGGGCGCTCCCCAGGGCCACGCCGGCAATCAACGCGGCGACAAGGAGCCACTTTTCGCGAATGACACGTTGCTGGAAAGACACCGGCGCGGTCTTCCCCGACATCAAGGCGCGGATCTCGTCGCGGTAATTTTCTTTGAGGGTGTGCAGCTCGTAGTGCAATTCGTCCTGGATCTGTTCCAGTTCGTCGTTAAAGAACTCCGCCAGGCTGTCCCAAAAACGGGATTTGATCCGCTCGTATGCCGTGATCGCTTCTTGAAAATCGTTCTTCCCCTGGGAATCCTCGAACGCGCGGTTGAGCAGCGTTTGCGCCGCGGTCAACGATTGCATCAGCTCGCGTATGGCCGTTGCGCTCTTGCGTTCAAACAGATCAATTTCAACCGCCGCCTCCATCAGTTGAGCATTCCGCCTGGCGCCCAATTCCTGGGCCACCGCCCCGGCATCTTCGTTTCCCTCGATCGCGCGCTGTAGCAACTCGAAAATCTCTTGCTGCCGATCCGGCGTCTCGCCTGCCGGTCCCTGGCCTTCCCCGGAAGCGTCGGCCTGTTGGGGGACCGCGTTATCTGCGGGCCCGTCTCGATCCGGCGCCTCATCCGCCGGTCCCTGGCCTTCCTCGGAAGCGTCGGCCTGTTGAGGGGCCGTGTCCTTGAGCTTGTGCGCCAGACCCCCAATGGAGGCTTCCTTGATCTCGCGCCGGGCGTTGCTCTCTCGCTCACTCATCGCATGCAACTTCCACAGCGGGGCGGTCCTGTGCGCGCCCAATGGTTGTCACATCGGCGTCGGATGGAAACAGGACGAAGCAGTGACCGTCGCTGTCTGGGTCGGTCAGTAGAAGGCCGCCGGTCCTACGATTGAGGCGGTCCAGGGTGTCCTCTTGAGCGGCGATCCGTTCGGCGATCTCCGCGCTTTTCGCCACCTGCCATCTGAATTGCTGTTCGGTCCAGGCGACAGCAATCCACGCGGCGGCGACAACTCCGGCGAGAATGGAAGCGCCGAAGAGAATGGCCCGGACCCACGTTCCGACGATGCCATGGGCTTGCTCAATCCCCTGTGCGACTCTCAATTTGTTTGATGCAAGGATGTCGTTTGCCAGGGATGTGAAATGCTCATTGATCTTTTCCATATCGGTTTTCAATTTCTTGCCGATGACCGACAGCTCGGCATTCACCACACCGCGATATTGAGTGAGCTGTTGCTGCACCTCGTCTTCGATGAGCTTTCGGAGTGCGGCCCGCAGTCCCGCGTCATCCCTCACCGTTCAATCTCCTGAGCCGGTAACTCCCGCGTAAGCGAAGCCAAGGCCCGCTCGCCCAGGGAAATGAGCCTTGGGAAACGGCCCTGGGCAATGCGCGGGAAGATCGTGTTGCGCGCCAGGCCCGTGCGGGCCCGGACGGGCTGCAGTCTCAGAATGCGGGTCGGTAGGCGGATACCTGAGTCGCGGATTTCCTTCATCACGACCCGAGCTTAGCTGGGCGATTTGGGCGATTAAAGTGCGAAAAACGACATGTAGGATTCCGGTAACTTCAATGGGATCAACAGACTATGAAATTACAGACGGGCGGAAAAACCCGTTCCGGCAGAAAAAGGGGCATTTAAGTCTTTTAAAAGGAGGGCGTTACAGAAGGTGCCGTTTGGGCGGAAAGTTTCCGCCCAACTTTTTTCGACTCTTATTCCATTATTTATAGCTGTATTTCTATTTGTTACTGTTGTTATATCTTCTTGCGGATGGTTTCCGGGCTGAGGCCACCCGCAACGTCGCGCTTGGCGATCTGCTGGGCGTACCAGGCGCCGGTCATGCCCGGGCGTTCCCGTTTCAGCTGCAGGCAGGCTTCTCTCAAGGCTTGATCCCGGGCCTGGGTGGCCCGCTTGCGGGCGGCCCACCCGGCCCGGCTCGGCGTGTAGCGGGCGTCGGCCAGGGCGGCGGTGTCGACGAGCCGGCGGAGCCGGGCCTTCTTCAATCCGTAGCGGCCTCGGTTGAATTCGACCACCTCGGCCAGGGCGACGGCGCCGTCTCCCGCTACCAGTTCCAATTCCCGGCCGGCGCGGAGGCAGAGCATCTGGCGGCGCTTCCGGCCGCTGGCCATGCCGATTTCCATCAGTCCGGCGCGGCCGATGCGTTTTCCGATCGACCGCAACCCGAGACAGCCGGCCACGAAATCGCAGACGGCATCGGGGCTGGATTGCCACTGGGTCAGTCGATCCGGTTCCACAGTGACCCGGTTGATATCGTCGCGCTTGTCGCAGACGATGAAGCTCCATCGGTCGGTCTGCCCGGCCGATGCGCCCGGACCCACCACCGTGTACACCGGCATGCCGCACTGCTGCTCGCATCCCGGACATACGACGCTGGTGGCGGGGCGCGACCGGCGCAGGAGCCGCTGGGACTTCAGGGCCGCCACCGCATCGGCCGGCCAGCCGGCCAGTTCACGGGCGCTGATCCGGATTGTGTAATCCCGGGAACCGGCGACCCGGTCGAGCACCTCGATCAGGACGACCTCCGGACTCGTGGCACGGGGTCTCATGCCGGAGCCTCCCCGGACGGTTCCTCGAGTTCGATGCCGGAGGCTTCCAGCATCGCCCGCAGCTTCAGGTCCCGCTCGTCGTATTTGAGCGAGCAGGAATTCGGGTGGGCGATACGGATTGGCACCTGGGTGGCCGTTTTCGCCGCGTCCGTCGCGATCCAGGCCGCCAGCTCCACCGCGGAGACGCGGTACCGATTGAACGGCATCGCCGGGGCGACCTGTTCCAGCAGGTCGTAGACCGCCTCGGGATTCTCCGACGCATCGGCTTCCAGCGTGATCCGGTCGCCCGCTCTCTCGAGGGAGGACAACCCCAGTTTCATGACCCTCACCTTCTCGATCCTGCTGCCGATGTCGTAGACGAACCCAAAGCCCCGCCCTCCGAGCGGCCCCAGGTCGTAGACGCTCTGGTCGGTGGGATCGGGCGGGGGCCGTTCCAGCTTGAGAATCGCCGTCGCGAACATGCCGTGCAGCGGTTCCACGGACCGGTACGGTCCATCGAAGTTCAGATCCAGCGTGCCCTCCTCGCGCGAGTAGACGAAGACGACCTCGAAGGCGGGATTGTGGGGCCGCCGGCCGAAGGCGCCATCCACCCATTCGATCTGTTGCCGGGAGTAGTCCTCCGGATAGGCGAAGAAGTAATCGAGCGCACCGCGCCGGTAGGATTCCACCACGCAGTGCTTCCCCCGGCCCTCGCTCGAGTGGAAGTAGGTTCGGATCAGCTCAGCCAGATGCTCGAGACTGCCGGCGTCCACCACCGCCGTCCGGTGTCCCAGGTGCTTGCGCTTGCGCCAGTAGGGCAGCGTGTCGGCATGATAGAAGCGGGTGGCCCCGGTCCAGCATTCCGGGTGATCGAGGAAGGTGACCATGGCCCGGTCGTAGTGGTCCGGCAGGGCGGACGATGCTTCGAGGAAAGCCCTCACCCGGCCGGGATCGTTCTGCCACTGCCAGCGCGCTTCGTCGACAATGGCCAGGACTCCCTTCTCGCAGCTCAACTCGAAGATCTCGCGAAACTCGGCCTCCATCGAGTTGCGGTCTGCTTCGGGCAACTCCAGCCAGGCCGCGAACAACGCCTCGGGTGGGGTTTCCTCCAGGCCCGCAAAGTTGAAATCCGCCAGCACCGCCCGGCGCTTGAAGTAGCGCGCCAGCAAGTCGGCCGGCATCTGCCGGAAGAAGCTCCGAGTCGAGTAGTGACGCGCCATCGTTCATCCTCCAAAGCTGCGGCCCTTCCGCGGGTCTTGCAGGATTGAACGCGTCGGGTCGTCGACGGCCCGGACCTGAACGCCGTGCTCCGCGCCCCCCTGCACAGGCTTTGGCGGCGGCGGCCGTGTCCTCGGTCCCAGCCGCTTGTCCGTGGTACGCGATCTCCGGGAAGTCAGGGCGCCTCCACCACCGGCACCACCGGCAGTGTCGTAAAGATGCGGTTGCCGGGATCCATTTCCAGGGCCACGGCTGTAAACAGCCCCTCCCCTGGCGCACTGCAACGCACCGACCCCGCGAAGTCGGACGTATCGGTGCCGGGGAACGTCTGGTCGATGAGCCAGGCCGTTTGCCCGTTGGCCTCCAGCGGGACCGTCGCGGCGTCGAGCAGTACGCCCTCTTTCCTCAATTCGCAGCGCACCAGCCCCGGACTCGATTCCAGGTTGTGGAGCGCGACCCCCGTCGTGATTCCCCCGTCCTGGCGCGCACCGGGAAAATGGCGTCGTTGACGGGTGGGCTGGCTCCCACACCGGCGACCCCGAGGGAGGGGTGGTCAAAACGGAGCAGCCCGCCGATGGGACCCCCCGAGATCACCTTCACCGATCCGCTCACCAGATCCCCGCGCCCGTGGGTCGAAATCGTGAGTACGCTCAGCGGCTCCAGGTGTAGGCGATTCGCGTGTAGAGATACGCTCCGTTGAATCCCCAGGGCGTGTACTCGCTGTACTTCTCGCCGACCGAGGCGGCGCGTGCGCTGACTTGCGGATACGTGTCCCACAGGTTCTGGGCTCCAACCACGAGCGTCGTGTCCTCACGGAGCGCGATGCTGGCTTCCACGTCGATGATCGGCCGGCCGTCAAAAAATCCCTGGTCAATCCCGCCGGACGGGATGAAGACTTCTCCGGACCCGCTGTCGTAGTCGTACCAGCCCCCGTAGTAGCTGAGGCGTCCAAGCAACTGGACCCGTCCGATCCGCTGGTCGATCCCGACGTTCCACCTCGTCCGCGGCAACGCGTAGGCGTACTCGGCAAGGCGCCGCGCGTTGAGCAGACCCTTCTGGTTGTCGGTCACCGCGGTGTCGGTGTAGTTGAAGAGGAAGCTGAGAACCGTGTTGCCGCGCAGCGCGACCGGCGTGTAGGTCGAAACGATGTCGATCCCTTCGGTCGCCGTATCGAAGGCGTTGGTGAAGAACCGGAAGGTCCTCAGGTCGCGGGCGCTGTCGATGCCTGCGGCGAGCAGGCCGTCGACCTCGTCGCGGGTCAGGCGGAAGTTGCGGGTGATGCCGATGCGGTCGGAGACGTTCACGCGGAAGTAGTCGGCCGAGAAATCGACAGGACCGGTGTCGAAGACCACGCCCGCGCTGTAGTTGACCGAACGTTCCGGCTCAAGCGGCAGTCCCCCTTTCAACGCCGCCACCGGTGAGACGGATGGGATCGTGCCGTTGTTGATGAGATCGTTGAGGGCCGGGTCAAAAATCGTTGAAATGTTGAAACCGTTCTGTTGGCCGGGCGTCGGCGCGCGGAACCCGCTGCTCACGCTGGCCCGCACGAAGGCGTAGCGGGCGGAGAGTTTTCCGTTGATCGTTCCTCCGAAGTCGCCGAAGTGCTCGAAGCGCACCGCGCCGCCAACCCTCCAGCGGTCGTCGACGTCGTTGAATTCGAGGTCGGCATACGCGGCGACGTTCCTCCGCCCCCAGGTGCCCGCGGCCAGCGGGCCGTAGCCGGGGAAGCCGTTGGATCCGGCCGAGAAACCCTGGCCGCGGCCGTAGGGACCGACCGTCCAGGAATCCGGCTCGCCCTCGGTGGTTCGATACTGTTCGTGCCGCCACTCGGCGCCGGCGGCGATGTTCACCATTTCGGTCGCGGCGTAGGAAACGTCGAAGTTGAGGCCGATCTCGCGCTGCCGGTTGCCGCCCAGATCGAACCCGGTCGGCGTGTCGTATCCCAGCGAGGCGTTGACGGTATTGTTGATGAAAAGGTCGGCTTCGTGCTGACCCACCGTGGCGCTGGCGTCCCAGATGAAGTTCGCGCCAATCACGCCGCGGAGGCCGCCGACCACCGACATGTCCCGCGCCTCGCCGCCGAAATTGGGCGTGAACCCGCCGGGGAACCGGTTATACAGGGTGAAGCAGCTGGCGTCGGATGCGACGGCGGCCAGCGCGTTGGTGTCGGGCACGTGGTCAACGATCGGCACGGTCGGGCAATTGCCAGCGTCCGGAATTCCGGTTTCGGCCCACTGCCGGTCGCCCACCAGCAACGTCTGTCCGCCGTCCGCGCTGAAGACGCCGCCACGCGTGTTCGGGTTGCGGAAGAAAAACCCGCCCGTGACCCGCTTGCGCGCGAAGTTGGTGTGGGCGTAGGGCTGAAAACCGCTGTCGGATGTGTAGCCGAAGTTGCCGAAGAACTTGATATCGCCGTCCACTTCCGGCGATCCCCAGATCTGGGGCGTGTCCGACATCACGTGGGTGTTGCCCGCCGCGCGGAGCGCGGTGGCATCGCTGCGGGGCGCGCTCCGGTTGGTCGGATTCGCGCTGCCGTATTCCAGGCTGAGATTGGCGAAACCGCCGCTGCCCAACGGCAGGCCGACGTTGGCTGCCACGCTGTAGGTTTCCCCGTCACCCTCCAGATGCGTGCCGGCGTTCAACGACACGGCGCCGCCCGAGGCGGCGTCTTTCAACTGGAAGTTCATGATCCCGGCAATGGCGTCGGAGCCGTATTGGGCCGCGGCGCCGTCGCGCAACACTTCGACCTGCCGCAGCGCGATGGCCGGAATCGCTGAAATATCTGGACCCTGGGAGCCGAAGGCGACGCCGTTGCCGCCGTGCCAGTCGATGATCGCGGAGCGGTGGCGTCGCTTGCCGTTCACCAGAACGAGCGTGTGGTCCGGCGCCAGGTTCCGCAGCATCGCCGGCCGGACCACCGTCGAGGCGTCGCTGATGGGCTGCGTGTTGACATTGAATGAAGGAACGACGGTCCGGAGTTGTTCCTGCAGATTGAAGAAACCCTGCCGCGTGAGGTCGGACGTGGAAAGGATGTCCACGGGTACGGTCGAAGCGGTGATGGTGCGCCCCTCGGCGCGGGAACCCACGACAACGATGGCTTGGGTGTATCCCTCCAGCAGGATCTGCAGGTCGTCGGGCGCGAGGTTCATGGCCCGGATTTCCTCGACCGGCATGTCGAGGGCGCGGCTCAGCTCCTCGTACTGCGCGTCGGTCAGATCATCCTGTGCGATCGCCGGTATCGTCAGGGCAATGAGGATCAGCACGGTGGCCGCAACAACCTTGGATTGGCTCATATGAAAGTTCCTCCTTAAATTATGGTTATGTCTTCCGCCGATGCCGTCATCTGTCTTGCCCATACGCCGAACTGTAGAGCCGTGCCGGCTCCGTGTTGATGACACTGTATGGGAAACTGCGAGTGCGGGCGCCTGAGAGGAACCCATGCGACGGTCCTTATGCGGCCCAACACGGTTAACGTGACAATGCCATCCGAACAGTGTTCGAGAAAGGATCCTTTATACACGCACCTCCGTTCGCTGATCGCGAAGCAAATTCGAGCAGACTTCATGGGCCAGATATTCGGTCATCGTGTGCCCAGGCCCGTGCCGAAGGAATAACTGAGCCGGGCATAGTAGTAGGCGCCGTTGAAGCCCCACGGCGTGAACGGGCTGTAGGGCATGCCGAAGAAACGCATGGTGATCGGCGCACCGCCGATGTCGGTGAAGGCGTTCTTATACTCGTCCGAGAATGTGTTGAAGACGTTCTGTCCGCCGAGTGCCAGCGTGACCCTTTCGGCGAGTGCCAGGGGAAACCTCGAGATCGACAATCGGCTTGCCGCCGAAGACGGGGGCGGCCTCGCCCCTCCCGAGTAACTTTGCGTCCCAGGAGTCTATCCATGATCCGTAGTAGTTCAGGCGGCCGAGGATACTCGCCCGGCCGGCGCGCCCTGTGACACTGACGTTCCAGCGGGGGTCGGGCACGTAATGCTCCAGGGCGACGATGTCGCCTTCGCCCAGCAGGTCCGTCTCACCCGTCACCTCGGTATCGGTGTAGTTGTAGACCGCGCTGAACACCGTATTCCCGCCGAGGGCAGTCGGCGTCCAGGTCGAAACCAGGTCGATCCCCAGCGTCCGGGTTGAAAAATCGTTCGTGAAGAAGTTAAACGAGGTGAGGGTGCTGGCGCCCTGGACGCCCGCCCTTTCGACCTGGGCGGCTTCGTCCACTGTGAGGGTGAAGTCCCGCGTCAGCGTGAGGCGGTCATCGATGTCGATGTGAAAGTAGTCGGCGGTGAGGGTGAACGCCCCGGTATCGATGATCATGCCGATGGTGTAGTTGACCGAGGTCTCCGGCTTGAGTGCCTGTCCGCCCTTCAGCATCGCAACAGCGGAGTTCGACTGAATGGTGCCTCTATCGACCAGATTTCCGTTCGTGTCGAGCGTGGTCTGTACGTTCTGCGCATATTGCTGCCCGACCGTCGGCGCGCGGAACCCGCTGCCCACACTGCCGCGCAGGGCAACGGCAGGAGTGAACCGGTAGCGGCCGGAGAGCTTCCCGTTCGTCGTGGCGCCGAAGAGATCGAAGTGCTCGAACCGGACGGCACCGCCGACGGTCCATGCACCATCCAGGTCCCGTAGCTCAAGGTCTCCGTAGACCGCGCGGCTGTTGCGGTTCCACCCTCCCGACCACGTGATGTGTGATGGCCAATGTTGCATCCATGGGTTCACCTCTATATGAATGATAGCAATGTTGCCTCAACGTTGCCACAACCTTGTCTTACGCCGACGGTGAAATAGGAGTTGAGGCCATAACTAGCTTTTTCAGACACCTCTTATTAGGATCAACCAAAAGACCTAATAATCGTTCGGCGGGATAACCTAAAAATGATACAACTAAATAACCTAATGAAAGCGCGGCACGATAACCTAATCGATGCGCGAGAAAGGAGGCGCAATGGCGACCCCGCAGGAAAAGCTCGCCCAGTCGCTTGAAGCTCTGCATGAGTTGCAACGACGCGGCGGCGTGGCAATCCGGTCGAACGACTTAAGCCGCACCGACCGTCAGCGGCTTCTTGAGAGCGGGTTCCTCAAGAACGTCATGAAGGGATGGTACATCCCTTCGCGCCCGGACGAGCCGCCGGGCGACAGCACCGCGTGGTACGCCTCGTTCTGGGATTTCTGTGCGGCCTATCTCTCGGACCGCTTCGGCGAGGAGTGGTGCCTCTCGCCTGAGCATTCCCTGTCGCTGCATGGCGGCAACCGGGCGGTGCCGGTGCAGTTGCTCGTGCGTGCACCCAAGGGCGGCAACAAGCCAACGCCGCTGCCTCACGCCACATCACTGTTTGACATGCGCGCTGCGATGCCGCCCCGGCAGGAGATAGTGCAGCGCGACGGCTTAAGACTGTTCTCGGTGCCGGCGGCATTGATTGCCGTTTCCGAACAGTTCTTCCTGCGCGCATCAACGGACGTGCGTGCTGCAATGGCAACACTCAAGGACGCATCGGATGTTCTCGCGCTACTGCTCGAAGGCGGTCACAGCACGATCGCGGGACGCCTTGCCGGCGCGTTTCGAAATGCCGGACAAGAACGCATCGCCGATGACATCGTGAAAACGATGGGGAAAGCGGGCTACACCGTGCGCGCAAACGATCCGTTCGAGAACGCATCGCGCATAATGCTTCAGACGCGCGAGCCATCGCCCTACGTCAATCGCATCAGACTGATGTGGCAGACGATGCGCGATCCGGTTCTCAGCGTCTTCCCTGCCGGGCCGGGCTTGACACGGGACGCCCGCGCGTACCTTAAGGCGGTTGATGACATCTACGTCAATGACGCGTACCACTCATTGTCCATCGAGGGCTATCGCGTGAGTCGTGAGCTCATAGAGAGAGTGCACAGCGGCAAGTGGAACCCCGATCAGAATCCGCAGGATCGGGACAACCGCGACGCACTCGCGGCGCGCGGCTATTACGACGCCTTTGTCAGCGTGACGGCAAGCGTGGAGAAAGTGCTCGCCAGCGCGAACGCGGGCCAGGTCAGTCAGAGTGATCACGGTGACTGGTACAGGCAGCTCTTTGGGCCCAGCGTGACCGCCGGAATTGTGAGCGCGTCGGATCTCGCGGGCTACCGAGTTGGTCCGGTCTACATCCGGCGTTCGATGCATGTGCCGCCGCCACGTGAAGCGGTGCGCGATTGCATGCCCGTGCTGTTCGAGTTGCTCGCGAACGAGGTTAAGCCGGCGGTGCGGGTTGTGCTCGGGCATTTCACGTTCGTGTACATCCATCCGTACATGGACGGCAACGGCCGCATGGGCCGTTTTCTCATGAATGTCATGCTCGCCTCTGGCGGTTATCCCTGGATGATCATCCCGCTCGAGAGGCGCAACGACTACATGGCCGCGCTCGAATCAGCGAGCGTCCGGCAGGACATCCGGCCCTTTGCTGAATTCGTCTCCAAGCTGGTCGATGCCGGACTGCGAGGTCAGGCAGTGCCGCCGGTGCCCATCGGGGGAGGTGGCGCATAGCAGTCCGTGGACCGTGCGTGCGAGAGGGACGGTGTACTAACATAAGGCGTTGCCAACGGCCTACTCGGAATCAGAGGTCGCGCGCAGAGGTCGAGTGGGCCTACGGTCCGACCGCGGTGGGGCGGTGTCCTATTCGATGGTGAGGGTTCCTCGGGCCGTATGGAACGGACGAATACCTGCATCGCCTCCACGCCAGTGGCTCGTTCTGGCAACCGGAGACGATAGAAATGTTCAGAAAAGGGGAAAGATTTTCAGCGGTTTCTCCGCTGGGTCGAGCAAGCAAGGAGTTTTTGCGGCAATTTCTGCATGGTGCTGATGCACAAGTGTTGAGTGCTGAGAACTTGAGCGTGGATCAAGTTCTTGTGGCAAATGCGGTGAGGGAAGGAGACAACGGCGTAGAGAGGTCAAGACAGACATTGCAGAAGCATTGGGCTGATCCACTCGGTGTCGAGCTTTCCAGAAAAACGGTTCGATGCTGGTGGAAGATAGTCGGTGCGTCGTCACCTAAGGGTTCTCGGGGGACAACGCCGCCAGATAATTGGCCTAGAACACCACCCGCATGGGAGCACGCCTCGATATGGAGTCGCTCGGGGAAGCCAGTAATTGCAGTCTCACAACCCTATCCATGGCGACTAAATAAAGAGATGGATCAGCTCAATGATTTTGCTGACGACTATGGTTTCGTGTTCCGAATATCAAATTATCCGTCATGGCATTATCCAGGTCGTTGTTGGTTCATAGAATGGACGAATCGCGACAATCCGATTCACGCTTGAGCGTTCCTGCGGTCCGAGCAAAGACTATGAGCAGGTCGCGGGACGGCTGCGGGCTGATTGAATCTGACGGGTTCTGGAGATCCTGATGTCGAACGTCTCGACGCGGCAATACGAACGGGTCATTCCCCAGATGGCCGACACCGTCGGTGTGAGCAAGTCGTCGGTGAGCTGGGAGTTTGTCGAGCAGAGCGGCCAGGAACTGAAGCGGCTGAGCGAGCTCCGGTTCGAGGACCGGGAGTTCCTGGTGATCTATCTGGACGGCGTTGTCTTTGGCGAATATCACGTCCTGTGCGCGGTGGGCGTGGATTCCCAGGGCGAGAAGGTCGTCCTCGGCATGAAGGACGGGGCCAGCGAGAATGCGGCCACGGCCGTCACGCTGCTGGAGGATCTCGTCGACCGGGGCATCGATCCCGCCCGGAGATGCTTGTTCGTCATCGACGGCGCGAAAGCGCTGCGGAGCGCGATCGACAAGGTCTTTGGCCGTCAGAATCCGGTTCAGCGATGTCGCAACCACAAGATCCGGAACGTCGCGGCGAAGCTCGCCGACGACTTGGCTCCGCAGGTCGTTTCAGTCATGAAAGCCGCGTTCCGGTTGCCATCGAAGGAAGGCATCGCCCGGATCCGCAAGCAAGTCGAATGGTTGCGGTCTCACCACCCGGATGCGGTCGCCAGTCTCGAGGAAGGCCTCGACGAGATGTTCACCATCAACCGACTCGAACTGTCGCCGGCACTCCGACGTTGTATGGGGTCCACGAACGTCATCGACAGTTCGCACTCCGGGATCCGCATCCGGACCCGTCGTGTGGGTCGATGGAAGAATCCTGACATGGCCCTGCGATGGGCGGCGGCCTCCTTCCTCGATACCGAGAAGAACTTCCGGAGGATTCTGGGATATAAGGATCTCTGGATGCTCCAAGCCAAGCTCAACGACCTGGTCCCCGGCGACGACCAATCAAAGGTGGCTTAATTGATGAACCGAACCGCCATCGAAGGTTTCAACTGAATCTGGGACAGCTTCCGCTCGCAGGGTGTCCAGATCGTCCCTAGCAGCTTGTCGGACT
>CBDHGK010000028.1:0-11740 GCA_965263045.1 Terriglobia bacterium
TTACCTATTACCCGGAACCCCGCCAGGCCGACAATCCCAACCTGGACGTCACCCGGGAAGGCGCCATCATTTTCTCGACGCGTTCGAACAACCAGGCAGCGCTGGGAATTTTCTATCCCGACGTGTCGAAGATGACCGGATACGGCGCATATCGTTGATTTAACCCAAGAAAAATACGGGCGCTCGCTCTTGTTTTGGCGCCTCTATTTCGGACTGTCCAATTGTAAACGCGCGAATTTTGTGCTATAGACGACCTTGCAATTACTGTAGTTTCCAAGGGGGACGTTGGAAACTGATGTCGGCGTAGCGTATTTGTTGCCTCGGCTTTTGCAGACAAAGCGCCACTCAGGGAGGCAACCCATGATCGCATCCAAACAGCGTTCGCTGACGGCCATGCTGGCCACGGCAACATCACTTTCACTGGTCTTTGCGCTTTCACCGGCACATGCTCAGGAGGACGGTTTCAGGCTCGAAGAGATCGTGGTCACAGCCCGTAAACGGGACGAGACGCTGCTCAAGGTTCCTATAACGGTGACAGTGATAACGGCAGAGGACATCGCCATCAAGGGCATCGACAATTTGAGTGATATTGTCGATTTTGCCCCGGGCTTCTTTTACGGTGGCCCCTCCGGCGGTAACGCTGATCGTTCCTCCCGGCGCTTGCTGATGCGCGGGATGCAGCCCTCCACCGATCGCCAACTCCGTCAGGCCGCCTCGGTATTCATCGATGGCGCCCCCGTATTGGGCGCCGAGATAGGCGATACGGCGGGCGCGGAAAGAATCGAGGTTATCAAGGGGCCGCAAAGCGCCTACTTCGGCCGTTCCACCTTTGGCGGCGCGATCAACATCATCACCAAGACGCCGGGCCAGGAGTGGCAGGGCCAGGTGACGGCGGAAGCCGGCAGCTGGGGCACTTCGGATTTTGGTCTGGAGATTGAGGGGGCCTTGATTCGGGACAAACTGACGTTTCGTGCCAGCGCCAACTCGGACTCCATGGATGGGCAGTATACAAATTGGGCCAACCCGTCGGAGACGCTGGGGGCGAGAAGCACCGAGGATTTCTCGTTGACCCTGCATGCCACGCCGGCGGACCGATTCACTGCCAGACTTCGTCTTCACTATTGGGAGGACGATGACGGCGAAACTCCCAGCATTGCCTATGGGATGGGCAACGGCGAAGACCAATATAACTGCGACCTGGGCGGCACCGCCGCCCCGATGTCGGGTGTGGCCGGGGATCCCAACTGGATCTGCGGCACGCCCCGATTCCCGAAGGACAGCGAAATCGCCCGGGATTCCATCGTGACCGACGTGATCAGGGCGGCGCTCCGGGGCGACTTCATCCCGGGCGCCACTCAAGTTCTGCCCGGATTTCTCGACCACTTCGGGTTGAGGCGGGAGGCGTTTGAGGCCAGCCTGATTCTGGACTACGAATTCGCCAACGGCATGACCATCTCGTCCATCACCGCGGCTCACAGCAACGATCAGGCCCGTTTGGGTGACTTTGATTACCGGTGGACGGCTGATCCGCGGCCCGGAAACGACGTGGCCGGCGTCAGCGACCGGACGCTGGAGGACTTCAGCCAGGAAATCCGTGTCGCGTCGTCCGCTGACAAGAAGCTGCAATGGATGATTGGCGCGAGCTATTTCGACATTGAGGATAATCTCGGCTCGTCTTTCAGAGTTAGTGTTTTCCCCTCTGCCTCGATTCCGCACCGAACCGGCCCGGAAAAGAACACGGGCAAGACCACGGCTTGGTTCGGTTCGATCTCCTATGACTTTAACGACCAGTTCGTCTTGAGCTTGGAAGGCCGCAGCCAGGCGGACAAGGTCAGCAAGGGCTTTCCTCGGGGAATCACCCTGGAAGAGACCTTCGACGCCTTTACGCCCCGCGTCATCCTGGATTACAAGCCGACCGATCAGATTACCCTCTATGCCAGCTTCGCCCAGGGCACCCGGCCCGGTGACTTCAATCCAGGTCTGGTGACGGCGTCGGCCGCTGATCTTGCTTGTATTTCGGCGGCCATTGGCGCGGACGTTTTTATTCCCGAAGAAGATCTGAACAACTACGAGCTGGGTTTCAAGGGTCTGTTGTGGGACGGCCGCGCGTCGATCACCGCCGCGGTTTACAAGGGTGAATGGCGCAATATGCATACCCGCGGCGAGGTCCAGTGTCCGCAACCGGACGGCACGTTCAACGGCCACCAGACGACTGGACTTGGGGGCTCATCCGACCTGACAGGAGTTGAGGTAGAGGTGCTTGCGGCCGTGACGGAGAACCTGACGGTGGAGGCGACCTTTGCATTGAATGACACGGAAATCCTGTCACGCGACAGCAATGACGCCGGGATCCTGTTGGGGGAGCGGGAGTTGGCCGGACTCGGCAATCAATTCTCGCGCTATCCCAGGATCAGCGGAACGGCGTCGGGCACCTACCGGGGCCAACTGACCGACACCACCCACTGGTTTGCCCGTCTGGACTACATCTATAAGGACGGCAAGTGGGCAACGGATGCCAACGTGACGAAAACGCCGAAAGAGAATCGAATCAACTTGCGGGTTGGCCTTGAAGTTGGCGAGGACTTACGCATAGAGGGCTACGCCACCAACCTGACGGGCGACGATGCGTTTACCGGGTTCCAGGCGTTTAATGACCTTGCGTTCCGCGGCGGGCGACGGATGCTCACCATGGGTCTCCCCGTCAAACGCACCTATGGGGTGCGCGCCGCCTATCGATTCGACCTGTAACCAGCAGGCGGTAGCCTTTTCCACATTCAAGTCGTGCCCGGAGCCCTGTTTGGGTCCCGGGCACGACTATTTGGAACGCATGATAGAGACACCGAGTCTGGTGCGGGTGTAACGCAACACCAGAAAAACAAGTCAACTCTGAACAGGACAGACTATGGGTATTTCAACGATGTTATTGGGCCGTGCCGTTCTTCCGGTGCTTGCTTTGACCATTGCACTCTCCGGGTGCGCTTCGCCGGATTCCGATTCGTCGATCGAGGATTCGTCCACTACGGCCGATTCGCTTGATGGGCTTAACCGGCTTTCCGGAGCGGTGAGCGCTGAAGCGCCATTTGCGGCTGCCTACGTATACGCCCGCAATCTCGACAAGAACGTGCTCTACACGGTTTTTACCCACAAGGGCCAGTACCAGGCCATCAACCTGATGGACGGCGGCTATGAAATCTGGTCAGAGAAAGGCGGTCTGCGATCGGAGCATCAAATGCTGCGCATTCAGGGTGGCGTTGACCTGCAGTTGGATCTGGCATTGCAGCCAGGTCCGGATAATCCGTTGACGCTCAGGGACAGCACCAAGCCTGGACCACAGTTCGGGGGCATGAAAGACGCCGAGCTGGTCAGCTACGACGAGATGTATCCGCCGGGCCGGGCGCGGGACCTGGCCGAACCCACCTGCTTGACGTGCCACGGGTCGGCGTTTCTGCCCGCCCATCGAATGGATCGCAACCAGTGGCATGCCATGGTCGGCGTCATGCTGGACCCCAGTGGGCCTTTCGCGGATCCTGATTCGGCGCGCACCATCAGCGCCGAGGAACACAACATTCTTGCTGACTACCTGGCGGAGAATTTCGGGCCGGACAGCCCCTCCAGAGTACTCAGGTTGGATGTGGAATATCCCGTGGATGAACAGACGCTGTCGACGGCCATGTTTATCGAGTACCTGACACCGCTGCATCCGGCTGCGGACCTCTCCCTGCGGTCCCCTAATGAGCCGTTCAAGAACCGTTTGCATAGGCCCCATCTCGATAACGACGGCAACCTCTGGGGTTCCAACAGTCTTATCGGCGTTAGCCGGGTGGATCCGCGCACCGCCCAATGGAGCCACTTCGTAATCGGCAAGGATGAGAACAACCCCGAAACAGATATGTACGGCAAGAAGAAGGGAGATCCCGATTCGATCTGGTCCTACATCTTTCCTCATGACCTCACGATCGATGACCAGGGATATGTATTCTGGGCAGAATATCAGGGCCAGCATTTAGGCCGCCTGGATCCGAGCACAGGCAGGATAGACCGGTTTCACATGGATCCCGAGGGCGTTGTTGTTGACGAGAATGGGGTAGTCGGAAACATCCGTGGCCACAGTCCTCACATGGCCGCCAATGGCGACGTCTGGTTTACGGCAATTCGCGGCAACAAGATCGGCAGGTGGGACCGCGAAACGGAAAAAATCAAACTGTGGGAGATTCCCACTGCAGATTCCTTTCCCTACGGTATTGAGATCGATCAGCAAGGGGATATCTGGTTTGCCGAGGCCTTCGGTTGTGCGATTGGGCGCTTCAATCCGGCAACTGAAACGTTCACGGAATATCCGTCCCTTACAAATCCCTGCGCAATCAACCGGCTCGCCGCTGATTCCAGGGGTACGATCTGGTACTCGGTGGCCAGCGCCGGGAAGCTGGGCAAGCTCGTCCCTGAGACAGGCGAGCAAAAGGAGTACGAGATTCTACCCTTCTCGAAAGTCAAAGCCTCTTCGCCTTACGGCATCATCGCTGACCATGAAGACAACATCTGGTTCGGAGATGGTGGTTTGGGCGGCGCCCTGGTCAGGTTTGATCAAGAGAAAGAAGAATTCACCTATTACCCGGAACCGCGGCAGGCTGATAATCCCAACCTGGATATTACCCGCGAGGGAGCAATCATCTTCTCAACCCGGTCCAACAATCAGGCTGCCCTGGGCATCTTCTACCCGGACATCAGCAAGATGACCGGGTACGGCGCCTTTCGCTGATTCGACTTAAGCGGCGGGCGTCAGAACTCGAAGCTGGTGCGAACGCCGAACGAGGGCCTTGGGAGCAGACCGGCCATTATCATCCGGGCGCCGGGGCCGCTGAGACCGGAAAGATCCGGGAACAGTTGGAGATTGCCATAGCCTTCTTCGTTGAAGATGTTGGTGCCGTAGAGTTCCACTCGCCAGGTCTCCATCTCCAACCCGGCCCTGAGATTGAATGTCGTAAATGACGGGGTCTTGGTAACGTTTGCATTGGTCATCCAGGTGCTGCCCCGATAGAGGAGATCGCCGCGCACGAACCAATCGTGACCCGATGGCAGTTGGTCCTGGTAGGTAAGCGACAGCGTGCCGCTGGTCTCGGGATAGCGCGAGAATGCGTTGTCCAGGTCATCAATAGTGCGGCTGCCGAACAGGTTCAGCGCGTCCGGACTCTCGAAGTCGTTGATCTCGGACTTGTTGTAGCCGAACGTGCCATCGAGCGTCAGGTTCTCCGAAAGGAGCACGGTGCCTTCCAATTCAAGGCCGGACAGGTCGGCCTGGCCGCCGGTCGCATTGACCTGAACACCGTCGGATTCACCGTCGGCATTGATGTAGTTAATGATTTCCGGCGCAACGACATTGTCCCAGTCCGAGAAATAAACCGCCGCGCTTACCTGAATCCGGTCGTTCCACAACAGGCTTTTTACGCCGAACTCAATATTCGTAATCTGTTCCTCCTCGACAAAAATGCCGCCGCCCCCGGCAGCGGCAATCTGCTCGAGCTCACCCTCGGTGAGCGCGAGCAGACCCGCATTGAATTGACCCGGATTAGTCCCTTTCGCATAGGTTGCATACAAGGTTGTGCCTTCTCTGGGCTTCCAATCCAGAATTACGCGTGGCGTGAAGCTCTTGAACGTAAACTCCAGCGGCGTTCTGCCGACACTACCCTCAATCACTTTGTCATGCTGCTTACGCGCCTCGACATTGAGGGTGAATTGGTCATTGATGTCGTAACTGGCGCCAGCAAAGGCAGCCTTTGTTTCCGGGTCGTATGTAGCCACATTCGGATTCGGATTCGGATTTCTTCCCCAAAGTGCGGAGAAACCCTGAGTCCTGGCTTCAATCTCGGTGTAACTCACACCGGCAATCCAGCGCAACCGCTGATCGGCGGCGGAACTCAGGCGAATCTCCTGACTGAAGTCCTTGTTGGCAAGCAGCGACATGCTGTAACTATCTGCCGATGTGGGTCCGCGGCCTAGGTAGTCGCCCATCAAGCCCGCGGTCGGACGGCGATCGAAGTCCTCGAAACTGACATATTGGTTCTCATGCACGGCGGTGATCGAGGACAGTGCCAGACCGTTGGCGAATTCGTAGTCCAGTACGAGACTGATCTCGTGGGCGTTACGTTCCAGACCGAAACCGACCGGTACGTCAAAAAGGAAAGCGTCCACTATGGCCGGGCTGAAAAACAATGCCTGAAGCTCCGGAGTCAGGTTTGTGTCCATGCCGACACTTTGGCGGCCCAGATACGGCACCTCGCCACACAGCCAGGCGCCGCCGCCGGCCCCACGACCGGAAAGCGTGCAATCGAAAAGTTCCGGGTTGTCCGCAATGTTGAGCGCCGCACCGACTGATGGCCCGTCCTGATTCTTCCACAAGTGGAATCTGAACTTGGCGCTGAAATTATCCGTCGGCGTCGCGAAGAGTGACAATGCAATGTCTCTGGTGGATTCCTCGCCAAGTCGCTGTGTCGGATTGGCGGAATTCTCGTATTCGCCGCCGGTCTCGTACTGGCTGCCGGTCAATCGGAACGAGAGCCTATCTTCAACGAGCGGTCCTTCGATCTGCACGCCAAAATCCGAGGTGCCGAATCGCGCCGCCTCGGCTGACACTCTGCCTGCCCACTCGTCGCCCGGCGTCTTGGTAACCGCATTGATGGCGCCGGAGAACGTCGAACGTCCGAAATAGGCGCTTTGCGGGCCCTTGATCACCTCAATTCGCTCGTAGTTCTCGGTGCTGCCAATCTCGGATCCGAGTATCGGAGCGCCGTCGATAAACACGGTCGCGCCCTGGCGGGTCTGCCGGTCGGTCCGCGGGTTCATGCCGCGAAAGATCAACCGGCGATTGAAGCGCCCGCCCCTGCCGACCGAGTGCTCCGAATAGTGGAAACCCGGCGAGAAATCGACAAGATCGGGCAATTCATCCAGCGCCATCTTTTGTATATCGTCAGAATTAAACGCTGTCACCGTCAACGGCGCATCGAGCAGCGACTCTTCGCGCTTCCGCGCGGTAACTATGATCTCCTCGATTACCAGTTCATTCTCGGCGCCCGCATCCTGGGCGCCGGCAACAGGCGCGATCAGCGGGGCGGAAAAAACCAGTGCAATCGTGAACGGAATTGCGGCATAGGATTTGGTCATCGTGAGGCCTCCAGCGACGATTAGCGCGCAACGGTAGTCGCAAGGCCCCGAGCAAATCTGTCACAACCGGTTCGGGTCGTCTTCGATCAAGGACCCGGCAAAGAAGCCACATATCTACAACAAAATGCCTTCGAAAAGACCGCAGCTTGTTGAATGTCGTTTCATGTTAGCTGGACCAACCAATCTTTACAAGACAATGTGTTAGGAACAAATAGACTGTCCGCACTTGTAACAAATGAACTGTCCGGTTCTGATACCGCCCATTTTGAATTGAGGGTGGTGAAGGATGAGACGGACCCAATTCGGGCGGGCGATGAAGCAGTTGGGGGTGGAGATGATTCCCGGGTACTCGCCCGAGGCGCGGGGGCGCTCGGAGCGTGCCTTTCGGACCCACCAGGGGCGGTTGCCGAAGGAGTTGGCCGCCGCTGGCATAACGAGCATGGCCGAAGCCAACCGCTACATCACAGACGTTTATCTGCCGGCCCACAACGAGGAGTTTCAGCAGCCGCCAAGGGAAGACGGCTCGGCGTTCGTCGCGCTTGGGGCTCCCGCCATGCTCGACGACATTCTCTGCCAGGAACACGAACGGGTCGTAGGCCGCGACAACTGCGTGCGCTTTGAAGGCGTAACGCTACAGATTCCCGCGGATCGGCACCGTTGTCATTACATCAAGGCCAAGGTCAAGGTTCGCCAGCACATGAACGGCGCGATCTCGATCAGCCACGGTCCTCGGCGTCTGGCAACTCCCAGTATCACTGACACCCGGGTTAGGATGATATCCTTTATGAAATCAATGTGTTGGAGGCCATCGGCCTCAGGAAATCCGGGAGTAAGCGTTCGCCCGCGATGTATTTGACGGGTTTGGGGCGACCATCCGATGCAGCGGTCGCGGGGTGCGAGTTGCCAGGCGGGGGCGGCGAAGCCGAGCATGGCCAGGGGGTAGCCGGTGCGGTCATAGGCCGTGTAGCGCATCTGGGCGCCGGTCAGCGGGGTGTAGCCGAGGTAGTGATGGGCCGCGATGCAGGCGTTCCACTGGTCGCTGGACGGGCGCACGCTTACTGGGCAAGGTGTCTTTCGGTATCAGCGTAACTAACTGAATTATATCGAAATACGAACGCCTTTCCCCCTTTACTCATGCAATATGCGGGCTAGCCTCCTCCCGGCGGCAGATACCAGATGGGCGAGGTCCAGGCCATTTCCTGAATGGTCTTGGGCGCATCGCCATCGCAGGCGTCCGGACGTTCGTCGGCCGGCAGGGCGATACATTGCGCCCAGCTCCAGCGCAGGGTAGGTACCTCCACCGCTCGCAGGTAATAGTAGGAGGCCTCGGCGGGGTCAAACTCCGGATCTTCAAAAACCGTGCACAGGTCCGCCGACCCCGTGCCGCTCCACGTCCCGGTCTGCAGGTCCACTTCGCCCTCCGTGTTTTCCCGCCCCGCCACGTCGAAGACCTCGTAGTGGGCCTGGCTGTCGGCATCGATCCAGCCCTTGATCACCTGGAGCTTCTGCAGTTGCGCCGCGTCGGGGTCCTGCAGGGCGCTGACAAAGAGTTGCGGCGCGGCGCCGGAAGGCCCGTCACTCAAGTCGCCGCCCATGGGGATGCCCCGGCTATAGCCGTGCGCCGCCGTGTCGTTCAATTCACAGGCGTTCTCGCCGAAATCCCAGCCTGCGAACAGCCGGGTCTCGAAGTCCGTCTCCGTCTCCGGCGCCAAATGCCAGTGCCAGTGCTGTTCATCCGTCCAACCGGTGGTGGATATGTGCCCGTCGGTGGAGGCGATCACGCCCATCTTGTAGGAATTGACGCCGATCACGGCCTGGTCCTGCAAGCCAGTCAGGAGAATGCTGCGGAAGAAGTCATTCTTCGAAATGCAACCGAAGCGCGCAAAGCCGCGGACGCCGTTTTCCCCTTCTTCACAAAACCGAACAACAGTCGGTACACCGGTAATAGACAACGCCTCCCTGCCGACGCTGCGCACTTGCTCCTGCTCGCATAGTTCGTCCTCGGCGCCGAGGATATTCGGCAGCCCGTTGAAGCACTCGGAATTGCCCTTTTGCTGGAACACCTCCATGATCGGTTCCATGGCACTGCGCAATTCCGCTATCTCGCGTGCCGTGTCCCTGGACTCGAACCTGGAAATATAGGACGGAAACATGGCCCCCGAACTCCGGTTCGAGTTATGCGGGATCGCCAGCATATCGCATCCCTCGACGCCTTCAAGGCACTGCGCGGTCAACTGGTCCCACAAATCGACGTCCGTGGGTGATTCGATATAGGAGATCGCGTACTCGGGCACCCGGTCATTCCGGAAAATGACGTTGCGGTGGTAGTTGTTGCCCCTGGGCGTGCCCGTATATTCGTATCCGACGAACGTGGTGAAGCGGCAAGCTGAGGTCCGGTCGTAGGCCTCTTCGGCCATGTCCCGGGTGTTCTGCCACAGGGAAACAGAGGCCTCGACGCAGCCCGAACCGTCTTCGCCGCAAAATCCAGCGGACGCTCAAGTTTCTGAGTCATCAGCACGCTGCCGTCCCCGGCGTAGGGCGGGATCGGAATGGCTTCGCCCCCGGCAAAACGATAAGCGTCGGCCGGCGTGGTTCTTGTGCCGAGCGGGCGGGCATCAAAGGAGTAGGCCGTATGGATGTGCAGGTCGCCGAAATACGCATTGCGGTTGGCGTTTCGGTCCACGCAGACCTCCCTGTCCTCGGTGTAGGTCACCAGGTTTGCGCCGGACGGCTTTTGCCGGGTTTGAAGGGAATCGGCAGACAGGGCCTGCTGCGCCAGCCCGCATAGCAGGAACGCAAGAATCGATAAGCCAGGAGGCTTGTGCGGCATAAGTCCTACTCCCGAGGTTTCGATGAGACCGAGCACGTCCCCTCCCGTTAGTCCCGAGGCGCGATGCGGAACAGAATCTTCCGGCGTCTAGCGCCGGAACCAGAAGTAGGCGATAGACATTTCCGGCCCAACTCCCCTGCAGAACTCGCCGGCGTTGTCGCAGGTCCTGCCTTCGCAGGTACGGCACACACGAGATTCCTTGCGCTCGAACCGCTCCACCGACGTAAGCTCCGGCGCCAGGAAGTCGATGAGCTGTTCCTTGCTGGAGCGCCTGGGTCCGCCGAAAAGCCGGTCGTGGTCGCCGCGGCTTTCCCAGTGGACCAGGATGAAATCGCCATCCTCCTTCAGCCAGCGAAGAATGCGGCTCTTGTATTCCTGCAGCTTGTCCCTGGCCAGGTTGTGCATCAGCCCGGAATCGACCAACAGATCGAACTGCTGGCCGGGTTCCCACTCCAGGGCGTCCGTGATTATGTATTCCACGGCCACGCCTTCCTGTTCGGCCAGTTCGGTGGACATTTCGATCGCCTTCTCCATGAAGTCGATGCCCGTAACCGTCCAGCCAAGTTTGGCCAGGGCCACAGTATCGACGCCGGTACCGCAGCCAAGATCGACAGCGGTGCCGGGTTCCTTGCGTGACTCATGAACCACGGGAATGAAACGCGTGGGTTCGGCATGGTGCCAGGCCAGGCCCTTCCGGCCCTTTGCCTCCTTGTAGTGCCCCTCAAAATTGGCTTTTTGGTTCATGCCATGCGCTCCCAGGATTTGGTGGACAAAAAGGCGGATTTTACCGCGCCCCGACCGTAAGCGTTCGCCCGCGATGCAGGCGTTCCACTGGTCGCTGGACGGGCGAACGCTTACCTCCGGGGAATGCCCCGGGGTCGGGATGCTAGTCGGACACCTGCAAGAGTCTTGTGCACCAATCCGACAACGAATCCGACACCACTGCGTTTTGAAGCTGGATGGAATAGGACTTCACGCCGTCTTGATAGTCTTCGTACGCGTAGGGCAGCAGGATCGGCCCGCTGTGTCTCCAATCGTTGAATTTGCGGGTGTGATTGTCTCGGCTATGGGACTGCAGCAGCCCTGACTCGGCATCGAAAACCAACTCGACTCTCGCGTCGTGTTCCAGGTAGCTCAGAAAAAATGAGTTCGCCGCACTGTCAGCTTGCTTCAGGGTGTAGTTCCCAGGCATTTTCCAAGCCAGTTCTTCGCGGTTGGCGTGCTTCGCCGTGTCCTGGAGTTCCAGTTCGTATTCGTACTCCGCCGGATCGCAGTTCTGGAATGCTCTCTCGCAGACGAAGGCTCCGCGGCGGTTCAACACATGATGGTACTGAATCGGCCCGGCCTCGATTTCTATCACGACTTCCTTCGGATATCGAATGCAGGTGCGATAGGAACCGGATGCCGGCGGTTCCATTTCGTGAAATGTAATGGTTCCGGTCCTTTCCACTACTCGAAGGTTCGCCAGGTTGTCTGGGCCGCCGCGTGCATCGAGATGTCTTGCAATCAAATCTCCGGGTGAGCTGGGCAGGTCGTCTTCTTGACCAGCGCAGCCCGATAACAGCAACAGAACTGCGATGACCATGCCTGTCAGCAGCACCAGGCGCCCTGGACTTGATTCGGGATTACTCGATAGGTGCTTGAAGTTCATGATCTTGAGCTGGCCGAGTGCGCTCCATTGCGATTGGCGCTTCATGGTTGCCCGAATCACGCAGTGTTCCAGCGGAAGATGCGTGCCGGGATGCCGGCTGAGAA
>CBDHGK010000029.1:0-65807 GCA_965263045.1 Terriglobia bacterium
GCGTGCTGGTGATTGTCGACGGCGGCAAAGGTCTGCGGGCGGCAGTCAAAAGGGCATTCCACAATCGAGCCCGGGTCCAACGCTGCCAATGGCACAAACGTGAGAACGTCGTGAGATACCTATCGAAGACCGAGCAAGCCGTGTGGCGACGGCGGCTTCAGCGGGCCTACGAGCGCCCGGAGTACAACGAAGCTCGGGCGGCCCTCGAAGAGCTCCATGGAGAGCTCGAAGAGCGAAACCAATCGGGGGCTGCGAGCCTTGAGGAAGGCCTGGAGGAGACCCTCACGTTGCATCGACTCGGCGTGTACGGGGTCCTGGGCCGTTCGTTCAAGACGAGGAATTGCCTGGAATCGGTCAATGCCCTTGTCGAGGAAAGGTGCACGAAGGTCGATCATTGGAAGAACTCGAGTCAGCGGCAGCGCTGGTTGGCGACTGGATTCATCGACATCGAACCGCGTCTGAGGAAAGTGATCGGCTACGGGAAGAGTGTTCGCTGAGAAGTGTCTAAGCCGAGTTTCAGCAGCTTCCCATAGATTCCCGGCACAATCCTTTTCCGATTTGTCACAAACTCCGTCGTGCCTAATACATGTCCTAATTGCTATTTGTTCTTATTACTTGTAAGAGGAATGGCGGGTTTTGTTAAGTTCTTCGCCGAAAGAATGGCGGGTTTTGTTAAGTTCTTCGCCGAAAGAATGGCGGGTTTTGTTAACGGAAAACTCTATGAAAACAGAAGGTTTCTGTGGAAAAATCTGGAATATGGCCACGATCTAAAAAATCCGTGTCCATGATTGTGCTCCCTCCGGTGGGGTCGCCGGAGAGCCTGTGTATGGACCCTACCGGGAGAGTAGGTAAAGCTGGCGCGGCGGAACGGAGGGAGTTGTCGTGGGAAACAATTCGAGTGCGCCCCTGGGCGTGGCGTAGTCCAACCCCGGCCATGCGACTTTGATCTTTTTCAGTTCCCGAACTGCATAGCTTCGAAAATGACGCACCGCGTAACTGTTGCCGTCTCTGGAAGGCTCCCCCCAAAACTGCCTGTATAACTGTTTCCAGGAAACCCTTACCGGACGATCTAGGCCAAACGTCCGATAGTTGAGCCACTGGTACAGGTCGAGCCCGAGAGAACACCGCGAGAGGGCCTTGAGGATGTGGATGTCCACAGGGATAGGGTGCGCGATGACCTCGTTGAAAAATTCTTCACCCAAGCGGATTGACCTATTAAATACTCTTGGATCGCCGGGGCTCCGTTCGGTCCACCAGAATTCAGAGCGGTCGGCAATGAGAGAACTCACCCGTGACTCCCCCTGCTTACCCGTATAGAGCAAAGTAATCTGACATGCGAAAAAACGTTTCATCTGATTCCGGACTCTGGCATACGACGCTCCAGCCGGATCTATGCCTACGGCCCTCATGAAGTCGGAAAGCGTCTTACCGAGAACCAAGTCCCGGCTTTGAGTCCGTACCGCTTCGGTGCAAACCCACGCGAGCAACAAACGCGGAATGTGTCCGAACGGTAGTTTGTTGTCGAGTCCAGCGATCATCCCCAAGGTAATCGGGCCGTTGACGCGCTTGAATTCTTTCCGGTTACCGGGGTTGGTGCGAGGTAAGCTGCAGAGCGCCATCAGCCGTCCCATGTAGCCGATTGCCGAATCCGACTCCTCGGCCTCGATGAGCCGGTCGATCTGATCGAGGCGGGTGTAGTGGTGCCGTGCTTGGGGCGTCACCGGCGAGAGTGCAGCTTTTAATTTATCGTTCATGTCCTCGCAAACCTCCATATCCTTATCATGTTTTACCGGCCAGATAGGGGCCGTTAAGCAGAGATTCTTTGCCGCGTTGTATCCGCGAACCAACAGAAGCATCGCCCGGACAATCCCAGCCCGCCTCTGTCTCATCATCCTGGCAGCGTTGTCGGGCATCACCGCACCTGCGCCAGTTTGAGTTGGGGGTCGGCGAACGCAACGGGCCTGTAGTGCCAGCGCCGATTTGCGGCGTCGTAATCGCTCACGTGAAGGGCTTTTTCGACGTACCGCTTCCCCTCGCGCCGCGTCATGTGAATCACCATGGAGATCCCGTCCACCACGCCCCGGCACGTGACTTCCCAGGGCAAGTCCGTCTCGCCTTGCATGGCGCAAGTCGCGAGGCGCGACAGGGCGGACTCGGCGTTGTTGGCGTGGATCGTGGTCAGGGATCCGCCGTGCCCGGTGTTGAGCGCCTGCAGCAGATCGGCGGCCTCGCCGCCCCGGACCTCGCCCACCACGATGTGATCCGGGCGATGGCGCAAGGCATGGCGCACGAGGTCGCGGATCGTCACCGATGCGCCGTCAATCCCCCTCGCCTCGAAGCGGACACAGTTTTTCCGGTCAATGCGGAGTTCCAAGGTGTCCTCGATGGAAACAATGCGATCGTCGGCTGGGAGCAGCTCGACCAGGGCATTGAGCAGCGTGGTCTTACCCGAGCCCGTTCCGCCCGACACCAGGATATTTCGCCGCCCCAGCAGCGCGGTCCGCGCCGCGTCCAGGACTTCGATGGGCAGTGAGCCGAAGCGGACGAGATCCTGGGGCGAATAGCTCCGCTTGCCGAATCGCCGGATGGTGATGGTGACGTGCGGTGCGGCCGGGGGGACGCAGATCGCCACACGGGATCCGTCGTCGAGGCGCGCATCGAGGATCGGCGCGGTGGCCGGATCGAGGCCGAGGGGCCGCGCGATTTGAATGGCCGCTCGATCGAGGGCGGCCCCATCGAGGCCGGGCGCGGGATGGGGCCGGATTTCACCGCGGCTTTCAACCCAGACGTTACGAGGTCCGTTAATCATGATCTCGCTGACTTCCTCATCTTCGAGGACCGATTCCAGCCCGGGCAGGAACGGGCGCAGATAGTCCATGCCGCGTTTGTCGTTCATATCTTCCCCGCCTCGATGGCGCGCCAGTAGGGCGTCGTTTCGGGAAGGTAGTAGGGCTTGAGATAGACCCGAACGGCACTGGCCGCGTTGGTGCCGTCAAAGGGCAGGCAAATGGCCTGGCAATTGGGCAGCAATCCAAACTCCCTCGGCTGAAACAAAGCCTCCCGCTGTTCCCGGAATGATTTACTCGTGCCTACTGAGCCCTTGGTTCCACCGGCCCGTCCCGAGAGCAGGGACACCTGGGCCTGTTGTGCGGATTCGGTGACGGTCCAGCTCGGCTTGATTCGGGCCACCTGCCCGCAGAGTTTCGAGGCGAGGTCGGCGCTCGCGTCGTCGCTGAGGGAAAGGAAGATCCGGGTGCGGAGCGTCTGCAAGAGCGCCCGCCAGGCTTCGGAGGTGCCCAGGACGGAGCGGAGCGAGGATATGGATTGGGTGGCGACGATGGGGATGACGCGGCACTGCCGGGTGAGGGCAAACGCCTTCTCGTCCCCACTCGGATCATCCTCGCCGACTGAGGCGAACGACTGGTACTCGTCACAGATGAAGACGGCGGGCCGGAAGTAACGCTCAGAGTCCGCTTTCATCTGTGACGGCCGCCGGAGCAGGGTTTGGAGCCAGGCGTTTTTGAGGAACACGCCGATGGCGCGGGCCAGCGCCGGATTCGATCCAGAGGGCATGTTGAGCGCCAGGACCTTTCCGCTCTCGATCAGCTCGTCCAGGGGTGGAAGGTGCCGCCGCATCCTGGCCTTATCGGTCGGCGGCCGCCCGTCGGGGTACTCGTCCTCCTGGCCGCCGTCTTCCCCCGGCTCACGGGGTTTCTGTACCCCGCCGTCCTTGTCCGTCACCGGCGGGGCCTTCGGACAGAAAATTGCGGCGACATCGGCCATGTCGAACAGGGATAGGAAACTGGAAATGCCCTCGACACACGAGGTTCGCAATTTCGGGTCCAGATTCATCCAATCCTTCTCGTACCAGGTGTTGACGCTTTCTAGCCGTGCCCCTAATTCGTCGGTGTCAGTGTGGGCCTTCACGGCCCGGCTGCTGTAGCTCGCACCTTCCGCGTTCAACCACTTCGCGGCGGCTCCCCGCCATGGGGTTTGGAATTGCCCGCCGGGAAGTTCGACCCAGGGGCCGAGCGCAAGCAAATCCTCTTCACGCTTGGCCCACTCATCAGCCGAAACCACGATCGCTCCATTCGCTTGTGTCTCCACGACAATGGCCGCCTCCCTGATCTTTTGTTTGAACAGCTCGGGGTCGATCGCGCATCGGTAAACATCCTGCAAGGTGACCCAACGGTCGGGAAAAATCCGGTGCAGCTCGATAATCCACCGCACCAGGTTCGTGTAGGATTGCTGCCAGAACGGGTCCTTCCCCTTGCCGAACAACTGATTCAGGAGCGACGACACGGTATAGGCCAGTGAGTAGGAATCGAGCCAGTGCGCGCCCAGGGGGTTCCACTGATATTCGCCGTTCAAGCTCAGTTCCATGTAATCGTCTTCCCGGCCGGCCTTTTCCAGAATCTCCCGGATGTCGTAACAGAAATCCCCCTTCACTTCGAGGACCAGGGCGGCCGCCCGGCGCTCCGGATTCGTGGCTTGCCAGCCGAGCAATTGCCGGGCAAACGGGTGCATGCAAGCCGAGGTCTTCCCGGACCCGACCGCCCCGAAGATGGCGATTCCGGTATAGAGGCCGCGTTCCGGGATCACGAGCCAGTCCGGGTTCGGCACCTCGCGGGCCTCGACCGGGTGATGCGTCTCCCCGACGACAAGGGCCGGGTTCTCATCCGTGTCGGTGACCGGCCACGGCGGCAGCCCGCCCTTGCCCTGTTTCTTCGTTGGAGCCGTCTCGAACCAGACCCGCCATACGCCGGAAACGAGCGTCACGCCGATCACCACCATGACACCGGGCATGGCGGCATACCAGCCATGCGCGATCCAGAGAAGCACGGGTGCATCGAGGGCCATCAGCGCCACAACGGGGTTCTCCGATCCGTCCGGAAATGGACTCAGAATATAGCGCGCGACCGAGACGTCAAGCGCCACGAAGAAGAGGAAAACATGACTCCATTTCATACCCGATCAGCCTCCGGAATCCGAGCCTTCCCGCAGGGATTATTGTGACGGGAGCGACCCCCACCGGGGAGAGCGGCGACCGACACCCGCAATGCGCATTGAGAAGGGTGTCGAGCGCCGCACGAGCCACAAAAAAGTGGGGTCGCTCCCGTCACTCCCTCCCTCTTCCGACCGGCGCTGAGCAGGGATTTGTGCATTGAGCTAACCACAAGGAAACACGGATGATATGGGGCATAGAAATGTGCGCATTGATCGTGCGCATTGACCCCCGTTTTCAATGCGCATGCCCAGAGCGGCACCGGAGTTGCGCATTGAAGGCCCAATTGTCGATGTCTTGTCCCCCGGTTTTTAGACTGGAACAAGACCCATATCCTCCCCGGAAAATAAGCCGGTCTTGATCTCATACCGGAGTCTCATAGAGGTTCACACCATCGGGATAAATCCGTTCAGAGCGCCATATCTCGAACGTGTCGATCCGAATGTTGTAGGGCAACGGCCGTGCCAGCATGTCCTTGAGTTCCCGGTAGCGCCGGGCGGTTTGTTGCTGGCCCCCGTAGCGCGCGAAAATCTCGGAGTTGAAGGTGTCGATGCCCCTGGATACCACATCCAGTTCCTTCTGTAATTCCGCCTCCCGGTCACTGCCGGCCTTGATGCCTTCCCGATCCCGCGCCCAACCGTTCAAGACAGACCGCGCCCGATTCCCGGCCTTGGAGTGGAGTGCGATGGCCGCCACATGAACCTGCATCCCGTGCTTGCGTATGCCGGCCCAAACATGCTCGTGTGACTGGCCCCAATGCCGCAGTTCGGTGATGGTGTCGTTCCCAGGATCGACATAGACAAACGTGACGGTCCGGCCCGCGGCAATGGGCAATTTCAAGGGGAAATACCGGGTGAGAGTTCCGGCCGCTCCGGTATAGAGCCGCCTCGGCAGGCGGTCCTTCCCGATGTCGAGGTGTTTGCAGAACCAAACCTTCTCGGTTTCGGTGGGGAGCCATTCCAGCTCGGGGTGGTCGATTACGTAATCGAGCGACAGGAGCCGCCGGAGATAGACGGCCGGATCGGCGATCTTGCGGTGCCGGACGTTGGGAATCCCCAGCTCCTGATAGATGCTCTTGTGGGTGATCCGGCAGGCCCGCGTGCGGTTCTTGGTGCTGATGACTGGAATCTCCTCGTCCACGGCAAGTTTGAGGCTCACGAGGTTCTGAACGAAGCGCGCCGCGCGGAGATGGTAAGTGTTGAAATAATCGGAGTATTGAACGCGGGTGAACACACCGCTATGGAGACAGACCATCGCAATCCACTCGGTGTCTTCCTGACTCCAACCGAACGGTTCAAGGTTTTTTTCACGCTCTCTTAAATGAGCAATCATGGAGTCTCGGTGATGAGGGTTCTATCCGTTTCGAGGTATGTAACCTGAATGCCCATCGGGTTAAAAATGACCAGATCGACCGGTATGACGGGCATGAAAACAAACTGCATCGTGGCGGTCCATTGTTCCCTGGAAATCTCGCGCTCCTGTTGGGTGCGGACAAGGACAAAGTCGGCGACCGCCCCGTGCGGCTCGGCCGGATTGGCCTGAATCCGGAGGATGACATTTTCCACGCGCAATTCTTCCAGGGTGATGCCGGCGGCCAGCATGGCGATTGCCTCGTTGCTGGTGATGAAGGCCGCGTTGGCCAGATCGGTGCTGAGGAAACGGAGGCTGCGCGGCCAGTATTGCTGGGCCGTCGCCCGGCGGCGGCCGAAGTGGTCATGGAGAAAGCGGTTGAGGAAATATTTGGTGGTGGGGTCGCGGGGATCGGCCTGGGCCTGGACCGTCTCATAGGCCAGGGCTTCGGCCCGGCCGACTTCATCGACTCGAACGACGATCGGCCGGGGCGGCTCGACCGAAGACAGCCGAACCACGGCGATGGTGACGAATAAAAGCAGCACGCCGAGGACGATGGTGAACACGCGCAAGTGACGGTTCGAGTGGATCGTCTCTCCCCATATCTCGGCATATTGTTTTCCGGCGTCGGATGCGTTGTCTTTGGGTTTCGCCACGACGTTTATACCCCCTTGAATTTAGAAAGGCTCTGCCCGGCCTGGCCGATCATGCCCATGATTCCCCCGCCCGCACCGCCGCCGGTGATTTGTGAGGCGAGCTGGCCGATCATGAGTGAGGACAGGAGCCCGGCAATCGTGAGAGGCACGATCCTTAAAAACCAGGCGGTGCTATGCCAGAGCATGTTTGTGTCGGGCGGTGGACCATTCACAATGGCATTCATCCAACCGATACTCGCCGCGAGGAACACCCGCATGAGCGCCGCCGCTATCGCGCCATAGAGGGTGTAGGTGAACATGCTCTTGAACCACCCCAAAACAGGAATGCGAGGGGCTCGGTGCGGGGTCTGGATGCCGACGGTTTTCGCCAGCCGCCGCGTGAAAAAGCAGCCCGTCTGGAGCGCCGGCCAGTGCTGCATCGTTGCAGAACCGTTCCTTTATGCAACACCGCCCCGGATAGGAAGCACAACTGAGGTAATCTGTGAAGCCATGAAGAGCCACTCAGGTTATCGCCACTTGCGCGTGGACTGGGTAGGCGAGTCGGCCACCGAGTCGATCACGCTGTGCGGCATCGAGAATGAAGACAGCGGAACCAAACAGACGCTCTGCCCAAACTGTGCCCAGGTCCGCGATGCCCTGAACGTTTGTAGGCTGGGTCCGGAGAGCCTACGAGAGCTATTTGACACGCTCCGGGTGATCGACCCTTCCGAGGTGAAAGCAAAGATGGAAGCGCTTCGAGGTCTGGGGGTGCAGCTGGATATACAGGATTGGTCGCAACTCAACTAACAGAGTGTTTCCACTTGAAATTGGCATTCGGTCCTGCCAAGGCCGTCACTGGCCCATAAAGCCCGATCTCGGATGCATCATTTAGACCTAATTTAGACCTAATGTGACACGTCACTGCGATAGTCGGAGTCTTTATATCCTGGAAAGGGGGAGATGGAGAGGAACCCATGACAGCGATCCTTGAACGCTACTTTGGACTGGCGGAGCGCGGCACCGACGTGAGGACGGAAGTGACGGCGGGCGCGACGACGTTCCTGACGATGGCCTACATCGCCTTCATCAACCCACAGATCCTCTCCGACGCCGGCGTGCCATTCGACGCGGCGTTCGTCGCCACCTGTGTCTCGGCGGCGTTCAGCACGCTGGTGATGGGGCTGTACGCCAACTATCCCATCGCACTGGCGCCCGGCATGGGACTCAACGCCTTCTTCGCCTACGGCGTCGTCCTCGCTCGCGGCCACAGCTGGGAGGTCGCACTGGGCGCAGTGTTCATTTCCGGCGTGCTCTTTCTCATCCTGAGCCTATTGCCGGTGCGGCGTTGGATCATCGAGGCGATTCCGCAGGGACTGAAGCTGGCCATCGCGGCCGGGATCGGCCTGTTTCTGGGAGTCATTGCGCTGCGAAACGCCGGCATCATCCAGGCCAGCGAAGCGACGCTGGTCACTGTCGGCGAGCTGATGGCACCGGCTCCGGTACTGTCTCTGCTCGGCTTTTGCGCAATCGTGGCGCTCACTGCTCGCCGGGTGCCGGGTGCCGCGCTCATCGGGATGCTAGGCGTCGCCGCGGCCGGCATCTTACTCGGCGTCACCGAATGGCAAGGCGTCGCCTCGCTGCCGCCCGATCCGACGCCGACGCTGCTGGCCCTCGACATCGCCGGAGCGCTACAGGCGAGCATGGTTGCAGTCATCCTGACTTTTCTGATCGTCGACCTGTTCGACACCTCCGGCACATTGATCGGCGTCGCGCACCAGGCGCATCTCCTCGACGATCGCGGACAACTTCCGCGCATGCAGCGCGCCTTGATCGCCGACTCGACCGGGACGGTAGGCGGCGCCCTGCTCGGCACCTCGCCGGTGACGAGCTACATCGAGAGCGCTGCAGGGATCAGCGCTGGCGGGCGTAGTGGTCTAACCGCGGTTGTCGTCGCTCTTCTGTTTCTAGCCTGCCTGTTCTTCGCGCCGCTGGCTGGCTCCATACCGCCCTACGCAACGGCGTCGGCGATCCTCTACGTAGCGTGCCTGATGGCGCGGGCAATAGTGGACATCGATTGGGGTGACGTCACCGAATCCGCCGCCGCGGTCGTGACCGTCATCGCGATCCCGCTGACCTTCTCTATCGCCGACGGCATCGGTCTGGGTGTTCTGAGCTACGTGCTGATCAAAGTGATGGCGGGTCGGCGCCGGGAGTGCTCGTCAACACTGATCGCAGTGGCGGTGCTATTCGCGATCAAGTTCGCGCTGCTCTGAGCGCAGCCATGGACGGCCGACTTGCCGTAACTTTCGCGTCGGATGTTCGGGTCGGCTTTCCGGGCAAGCTGTTGGGCGGCTTGGGCAAGACATCGCTCCGGGCGGGTGCGGGCATCCTTCCACGACCTTGTTGCATGGATCATCCCGAAGGATGCCTTATCATCGTGTTTTTCAACACAGGGGATAACCTCGATGCCACATAAGTTCAACGCAGCCCGACGGCACAAGTTTGATAAGGCGCAGTATCGGGTGAACAACTGGGCAGAATATAAGGAGAGGCTGCGCCAGCGGGGTGATCTGACGATTTGGGTCAGTGATGAGGCTCAAAGTGTGTGGAGCGCGCCGCGCCGCACGTCACTGGGTGGCCAGCGGAGATACTCGGATCTGGCGATCGAGACATGCCTGACGCTGCGCACGGCGTATCGGCTTGTGTTGCGACAAACGCAAGGGCTGATGGGTTCCATCGGCACGCTCATGGGGCTGGATAGACGGGTGCCGGATTACTCCACATTGTCGCGTCGTGCAAACGGCTTGAGCATCGCTCAGGTGATGAGGCAAGCCGGGTCTGTGCCTGTCCATCGGGCGGTGCACAGTACCGCCTCAAGATCTTCGGCGAAGGAGAATGGCTCGCGCAGAAGCATAAAATCAAGGGAATACGCCGCCGCTGGCGCAAACTCCACCTCGGGCTGGACCTCCATAGCGGTGCGATTGTTTGCGCCGATCTGACTCACGATGACGTTGGAGACATCACCGCCTTACCCGGGCTCCTGGATCAACTCGATGCCCCGGTCACGGGCTTTCTGGCGGACGGCGCCTATGATGGAGCGTCCACACGGGATCTGCTGAGGCATCGGTATGGGGAGACTCTGGATGTGGTTATACCGCCGCCAAAGAACGCAGTGATCCGTCTGCAATTGGCGCGGGATCCAACCGTTCGGGATCGCCATATTGCCCAGATCCGCAGCAACGGCCGCATGGCCTGGCAGGCGGCCACAGGGTACAACCAGAGCAGCCGGATAGAAGCGCCGCAGATCGGCCGTTGGAAGAGCGTCACCGGCCCCAGACTCCAATCCCGCAGCTTCTCCAGGTAGATCACGGAGATCCAGGTCGGCCAGAAAGTCCTGAACACAATGACCGCACCCGGACGGCCTGTGTTCGAACAGATCACCTGACGGTACGGCGTGGGGAAACGGGGAATTCCATCCCCGCCCCGATCCGTGCAACGACGCTCAACACAACCAGATATACTTGTGGGGTGACATAAGTCGCCAAATCTGTTTAGGCACCTCTGGTTTCTGTTAGGAAAGTAGTCTGACTCTGTTCTTGATTCTCCTTTTCCGCAAAGCTCTAGAAGTCCCTCGACATACAAATTCAAGGAAAAATAATGACTCAAAAGATGTACGTTGGAAATCTGTCGTTTCAAACGACAGAAGGCGATCTCGAGACCCTGTTTGCGCAGGCCGGCGAGGTCGAATCGGTGCGAATCATTACGGACCGTGACACGGGCCGGTCCAGGGGCTTTGGCTTTGTGGAGATGAGCGAGGGAAATGCCGTTAAGGCGATTTCCCAGTTCAATGGGAGCGAGTTGGACGGTCGCGCACTAACGGTTAACGAGGCAAGACCTCAAGTTAAGCGCGACGGCGGTGGATCCAGCCGTTACTGAACTGCTATCGAAAGACACGGCAGCAAGGCTGCCGTGTCTTTTCTCTACTCGCGACGATACCCCCCTCAACGATTGATCCCTCCATCCGCCAGGATCTCGACGGTGGTCTCCCTCCAAACTAACCCCGATCGTCCCGCATAGAAGTGAATACTTCATGGCTCCGGGCACCGCGGGTCGCTCGGTCAGAACCGAAGCCGCCATTGCCGCCCACTGGGACTCGTACTCCCTCTCGTGTTCGAGCACCATCCGGACAGCCCGCTCACGTACTTCTGGTGAATATCTGCTCGGTCTTCCCATAATAAACTCGATTTTCTCAAGTAATGGAGTCTCCGAAAAACCTAGCCTGCATGTTTCACCAATTCAGAAATCGAGGTGTTTGGGCGGCAAGGTTTGATTTCTTGAGCGGTTCGGTGCCGATCAGGCATGAGGGGAGTGATTCGCGGTTGTTGATATCGACAGACGGTGTGTTTTCAGCTTCGGAAGGACGTGAAGGCCGGCGTTCAGGCACACCTCGGCCTGAGGGAAAGAAACGATTGCATGTTGGGCGCCGTGGATCGGGTCGTCGGTCGCATCCAGGTCCAACACAATCTCCTCGGGTGCGGTTTCATGCGCCGACACAAAGGCATCGACCATCCAGCGGTCGACCTTGTCTGCGTCCATGGCGATCTTCTTGTATCGCTCCTGGCCATCGACCTGGGCACCGGTCAGTTCCAATCGGTTCAGCGTGCACTTACCCGCTTGGGGGTATTCCCTTCACTCAAGTAACCCCAACCTGTCGTGGTGGCGCCCCTTCTTCGGGCCGCGCACGCCTCGGGCGATCGCCCTGTAGGGCACTGGGTCCAGGGCCACCGCCTGTTGGAGGAGCCGGTAGAAGAGCTTGCCCCGATGGCGTGAGGCTCGCCTGTTGAACCGGAACGTGAATTCGTCGAGGTAGTAGTCGAGATGTTGACGGCTGACAGCGCCTTGATGGGTACCCATCAGCCAGCGTTTGAGGAGCGCAGCGACTCGATGCACCCGAGGGAGCACCGCGTCGGCGGACTCGCCGCTCCCGAGGAGAACTCGTCGGTCATGGCTATAGCCGAGCTGGGGGAGGACACGGTAGCTCTGCAACCCGTCGGTGATCACAACGGCACCCGGATCGACGGCTTCCTGTACGAACGGAAGCCCGCTCTCCGCCGAGGAGCCCACCACGCGCCGCATTCGGATCCGGCCAACCGCACGGCCGCGCACCTCCGCGCCAATGACGACAAGTGCCTTCTTTCCAACGTGCCGGCGCCCCCCACCCGGCTCCATCCCACCGACGAAGGTTTCGTCCACCTCGACCGCCCCGGACAAACGGTCCCTGCCAGGCCGGACCATCGCACGTCGAAGCTTGTGCAGCCACGTCCATGCGGTTCGATAGCTGCCCAGGCCGAGGACTCGTTGCAGTCCCAGCGCGCTGGCGCCGTTCTTCTGGCCGACGACCCACCAGACAGCTCGGAACCAGGTCACCAACGACGTGCGCGTATCCTGGAAGAGCGTGCCGGCGGTCACCGACGTCTGGTGCCAACAGCTCCCGCACATCCAGAGCTCCCGCCCGGTGCACCACGCCTGAGTTCCCTCGCAGGTGGGACACACGAATCCGTGCGGTCACCGGAGTCGCGCGAGGTAGTCGCGGCACCCTTCCTCCGAGGCGAAGAGGGACTCGAACTCCTGAAGCGTCCGAGGATAGTCCTCCATACCCCGGACTACTACCTGTGGGGGCTACTGGAGTCAATGGAATACCCCCTATGCCTCCTAGTACATTTGATCTCTACCCATTCTTGGAACGAGGAACTCAACACGATTGGTGAAATCACGCCAACGGAGGAGTCCAGATACGCCTTGTGAGAACGGTTCGCCGAGCCATCCTCTTTCGCTCGACGTATGCGAGATATAGAATAAGAGAATGGTATAAGGGACACGAAAGCGGCGGCCGGAAGGCGCCATCGCCCACATGTCTCAAACGAAGGTTTGCGATACATACGGATCGGCTACGCCCGCGTCTCAAATGCGGATGGCTCCCAGTCGCTGGACCTGTTCCAGTTCTAATCTGATCGCGATTTCAGGGGGAACATCAGCAGAAACAGGGTTGAACGGAGTGGTAAACATAGCAAGTCCTTCGTCCGGTAGTGCTGGACCGTCGTGTTGTGCCAAACTGATTGCCTACCACCTAAATTGTGCCAATGGAAATCCCGGTCAACACCTCTCTTACCGGACCGATCGGACGGTTTCTTACCGGCCCAGCCATCATGCTTGGAGCCCTTCTTGCATATGCGGCGGCCACGGGGCTTCCCATACTGCCACGCGCTCTCGTGTACGCCGTCTATCTCTTCGCACCTGCTTTGTTGCTGCTTCTTTGTCGGGATAGCAGCAGTCGATCGGCTCCTCTATGGGGAATTGCTGCAATCAGTCTTTTCTGGCTACCGATTGAGTTCGATTGGTTGCCCTCACTTCCGGTTCCACCGCTGGATGGCTACGACTTCAGCCAAGGCGTTGGAGTCCTTGCAGCATTCTATTTATTTCTTGTGGCGTGGCCACTTGCCGGGATCGGATGCACCCTTGCACTCAAGGGACGGGACTTTAGATTCGCTGGCGTAGCGTGGGCGGTATACACAGTCGTTGCTCTACCGCTCGGGTTCCTCACTGGCTTTTTGACATGGCGGCCTGATGTCGACGTTGGCGGGGTCATGGCGACGCCGGTGATCATCTATACGATTACGGCCGTGCCAGAAGAGTTTCTCTTCCGAGGCGTGATTCAGAATCTCTTGACACGCCACTGGGGACCGCGTGTCGGGCTTTGGGCCGCAGCCAGCGTCTTTGGCCTGGCGCACATGCCCGATCTTCGATACGTGCTCCTCGCCACGCTGGCAGGTTTCGGGTATGGGTGGGTGTATGCCCGAACCGGAAAGATTACTGCGTCGGCCCTGACTCACACCGGAGTGAACTGGATCTGGAAGTTGCTCTTTTCTTACCCCTTAGAATGAGTTCAGCGTGGCTCGATTTCTGAGCGAACAAAACTGAACCTGGACTCGTTTTCAGAGGGGCGGTCCATTTGCTGTAGTGCCTGTTAGGGTACCGACCAGATTCGTGTAGAGTCGAGGGGAGGCGCGTAGCCGGTAGGGGGGTCGGTGGCTCATCCGGTGCTTTCGCATCCGGGCCGCAGACGGATTCCCATGGGCACGTTTCCTCCCCCCGCTCTCCGAACCCGGCGGGCCGATTTCCGGCACCGGGCTCTCCAGTGGAATCATGCGGCTCGCACACGGGTTCCCGGTCGCGGCCAACGGGCGGGTCTCGCGAGCCGTGGCACCTGGCCCGCACCCTTGCGCCGACCGGCCGGTGTGTCGTCAGGCCTGTTGACGCCCTGGCGACGGCGACCGCTCAGGTCGTCCCCTTCACTTGTGCATGTGATGACGTCCGGAATTGCTGCTCATCTCCGGGGTACTAGGCCGTCGGCCACTCCCGCGAGCCTGCTCCCTTTCGCCATCGCTTCCACCTGAGGTCCCTTCCCTCCACCGGCATTACCCGCCTTCCTTGGTACTGCGGACCTCTCCGCCACCCTGTCGGCCCGACCTGACCCTCGCGGGCTGTCGGTTGGCGCGTGCCACGCCACCGGCAGGGCTTCCCGTGTTGCGTCCAATCCCCTCTTCCATACATGCCACCGCCAATACTCCGGCGGAACCGGTCGGTGCTCGCGTCGCTCGCTTCCCGACCGCTGGCAGCCTTCCCCGTTTCTGCGGCGGGTCGACTTCCGCAGTGCGCGTTTCGAGGCCTGTTAGGCGTTTACTCGCGTTGTGGCCTGTGTGGTCGCTGAGCCGCCCGAGGCGGCCCTTTGTCATCGGAGTGCTTCGGACGATGTTGTTACCTCCACCATCCGCTCCGATTGCTACCGACTGGAGCGACAGTTGCCGGGCGGGATTCGCACCCGCTGAGGATTGGCGCCTTCTCACGGCGCACGTTGAAATACACGGTAAGGGTCGCGCAACTTGAACGTGGCGGGGCCAATCTTGATTTCGCCGTAGTGGATGACATTCTTCCATCTGCCGAGCACACACACAAAGGCGACCGGGTAGGCGAAACCCAATCGATTGTGGCGGCCCCGCCGCAGGGAGATCTCGCGCCGGTCGGCTTTGAGAAAGCGGGCATCGCGAATCAGACGGGGGCGAGAGGCGTCGAGGCCGGAGACCGGCTGGGTTCTGTCAGGAACAAACGCTCGTTATGGTCGAACAAGTTCGTAGCATGGAATGTGATGTATTCCATGCTACGTATCTGTTAGATACAATACTGGAAACCGTATTCCATGGTCAGACCGTGAAAACCGTTGCCTATTTGAGAGTCTCGAGCGAGCAGCAGGACCTGCGCCGCCAGCGCCTCGCCATATTGTCCAGATCCGCAGCAGCGGCCGCATGGCCTGGCAAGCGGCCACAGGGTACAAACGGCGCAGCCGGATAGAAATGCAGATCGGCCGTTGGAAGGGTGTCATTGGCCCCAAGCTCAAATCCCGCAGCTTCTACAGGCAAATCACGGAGATTCAGGCCGGCCAGAACGTCCTGGACACAATGACTGCACTCGGACGGCCTGTGTTCGAACGCATCGCCTGACCCTGCCGATTGGGGGAGGGGAAATTCCATCTCCGCCTCGATCCATACAACAACGCGTCCTTGCTGCCAAAATGCCCGAACTCGCCCGATCGTTTCGAAGGATGATTCGCACCGGTTGGGCTTGCCTTAGCGGCTAACAAAGCGAGCATGGAGATGACGTCGTCAACAGAGATTGGCCGGTACCGCAGCATCATGAGCCAGCTCGTGTCGGGACTGGCCGTGTTGGTCGAGCAGATGGAACGCTGGCTGCAAGTCCCGGCCGGTCAAGGTGAATCTGCACAGGAGATTGCGGTCGACGATGACTGGCCCGACGGATTGCGAATCGGCTGTGCCCTGTTACTGCGCAGGACGCGGTTTCACGCGGCCGCCGTGCTACGGGCCAACGAATCCTGTAATGCGCATTCGCTTGGCGTGCAGATGCGGCCCGCGCTCGAGTGCACTGGCCAATTGGCGCTGGTCATTCACAGCCTGATCCTGGATCCGGAGCGCGGCCATGCCAAATTCCTGGCGTACCTGGATACGGATTACTATGGAACGATAATCAGGGCGACGAAGGGCGAAATTGGTCACGATCAACTGCTTGAGCAGATGTCTTCTCTCAGAAGGAAGTCGGAAGAGCACGCGGCGTGGGTTGTGGGTGACGAACTTCGATTCAATGAAAGCGCCGAAGGACGGCGGGGTAAAAGTCGTAGGCTCAGGCACCTCGACAAGGTAGCGGAACTGGTCGGCGGAGAGAACTGGTACCGGTACTTGAGCGACCACTTTTGTCATGGCGACCCGGCAGGCGAACGAGATACGTGGCGCGGGGGTGTCGTCTCGACGAATACGCCACGGGACGAATTTGCCTGTGCCGGAATGATGGACTACCTAGCAAACCAGCTGGCCGTCATGATCGCATACGCGGCGATGTGCCCGACCAGCGGTCGGGTCGAAGAAGATCGGGTGAACAACGCGCTGGCGCAGCTTCAGGCGATCCGCGCCAAGACGAAGAAGCATCGGGATTTGGCGGTATCGGAAGCGGTCAACACAAACATGCATGGCGGCGCCGAATGAGCGAGAACAGAGGGCGGGCCTCGGATGGCGGGAGCGTCAGCGTTGATGAGTGGCGGGAGCGTTGCATTGGAGCGTTGGATTTTCTGAGTGAGCTTCGGCAAGTTCATTTCCTGATCGACAAGCCCACACGCATGGCGGGAAGCGAGGAACCGCCGTGGCTATTTCGGCTGCGAAAAATATGCCTTCATGTGTCCGCAATCATCGGCTGGGAAATTTGTCTCGATGTGGAGCATGTAATGGCCTCGGAGCTCCGGGCAGCCTACGAGCAGATGGATTGGGTGTGGCGCCGACTGCCGGACGAGCACCGCTATCTTGCGATCGAGGATGGATGGTGGGCGAATGAGGCCAGGAACGGCTTGCTGGCGACCTACGACCATCCAACTCCGCAAAGCCTGATGCTCCCCGCCGGCCATGGCGGGTTCAGTGACGGCGATGACCGACAGAGCTACGGACGTTTGGCGTGTTGGTTGGGCGAGCTTGGGTGCGGGTACGCTGCCGCGCTTGCGTATCTGGCGGAGGTGCTTGGGACCGAGGGTGACGTACTGGGCCGCTTGACGTCGGCGGTCCAGAAGATTCCATTCGACCCTGGGAGGTCGTAATGTCACCGCGATGTTCGACTGTCGCGAAGGGGTTCTGGTGCAGATAGGATTGCCGGAGCGATAAAATCCGGAGTGCGCCGTGGCGATGCGGACTATGCTGCCATGACGTGACGCCAGATCACCGCGGGATTCGACTGCCATGGGATCGGAATTGCGAACTGGCGTTTGTGAATCTTCTGCGCCAGTTCGATGCCGATAATGACGCGTCGCGCATTGTAGAACGTCTTGAATCCCAGCATCGGGCGCAATCGCCCCTTCACCCGGCGGTGGTCCTGCTCCACAACGTTGTTCAGGTACTGACAGCAACGAATCGTCACCGGATTCGGGCCCCGGAAGTTGAACTCTCCGTTCATCCCCATGCACCGCAGCGCGCTATGGCTCGGCTGGTGGCCATCCAGGGTGATGCTATGCGGCTCCTGATGATGCTTCAGTGCCTTGCGAAAGAAGGCCTTCGCCGCCGCGATGCCACGTGTTCGACTGAGAAAGAACTCCACGGTGTTGCCCTGTCCATCCACGGCTCGATACAGGTACAGCCACTGGCCCCGCACCTTGATGAACGCTTCATCAACCCGCCAGCTCCCACCCACCGGCCGCTCGAATCGGCTCCAACGCTTTTCGCAGGTTTCGGCATAGCGAACCACCCAACGCAAGATAGTAGTGTGCGAAATCGATAAACCTCGCTCACCTAAAATTACGACCAGGTCCCGGTAACTCAGTTTGAAGCGAAAATACCAGCGCAGGCAAAGCAGAATGATGTCGTCTTCGAACCAACGTCCAGCAAATAGAGGATTCCGTTCAGTTTTCCGATGCGCCATGTCCCATTATCGCTCAGTCCCTTACCTGTCTGCACCAGAACCCAATCGGCCGATAGATACGAAACGGTTTCCGGGCCGATGGCCCAGGCGGACCAGGATCGGTCGGCCCGATATCGGCGCAACCGGATTCGGCGCCATCGGGCGGTCCGTGGTCTTTTCCCAGGCTGTCGGGTCGATCTACTGGCGTCCGGGCCGTTGCCCTGACCACCGGGTCGACCCGGCTTGAGTCCGGCGCCTCTTTCGTTCTTGGCGAAAATCCCGGGTGTAATCGCACGCCGGCCAATTCGAACAACTGAGGAAGCGGCCGTATTTGCCGGTCCGCGTTCGCAGCCAGCCGTCACCATTCGGGCAGGCCTCGACCGACTTGCCGCAGTTGCGGCAATGGAATTCCCCGTCTTTCTTGACCGGCAGTCCCTTCTCGCAGTTGGGACACGGGGCCTGCGCGTGCTCGCAGTATGGCCAGTTCGAACAGCCATAGAAGGTGCCACGGTCCCGAGCGTTTTCCCGGCGTACGAGGTGGCCTTCGACGCATTTTGGACACGGCACTTTGCTTTCCGGTAGGCGTCCGAAGACGGTAATGTCATAACTTCCGTCGATCAACTCCTGGACGAACGAGGAAGCCGGGCCGCCATCCGCGAGAAGGAAGGCATGGCGCCGGGCGCGAGTCATGGCAACATAGAACAAACGCCGCTCCTCGGCATTGGGATGGTCCTCCGAAGCCGCGAGCGCCAGGCTCAGGATCGGGTCGTCGGCGACCTCCGTCGGAAAAGCCCATTTTCCCGAGCACAGACCGAGGACCACCACATAGTCGGCTTCGAGCCCTTTTGAGCCGTGCACGGTCATCCAGGAGAGCCGCAAACTGGGATACTGCGTGGCCAAACTGGACAGGTTCTGCGGGCGCAGATGTCTGTACCGGCTCAACAGCATGACGCTCGATACTCCCTGATGCGTTGCGGCATCGGCCTCGATCCTGTTCAGCGCTTCGTTCAACAACGGACGATCTTCCGTCACCGAAAGACCCACATGCACGCACGGCCCCTGCGCTTTCAGCGTTGAACGTACGGTTTTGCAAATCTGAGCGGGATTTCGGAGAACGAACTTGGTCGCGACTCGGGCGATGCCATCAGCGCATCGGAAGGTCGTTTCCAGATCCACCCGCTCGCTCTTGCCGAAACGCTCTTCGAACTCGCGCATGATGGCGATATCGGAGCCGGCGAACCGGAATATCGCCTGCCAGTCATCGCCGACGGCGAACAACTGGGCGCTCGGCGACTGCTCCAGCAGCGCCTTGAGCAGCCTTGCCCGGCCTGGTGAAATGTCCTGGAACTCGTCGACAAGGATGTAGCCGAACCGGTTGTGATAACGCCCGGCTTCGACGTGGTCGGTCGCCCTGGTGATCATGTCGTCGAAATCGATCCGCCCGGATCCAAGGAGTCCTTTCTCGTAGCGCTCGAAGACGGGGCGGAACACGGCGAGGAAGGCTTCGGCCCGCAATCGGTTTCGAAGCGTCGTGGCACGGCGGGCGAGTTCCCGGTATGTCAGACGCGAGTCCTTGTAGTGTTTGAGAAAGGTTGCCAGCATGCGCATGAACGGGCCGATCCGTCCCTGCCGTTCGAGTACTGCAAAGACCGCGTCTCGTGGTATCGGGGTCAGCGTTACCCCGAGGGCTTTCAGTTTCGCGGCCAGATTCTCGGTCAACCTGCCGGCGGCATGTTCGTGGCTGAAGGTCTCGATCAGGACGGTGCCATGTTCGGCATGCGTTTGGCGCTTCCACTCCATGTCATCGAGATATTTCTTCCGTGGAACATACGGTGCGGTATTTCCGGCAGCATCGACCCCGAAGTGCTCGATGTAGATTCCGGCGCCGGGCAGATAGAAGTCCGGCCTGTAGGGCCCCTTCTCCGGCGTCGCCGTGTCGTGCTCATAGACGCGTTCGTACTCGTAGGATACGCCGTTCAGGAAGAGGAAGTTCGCGACCTCGCACTCCTCGTAACTCCGGACCTGTTCTCCGTTCAACGACCGGATCTCATGTCGTCGGACGTAGCTCCAATACTCGCCCTGGCTCCGAAATGCGTGCTCGCTCCGGTAGGGCGCGAACTGAGACTGGAACCAACTCAGCAACAGTTTCCAGAATCCTCCATCTGCGGCCAGATCCGAAACGATGCCCTTGAGCAGGTCGATCAGCGCCTTTTCATCTTCCGCAGCCCTGGCCAACGCCGGACGCTTCCCTTCGGCTTCGCCGATGATCGCCATTCCCAGGCCGTGAAACGTCTTCACGGCAATGCCGGATGCCGCTTCGTTGCCGAGGCGCTTGCGGACCCGCATTTCCATCTCGTCCCGGGCGTCTTTCGCGAACGCCAGCAGCAGCAGCTCCGGCGGGCGCCGGTAACGTCTATGGAGAAGCCAGCCGGCCTTCGCCACGATCACGGCGGTCTTACCGCTGCCGGCCGCGGCAACGACCAGATTCCGATCTTCATCGACCACGACCGCTTTGCGTTGCTCTTCGGTGAGCGGCCGCGTCTCCACGCGGTCGAAGAATTGTCGGCATGCGTTCAGTTCACTTACTACAAACGCCTGGTTGACACTCGCCCTGAGGGGATCGCCGCCTTTCAGGAAGTCTTGTATCGGTTTTAACGTCTGGGCTTCCGGGGTCCTCGCCAGCGTGGCGGGACATCGGGCTGCGAATTGGCCTGCCACCTTCTGCGCAGCGCGCCCGAGATCGCTCCAAACAGTGTTGGTTATGTATTTGGGCGGCGACTCAAGCTTCGAGACGCGCGCGTGAATCGAACGGAGGGTGTCGAATTGAGCCGCGAGCATCTCGCGCCACCAATCGACTCTCGCCGCTTCAAGAGTCCCGACGAGGGACGTCGCGTCGGAGGGCGACAACCCCGACACGACCACGTTTCCGGAGACATACCGAATCCGGACGTGGCCCCAGCACCGCCCTGCCTTGAAATCTGCCGTATCGATCTTGCCGAGAGATATTTCCTTGGATCGGAACGCAAACGTCAGTGTCAATGTGTTCGCGTTCACCCTCGCACCGCTGGCGTGTCCTGGACGAACGATTCCGTACAGAACCGATGCGAGTCTGCTCCGTCTCACCGCAATGCGGGCTTCGGCCCGCGAGACTTGTTGGGTTTCAATCGTGTCCTGCGGCGATGGTCGGTCAGATCTCACTGTGAAATCGTGCCCTGCGGCACGGTATGGCGGGGCTTACTTCCGTTCGGATTTGTTCACGAAACGCCGCCTGCGGATGGACCAGTGGGGCGCATTCCTGACCGGCGCCAATACTGTGTATTCCGACGATCGCGAATGCCGGTTCCGGGCATCATGAACACCGATTCCGATGAAGGTTAACACTCAGCGTTCGTAGCGCCAATTCTCGCCTGACGCTACCGCTTGGGAAAGGGTGAATTCCATCTCCGCCCCGCTCCATGCAACAACGCTGCGGCGAGGGACGTTCTCACACCGATACTGCGGCTCCTGTCCGGCCAATACTTTCCGGACCGTCCGTCGCGTGTGCCCGGTCTCCCGGGCGATCTGTCGAATGCTTTTCTTGTAAACCCGATGTGCAGTTCTGATCAACTCGTACTGATCCATCCCTATCAATCCTCACCTCCCACTCGCGTGCCTGTTCATCCAGTTCACGCTTCGGGGGAGGCTATCAGGGGTGGGTCCCTTTTACGTTATCGAAATCACTCCAAGGAGCGTGACAATTGCCGTGCTAACGAAGATGGCGAGAAACACACTAAAAAGAGCTACACGCATATCCGCAATTCATCCTTTCCCGGCAGGCAGTGTACGTGCCGGCCAAGCACAATGCTGTCATCTCGGACCTCTTTTTGCCGATGCCGCCACGGAACCCGACAATCAACTGCTCGCCGTGGTCCTCGCGAAAGACGGACGCGCCGCTGCGAGTTCATCGTCGCGAAGTTGCTCTTAGACAAGTTCCAATCGCACTTCACGCTGGACAGCCCTAGCTGCTTTCTGCAGGGTGGCCAGAGTGACGGAATCGTTTTCAGGGTCGAGCAGGCGATGGAGTTGAGAGCGGCTCGTCTTCATGCGACGCGCCATCGCAGTCTTTGACAGGCCGCTATCGCTCATCGCCGCCTGGACTTGGCGAGCCAGCACGCGCTTGATGGCAACGGCGGTGACCTCCTCGTGGACACCTTCCTCGCGCAGCCAACTATCAAAGGAGCTGCCAATATTCTTTTTCTTCATCGATCTTCTCCCTTCTTGCGTTTGAGCGCCAAATCGATCTCTTTCTGCGGCGTCTTCTGGCTCTTCTTGATGAATCCGTGCAGCAGGATCATGCGGTTCTCATCGACGCAGAAGACGACACGCGCGATCTTACCTCCGGTCAGGCTACTGCGCACCTCCCAGAGGTCGCGTCCCAGCGAGCGCACCAGCGGCATACCGATCGGCCAGGAAAGCTCAACATCCTTGATGTCTTCGCCGATGATCTTCCGATCGGCTGGTTTGAAACCCTGCAGCCACTCGCGCACGGGTTCCCGGCCGCTATCGGTACGGTAGAAGTATGCAGGCAGTCGCTTGAGTTTCTGAGCCACGGACAATCGTGCCCAAAATGGTACATATTTTCAACAGGAGAGGCGGCACGGAGCAAAAGAAAGCCGATGCCGATCACGGGGCAGCCCCAGGTGGCTCCCGTTGCCCCAGTCCCTGGCGGACCAGGCGGAGTACTTTTCCCACTAGAAATGCCTTCAGGTCCCCGCCCTCCTCCAGCAATGCCGCAGGTGTCGTCACGACCTTCCCAGTCCCGAAGTAAGCCGCTAAAGTTTCATTAGGGGTGGTGCCGCTTGTCGGTTCGCGCCTTCAACTCTGGCATCCGCCCACAAAACAGTTGACACTGTACAATTATCACGTTTATGGTAATTGCATAGAATGACTGGAGGGTTTATCCAATGCCGAAAAGACCGACTATTCATGAATTAGAAGCGATTCTTGACGAAGAGGAGGATTCACCCGTCGAGATTCTTCCCAACGGTGAAGTCCGGGCTGCCGGTGGTAGCGATGCGGCGGAGCGCGGCCATAGGAAGCCACTCACCATGCGCGAGGATCTAGGTGGTGAGTACAGCGACAGTTAGGAGGAAGGCGGTGAACCTGCTACGAATTCAACGTGATATCGCAAACGCTCAGGCGCAGTTTGACTTTGTTGAAGAGCATCCTACGAGCCAAGGTGGCGTTATGGCGCTGGTAGCGCTGCAGACGTCGCAGCGTTACTACACTTTGGCAGTCACCTTTCCATACGCATATCCGAACGTGATGCCGACGGTCTCGATCAGAACGCCAACGCTCAAACCTTCTCTCCACCTCTATAGCCAAGACCAGATTTGCTACATGCATCCGCGAATGTGGAATCCCGGTCGGCACAATCTGACCTTTGTGATCCAAAAGGCCGCAAAGTGGTTAAGCAAATACGAAGTCTATCAAGCTAAGGGCCGGTGGCCGGGGGCCGGCATAGATCACTAGAGAGACACCCTATGCCAATAAACCTTAGGGCACTTTCGATGATGGATCTGCGGAGCAGGCCGGGCGAAGTGCTGGACGACGTCTCACGCCATGGACAAGCGTTTGTAATAGAGCGTAATGGGCAACAAAAAGCATGTCTGGTGCCGATCTCATTTTACCTTCCCGATATCCAGACTAGCCGGGTCGCATCCGAGCTCGAGAAGCTCTCTGACACTAAAGAGCACTATCGAATCGCGGTCACAGATACGCGGGCAATTCAGCTAATTTTCCGGGATTTGAGCACCGATTCTGAAATTGATGTCACCGTGACTTTGCCCCACGGCTACCCGAACAAATCGCCAATTGCTTCGGCCGAACCTATCGATGCACAGTGTCCGCACCGTTGGGAAGACGGGTCACTTTGTCTCTACGGTGTAATGGACATTTGGAATCCAGGCACGCACGACATCTTGCACGTACTTAAGTTGTGCCGCCGTTGGATCACTCATTATTTGGCCTGGAAACGAACAGGCAAGTGGCAAACAGATGGAGGTTGAGTTGGACGACAGATTCTTTTCACGTGTTTCAAAGCTGTTTGACGTGCAGGCTTTTGCGCATTTGCGCGTGCTGATCGCCGGCTGCGGATCTGGGGGCGGACAAGTTGCATCCGAGCTAGTGATGTCTGGCGTGAAGAACTTTGTTCTGGTCGACAACGATGTACTTGAACCTGAGAACGTTATTCGACACGTATGTGGAATTCGATATCTCGGCCAGAAAAAGACTGAAGCGTTGAGCGACGTGCTTAAGGATCGAAATCCTCTGGCCAAGGTCCAAAAGTGTAACGCTGATCTTCTGTCCTGGGACGGTCTGGAAGCCGAGATACAGCAAGCGGACGTGGTCGTCCTTGCCACTGACAATGAGCCCAGTCGATACCGGGTGAACGAAGTCTGCGTCAATAAGCGGGTACCCTTCGTCGTCGGGAGGGTCTTCACCCGCGGCATTGGCGGTGAGGCGTTCGCCTATCGACCAGGGCAGGGTGGATGTCTTGCATGCTTGGAACAGGTACTTGAACGCACCCAGTTCCGGGACGGTGTTCGGGAAATTGATCTAGTAACTGATGAAGAACGGGACGAAATGTATGGCCTGAACGCGAATGAAATAAAGGACTCTCCAGGGCTAGTGGTGGACATCGCGTTCATTGCGGCATTTCATACGCGTCTTGTCTTGGATGCGTTGGCATCGGCAGCGCCTGAACGGCCGGCTTTCCTAACCCCAATCCAAGAGAACTACATTGTATGGGGCAATCGGGCGGTGCATCCATTTAAGAAGAATTTTCAACTGCAGAGGATCAATTTACTGCCCCAGGAAGGGTGTGCGATTTGTGGAGTAAACGATGAAAGCTGATAAGAAAACGCCGACAATCGCCGTGTCAATTTGCGCTGGCGTACTCCAAGCTGTCTTCGATGAATGTGATCGCTATGATCACGACGAGACTGGTGGACGCATTCTAGGCACATTTAATCGGACACGGGACGGGAATCTCGCTATCAAGGTTAACGGCGTAATTGAGGCTGGTCCCGGGGCTCGCAGATCGAGTTCAAGCTTCTTTCAGGACGGGGCGTACCAAGAACAAGTGTTCAGACAGATCGAGCGCACTCATCCAAAGATCGAACATCTTGGAAATTGGCATACTCACCACGTCAACGGGTACCCGACTTTAAGTGGCGGTGACATTCAGACCTATCAGCGGATCGTTAACCATCCGAAGCACAATCTCGATTTCTTCTATGCCTTGCTGGTTGTGGGGCGTAATCCCGAGGCAAGGAGTCTAGACCGCTACCGAGCCCGCCAGTACGTGTTGTTAAGAGGCGATGACAGAGTACACGAGCTTGACTTTGAACAAGTCGCAGTGATCGATGAGCCTGTAATATGGCCAAGCGGCACGGACTCGGCCCACCTAACGCCGTCGTCTGGTGTCACAATTCGCACGACAGACAAGGAAACGATCGAACGCCTGTATCCAGAGATACGCTCCTATCAATCAAAACGCACAAACACGTTTTATTGGCGCGGCCCCGTTCGGCTAATCGATGACACGGCCGTGCAACTTACAATTCCAGAAATCGTGGACGATCAACAGAACTTGAAGCCATTCTATCAAGTGCTTTCTAAGGGTACGCCTGAAGCTTGTTCCAGGATCGCAGAGCAGCTCGGCACGCAACACTTTCACTCTGCAGCCGAAGCTGTTTACGACTTTGAGCAGCAACTGAATAGGGCGTTGTACCAAACTGCATTACAGGTAGATACGGAGTGACCATGGAAGTTCTGACCGTATATGTAGGACAAGGCGAACTGGCTGCGGTTCGACACCGTGGAGAGGCGTTCATCGTGGATTCTCGTTGGTTGACGGAGAGAGCAGATGCCATCGAACGCCAGCTCCACAGTTTTCTTAAGAACCAGTCGCTTGTGGGCCTAGTGCTTACGGGTTTCGACGCTGACCATGCGGATCCATTTGGTGTCGATTTTATTTTAGAAGTCTATCAGCCCGACTGGGTGATGTATCCGAAGTACTACAAGGACACAGACAACGCCACCGAGGTATTCAACGCCATACGGAAGCACGAGCGTCAGCGCGAGGGTACGAGTCGTCCGCTTCGTAAGATTTCAGTTCGCCTCGACAGCCTTGATTCACGATTGCTCAACGATCTGTCTCGATTCTTCGAATATGAACTCTTCTCGCCCCATATCGAGGATATGGATAATTCGAATAATTGCAGCATCGTCTTGAAGTTGTCCGGGATTGGCGCTGATCAGTTCTCCTATTTGGTCACAGGTGACACGGAAAACGAGCGCTGGGATACCATCACTCGACTTTTTGGGGATGAAATCAAGTCCGATGTATTAAGCGCGCCTCATCACGGGTCAAAGAACGCGGCCCATCCAAAGATGGCGCTTCTTGTTTCTCCAAATACCGTACTAATTAGTGCTGGCGTAAACAATCAATATGGACACCCAGATTCCCAAGCAGTCAAACTGTACAATCAGATTGCCGAGCATGTCTTTCAGACAAATATCGAAGATGGAGTTTCTTTGCTGACTGTGCGCCAGGGAGACAGCTTCCTCACGAGGTGTGTGAAATGAGGCGTCTTGATCGATCAGCGTGGCAGGGCGTAGCCAAGTGCAACGGTGTCCGGAATGGACGCCACCTATCAACGGACATTTTCTGGAGGACGAACTATGGCCTTTGAGTTACCAGGACGTGGGCTAGTTTTTTGGCCTGTTGGCAATGGCGATTCCACTACCATCGTAGTCGACGCCGAAACGTGTTTGCAAGTTGACCTTAATCACCTCGAGAAGTCCGAGGATGGTGACGATGCAAGTTGGGCCGTTGTCGACGAGCTTGTGAAACGCCTGCCCAAGGTCAACGGACGACCCTATTTGGCGGCCTTCGCGCTGACGCATCCCGATCAAGACCATTGTCGGGGGTTCGCTGAACTGTTGGACAAGGTGGATATTGGTGAGCTTTGGTTCACGCCGAGAATCTTTGGCGAGTACGGCAAGGACCTTTGCGAGGATGCGAAGGAATTCAAGAAGGAGGCGGAGCGCCGCGTCAAGAAGACGATAGAGACTGAGGATGATCCGGGCGCTGGCAATCGTATTCGGGTCTTCGGCTATTCCGAGCTGCTTGAGGACGACGAGTTCAAGGATTTTCCCGAGGATCGGCTGTCCGTTCCTGGCAACGAACTGACCGTGATCGACGAGAAAGACGTCTCCGATGAGTTCCGGGCATTCGTCCACGCCCCGTTCAAGGACGATGACGTCGGCGAGCGCAACGATACGAGTCTTGGCATGCAGATTACGCTCTACCATGGAGCGCAAAAGCTTCGTGCCTTACTCCTTGGGGACCTTTCCTACCCGATCATCAAGCGCATCTTTGAGGTCAGTGAGAAGGACGACCTTGCCTGGAACGTGCTCCTAGCACCACATCACTGCTCGAAGGCGGCAATGTACTGGAAGGACGAGGGCGAGGACGATGAGAAGCTCAAGAAGCACATCGTCGAGGAAATGGACGAAGCATCGGTGGAGCCGAATCGGGTCGTATCGAGCTCTAATCCGGTGCCGTCATCCAACAAAGCTGGAGACAACCCACCACACGCCAAGGCAAAAACGCAATACGAAACCATCACCGAGTTATTTCTGTGCACGATGGATCAGGATGAACCGATCGTGGCGGAAATCGATGACAAGAAGGTGGTCCTCGCCGGGGTGGCGACGGCGGCCATGACCGCATCGCAGGCCGCCGCCGCCGCGCAGGGCTCCAACGAAACTCCCAAGAGTGCGCACACTTACGGTCGGGGTTGATGATCGATGCCTTCAGGCTCGCCGGGGAACAGATTAGAGAAATCGCGGATGCATCCGACGGCACCGTTCAAATCCATGGAGAGCCGAAGCGGGCGGGTACCTACCACCAGTTCGAGATAAGCCTCCGCTTCGACGGATTGGAGCGTACCGAGGATGGGCTTCACGTGCGAGCCCGGGAGGCCTTTTGGATCATCGTCCCGCCAACCTTCCCGTTTGACTACCCGTTAGTTAGGACACCGCACGTTCGGTTCTCCGGGTTCGACCACGTCCAGTGGCGGCGGCAACTTTGTCTGTACGGGAGTTCCGCCGATTGGAGTCCTGAGAGCGGCATGTACGGCTTTATCAAGCGGCTCGACGCTTGGATACGTGATGCCGCGGTGAACAACCTCGATCCGAATGACGCGCCGCTGCACCCGCCAGTCGCTTATCCCACTGTAAACCGCTTATTCGTGCCGAGGGCAGACACGCCTTCGGTTGATGGCTCTCCTTGGTTTGGATTGGCGGAACTCCAAGTACGGAACAATCGCACAGAGATTATCGATTGGAGGGAGCACGGTGAAGTACGGCCGGTTCAATGCGCGCCCGCAATTCTCCTGCATGAGAACCTACCCTTTGAATACCCGGAAACTGTCAACGCCCTGTTGAATGAGCTCAAATCCCACGGCGTCGACTATGCCCCGTTCATCCTCCAACTCGCCTCCCACGCGCAGCACAGCAACGCAGGGACATCGCTCACCGTAGTCCTTGGCACTCCAATGCGCCGAGTCGCCGCCGGTGGACCTGCCCTTCAACACCTTGCGGTGTGGGAAATCTCCGCTGGAGACGCGGATAAGCTGCGCGAGTTGAACATCTCTGTGCAGGTCGAGGACACGGCTCAACGGGCCGCAGCGATAGAGGCGGTCGTTTCATGGTCCGTCACTGCCAAGGTCGGGTGGTGCATGGTCCGCGAGATGCGGCCCGAGGTCACCCGCAGACGGGACGACTCATCCCCCATGGCCTGGTTTCGCGGGAAGCGAGTGGCGATATGGGGATGCGGTGCTGTCGGCAGCCATGTCGCAGAATCGGTCGTGCGTGCCGGGGCCATATCCGTCGAGCTCGTCGATAACAAGACTGTGGCTCCCGGCGTCCTCGTACGTCAAGGATTCGAGGATGCCGATATCGGGAGGTTCAAGGCGCACGCGCTAGCGGAACGGCTCAAACGGATCGAACCCGACCTTGAGTCTGTCATTTCGACCGACGACCTTATCCCACGTATTACCGGTTCAGACCCGATCCCGGATATGGACTTGGTAATCGACTGCACAGCATCATTGGCTGTTCGGACGGCCCTCGAGCGCGCGCTCCGAGATGTCGGCACACGCCCTGCCATAGCCTGTCTAGCCATCGATAGCCAAGCCGGCAGCGCGATCGCTACTCTCTCGACTCCCAACCATAGCGGCGGCACGCTCGACCTCGTTCGGCGACTCAAGCTGGAAGCATGTCGAAAGACGGCACTTTCGAAAGTGCTTGAGTCGTTCTGGCCAATGTCGAGCTCGGGAGAGCGGTTTCAACCAGAGCCCGGCTGTTCAGAACCGACGTTCATCGGTTCCAACGCAGACTTGGCCGGACTCTCGGCGCGCATGCTGAATTCGGTCGCTCGCGCTATCGTGAAGCCCTGCGACCGCCAAACCGGGGCAGGTTGGCTGTTCGAGGAGTCTGGACCGGTACATGCTTTTGCATGGCATTCCGACTATGTCCTGAGGGATAAGGGACGGGGCTATTCCGTCAGGGTGAGTTCACACGCCACGCGCGAGATGCGCGGATGGGCCAGGCGCTCTGTGCGTACGGCCGGAACAACGATTGAGACCGGTGGACTCGCATTCGGTGAGTTAAACGAAGCTGCGGGGGTCCTCTGGGTAACGGATGTGGAGGGGCCGCCGCCGGACAGCCACGCGGGTGAAGATCATTTCACGTGCGGAATCGAGGGGATGGAAGAGGCTGCGCAAGAAAGGCGTTACAGATTCCGGGGATCTGTTGATTGCGTCGGTAGTTGGCATACACACCCCGCATCGGCACCGCAGCCAAGTGATGTCGACATCGGCGCTGTCGTACAGCTTCTTGGCGACTCCGGCTCCTCCCGGCGAACTTGTCTCGTCCTGATTCTCTCTGGCGACCCCGACGACCCTGCTCTTGGCGCACACGCATTCCGGACAATGCTGGCCGGCGAGGACTCTATCCAACTTGAGTTGAAGGGCGCAGCGACAGCGCACCTCGGACCACAACCCAAGAAATCACGGAATGTGGGACTTGCCCTGTCCGGAGGAGGTTCGCGCGCTATCGCGTTTCACCTGGGATGCTTACGCGCGCTGCACGACCTCGATCTTCTCAGTCGTGTTCAGGTAATTTCGAGCGTCTCTGGCGGGTCTGTCATCTCGGCGATGTACACATATTCCAACGACTCGTTCCGAGAGTTCGATGTGCGGATAGTTGAGCTTCTAGGGCGAGGGCTGCATCGCGATATCTTCCGTGAGATGTTCAGACCGGCTTCGGTCGGTAAGCTTCTGCTGGTCCATGTGGCAGCGAGCGCTTCCTTTTTGTTGCGTATGGTCGTTCGCTGGGCGCGCGCCGTAGTACGATCGGGTGCGGCTCCTCGTCGCGACCCACCGCCAGTGCGAACTTTCAGCCGTACCGAGGCGTTCCGTGACGTCATCGCCAGGTCGCTATTCGGCGACAGCATTGTGCGTGACGTGGTCCGGGACTCGCTCCATACAGTCATCAATGCTACCGAACTGCGAACGGGCTCGGCATTTCGGTTTGGAAGCAAGCAGAGCGGGTGTTGGCGGTTAGGGTCGATCGCCCCCGAGAACGCGCTGGTTGCCGATGCTGTAGCTGCCTCGGCAGCCTACCCGGCTTTGCTTCCGGCGCTTGACCGCAAGTACCGATTCACAAAGAAGGGGCAAATCAGCGATCTCACGCGCGTTCTTCTGACCGACGGTGGGGTCTTCGAGAACCTGGGCGTGAGCCCAATGGAGCCCGGCAGGACACCATCGATCAGCACCAACGTCTTCGACCCCGACTACATCATTTGCTGTGACGCGGGGGCGGGCTTATTTGACGATGGCAGCTATCCGACGCGCTGGCCCAGCCGGATGTACAGGTCGTACCTAACGGTCTTCCGCAAAGTCCAAGACGGCACAAGGAAACGGCTGCACAACCTAGCCGACGCCGATGAAATTTCTGGCTTTGCGCTGTGCTATCTGGGACAGCAGGACAATGCCTTGCCTTGGGTTCCGGCGGGCCTCCCCAGGCGAGACGAAGTCCGGAGCTACCCAACCAATTTCGCTGCCATGTCAAAGGAAGACATCGATCGTCTGGCGCTGCGTGGAGAACTTCTGACGAGGCATCTCGTAGCTTACTATCTTCCAGAGCTTTAAGGGGTCACTCCTCCATTGGTTAACAATTGCACGTTAATGAGTGCTGCTGATATCAAGCCCGCCTCTCCATGCGGGTCCAGATCGGATACAAGCGGCGCTGGATCCGTTCGGGGCAACCTGCGCGTGTCGCCCCGAACCGCTTGAACCGGGAATTCTCCGTCGAGGCACGAATCAACGGTGGGTCGGAGACATTACGTACATTCGAACTTACGAAGGTTTCCTCTATCTGGCGGTCGTTCTCGATCTGTTTTCGCGACGTGTGGTGGGATGGTCAATGCAGCCGACTATGTCGCGGGATCTAGTGATGCAGGCCTTGTTGTCTGCGCTGTGGCGTCGGCGCCCCACCGGGACAGTTCTTGTTCACAGCGATCAGGGGAACCAGTATGGAAGTCAAGACTATCTGGCGTTTCTGGCGGGACACAACTTGGAACCATCGATGAGTCGTCGAGGCAACTGTTTCGACAATGCCGTTGCCGAGAGCTTCTTTTCCACACTAAAGAAGCTTCGGATTCGTCGGCGAATCTACGCGACTCGAGACGACGCTCGGGCAGACATCTTCGATTTCATTGAGTTGTTCTACAACTCACAACGGAGACACAGTCACGTCGGCGGCGTGTCCCCGCGGCAGTTTGAGGCCGACTATTTCGAGAGGCTCCAGGGTGTCTAGAAATCCCTGGGCATTCCAGTAAACTCTCTACGGTTGACACGAACGGCGACAGTGACACCCTAGTCGAATCCGGCTCCGACGCTGACCCGGCAGCGCGCGGCCTCAGCGAGGCGTATCGTACGTAAATGGAAAAGAATGGACTTCGGACGTCGCCTTGTTGCGAAGTTTCGGCTGCGGCGTGAGACTTTTTGGAGTCCGAACTTCCCTGCCGCTACGCCGGAGGCGCTCTTTCCGAGCGATCCACGCGACCGGCTGTTTGAGCTTACCGGGGCGATCCCGGACACGCTGACTCCCGTTCCCTAACGCCTCTAGAATGAGCAGAGAGATGGGCAGTCGTTGATAGGTCTTAGCACCCAACAGAGTGGACAGAAGGAGGTCGTCGATGCCCTGGCCGCCGACACGTCAGGCGACGACGCCAGCACGTGCGACACTCAGCCGTGTGGCGACCTTGAACTCACATCCTCAACAACGTTCTTCTCCAGCTATCTAGTACGTCGATGACTCATCCAAGAGCACTGCTTGATTCCTATCTAGATCTGATCGCGACGCTTCAGACTCAACCTCAGCGTCGCAGCGAGGCAGACCTAGTCAGTCATCTCAAGAATGCCCTAGCAGTCCGTGGCAGAAGTGCAATTTTCTGAATTGGGATTCACGGGTGTCGGCCAAGACGGAACAGCGTTGAAATCGTGTCCGGAGCGTTCAGGATCGAAAGAGAGCGATTGATAGTGGCTCCAGAGCAGTATCAGGGTGAACAAGGCAGCAACATACTGGCCCTGAAGGCCTCGCGGTGTGCCGTTCCCGAAATTGTTCCGAAGAATCAGGCTCAGATTCAACGCGGCGTACTGAATCAGGATGCGCTTGAGAATGTTGTCCCGATGTCGGAGGTGAACCCGACGCATGGCTCCGGTTTCCAGAGTGTGCGCGAACGGCCGTTCCAACATCAGTCCCCGCGGTCGGAGTAACCGCTTGCCCCGCTCACCTCGGATCCGTCGCCGGTTGGCGTAGACGGCCTGTTGTTCGGCGGGCTTGCCTTTCCAGTTACGCCGACCCCGGTCCGGTTCCGAGATATAGCTGCGAATACCGAGGTCTTTGAAGGCGGTCATCGTATCGTTACTGTGATATCCCTTATCGGCCACGATTTCGGAAAGGTAATCGTCGGGCAGCTTCGATTCAGGATCGGCCGCCAGTGTCTCCATCTGACGGGCCGCCTCGATCATCGTGTCTTCGATAGTCGTCGTGTCGCCCCGATCGGCGCCCCGCACGGTAACCGCCAGGATGGCTCCGGTCTTCATGTCGGCGGCATGCTCGACCTTGTGCGCCAGATGCGTCCGCCCGTCCTTCATCTTCGTAATGCGCGCGTCCGGGTCGTGGGGATGTTCCCACTCTTTGTTCGATCCTTTCTTGGTTCGCTTTCGGTCCAGTCGGTCCAGGTCCGCTCGGGTCGGCGTCTCAATGCCCGACGCCTTGGCCAGCCGTGTCAGGAACTCGTTGTAGGCTTCCCCGGTATCCCGCCGCACGATCGATCGCATCGCCGCGTTGGCTTCCAGCGTCGATGCATCCACGCCCACCGTCTTCCCATCGATCAGGTCCTCACCGGCCAATACACCCAACATCCACGAAAAGACCTTTCCATGCGTCTCCAGATCGATCAGCCGTCGGGTTCGCGAAACCGTCGAATGATCCGGTACCGCGTCGCTCAGTCCCACTCCCAGGAATTCCCGCAAGCTTAGAGAATCGGCACACCGCCATGCAATCCCCCGCTCCGAATCGATCCCTTCAAAGTAGCCCACCAGCAGCATCCGAAAATACTTGCCCGGTGCCAGGCTCGGCCGACCCATCACCGCGGCGTAGAACTTCTCGCACGCATCCTCGACGAACCGGTCGAACTCCGTCTCGTTCAGGATTCGGTTTACCCGTTCGTAAAATACGTGGCCCGCTGTTCGCGGCAACTCCGCGGTCGCAACCCACAACGTGTCCTGTCGGTGCTTTCTCCGTCCCATTCCCATATCGCGATCTCCTAACCTGATTCTCCTCGCGTTATGGTCGCATCCGGTCCTTCTTCTAATTACGATGAGGCCGACTTTAACCACGGACTGCTAGAGGCCATCGGGCTTCACACGATCGTCGACACCACGCAACAGGGGTCGCGCGGCCGCCCTGACATATTGGCCTATACCGAACGTGCAGACGCAGCAATGGCGACGCCTGCAGAGGTTGTAATCGAAGCGAAACGGCCTGATGCCGTGGCTGAACCTCGCCTCGTCGATGCCCTCACTGGAAGCCTCTGGGCCACAAAAACTCTTCCGTATATTCGGAGCAACTTGTCAAGTATTCACTACTTCATTCTTACCACGTTTGAAGAGTTCGTCTTTGTCCGCATCACACCTGACCTTCGCCATTCGTTCCGCCTAATTGAAGATCCCAAATCGGCTCAGGCGCAGTCCTTGCGACACGTACTTGCCTCAGGCGCGGAGACACTCTCTCTGGCCCGCCTCTCTGGCCGCGGCGGCGCTGCTCGCCGCCGCCGATGGTCACGTTGGTGGATCGACCACCTCTCCCCTGACGCGCTCTCACCTGTCGATCTTGCAGACGTTCGATACTCCAACCCACTCCGCACCTTGGCAGATCTTGAGTTGTTCGCCACCAGACTTGCCGACTTGGCCGCTGGTACAGGGCGCAGCAGGGATCCCGGTGGCCTCTACGACTCCTTACGGCGGAGTCTACCGAACGATGTCTCCAAGCTCGATCCCAGTACGGTAAGGGACTTTCGTCTTTTCGTAATGGCTCGTAATCCCACTAAGGAGCTGAAGAATATCGACCGGCTCATTCAGGGGGACGTGAGCCACTGGCTAGATGAGTTCGTCGGCGCAAGCATCCATTCACTAATTAGTCGGCTCTTTGTGTTGTCGCTAGCCCGCATTTCTCACCAATCGGATAATCAGGTGATATGGGGCAGTAGGAAGTGGAATCATGAGGGCAAGGGTGCGGATGGGGCAGGAGTGAGTGACTTGTGGGAGTCGAAAAGGGTGAGTTGCCGCATGATTGGGCTCAGGATAGCGTGACGGGACGCACGGAGGCAGACCTGGGCCGAGGCGATCGAAGCAAGTCGAATGTGGGGGCCGTGTCGGTCAGCAACGCAGAGGAAGCGCTTGTAGATTTCGAACAACGAGGTCGAAGGTGTCGACGTAGGGATAGGCTTCCGACATGGAGACCCAGATGTGACGAACGGTCAGGCGGACTTGAGCTCCGATCTTGAGGAGCTTCAAGCGGATCGTTCCGCACTGAGCGCGTGCCAGATCGGTGTTCCGGAGTCCCAGACGGCGCAAGGCGTGCATGAGCATGTAGGCGGCCGAGGAGAGATAGAGCCGGAGTTGATTAGCGCGCATCGTGGCCGCACTGGTCCGGTCGGCGAATAAATCCAACTGCTGTTCCTTGATGCGATTTTCCATGTCGCCCCGCGCACAGTAAAAGTCTTCATAGAGTGCGCGGGCGTCCAGGCGTTCGGGCGACAGTGAGGTCACAACAAATCGAGGATTGGCTCCTTTCTCCAGAAACTCGGCCTTGCCGATGACGCGTCGCTCGCAACTCCAGTTCTTCCGAGTGCGGTACCGAAAATCCTTAAACACCCGTGCCGGTTTTCCTGTGTCGTTAAAGGCGGCTTCGGCCTGCGTCATCTGTTCGGCGATCTCGCGTTTGAGCCGATTGTTCTTGGCCAGCCCCACCACGTAGCCGACCTGGTGGGCCTCGCACCAACTCAGTAATTCGTCCCGGCAAAAACCCGAGTCCGCCCGGATGATGATCGACACGTCCGGCCAACTCCGCCGGATCTGGCCGACGATTCTTTCCAACTCATCGATGGATCCATCCGCGCCGTCGATATTGGAGCGCCGCAACCGGGCACACAACAGATGCTCCCCAGCGAAAATGTATAAGGGCAAATAGCAATAGTTGCCGTAGTAGCCGTGATAGAACCGTCCTTCCTGATGGCCATGAATCGTGTCGTCGGTGGCGTCCAGGTCCAGCACAATCTCATCGGGTGCCGATTCGTGGGCTGCCAGAAACGCATCGACCATCCAGTGGTCGATCTTGTTTCCGTCCATGGCGATCTTCTTGTATCGCTCTTGCGCATCCACTTCTGCTCCGGTCAGCTCGAACCGGTTCAGCGTACACTTGCCCGCCAGCGCCTTTCCCCGGTCTCCGGCCTGCCGCCGGTTCTCACCCAAAGGATCGGCTTTCTCCACCGCCACCGCCAGCATCGGGTCGGTTCGCAACTGGTCATGATCATTCAGGTCTTCATAGCCCAAACAGAGCCCATACACGCGTTGCGCCAACAACTCCTTCACCGTGTGTTCGATCAACCTCGGGTCCCGATGATCGCTGAAACACTCGGCCAGGCCACCGATCAGAACCGTCCGTTTCTCAACCTCTCGCAGCAGCAGCACTCCTGCATCGGACGTGATCTTTCCGCCATCGAATCGCGCTTTCACTTTTCGTTGAAGAAGTCCGTGAAATTCGAACGTGACTTGGTTACACTCTGTCGTCATAAGGGCCGCCTTTGTTTGGCTTGTGAAACGTTCTAGACAAACGCTTTATGCCAGACAGGGCGGCCTTTTCTGGTCCTTTTGGTGAAATATGCGGGCTAGTCGAAGATCGCTATTGCGTAGATGCAACTGAGCCTCTACTCCCCACATCATTCTGGGTAATGAGAACCCCTGCGTACGACAACTTGGAGCCGGATGCGCTTCTAGGGGCGGTCTTTCATCGACTACAGCATCTGTCCTCGTCGTCGCAGACAGTGCTTCAGCATCTGGCTGTATTCGGCGCCTTCTTCGACTGGATCCGTCCCCATCTGGATCCCCTACGGTTTCGGTCCCTGTTCTTACTTTTTTCGTCGCTCGACTTCCGAACGCTGGACCATGACCTGCTTGGCAGATTCTTTGAACTCTACTCACAGAAGGTCAACGCCACTCGTCGACGCGAGCTTGGTCAGTACTACACGCCACTGCCAATTGTTCGTTATATGTGGTATTTGGCTGCAGACGCGATTCGGACCGCTGGGTTGGACCTTTCGGACGCGACTGTTCTGGATCCTGCAGTGGGCTCGGGGACATTTCTAAAAGAGGGCGCACAAGTACTGGCTGCGGCGGGCTCGCCAGACGCCTGGAATAGACTTGTTGGGTTCGACATCTCGACGGATGGCATGGGCGTCGCTCAAGCTAACGTGTACATGGCTGTTCTGGCCCAGGCGAGCCGAGCTAGTGCGGAACAGATTGACGAGCTTCGGCTATACACGACGGACGCCCTTGATCCTAGAAACGGAAGGCATCTCAAAGAGATAGCCCTTCTGTTTACAGACGCTGGACATCGAGGGTTTTTGCAGCGCTCTGTAGAGGTATCCTCGCGCATTAAGCGCCAGAGCAGCTTCGGCCTGGTCATCGCCAACCCGCCTTACCGGAACAATAGCGCCCTCACTCTTGCGGAGGTCGCTGGGCGCTTTCCAGCTCTCCTGCAATCGTCGGTCGCTGCAGCACAGGCTCAGATTCGAAACATTCGCGACGACTACGCGTGGTTCTTTGCAGCCGCCACGTACTACGCTGGAGCGCGTGGATTCGTGTGCTTTGTAACTTCAGATACCTACACTCACAAGAGTAGCTTCAGACACTTTCGAATCGAACTGCTTAAACAATTCGAGATACTTTCCCTGGTACGAGTCGGCAGTAACCTGTTTCAGGATGTTGGTCCACGCATTCACTTCGCTGTCATCTTAATGAGGAAACGGGTCCAGCCCTTGGCCGTCCTCGCTCCGCGCGTTGAGATTCCTTACGCCGATCTGCGCCCTCTGGCAGAACGGTTGGAGCCGTCCATGCAGGGTCTTGATGACGACCCGCGGCTGCAGGCGCTTGAAGCGGTGGTGTCCGGAAGAGAGTCACTCCCCTTCTCGAAGGCTGTTGCCACACTAGGCAACAACTACTCTTTCGTGCCAGCGTCCGCGGAAGATGTCAACAAGTTTGAGACACCTGCATTAGGAATTTAAGCTACCGCCTGCGGTTCAGCAGGCGGATTGATCCAGACCTTGTCCGGCGGACCGGCGATCTTCCTGCGTGCGTTGACGAAGCGTTCGGGATGGCGTTGCCGTGCACGATCCAGAGCCAGTTGCCGTCGCCGAACGATTCGGTCGGTGCGGCCGTCGTGCACCGTGGCTGGCGTCAGCCAGTTCAGACCCGAATGGTAGTGGACGTTGTTGTACCAGTGGAAGAAATCCCGGCAGAACGCCTTGGCGTCCTGGATCGAACCGAAACGTTCCGGGAAGTCGGGCCGGTACTTGAGCGTCTTGAACTGCGCTTCCGAGAACGGGTTGTCATCGGACACATACGGCCGGGAGTGGGATTGGGTCACTCCCAGGTCCGAGAGCAGCAGCGCCACCACCTTCGACTTCATCGACGACCCGCGATCGGCGTGGAGGATCAGTTGATCCCGGTCGATCCGTTGCTTGAGGCAGCTTTCACGAATCAACTTTTTAGCCAAACTGGCCGATTCGCAATCGGCCACCATCCAGCCCACGACTTGGCGGCTGAAGATATCCAGAATCACGTACAGGTAGTAGTAGGTCCACTTCCGTGGGCCCTTCAACTTCGTTATATCCCATGTCCACACTTCATTCGGGCCAGTCGCTAACAGCTCCGGCTTCTGGTAGACGGGATGACGCCGTTGGTTCCGCCGTTCCCGCACTTCCTGGTTCGCATCCAGGATCCGGTACATCGTGCGTACCGAGCACAGATAGCGGTCTTCATCCAGCAACGCCGCACACACCTGGGTAGGCGCTTGGTCCACGAAGCGTTCGCTATGGAGCAAGTCCAGTACCTGCCCACGCTCGGCCTCGCCCAAGGCCCGGTGCGAGGGGGCACGCGGCCTGGGCGGGGCCGGATCCGCTCCCCGCTGCCGGCGACGATACAGCGACGCGCGGGGCACTCCAAAGGCCCGGCATGCCACGGCGGTTCCCAATTCGGTGGAGAACTTCTCGGCCGCTTCCATCAGTCGTTCTCTTCCGGGTCCGAACTCTTCAGGGGAATCCCCAGCAGCGAAGCCACTTTTTTTTGGATTACGATGACCGTTTCGGCCTGCGCCAGCTTGGCCTCCAGCCGTCGGTTCTTGCGTTCCAGCTCGGCAATTCGTTCATCCCGTGCGTCTGGAGGCTTCCCCTTCCGGCCTCGCTTGGCCGGTCGCAATCCCTCCAGCTCCCCGGCCTCGCGCTGCCGCCGCCACGTGCTCAAGGCCGACGAAAACAACCCTTCTCGCCGCAGCAACGCCCCCAACTCCCCCGGCTTCGTGCACCGGTCGGCCTCCCGCACGATCCGCCGCTTATACTTGGCGCTGAACTGCCGGCGTGTCGCCTTATCGGCTACCTCCGGGTCCGCTCCAACGCCATTGAACTCCGCCGCTTCGCGATCTTTTTCTTCTTTGATCACCAACACAGGTTATCTTCCTTCCCGCCCTGCACTCTAATTAACGTTCAAGCAAGTGTCTCACCCATGTTGGCACAGAGGGGTCCGCGATGAGAATCCGCCCATTTGCAGACTCTATGAACTTGTAGACAGGCTTGAACTGGTATGCGTAGAAATCCGTACGTGTGCTCTGCATGGCGTAGAACACGGTTGACAGTCGAAGAGATATCTTCTGGAATGTAAGGATGCGCGCTAGCTCCCCTTTCGTCCCGAATCTCTTGGCGATCAATAGGTCAGTCACCGTCGGCCTTCGGGACTCGAGCGGTTCAATTCTTGTGATGTCGACGAATTGTTTTTCGTGAGTACCGAATTGCACCTGGGCGTACGTTCGGGTTCCACTCGTCTTGATTCTGCCCGTAGTTACGCCCGGACGGGTACCGACGCGAACTCGCTCCGGAATTGATGGATCGAAATCAATGCTCATTGCTGGCTTGTCTGGTGAGAGTCACATCTTCAGTTCAGCTTTGGCAACGAACTCTGCTAGGCATGTCGGGGCGACCTAGAGATCCAGTAGAACGGTGGCCTGCGGGTCGGAACGGAGTCGTCACACACCTTGGCACCGAACAGTAAGCCATATGATTCCTGCCACGCCAGACCAACCCCACGTCGCCGCAGTTCCTCCCGCCGCCGCTCGTAGTCTGATATGACACGCCCGACGCCCTGCCAATAGTCGCGACCGTGGCCGTAAGTGGCGGGGCAGTCCGTCCGCGATTGACGCTTCCTTCGAATAGCTTGTGTGCCAAACGACGTGCGGCATGAAGGGAGGTTGGGCAATAGCTTCCATCGTCACTACGCTTCCAATCTCATAACTCTTGTTCATCGTGGCGGATCGTCCTTGGTTCCTTCGATGTTGGTGAACGACAAATCAACCCTAATACGTGGTTTTCTCCAGTCCCTCAAACACCAGTTTCGGTAGTGCCAGCGTGAGAGCGGCTCGCCTTTCCATTGAAGATCATGCGGCACTGGAGATGCAGGTGTTCATGGACGCGCAGCAGGAGATCAGCCAGCGTGTCATTCATCTTACGGAAGGCATTGCCAACGCCGAGCATCCGAGCGTGTTGCCGATGTGCGACTGCGAGTCGGGTGGATCGCTCGCTGAACAGTCCGGTGTTTGTGGACATCAACTCAGCATATCCTTGATGAGGGTGGTGATTTTCGCGGAGTCGATGCTTCCGTTTGCTTCGTCGCGCGTAATAATCACTATGCCGTTCGCGCCACCCCCTTCCTTCTGCGGCAGAATGCCGTGTGCCCGGTACCATCCGAGCTTCTCTTCCCACCTGCGGCTGTAGCTGGGCACATGCAGCATCCCGCAGTGTTCCCAATAGAACGTCAACCCTGATTCCATGTCCTCAATAGTGAAATCGGGATACTTGGTGACGCCCTCGATGGTGAGCGGTTGTTCGTAGCCGTACTCGACGCCATTGTTGGCAAGATGGTCCGCGATGATCACTTCTGACTTGGAGCGCACCATTTCGCCGCGCGCGGTGCGGTGGATAAGGTAATCCTCGAAGAAACGGCCATTGATCTCGACAGGTGACGGCGGGACGAACAGGTTGGTCAAGCGCCGCGCGGTTTCGGATCGGTCGTCCGAAGAATACTTGCGCAACTCGGTGCGCGGCCCCTGATGCAGGATGACGATGCGATCCTTCTGGCGCGTGAGGGCAGTATATAGCAGTTCGCGCGAGAGTAGGCGGCAAGGGTTTGGCAAAACGAGAATGACCGTGCCAAACTCGCTGCCTTGGGACTTGTGGACGGTAAGCGCGTAGGCGAGTTCGAGGACCGCGTTGCTTTCTTCCGCAAAGTCGCGCCTGGTAAAGTCGTATTTGAAGCCGGGTTGAGAAGAGAACTCGACCTCAAGTTTCCAGCGCAGATCAGGTAGCCCCTGCCTTCTGAAGAAACCGACCGCCATGCCGATCTCGCCATTCGCGATATATGCATCATCCTTCGCTGGGTAAATCTTACGATGCTTGTTCCACCAGAGTCTGGGGTTCGTGTTGACAAGGTTGATGACTTTGTCACCGTAGACGATCTCTTCGGCTCCCATAGGTTTGGGATACTTGCGCCGCCACCCCTCCTTGCGTGCGGCATCGATCATCGCCTGCCGAAACTGCTTGTGGATCAAGCGATTTAGATCGGGCACACCAGGGGCTGCCGACCGTACCGGTGAGAGGATCTGCCAGCCCTCGGCCACCTCCGCGGCACCGGGCTTCTCGTCCTTGCGAGCGTTGAAAAAGCGCATGTCCTTCCAGGCATCACCCCCAAGCGTGGCGTCGAAGCCCGCGATGTCATCAGGTCCTTTGAGAGCCGGCGTTCCGTCGGGGAGTTTCAGTTCACTCACCAATACGTCAATGAGGCGTGAGCGCATATGGTCCGCGGTCTCCCACTGCACGAAGCGAACGTGCCGGCTTTGGCCAGCTTTCACCACCTTGTCGAACACATCATCCTCGCCCGGGGCAATAGGCGAGCCGCTGAACCATTCGGCGAGTTGCAAGTCCTCGCGATCCTCGCCCGCTTGGCGGCGGCGAATGGTCAATTCGGCGTAGCCAGTGCCGACGCGCGGAAACTTCTCAGTGACGCCTTCAGGCGCGAGCCGCTTGACGATGTCCACGAACGGGCGTCCAGCCCCGATCGGCGGGAGTTGGCGGGGGTCACCGATGAAAATGAGCCGGCGGACGCCCTTGAGCGCCTGGATCAGCGCCGCGAGCATCTCTTCGGTCAGCATCGAGGCCTCGTCGATAATGACCGTACGTGCGCCAGCCTCTGCTGGTTTGTCCGACAGGCGATAGCGGCCGGTCGATCCGTCGTAGCGATCCGGACTCAGGAACTGGGCGATGGTGTAGCCCTTGAGATTCAGGCCCTTGGCGGACTGCTCCATACGCACGCGCGCCTTTCCCGTAGGTGCGAGCAGCAAGATTCCGCCCTCCTCGACTATTGGGTGCGAACAGAGGACCGACAGCAAGGTGGTCTTGCCGGTTCCGGCGGGACCAATCAGCACGGATAGCCGTGCCTCTGCGAGTTCGGTCAGCGCCGCAGTCTTCTCCGTTCGGGCGCTGTCTTCCAGGTCGTCGTGTCCGTGAGCCGACTGCGTGGCGAGGTGGGCATTGAGGAGCTTTCGCCAATCGGCCTGAACGGTCAGGCGCTTGCCCTTGGATCGTTTGTCGATAGCTCCGCGAATAATCGCTCCCACCTCCGTCAGCCTGCCCAACTGAAGAGCAGGAGTTCCGTTGGCCAGTGCGAGTTCGGCGACGGCCTCTGCGAAGTCGTCCTTTGCGACGTTCATCAAGTCTGCGTCCACCTGACACGGCGGCTGGAGAGTGAGTGCGCGGATGCCGAGGACTACCTGATCCTGCGGAAGAAGTGTGTTGCCACCTCCAGCCGCATCTTCGAGAACCTTGATCGTAAATGCGCGGACCCGCCGGGCGTCCGTTCCAGCATCCATTGCCGTCGGCGCGGGGAGCGGGTGCTTCTCGCGAATGACCGCGACCGGAAAGACACCTCGGTCGACAGTCCAGACGCTGACGGAGTCGGCGGTCAAGCGCGTCAGTTCGTAGAGCAGGTACGGATTGGCGAGAATGGCCCTGTCACGGGTGTCGATTCCAGCCTTTGCGCGTTCTTCCTGGACATAGAGTTTTGTCGCCTGTTCTCCAGTGATTTCGAAGCGGCTGACAAGTTTGAGCAACGCGCGGCGCTGATCCGGTAACCGGGACCACTTCTTGCACAGCGTCTTACCGATGCTTTCGGCCAACGGTTCTGGCAGGTGCTTTTGAGGGTCGGCAAACATCTTGTCGACCAGCGGCCAGGGATCAACGTTGTCGCCCGACTTCTCGGCGAGGGCGCGGGCGACGAACGTTCCGAACTGCAACCCGAACGCGGACAACGCCGAGCCGAGTCCGGGACATGGGCCTCGCGCCTTCCATAGTTCGCCGAGCCTCGCGTCGATCCACTGCTGGCATTTGTCCCACGGCCCTGGCAAGACTCCTTTGGTTTTGCGAAACGATTCGGCGCACGCGAGCAACGATGCAATGGCGCCGTCATGGCTGACCAATTGCGAAGCGTGCGAGAACTCAAGGATTCGGTCGGCGGGAGAAAGTGCGGCTATCTCTGCGGCGTCGAACTCTGGGTCTTCAGTCGCCTTATGGATGGCTGCGTGATAAGGCAGCAAGAAGCCGTCCCTGTAGTCTGGGCGAATGGAGTGCTGGACCATGCGTTCCCACAACATGGCACGCAATTTGCCGTTGAGATTCCTCGTGCTGTAGCCGTACTTCTGCGCGGTGCCGATGTGCAGCACCCGTCCGACGCCGACCAGGATACGGATACCGGCTGAGTCCTCCACGAACGGCACTTGCTTGGCGTAGAAGAAGCAGAGGGAGTGTTTGGGTTTGAGATGGCCCGCGAAACAGTCGAGTAGGGCGGTTTGGTTCAGACGCTCCTGAATCCACTGCGTTTTGAAGCCCAGCTCGGGTTCGCGCTCAGCCTGGACATCCAGCGCGTGCTCCTCGCCAAGGGCTTCCATCGTCTCACGGAGCATCCAGGCAAATGGGACCGCCGGCGTAGAGTAAGGTGGATGGCGTAGCGGGGTTAGCTTAAAGTGGCCGTGGATCGTCTCAGGACCGCGGTTGTAGGGATGACCGGCTTCGCGGACATACTCAAAGGGCGCCATGAAACCGGCGCGTTCGGCAATACACGATGGCCACTTCGCCTCCGAGAGATCCTTGATGCTACTTCCCGCGACGGATTCCTCTGCATCGTCGTCACGGGTTTCTGCAATGCGTTTCAGTTTGAGGCAAGCGCCATTCAGCTTCGGTGCGGCACAGACGCGCCCGTCCCACCCGGTGTCGTGCCAGGGAACGCGAATTGAGATATGTTTTAATGGGTAGTTCATTCTTTCTCCAGGTTGCTCGCGTTCCTCACAATCCTCACGTTCCCACGCCGAGAACCTCGACGACCTCACCCGGCCCCATGGCGCCTTCGGTGGCCAACCCCCCTATGAGGCACTCCGAGAACGTTTACTATAGAGTCGCTCACTGTCCGACTAGCTCGTGCACATCACAGCCAGTGCCGGTTGTAGACATTGCTTAGCGCTACTCCACCAAGCCCTTGAACACCGCATCCGCCGGGTCGAGATAAAACTCGATGTTCACCTTCGTCCACAATTCGTCTGGCAAATCGTTCAGAGCGCGACACGCGGCTACCGGCATCAACAGCGTTGCCGCCTGCTTGTCGACGGCGAGTTCAGCAACTGCAACAGGATTCGGAACGCGCTCTATTGATCCTCCGAGGTTCAGCGAGCCCACAATAATCGTTCCACCGCGGGTATTTCGCTCCAGCAAGCTGCCAACCATCGCGACAAGGACCGGTAGTCCAATCCCACTACCCATTTTGTCGGAATCCATTGCACGTAACTGCAATGTGAACTCGTGACTTCTGGGATCTCTGTTACCGACGAGTTCCTTCGCGTGGGCGTACAAGTTTTGCTCGCCAACTTTCACGCTTTCACGGAATGGTGGAGGTGTCGGCTGATTGAGAATCCGGACACCTCTTCCCGGCCCCGCCGTCACCTCGATCCGGCAGAGTCCCTGTCCGGTGTCGGACGATGCCGGGGTGATTGCCCATACTTGGCCCGGTGGCAATGGGTCCCCTTCGATCGCATCATCACTATGTAGTTCTGGCGTTGCGACAAATCGCTCCACACCATCCACTCCCAGGATGTAGCTCAGGTGTGTATTCCGAAACTCGCTCTTGAGGCACCGCTTCTGTTGCTCTTTGACCCGCCGGCGAGACTCCAGCGCCAAGCGGGCGATCGATTCAAGATCTTCGTCTTGGATCGGCATTTCGGGATCCGGGAACAGCAGTTTGATCAGCCCGGAGACCGTACGATTTACAGCCTCAATGTCCCGGCCGCTGAGCGCGCCCCCCCAGAACAAGCGATTCTGCAGCACCGAGAGCCGCCCCGTGTCGCGCATCCGGCTCCAGCACTCGCTCAGGAAGTCGCTGACCATGCCGAAGTGGTTGGTGAGGTGCTTGTTGGGGTCCAGTTTCGGGAAATCCCAGCCGGGCGCATAAGCATGAAGGCGGTCGTGAAACGCCGTATCGCCGCGCATTTCCTTTGGCAGGGGACCCAGCAAATGACCAATCCGTTGTTGCTGTTCCACATCGACGTCGAAGTTGCCGACCATCACGACGCCGCCTTCAGCCCGGATGCTTTCCTTGCCGCGGCTGAACTCTCCATTCGCCATGTAGCCCTTCATGATGTTGACGCCGTCTTTCTGATCAAAGGAGATCCCAGAGATTTCGTCAAAGCACACCACGTCGTACTGGCAGACCAAGCCCCGCTGGCCATTGGCCATGTTGACGAACATCTTGGCGACCGTGGCCTTGCCCCCTGAAACCAGATGAGAATACGGGGAGATCTGCTGGAAGATATGGCTCTTTCCCGTGCCACGTGGGCCGAGCTCCACCAGGTTATAGTTCCGTTCGACAAACGGGACCATCCGAAGAAGAACCACCATCTGAGCTCGTTCGCCCAGGTTATCGGGTTCGTATCCAACGGAACGAATCAGGAAATGCTTCCACTCTTCCGTCGTAAACTTTCGGCGGCCTTTCGCGAGGACATCCAGTACTTCCGGGTTCGACATCTGGATCGGCCGCAGAGAAGCGATTCGAAATGGCCGGCCGTTCTTTTCCTGCGCCACGAGCGGGTCGTACTCGAGGGCGACTTCAGCATAGAAGCCATCGGTTAGCATGCGTTCATTGGATTTGACGATGGAGTCGGCGATCTGGACGTCCTTGAGGGCCAGGCTGGGCAGCTCCGCGACATAGCAGTCATTCTTCGCGTCCAGGCGGGATCGAACCAGGTCGATCAGCCTGACTGAACCATCCTCTCGAGCTCTGGACTTGAAAAGCTCTTCATCACCGGAACGAACGGTCCGGCCCTGAAGCTGCTTTTCGACGATCTCCAGACCTTCCTGTATCTCCGCATCATCAACGCTGGCGCAATAGCGTCCCAACAGGAACTCGACAACGTAAGTGGGCACCGGGTATTGACGCGCATATCGGCGCACGAGGTCCTTGCGAACCAGGTACCCTGGAAAGGCGTCCGCGGCGATCTGATCCAGATGGTCCATTTCGATGGCGGCAATACTCATGTATCCAGTCCTACCCGGGTGGGGAGATGGGCGAGAACTTTTCCGGAATCATCCAGAAGGACAAGCACCAACTGGTCGCTTTCGTGCTGATCGTCTGAGAGAACGAGACTGACGGAACCGTCCGTTTCGATTGCTTTTGTGGCAGCAGTCACCGACTTCCCCGATGGACGGTGAAGGCATAGGTCTGCGGTCACGCCCGGTCCCGAGACTTGAACCTCCACATAGCACCTCAATCCTCTCCAGGTTATGGATCGGATCGATGCCGATACCGTAGCGTCCCCTGCCCGCTCCACGAAAATGTCGGGGATTAGACATTCCTGGATGCTCAGCCCGCCGTGTGCGTACTCATTGGACTTGTTGAAGCATGCCGAACCCGGAGGTGTTGCGAACGACTGGGTGGAGTTCCAGTACCATGGTATGCGCATCACATCCGGCGCGGACGCACCGGCAATCACGGCGGCCCGGGACCAACGGGTTTCCGTCAGATGTTTCGGCAGATCCACCTTCGGCAGGCCTCCCGGCAAGAGGAGCCATCCGTGGTCGGTCACAACGCGTACGCCCTGCCAACCCCTGTCCAGAAGTGCGATGATCCGATCAGTCAGACGACCCAGCTCTTCCGGGATCTGGCGCGAGACGCGGGAGCCGCGCTGGTGACCCAGTGTGTCGATATCCCCGGTTTCACCCCATCCACGAGCGGGCTCGCCCCTGGGCCAATCGATTGCGTTACTGGTCAGAATCTGGTAGCCCAGCGATTCTATTTCAGCTCGCAGAGTGACTGCAGTCACCGGTTTACCTGTCTTCTGAATCTTTGGAGCGAAGTCCTCACCAAGAAGCTCGCCTACGACCGCGCGCGCGACGGGCGTCACCGCCGGCTTCGCGGTGGCTGTCACAGTGGGTGTCGCAGCCCAGCGGTGACTCACGTTGACACGACAGCCGCGCCCTTCGAGCATTTCGCCCAATCTGCGGCCCAGGTCATAACGCAGCCCATCCACGAAGAGGATGCAGGTATCCTCGCCCGCTTCCACGGGTGTTTGCGACGTGGAGCCGGGAAGGCCCGCTCGTTCGACTGCGGCCTGAAACGCCCGGCATGAATCGTCCAGCCACGGGTCGAGGAGATGGCGGACGGCATTCTTGATCAACTCCTCATTTGTCGGCGAAGCGGTCCCCAACGCTTCCCATGTTGCTGCGTCCGCGATCCAGCCTCGATCGAGATACGCGGTTGCGACGTCATCCGGCGTGTTGCCTCCGAGATCTATCCTCGCGACATCCGCCAATCGGCTGAGGGGCTCCAAAACGTCAGCCATCGGTGTCTGGCCGAGGCGTGCCCATACGGACTTGCGCCGTGTCCCGTGTTCGCTCTCAAGATTCAGCACCGCATCACAGGCCCGGCCATGCGGCAAACCTGCAAGGCCAGTGAGTTCTTTGCGGACAAATGTCTCGTCTTCATCATTCAGGTCCGGCCAACGACTTCGATCAAACAATAAGGTCGTCTGAGGCTGGCTACGCCGGAGAAGTCCGTCGATGCCTTTGTATGCCGCCGGGGATTCTAGAAAGCGGTCCCAGACCTTCGCCCATGCGTCATCCCCCTTCCCCAGCCGTTCACCGGCAGTTATGTCGGCATCGACTTCTGGATCGAACGCCAGTTCTTCCCGGCATCGGTTACAGAATGCGCGCCAGCCGCCGGGACCGAGTCGGGTTTTCGTACCACCCGGGTCTCCCATCCATCGGAGCATGTCCCGGATCAGGTCATCACTCAGCATCCGGTCGAAGTCATCAGCTTCAAGCCTCCGCAGGGCAAGCTGTGCAATCGGAGTCAATACAATCTCGGGAAGCGCCCGTAGCATCGCCTCCAGCGTTCCGTCATCCCGAGCAATGTCGAGGCCAAGCGTCTTGGTCGACGTCAGGAAACTCGCCACACTCCAGTCTCTTCCGTTGTGCTGCAGCCACAGCGCGCCCCGAAACAGCAGTTCCACCAGGGGACGGAGTTCGGCGCGGCATTCTTCTCCCGCTCTCAAATCTTGGCGCGCCACGCCGGGCAGATAGACGATAGGAGCCCGCTGACCCGGCAGTGCGGGCTCGTCGAGTGTCCGGTCGACGAGACATCGGATCCAGATCGCCGGCCCCGTGCGCATGTCGGGAGTCAACTCGCCCAGAACCAGCAGTTCGTCCAGCCGTGTCTGGATGGTCGGGATGACGCCCCCCCACTCGCCCTTGGGATCCGTCCACAGGATGGCTGCGGGCCGTTCCTTTCCGTCGATCTGAACATCCCGGGCGCGCAGATGCTCGGTCAGGTGGTCAAGTACCGTGAGCGTATCGTCCGCCGTTATCGAAGCGGTCACTGTGCTCCTCCAACCTTCTTCCGTTCACGAGCCGCTCTCTTGCATGCGTTCGTGTAGTGCAGGTCATTCCAGCGGTTGCCGTCGAACTTCGATGCAGCCGAAAAATCCGTGCGCTCTTCCATCGTGCCGTCGCCGGGGTAATTCCAGAACCACGGGAATTCCAGCTTGGGTCTCAGGTCCATCGCTTCCTTGCCCTGATCCTTCGCCCACTTGATGTTCGGTTTCCATCGCAGAATGCCGGCGCCCTTCTTTCCCCCCTTGCGTATCTCGGCCTTCATGAACGGGCGAATATTGAGCCGCACACCATCGTTAATGTCGGGGTTCCAACCGATCGGCTGCTCGTGGAGCGGTTTCCAACGGATGAAAATGCCAAAGGGTGGCTCTCCAGCGAGGATCTTCTTGAGTTGATCTTGAAGTCCCAGCGCTGCAGCAAGGAGGCCATCTGCACCTTCCTTGCCATCCTTCTGGTCCGCTCTCTGCCGGTCGATCCAGCCACCCAGGTAAGAGTAGGTAATGGCTTCCAACGTCCGGCGCCCTTCACCGCCGGGACCGGTCAGCTTGTGAGCGTTCACGAGACAGTGGAAGCCATTCTTGTTGCCATCCCAGATATGCCAAACGAACGGGCGGTGGTGGAACAGCTTGCAGTGCTGTTCGAAGAAGCGATTACGCAACCAGTCGTCGAGGTTCGGGCTATCCGCTTCTGCAAGCAATTTCGTGAGTACACCATTGTTCCAGGCGTCCCCGAAGGCGGCGGCCAGTACTTGAAGTAACCGTTCCCTGGCGGACGGCTCCCCGCGTATCGCCGGGATGCAGACGATGCCGTCTTTATCCGAGAAGGCATCGAGTGTCTTGCAGTGCCGAACCCAGTCGCGCTGCTCATCGGCCAACTCCATGCCGGCATCCCGTTCTGCCGGCCAGCGGTAGCCGACCAGGCGCGCTACGGCGACTTGCAACACCGCGCTGTCGGTGCGAAGCAAGCCATGGGCGGTCCATTTCGCCGCCTCGTCCCAGATCACCGAACCGCAGGGGTGGCCGTGGAAAATCCATTGAGTGGGATTGTTGGAGTAGGGTCGGGGAAGTCCGTTGGGGTATCTTTCGTTGGCGACCTTGGTCCAATGGTCGAGGTCGAAGGGGACTTTCGCCAGCGTGGCATTGGTGACATTGAGTTTCTGGTCGATGCGCCGCACCGCCTCGCTGTACTCGGGAGAGGAGCAGAAGCACCAGATGGCTGGCAGATGCATTGGGTCCTTTGGGACAATTGTTGCGCAGTTCATGTCCCAAGGACTTCCAGTGTTCAGCGTACTTGGGAGCTCTCTCATTTGTCGTACAGCAACGCCGGATTCTTCCCAAGCGATTTGTCCTTGAATACGCGCGGCTTCTGATGAAGCCAGATATCCCTTCCCTTCTTCCCAAAGAAACACTTGATGCCGACCACGAAAGTGCTCTGTTTCATTACCGGTTGACTGAAACGTTTTCCATACACCACAAATGTCATTGGTTTCCCAGAATGCGAATATGAAGCGCTGATTGTCACCCGTTGTGATTCCCTGATATGAAGATGTGTATTCAGCGAGGAGACTGGCACCCGTTGCCCGATCCAACGCCACGCGTGCGTCCGGATTCTTGAGCTGCCGGGCCTGTTCGACGCTCTTGACCTCTGCTTCGCTCAACTGCACGGCTTTCTCGCTAGCGGTGCGGAATTTGGAGACATCAAGGCCGTACATTGTGCCCTGGATCACCGTTGCGGGTTTGCAGCGGCTCAAGGTGAGCAGTGTTGCCTTGACAACCTCTCCGCTGATGGTTTCAAAGGCGCCTGGCCCTAGTCGGGCGAGCAAATGCCACGTCTCCGATTTCAGCAGCTTCTCCCGGAGTTTTCGATAGCTGGTAAGAAACAGCCAGTTCTGAGGCAGCACAAGGCTTGCGGTGCCGCCCTCTCCGCACAGTTCCAGGCAGCGCTCTAGGAACACGGTGGCCAGATCGTTCTTTGCGGCGGGGTGACGCCGTTCGCAGAAGGACCGCAGCCTTTCGCCTTGCTTGCCGCGGGCGAGGTAGGGCACGTTGGTGATGACGAGGGTGTACCGGCCCGTGAGCAACTCCGCGGCCCGCGCCATCCCCTGCGCGGTCACGGCCCGTTCGATCTGCTCATCGGTGGTGCGTTCTTGTTCGAGAACAGCACCGAAAATCGCCCGTACCGCCTCAAAATTGTGTTGGTAGAGAGTGGCTTCGAGGGCACCGGGGGCGATGAGCGAGCCCAGCACCGGCGCCTCCACAAAGAGATCGTGAAGTGCTTCCAGGCTGTCGCGAAGCTGTGCCGAGAGAAGGTTGTCGTCGACATCAAACAGATCCCGCTCCAGTGGCATCCCACCGGCCGCCGCCGCCTGCTCTGATAACGCGACCCACTGTTCCTTCGCCGCGTTAGGTGCGAGCCCCGAGCAGGCGAGGTTTAACGCGGGCAGCCGCCGGTACCCCTCCGCGCCGGGATACGTCCAGGCGGCGAGAGCGAGGGCGAAGGCCGCAATTTCCACGCAACGAGGGTCCAACTCCAGCCCATGGAGATTGTCTCGCAGCACGGCGTCCACCGCCTGGGTGGCATTGAGACCCTCCAGCGCCATGCGCATTGGAACCAGCATGGAAAGGGCGGCGACCAGGAAGTGGCCCGAACCGCAGCAAGGGTCGAGGATCTTCAGGTCTCCGAGGTGCTCCGGCCAGTCGTCGAAGGAGGAGGCGGCAGGGCGCCACCTTGCCTGCCCCGCGACGTCTTCACTTCGCGCGAAGCGCAAGAAATCGAGCGGTACTCCGGGGGGCGCCGCTTTCCGCCGCAGAGCGGCTTCCGTGTCAGCTTCTTGCAGATCGACTTCGCTCAGACGGTGCGACGCCCACCAAGCTCCCAGCGTGTTATCGAGCAGGAAGCGCACCATGTAGGGCTCGGTGAAGAGCTGCGTCACTGCCGGCAACTCGTCCGCCCCGATCTTGACTTCGGAACGGTTGATCTCATCCTTCTTCCTGGACTGCCAGAACTGGTACACCCAACCGAGGCTGTCATCCGCCGTAAACACGGCACGTGGCAACTCATCAATGAGCCTTTCGAGCGCTTGTCGAGTCTCGGGTGGCAGTGCCAGGTCGAGCACCGGATCTCCTGTACGGAAGATCTGCGGCAACGCGGACTGAGCAAACCGCGCGGCCAGCGCATGTGGATCCTCGCCGGTTTCCTGAGCCAGTTCCGTGCATTCGTCCGTGGTGACGGCCACTCCCGTGTCCGGTTCAATTAACAGGTCACTCTCAGCCAGGAATCGGGCAAACAGCATACGATGCCAGTGTTCATAGGCGATTCCATGGGCAAGGCGGTCAATTCGTTGCGTGCCCTGGCTCTGCACGTCACCCAACTGGCGGCCACGTGCCCGGAGTCGGTTCCGGAGTGCACGTTCTTCAACACTCATCGACCCGAAGGGTTCATGCCGATCAACAGCAAGGGTTTGCAGGGCCTTACGAGCCCCTTTTTCCGCTTCCTGCCTCGCAATCTTGACTGCGGCATCCAAACGGTTTCGAAGTTCACTGGAAAGCGATGCCATAACAAATCCCTACTTCACAATTACCGGGCCATTAGTCACGGCTTCCTTGAGTTTCTGTCCGTGTTCCTCAATCCAAGCCTGAACATCGATGTTGTTTGTCAGCGTGCCGCGCCGAATCTCAACGGTCGTGGTCACTACTTTCGGGTTTGCCTTCTGCAATCGGGCGGCGGCTTGGGATAGTGCAGTCGCAATTCGCGATGGAACGGCCTCGATTTCGGCCTGCCATGCCGCCAGTGAGCGGTCATTCAATGTGCTTCCAAGGCGATCATCAGAGCTGACGTCCAGGGGAGCGGGGGGGCCTAGTCGGACATCGTTTTGAATTTCAGATTGAACTTCGGCATCGAGCTGTACCCACGTCGGATCCGCTACGAGTTGCTCTTCAGCTTTCTTGATGGCAGCCGCAAGGGCTGCGTGTCTGCTCGTGAGCGCTTCACGAAGTGCACTGGCAAGTTTCGCCCTCAGCGGAGTGATGTGATCCGTTTCGGCAAGCAGGGAACGCTGCGCGGCGATCGCGTCGAGTTCAGGAACGACTTCGCCCAGGATCGCGAGACCAGCTGCGTGGTGGCGAAAAGCGGCAGCCTTCTCCCACCCTGCGGATCGCTGATGAGCGCGATCTTTCAGAGTGTTCCATTCCGAGATGCTCTTTTCGAGATCCGGTTTCTTCTCCAGAATGGCGCCGAGTTGCTCGGTGCCGGAGAGCCGTCCAAGATCGTCCAGGAGATGAAGATCGGGAGCAAGGGGAAGAGGTGAATTGCCCCCGGCACTTCGGCCGATGTTCTTGACAGTTTCGAGAAAGATGTTTGCTTGGGCTTCTTCCTCTCCGCTCTTGCAGTTCACATTGGCTCTTTCAAACAGACCACGTAACGCGATGCGTTGCGGCGTGGTCAGCCGAATTTTTTCGGGCCGAAACTCCGCGGCCTTGATACCGGCTTGATCGAGTGCACCGACCGCAACCGGCTGCCCGTTACGAGTCGCCCGAAGATGTCCACTCCGGTGTAGCGCAATCAACGCGGCATCAACGGCATCCTGTGGCCATCCATAGGGGGCCGCTCTCAGATTCTTCTGGATTTCACTGCCACGCGCGCCGGCATCAATTTGTTCCAGTACCCTCTTGGCGACGGAGTGATCTTCCGTCGCACCATCCCAGCCGACCACCTTGAAGGGTTGATCGGATCCGTCTTTGGCGCGCTTGACGGCAATCTCCCAGACCTTATGGTTCCCGTCGTTGAATCGCGGGAACAGGCGGGCGAGGGATGCTTCAGCTCCCGTTCGAACCTTTTCCGTGAGCCCGTCACCGAAGATCTCACTACCTCCACCCTGGAAGAGTTTCGCCGCCTGAATGATGTCGCGAACAATCTCATCACGTCTCGCTCCAGCGGTGCGTAGTCGGCTCCCCATACCTTCACGGGCTTCTCTGCCTGGGTCGGATGACGGAGGTCCGTAGTGGTCAATAACCTGTTGCGCCGCTTCGGCATCAATGATGCGCGACCTTAAATCGTCTGCGTTCTTCTTGGGCAGATGCACATGCAGCGTGGGATCTTCCTGTCCAAGCCGCCGTGCTTCGCTTTCCAAGTCTTTCAGTGCCGAGGACCATCCATCGCGCACCCAAACCTGAATCTGCTCCCCGGTGGACTTCGGTGGTTCGGCCCCCAGGTGCAATGCCAGAGTCCGGCGAATCTTGGCATCGCCATGGATAAGTTTCACCTCCGAAACAACCTTCTGGACCGCCTGACCAAACGCATGATCCCGGCGGTCCTGGATCTCTGGTTCGTTCTGTCCCAAGGCCGCCTGCCGCTCGCGGAACTTCTGATCCCAGGCCGATCCTTCCGTTGTCTGAAGCCGAAACTCGTCGCCGACTTTCATCAGAACGCCCTCATCCGCAAGCTGTTCGAGTGTGCTCGCGACTTTGTCCCGGAACCGGCCCGAATCCTTCGAGATGTCACGAACCATCAGATCGGCCAGAGTGCTGCCATTGGCGCGAATACCGGAATCGACCCCTTGCTCCCGGGGCAACTTGCCGATCAGAAAGGCCAATCCGCACAGATCTCGCTGCAGCCGTCCCTCTTCGGTGCCGTCATCCAGCTTCTTGATGCGGGTACTGATCTCGTTCAAGAGAACGCCCGTATTAACCAGGTCGTTTGAGAGTGCGTTAAACAGGTCGCAGGCCGGGATGGCATGCCCCAGATCCTCTTCAGCGATGTCGTGGAGGGAATCGTGAAGAATGCGAAGTTGTGACCGGAGCTGACTTTGCGTGCCGGCGGCGTCCACAGCCTGAAAACAGGCCTCCCAGAACCGCCGTCGCGTCAGCAATAAGGGATAGTCTTCGGCTCGGTCCTTCCTGTCTTCTGAGCGGCCGGCAATCGTCGTACCCTGAAGGTGCCTGTCCACCTCTCCTGAATAGTAATCGAACATCGATTCGATCTTTGGAATCGTGTTGGGCTTCTTGTGCAGTAGCACCTTGCGCGTGACCGCCTCAACGTCGGCATCCGTAAGTTCCACAGTGATCCTGAAGCGATCGCGAAGCCACATCAGGGCTGGTGTCCCTGCAGAAAGTGCGGACTGCCCTGCCCCGACCAGCATGATCCGGCTGTCGAATTGAGTCTGCATGGCTTCAGCTACTTCAGTAATTGACGAGGCGCGGTCCGAGACTTCGTTGATGTACTGCTGCACTTCATCGAGCACGATGATGGTCAATGGCAGTGCATCGTCCTCGGTGAGTGCCTGGCGTGCGGCTTCGATGAATTGAGAGGTCGAGATGTCGGCTGACAACTGTGAAAATTGACTGACGATGACTTGACGGGCGTCTTTCAAGTCGGCGGCAAAGCTGGGATCGCCCTGAATCAAGGCCTCTGCGATGACCGGGCTTACATAGAGATTGTTGAGTTCTTTTAGCCAGTTTTTCCCAGCTTGCTCGACCACAGTGCGGACGCTGTCGAGAGTGCCTTGGTCCCGGAGCCAGAAACAGAACATGGCTTGTGGGTACTGTGTCGGTAAGCCCCGCGCCCGGAGGATGATCGAGAGAACTGTTCGACGCACATGGTCCACACTGCCGCCCAGGAGCGTGCCGGCCGCGGCGACCACCGGTTTGCCGGATCGCGCCGCATGGGAATCAAGTTCGCGCAGCAGGGCCTCAATTTCATTCGGAAGCCCACCACGCACAAGGCTTCTGGCAGTTGCCCCGTCCGGGAACGGCGTGTCCACCCAGAGGTGTTCCAACATCTTGAGCAGATGGGACTTCCCGCTCCCAAAGAAACCGCTCACCCATGCCGAGTTCTGACGCGGGTTGGTAAGACTTGTGAAATAGCTCTCCAGAATGCGCTGTATCGCGTCGCTGAACTGACCTTCGCAAACGAAAGTCTCCAACTCGGCCCGTAGCTCGGCTGTGGCACCATCGATTCTGGCCTGTCCGTTGTTGGCCAGACTGACGGATCGCGGATCGCGATCCAGAGTTTCAAAAATCTTCACAGGAGATTTCCTCCATGCAGCGTAATGCTGTTGGCGAGATAGTTCCATCCGTCGCGGGCGTCAAGCAGCCGGTAATTGTTCTCGTTCTTGGTTCCTGGGAACAGCACGAGCAACCGGCCACGAATAGACTGTTCGACCGAGCGAATCAATTCCGAAACACGCATGAATCCATAGAGGGACGCAACCCCCATGAGCGTAACGACCGTGTTTTCGTCGGAGGCTTCCAGTTCGGCGCTCAGTCGCCGGGTTACGAAATTCTGGAACTCCCCTTCGAGCATCATTGCCAGGAGAGACGGATCTTCGAAGTAGGCGTCCCGGTATTCCTGTTTGGCCATCCACTCTGCAAACCAGGCGGTGCAGTCGACAAGCTTCCATCCGTGATGGCTGCGTCTCGTTGCCTGCTCAAACTCGCCGAGGCGTGCGCGAAGGGTCCGCTCCTGTTCCTTCTCGTAGACAACCATCATGACGCGTTGTGCGCCCGCGACTGTTCGTTGCCATGGCGCACCGACGTGCCTTTCATATGCCGTTGCTAATTCTTCAATCCGTCCCATTGTCTAAGCTCCCCAAGAAGCCGGCGCGTTGATGCGGCGGGCATCGATTTCAATAACGCCACCACCGATTCGGGCGTGCACCAGGCCCAGTTGCTTCGCTTGCAAGATAAATTCGATCAGTCTCTCCGGAGACCGATCGAAGATTCGGGGCCATCGGCTGTTGAGCAGTGGCTGCCCTGCGAGCCCTTCGAGCCCCCCCATCCAGAGGGAGAGCGCAACGGCTCCTGGAGTTGGGGTCACCCGCTGACGGATCTTACGAACCCGCCCCTTGAGGTGCCCGGATTGTGACCAGGAGCTCCCAGCATTCCGGGCCACCTTATCCAGAATCGAGTCGTTGAGGCGGGAACCCACCGCTTCACGGATGCCGCTGATAAAACTGGCGCGCACAAGTTCTGCGCCGACAGGCAGATCCAGGACTGCCTTAGCCGTGGATCGCAACAGCGGATCCCTAGCAAGTGCACAGAGCAACGCCATAAGAGGTCTGCCATCCTCGTCGATTGCCCAAAGGCGGCGGAGGGTTCGGAAGAGAGGGACACGGCGATTGAGGCCGTAGAGTTCACCTAATCGTTGATTCGTCAGCCGGCGCGTTGCCATCGTCTGCTTGCCGAGGACGTTGTCGTGGATGATCGCTGACGCGTATTCGGTACGCTCGGCATCGATGGGCTCCGTAGCCAGCAGATCGGAAAGCTCGGACAACATGATTGTCCGACTGGTGTGGGTACCTCTGTCTCCAAAGCGGAAGCCGGCCATGGAGAGTTCTTCAGTCGGCTCAAGATCGGCAATTTGGGGCCGCATGACCATAACCTTCGCACGAGAGAGGAATTAGAGACAAGCTATCCGCCGGCATACTTGCCGGCGGATAGCAAGCATCCGAACCTAGGCGGCTTAGAATTTGGTCCGTATTATGACAAGCTGTTCTCGATACACAGGCCGATTGCAACACCCTATAGAAGGTGGACTTCGGGAAACTCTACGACCGGAAGATGCCGATCACGACGGCCGGTCAGATCAACTAGTCGTATACTGAAAAGCATGATTCTCAACGAGATCAAGCAGAAAGCGGCTCCGATCCTTGAACGCTACGGCGTGCAATACGCCGGTGTTTTTGGATCTGTCGCCCGCGGAGTGGATACTCCGGAGAGTGATGTTGATGTCCTCGTCGTTCTCAAGAAACCGGTGAGCCTGATCAAGTTCTTTACGTTGAACGACGAACTCGAGACCGCCCTCGGATGCAAGGTTGACCTCGTCACCAAGAACAGCCTGAATCCCCACGTGAAGCCTTTCGCCGTTCGGGAACTCCAAACCGTCTATGAAGAAGTCGGATGATGTCTACAGGCGGCAGATCGTTGACGCAGTCGCAAAGATCGAGCGCTTTGTGGCGGACCTCGACAGGGACGCATTTTTAGCGAGCGAAGTCGTCCAGAGCGCCGTCATTATGCAACTCGCCGTGATCGGCGAACTCTCGAAGCGTTTGTCAGACGAATTCAAGAAGCGTGTTTCCCTTCCGTGGAAACAGATCGCAGGGTTCCGTGACCGCGCGGTCCACGATTACTACCAGCTTGATTTGGAGTACGTATGGCTCACTATTCAGGACGACCTCCCCTTGCTGAGGAATGCCTTGGAAAAGCCGGTGGCCGGCGAGTAACTGTCCCACACAAAAAGGTGGAAGGGCGTTGTCACAATGAGGTCATTCCCCCTGAACGATGAAAGTCTCAGAAAAACCTCTGGAACTAGACGGTTAACGCCGCCTCGCCACGTATAGTGGAGGACCGTCCGTCGGCATCATCATCCGGGTCGCGGAGCACGCACACCCGGAAGATCCGCACAAGTGTTTGACGATCCTGTAAACGGCGCTGATGCCCCTCAGCATGCCGATGATTTCGGAAAGTTCTTGAAACCACGCCTGTTGGGCAGTCACCGTGAATCTCTCTTATTACTCCACGTAAGGGAGCGCTCCGGCATTATACGATTGTCCGGATATCGGCGGCGGATCTCACGATGAACGATAAAGGACATTATCATTCATATGATATGGGCGTCATGGTTCGCGCCGCGGCTGCCCTTGAGGACGGCGCCCCCTCAACCGTCAGATCAACCCCTTCATCACCGGGGCAGTCCGTCTCGCACCCCTCTCCCGCCCCAGGGCAATCTGCCACGCCTTCCCTCCATGGAAATAACACATCCAATACAATTCGTTCCCTTCGCCGAGTAATTCCGTTTCGACTGAATCGATTCTTTCTTGATCAGTGAACAATCTGAGAGAACTAGGTCGACGATCGTACCCAGCACAATGGTGTCTGCTCGCGGCCCTACCGCGACCGCGAGCAGTGTGCGTATTCCGGACGATCGTGATCACTGATTCCGATTTAACGTGATCACCGATTCCGGGATCATGATCAGTGATTCCGGGATCATGATCAGTGATTCCGGGCATCATGATCACCGATTCCGGCGATCATGATCACCCGTCGGTAGCGAAGTTTAGACCTGTTAGGTTCTTCCTTGAAAAAGGAGAACTTGATGGGAACAAGACGGCTATCGATGAGACAGTTACGCGAGATTTTACGACTCAAACACGAACAGAAACTCAGCCACCGGGCCATCGCCCGAGCCTGCCGAGTGGGAGTAGGGACGGTTTCGGAGTACGTCCGACGGGCGGCACGTGCAGGGTTGGAATGGCCGCTGCCTGAGGAACTGGACGAGGCCGCGCTTGAAGCGCGGCTGTTTTCCAGCGCGGGACCGGGCTCCCGGGAACGGGTGGTTCCAGATGTCGAGCGGATCCACCAGGAGTTGAAGCGTGTTGGAGTCACCCTCCACCTGCTCTGGGAAGAGTACCGGGAAGCGAATCCAAAGGGATATGCCTACAGCCAGTTCTGTGTGATCTACGGGCGGTGGGCCCAGAAACTGAAGCCCTCGATGCGGCAGGTGCACCGCGCCGGCGAGAAGACCTTCATCGACTTTTCCGGCAAACGGCCAGAACTGACGGATCCGCGGACGGGCACAACTAAACCAGTCGAGTTGTTCGTGGCCGCGCTGGGCGCCAGCGGTTATACCTACGCCGAAGCGACACCGAGCCAGAAACTCGCCGACTGGATCGGCGTACATATTCGCATGGTGGAGTTCTTCGGCGGATCGAGCCGGATCTGGGTTCCCGATCAACTCAAGAGTGCCATTACCCTGTCCTGCCGCTACGAAGCAGGAGTGAATCGCACCTACCAGGATGAGGCAGAACATTACGGCGCCGTTGTCATTCCGGCCCGGCCTCGGAAACCCAAAGACAAAGCAAAAATCGAAGCCACGGTCCTTCTGGCACAGCGTTGGCTCCTGGCCAGAATCCGGAATCACACGTTCTTCAGTCTGGCGGACTTGAACGGGGCGATTCGAAAGTTGCTGTTGGAACTGAACCAGCGGCCGATGCAGAAGCTTCGCGTGTCCCGCCTGGAACTCTACGAAAGGCTGGATCGACCGGCCCTACAGCCACTACCGACCGATCGGTATGAACAGGCCGAGTGGAAGGGCTGTCGTGCCAATATCGACTACCACGTGACCGTGGATCACCATCCCTACAGCGTGCCCTACCAGTTGATCCAGGAAACCCTGGAAGCGCGTTACACCGCCTCGATTGTCGAGGTCTACCACAAAGGCCGGCGCGTCGCCTCTCATCCTCGCCGCTACGATCACCAACCGTCGACTCTGTCGGAACATATGCCCAGTTCCCATCGAGCCCATGCGGCATGGACACCATCCCGGCTGATCCGTTGGGCGGAGAAAACCGGCTCTCAGACCGGCCGACTGGCCGAGGAGATGATAAAACGGTGGCCCCATCCTGAGCAGGGGTACCGCTCCTGCCTGGGATTGATGAGCCTGGGACGCCGCTACGGCGCCCAGCGGCTCGAAGCCGCCAGTGCCCGAGCACTTCGCTTACAGTCCTATAGCTACCGAACCGTCAAAAACATCCTGTCCTCGGCCCAGGACCGTTTGCCGTTCGAGAATTCCGAAACCCTACCCACGCCCCATCACGACAACATTCGCGGCGCCGCCTATTATGCGGAGCCAGAGGAGAGCACACATGCTAATGGAACAAACCCTGGAGAAGATGAACCAGATGAAGCTATCGGCCATGGTCGAAGCCCTCGAGCAGCAACGCCGCTCGAATCAGTACACGGATCTGAGTTTCGAGGAGCGTCTGGGCCTTCTAGTGGATGAAGAATGGACGGCCCGGGAGCACCGTAAGCTCACCCGGCGTCTGCGCGTGGCCAAGCTGCGCTACAGCTCTGCATCGCTGGAAAACGTCGACTTCAAACATCGTCGCAGTCTGGACCGTTCCCAAGTCCTCGCTCTGGGCTCCTGCGGGTGGATCCGGGACCGGCACAATCTGATCATTTCCGGTCCGACCGGCATCGGGAAAAGTTTTCTGGCTTCGGCTTTCGTCGAACGAGCCTGCCGGCGCGGTTTCAATGCCGCCTACGTCCGAATGCCCCGGCTCTTGCACCAACTGGCGGTCGGCCGTGGCGACGGCTCCTACGCTCGTGTTCTGGCACGGCTGGCCAAGACCGATCTGCTGGCCATCGACGACTGGCTCCTGGCCCCGCTACGCGATGCCGAACGCCGGGACTTGATCGAAGTCGTCGAGGAACGGAGCGAACGCTCCGCCATCTTGATCGCCAGCCAGCTCCCGGTCGCCGACTGGCACGGCGTCATCGGCGACCCGAACCAGGCCGACGCCATCTGCGATCGCCTCCTCCACAACGCGCATCGCATCGAACTGAAGGGACGATCCATGAGACAAACCAAGGCTGCCCCGAAACCCTCTTCCAAGGAGCCGGCATGAACCCCACCTGGCGACGAGGTAGTCCAACTCGGACTGGCGTCCGATCGTCGCGGATACGCGATCCTGGCGCGAAGGATTTTCAGGAATTCAGTAAGGACGGGACGAAGAATGAGAAAGAACCTAAAAAACAAACCAGTGGCCTGTGGAAAATGATGGGCTATGGAAATCCACAAAAAACGTGGATTCCCACAGCCCTGGAAAAGCCTGCGGCTTTCCCACATTTACACACAGGCCCGGCGATGAATATCAAGATTATGGAAGCATTCAAAACAAGAATCGTGGACTTCGGGAGGTCTAAACTGAGATCCTAACCCTCACTTCGCTACGGCGGGTGATCACGATGCCCGGAATCACTGATCATGATCCCGGAACTGGTGATCACGATCAGCGGAATACGCAGCAGTGGAAGACCACCGACGGCTCCGACCGGAACGATCTGCGCGTGCTGGCCAAGCTTGGCGGCGAACTTGGGTGACGGTCCACTGCGAGCCTGGAAACCGCCGCGCCCTGTCGAATTATTTTCCGGCGGGATTGGTCTCGCCGGCCCCGTCCTGCCGACGTTCAACGCTCCAACTGTGCGCTTGGTCGGCAAGCATTAAAGAGTTCAACAACGAAACAAACTTACATATATATATAATTATGAACCTATAAATATATAAAATTATGGTTGTCGTTGACTTACTAACCATTCCTGCAAAAGGTCCTGCAGTAGATCAGAAACATCACGCGATTCATTGTCATCAAGCAAAGCCCTTACGACCTCCCGGTGTGTGTCTTTGCGGATGAGTGCGCTTATCTGCTTATACTCAGGATTGCTGCTCTTGCCGTTACGGGGTCGGCCCAAAACGCTAACGGTGTCTCTCCTGGCCTCATCGGTTTGAGTGGGCTCATCAGTCTCGCGGCGCTTCATCAAACCAGTAAATCGATTGGGCTTAGTCATGATTTTTCGTAATCTCCTTGCCCAACGCCTCGTATGCGGACCAAGCCCGTGCGGCGCGACGGTCCTTGACCGCGTGAACCAAAACGCCTTCACCGGCGGCCTTGTCAAAGCATTTGAGGCGAGGAATGCCGACCGTGAATAGGGGAATTCCCTGCCGCTGTAGCGCCGTTCTTAGGTCTGGACCGTCCGTTTCAGGAGGTGGAGGCACCTTGGTTAGCAACACACGGTATTTGTCTGGGGCAAGCCCCTGAAGGATGTTCAGGGTGCGCGTCAACGCCCGCGTTTCGAGGCCGGCTGGGACGGTGGTGATTACAAGCAGGTCGCAGCCACGAGCTAGCTGTTCAAGCTCGCCCTTATCTGGCTGTGCTTCAGTGTCGATTACGACATGCTCAAAGTTACGGGCCTTATAAGTCCCTTCGGCAACATTCGCAATCTCGAAGGGCAGCACGTTTCCTCCACCCTCTGCCCAATCACTAGCACTCCGGTTAACTGTGTCCCCATCAATCAACAGGGTCGGACCGAGCTTCTGTAGGTAAGCGGCTAGATGAACGGCGGTGGTGGTTTTTCCTACGCCACCCTTATCTGCGGCGACTGTGATGTACATTTCGTTGTTTTTCTGCTAAATCCGCATCTTCATATGTATATAAGTATGCGTATTCATACTTATGCGTATACATAATTATAACTCTCCAGCTGCAGAAAACGAAGCACTCTGTCTGGCATGAGCTTGCCGTCCATTGTTCCGGGCACTTCGCAACAGGAAGCGCGAGCCGGTTATGGTGCAGATAGAATTGTTGGAGCGATAAGACCGGGAGTGCGCCGCCCTGAGTTCCCGCCACGGGGCAAGTGCCGCGGCGCGGTGCTACCATCTGCTCGCGCCGTTGCCCCAGCTTGCTTCCGATCCCGCCTCGCGCCGGCGCCCTTCTTGCGCTTCGTTAACCCTTCACCTCCATCAGGTCGGGTAGAGGACTCTCACCTGCAAGCTGTCGAACATGCTCGGCACACCAAAAAACGGCGACGGCGGTGAACCCGCCGCCTGAAGGTACGGCACTTAAGCTCCTTCGTCATTGCCGGCCGCGCTGGCCGCCTCGACGTTGCGCTCCCCAATAAGCGTGTGTGTCTGGTCGGCAAGCTTGGCGAGCACGAGCAGGTCGTTGAACCCAAAGCTCTGCGTGGTCTTCCACTGGTCACCATCGCGGTAGATGCGCGAAAAGGTGACGTTGTGCCGGGTGATGCCGCCGACATCATTTTCCCAAACGGTCGCTTTGATGGCTCCGATCCTGAGTTCTGCGACGGGTTTTGAGTTGCTAGCCATTAATTGAATCCTCCTGGTTTAATGCTTCGGAGCGTGGGTCGCTCACCCTCGACAGGCGGCACCGCACAAACCCGGCCAGGGGGATCCGTCGCCGGTGCGGGATGGGGGCGAATCACCGGCCAAAGAGCAGGGGCCGCGGTCAGAGCGGACAAGCGAAAACGGGGGGGATCTCACCGGCCGCTTCCCGGCACCACGAGCTGCCTGAGTCGGCGATCCAGGGACCGTTCGTGCGGACGTACTCCTGGCGATGGCCGGGATGGCTGCGCGACAGGGAACAGAGCCGCCAGGACCCGCAGGGTTCCTGCGCCGATTCCTGGCGCCGTATTATCATCCTTAACCCGTCCGCACACGACGGTTGCAATCGGCCGGGGGAGCGGACATGGCTCGCGGACGGGCTTTGATTTTGACTATACATTCCTGGAGAATTATTCGATCCGAGGGCAGGGAATCATAGCGAGATGGACCTGAAGCCGATCGCGCTGGACGCGAGGCCGGCGGTGGCCAAACGTAAGGAATTCAACCGGGGTACCAACGACGGGCTGCGTGAGAAGTCGGCCGCCACAGATACTGGAAAAGAATATTGGAGGGTACCGGTGCAACGGCGGACGGCGGATTCTTTGGCTACTGGGCGGGCGGGAATGAAGCTTCTGGAGAACCGGTCATTGTCCGAATCCAAAATGGGCGATGATGGGGATAGGCTGATTCACGGAAGGGAAGCGGCAGTCAATCAAGGCTGGATGATAGTGATTCCGGCCCCCTGTTCTGGAACAAATTCAAGGAGAAGAAACGTTGAATACTAATAAGCAACTCGCCGAACTTGTGGCGGAGGAAAAGAAGCTGCTCGAGTATCAGAAAAAGGAGCGAGATGCGCTCAATAAAAGACTCGCTGCGGTCAAGAAACAGATCCGGGAGGAACAGCGCAAACTGAATGAACGCAGGGCGACACTTCTAGGTCACTGCATGATGCAGAAATTCAGTGCCGACCCTGGAGCGAAAGAGGCCATGCTGCAGGATCTCGATGGCTTCCTGTCAAAGCCGGAAGATCGGGAACTGTTCGGATTACTCCCCAAATAGACTCCTGAAAGAGAAGGCTCCTGAAATTTTTCCGGGGTCTTTCCTTATTCGATGATCGCCGGCCTTATGCATCGGCCGAGGGGGCGTAGCCAGTACTCGTGGCAACCGCGAGGCTCCGGCGTGGCACCGGAGAGGCAAACCCTTTTTTTGACTGTGGATGCGGTTGCCGGGCCGGGATGGCACAGAGGATGGCAGGACACTCAATGGCATCGTGTACCCCTGGAGATCCAGGAAAGCGGGCGTCCATCCCTAGGTGTTCCCGGCGATGAGTTGGGCAGGGTGTCTCTGATCGGTGGCCCGGATTTTGATTGTGTGGCTGCCACTGTTTGGCGGAAAGTGATCCAATCTTAGTTGGAAATTGAAACGGCTCCAAACCCTATGGTTTGATGGCATTGGAAAAAAGAAGATCAAGCCTGTAAGAGAAAGGAGCCGGGATGAGGAGTCTGTTACGTTCGGTCAAGAAACGCAAGAAGTCGCGTGTGCTGGGTGAGGTCCAGGTCGTGAGGAGTACACGGGACTGGATGTGGACTCGAAGGTGGAGATGATCCGGGCGTTGGTCCCGTTGGGATTGATGCAGGTAGAAGAGTTGCTCGACGAGGAAGTGAAGGCGTTGGCGGGGGAGCGATACGCGCGAAAGAAGGCGTCGTTGCGGGGTCGGCGTCACGGGAGCAATCCAGGGACGGTGGGGCTTGGGGGCCAGCGGGTGCCGGTTCGGGTTCCCCGGGTTCGCAGCGTGACGGGCGGGGAGATTCCGCTCCGGTCCTACGATGAACTCAGTCCGGGTGGCGCGGTGAATGAGCTGCTTCTCAGACGTGTGCTTTATGGGATCTCCTGCCGGAACTACGAGTCGGCCGCGGCAGCGATTCCAGGAGCGATCGGCCTGTCGAGTTCGACGGTGTCTCGAGGTTTTGTCAAGGCGAGTGCCGCGAAACTGTGGGAGATGCAGGAGCGGGATCTGTCGGGCGAGGACGTCGTGGCGATCTTCCTGGACGGGAAGGCGTTTGCCGACGCCATGATGGTGGTGGCCCTAGGCATCACGCTTTCGGGCGAAAAGCGCTTCTTAGGCTTCGTGGAGACGGACACGGAGAACGAGCAGGTACTGACTCCGTTTCTCCGTTCATTGATGGAGCGGGGCCTGGACATCTCTGAAGGC
>CBDHGK010000030.1:0-24346 GCA_965263045.1 Terriglobia bacterium
TTGATGGTAGCTCTGGTTCGTTCGAGCCGTGGCGGACAGCATCACGGATCGGCTGCAAAGTATGATCAGGCGCTTTGGAGCCAATGCCGAAAAACGGCTTGAGATCATAGGAGTGTTTTGACTCGGCATAATATGCCGGCCGAGGGCTCACAAGACCGATTATTACATCGACCCCCTGACGTTTGACGTCGGTGGTGGCGTGGTTGGAATTCGTTGCTGCTGGGCCAGCTCATGAAATATCTCTCCTAACTGCTGCCGCACCGTACCGACAATCTTCTTCCGTCGATACTTCGGAATGCCCACCACGTGGTACTTGCAGTCCCATTTCGTGTGGGATAGGCTTTGCTAGTCTTTCATTAAGTCCTCCTTGTTCGGAAGTTGGCGCTTCCAAGGAGGACTTTCTTATTTACCCGCAGCTTTCGGTCAAACCTCTGCGTCGGTCTGGCTTGGGAAACGATCCGAATGCGGTACAGTCTGTTAGACGGGTACCACTAGCAGCCTGTCGGACTAACACCAATATGACTGTGTTTACACTTTCGATCTGAAAAGGGCCGTCGTTGAAAACACAGGACTTCCTCCGAAAGTCCGACAGGCTGCTAGAGCGCGAGAAAACCACGAGCGCAGCGTCGAGGCCCGTGATCAAGAACTGCGAGCCATCACAGAGTGCTGTACCAAGCTGTCAAGCTCGGGACCCTCGGGCCGTGGAGCTTGGCGATGTGTTCTACGACGAGCGAGGGATTGCCCAAGTGATTACTCCAGACGAGGAGCGCATACCGGACTTCTCCTGTAGGCGGAACGGACAGATTCGGGATTTCATTGTCCGGCGCCTACTGCGACCTGGATTATGAGGAGGCGCAGCAATGGCTGTCACTAATCTAAGATCTGCGGGCGCCGGTGAAAACGCGTCGCCGCTGACCCCGAACACGGTTATGCCTTGCCGGCGCGCTACTGCATGGACGACGAAATATTCGAGCGTGAGAAGGAAACGATCTTCTATCGCACATGGCAGGTGGTCTGCCATACAAGCGACCTCGGGGAGTTCGGCAGTTACGTCACGCACAGCGTGCTCGACCAGAACATCATGGTTATACGCGGTCGCGACTCCACGCTGCGCGCATTTTACAACGTGTGCTCCCACCGGGCGCATGAACTCCTCAAGGGCCGCGGCACGACCGGGACCATTGTCTGCCCTTACCATGCATGGTCGTATCACGCAGACGGTAGCTTATGCACAGCACGCGGCCGTAAAAACGTCACTGGTTTCGACGCCAACGAATTTTGCCTGAAGGCGGTCCGGATCGAGGTCTTTGCCGGCTTCGTGTTCATCAACCTCGATCCGAACGCGCCAGCACTCGCCAGCCAAGCCCCCGGTCTGGACGACGAAATCCGAGACGTAGTGCCCGGCTTCGACAGCATGGTCAAGGTCGCGGAGCAACGCTCGGAGATCAGGTGTAACTGGAAAGTCGCGATCGACAACTACCTCGAATGCTACCACTGCAAGTTGGCCCACCCCGCCTTTGCGAACCTCGTAGACCTGGGCAGCTATCGCTCCAAGATCTCCGGCATCCATTCGAGCCATATCGGGGAGCGTGTAAACCCGAAAAACAAGGCCTACGCATTCTCTCCGGACGATCCAGTGCAGCGCGTCGCGTTCTGGTATCTGTGGCCTCTCACCGTTTTCAATGTCTATCCGGGCCGGCCGATCCTGAGCGTGGGCGCCTACGCGCCGACAGGATCGGAGACGACCGCGGTTCAGTTCAGCCGCTACGCACTATCGAAGACCTTGGACGAACGGGATCTGGCACGAATCAGCTACTTCGACAACGTGCTTGGCCCTGAGGATTTCGTGATCTGCGAGTCCGTGGAACGGGGGCTGCACGCGCGCTGTTACACGCAGGGACGCTTCCTTGTCGACCGTGACCGCACCGAGATCAGCGAGCACGCGTTGCACCATTTCCACAGGCTCGTACAGACGGCACTCGGAGATTGAACGCCCCCCCTGGCGCGGTAGCCGTTTCGACCCTCGCGAGTACACCTTGGCGGATCTGGCGCAACGGCCCCTACACGCCTCAGCGCACTTTTGCCAAATCCGAGGCAGAGAGAAGCCCCGTCCTTAGCTGGCAGCGACTCGTCCGGTGGTGGCCACGCGCAATCCTTCCTGCTTCACCAACGGTGTTAGACACTGCCGGCAGGTTGCACAAAGGAGCGGTTGTGCAACACTCTAGTATTCGCTAAGCTTCACGGATCGCGAAGAATGACGGGTCTTATTGCTCCGGCAATCCTATCTGCACCAGAACCCTGGAAAGCCCAGGGCCACGTCCTGTAGACTGATCCTGACGTAACGGTATTCGAGTGCCCGGAGCCGGGAGGCAGCGGGACCGGTTCACGGCGTAGGACCGAGGAATGGCCGAGCAACGCGGCCTGTAGCCTGTGAGGACCCTCGAAGCGTGCCAGCGAAAGGGTCTCTCTAGCGCGCGTCATAGCCACGTAGTACAGTCTACGGCGCGGCCGGATCCTCGCCGGGGCCGCCGCGATCCCAGCCGCAGTCCAGCCCGGCCCAAATTCGGAGAATCAAGACCTATGAACCCCGAAAATCATGAGAAAGCTAACTTGCGACAGTACCCCCGAGAAAGCTACGACATCACAGCGAGCTTGACTTCCAGGGCAGAGGGAACCGAAGATCTCAATCCGTTTGCGATTGTGCAGCGTCAGTGCGACAAAGCGACCCGATACCTGCCCGAGTTCGAGCCCGGACTCTTCGAGTTCCTGAAACGGCCCGACAAGCTAACCATCGTGGAGTTCCCGATCGCCACTGACTCTGAAGAGGTAATGAACTTCGTAGGGTACAGGTGCATCCATAGCCGTAGCCGCGGCCCCGGCAAGGGTGGCATCCGATACCACCCCGACGTTACGGCGGACGAAGTTAGAGCTCTCGCTTCGTGGATGACCTGGAAGTGTGCGATCGTGGGCGTCCCATTCGGTGGAGCCAAGGGCGGAGTGGTTTGTGACCCGAAGGAGCTCAGCCCCGAAGATCTCGACCGCATCACGCGCCGCTATGTCGCCGATCTAGGCGACAATATCGGACCCTATACCGACATCCCGGCGCCCGACGTGAACACGAACGCTCGGATCATGGCGCTGATCTACGACACCTACGACATGATGCACAAAGGCGAGAATAACCTCGGCGTCGTCACTGGCAAGCCCGTGCATATGGGAGGGTCCCTCGGCCGGGAAGAGGCCACGGCCAGGGGTGGGCTCTTCACCACCCTACAAGCGCTTTCCCACGGCATCCTTCCCGGCTCGACGGACCTGCAGAGGCTCTCGGTTGTCATTCAGGGATTCGGTAACGCCGGAGGGAACGCCGCCACACTATTCCATGAGGCCGACGCCCGGATCGCTGCCGTGAGTGACAGTCGGGGTGGTGTTTATTGTGCGGACGGCATTGACCCGGCCGACGCGCACCGCCACAAGCGTGAGTCCGGTTCACTGAAGGGTCTGGCGGGCTGCCAGGACGTGACCAACGAAGAGTTGCTGACGTTGCCCTGTGACATCCTGATTCCAGCGGCTCTAGAGAATCAGCTCAGGAGTGACAACGCGAGCGACGTCCAGGCGCGGATGATCGTGGAGTTGGCCAATGGCCCGACCACACCCGATGCCGACTTGGTCTTTCACGAACGAGAGATCCCGGTTCTGCCCGACATTCTCGCCAACGCCGGCGGCGTGACGGTCAGCTACTACGAGTGGGTACAGAACAACGAGAACGAGCAGTGGGGCGAAGACGAAGTGAACGGCAAGCTCAAGCGGATCATGACTAAGGCTTCCGACGACGTCATCGAAAAGCAGACCGAGATCAACGTCTCCTTGGTGGAATTGGAGACTGAGCGGCAGCGCCTGGGTCGTGGAGACGATCCATTGGGCCCGGTTGATCTACGGACTGCAGCGTTCGTTGTGGCTGTCGAAAGGGTGGCCCGGGTGGCGCTGGATCGAGGGATCTGGCCGTAGAGGGTTCTGGTGCAGATAGGATTGTCGGAGCGATAAGACCACGAGTGCGCCTCGGCGATGCGGCCTATGCGGCCATGACGTGACGCCAGATCACCGCGGGATTCGACCGCCATGGGATCGGAATTGCGAACTGAACCGTGCCGGGTTTTCTGGAGAGGTGATTACGTGACTCCGGCCAGCCGGCCGGAGCCGCCGGTGGTAGAACCAATCGATCCATCCGCGTCCGGTGAACTCAACCGCTCCGACATGGTGCCGCGGCCCAGGACGGTTAATGACCTCGGTCTTGTAGAGACCGATTCCGGACTCCGTGGCCGCGCTCCGGGTCGATTGGCCGGTGCGGGAAACTCAGGCGCCCGGCTCGTCGGCTTGTTGCCCCGCATGGAACTCGGCGTAGACGTACACTGGGATCGCGAGGGTACCGAGGCGCTCCTCGATCACGGGCCGGACGTCAGCCCATCGCAGCCAGCCTACGCCGGTGGCGAGCCTGGGCAGGGCGAGAGAGATCAGGCCCTCGCGCTCGACGATGTGCGCGAGGGCACGCAACGCATCGCGGACGTGCTTTATCGTGGCGCGCCCCGCGTGGCCCGCGTGGCCGTACCCGCCTTCCTGAGTGATGAGATTGATCACCCGCACCCCGCCCTCCCCGCCCCACATCCAGGCCTCGCCCGGCTTTGCGTGCGTCTGATCGCACCAGTGGTGGTAGTCCTTGTGCATCGGCGGGTACCTCTCGTGTAGTGATCGCGCCAGCCCCTGCTTCATCGGATCCTTCGGCGCAACACCATGGGCCACCGCCTGCGCGCGGCTAAGGAGGATATCTCCTGAAACGTAATGGATCACTGGATGATGATATCAGGAGCGGCAGGACCACGGCGCCTGGATTCGTCGGCCGGTCGGCGTCGAACCCGCTTTCCGGAACGATGGGCTCGAGTTTGCGTCTATCCTCGGGCGGAAGATTCCGACGAGAGTGGATGCACTGATGTCGAAGGACCTCGCCAACGTGCGTCCCGAAGAGGACCTGCAGGCCGCAATCGGCGAAATGCGTTCGCATGACTGCAGTTTCCTGCCCGTGATCGACGATCTCAGGGTACTGACCTGATCCGTGCAGAAAATACATACTAAGGGTTGCGCATTCTTCCATCTGCCGAGCCCACGCACGAAGGCGATCGGGTCGGCGAAACCCAATCGATTGTGGCGGCCCCGCCGCCGGGCGATCTCGCGTCGGCTGGCTTCGAGAAAGCAGGCATCGCGAATCAGACGGGGGCGAGAGACGTCGGGATCGGAGACCGGCAGGGTTCTGTCAGGAAGAAACGCTCGTTATGACCTAACAGTTCAGTAGCATGGAACATGACAGATTCCATGTTCCGTATTTGTCAGATAAAATACCAGAAGCCGTATTCCATGGTCAGGCCGTGAAAACCGTTGCCTATTTGAGGGTCGCGACCGCGCAGCAGGATGTGCGCAGCCAGCGCCTCGCCATCCTCGAGTACGCACGCAAACACGACTTCCAAATCGACGATTTCATCGAGGCGACCGCCTCTGGACAGGCTTCCGAAAAGCGCCGCCGGCTCGACGAGTTGATGAATGTCCTCCAACACGGCGACCGTTTGGTCGTCAGCGAACTCTCCTGGCTCGATCGGTCGCTGGGTCAGATCGTCGCCATCCTCGACGCCCTCACCAAGTGCGTATTCCACTCCATCCTGAACACTGATTCCAATCCATCGTGAACACCTATTCCGGTGATGGTGAATGCCCGCCGGAGCGGAGCGACGATGCGCGGAGTCTCGAAGTTCCAGGTTCAGAGATAACCGGAGCGAAGTCGGGCATCAGCCGGAAGTTTCCTCAAAGGACCATCCCCTCCATCCCCGAAGCACGGGAAAATACAAACCTAGGCGGATCGGACGGGAATCCATGGTCTGGATTACCCTTGCGTAGCTCTCCAACTGAGCGCGGTACCGGGCTTGCTCGTTATCCAGGAACTTATCCGGAGCACCACCAGTATGAGTTCCCGTCTTATAGTCGATGATCCAACGCGTGTTACCGTCCACAAAAGTCCGATCCAGTACAAAGCGACGCACCCGTCCTTCGACAACCGCTGAGAGCGCGTACTCCCGGGCGTCGTTTTCGTGTTGGGAAAGAATCCAGCGGCCGCGGTCGTCCTCTATCGTATTTCGCAGAGCCGATACTGCCCGGGACAGGGCTTCGTCGAGCTTCTCTGCGGCCAACCCCTCGGACCGAAGTGAGATACGGAGGATGTCTTCGCTGAAGTCCAGACGATCCGGTACTCGCATTTCCCGAAGCATCCGATGGACGACGATGCCCACTCGGCGCTGCAGTTCGCTCACCCACTCGAAAGTCGGATGGCGGGTCGCGCTGTCTTCCGTCTCGGATGCCTGTTTCTGCGGCTTCCAAACGACATCGTCGGGTGGAGCGACAGGTACCCAATCAGCAGCCAAGCGTCGGAGCGGGACGCCTTCCGGCTCTATGGTGCCTGTATGGTCTTCGATCTCTTCCGGTATGCCCTGATCCTTTAACGCATCCGTGAATTCCGGCTCGACGGTCGCCCATATCTTTGCCAGGAAGGACCGCGAATCGGGAGCTTTCAATGCCGCGCTTTTACGATCGAGTCGCGCGTGTCCCAGGAGATGTAAGCGTTTCCGAGCCCGGGTGGCGGCCACATACAAGAGACGTGTACTTTCATAATCTCGTTTTTCAGAGTCCACCTTTCGCAAATACTCGTAGAGCAAATCCTTGTCGCCGCCGACCTCATGGATCGGCGCCAGAAGCATCCGGGTCTGACCGCCATCCACATATTCAAGCCACATCAGCAAGCGCGGGTCGTTCGGCCGCGTGCGGCGGCCCAATCCCGGTAGAATGACGGTATCGAACTCCAGCCCCTTGGCCTTGTGAATCGTCAGTAACTGCAGCTCTTCGCTGGCTTCCACGTCTGGAGGAGCGAACAGGCGGGCTACATCCTCGGAGAATTTTCTCTCGTCCCGAATATCAAACCCGTCGAGGGACAGCTCTAAGAGGTCCAGATAGGCGGCGGCGTCTTCCAACTCCGTGCGAGTTTCAAGACATGCCGGGCCGCCCAGGTCAATCCACACGCCTTCCACCCATCGGCGAACTGGCAACGTTCCTCGTCGGGCGAGGGCATCGGAGAGAACTGGAACCAGATGATCGATGCGGGTCCTGCCTTGGGGCGACAACCGGGCTCGGGCCGCCGGATCCTGCAGGAGATTCCAAATTGCGGCTGTGGAGTCGCCGTTCACCAGACCTTCAAGGTCCGCAAGCGTTAGGCCGCACCACGGCGCCCGGAGAATTGATAGCCAAGCCAGCCGGCCCCCAAGGTGCAACAAAGCTTGGGTGAGCGCCAGCAAGTCTTGGACAACAGGACGTTCGCCTAACGCATCGATCTCTACGGCGCGAAATTTCCTCCCGGCTCTACGAAGCGCCGAGACGATACTGAACAGGTGACTGCGCGCCAGCACGAGCACTGCGATCGTTTCGCCGGGGTTCGTCGATTGGGCCTCGTTGATTATTTCGAAAACTCGCTCGGCTTCCAATCCCGGCTCCCTCACGAGAAACGGATGTACGCGAACAGCGCTGTTAAGACTCTCTGTCTTGAATGGCACTGATGGTTCGTAAGTCACGGCCCCGGCGAACATATCCTCTGTGTCCGGGAAAGCGGCACTCAATGCGCGGTTCACCCAATCCACGATTCCTGCACTGGAACGGAAGTTCACCGAGAGTGTGAGCGGCGTCAGCGGAATAGCCCCCATCCCATGGGACCGGGCGCGTAAAAAGAGTCCCACCTCCGCTTCGCGAAAGCCGTAGATCGACTGCATGGGATCACCGACCAGAAACAACGTGCGGCCGTCTCCCGGCTGCCATTCGCCGATGAGCCGGGTCAGTAAGTCGTGCTGACTCTGGGACGTATCCTGGAATTCGTCAATCAGCAGATGCTGGATTCGACAATCGAGAGCAAATGCCAGGTCAGTGGGAGCTTCGTCGGAACCCACGGCGGTTCGTGCTCCGATCGCTATCTCTGTAAAGTCGACCCGGCCCTCCTCCTGGAAGACGAGTCGGAGTTGGCCGACGGCCACAGGCAGCAGGAGTATCAGGGCGTCCAGCATCTCCCACTGTGTTTCGCCAAACTGCGCCGGAGGCAATGATCTAAAAGAGTGCAACGAAGTAACGACAGCTGGGTCGAGTTCGATCGCACTCAATCGCTCTTTAGCCGCCCGCCCCGCGTCAGTTGCCGGAAATCCCTCATTCTTGGTCAGCCGGCGGCGCGGCGTGCCCTGTCCGGTGAGGAACATTTCCGCGAGTCCCAACCAATGAGGCAGTGACTCGATGGCGGCATCCGGAAAGTCCCGAAGTTCGGCGCAACCAGCCAGAGCACTTACTCGCCCTTCACGGGCAAGGTTTCCAGCCGCAAAGCGGGCCAGCTCGACTGTTTCCTCCATGAAGCGTTCGGGAAATGCCATCGCGAGGTGTTCCAGCGCGCGCTCGATGACTCCCGTGAGTGAAGATTCAAGTTCCTCGCGCAGCAGGGCGGAATCAGGGTGTCCAACCACGTGGCGCAGCCACTGGTCACGACTCACAACCATGGTGCTCAACAGTTTCTCGACAGTTCGAACATTGTTGTCCAGATGGGAGAGAAGTCGTGATAACGCGTTGGATACTTCAGTTCGAGTCTCGTCAGAATCCAACATCGCTAGCGTTCGGCGGGCCGCTTGGCGATACAAATGCCCCACATCCTCTTCCGGCCTCGGTGGCGCGCCCATCCGGGAAACCCAGGGCATCTCGCGAACGAGCGTGGCGCACAAGGAATCAATGGTCTGAATCCGGAGACGCGAAGGATGTTCGGTCAAGCGCCAGTTCAATCTGTCGTTTTGGGCGAGGGCTTCCTGTGCGAGTTCCCACGTGTACTTGTCATGAGGCGATTCGGGTTCCGGACCCGAGGCGCTCTGGAGGGCTGCAATCACCCGGTGGCGCATCTCTGCGGCTGCCTTCCGTGTGAAGGTGATTGCAACAACGGCCTCCGGTTGATCGACTCGGCCCAGCAATGTCAGGAATCGCTGGATCAGCAGTTCGGTCTTCCCGGAACCCGCCGGGGCCTGCACGATAAACGATTCGGTGTAGTCGAGTGCCTGGAGACGCTGCGCTTGGTCCTGGACGCGTTCAGGCATCGCCACCCCCCGACTGACGGTCGGCCTGACTGATCCGGCAAAGTGTTGGTAATGCACAGTACCGGCAGGTCAGGTGGCGGTCCTTCGGATCGACCGCGGCGCTTCCTGCGCGAAAGTCGTTGCCCAGTCGATCCAGGACATCACGCCAGTCTTCAATCGTCTCGCCGAGTGGTGGCTCCTTGTCGGATACCTTTACGCCGGGCACAATTCCCTCAGAGTTGGCCAGGCCCCGGAAGCCGATTTTTCCAGTCTTGAGCCTGCCGAAGAAAACACCCGCCACCGGAAAATCCGCGGTGACAGCGTAGATGGGAAGTTGCGGTTCATCCGGCCTGGACCCCGCCCAATCGGATGGGCTGCACTCACCGGTCTTGTAGTCCAGGATGACCAGTTCCCCATCTTCGAGACGATCCACGCGGTCGGCGCGGATACGCAAGTCGATGCTGCCTACTGTCACGCGCCGACTTTCTTCCTGTTCAAGCATCGTGAAAGGCTGCCGTTCCTTTTCGAGGAGCAACCAATCCCCAATAACACGCTTGAGTCGCATCTGTTCGATGGCTGCAAATCGAGGCCTTCTGAGGGCACGGCGGCGTTTGGACAAGCTTTGAATCCCTGCGCCGACGGTCGTGCGCACGATGTTCTCCAGCCGATCTTCAGTAGTCGAAAGCAACCCTTCGTGGGATTCCAAGTGCTGCCAGACCCGCTTGAGAATGCGGTGAATTAGTTGACCTCGGTCGAGCGCGCTCAGTCCCGGTTCCGGCTGATCTAGTGGTTTCGCTCCAAGACGCAATTCGGCAAACGCTTTGAACGGGCATGCGGCCTGAAGCTTGAACAGGGAGGTTCCCCCTTTGAGTGCGGCATCGCCACAGGGAGGCCCATTGTGATCCTCCAGCGTTTCCATGCGGGACGAGCCTTGAAGCTGCTCGACATAACGGGACGACGCCAGGAGCCCTAGGTTGCCAACCGCGACTTCAGGCAACGCGTCAAACAACGGGCTGACTCTTAAATCGGAATCGTCTTCCCGCTGGGGATAACTCACGACGATGGTGGGGGCGCTCTCCAGAAGCCGGGTGGTGAGAACCTGCGTGAACTCCAGTTCCCGGTCCGGTGAACAGCGGGGCAGGTTGAAACGGCGCTGCAGACGAAACGGCAGGAAAGGGTCGGGTGCAGGTGCTGCCGGCCACGCATTGTCGTGCATCCCCATAATCCAGAGCCGGTCGAACCGCAGGCCCGAGGCCTCGAACACGCCCAGGATCTGGACCGGCGCGGGTTCGGACTCGGGCTGAAATTGCCGGGATGAAGCCAAGCGCCGCAGCATTCGGACGGCGGTGCCCAGAGGGATACTTCCGGTAACGCTGTCGAGGCCCGCCAGTTCAGAGAGCAACTCCTTCCACACTTCCAGCGTTTGGTACTCACTGCTGTTGAGGCCTCTGTCTCCGGGCCATCCGATCGCCTGCAGCACCCGGGATAATGCAGGAGCCCAGTCACTGGGCATCTGCGAGGCCTGCAACCTCTGTCGCGCTTCCGACCACGACCGGAGTCGTGCCGAGAGCATAGGACACGGATACGAAACGTTGCCTCTGCCGGCCATCGCAATGATGCCCGCTAACGACACTTCAGGCTCCCCCAAAGAGCGCAGATCCGCATCCAAGAGGGCCCGCCTCGTCAATTCCTCCTCGGCACCGTGAATAAAAGGCGATCGCAGAAGTCGGCCCGCGATCTCGATTGGAATTTCCTCAGGGTCGGTTCCGATAACCAAGAACGCCATCGCGATGGCTGGGTATTCGCTGACAGGTAGTCCGAGAGAGATGTTGAAGAGCCGTCGCGGATCCAGCTCGGGCCGCAGTAGGCTACGTGGATGGAATTCTTCGGCAAAAACACGCTCGACCTGGCTGCGACATCGCCCGAGGTCGGCAACGATGATGCCGATCCGGAACTCCGGGGAGGCCGTTTCCGGGTCACTTTCCAGGATGCGGCGCGCCCAATCGGCAGCAGTACGGATTTCGCGGTTGCTATCGATCAAACCGATGCGACCGGCGTTGCCCGTGGCCTCGGTCAACTTGCGCTCTTCGACTTTGACGTCCTGCCGGACAAGGACGTCAAAGAATCGCTGCTGGACAGGCGTTGGTTCAAAAAACCCCACAATGTCAATGTGTTCAGGTACTAGTATTTCCTTGTCGTCGACGAGATCTGTGACAAATGCCGGGAGCTCGGCGCCGGACAACCAGCCATTTTCTCGGCACAGGCGACGGAACTCCTGAGCCCACATGTGAAAGGTCTCCGAATCAGCAGAATCACTCCATTCCGGGGCATTCAACGGAAGGTTCCAGGCACACAGAAGATTCCAGGCATCAAGGGCCGCTTCGGCAGTCGCGGGCACTTCCAGCAGCAAGTTCTGAGCCCTTGAATGGACGATCCCTTCCCAGATGGATAGTTCCTCCGCTGGCCGGAGCAGGCGCAGGGATGGCGCGAGCGGCTCAGAATACAACCAGTTCGTCCACAGCTCGGAAAGCCAGGCCGACAATGGCAGGATGTGGGGCGTCGGCCAAGAGGAGAGCCCCCTAGTCTCCTGCCGCCGGTCGTATTCTTGCCGCAGTTCGCGAGCGAGTCGAGTAGTTGCCGTTATGACAGTCATGCGGAGGTGGTCCAGTCTAACCCAGGCGGCCATTCAGCAAAGGGGGCCGACTGCTCAACTGTCTGAACGGATCCGCCTTATGAACACGGACCCGGTGTGACGTCATGAAGACAGGCTAATGGGTGCTGGACTACACGAGCGCCGATAGATAGCCAAACCTCTTTGTGTAACTCTGCTTGGTTCAGCTCTCGCCCCCCAGCCCCCGTAGCTTAGGTGACGCGGTGGAAGCGGCTGGGCGCGAAGGCATCTTTGACGAGATAGCTTCCGGCGGACGTAAGGTCCTGCCCTAACTCCACCGGCCACTCGATCAACTGCGCATCGGTGATGTCGTCGTTCTACCGACAGATCTTGTGCGAAAGCATATTGATGAATATACTTTCACACATGAGAACGACGATAGACGTCAACGAGGCGTTGCTTCGGGCAGTCAAGGCCTATGCGGTGCGTGAGGACAAGACCCTCAAAGTAACGATCGAGCAGGCTCTTCGTGAGTTCCTGGAGGGCCCAGTTTACGCTGTTGCCGGTGCTCCTCCCATACCCGTGTTTCGTGGACAAGGTGTGCAACCCGGAGTGGACTTGACGGACAATGCGGCACTCGAAGCCATCATGAATGCAGAGTCCTGACGTCAATGTTTTGGTGAGCGCATTCCGTGAGGACGCAGTCCATCACGAACGCTGCCGGACGTGGCTGGTCGAGGCTTCATCGGGTCGGGGTCGGGTCGGCCTGTTCGAACTCGTGCTCAGCGGTGTACTCCGCGTATTGACGCACCCCCGGATATTCCACCCGCCCACGCCCGGCGCGGCGGCCGGCGCCTTTATCGATGCATTGCTTGCACAGCCCGCGAGCACGGCGCTGCGTCCCGGCGACGCTCATTGGCGCATATTTCGCGGCATGTCTGAGACGCTCCAACTGACGGGCAATCGAATTCCAGATGCCTATCATGCGGCTCTGGCAATCGAACACGGCTGCGAATGGGTGACCCTGGACCGTGGTTTTTCGGCATACCCCGGGTTGCGCTTGATCAACCTTCTGGATGACTGACGAACCCGGCGGCGCCGCGCTCTAGTCTTTTAATATCTTCTATTTTCAAGGACTTTTGTCGTATCGATTATGGCTTTCCGCTTCGTTCACACCGCTGATATCCATCTTGACTCCCCGCTGCGGTCTCTCGCCCTGCGAGATCCCGCACTTTCCGAATTAATTGGTGGCGCAACCCGCCTTGCCTTTGAGCGGACCATTGATCTGTGCCTCGACGAACAGGTTGATGCTCTGATGATCGCCGGCGATCTCTACGATGGTGACCAGACGTCGATGAAAACCGCTCTCTTTCTCGCCGCTCAGCTGCGGCGGCTAGTTGAGTCCGGGATTCGGGCGTTCATCGTGCGGGGCAACCATGATGCGGAATCGCGGATCACCAGGGAACTCCTACTGCCGGAAGGTGTAAAGGTCTTCGGGGGGCGGGGTGAAGCGGTCGAGTTGGAACGGCCCCGCGGTGAGATTCCCGTCGTCGTACACGGAATCAGCTTTGCGAAACCGCATGCACCGAAGAGCCTCGTCTCCAAGTTCAAAGCGCGTATCGAAGGCGCGCTCAACGTTGGGCTGCTTCATACGAGTTTGGGCGGGTCAGCGCAGCACGACGACTACGCGCCATGCAGCGTCGCCGAACTGGTCGACACCGGTTTCGATTATTGGTGCCTGGGCCACATACACAAGCGGGAGGTGCACAGCCGCGAACCGTTCATCGTCATGCCCGGTATGCCGCAGGGGCGTGACATCAACGAGGCCGGCCCCAAATCGGTGACGCTGGTCACTGTCGGGAACGACGGCTCGGTCGAGTCCCGGCCGTATCCGACGAGCATCGCGCAATTCGAGCGTCTTGAGGTCGACCTGACCGGCATCCAGGACTGGCGTGACATGGTCGAGCGCGTCGGTGCGAACCTCAAACAGACTCGGGACACCGTCGATGTGGAGCATATGGTCGTTCGGCTTACGTTGAAGGGTCGTACCGACTTGGCTTGGCGTCTCCGCCGCAACCTAGACGTCGCAAAGGCCGAGGCTGACAGCCGTGCCGCTATGCTCGACCGCACATGGGTTGAAAAAGTCGAGTTGAATGTAGGGCCCGGGACAGACCTCACCGTTGGGCCGGTGAGCGATCTCACCGCCAAGATGCTGGGTCCGCTCGCCCGGTCGGATGATTTCAAGCGAGCGGCCACCCAGCTCGTGGAAAATCTGGAGCTGAGCTTGCCGTCCGCAGTGCGCGGCGTTCTCGGAGACAACCAGACATCGCGCACCGAAATCATTGAGGCGCTGACGGCCGAGGGCTGCGAAGCGGTACTCGCCCATTTGAAGGAAGGCGTGTCCGATGGAGACGCCAACTGATGCGCCTGCGCCAACTGGGCTTGTCGCGTTACGGCATGTTCACCGATCACACCATCGACTTTGGCGAGCGGATCGGTGACAGCCCCGATCTGCATATTGTCTATGGCCCGAACGAAGCTGGAAAGTCAACGGCCCTGGCGGGCTTTCTGGACCTGCTGTTTGGGATTGAGCTGCGGAGTCGATACAGTTTCCTGCACGGCTACGAAACCATGCGGATCGAGTCCGATCTTGAGATAAGCGAGCAGACGCACCGGTTGGTGCGCGTTCGCAAGACCACGGCCAGCCTGCTTAACGAACATGGCCAATCTGTGGCCGACGGTGTGATTGCCAACGCCCTCGGCGGCATGGATCGCGCTGCCTACAGGGCGATGTTCTCGGTTGATGACGACACCCTGGAAGGAGGCGGCGAGGAGATCCTCAGAAGTGAAGGTGATCTGGGTCAGTTGCTTTTTGCGACCAGCTCCGGGCTTATTGAGCTGAGTAAGACCTTGAAGCAGCTTCGCGAGGACACGGGAAAATTTCACAGGGGCCGTGCCCGAAACACGGAACTTTACAAGTTGAAGGCGGAGCTTCTCCGGCTAGACAAGGAGAAGAAGGAACTCGACACCGTAGCGAGCGCCTTTACCCGACTCATCATGGAGCGGGATCGTGCTAAATCGGCCTACGACAAGGCCCTGTCGGCACGGGCCAGACTCGAGACCGAGCGTGAAGACGCTGAACGTCGCATTCAGGGGTTACCATGGCTTGATGAAATCCATCGACTGCGCGGCAAGATCATGGAGCTTGAATCGTTGCCGGAGGTTCCGCAAGTCTGGTTCGAGCAGATCGGCAGTCTAATTGGGGTCACCTCACGAAACGGAAAAAATAGTACGCTAAGGCGGATTGAGCGCCGGTAAGGGCCGGAAGTTACCCTGTTTTACTTGCTTGTTCTGCTGCCAGCTGTAATCTCCTGTCAGATTGATGTGCTCCCAGCCCAGAGGCGACAGATGGGGCAGCAGGCTCTCGTCAGGGTTTCCGGCGTCTCGCAACGCTTGCACCACCCGTTCCAGGTAAACCGTATTCCAGAGCACGATGGCGGCGACGACCAGATTGAGGCCGCTGGCACGGTAGCGCTGGTTCTCGAAGTTGCGATCGCGCAGTTCACCCAGCCGGTTGAAGAACACGGCGCGAGCCAGCGCATTCCTGGCCTCGCCTTTGTTCAAACCGATCTGTACCCGGCGGCGCAACTCGATGTTTTGCAGCCAATCGAGCGTGAACAGGGTGCGCTCGATGCGGCCGAGTTCGCGTAGCGCTAGTGCCAAGCCGTTCTGACGCGGGTAATTGCCGAGCTTGCGCAGCATCAACGATGCCGTTACCGTTCCTTGCTGGATCGACGACGCGAGTCGCAAGATGCCATCCCAGTGGGAACGGATCCGTTTGACGTTGACGCTGCCACCGATCAGCCCAGCGAGCGTCGGGTAGCGCTTCGCGTCGCCGTGAATATACAAGCGTTTGTCGGCCAAGTCACGGATGCGCGGCGCGAAGCGGAAGCCCAGCAGATGCATCAGTGCGAACACATGATTGGTGAAACCGGTCGTGTCGGTGTAGTGCTCTTCGATGTGTAGATCGGCCTCGTGGTAGAGCAAGCCGTCCAGCACATGGGTTGAGTCGCGCACCGTGGCGTTGATGACTTTGGTGTGGAAGGGCGCGTACTGATCGGAAACGTGAGTGTAGAACTGCACGCCCGGTTCCGAGCCGTACTTCGGATTCATTTGGCCAGCGAACTGACCGCGGCCCCCGGATTTGAAGTTTTGACCGTCCGACGAGGATGTAGCGCCTTCACCCCAGGACAAGGCGAAGGGCTGTCGGTACTGCGCGTTGACCAACTCGGCCAGCGCTGCCGAATAGGTTTCATCTCGGATGTGCCAGGCCTGCAACCACGAGAGTTTGGCGTATGTTGCGTCGGGGCAGGATTCCGCCATTTTGGCCAATCCCAGGTTGATCGCATCGGCGAGTACCACCGTCAGCAATAAGTTCTTGTCTTCGGTAGGTCCGCCGCTTTTGAGGTGCGTGAAATGGCGCGTAAAACCGGTCCAGTCGTCCACTTCGAGGAGCAGTTCGGTGATTTTCAAGTGGGGCAACAACCCGTACGCTCGGCGTATCAGCGCCTCGGCTTCCAGCGGCACAGCGCTGTCGAGCGGGGTGATCTTGAGGTCCGTACCGATGATGGCCGCATCCGGCAACTCGTCCTGCGCCGCGAGCCTTTCCACCGTCTCCAGCTCGCGCTCCAGCACGGCCAGCCGCGCGGCCAAGAACCGCTCACAGTCGGTCTCCACCGCCAGACCTAGAGCTCGCTGTTCCCGCTGTGCCGAGAAACGCGATGGAGGCAAGAGGTACTCCTCGAAGTCTTTGAACTGGCGGGAGCCCTGTACCCAGACATCGCCGGAGCGTAGCGAATTCTTGAGTTCCGAGAGCACGCACAGTTCGTAGAACCGGCGATCTAAACCGTCCAGCGTATGTACCAGACTTTCCCAGCGCTTGCGAACGAAGGACGTCGGCGCGTCGTCTGGCACTTTGCGCACTTGTCGCTTGTTCATGTCTTTGAGCACTTCAAGAGCCCCTATCACGTCGCCTGCCGCCGGGGCAGCCTTCATGCTGAGTGCCTCCAGCAGTGCCGGCGTGTAGCGCCGGATCTGGTGGAAGCTGTCGCCGACCAACGGTAAGTAGTCGAAGTCCTCCGGCTGCGCCAGCTTTTCCGCTTCGGCGACGCTCTCGCTGAACACCTCCCACGGCAGAATCGTCTCGATGGCGGCGAACGGGTCACCGCCTGTTTGCTTGGCCTCCAGCAAGACCCGGCCGATGCGCGAATACAGGCGGACCTTGTCATTGATCGCCTTGCCAGACTGTTGGAAGCGGTCGGCGTGGCGTCGCTTGGCGCGATTGAATAGTGCGCCGATGAGGCGGTCGTGCAGATCGATGATCTCGTCGATCAATGTGGCGCGAGTGTCGAGCATGAGCGCCGTCAGTGTGGCGTAGCGCCGCTTGCTTTCCAGGTCGCGTAGATGCTGGGCGGTCATTTGGCCGCCTTCGCGAGCCAGTTTCATGAGGCGGTTCTGGTGGACGGCGTGCTCTAAGCCTTCCGGCAATCCAAGCTCGCGGATAGCCTTTAGTCGCTCCAGGTGGACCAGGATGTGCTTCGGTCTTGGCGGACCAGGCGTCTGGCGAAGCCAGACCAGTCTACTTCCCAAGCCGCCTTCTCGCACGTTCAGCAGCGCATCGAGGGCCCGACGATGATGATCACTGAAAGGAGCGGTCAGCGCCTCATACACCACACGCGTCCCGAGCGTCAGCGCTTCGCTCGAAACGCGCTCGATGACATCGAGCGTCGGTAGGATGATGCGCTGCAGCCGCAGCCTCTCGACCAAAGCTTCAGCGAGGACGATGCCGCGGTCGGTCTGTTGAGCCAGTTCGGCAAGCTGCTGCACGAAGCGTCGGTGGTCGGCTGCACTGAATGTCGTCAGGTTCAGCCACGCCTGCAATTCCGCCAGGTGCTCTCGGCGGGTTTCCGGACGCTTTGCGTACTGCAGCCAGCTGGCCGGCTCGATGTGCAACTGCCGTCCGATAAAGGCCAGTAAGGATGCGGGTGGCCCACCTTGAGTCGGCAGGGCGAAGCCCGGGTAGCGCAGATAGCATAACTGCACGGCGAAGCCGAGCCGGTTGTGATTGCCGCGTCGGTGCCGGATCGAGGCCAAGTCGAATTCGGAGAAAGTGTAGTTGCGGATCAGCTCGTCGTCGTCGGTCGGAAAGGCAAGAAGCGAGGCGCGCTCGGCTGGTGTCAGCAAACTGCGGCGCGGCATCGTCAGTCTTCTGTGCGCAGGTATTGATAGAGGGTTTCTCGACTGATGCCAAACTCGCGGGCCAAGGGGGCCTTCCGCTCTCCAGCCTGCACCCGCTGGCGTAGGTGATCCGCTTGCTCGGGCGAGAGCGATTTTTTGCGGCCCCGATAGACCCCACGCTGCCTGGCAAGGGCGATGCCCTCGCGCTGACGTTCGCGGATCAAGGCTCTCTCAAATTCGGCAAAGGCCCCCATGACCGACAGCAGCAGGATCGCCTGCGGCGCGGCATCGCCGGTAAAGGTCATATCTTCCTTGACGAACTCGATGTGCACGCCGCGCTTACTAAGCTTCTGCACGATGCGTCGCAGGTCGTCAAGGTTGCGCGCCAACCGGTCCATGCTATGCACCACCACTGTGTCGCCCTCGCGCGCAAAGGCGAGCAACCTTTCCAGTTCGGGACGCTGCGTGTCCTTGCCCGAAGCCTTGTCGGTAAAGAGCCGATCAACCTGGACATACTCGAGCTGGCGTTCCGGGTTCTGGTCGAAGCTGCTCACCCGGACGTAGCCGATGCGTTGACCGTGCAAGGCGTCCCTCCTGAATCCAATCTGTCAGGAAGAAATCTATGACCCTTGACGGAATGTGTCAATCAATTCAAAAGACGACTCTATTCTGACGCTATTGCGCGGCCTTCCCTGACGACAGGCTAGGGTATACTCCAACCCGACACCTTCCTCGGACCCCCACATTTCCTTAGCGTACGATTTTTTCCGTTTCGTGAGGTGACCCCTACTTGCCGGAGACGTGGGCTCGGGCAAGACCGAACTCGCCGAATCGATCGGTGACGCGGTGGCGCGCAAAGAGAAAATTGATATCACGCTTCTGCCGTTGAGTTTGTCGACTCGTGGTCAGGGTCGGGTCGGCGAAATGACCCAGCTTCTCTCAGCGGCCTTCGAGTACACCGTCGCCGAGGCGGCCAAGCTGAAATCCGCATCCCAACGTGCGCGCGGCGCCGTTATCCTGCTCGTCGATGAGGCCGATGCGCTCGCGCAGTCGCGGGAGTCGTCGCAGATGCATCACGAGGACCGCGCCGGCGTGAATGCGTTCATCCGCGGAATCGATCACATCGCCAACGCGAAACTGCCCGTAGCGGTCATTATGTGCACGAACCGGCTCAACGCCCTCGATCCAGCTGTACGGCGGCGGGCGGCGGACGTTCTTTCATTCTCACGACCGAACGACGAGCAACGTACGATCGTTCTGTCGGCCAAGCTCGAGCCGGTCGGTCTGACACGCCGCCATATAGACGCACTTGTGGCAGCGACCGGGCCGATCTGCGGCACGCGCGAATACGGCTTCACCTTCTCCGATCTCATCCAGCGTCTACTGCCGACCCTCGCTCTGGACGCCTATCCCTCGCGCCCCATCGATGGTACGCGTGCCATCGAAATTGCGCGTGCAATGCAAGCAACGCCTCCGTTCCAGGATGGGAGTACAGCGGTATGAGGACCGCGCGATGACGCAGGCCGTCACCGCCCGGCGCGACGGAGATACGTTCCAGGCGCGCCAGTTCTGGCTCCGCGCTGCACGTCTCCTCGACCCGCTGAGTCCTGTCGCGCGTGTCGGGTTCGAAAGCGGTCCGAAGAGTTTCGACGACATATGGGTCGAGTACGAGGCGGGTCGTGAGCCCAGCGCTCATAATGGGGCGCCCTTGAGACGCGAACATCTGCAATGCAAGTGGCACGTCGCGCCGGGGACATATGGGTACGCTGATCTGGTAGAGCCCCAATTTATCAACGCGAACGCACGTTCGCTGCTTCAGCGCGCGCATGACGCGCAACTGAAGTATGCACCGGAAGGAACGGGCGCTCGATTCAAACTGGTCACGAACTGGCAAATCGACCGCAGCGACCCGCTCAGTCGGATGATAAACAACCGATCAGGTAGCTTGCGCCTGGAGCGTCTTTACGGTTCAAAAACGGACAACAGCAAGGAGGGCGGTGTCCGAAAAGCATGGCGCGAGCACCTCGGAATCGATAAAGATGGACTGCGGCTGCTGGCGCATACACTTGCTTTCGGACACGTATCCGATACGCTCGACGACCTGCGCGAACGCCTCGACGACGTATTTAACGTGGTCGGCTTGCTTCGAGTCCCGTCGAATCAGAACACGCTGATTTACGACGACATCGTCTTCCAGTGGATGGCCCAAGGCCGTCTCGAATTCGATCGTAAGACCTTTCGGGAGGCGTGCGCGCGAGAAGAATTGCTCGGCCAATCCAAAGACCGCCCGCACGTCTATGGTGTGAAGTCCTTTGAACACGCCTTCGATCGTCTTGAAGAGCGCTGCGATGGAGTTCTCGACCTCGTCCCAGTCTTCGATGAACGGTACATTCGCAACGATGCTGATTGGGAAGCGAAGCTCTATCCGGAGCTCCAGGCGTTCTTGCGAAACGCAGCACGAGAACAGCCACGGTTGCGGCTCGCCCTCGACGCACACACCACTCTGGCATTTGCGGCAGGTTCCGTCCTGAACATCAAATCAGGCCGTGAGGTCGAATTGGAACAGCGGACACTTGGACGGCGCGTTTGGGCCGCGGACGACGTGCCGCCAGATCCTGATTGGCCGACGCTGCGCGAATCCACACAAGACCTTGACGCGGATAAAGTCGACTTGGCTGTCGCTCTTGGCATCACGCATGATATCTCGGAAGATGTCCGACGGTATGTGGATACGCATCTGCACTCGGTCGGGAGATTGCTCTGCCTACAGCCGACGACTAGGCCAAGCGCGCAGCTTGTAGTCTGCGGTCGGCATGCGTTCGACCTAGTCCCAAGTCGCCAAAGATGCTGTTCGACGGGAGAAACTGTGGACCACTCAACCCGGAACAACGCATATCTTTCTCGCAGCGCCGAACTCGCTCACCTTCTTCTTGGGACAACAACAACCCGTTCTCGGCCGCGTCCGTCTTTATGAATTCGACTTCGAAGGTGGGACGTGGCATCTCATACAGCGCGTCGATGACGCTTCCCTTGTCAAAACCCTAGCAGCCTGTCGGACTAGGACCCAATCGAAAATCTAGGTCATTCATATGACTGTGTTTACAGTTTCGAGCTGAAAAGGGCTATCGTTGAAAACAAAGGACTTACGTCGAAAGTCCGACAGGCTGCTAGTCGCGCAATAGTCAATTTCAGTTGGCAATACGCGGGGTGACGTTTTTCGCCACAGGCTGATCGTCATACCTCCTGGACGCGCTTTGGCGCTTCGCCGGACTAGGCGCGTTCGCGTTCGCATGCTTCGCATATGAGGTCACGTGTGGGGAAGAGGTGGTCTGCGACCGGATCACACTCTACAGGGTACCGACCAGATTCGTGCAGAAATCATCGACGGTTTTCATTAAGTCCGGAATCGATCGAAATTGGTAGACGTAGAGCCGTTGCTCCTTCAGAATTTTGACGAACCGGTGATCTCAATGGCTTGATGCAACGCTTCACCTAAAAGGAGAAGGGTAAGCGTCCGAACTAAACCGTGTTGACAAGTGTGTCCACGAATCGGATTTGTGGACACAGTTCAGATGTGTCAGTCGGGTTGAACGGACGGGCTGTCGAGAGCAGTTGCCACGTTCCAGGGCAGGAGGTCCCCGACGCGGCGCACCGGATGGTCGGCGATCCGTGCCAGCACATAGGTCAGGTAGGCATCTGGATCGACGCCGTTGAGCTTGGCCGAGCCGATGAGACTGTACATGGCCGCGGCCCGTTCGCCGCCAGAGTTCGATCCGGCAAACATGTTGCAGTTTCCGGACCAGCAGCTTGAGAGTATCGATCTCGGCCTGGTGGGAAGTGAGCGCCGCGTGCTGATCGATCACCAGGACCTTCAACGCCTCGGAATCGAGAGCGTCCAGATCGGGAAGCATGCTCACCATCGTCGTCACGAACACCACCATGCCACACCGTTCGGACGACACGGATCTCTATGACCCACGATTGCATCACACCATCACCATCGGAGCCTGGGTACGGACCGGATGCCGCCAGTCGATTCCTTCCAGCAGCATCGACAGCTGCGCCCTGCTCAGCGCGACCGTGCCACCTTCAGCCTGGGGCCAAACGAAACGGCCCCGTTCCAAACGCTTTGCGAACAGGCACAGCCCGTCACCATCCCACCACAGCATTTTTGATCAGGTCGCCACGCCGTCCTCGGAACACGAACACGTGGCCGGAGAAACGGTTGCTTCTCCAGCACCGTCTGCACTGTCGCACTCAATCCGGTAAAACCCTTCCGCATGTCGGTCACGCCCGCCGCAATCCAGATCCGCGTGCCCGCCTGGCAATGCGATCATCGGACCAAACCGTCAATGGCCGCCCGCACACATGCCGGATCTGCCGCACCTTCGATCCGCACCCGTGCATGCCCCAGATCGATGTCAATCGTTCCCGACGAACGGCCTCTGTGCACGGATCTCGATGCGTTCGGATCCGTCTTGATGGTTTCGGTGATCTTGACGGGAAGTAGTGCGGAAGGCTCGCCCTCGAGCTGCCCCTCGCGGTACAGCTTCCGCCACTGGAAAATCTGGTTTGCGTTGACGCCATGCGCCTGCGCCACGCGCGCCACCGATATCCCCGGCTTCAACGTCTCTTCAACGATCTGCCGACGCTCTGCCTTCGATCGCTTGCCCCGCTTGCCCGCTCCCATCCCTCCTCCTCTTGGCCTCTTGCGGCCTCGACCAAGGATGACGGTTCGTGCTCAACTCATACAGACGGTCTGAACAGGACGCTTACGTCTAACCTAAGCACGCAGCATGATTCCATGATCGGGCGCGGACTCTGACGGACCGCGCCGATCCCTTCACGGCTGCTTGAGGGAAACAGTTAGGGACTGGATGCTTAGGCGCTTCCAAGCACCTCTTGAGTTTGTCCACCCGGTCTGGCCCACTTTTGATCGTCTGATTTGGCCCACCCCTTGGGTTAGTAAGTTCTAGTGATCACCGCCGAGCCTGTGGGAGCAGCAGCTTCCATAGGCCACTCCTCGTGTCTTGGGTCGATGTGTTCTCAGGCTCGTTTCGAGCCGCGCGCCCGTTTTTGCAATTCCCCCTGTTCGGTCTAGGTTTGTGATTTCTGTCGTTTTTCCAGTGTGCGACGGAACCTGTAGGACTCTGTAGCGGTCTCCAGGATGTGTGCGCGATCGGTGATACGGTCCAACAGCGCCTTGCAAAGCCGCACATTGGGAAACACCTGGGTCCATTCCGAGAAGGGAAGATTCGTCGTCAGGATCAGCGTGGCTCGCTCCGCCCGATCCGAGATGACCTGGAAGAGCCGCCCGGCGCGCGGCCCGGCTCATCGACCGGACCCTCGGACAAAAAATCCCGCTCCACCGTCAATTCGCCGATCTTGGCGTGAAGCTCACGAACCTCGCTTTCATGATCCCGCCGCCGGCGTTCCACACCGTTCGAGAACATCTCGCCAAGCCCTTCCATCGCCTGGCGCTTCCATGTGCTCACCTGGTTCGGATGAACCTGGTGCTTCGTGGCAATCTCCTGCAGCGTCCGATCGCCCCGAAGCGCTTCCAGCGCGACCTTCGCTTTCAACTCCCCAGAAAACCTGCGTCTCTTCGTCATCGCGTATCCCTCCTCAGTCGGTGGAATACACCTTAAACAACTGCCCGATTTTCCGGGGCCACCCCAGTGGCCGGTTGTCTACAGTCCGGCGCCGACCTGGCCGCGCGGGGCGCCAGCGGCTGGACGCCGCTGCATGCGGCTTCGGTCGGGATCCCTAAGGTTGTAACGGCGCTGTTGGAAGCGGGCGCGGACCCCAACACGCGAGGCGCGGACGGCTGGACCTCGCTGCATTACGCGTGTTCGGCCTCAAACACTGAGGCAGCAACAATGCTGTTGCAAGCTGGCACGGACCCCAACGCACGAACCGCAGACAGCTTGACCCCGTTGCATTCAGCGTCGGCCGGGATCCTGAGGTTGTCACGATGCTGTTGGAAGACGGGGCCGACCCGAATGCGCGGGACAACGATGACAAACGGCCTTTGGCCTACGCCGAAGACAACGAGTAGCTCAAAGGGACCGATGCCTACTGGAAGCTCAACGACGCCGGGTTTCCACGGTAGAGGTCATCGCTTCGATCCCGGCCGTGGCCACTTATGCGAGCTTCTTGCTTGAGGCGATTTCAGGTCAACCTTTCGATGGCGTCGATCATCGGAAGCGCTTTCTCGGCAATTTCAGTGAACTTGTTAACGAAGTAACGCGTGACCTCGCGGCCATCGCCTTCGTTTTCCTGATGCAACACCGGGACGAGTGAATTCCAATTCCTTTTGTCA
>CBDHGK010000031.1:0-91686 GCA_965263045.1 Terriglobia bacterium
GCTAAACTTCAACAGGCGGCACTCTCAGAGTAAAGTCGCAGATCTCGGTTCTCCACCGACGACAGGGAATCAGGCCGGCCCGTCGCCAGTGCGCTCAGCTTGAACCGCCAAGTGGGCGCAAAGTGTGGTTTTACCGCTGCCGTCCTTCTGCAAATTGAAAACGATAATTTGCATGCAATCATGCTCCACTGTTATGCAACATTAACAGAATAGAGGCAATCCACTAATCATGCAAACATCCTTAGTGGTCGTGTTAGTTCTGTCCAAGAAACCAAGAGCCGCAGACTAAAGCTAAACTTCAACTGGCGGCACTCTCAGAGTAAAGTCGCAGATCTCGGTTCTCCACCGACGACAGGGAATCAGGCCGGCCTGAACTGACGCCACTGGGCAAGTGCAGCGGCTAGGTTGAGCTTGAAATTGTCCCGTGAACAGAGAGGGCGTCGCAGGTTGAAGCGGTTGTAGACACCAGAATGGACGGTGGCGAATTTCTGGAGGCTTCGTATCCGCCTGAAACGGAGCATGGCGTGTTCTCGTTGCCGGAACGGCGGCTGTGAATTCTCCGCACGATTGTTCAACCAGCGGCCAGCTTGATGCAGACCGGATCCGCCCACCTCACGCAATGCCGCGCGGTCAGATCTCAGCCGATCCGTGACGATCGCATCCGGTCTGGGGTAGCGCTTCATCAGTTTCCTCTGGAATTTCAAGCCGGCCGTGCGGTCTCTCTTCTTCGAGACAAAGGCCTCCAGCGCCTCGCCTTCCTGATCCACCCCATGGCAGAGGTAATGGCGTTCGCCATTGATCTTCACGAACACCACATCGAGGGCCTCCCACGGCCATCACCTGGGTCTGCTGGATGCTACGCTGGGTCTTCATCCATCGCTCAGGGTCTATTCTGGCGGGGCAGACAGGGGGGCGCGTTCCGCAATGATGGCTCTCGCCTGCGTCGTTAGAAGTTCCTTCTCCTTGGGCGTAAAGCGCCTGTCTCCGCTAACCCACTTGCTCACCCGATGGGTTTTGAGTTCGGTGATGAACATCTTCTCACCGCGCAGTGTGATGGGGATGCCGCCAGCAATCGCAATCGCCTCCTGGCACTCCTTGATGGAGATGATTGGCGGAGTGCGAAAGCGGTTTCTGAACGCTTCATCTTCCGCAATGATGGCCCGCGCCTGCGTCGTCAGAAGTGCCTTCTCCTTGGGCGTAAAACGCCTATCTCCGCTGATCCATTGTTTATCTATGACTCTAAGGTCGGTGATGAGCATCTGCTCCCCACCCAGTGTCACGGTCATACCCAGAGTTGTCATGTCCCGGCCACGAGCAATCTGAATTGCCCTTCGGCAATCACTGATGGATCTCTTCGCCACGCTCTCCTTCCCCCTGTAGGTTCTGCCCGGCCTCGGGGTCCAGACCGAACGGGTCATCCGCCCCTGTCGCTTAGACCTCCGGTTTTCCCCCTAAAATGTTTGCCTCCTCCGCAGAATTTGTGGGCAGTCCAAAGGCCTGTGCGCACATAAGTAATTGAAACAAAGTACCTTATTCTTTTGTTCGACGGCGAATATTCCAGTACCCACTTCGGTCGGACGCCTACACCCGGTGCCCGGAGCCCCCGCCGGAGGCCCCGTTCCCCATCGCTTCACTGGGTGCGGCCCCGAGACGCTCAGGGGCCGTCCCTTACCTTTCGGTGGAGATGATCCCGCCACAATAGGTGCAGCTTTGGGCTCGCTCTTTCCGCTCCGTGTACTCTCGCTCCGTCGCGAAGTCACCCCGTGAAAGACGTCTCAGCGCCGGACTATCATTCTCGATAGCATCCACGCCAGCGCATTCCCGGTGCCGCAGCTCACTTTTATCTTCAATCGTCCTAACGATCACACCGTCAAGTTGGATAGTCTCCCATTATCCGTGCCGCATCAGCTTACCCCACCTCCACAAACTCCTCAGACGCGTTGACAGGAGAGTTTCTCCGCAGGTGTTCCAGCCACCCGGGTCCGCCGCAACGCCACACCCATCATCTTCATCGAGTGCGCGGGCGGGGCCTGCTGCAAAGCCGATTCCCGGTCCTGTATTATCCTGAAATGGTACAACCGGCGCAGCCGAATAGAGACGATGATCGGCCGTCAGGATACCAATGGAAACGAACGGATTTCGTGCGCCGATCCGCGCGCCCGTCGGGACATTTCCGGGGATCGAGCGAAAGACCCCGCCTCAGATTGCGCTACACCGCCCTTTCACGCCCCCCCCATGGCAGAGCCTGCTGAAGGATCCTACGCAGTGATCGTTTCTGAAAGCGCGCCCCGTCCTCTCGCCGGCACGGGCGTCCAGGGGAAAAAGGCGACGCGGTTTAACCCGCCGCCGGAAGGTGCGGCGCTTAGCTGGCTTTGTTGTCGCCAGCCGCCGTGGCCGCCTCGGCCTTGCGCTCGGCGATGAGCGTGTGCGCCTGATCGGCGAGCTTGGCAACGGAGAGCAGGTTGACGAAACGGAAGCTCTGCGTGGTCTTCCACTGGCCCCCCTCGGGGTAGATCCGTCAAAAGGTGACGCTGTGATGGGTGATCCCGCCGACCTCGTTTTCCCAAACGGTCGCCTTGACGGTTCCGATCCTGAGTTCCGCTGCGGGTTTTGAGTTGTTGGTAGCCATTGATTGAATCCTCCTGGTTTAAGGGTTTGGAGCGTGTGTCGCTCACCTGAACAGGCGACACCGGCCAAACCCGGCCAGTGGGTCCGTCGCCGAGTGCAGGAAGGTGGGGCATAACCGGCCCAAGAGCAGGGGCCGTGACAGACGCCCCCAGGGCGAGTGTGGCGGCCTGGCCGCGGCCCCTGCGCCGGTCCCTGCCGTAACAAGCCAAGGCAACGAGAAAATGGCGAGACAATATTCGGCGCGGTGGATCGAGGGCCCATCAGAGCGAACAACGGGAAACCTATGGGATATCACCGGCCGCTTGCCGGCACCACGAACTGCCCGAAGCGGCGATCCAGGGACCGTGGTTGCGGACGTACTCTTGGCGATGGCCGGGATGGGTGCGTGGCAGGGAACAGAGCCTCCAGGAACCGCTGGGTTCCTGCGCCGATTCCTGGCTCCGTACTATCATCTCGAATCCATCCGACGCACGACGGTTGCAATCGGCTGGGGGATCGAACCGCACTCGCGGACAGGGTTTTGATCCTGCCTCTATGTTTCTGGAGAATTATTCGATCCGAGGGCAGGGAATCATAGAGAGACCGACCTGAAGACGATCGCGCTGGACCCGAGGCCAGGGGTGGCCAAACAGCGGAAGTTCAAGCGGGTACCAACGACTGGGCGTCTGGGGAGTCGGCAGCCAGAGACACTGGAAAAGAATATTGGGCGGGTACTGGTGAGACGGTTGATTCCTTGGCTGCCGTGCGGGCTGGAGTGAGGCATTTTGACAATTCGGATCTTGTCCGAATCCAAACTGGGCGATGATGTGGATAGGCTGATTAACGGAAGGGAAGCGGCAGCCAATTAAGGTTAGAGGATAATGATTCCAGGCCCCTGTTCTGGAACAAACTCAAGGAGAAGAAATGCCGAATACCGATAAGCAACTGGCCGAACTTTTGGCGGAAGAAAAGAAGCTACTCGAGCAGCAGAAGAAGGAGCAGGATGCGCTCAAGCAAAAATTTCGTTCCGTCAAGAAACAGCTCCGGGAGGAAGAGCGCAAACTGAATGAACGCCGTGCGGAACTGGTGGGTCGCTGCATGATGCAGAAATTCAATTCTGACTCTGACGCAAAAGAGACCATGATGCAGGATCTCGATGGCTTCCTGTCGAAGCCGGAAGACCGGGAACTGTTCGGCCTACTCCAAAAATAGACTCCTGTAAGAGAAGGCCCCTGAAACTTCGCCGAAGGCTTTCCTGTTCCGGGATCGCCTGCCTTATGCGTCGGCCGGTGGGGGTGTAGTCAGTACCCGTAGCAAGGGCGAGGATGGCACAGAGGAGTGCAGGCACTGAATGGCATCATGCACCCCTGAAGATCCAGCAAAGCGGGGTGTACCATCCTTGGGTGTTCCCGGCGATGAGCGGCCACTTTCGCCAGGACCAAGAGGCGTTGCGGCCGAAGGTCTGTGTCGTCTTTCACTGCTCGCCGTCCTTGTAGAGGCGGGAGAAGGTGACAGTGTATCGGGTGGGCCTTCGGTATCGTTGCGCCAGATGTCAGCCTTGACGGAGCCGATGCGGATTTCAGAAACGGTTTCGAAGTTTGCCATGATGTTTTTCATCTTGGAAGTTAAGAAAGCTTTGGAGTGTTGCCGCTCACCTAGGACAGGAGGGAACCTCCGGGCCCGGACGCGCGAGGAATAGCGAAGACACTTCCTGGAAGAGGATGGAAGTGTCTTCCGAGCAAAAAAAGAGTGATGGACGTCGGGGGGGAGCGCAGCGGTCTGGCGCGACTGTTGCCCGGAGGACCCGACATGGGATCGGGGGTGGGCAGCGGAAATGATGAAGGAGTCCGTTGCAGTCATTGGCCCCCCGGCCGCAGGTGACGATGTGGCATTTGGTTTTCCACGCCGAAGGTGCCCTCTTTATGTTTCCTTTAATTTTTTTTCACAACACCTGCCGTGCTTAATACATGTCCCAGTTACTACTTGTTCTTACTATATGTATATTGTACGGGTATTGTGTTTGTTAAGTCATTCGGGAAGCCAGGTATTGTGTTTGTTAAGTCACTCCGGTTTTAAGGGTATGGTTTTTGTTAACGGAAAACTCCAAAAAATACCGGCCCCCTGTGGAAAATACGCCACTTAAGGTCCCAGTTTAAAATGAATAACATCACTGACTTAATGTTAAGTGTCAGGTGAGGCTATTACTATTCTGCTCATTGCTTCTTTCTCCCCGGCATGATTGCCGGGGAGTCTGTGTCAGACCGGATGGCAGATTACCGGGTGAGCAACGGGAACTGAAGCGGCGGCACGGATGGGGTCGTTGTGGGCAGCAGCACAAGGGCTCCCTCGGGTGAGATGTAGTCCAGACCGGGCCATGCAATTTTGATCTTCTTCAACTCTCGGAGACAATCGGCCCGGAAGTTTTGTACGGTTCGCTTGTCCCGCGCTCTAGCAGGGTCTACACCGAACTGCTGGTAGAGTTGGTGCCAGGTTAACCGGAGGGGTTGTTCAAGCCCGAACGTACGATAGTTGAGCCACAGGTACAGGTCGAGCCCGATAGAGGACCGCGTGAGGGCTCTGAGGATGTGCATATCCACCGGTACCGGATGGCTGATGATCTCGTTAAAGAATTCCTCACCCAATCTGATTGAGCTTTTCCATACTTCCTGGTTGTCCGGACTCCGCTCTGTCCACCAGAATTCCGTTCGATCGGCGATCAAGGAACTCACACTGGATTCCCCGCGCCTGTCCGTGTAGATCAGCGATATTTGACAACGGAAGAGCCGATTCATCTGATTGCGGACTCGAGCAAAAGAAGCCCCAGCCGGATCGATCCCCACAACCCGCATAAAGTCCGACAGTGAGTCCCCGAGAAGTAAATCCCGGCTTTGGGTTCGCACCGCTTCGGTACAAACCCAAGCGACCAAGAGGCGTGGTATGTGACCGAAAGGAAGCTTGTTGCCGATCCCGGCACTCATTCCCAGCGTGTAGGGTCCGTTTCGACGGACATATTCTTTACGGTTGCCGGGATTAGTGCGGGGTAGACTGCACAACGCCATCAGCCGCCCCATATAACCGATTTCGGAATCCGATTCGCTGGCCACGACAAGCCGACCGGCCTGATCCAAGCGGGTGAAGTGGTGCCGCGCCTGGGGCGTCAGCAGGGAGAGTGCAGGTTTTGATTTATCGTTCATGTCCTCGCAAGGCTCCATATCCTTATCATGTTTTACCGGCCAAACGGGCTCCGTTAACCAGAGATTCTTTTGCCTCTGTATCCGCGAACCCGTAAAGAAGCATCGTCCTGACAATCCCGGCTCGCCTCTGTTGCATCGTCCTGGCAGCGTCGTCGGGCATCACCGCACCCGCGCCAGTTTAAGTTGGGGGTCGGCGAACGCAACGGGTCTGTAGTGCCAGCGCCGCTTTGCGGCGTCGTAATCGCCCACGTGGAGGGCTTCTTCGACGTACCGTTTCCCCTCGCGCCGCGTCATGTGAATCACCATGGAGATCCCGTCGACCACTCCGCGGCAAGTGACTTCCCAGGGCAAATCGCTCTCACCTTGCATGGCGCAAGTCGCCAGCCGGGACAGGGCTGACTCGGCATTGTTGGCGTGGATCGTGGTCAGGCTCCCACCGTGTCCGGTATTGAGCGCCTGCAAGAGATCGGCGGCCTCGCCGCCCCGGACCTCTCCGACGACAATGTGGTCGGGCCGGTGCCGGAGGGAATGTTTGACCAGGTCGCGGATCGTCACCGAATCGCCGTCGATCCCCCGTGCCTCGAAGCGGACACAGTTTTTCCGGTCAATCCGGAGTTCCAGGGTGTCCTCGATGGAAACAATGCGGTCGTCAGCGGGGAGCAGTTCGACCAGGGCATTGAGCAGCGTGGTCTTACCCGAGCCGGTCCCGCCTGACACCAGGATATTTCGCCGACCCAGAAGCGCGGCCCGAGCCTCGTCGAGCACTTCCTGGGGCAGTGAGCCGAAGCGCACGAGATCCTCGGGCGAGTAGCTCCGCTTGCCGAAGCGCCGGATCGTAATGGCGACGTGCGGTGCGGCCGGGGGCACGCAGATCGCAACCCGTGAGCCGTCATCCAGGCGCGCATCGAGGATCGGTACGGTGGCCGGATCGAGGCCGAGGGGCCGGGCGATCTGAATGGCCGCCCGATCGAGCGCGGCCTCATCGAGGCTAGGCGCTGGGTGCTCCCGGATTTCCCCCCGGCTTTCAACCCAGACGTTGCCCGGCCCGTTAATCATGATCTCGCTGACATCCTCATCCTCGAGGACCGATTCCAGCCCTGGCAAAAACGGGCGCAGGTAATCCATGCCGCGTCCCTCCCGATCTGCCGCGCTCATATCTTCCCCGCCTCGACGGCGCGCCAGTAGGGCATCGTCTCCGGAAGGTAGTACGGCTTGAGATAGACGCGGACGGCGCTTGTGGCGTGGGTGCCGTCAGAGGGCAGGCAAATCGCCTGGCAATTGGGAAGCAGGGCAAACTCCCTGGGCTGAAATAAAGCCTCCCGCTGTTCCCGGAATGATTTACTGGTTCCGACCGAACCCTGGCCGCCCCCGGCCTTGCCGGACAGGAGCGACACTTCAGCTTGCCGCGTGGATTCGGTGACGGTCCAGCTCGGCTTGATCCTGGCCACTTGCCCGCAGAGTTTCGAGGCGAGCTCGGCGCTTGCGTCGTCGCTGAGGGATAGGAAGATCCGGGTGCGCAGCGTCTGCAAGAGCGCCCGCCACGCCTCGGAAGTTCCCAGGACGGAGCGGAGCGAGGATATGGATTGGGTGGCGACGATGGGGATGACGCGGCACTGCCGGGTGAGGGCAAACGCCTTCTCGTCGCCCGAGGGATCATCCTCGCCAACTGAGGCGAAGGACTGGTACTCGTCGCAAATAAAAACGGCGGGCCGGAAGTAACGCTTGGGCTCCGCTTTCATCTGTGCCGGCCGCCGGAGCAGGGTCTGGAGCCAGGCGTTTTTGAGGAACACGCCTACAGCGCGGGCCAGCGCCGGATTCGAGCCGGCGGGCATGTTGAGGGCCAGGACTTTTCCGCTCTCGATCAGCTCGTCCAGGGGTGGAAGATGCTTCCAGGTTCCGCCTTCTTCTCTCGGCTCCCATTGGGGTCGCTCGGCCTCGTCTTTCATCGGCGGTGCCTGGGGACAGAAAATGTCAGCGACGTCCTCCATGTCGAACAGGGACAGGAAACTGGAAATCCCCTCGACACACGAAGTTCGCAGTTTCGGGTCCAGCTTCATCCAGTCGTGGTCGTACCAGGTCTTTACACTTTGCCAGCGCGCGAGCAACCGTTTCGGTTTGGTATGACTCTTGGGCACTGTGATGCGGTATGGGATCCCCTCGGTTTGCAACCATTCTTCCAACGCGGGCGTCTTGCTGGCTTTACACTCCCCATCTTCAACTTCATTCCAGCTTCCAAAGGCGAGCAGCGCGTCCTTGTGTGCCTTCCAATCCTTATCTGAAATCACGACCTCCCCATGCAACTGGACGTACACAACAACACCGGCCTCATCGATTTTTTCCTTGAACAGGTCGGGGTTGATCGCGCACTGGTAGACATCCCGGAGGGTCACCCAACGGTCGGGAAAGATCCGGTACAGCTCGATAATCCACTTCACCAGATTCGTGTAGGCCTGTTGCCAGAACGGATCTTTCCCCTTCCCGAACAACTGATTCAGGAGAGAGGAAACGGTATAGGCCAGGGAGTAGGCATCGAGCCAGTGGGCGGCCAGGGGGTTCCACTGCCATTTCCCGTCCATGCTCAGTTCCATGTAATCGTCTTCCCGGCCCGCCTTTTCGAGAATCTCCCGGATGTCGTAGCAGAAATCCCCCTTGACTTCGAGGATCAGGGCAGCCGCCCGCCGCTTCGGGTTCCTCGCTTGCCAGCCGAGCAGTTGCCGGGCAAACGGGTGCATGCACGCCGATGTCTTCCCGGACCCGACCGCCCCGAAGATGGCGACTCCGGTAAAGAGTCCGCGTTCCGGGATCACGAGCCAGTCCGGGTTGGGAACCTCGTGCGCCTCGACCGGGTGATGCGTCTCCCCGACGACGATGGCCGGTTTCTCGTCCGATGGGGAAATCGGCCACGGGGGCAGCTCGCCCTTGCCGTGTTTCTTCCGTGGAGCCGACTCGAACCAGACCCGCCACACACCCAGAACGAGCGTCCCACCGATAAACGTAATGACGCCGGGCATGAGGGCATACCAACCGTGGATCACCCACAAAAGCATGGGCGCATCGAGGGCCATCAGCGCCACGACGGGATTTTCCGATCCAGGGGGAAACGGGCTCAGCACATACCGGCCTGTTGAGGCGGCCACCGCCAGGACAAATAGAAAAACGTGACTCCACCGCATTGGTCTTTACGTCTCCAGCCTTCAAGCCTTCCTGCAAGGATCACTATGACGGGAGCGACACCCCTTGGGGAGGGCGGCACCGACACGCGTGATGTGAATCAGCACGGGGGTCGGGTGACGATAAACCCACGAAATAGGGGGGGTCGCTCCCGTCACTGCACCCCCTCTCCGGAACTGTTCTGGGCACCCTGTCTGGAACAGCTCTGGACTCCCCCTCTGGAGCAGCTCTGGGCCCCCCGTCTGGAGCAGCGCTGGAACAGGGACCTGAAATTGGCTAACCCCAAGTGAATGCATGGGATATGGGACAACAACCGTGTGAATCAGCACTGTGAATTGACCCTGTGAATTAGCCTTGTGAATTAGCGCTGTGAATTAATACCCCCGAGCCAATACACACGCTGGAGCGGCATCGGGCGTGTGAATCAGGTGCCCGATTTTCAATAAGGGCGCTCCTGGCGCTGCACCCCCTCCGGAGCAGCTCTGGTTCCCCTGTCTGGAGCAGCTCTGGACTCCCCCTCTGGAACTGTTCTGGCCCCCCCGTCTGGAACAGCTCTGGAACAGCGTCCTGAAATGGGCTAACACCAAGTGAATGGACGAGATATGGGACAACAACCGTGTGAATCAGCACTGTGAATTGACCCTGTGAATTAGCCTTGTGAATTAATGCCCCATTCGCTCGATTCATGGCTGTTGCCGCATATTCCTTGAAAAAATGCCCGAGATTCGATGTCATGAGGGCGTCTCGTAGATCTGCACACCCTCCGGATAAATACGCCCGGAGCGCCATATCTCGAACGTGTCAATCCGGATGTCATGCGGCGCGGGCCGTGCCAGAATATCCCTCAACTCCCGGTAGCGCTGCCCGGCCTTCGTAAAGCCTCCAAATCGTGCGAGAACCTTGGAATCGGAGGTATCGAGGGCGCTAGAGATTGCGCCCAGTTCTTTCTTCAAGGCCGCCTCCTGGGGGCTCCCGATCGCGACCCTTTTTTCCTCCCGCGCCCAGCCTTCCAATACGGCGCGCGCGCGTTTGTCGGCGTCGGGGTTGACTCCGATTGCAGCCACATGAATCTTGATATTGCGCTCCCGCATACTCGCCCAAAGATGCTCGTGCGCCCGGCCCCAATGCTGCATTTCCGTGGAGGTGTCGTTGCCGGGATCGACATAGACAAACGTGCAGGTTGGTCCGCCGGCAACGGGGAGCTTCAGGGGGAAATACCGGGTGACGGCCCCGGCCGCTCCGGTGTAAATCCGCTTCGGCATCTGTTCGGTTGGGATGCCGATGTCTCCGCAGTACCAAACCTTTTCCTCTTCGGTCGGGAGCCATTCCAGCTCTGGGTGCTCGATGACGTAATCCAGAGACAGGAGCCGCCGGAGATAGGCCCCCGGATCGGGGAACCTGCGGTGGCGGATGTTGGGAACGCCCAGCTGCCGGTAGATGCCCTTGTGGGTGATCCGGCAGGCCCGGGTCCGGTTCTCGCGGCGAATGACGGGAATGGGTTCTTCCACGGCAAGTTTCAGGTCCAGGAGGCCCTGAACGAAGCGCCGGGCCTGTTCGGGGTGCGCGTTGCAATAGGCCATGTATTGCGCGCGTGTGAACACACCGCTGTGGAGACAGACCAGGGCCACCCACTCGGCGTCTTGCGGGTTCCACCCGAACGGCTCCAGGTTTTTTTCACGTTCTCGCAAATGAGTAATCATGGCGTCTCGGTGATGAGTGTTCTGTCTGTTTCCAGGTATGTGACCTGGATGCCCATCGGGTTAAAGACGACCAGGTCGGCCGGAATGACCGGCATGAAGACAAACTGCATCGTGGCGGTCCATGCCTCCCGAGATACTTCCCGCTCCTGCCGGGTCCGGACGAGGACAAAGTCGGCCACCGCCCCATGCGGCTCAGTGGGATTGGGCTGAATCCGAAGCACGACATTCTCGACGCGGAGTTCTTCCAGGGTGATCCCGGCGGCCAGCATGGCGATTTCCTCGTTGCTGGCGGTGAAGGCCGCATTGGCCAGATCGGTGGTGAGAAAACGGAGGCTGCGCGGCCAGTATTGCTGCGCCGTCGCCCGGCGGCGACCGAAGTGGTCATGGAGAAAGCGGTTGAGGAAATACTTGGTAGTCGGGTCGCGCGGGTCGGCCTGGGCCTCGACCGTCTCATAGGCGAGGGCTTCGGCCCGGCCGACTTCATCCACCCGAACAACAATCGGCCGGGGCGGCTCGACCGAAGAGAGCCGAACCACGGCGATGGTGACGCATAGGAGCAACAGGCCGAGGACGATGGAGAACACACGCAGGTGGCGGTTCGAGTGGATCGTCTCGCCCCATATCTCGGCGTACTCTTTGCCGGCGTCGGCTTCTTTGTCTTTGGGTTGTGTCATGAGGTTTATACCGCCCCTCCGGTTTTGATTTTAGAAATCCCACTGGCGGCCTGGCCGACGAGGCCCATGATGCCGCCGCCCGCCCCGCCGCCGGAGACGATTTGTGAGGCCAGCGTGCCGATCATGAGCGAGGACAAGAGCCCCGCGGTCACCAGGGGAACGATGCTGAGGAACCAGGCCGTGCTGTGCCACCAGAAGCTGTTACCGGGCGGGGGACCATTGATAATGGCCTCGATCCAGCCCATGCTGGCCGCGAGGAACACCCGCATCAGCGCCGCCGCGATAGCGCCATAGAGGGTGTAGGTGAACATGGCCTTGAACCACCCCCAGAACAGGAATGCGAGGGGCTCGACCAGGAGAAAGGGAATAAAGAGCGGCCCGAGGATCAAGAGGACGCCCAGGGCCAGCTGCGCCCATATCACCTGTCCCATTGAGACGGCATAGATCACGATGAGACACAGGAGAATGAGCAGGAGAAAAAGCTCAAAAATGATGGTGTGAAGAAAGGCCATGAACAGGTAGGACAGGTTCGTGAGGCCATTGAGGACAATGTCGAGCATCCCGCTTCCCGACCCCAGCTCCATGGACGAGGCGCGCGCAAAGAAATTCTGGGAGAGCCGTGTAAAGGACACCAGATAATCCTCGCCGGTGTTGGCGATCAACACGCCCTGGAGCCAGTTGCCGCCTTCGGTAATGGCGGCCGTGAACGACAGGGTCGATCCGGGAAGGGGCGTGTTATAGAAGGTGAGCATCGCCCAAGGGAACCAGAGTGCGATGACGATCCGAATCACATCCCACGGCCGGAAATCACCCGTGAAAGCGATGCGCAGGCCGGTCCAGGCGACGAGGATGGCGGCCAGCCCCCGCCACATGGCCATACCGGTCGCGTGGACCTGTGGGGCCGCCGCGGCGATAATCTGATCCATGATGCCGCTGACCACGGTGGCCACGTCGGGCGCGGCCGCCGGGTCGGCCGGTATGGTCGGGACGAGTTGGAGCATCAGCATGAGCATCATCAGTTCCCGGCAAAGACCGGATGCAATCGATAGCCGCCATACATGGCTTCGATGCGCGCGTCGGCGCCGGCGGCCAGCGCGGCCTGTTGCTGGGCCCATTGGGCTTCAAGGGCCGCACGTTCGGCCAGGCGCCGGGCTTCGGTCTGCCGCCGGAGTTCCTCTCCACGAAAGCGATCTGCCGCGGCTTCTGTTGCCGCCATGGCGCGGCTGCGGCCAATACCGATCAGGGTTCGGATTTGCCCGAGCGATGCGAGAACATCACCCTCGGTGAGCGCCGCCGATGAGCGATTTGCCCTGCCGGTATCGGGGTCCGCATCGACCCGCTCCCCGATGCGGCCGATGGCACGGGTCGTGGCTTCGCGGATTTCGATCAGGTCGGCCCCGGCATCCGCCCGGGCTCCGGCATACTCGAGGCGCCGGTCGCCTTCCACCCGTTGCCGCTCAAAGGTCGCCACGGCGGCATCGGCGGCATGGGGACCGCTCTGGTAGACGTTCCGGATGTCGGCCTCGGTGACGGTGTCCGACGCCTGCAACACGTCGCGCCAGCTTCGACTAAAGGACTCGCCGTTATTGGCGAAGTTGCGGACCGACCCGACCATGTCCCCGGCCGGGCCGGTGAAATCCGCGTGCCAGTCGCGCGCGGTGTGGAGCAGATCCGTAGACGTTGCGACCAGGTCCGCCATCGGGTCCGTGATCGCGCCTACCAGACCCTGCGCCCCGTCGCGGACCTGGGTGAGTTGGCTCCGGGCAGTCTCGAGTTGCTCGACAAGTTTTTCGAGTTCCCGAACCTGGTTGGCGATCATCGCCCGCTGGTTCCCGTGCATCATCGGCCGCAGAATGAACCAAATGAGCAGGTCTTCGGGGCTGGGGATGCCGAAGATGCCGAAGGCCGGGACGGCCGCGGCCAGTGCAATGATGAGCGCCCATGTAATGACTCGTTTTTTCATCATGGTCCCTAGTTCCCGGCAAAGACCGGGTGCAAGCGATAGCCGCCATACATGGCTTCGATGCGGGCGCCGGCGCCCAGCGCCAGCGCGGCCTGTTGCTGGGCCCATTGGGCTTCAAGGGCCGCACGTTCGGCCAGGCGCCGGGCTTCGATCTCCCGCCGCATGAGTTCGGCGTTGTAGGCTTCGGCCGCGGCGGCCGAGGCGTCCCAGGCTTCCATCTGAGCCATCGCGGCCAGGAGTTGTCCCTGGGAGAGATTGCCGGCCAGGACCGCTTGTTGCAGCGCCGTGTCGGAAACATTGTTTTCTCCGGCGACGGTGTCGATCTTGTCTTGGACTTCGGCGGCCGTGGCGGCAAGAGACGCGGCGGCATCGGCCCGTGCATGGGACAGGACCACGCTACGATCCGCGTAGTCCCGCTGCCGCTCGAAGGTCGCAGCCGCGGCGTCGGCGGCATGGGGACCGACCTGGTAGATATTGCGGATGTCGGCTGCGGAAACGGTGTCGGCCTGTTGCAACACGTCGCGCCAGCTCTCACTGAACGAGGTGCCACCGGAGAGCGCAGTCACCGCCGTCACCATGTCGGCGACGGGCCCGGTGAAATCCGAGTGCCAGTCGCGCGCGGAGTGGAGCAGGTCGGTGGGCACGGCGATAAGCTCCGTAATCGGGCTCGCAATCGCGCCGATCTGCCCGAGCGCGGATTGCTTCAAATGCTCGAACTGCCCGGTGAGCTGGTTGATATGGCGGGTCATGCGCGTCAGGGCTTGAACCTGGTTGGAAATCTGCGTGCCTTGGTTGGCGATCATCACGAGATAGGCCGCGCTGTCCTGAGCGGTCCCGCTCCGCACGGCGCTGATGAGCGCCACGACTGCGATGAAGGCGATCAGTGTTTTCTTCATGGGGATGCTCCTTGATGAGTGTGTGGTTCTAGTTCCCGGCAAAGACCGGATGTAAGCGATAGCCGCCATACATGGCCTTGATGCGTTCGTTGGCGCCCAGCGCCAACGCGGCCTGTTGCTCGGCCCATTGGGCTTCAAGGGCCGCACGTTCGGCCAAACGCCGGGCGTCGATCCCCCGGCGCGCCACTTCCGCGTTGTAGGCATCCGCCGCCTGGGCGGATGTTTCATAAGCGCGGAGCCCGGCCAGCGCCAAGATAATCCGCGCTCGCGTGAGCGTAGCGGCGAGTTGGGTTTGTCCGAGGCCAGTGCGGGTGACGCTGTTGTGCGCTTCAAGATCCGCAACAGCGGCTTCGGCCTCATCGAGTGTTGCGGTGAGCGCAGCGGCCGCATCGGCCTGGGCGTGTGAGAGGACAACGCTGCGATCGGCGTAGTCCCGGCGGCGTTCGAAGGTTGCAACCGCGGCATCGGCCCCATTGGGGCCGCTCTGGTAGATATTACGGATGTCGGCTGCGGTGACGGTGTCAGCCGCTTGCAATACGTCGCGCCAGTCTGGCAGAGGCACGGGGGTATTGAGCAGATCGGTGGGTGCGGCGAGTAACTGTTGGTAAGAATCCTTGAACGCGCCAAGCATGTTGAGGGTGTCGCACACGACGACGGCCTCGTCTACGGGAGTCGCCTCGTGCGCCGGCGGCCATGCCCTGCGCCGAACAGTCGAGGCTGGTAAATTGATTGAGCAATGTCGTGTAGCGCGTGACCCGATTGGCGATCTGCTGAATCTGATTTGTAATCTCGGTCGCTTGCAGGTCCAGGTCGAACTGCGCGCTCGCGCCCGGCGGCATGGCACCGGCCACAGCGAGGGTGAGAGAGAAAGCGATCGCGTGTTTCATCGTCATTGGATGCCTCCGGTCGGTTGGGGTTGCCGCGGCACGAGAACATCGCCGGTGAACCAGATGCGCAAGCGGTGGCCCGCGCGAATCGTGAGGGTGGGCAGGCGGTTGAGGAAGCGGTCGAGAATCCGCACCGCACCTTCCCCAAGCCCTTGGCTGGCTCCGGCCTGGAAACCCTGTCGGCCTCCGGCGTAGGGGTTCGAGCCCATGGCGGTCAGACCGGAAAGGATGCCGACGGCCCCGGCCGCCGCAAACATCGAGAAATAATGGCGATCGACTGCATCCTTGAGCGCGCTTTCCCCCATCTGGTTGAGGCCATTGAATTCGAGTGAGACGCTGCGGCCGTCGGGCCAGATGATGCGGTGGAAGGCAACGGCGAGTCGCTCCTGATCGGCCCCGGAAACGGCCTGAACAGAGCCGACAACCCGCGCACCGCGCGGGATCAGGACCCGTTGGCGGTCAGCGGAATAGAAGGGGACAGACACATTGGCGAGGACCGGACCGGGAAACTCGCCACTGAGCTCGGTGACCAGGACAGCCTCCAGAAACGATCCTTCATAAATACGCTCCCAACCGTCCGGATCGGTCGGCCGGTCGACGACGGGCGTTTCCGCCTCGGGCCCCAGCCGTGCAAGGGAAGGAGGCGGGCCGGACGCCGCCGGCGCGGGCTGCGCTGTCGCGGCCAGTTCCCGGTCGTTGAGTTCGGTGAGCAATTGGAGAAACTCCCCGGCCGTGGAAACGGCGCCTTCGGCTGTGAGGCCGGGTGAGGCGGCCAGGGGAGCCTGGGCGGCCGGAACCCGACCGGAAAGTCTTCCGGGGAGCTCGGCCCCAGCCGCTTCGGAGTTCCGATAGGACAGCACAAGCGGCGCGGTGCGCAGGGAACGCCGACGGCGCTCCATTTCCTCGAGCCGCAGTGTTTCCAGCAACACGGCCTCGGCTTCGGTGCGGGGCGCCTCGCCCCCGAATGGGACGGCTTGATCGTCGGCAAGCAAGACCCCGCCGGGGTCTTGACCGGGGAGCCCCACGATGCCCGCTCCCAATAGGGCCGCAGTCGATTCCTGTTCGTTCTGTAGTTGGGCCAATTGGCGCTCGGCCGCTGTGGCCTGTTGCCGGAGTTGCTCGGCTTGCCGCCGCGCTTCGGCTTCGATTGCGGCGGCGGCCCTCTGTTGCAGATCGAAGCCCGCGGCCTCGGGAACGTCAATCTCGGCTTCGGGCCCGCCCCCGCCGGTGAACGTGTAGGTCAGCAGCGTGGCGGCCAGGAGCAGGGATATGGCCGCAACACCGATCTTGGTGATGAGGCCGCCCGGCATGACGCCGCCCGGCGCGATGGGAATCTTTTTCCATACACTCATAACTAACGCTCCGGTTTGTAGCGCCAGATCGCCCGGCGCTTTCCAATCTGCAGCCATCCGGAATCGAGGATCCGCCGCACAATGTACAGGCCGTCTGCGGTGAGGTCGTAGGACACCAAGGTCGGGTCGCCGTCGACGGCTTCATAAATGGCCGGTGATTCCTGGGCGTGTGAGCGGAGATAGGTGAACTGGCCGTCGTGCCACATGGCTTCGACATTGAAGGGGGGATCCTGTGCACGATCCGACAGGGTGTAAACAAAGTGCAACCGCGTGGGATAGTCCGCCCGAAAGTCCTCCACCGCCTCGGTGGCTGCGGCGCGGGCCTGGGCGGCCACGGTGTCGGCCGCGGCCTGGGCATTGCGTGCCGTCTCCTGGGCCTGTTGCGCCATGACTTGATAGGCCGTGACTTCGGAACGGGCAATGAAGGCTGGAGTGTGTGGCGCGACCGATATGAGGGTGTCGTCCTCGGGCGGCGGCTCGATCCGGACGACCAGGTGCGGCTCCCCGCCCTCGGATGCGAGGAAGGAATAGATCCGGCCGGACTCGCAAATCAACGCGACGTTCGTTTCCACCCCCGTTGCAATGGGTTTCAGGAACGCCACATTCGCCGCGCCGGTCAGATGCCAGTACTCGGAATCCCCGACAACGAAATCGAGGATGTTTTCGCCTTCCGGCAGAACGATGACGGTGGTATGCCGCACCTGCGTCTGGATATCGACGAGTTGATCGACACCGGGGACCGCCTCGATGCGCAGCATCGGTCCCTGGGCCCCAGTCGCCGGTACCGGCGCGAGCGCCCATGGCAAGAGGGACGGAACCATAACGCCCGTCCACAAGACCCACAGGATTTTCTTGAAGCAATGCATTGAATAGTTCTCCTTATCGTCCTGAATATGTGTTCCTTAACTCCCTGAAGCCAATATTTCCAGGGCGCGTTGCAGCCCGTGTTCCGCGATCATCTCTGCGCGCCGTTCCGAATCACGGGGGTTGGATGTATAGAGCCAGTAACTGGCCCGATCGACTTCAAGCCGGAGGATCGCACTGAGGTCGGCGCGCTTCAAATAGATCTCCATCTTCGGAACGAGCGATCGGATCGTGTCCATTTCGTCTGGATTGAGCCGGAAGATCTCCCCGACCTTTTCGGGGAGGTTGGGGTTCGCCAGGAAAATCTTGGTGGGCATGGATTCGAGCAGTCCCGCCGCCTCGGGCGTACTGGTCACGTCCACGGCGCTCTGTGTCGCCATGATCAGGGCGGCGTTTTTCTTCCGCCAGGTCTTGGCGGCCTCGGCGAGATAGGACAACACGGCGGGGTCTTTGAGATAGCGCCACGCCTCGTCGACCACCATGAGCTTGACGCGGGCAATATCAGTGGGGTCTTCGAGCGCAATCCGCAAGCGTTCGAGCAGATAGAACATGGCGGCTTCACACAGGTCTTCATGTTCGGCCGCCCCGGCCAGGTCGATCACTTGCCAGTCGGCAAATTCCAGGTCGCCGCCATCGGCCGGGTTGTCGAAATATTTGCCCCAGGTGCCTGCGCCGTGCCAGCGTCCCATCGCGGCCCACATGCGCTTGGGCAAGGAGCGGACCAGCGCGCTGAGGTCGCGGCTGGCCGGGGGAAAGGCATAGAGGTCTTCAATGCGGCTGCGGATTTCAGTGGGATCGTCCCCGGTGGTTTCCATACCCCCGAGCCTGAGCAATCGCGTGACCCAGCCAGTAAGGAACTGAAATGTCCGTTCCCCGGCAGGGAGACTGAACGGCCGCAACCGAAAGGAATCTCCCGAGGCGCCGTCGTCGTCGGGCGAGAGTTCCAGGTAGCCCCCGCCGAGGAATCGGGTGAGCCAGCGATAGCTTCCTCCGAGGTCGAGGATCAGGACGCGCGGGCGGTATTGCAAGGCTTGAACGAGCAGGAAATTCAAGGTGAAGCTCTTGCCCGCCCCGGTCGCCCCGAGGATGAGGGTGTGCCCTACATCGCCGGCAAAGAGGTCATAGAAGAACGGCGTCTGCCAGTGCGTTTCGAGCGTCGTGAGTGAGGGGGCTTCAAGATGGCCGCTCCGCTGGGTGCCGCGGGGCGGGCCAAACAGCGGCGCGAGCGAGGCGGCAGCACCGGCAGACACCAGGACCTTGCGGAGTTGCCGGGAGCGGGGCTGGCCGGGCATCCGATTGAACCACTGTGCGAGTTGCCCATAGCCCTCCTGGATCAGTTTGGCGTCATGGGTGGCGAAGATGCGGCGCAGATCGCCGTCCAGGCGCTCGATGTCGGCAAGCGCGCCATGCAAGGCGATGGACAAACTGATGTCGCCATAGGCAATGCCATCGGTTTCCAGCTCGACCAGGGCGTTGGAGAGCCGATCCGACTCCGCGCTGGCCACGCTGTCCTCCATCGCCACGGCGCTGCCTTCGGTTTCCTGAACGTGCGCCATCATCGAGTAGCGTTGTGAGAAGTAGTGCTTGCGCGCGGAGTTGATCTTCTTCCGTCCCGCCTCGGTCGTGTAGGGCCGCCATTCCAGCGACACCGTCATGCGGGCGCTGAGGCGGTAGAGGTCGTTGAGCATGTTGGCGCGGGCTGTGCCCGGTGGCGAGAGCAGGGAATAGAGGACGACGGGCTCCCCGTCAAGGCGTAGAAAGCGCCGCTCGGCATCCAGCTCGGAAACGGCGAGGCTCCAGTTCATGCCGGAGCTGAGGGCACCATCCCAGGGCAGGCCCGGCCGGTTGACCAGCTCACTCAAGAAACGGCCGCCGTCGGGGCCGTTCAACAGCTCGATATGGGTCAGGTCGGAGACGAGCTTCGAACCCGCATCCACAACCTGCCGGAAACGCGCCGCGGCCGCCTCGATCTCGTCGTAAATGTAGATGGCTTCATAGGGCGCACGGCTGCGGGCGAGCCAGGCGCGGGCGGTGTTGAGCCACCACGGCCCCCTGCCATGCGTCGCGGTAGCCTGTTGTAATCCAGGATCGTGACACCAGACCAGATACGCCTGAACGTCCTGCAATCGTTCGGCAAGGAATGCCTTGCGCCGCCGCCGGGCGATTGCCGATACGCTATCGCCGTGATGGGAGTCGTCGACGGGAAGATCCACCGGCCGCCGGAGCAGATAGAAACTGAGACGGCCGCCGGGCTCGACATTGGAGAGCAAACGGGTCCAGCGTTCCAGTACCGCATCGAGCGCCTCGGGGGTTCGGCCATCGAGGGGACTTGGGGTGATGCGGCCCACGCATAACAACTGGCCATCCCGGGTCAGACAGGTCCGGTCGTCTTTGAGATAACCCCACCAGGGCAACTCTTCGGCCAGGGCGCCGGCCGCATCGTATTCCGCACGTTCAGCAACAAGATTCATTCATACCTTCCTTTCACGATCACGCGCCACGGCTCGGCGATCCACTTGCCAGGGTCGTAACGTGTCTTGAAACGGGTCGACGCCTTGAGGATCGCAAGCATGTTGGGGTCCTGTTTCCAGGCGAGGTAGCCCGCACCCCACAGCGCCCCGAAGACCACCATGGCCGTGACGATGGCATTCAAGGCGTTCCATAGGGCGAGTGCCAGCGTGGCGCTCAGAATGAACCACGTGCGCTCGACCCCCATGATGGTGAGCGGGCGGCTCAGACTTGGGTAGCACGGCCAGAGCCGCTTTCCGTACCGCGCCATCAGGGAAACAGCCAACCCATGAAATTGACCGCACCCACGGCCATGCCCACACCGAAGATGATCCCGGCCATGGCCTTCTTGCTGCCGCCCTCGCCGAAGGCGAACATCAGGCCGCCACAGACGATGCTAATGAGCGCGAGCCCGCGCGCGATCGGTCCGGTAAATGCGGTCTCCATGACCGTGATGGCCTCGAGCCAGGGGCTCTGTGCCCATAGGGTGACCGGAGCGCATAGCAGAATTGCTACGACCCACAGGCCGCGGTACTGCCATTTGTTGTTAGTAAGCGAAGTCATCGTTGCCCTCCCGATAAATGATGTTGTCGTTAATCGAGATACAGACCTTCATCGCTCCGCTCGAGAGCCTCTTGAAGGTCCCGATCCCCTGAGCCGCGGCGAATGCCGCGCTCTACCAGATCGACCCGCCGCCCAAGATCGGCCAGGCCGGCGACACGCGCCAGCGCGTAGAACACCACGATGCTCGTGAGCAACGCTGCCGCGGCGTGCAGGCCAAGCGTGAGCCCATAGGTGCGAAGGATCGTGCCCCACCAGGGCGAGAGAAAATCGAGCCGCGGTCCGAGCAAAAGAACTGCCAGCCCGCCCAGTGCGGCCGTGATGCCGATGCCAAAGAAGATCGGTTTCATAGTTCGATACTTCCCTTTACGCGTTCGGTCCCGCCACCGCCACCGCCGCCCTGACTCGCCGACCGGGCGAGTTGAGCGGCGTTGTCGATCAGCGACCCGGCGCGCGGGCTCCCGTTGCCATGCATCTGGAACCCGGCGGCGGCCTTGGCCGCAATGTCGGCAGTGCGGTAGTTGCCGGAGACGACTTCGATGTTGACGTGGCCTCGGGTGAGGCCGTCGGGTTCGAGATATTCCAGCTGCGCGTCGGGATACTGCACCTTGCCGTCCCGGACAGGGAGGTGCAGTTCTTCGGCGGCCTTAAATCGCGCGCGGTCGGCCGCCTCCCGACCGCCATGGACACGCGCCGCCTCGGACCGGCTATTGATCTCAGCTTTCAGTTCCGCGTCGGTGCGGACGCGCCGCAGCCGTGCCCCGCGTTCTTCAAAGTGCGCCTCTTCGAGTCGGGCCGCGCGGTAGATGGCCACGTCATGTGCCATATCGCGCGACTTCGAGCCGGGTCTGTCCCAGACGCGCTGTTGCGGATCCATGCCCCAATCTCCGCCCTGTGTCCGGGCGCGCCCGGCCCCGGCGGCGGTGGGGGACAGGACGCGGTATTTCCCGCCCTTCGGTCCCTGAAGCGTGCGTTCGGTGACCAGGCCATTGGCTTTCATCTGATCGAGGGCTTTCCGGGCGGTGAACGGGTTCCCCCCGAAACGCTCTTTGACAAGATCGGCGACGGCGACAACCCGGTAATGACCGACGTCGGCCACGGCGGCATTCATCCGCTCTGTGATGTCCTGCTTCGGCCGCCGCGGATCGTAGTTGCGGCGGTGGCCGGGGCGCTCCGGGGCCCGGTCGGGCTGGATCTCTCGTTGAGGCTCCGGTCCCCGGTCCAGAGTTGTCGTCTCCCGGATGTCAAAACGCCCCATGCTGCTATGCCTCCGTTTCCACTGCCGTTGCCGCTGCGGCCTCGGCTGCGTCATCCTGTCGAAGCGCCGAGACCCGGGTGTGTGCGAGGTCGGCGACCTTGGCGAGGAGCAAGAGGTCATTGCGGCCGAAGCTGTGCGTACTCTTCCACTGGTCACCCTCGCGGTAGATGCGCGAGAAGACGACGCTGTAGCGGTATTCCCGTCCTCGGTGGTATTCATCCAGATCGTTGCCTTGACGCGGCCGAAGCGGATTGCATCGGCCGGTTTCGTGTCCGTCATGGGTAGTCCCTCCTTTGGTTACTGTTAGCGGCTCAACTCGATTTCCGGTGCTTTCGCCGGAACCCGAGTCGCCGGTTGCGGTTGGTGCGCGACCACAGGGCTGGGCATCGGCCGCCCGCGCCCCGGCTCATAGCTCGTTACCAGCGGCGTGTCCCTGTCCTTCTCGATGGGCTGGGCTCGGGCGCGTTCGGGCGCTTCACAGACGTAATCGGAGATGCGGCTGGCCTCAGCCGCCGCCTTGTAGATCTCCTTCGGATCGTCCTTGAGCACCGCGACCCACCCCTTGACGTAGGCGGTTGCATGTTGCGGCTCATAGGCCACACCCAGGCGATCGGACGACATCATGGCGCTGATTTCCGCCCTGAGTTCTTCCCGCGCGTACGCCTCCGATCCGAAGCCGTCCTGGATGCCTTGGTGCAGACTCTCCCGGTTCAACCGGTCCGGGTGTCCGGTGCTGTGGCCGACTTCATGGAGCACGGTCTGGTAATAGCCTTCGCCGTTCTTGAATTGGGACCGCTCGGGCAACACAATCTCGTCGCCCGCCATGTTGTAATAGGCCCGATCCCCGTTGACTTCGCGGATCGCGACCCCGTTTGCCTCAATGACGTTCTCGACGTTCTTTAACGCCTCCCATTCGGGAGTCGGCGCGGACCGCTCGGGGAGTGCGAGGCCGTCGGCCTGCTCGACGTTGAATACGGTGTAGCGTTTCCACATCGGCCGCGTTGTCTTTTCCGCATCGGGATTCTTCGGTTTGTCTGCGGCCACCGCGCCCGGGGTGGCTTCGGTGCCCTCAGCCCGCCGCGGAGGCTTGTAAACCAGGACCGTGGTGCCCCGTTCGCCTTTCCGTACCTGCCCCCCGGCCTCCTTGATCTGCTTGTAGGTACCCCAGCGGTTGTCGTTGTAAGCGCGCCCGGTGCGCTTGACCATCAACTGCAAGGCATTCCCGCCCTGATAGCGCGCGCCGGTTGAGAAGTTCTCCGGCATCCGGTTTTCGCCGGGCTTCCAGTGTTTCTGCCACGGCGCGGTGCCGCGCTCGATCTGGGCGATGATGTCGTCGGCAAACTGCTTGTAATAGTCTTCGGTGCGTGTCTTGGGGCGCACGGGCCGCGCCCTGGCTTCGGTGTGTGTTCCTGTTGGGGTCCGGCCGCCTTCTCGAGGAGCCGGACGGCCCCGTCGTTCCTGGGACTGGGATCGAGACGTTCGCGGCGGGCCGTTGCCAGCTCCAGTGGGGTGCGCCCCGCGTTGTCTCGCACGTTCGGATCCGCCCCGGCCCTGAGCAGCTTTTCGGCAATGCCGGGTGCGCAATTTTCAGCGGCACGGTGCAACGGAGTCCGCCCCTCCGAATCGGCAACACCCGGGTGGGCCTTGGCTTCCAGCAATCGATCCACGGATGGCTCGTTGTCGTGGCGGACGGCAAGGTGCAACGGCGCCTCGCCCCGGCTGTCTTGTGAGAAGTTCGGATCGGCTCCGGCTTCGAGCAACCGTTCAACCGCTTCGCTCCCATCGGTGGAGCCCGCCGCCGAATGCAACGGCGTCCGCCCTTCCTTGTCGGTGATGTTGGGATCCGCTCCTTCTTGCAGCAATCTGTGGGTGCCCAGATAGGAGCCTTTCTCGGCAGCCTGATGCAACGGCGTCCGGCCCTCTGGATCGGCGGGATTGACCGCATCCTGAACCCGCTGCAACTCCTGCCCGCCTGTTCGGAAACTTTGGCTGCGGTCGTTGGCTCTGGCTTCTTGCGCGTGTTCCCCGCGCCCCCGATCGTCGTCCGGATCGTGCAGGTGTTGGATCGGAACACGGCCCGTCCCATCACGCGCCTCGAGGTTCGCTCCGGCTTCGAGCAGCCGGTTCACCATGTCCTGCCGCTTGTCGGCATAGGCCACATGCAATGGAATCTGTCCCGCGTTATCCGGGACGTTCGGATCGGCTCCATGAGTGAGAAGCGTCTTCGTGCCCTCGGGCCAACCTTTCTCGACCGCAATCCGCAACGGCGTCCGCCCGGCCTGATCCCGCGCGTTGGGATCGGCTCCGGCTTCGACCAGACGGACGATCATGGCCTCGTGTCCCGATTCCGCGGCGTGATGCAGGGGAGTGGCGCCGCTGTTATCGCGCGCGCCCACATCCGCCCCCGTCTCGATCAAGAGATGGGCCCGTCCTGTGGAAGGGTTGTGCGCCGCCCGATGCAGGGGAGTGGCGCCTTTTTCGTCCTGGGCGTTCGGGTCGGCCCCGGCCCCAATCAAGGTGCGCGATACATCCAGGTCGGGATTCCGGATGGCCGCCCGGTGCAATGGCGTTTCACCCCGAACATTACGCACATTCGGATCGGCCCCACGCTCAAGTAGCTCGCGGATCTGATGTTCGGTTTGAGTCGCGGCGGCGCGATGCATTCGAGATACGCCATCGAGGAGAGAATCAATGAAGTCTTTGCGCCGGCTCATCTAATCCGCCTCCGGCTGGGCCGGATCGGCCGGCGCGAAAAACTCACGGTCGCTCATCACGTTCTCGACGACGGGATAGAAGCCCATCCCGGCGGCCAGCTCGTGGGACGCTTCGAACGCTTCACCGCCGGCAAAGCATGCGTCAAATTCTTCCCTCGTCGTTGCAACACGGATCTGTCGTGGCATGACTTGCCTCCTTATGCGCTGTCATTGTGGAGTCCGGCCTGAGAGGGGTACGACTAGAGGGGCGAACACCCGGAGCGCCTGGCGGCCTGTGAGCCCGGCACGGTTCCAGAGTGTTTCTCCCAGGGTTCCAAGGAACGATCCCAGGAGCAGCCCCAGGACCAGCGTTCCGGCCAGCAATCGCCGCTCTCGAAAGATCCGTTGCTTGAACGGCACCACGGGAGATTGAATCTGGCGCAGCGACTTCTGGAATAGCGCGGCGATCTGTCTGGAAAAGTCGTCAGTGGTGGCGTTCAGAGTGGTCTGTATCTTCCGCTTCGTTTCATCGAGTTTCGCCTGATACATGCCATGGAAGCCCCCTACAAACCGATCCCAATAACGCCTGACGATGTCATCCTGCGTCTTGCGCGCCCTCTCCAGGCTTTTCTGCGCGTTGCCTTCCTTCAGTGTTTGGGTGAGCGACTCAAGAAAGCCAACGATCTCATCTGTAAATTGATCGACGGCCACTTCGGTCTTGGCCTCGACCTCGGCGATCCGCGTAGCCGCTTTCCGGAGAAGCACACGCTTTTGTTTGGCAAGGTCGCGAGCGAGCACGTCGATCTGTTTATCGGACTGCCCGTCAGAATCGATCGCGTCCTTGAGTAATGTGACTATTTCTCGGACACGGTCACTGTCGCCGTCCTCTTCCGGTTCCTGCGGTCCCTGGCCTTCCTGCGAAGCGTCGGCCTGTTGAGGAACCGTGACTTTCGTCTCCGGTTCCTGCGGTCCCTGGCCTTCCTGCGAAGCGTCGGCCTGTTGAGGGACCGTAGCTTTCGTCTCCGGTTCCTCCGGTCCCCGGCCTTCCTGCGAGGCGTCGGCCTGTTGAAGGACCGCGGCTTTCGGTTCCGGCTCCTGCGGTCTCTGGCCTTCCTGCGAAGCGTCGGCCTGTTGAGAGACCGTGGTTTTCGGTTCCGGCTCCTGCGGTCCCTGGCCGTCCTGTGAGGCGGCGATCTTCATGGTCGTGTCGGCCAGACCAGAAATCGAGCCTCTCTTGATCTTGCGCCGCTCATTGGTCTCGCGTTCACTCATCGCATTCCACCTCGACGGCGGGCCGGTTGCTGACACGCCAAAACGTGGTCACATCGGCAGCGGCGGGAAACAGTACGAAGCAGTGCCCCTCGTTGTCCGGGCCGGTCAGTGTGAGACCGCCGCTCTCGCGGTTGATTTGATCCAGGGTGTGCTCCTGGGCCGCAATCCGTTCGGCGATCTCCGCGTTCTTGGCCACCTGCCACCGAAATTGCTGTTCGGTCCAGGCGATAGCGATCCATGCGGCCCCGGCGAGGGCAGCGAACATCAAAGCGCCGGTGAGAATGGCCCGGCCCCATGTGCGGACGACGTGATCGACTTGGCCGGGCACGGCAAAGGCGGCTTCGGCCTCTGCACGCTGTTTCCGCAGGTTGTTCGCTAACCGGTCCATTTCGCTTTTCAGTTCCGCTCCAAGCTTGGAGAGCTCGGCGGTGCCCGCCGCGCGATAAGCGGTCAAATACGCGCGGACCTCACGGGCGATCATCTTCTGGAGTTCGGCGCGCAGTTGCTCGTCATCCATCAGCGTTCAAGCTCCGTGCCCGGCATCTCGCGCCGCAGCGAAGCTGCCGCGCTCTCGAGGGTGCGCCACGCGTAGTCTTCCGGGTTGGGTTGATCGTTGGCCCGGCGTTCTTCCAGGCGGGCCGGGGCAATGGCCGGATCCTGCCCGCGCCGCAGTGCCTCCAGACACCAGGGCCAATCGCGTTCACTCTGCCCGGCGGCCGGCACCGGTGCGCGGCGGGCAAGGTGTTCTGGCTCGGCTCGGTCGCGTTCTTCATCGTGCGCCTCTGCGATGCGTTCGCCCGAAACCGTCTTCGCGTCGTCTTCCCCCCGCTGTGAAAAGAATTTCTCCGCCATCGCGTGCCTCCATTCCGGCTCGTACCCCTCACTCCCGGCGGCTGGCCTCGATCCGGGGGCGCAACCCGGCATCCACCTCCACCTCGATCCAGCCGGCGGCCCGCTCGCCCAGGGCAATGCGCAGGTGGATGGTGCGGCGCGCCAGTCCGGTGCCGCCACGGCCGGCCGGCCGCCTCAGAATGCGGGGCGGCGGGCTGAAACCCGACTTGAGGATTGCATTCATCACGACCCGAGCCTAGCTGGGGGAATTGGGGGAAAACAGACTGGAAAATCCCGGGTGCGATTTTTGAAATAGTAATGAAATCAATGACTTGAAAGATTCAGGCTGTGTAACAAGACGCCGTATTCGGAAGAAGCCGTCTCCCTAAGTCGTTTGGAAGGAATGAGTTACGGTTGTGGGAATTGGGGGGAAAAATTCCCCCCAACTTTTTTGCTACTTTTTCATGTTCTTGCGGATGGTCTCCGGATTGAGGTCCCCGGCAATATCCATCTTGGCGATCTGCAGGGAGTACCAGGTGTCGGAGCGGCCCGGGCGCCGGCGTTTCAGCTTCAGATAAGTTTTTTGCAAGGCCTCATCCCGGGCCTCGGTGGCCTGCTTGCGGGCTTCGCGCCGCGCCCGGATGGGGGTGTAGCGGGGATCGGCCGTCAACGACGCATCCACGAGGCGGTGGATTGCGGTTTTATTCAACCCGTAGTGGCCTTGACTAAAATCGACCAGCTCCGCCAATGGAATGGTGCCGTCTCCGGCCACCAACTCCAGTTCCCATTGCTTCTTCCGCAGACACAGCATCTGACGGCGTTCCTCGCCCGTGGCCATGCCGATCTGCATCAGCCCGCCCCGGCCGATGCGTTTGCCGCTCGGCCGCAACCCGAGACAGTCGGCCACGAAATCGCAGACGGCATCGGGACCGGATTGCCACTGGGTCAGCCGATCCGGTTCCACAGTGACCCGGTTGATATCGTCGCGCTTGTCGCAGACGATGAAGCTCCATCGATCGGTCTGCCCGGCCGATGCGCCAGGACCCACCACCGTGTACACCGGCATGCCGCACTGCTGCTCGCATCCCGGACATACGACGCTGGTGGCGGGGCGCGACCGGCGCAGGAGCCGCTGGGACTTCAGGGCCGCCACCGCATCGGACGGCCAGCCGGCCAGTTCACGGGCGCTGATCCGGATCGTGTGGTCCCGGGAACCGGCGACCCGGTCGAGCACCTCGATCAGGACGGCCTCCGGACTCATGCGACGGGGTCTCATGCCGGAGCCTCCCTGGACGGTTCCTTCAGTTCGATGCCGGAGGCTTCCAGCATCGCCCGCAGCTTCAGGTCCCGCTCGTCGTATTTGAGCGAGCAGGAATTCGGGTGGGCGATGCGGATCGGTACCTGGGTGGCCGGTTTCTCCGGGTCCGTCGCGATCCAGGCCGCCAGCTCCACCGCGGAGACGCGGTACAGATTGAACGGCATCGCCGGGGCGACCTGTTCGAGCAGGTCGTAGACCGCCTCGGGGTTCTCGGCGGCATCGGCTTCCACCGTGATCCGGTCGCCCTCTCTCTCGAGGGAGGACAACCCCAGTTTCATGACCCTCACCTTCTCGATCCTGCTGCCGATGTCGTAGACGAACCCAAAGCCCCGCCCTCCGAGCGGCCCCAGGTCGTAGACGCTCTCGTCGGTGGGATCGGGCGGGGGCCGTTCCAGGTTGAGAATCGCCGTCGCGAACATGCCGTGCAGCGGTTCCACGGACCGGTACGGCCCATCGAAGTTCAGATCCAGCGTGCCCTCCTCGCGCGAGTAGACGAAGACGACCTCGAAGGCGGGATTGTGGGGCCGCCGGCCGAAGGCGCCATCGACCCATTCGATCTGTTGCCGGGAGTAGTCCTCCGGATAGGCGAAGAAGTAATCCAGCGCACCGCGCCGGTAGGATTCCACCACGCAGTGCTTCCCCCGGCCCTCGCTCGAGTGGAAGTAGGTTCGGATCAGCTCAGCCAGATGCTCGAGACTGCCGGCGTCCACCACCGCCGTCCGGTGTCCCAGGTTCTTGCGCTTGCGCCAGTAGGGCAGCGTGTCGGCATGATAGAAGCGGGTGGCCCCGGTCCAGCATTCCGGGTGATCGAGGAAGGTGACCATGGCCCGGTCGTAGTGGTCCGGCAGGGCGGACGATGCTTCGAGGAAAGCCCTCACCCGGCCGGGATCGTTCTGCCACTGCCAGCGCGCTTCGTCGACAATGGCCAGGACTCCCTTCTCGCAGCTCAACTCGAAGATCTCGCGAAACTCGGCCTCCATCGAGTTGCGGTCTGCTTCGGGCAACTCCAGCCAGGCCGCGAACAACGCCTCGGGTGGGGTTTCCTCCAGGCCCGCAAAGTTGAAATCCGCCAGCACCCCCCGGCGCCCGAAGTAGCGCGCCAGCAAGTGGGCCGGCATCTGCCGGAAGAAACTTCGAGTCGAGTAGTGACGCGCCATCGTTCATCCCCAAAGCTGCGGCCCTTCCGCGGGTCTTGCAGGATTGAACGCGTCGGGTCGTCGACGGGCCGGACCTGAACGCAGTGCTCCGCGCCCCCCTGCACAGGCTTTGGCGGCGGCGACCGTGTCCTCGGTCCCAGCCGCTTGTCCGCGGTACGCGATCTCCGGGAAGTCAGGGCGCCTCCACCACTGGCACGACGGGCAGTGTCGTAAAGATGCGGTTACCGGGATCCATTTCCAGGGCCACGGCGGTGAACAGCCCCTCCCCTGTCGTGGCGCAGCGCACCGACCCCACGAAGTCGGAAGTATCGGTGCCAGGGAATGCCGCGTCGATAAGCCAGGCCGTTTGCCCGTTGGCCTCCAGCGGGATCGTCGCGGCGTCGAGCAGTACACCCGCTTGCCGCAAGTCGCAGCGCACCAACCCCGGACTCGATTCCAGGTTGTGGATCGCAAACCCCGTCGTGATCCCCCCGTCCTGGCGGCGCACCGGGAAGACGGCGTCGCTGACGGGTGGGCTGGCTCCGACCCCGGCCACCCCAAGGGCGGGGTGATCAAAGCGGAGCATCCCGCCGATGGGACCCTCCGAGACCACCTTCACCGATCCGCTTACCAACTCCCCTCGGCCATGCGTCGAAATCGTGAGCACTCCCAGCGGCTCCATCTCGGTGCGGACCGTCAGAGCGCCGTCCTCGGTGACCTCCTGTTCGCCCGTGATCTCTACCACCGAGTCGGGGGCAATCGGATTGCCTTCGGTGTCGTAGAAATAAATAGAGGGACGGGTCGGAGGGATGGCCTGATGGAAGGGAGTGAGGGCGGGAGCGCTCTGCCGGGTCTCCAGGTTCACGAACACCAGATCGGTGATCCAGGTCCCGTTGGCGAAATGCGCAAAGTCCAGAGTTGTCGCGGTGGCCCGGCCCCGGTTCACTTCCACGACCGGCAGTGTGGTGAAGATGCCCCCGGTGGCATCAATCTCCACTGCGATTGCGGTGAACCGTCCCGCCCCCGGCGCGGTGCAGCGCACCGCCCCCGCGAAGTCGGACGTATCGGTCGCGGTGAACGTGTCTTCGATAAACCCGGAGGTCTGCCCGTTGGCCTCCAGGGGGATCTCCACCGCTTCGAGCACGCCGCCGCCGCGCATCAATCGGCAGCTCACCCCCATCGCTTCCTCGCCCAGGTTGTGGAGGGCAATCCCCGTGTTGATTCCTCCCGCCTGGCGGCGGGCCGGGAAAAGGACATCCAGGACAGGTGGGCTGGCTCCCACCCCGGCGACTCCGATGTCCGGAAGATTAAAGCGCAAGAACCCGCCAATGGGACCGTCCGCCATTACTTTCACCGATCCGCTCACCAGCGCGCCTCGCCCGTGGGTTGAAATGGTGAATTCGCCCACAGATCCCATCTCTGTCTGGACGGTCAGGGCTCCGTTCTCCGTGACCACAAGGTCACCCGTGACGTCCATCACCGATTCGGGGTCGATGAGATCGCCCCCTGGAGCGTAAAAGTAGAGAGCGGGCCTGATCGGATAGGGCGCCACATTCACGAGCACGATCTCGGAGGTGATGCCGGCCCCATTGGCGAAATGCGCAAAATCCAGAGCCACATCCGCTCTCGGCGTGGCCTCGGCCGGGTCCGAAGCCGGGCTCCGGCCGACCCGGTTCACCGCCCGCACCTTGAAGACGTAGGCCGTGTCGTTGACCAGACCGGTGACCGTATGGGTCGTGTCGGTGGAGCCGATCGAAATCCACTGCCCCTTCCCGTCGATTCGGTACTCGTAATCGGTGATCGGCGCGCCGTCGTCGTCCTCAGGCGCCTCCCACGTCAGCACCACCGCCCCATCTGTGGCCTCGGCCACCAGGTTTGTGGGGGTATCCGGCACCGTTTGGCGCGTGCCTCCCCCCCCGCCTCCTCCTCCCACACCGGTATGCGTGTTGCGCAGCGCTGTGGCCATCGCCGTCTCCGCCGAGCCCTTGCCCAGAGCGTTCACCCCCCGCACGTCGAAGACGTATTCCGTGCCGTTCGTCAGTTCGCGCACCGTTTCCGACCGCTGCGCCGGAGCAACCCTCATCCAGTCGCTGAACTCCCCGCCGCTCTCCGCCCAGCGGTATTCGTAGCGGACGATCGGAGCGCCGCCGGTGTTCTGCGGGGCATTCCATCTCAGCGCCACCTGGCCGTTGCCGGGGCTCGCCGACAGCCCGATCGATGAGATCGGCACCGTCACCCCCGGCGGTGCTATACGGACTTCCAGAGCTGCAGCCTCGTTCGGTTGGTTGCCCACGACCGATGTCGCTGTGTTCGCGGGCACGGTGATCGTGAGCGTGTAATTGTTTGCAACCTGTTCGGTCACCGGGGTCACGGTGGTGGTGAAGATCCGGTCGTCGATCGTCTCCAGCTCCCCGATGGCCGGGTCGCAGAACACCGGCGTATTCTGGTCGTCCATGCAGGCCGGATCCTGGCCCGTCTCGATGTCGTTGGCCGAAAAACCCGTCACCGTCTCGGAGAAGCTGAACCTTAACGAGAACGCGCCCTCCACCGGCGGCGGGAGGTCAGTCGTCATCCCGACCGTCAGCGGCGTGATGGTCATCCCCTCGCCAGACTCGGACCAGTTGCTTGTCCCCTCGTCGTTGGTGGCCCGCACCTGCACCTCATAGACCGTGCCCGGTTCCAGGTCATCCAGCATCAGAGAGAGCCCCGGCCCCGCGTGTTGACCGTCGATGAAGCGCCCCGTGCCCTTTTCCCGGTACTGCACGTCGTAGTCGCTGATCGCCGGGCCCGTGTTGTCCGGTTCGCCCCAGTTGACCGTCATACTCTCGGCCGTCTCCCCAGAGAAGGTGAGCGCCTCCGGGATAGCAGGCGGTTCCCGCTCGTCCGTCACTCTGAGGGTGAACGTCTGCTCGGCCATCAGTTCCCGCGTCCCCGCCCCGCTCTTCACTTCCACTGTCACCTCATACGCGTTGTCTCCGGGGCCCTCGAAGTCCGGCGCTGTCCGGAAGCTCAGATCCCCCGTATCGGAGGTGATCGTGAACTGCCCCGGATCGGCCCCGCCCATAATCGCCCAGCCCGTCACCTCGTCCCCCGGGTCGGTGTCCCGGGCCACCAGCCGCCTCACCAGCGCCTGGTTCTCCGGGACATCGAACGAACTCGGACTTGTGATCTGCGGAGCCGTGTTGGGCGCCCCCGTGGTGTTGGTCACCGACCGGCTGCTCAACCCCAGAGCGTCGTTTCCCCCCGCGTCCCGGATCGGGTTGGCGTCCGGGGTGTAGCTCACCCGGATCCCCGTGTCTCCGTGCTCCACCGCCGGGTTGAGTGTCAGGATCACTACGCTGCCTCTTACTGAGACTCCCGAAACGCTTCGCGCGGTTCCGTCCACCTGCACCGTGAAGTCCCCCGGCGCTGGCCTCAAGCCTTCGTCGAGCGCTTCCCCGTAGGTCAGCGTCAGCGAGGCTCCGTCCACCGCCGCGCTCACAAACACCGGCCGGACCCCGTCCACCTTGTGTCCCGCCTGCGCAGCGACCGCCTCATGAGCCAGATCCGCCGAATTGTCTGCTGCGTCTTCAATCGTCCCGCCGTTCAAGGCGATCCGGTCCGCCTCGATGCTCACTCCAACGCTGTCTTCGTCCCCAACGGCCACCTCGTAGGCGAACACCAGAGCCGCCGTCCCCGTGCCGCTGTCATAGCCGGCCGTTCGGGTCCTGGTCCCCACTCTCATCCTCAACTGCGGCGTCCCCTCCACCTCCATCGTTTCGCTGAAGGTCACCGTCACCTCGATCTCGTCCCCCGCCACATAAGTCTGGTCCGATCCCGGGTTCGAAGTGATGGCCAGACTGCTCACTTCCGGTGAGGTCGTGTCCGGGGTGTCGTTGGTCACCGGCTCGCGGCTCAACCCCTCCGCCTCATTGCCAGGCACATCCCGGATCGGATTCGTCCCCGGCGTATAACTCACTTGGATCCCTGCCTCCCCATGCTCGGTCCCCACATCCAGGGTCAGCTCCACCGCACTCCCGTTCACTCGAACTCCGGTGACCGCCCGCGCCCGATCTCCCCCCGACACCGTGAAATCCCCCGGCACAGGGGTCGAGCTCCCGTCGAGCGACTCGTCGTAGGTCAGTGTCAGCGTCGTTCCGTCGACCACCGCCCCGCCGGTTGCGGCCAACGCCGGTTTGACGCCGTCTACCTTGTGGCTCGCGTTGGCGGCTACCGCCTGATGGTCCAGCACCGCGTTATGCCCCGCACCGTCTCGGATCGTGCCGCCCGATAGGCTGTCGGCCTCAACGCCCACTCCGTCCATATCGCTTTCCCCGGCAGCTACTGTGTAGCCGAACACCAGCGCCGCCGTTCCCGCGCCGCCTTCATAGGTCGCCGTTCGCTGCCCTCCTCCCAGCTCCAGCCTCAATTCCGGCGTCCCCGTCGCCGCCACCGTCTCGCTGAAGGTCACCGTCACCTGAATCTCATCATCGACCGCGTAGGTCCGGTCCGTCCCCGGGTCCGAGCTGACCTCGATGTTGCTCACCGTCGGAGGAGTCGTGTCTGCACGGATGACATGTGATGCGGGGACTTCCGACAGCACGGTTTCACCGGCGGTGCAGATGCCACCATCGGCGCAGGGCTGATCGGCCATCAGACCGATGGTGATGTCGCTGGCGCCGGCTGGCGTCAGGGTGACGACATAGGCGTTGGCCGCCTCGCCGGCCACGACGTGGGACAGGACACTCTCGATTGTCGCGCCCGTGACGCTGATCGATGGGCTGGAGGCGCTGAAATCCACCACGGGCTGGTTGAAGGCGACGATCACTTGCGGCGCGTCCCCAGAGCCCGTGTGGAAAAGCGAGGTGTGGGGGCTGGCCGGGAACTCCGCCGTCAGCGGGACGGGTTGCGGCGCCAGGGCCTCTGCCGGGGCCACGGTCGCGTTGATGCGGCGGTCACGCTCACTGGCGGGCAACTCCCTGAAACGGAGTCCCAGCTTCTCCTGACCGGTGGCGGGATCGACCAGCGTGGCCCTCTCGTTGTCCGGGATCGTGACGTCTGCATCGAGAGGCCGGCCCCAACTCACCAGCCAATCGCCGTTGTCGAGCACGTCCACGTTGCCGTTGGCGTAGCCAAGGTGGTCCCGCGTGCCCCGCAGGGAGTGGTCGCGCACGAAGACCGCCTCGTGGTTGTCGAGGTCCAGCGCGTACTCCACCGCGCGGCTGAAGTCGCTCCCCTCGCGGCCCAACTCTTCGAACGTCCACGGATCGATCACGCAGACCGATCCGTTGTCGAACAGGAAGACGTTGCCGTTGGGCAGGAAGCGCGCCGTGTGCTGGCCACAGAACTCGCCTTCGGGATCGTTGATGAAGTCCAGTGGCGGCGGGCCGATGTCCCGCGCCGCCCATTCCGCGTCGCTCAGGTTGGTGCGGCCCATCCGCCAGAGCACGTCGCCCTGGGTAACGCCGGGTTTGACGTCGACGCCCAGCACCTTCGAGCAACCCCGCATCGAGGCGGCGAGGACGCCGTCGACCACGTGCATCCCGTTGATATGCGCATAGCCTCCATTGGGACTCCTCATGTCGGGATCGGTGGAGAGCGTCACGGGGAAGCGGTGTTGCACGCAATCCTCGATGGCCATGTGGTTCCAGGACCTCCAGGTGAAGACGGCTGCCCCCCCTGGCGTGACGATCTGGACCGCCGCGTCGTTGACGTGGACGGAGGAGACATCGTCCCCGTCGGGATAAGGCAGATCGATAGCGCTGAAGTCGCGCATCGCCGGTTCGTATGCCATGAACAGGTAGTTGCCGTCCTCCAGAATCTGGAAGTCGTGGGAGTTGTGGCGGGTCAACGGCGCCACGGTCCTCACGCCGTCGGCGACGACCTCGAAGTCCTCGTCCAGGATGGTGTAGCCACCGCCCCCAGCCCAAAACCCGTAGCGGTATGCACCGTCGGCGCCGACCCGGTGGAACCTGACGGCGAACCCTCCCAAACCCGAGTAGGCGCGGCGGTGTCTCGGCACGCCGTTGCGATCCATCAGCGTGAAGTAACCCGCGCGGTTGAACAGGAGCAGATCCTCGAATGCGTCGGTGTTCGGGAACGTGTGCGTTTCGATCTCGAAGAACACCTCCGGCAGGCAGTGAACGGCGTAGGTCGTGCCGGCGCCGCTCGCGTCGGTCACGCGGATCGCCACGTCGCTATCCTCGGACACGGCCACTGCCATGGGCGCGCTGGCGGCCTGCACGCCGGCCACCCCCACGCGTGCGTTCACCGCCGCCGATACGGTCAGAACCAGCGTGTCGGTGCTGTTGCAGCCGATGCCGTAGTGGAGCGTCAGCGGATCGAAGGCGGGGTACAGGTCCCGCGCGGTGTCGGCCTGGGAGTCATCGGTCACCGCAGTCAGACCCGTCAACAGAGGTCCCGTGACCACGTTTGGCGCCACCTCGCTGACCGTCTTGCCGGTCCCGTGCTTGTCCGCGTAGGTCGCCGTCACCCGCAGAAACGTGTTCGTGTCCGCCGCCACCGGCGTGTAGCTCGCCGCAGCGGCGCCGGCGATCACGGCCCAGGCGTTGCGGCCCGTGGACCGCTCCCACTGCCAGAGGGCCGTTCCGGCGGTCACGCCGTCCGGGTCGGTGAGGACGGCCCTCAGCACGACGCCCAGCGCGGGACGGGTCGAAGACAGCGACAACGCGCCTTCCTCGTCCACGTCGGTGACGGTGACCTTGACATCTACCTCGTCGGTGAATATCGGACCACTGTCTCTGGCCCACGCCACCAACTTCAGCTCATAGCTATTGTTTGTTCCGCGACCCGGCGGCCCGACATCCAACGGGTTCTCGAAATCCGGCGCTTGCAGGAACCTGAGCGCGCCAGATGGGCTGTCCAGGCTGAAGAGCCCGCGATCTACCCCGCTCGTCAACCACTGGATGCCGGCCCGGTCCTCCTCCGAGGACGCAGTGAAGGTCGCCACCCGCGACCAACTGTTCTCCGGGAAGGTGACGCTGTCCGGCCCGGTGATCGCCGTGAGCTCAGTGACGTTCAGGAGCGTCACGAGCAACTCGGCCATGTCCGAATCAGTCCCGTCGCTCACTTGCACGGTCACTTCGTAGGTGCGGTCCGTGTCGGCGTCGTCCGGGGTCTCGTAGTCCTTGGCCGCGATGAAGGTGAGGACGCCCTCACTGGTGAGGCTGAACTTGCCGGAATCGGCGCCGCCCGTGTTCGTCCAGATCAGATCGGTTGTTGCGGTGTCGCTGTCGTCTGCAGTGAGCGTGGCGACCGCGGTCTCGCCTTCATCGACCAGGAAGGGACCCTCACTGGTGATGTTGGGCGCGGTCATGGTTTGCGCGATCGCCTGTGTGCCGGCGGTGAACACAAACACGAGCGCCAGCAAGAACGCGCGGCCGCCCACCATGGCGGCAAATACCCGGCCCGCAAATGCTCCCAGGCAAGTCTGGATCAAGGCGTCCTCCGGAACATCAGGGTCACGTGGATGCTGTCCGAGGCGCCGTTGCCGTCCACGACCTTCGCGACCACCGCGTAGCTCTGCTTCGCCTCGTAGTTATAGATCTCGCCCACCTTCTTCCGGATCTGCCTGGCCTCCGGGGACCCACCGCGGTTGAACGTTACCTGCGTCCCATCGGGATGCCGAGCTGTGGCAACAGCCGGTGATGGCGGAGAGGTCGACCCTGAGAGGCTTCTTGCCGTTAACCGCCAAATGGTAGTACTTTCAGTGCCTTACAGTCGCTACCAAGATTGGTAGGATTTGAAGAAATGTGGCCGTTTTTTGAGAAAAAAGAAGGCGGCGGGCATCCGGAGTGCCCAACGAGGACGCCAGTAGCGGGGTGGCTACCTGAATTCGGCGATCGACAGCACCAACCGCACCAGGTCCACCTGCCGGGAGATCGGCAGTTTGTGGTAGATCTGCTTCAGGTGCCAGTAGATGGCGCCTTCCGTGATCCCCAGCGCCCGGGCGATCTCGCGCACGTTTTTGCCTTCAGCCAACCTGACCGCCACCTGACTCTCGGCCGGGGTCAGCCTGAGGGTCCTCGCCACCAGGCCCGGATCGATACGATGATGGTGCCCCGGCTCGACAATCAGGACCAGGGCGGCGACGGGCCGCGCTCCGTAGTCCGGTTGCGGGTCAACCACGGGTTTGACGTGCACCACGAACGGCGGCAACTTGGATAAACGGCCCAGCAGCATCGACCCGCTGAGGGCGACAGCACCGGAGGCCGGCAGCGCGGCAGCCACCAGACGCTCCAGACGCACCTGGTCGTCCGGGTCGCGGGCCGAGAGCACCCTGCTGTTGTCCGACAGCCGGCCACCGCGCAGGAGGATCCTGCGGGCACGGTCATTGACCTCCAGGATCCGCCCGCGCCGGTCCAGGTGGATGACACCAATCCGGGGATTGTCCAGCAGCGCGGTCGCAGTCGTGTCCCGAGCCTCGGCCCGGACCAGCGCCTGACGGACGTGGATGAATTGTCGAATGTGGGGCATGAGCCGCCTGACCATCGCGATCTGCGAAGACCCCCAGCCATCCGAGGCGACAGGATCCGCGAGAGACCAGGTCATGCGGGAGCCCCCCGGTCCGTCCAGCAGCACGTTCAAGCCATGCTGATACTTGTACCGGGGTAATGCCTCGTTGTAGGTTGGCGAGGTCTTCAGCTCCTCGGCCGTGTACAGGTCTGGGATCGGCACCAGCTGGCCGGCTGGCAGTTGCAGTTGCCGCGGGATGGCTTCGTTGATGGGATGGTAGACGTCGAGGTACTCCCGCTCCAGATCGGTGCGGCGCCGCCCGCGGTAGTAGAGCCCGACGAAGAGAACCCGGATGTCGTCGGGGGGGCCTTCGGCGACCAGGAGGGCATTACCCGTCAGGCCGCAGCCCTCGTCAATCAGGGCCGAGGTGTCCGGCCAGTGGGTATCGTCGAGCATGGCCTCGTACAACGACCGCAGGATGCGCTCGAATGCGTCCTGCTCGCTCATATCCCCGAGAACACACGGGTCATGCGGTTGAAATCATCGAGAAAGCGTCGCCTGGCCTTTCCAGGGCCTGTCGGCAAATGCCGGTTCCCGTTTCCATTCAGCCCTCGGCCCGCGATCTCGATACCCTTCTCGATACGCTTCCGGTTGAGTTCGATCGTGTTGCAGGCGGTGGCATCCTCCGTGCACTGGACTCTCTCCCCGGTTCCCGGCGCTTCGCCCGACACCGCGGTTTGCTGCGCCGGCACATTTCTGGCGCCGATCGCCCGCACGGCGGCCCGGCACAGGACGGCTATTGCGATCCGCGCACATCGCGTGCCCAGGCGGAAGACCGGGGTGAAGAAAGCTGGATTCAGCACAAACCTTCCATAACTCAAGAGCCTCAAGATCCTGTGTGGGGTTGCTGGCTTATTGCTCCGCCCAGCCCCCCCCGGGACCCACCGTAATTGAACGTTAGCTGCGCCCCATCGGGCCGCCGCACTCTGGCAACAGCCGGTGATGGCGGCGAGGTCCACCCGGAGGGGCTTGGTGCCGTTAACCGTCAAAGGCTAGCGCTTTCAATACCGTCCAGTCACTACCAGGATTGGTAGGATTTGAAGAAATGTGGGTCGATTTTGGAAAAAAGAGAACGGCAAGCATCCGGACTGCCGACCGAACGCGGCGACCGACAATACCCACCGCACCCCAGCTGCGTTGGATGCGGTGTTGCGGATGATGGGATTGAACCATGTTGCCAAAGAGCTCTCTGCGGGCTGATTCGCTGGCGCCGGGTACGCCGGCCGTCCTCATGGCGCGGGGCATCCTAATGTTCCACCGGCACGACGGGCAGTGTCGTAAAGATGCGGTTGCCGGGATCCATTTCCAGGGCCACGGCCGTAAACAGCCCCTCCCCTGTCGCGGCGCAGCGCACCGACCCCACGAAATCGGACGTATCGGCGGTGGGGAACATCTGGTCGATGAACCGGGCATCCTGGCCGTTGGCCGCCAGAGAGATATTCGCGGCGTCGAGCCGCACGCCCTCTTGCATCAAGTCGCACCGCACCAGCTCCGGACTCGATTCCAGGTTGTGAATCGCAATCCCCGTGTTGAGCCCGTCCTGCTGGCGCCGCACCGGGACGATGGCGTTGCTGACGGGTTGGCTTGCCCCCACTCCGGCGACCCCAACCTCCGGGAGATCAAAACGCAGGACCCCACCGATGGGACCGCCTGAGACCACTTTGACCGATCCCGACAACAGATGTCCGCGGCCGTGGGTCGAGATCGTGAGCACTCCCAACGGCTCAATCTCCGTCTGGACCGTCAGGGCTCCGTCCTCGGTGACCACGAGATCACCTGTGAGGTCCACCACCGATGCAGGGGCGATGAGAGCGCCTCCCGGATCGTAAAAGTAGAGGACGGGCAGGCTGGGAAGAATGTCGGAATGAAAAGGAGTGGGGGCGGGACGGCTTGGCTCGTTGGAGAGATTCACGAAGACCAGCTCAGAGGTGATGCCGGCGCCATTGGCAAAATGCGCAAAGTCCAGGACCGTCTCCCCTCCCCTGCTTCCCGACGGGTCGCGCGTCAGCACCGGTAGTGTGGTGAAGATGCGGTTGGCGACACCGAGCTCCAGCGCGATCCCGGTGAACCGGCCTGCCGCGGTGCAGCGCACCGACCCCACGAAATCGGATGTATCGGTGCCTATGAACACATCATTGATGAACCCGGAGGTCTGCCCGTTGGCCGCCAGAGGGATCTCCACTTCTTCGAGCACGGCGCCGCCGCGCATCAATCGGCAGCGCACCCCCATCGCTTCCTCGTCCAGGTTGTGGAGGGCAACCCCCGTGTTGATTCCTCCCGCCTGGCGGCGGGCCGGGAAAAGGACATCCCGGACAGGTGGGCTGGCTCCCACACCGGCGATTCCGATGTCCGGAAGATTAAAGCGCAGGAACCCGCCCATGGGACCGTCCGCAACTACTTTCATTGATCCGCTCACCAGCTCGCCTCGCCCGTGGGTTGAAATGGTGAATACGCCCACAGATTCCATCTCTGTCTGGACGGTCAGGGCTCCGTCCTCGGTGACCACCAGGTCACCCGTGACGTCCATCACCGATTCGGGGTCGATGAGATCGCCCGCTGGAGCATAAAAGTAGATAGCGGGCCGGATCGGATAGGGCGCCACATTCACGAGCACAATCTCGGAGGTGATGCCGGCCCCATTGGCGAAATGCGCAAAATCCAGAGCCACATCCGCTCTCGGCGTGGCCTCGGCCGGGTCCGAAGCCGGGCTCCGGCCAACCCGGTTCACCGCCCGCACCTGGAAGACATAGAGGGTATCGTTGACCAGACCGGTGACTGTATGGATGGTGTCGGCGGAGCCGATGGAAGTCCACCCTCTCCGGTTAATCCCGTACTGGTAGTCTGTGATCGCAGAACCGCCGTCGGCCTCCGGTGCCTCCCACGTCAGCACCGCTGCCCCATCTGTGGCCTCGGCCACCAGGTTCGTGGGCGCATCCGGCACCGTTTGGCGGGGGCCTCCACCCCCACCGCCGCCTCCTCCTCCGCCAGGCGGTCGGGGTGGAGGAGGTGGCGGAGGAGGAGGAGGAGGTGGTGGGGGAGGCGGCGGCGCGCCGCCGCTGAAGACCCAGGGGCGGGCCTGCTTGATGGCCAGAATATCCTCGCTGGTGATCTTGAACTCGATCTCTATGGCGAACGGTTCACCGGTCGCGGGGTCGTACAGCGCCTCGAAGTGATCATGGATCGTGGAAAGATGCTGTACGAGCTGCGCGAGTTGGGCGTCGCTCATCAGGAGTTGCCCCGGCGTCACTTGGTTCGAGGTGGCAAGTACCCTGTATGTTCCATCCTTGTATAACAGGATTTCCTCTGGCACCGAGTGGGCTTCGGGGTTGGTGACCAGATCCTCACCCACCTGGGTGTTAACGTAGTACCAGTCGTCACTGCCGGAGGTCAGGGCGGTCGGGTCAAAGCTGACGGCCACCCCGTTGGCCAACTCGTCTTTGTAGTTGGGATGGACCAGCACCCCCATCGCCGCGGCCAGATGATCGATGCGATAAAACTCGCGCTCGGTGAAGGCCCGGAAGGTCCACAGGCTAGCAAACACCCCCTTGAGGGACTTGTCGATGCCGTCCTCCACCGTCTCATCGGGATTCTGGGTCTTGGAGTCGTACAGTCCCGCCCCGTTAAAGCCCGGCAGGTCTTCGTTGTTCGTGCTTGACCGGTAGCGCAGTGATTGCCCTTCGGGATAGGTCGCGTGCATGCTGGTCAGGGCGTCGACTATCCACTGGGGCGAGTCCGCGTCCTCGATATCGTCGCGCAGATCGTCGAGCATGTCGTCTTGGACGTCGAAGTCCATCTGGAAGTCCTCATCGGCCAGCATCGCCTCAATGCGAGTATAGAAGTCGTGGGCCTTCATGAACTCGTCGTAGAAATAAAACGGGATCGCAAACCCGCCGGGAACCGTTCCCTCTGGAAAACCCAGCGTCCCCAGCACAGCCACGTTGGCCGCCTTGACTCCGAACGCCTTCCAGTCCTCGAACCCGATCTGACTGAGGGGCTTGATCCCCGTGACCGAGAGATCGAATTCCGGCGTCTGTTCTTCGGCTGGCCGGGACGCCTCGTAGTGGGAATCGACTTCCGCCTTGGTGGCCGCGCGTATCGAGTATCCGTCCTCGGTTACCTCGTAGCGGACGAAGTCACCTATCAGGGGCGCGATGGCAGGGTCGTCGCGGATGTCCCGGATGTAGGCGTTGGGGATGCCGTCCTGGATGGCGCGCAGGTTGACGTGCGACAGCGGGGTTTGGGGCACGGTCGAGATGATGCCGGCCACACGGGGCAGTTCGTTGGGCAGGGCCTCGTAGAGCACGATGTCGCGCGAGTGGGGCCGGTCGTCCGGGTCCAGGACTTGCAGCCGCCCGACCCCTTCCCCCAGGTTCAACGCCAGGAAGTCGATGTTGGAGTAGACGTCCCCGTCGAACACGAGGTTGATGCGGGATTCCCGGTACAACGGCAAATCGGACTGGATATACGGAAGCTCACGGTTCCGCACATACAAGGCCAAGTTGTCTTCGAGCAGCGGCATGCTGGCGGCGAGCAGCGTATGGGTACGCTCCATAAGGCTGAAGGAGAAAGAGTAGCGGGAGGGGAGTGTATTTAACGAGTAAAGGTAGACGCCTTGGCTGCCATCGGGGGCAACGCGGTTCTGCCTAAAGGCGATCGTGCCGAGAATTACCCGCTGCCGGTTGATATGCCTGTCATCCAAGAAGGTTTGATGCGTAGGGTGCGTATTGGCGTTGATGAAATAGACACTCGGTCGGTCGGTCTCCATGCCGAGCAGAGCGAACTTGAAGTATCCTCCTATGGCAAGCGCATCGTATGTCTGCGTATCGGGAACAGCCACAGCCCCGTCGTTCAGTGGGACGTCGGCGGCAGGGTTGACTGGGTTCATGGCCCCCAGATCATTGAGTTCCGTGATGTCGTCGACACAGTCGCCGTCCACGTCAGCCGGGTCAGCGACGAGGTACTTCTCCACCCGGTAGCGCTCGGCGGGCTGCGCCTCCACGTTTTCACCCAGCGTGGTCGTGCCGGCTTCACCGCGCTTGACCAGTACCGGAATATCCACGGTCGTGTCTGCGTCCACCTCATGACTCACGTAAAGCACGAAGTAGTCGGCGGTTGTGGACTCGACGACAATGGGCACGGCCGTCACTGCCACCGCCGTCGGAACGGGGGCCTCTGCTGGACACGGCTCCAATTGCGCCTTACCCGCCGCCTGTATCGGCATCGGGGCCGCCAGTAACGTGGCCAGCGCAAGCAGTAGAACTGCGCTCAACGGACTGGCAAAAGACGTCAGTCGGCGGGCTGCGCTCCCGAAACCTCGGGCAGGAACAGGCTTCAGTTGCCGGAATTCAGAGGGTTGTTGGGGGGAACAGCGCGACTGCGCGCAATGCGCAGTCATGGCTTGCGCGATCGCCTGTGCACCGGCGGTGAACACGAACACGTGCGCCAGCAGGAACGCGACTGCGTCCGCGATGGCGGCGAATACCTGGGCCGCGAATGCTCCCAGGTAAGTCCTGATCAAGGCGTCCTCCTATAACGCAAGCGCCGCAGCTCCTGTCTGAGGTTGCTGGCTTATTGCTCCGCCCGTCCCCATGGACCCACCGTGATTGAAAGTTGCCTGCGCCCCATCGGGACTCCGAACTGTGGCAGCGGTCGGTGGTGGCAGAGAGGTCCACCCCGGAGGGGCTTCGTGCCGTTAACCGTCAAAGGCTAGTCCTTTCAATGCCTTCCAGTCGCTACCAAGATTGGTAGGATTTGAAGAAATGTAGTCCAAATCGGCATGTTTTGAAGAAATGGGGGTAGATCTTGGAAGAAAACAAGCGGCAAGTATCCGGACTGCCCAACGAACTCGGCCATCGACAGTACCCACCGCACCAGAACCCCTGGGCCGAGGACCAGGAAGCGATGGTGATGGAAGTGGGGCGGCAGTAGCAGGGCCTTTCGCCCGACCAAGCGGGCATGGGCGGCGGTATTGGGCGGGGCCAGGAACTCAATATTGAGCGGGCGGGATCACGGGAGCGGATTAACGAAGCGAGTTTTGAAACTCAGTACTTCGAAGCTGCCGAAAACGGAGACGAACGCGAGATGGCGCGGCTTGAAGGCCGGGAGTGCATATCGGGCCGCACAATGTAGCGCGGGCCGAGCGCGGCGAGGACTTGGACAGAGTTACGGAAGCGGGGGACGTCGATGCGCGCAGAGGTGTCCAGTGGATTGAGGCGGCGTTGGAGTTCGTGGACCAGAAAATCCGCGAACTCACTGAGCGGATCTCCGGTCGGGTGAGGGAAGGGTTGAACCGGCCCGGCCCTGAGCCTGAGCCCGGAGGTGGTTTCGATAGGAGTTGATGAGCATGGCCGACGCAATGGATCGAATACGAGCCGCCTAGGAGAATTCCATCTCCGCCCCGATCCGTGCAACAACGGTATTCCAGATCAGGTCCGAATCAGAACGGGAAGGCTATACTGACAAGAGGAGCTAAGAATTGATCGGAATCATTGTCGCGGCCATTGCCCTTGCAGGCATCATCGTTACCGGACAATGGGCACTGCGGCGGGACATTGCCGCCTTGGTCGAGCGCGTGGGGAAGGTGGAGTTAGGCTTGGTTGATCGCATCGGCAAGTTGGAAACAAGCCTTGTCGAGCGCATAGCCAGACTTGAGGTGGCGACGGAAGGATTCATCAAGCCGCAATCCACGCCGCAGTGAAACGCCACTTCATGCCGGCCAGACACCTCTTGGATGTTACGTTGCGTAGAGCATTCTTCATTGTAGTGGCTGCACTGACACTCTGTGTCTGTGCAGCTGTTCCATCTTCTTCCAGCGTCTTGGCGGTCAGCCTGGAACAACTATCCACTGCGTCTCAGCTTATTTTTGAAGGCGAAGTCGTCGGGAAGACCTCGGAGTTCAACGCCAACCAAACGAGCATTCACACCTACGTTACGTTTCGAATGGTGGACGTGGTCAAAGGAACCTACAACGAACCCGAGATCACGCTCCGGTTCCTGGGAGGCACGGTCGGGGAAATCGGCCTGAATGTTTCCGACTCAACGCTGCCCGAACTCGGGGAGACGGGCATCTACTTCGTAGAATCCCTGGAACGTTTTCAGGTCAATCCACTCTACGGCATGGATCAGGGCCACTTCTTGATCCTCGAATCAACGGGTCAACGCATCATGGTCACTCGGAATAGACGAGTGATTACCGGCTTGATCTCCGATGATCAGCCACCCGCCGATGGACTGAGCAATGGGATCGCGCGCGGCCTGTCCGTCAATGAAGCCGGAACGTCGCGTTCCGGCGTAACGGTGTTCCAGTTCAAGCAAGCGATCCGTCAATACCTCTAGCCAACGACCTTGAGAAAACCGTCCATCTTTCTGGTATCGCTGGTGTTGAGTGTGGCCGTCATCTTTGCGACATCGGTCAAGGCCTATGTCCTTTACGACCACAAATGGCCTTCCGCGACGACGACCTTCAACGTGGATATCTCTCGAGCGGATGGAGAGTGGAACACAGCGTTCGAGCAGGCGATGGGCCGTTGGAATGCTGCAACGATTTTCGAATTCAGAATAAGGCGCGACACATTCGAGAATCCATGTGACGGCGTACCAGTGGTGGGTGAAACCAGCGACGGGGACTCGGAGAATGGAGTGGGTTTTGTGATTGATGTTTGTGGTGAGGCTTTTGGTGAAAATACCTTAGCCACAACGGTGTCCTGGGCTCGAGGAACTAGAACGACCCAATCGAATATTCACTTCAACAATGCTCTTTCCTGGAAAGTCTACGATGGTCCGTATCAGAGAGGTCAATGGGCAGGGGTAGTGGACTTCCGCCGTGTCGCCGTACACGAACTCGGCCATGCGCTTGGCCTGAACCACGAGGACGATGTCCCTGCCATCATGGCCACATCCATTTTCCGCGGTGACACCATCGTCACACCACAAGCCGATGATATTGCGGGCGTCGCCGCGCTCTACGGCACAGGCACATCGCTCGCACCGACGACTCCAGTCCTGACCTCCCCGAGCAATCATGCCCGGAATGTCTCCCTGACACCCACTCTCAGTTGGCGCCGGGCCACGAACGCGGATTCCTACGATGTCTACTTCGGCACATCCAGCAACCCCAGCTTCGCCCGTAACACCACGGGAACCAGCTACCGCCCGTCGAGACTTGCCCCGAACACTACATACTACTGGTCTATCCGGGCAAAGAATTCTGATGGAACGGCTCGCTCCCCAACTTCCCGATTCACGACGGTTACCCCGGCTCCGCAGAATGACCACTTCTCCATGGCAACGCGGATCTCTGGGCGATCCGGTCGCGCGAGGGGCAGCAACGTAGGCGCCACCATGGAGAGCGGAGAGTCCGGCCTTGGCGACAAATCGGTGTGGTGGCAGTGGAGGTCCCCTTCAAACGGGACGGCGACAATCGACACAGGTGGCAGCAGTTTCGACACGATTCTAGGCGTGTACACGGGAACGAGGGTCGATGCGCTGACGAGGCTTGCAGAAAGTGATAATGCAGCCGGAATCGGACAGCAAAGCCGTGTCATCCTGGAAGTAGAAGCGGCAACAGTTTATTGGTTGCGGGTGTCTGGTCGGGTTTCCCCTTTTGGGAGCGGCGGCACTGGAAACATCGTCCTCAACTGGAACCTCGAAGCAGCGGCGGTATCGGCTGAGCACAAGTACATCTTTCCGCAGTTCGTGTTTGGCGGTGGCTGGGCATCGACCCTGACGCTGGCCGCGTTAGACGAAGACGAAACGACTTGTACATTTTCGGCGCAGGGTCGGCATATGACTCTACGTGCTGTGTCCGGCCACAGCGCCCCTGGAACGGAGATTCCCTTGGTTGGCTTCAAGGCTGGCCAATGGAACATATTCAAAACCGAAGCGCCGGATGATGGACCCGTTTCCTCAGGCATGGCAATTCTTCAGTGCGATAGGGCAGTACTGACACACGTGCTATTCTCGTTGACCGTTGGAGGCTCGGTGGTTGCTGAAGCCCTCGTAGAGCCGTCCCACGAATTCAAGGCCTTTGAAGAGTACGTCCTGTTCTTTGCCGATCACCGGAATGCAGCACGGTTCGGGGTGGCGGTGGCGAATCCGTCCGATCGCGCAATCGACGTGTCAGTGCAGGTGTCCGACTATCAAGGCGAGGTTGTAGTCGATACGACCGTGAACGTAGACGCGAACGCATCTAAAGCGTTTTTCTTGGACGAGTTGGGGACGATCCCGGAGGGTCACACCGGAGGGGTTGCTCTAAGGGCCGATGAGTCGCTGTATGTGATCGGCTTGCGGTTCACCGGCCAGGTGTTCACGACTATCCCGGCTTGGTAAACGGATCAGAACGAAATCAAGAATCCGACTCATCGTGCGTTTTTCGGCGGTGCACGCAAACTAGAGAAGCGGATTGCTTACCCAAAGACACGTAGCGCAGCAAAGAACAACACAGTCGATGCCGGAGAGCCACAGCAGGTTCCTGTCCGAATTATTCTGACCACGTGGCGGCGGAGGTGGAGGAGGTGGAGGAGGCCAGTTATGGACGGCCGGCCACAGGTACGACCGAGGTGCTATCAATTCTCGGGTGAAACTTCGAGCATTAGAAGTATCACTGTCTCAGATAAGTTGGCCGTCCTGAGCGCGATGATGTCTTCCGCAGTAAGATTGAAATTGCTGTCGGATGTTCTGATTTTCGCCGAAATCAAATTATCACTCAGTCCGGCACGTTTAAGAGCAACTACGTCCTCGTTGGTCAACACTTCGTTGCTCACGGCAGGAATGATGAAGCCCTGAGACTCCGAAACTGATGGAACGTTATCTATTCCAAACGTGAAGGACTCATTCGTATCGACAGGGCTGAAACCGTATTCACCAGACGACAACGGAAGATGTCAACAAGTTTGAGAGTGCGCCGTGAAAGGTGAGTCAACGCAGCCGGTGAAAGTCCGGTCCAAGGAGGTGTCGGTAGACCTTGGTAGCTACCCAGGCGGTGGCAAGGGCGACCAACCCATCGAAGCCCTGGGGACAGAGACCCGCCTTGGGCGGGTTTGCAAGCGTGCGGGCCGCAACGCGAGTGAAGCCTGAGCAGGCCTCGAAAGGTTGAATGCGAGCGCCGAGTCTCCTCTCATTAGACGAAGGCCCATGAGGGTGGCCAGATGAACCGACAAGAGACGGTCGCCCTGCTCGCCGGGGTAGTGGGCGCAGCACGTACGCACGCGGGGACTCGCAACACGGGAAACCTGTTGTGCTGCCGGGGAGACCTGGCAACGGCTCCAATTGGGAGGCGGGCGCGACAGGCGTCGGAGGGGCTCATAGTACCGATGAACCCGGGTAATGCCGGGGGAGGGAAGGAGCCCTAGTTCGGGGTGCGTTTGAACGAGTTGAGATGAGGATATTGGCGTGAGCCTGGCAACTCCAGAAAAGATTCGGAAGCTCCAACGAGCGCTCTACGTGAAGGCCAAGCATGAGCCGACACGGCGATTCCACTTCTTATATGACAAGGTGTGGCGTGAAGACATTCTGACCCACGCCTACGCGCGTTGCCGATCAAACGGTGGGGCGCCGGGCGTGGATGGGGAAACCTTTACGCACATTGAGGGATATGGGGTGGACCGCTGGCTCAACACGGTACGGGAGGAGGTGCGAACAGGACGCTACAGACCGCAACCGGTCAAACGGGTGATGATTCCAAAGTCTGGTGGCGTGGGCCAACGGCCGCTGGGGATTCCGACTATCCGTGACAGGGTAGTGCAAACCGCGGCGAAGTTGGTGCTCGAACCGATTTTCGAAGCAGACTTCGATGGTGCGGCCTACGGGTATCGTCCCAAACGGAGCGCGCTGGATGCGGTTCGAACCGTTCATCGGGCAATTGATGAGGGGCACACCAAAATAGTCGATGCCGATCTATCGAAATACTTCGATACGATTCCCCACCCCGAGCTGATCAAGTGCGTTGCACGACGTGTTAGCGACGGGAAGATGCTGCATCTGATCAAGATGTGGTTGAAGACGCCGGTCGAGGAGACCGGCGAACGGGGACATCGGCGGATGAGTGGCGGCAAGAAGCCGACGAGGGGAACACCGCAGGGTGGAGTGGCATCGCCATTGTTGGCGAACATCTACATGCATCGTTTCATCAAGGCGTTTCGCAAGCATGGTTTGGATCGTCGGTACGACGCGGTGCTGGTGACCTACGCGGACGATTTCGTGGTCCTGTGTCGGCATGGCGCCGGTGAGGTCCTCGAAACGACTCGGCGATGGATGGCCAGCATCGGTCTCACGCTGAACGAGACCAAGACGCGTGTATGCGACGCCCGATGCGAGCCCTTCGACTTCCTCGGCTATACCTTCGGGCCGATGTACTCTCCGCGAACCGGCGGCCGCTACAACGGTGCGCGGCCTTCCAAGAAGGCTGTGGCCTCGGTCAAGGAGCATATCCGGCGACGCCTGCGGTCCGGTAATCACGCGCCATGGGAAGACGTGGCGCGGGGCCTGAACCGCATGGTGCGGGGATGGTCGGCCTACTTCAGCTATGGGTCGGTGACGCAGGCGCGACACGGGGTGAAACTGTATCTCTATCACGCCGTCCGTCGCTTCCTTCGGCGTCGGCACAAAGTGGCCGGGTCTGGTTACCGGCGGTTCCCCACCGATGAGGTATTTGGGAAGCTGGGCGTGCTGTCTCCCGAATCCTGCCCGCATGAGGTCTGGTCGGCAATGCGCACGCCTTGACGTGAAACCCGTCCGAGAGCCGGGTGCGGGAAATCCGCACGCCCGGTTCGATGAGCGGGGAGGAGAAACGGAGCGATGGACTTCTCGGCGAGACCAGCAACGAAAGACGCTGGCCGCTATCGGCGCCGCCGGTCCTGTACGCCACCGCGCTTCTCCTCGACTCTACCACCTGCATTAGGAATTTAAGCTACCGCCTGCGGTTCAGCAGGCGGATTGATCCAGACCTTGTCGGGCGGACCGGCGATCTTCCTGCGTGCGTTGACGAAGCGTTCGGGATGGCGTTGCCGTGCACGATCCAGAGCCAGTTGCCGTCGCCGAACGATTCGGTCGGTGCGGCCGTCGTGCACCGTGGCTGGCGTCAGCCAGTTCAGACCCGAATGGTAGTGGACGTTGTTGTACCAGTGGAAGAAATCCCGGCAGAACGCCTTGGCGTCCTGGATCGAACCGAAACGTTCCGGGAAGTCGGGCCGGTACTTGAGCGTCTTGAACTGCGCTTCCGAGAACGGGTTGTCATCGGACACATACGGCCGGGAGTGGGATTGGGTCACTCCCAGGTCCGAGAGCAGCAGCGCCACCACCTTCGACTTCATCGACGACCCGCGATCGGCGTGGAGGATCAGTTGATCCCGGTCGATCCGTTGCTTGAGGCAGCTTTCACGAATCAACTTTTTAGCCAGACTGGCCGATTCGCAATCGGCCACCATCCAGCCCACGACTTGGCGGCTGAAGATATCCAGAATCACGTACAGGTAGTAGTAGGTCCACTTCCGTGGGCCCTTCAACTTCGTTATATCCCATGTCCACACTTCATTTGGGCCAGTCGCTAACAGCTCCGGCTTCTGGTAGACGGGATGACGCCGCTGGTTCCGCCGTTCCCGCACTTCCTGGTTCGCATCCAGGATCCGGTACATCGTGCGTACCGAGCACAGATAGCGGTCTTCATCCAGCAACGCCGCACACACCTGGGTAGGCGCTGGGTCCACGAAGCGTTCGCTATGGAGCAAGTCCAGTACCTGCCCACGCTCGGCCTCGCCCAAGGCCCGGTGCGAGGGGGCACGCGGCCGGGGCGGGGCCGGATCCGCTCCCCGCTGCCGGCGACGATACAGCGACGCGCGGGGCACTCCAAAGGCCCGGCATGCCACGGCGGTTCCCAATTCGGTGGAGAACTTCTCGGCCGCTTCGATCAGTCGTTCTCTTCCGGGTCCGAACTCTTCAGGGGAATCCCCAGCAGCGAAGCCACTTTTTTTTGGATTACGATGACCGTTTCGGCCTGCGCCAGCTTGGCCTCCAGCCGTCGGTTCTTGCGTTCCATCTCGGCAATTCGTTTATCCCGTGCGTCTGGAGGCTTCCCCTTCCGGCCTCGCTTGGCCGGTCGCAATCCCTCCAGCTCCCCGGCCTCGCGCTGCCGCCGCCACGTGCTCAACGCCGACGAAAACAACCCTTCTCGCCGCAGCAACGCCCCCAGTTCCCCCGGCTTCGTGCACCGGTCGGCCTCCCGCACGATCCGCCGCTTATACTTGGCACTCAACTGCCGGCGTGTCGCCTTATCGCCTACCTCCGGGTCCGCTCCAACGCCATTGAACTCCGCCGCTTCGCGCGCAACTCCAGTCGCTCTACGGGCCTCCTTCCGTTCCGCGCGATTCTTCTCGATCTTTTTCTTCTTTCATCACCAACACAGGTTATCTTCCTTCCCGCCCTCCACTCTAATTAACGTTCAAGCAAGTGTCTCACCCATGTTGGCACAGAGGGCTTGAGAATCTTTTCCGACGGAGTCGGCATCGAGTTCGGGCGGTGCATTACCGCATGCTGCGAGCACGATGTTTCCACGTGTGGGCTACGGTGAGAGCCGCCTAAGGTGAGCGCCACTGGCCTCATTCTGGCTCGAGCGAGTACCATTCGCAATCAGTTCGGGCGTGCGGTAGTCTGTCTGATGGTGGGGGCCTTCTGGAGACGGATCTTGGACCTCGAAACACGAGAAGTGGAGGAACACATGAGGTATCGTCATTCATTTCCGCAGATACTCGCCGCCGGCCTCACGGTTGTCTTCCTCGCCGGCGCACAATACGCCTGCCGGGCGGATGCACCGAGCCAGACGGATGCAGAGCAGCAGATGGACGCGGGGCGTGCGCAGGGCGAAGCGGCTGGCGAGGTTCACTGGAGCTACGAAGGCGACACCGAACCGCACCTGTGGGGTGGGCTGGATTCGTCGTTCGCGGCCTGTGACAGCGGCGTCCAGCAATCTCCGATCGATCTAACGGACGCGATCCCGGCAGGCGGAGGGGGACTCGAAATCCAGTGGCAACCCACGGCGGGCGAGGTCGTGGATAATGGACATACCATCCAGGTCAACATAGACGCCGGGAGTTCCATCACGCTGGAGGGCCGGCAATTCTCGCTCCTGCAGTTCCACTTCCATCTGCCGAGCGAGCACACGGTCGAGGGGGCAAGGTACCCGATGGAGGTCCACTTTGTGCATCAGGCCGAGGAGGGTGATCTTGCGGTGATCGGGGTCTTCATGGATGGCGGCGGCGGGCACTCGGCTGTCCAGAGCATCTGGGATGCCATACCAGGCGTCGATCAGGATCCCACACCGCTAGCCAGCCTCGATCCGAACGCCTTCCTGCCCGGAGGCCGGAGCTACTTCCGGTACGCTGGCTCCCTGACGACGCCGCCCTGCTCCGAGGTGGTCAGCTGGGTGGTGCTTGCCGAGGCAATTGCAGTTTCGCAGGCACAGGTCGATGCCTTCGCGGCCCTGTATCCAATGAACGCGCGTCCGCTCCAGCCGCCCTATCGACGGTTCATTCTGACGAGGTAGCGAGGGGAGTGACCGTTACGCGCCGCATCGACTTATGCACGATCTTTCCTCGGAGCAGCCTCCGCGTTCCGGGTCCTCCGGTATGGAAAGCCCATCAGCTCCTCCGTTTGTCGCAACCTCAGCCGATACGCCGTGCGCAGCGTCAGGCATGTCTCGATCGCCAGATCCGAGTATCTCCGCTGGCCACCCCGCGACGTGCGGCGCGGCGCGCTCCAGACACGTTGAGCCTCATCACTGACCCAAATCGTCAGATCACCCCGCTGGCGCAGGCTCTCGTTATATTCTGCCCAGTTGATCACTCGGTACTGCGCCTTATCAAACTTGTGCCGTCGCGCTGCGTTGAACTTATGTGGCATCTAGGTTATCCCCTGTGTTGAAAAACACGATGATAAGGCATCCTTCGGGATGATCCATGCAACAACGCTTATGGGAGGAGAGAACCGGATAGGCAGGTTGAAAAAAAGTGGGCTACGCGTTCCCGGGGACCTCGGCCAGCGCCACGGCGAAGGTGGGCGCGGCCGTCGGCCGGCGCGAACGGGGCCTTGTAGGGATCGCCGCCGCGAAAGCGATCAGGGCCGTCGCCGACGGCGGCACCGCGGAGCTGGCCGTCCTCACCCCGGCCGAAGCCATCGACGACTATTCGACTGCAGTTCAGACAGTAGAGTGAGCCAGCAACGTTAAGCCGTCCCACCGGGGTCTGGAAGAATCCCAAAACGACAATTTGTGGAAAGATGTAGATTTTTGGGGTTGAAGCGTCGGTATCTGTATGTGATAAGTATATACGACATGCAGTCTAAGAGCAAACTGGCGCGATTGAGCCGGTACCGGGCCGCTTTGCGGGAAGCGATCGATGAGTTAGCCGAGTTGATCGAGGTGGGCTATGAACGCAAGCCGATGGTGAAGGGGACCGTGTACGAGTTGGCGCGCAAGTGCGGCAAGGCTGGCTGTGCGTGTACGCGGGGACAGTTGCACCGCTCGATGGTGTTGAGCTGGAGCGAGGAGGGCCGGACCCGGTTGTTGTCGATTCCTGCTGAGCGAGTGAAGGGGTTGCGAGAGAAGAGTGAACGGTATACCCAGTATCGCGCGGCCCGGGCCGAGGTCACCCGAGTACAACGGAGGATTCTGAAGCTGCTGGATCAAATCGAGAAGCTGCGGCGGGAGAAACCCTGATGGGGAGTCCGGCATGACCGTGTTTGAACGCAACGACCGGTTGGTGTGCGACGCGTTCCGGGACGGGGAGTTTGACTCGATCGAGGCGGCCGGAGAGGTCTCCGAGACGGACTTCTTTCGAGCCATCGCGGGCAAGAAGATTCTCGAGAAGTTGGCGGGGAGCTACCCGACCCCATTGAAGAAGCACGACGTACCGGTGTGGGTCTATATCGCCAGCAATGTGGCGATGCGCTTCCACGGGGTGCATCAGTTTCATGCCTATCCCTATGTCGTGCGCAGCGGGGGGATGGTCCAGGCCTTCGGCCCCCAGATGGGGCATCGGGCCATCCACCCGGAGACCGGCGATGTGACCTTGGAGTGTGGGGGGGTCAACGACAAGAACAGCTACGACCGGCAGACCCCCTGTGATCAGGACTATCTGCGGAAGATGGCGCGCAAGACCGACGCGGATCGCCTCCAGGATTGGTTCAACCGCGACGTGGTGGGCATCTTCCGACAGCATCGGGCCTTTGATCGGGAAGGGCTGTTCATCGGGGATGCGACCTATCTGTTCCTACCTGACAACCCGGCCTATGAACACGCCTCCTTGATGCTATTCAACGAGCACAACAAGCCGGTCGACGGTCTAAAACTGACCTCCAAACAGAAACTCCGGTGTCAGTGGCGCCGGTGCTACAAACTGGTGACCCTGATCCACACCAATCGCGCCGGGGACTTCTTCCTATGGGCCGGACTGCGAGTCAGTCAGGGTAAAGATAACGACTTGCCGATACTGTACCGCATGGTCGACGAGTTTGTGGCCTATCATGGCACGGGAATCATCAAGCGGTTGATCCTGGACCGGGGGTTTCTCGATGGCCCCTCCATTGGTCGTTGCAAACAGGATTATGGGATCGACATCCTGATTCCGGCCCGTCGCAACATGGAGATCACCCGCGACGCGATCGATCTGGCTGACGCCCAACCCGGGACGTTCCAATCTTGGACGCCTCCTGCACCGCCGGAGAAACCGGCTCCCCTTCATCGGCCCGCCGCGATTCGCAAACGTGAGCAGGCCCGGCAACGCACCTTAGAGAAACGCCCCGTCGAAAATCCGCCCGATCCGGCCACCACGCGCGTGGGTTCGGAACTGGCCGTGGTCCGGGACCTGGAGTCCTATTCCAACTGTCCGGTCCCGCTCCATGCGGTGATCAACCGTGAACGCTATGCCGATGGGCACACCGATCAGTGGGTGCTCTTGGATACCAAACGCATTGCGGATCCCGCCCAAACCCGCACCGAGTATGCGCGGCGCACCGTGGTTGAAGAGCGCTACCGGCAAACCAAGTGTTTCTCCGGCCTCGCCGAGTTCTCTTCCCGCGCATTCAGTCTCGTGGTCAACCAGGTCGTCTTTGTCCTGCTCACCTACAGCCTGCTGCAGTGGTATCTGCGGCGCATCGAACGCCGGAACATGAATCGGAAGACTCGCCCCCGCATCCTCGATGTGCTCCAGCCGACCTTTACCGTCATTCTGATTTACTACCAAAACTACGTCGCCTTCCTCTCTCCGCTCGAGCATCAGGAAATGGTGCTCACACTCAGCGAAACGGCTCGCAAGAAGATTCTTGCCAAGACCCGCCGGCTCCGTCGCGCCCTGGCAAATCAACTGCAGAATCCTCGGCCTCCATAGCGCACCGGGCCCTCGTCATGGATTTCTATCGACCCTGTTTGCCGCATCATCCGGCGGTCGTCGCACTCGTGTCGCTTCTCGAGCCACACCCATCCCTTTCACCATCCTGCAACTCCCTGTTTCCCACGCAAAACTCCTATCGCCCGAAAAACCACACGATATCGATCGGATAGCCTCAAGGAAATCGCCGCAGTGTCTGAATCGCAGACTATTCGAAAGTAGCGTTGCGACGACACTTTGACCGTGGTATCCTATTTCCCTTTTCCCAATTGTTTGAATGAAGCCGAAAGCCCTCACACCATAAAAAGAGAGTGCGGCATGAGCATTATTGTTGACCTGTACGAAATATTTGTTGAGCGTGGAACAGCGAAAAAGAAGGCGCGGGGTGCCGCGGGCGCCGGTGACATGGATCAATACTTCGCAACCAAAGAAGACCTTCTCGCGAAGCGCCTTATCGAACAGCAGCAGCGCTTGACAGCTCCCCACGCCGCGAAGAATCCCCGCAGCGCACAGCAATAGCGTTGGAACAATATGGAAGCGCATGGGACTTTTCCGATCTTCTGAGCGGGATCGTTACCACCACAACTCCGGATCGTTCCACCTTTCCGGATCCCCTGCAGCGGCGGTTCCTTGAGGCGCACCGACAGGCGTCGCGTGCAGCCCGTGAAGTTATTCACGTCAGCTGCTATTTGCACCAGAACCCCACCGCCGCGTTAGCCTATCAATTTCCTCCCGCATTCGCTTCACAACTCCACACACACCCCTGGATGTTGTCCAGTCCATCCAATACACACTTTTGCTGGCACAATTGGACCGCATCTTGAGCGGTCTTCGGCTGTGAAAAGTATCTAGCCCCTCGTGTCGGTATGTCCCGATCTATCTGCTGCATACAGACGACAGACAGTTGGGTGATTGTGGAACTGGAGGTCAAGGCGGCTGCAGGGCTCGCTTTCACACCAAAAGGCGCCATGGCCGTCGCGAACTGGGGTGAACCGGGTGACGAGACAGGGGTTTGCGTCTTCAGGATTTGTGGGTCGAATTGGGGTGAAGCATCCGGTGAGAGGGCAGCGGATGCGACTGCCGAAACCTGGCTTGCTCCAACGATCATCATCCTCTGATTGCTCCCGTCTTTCGGCTCCAGCCAATCTCCCGGGCGGTACGTGGCACCCGAGTCGCTCACAAGTAACGTCTGCACATCATCGCCATCGATGCGGGTGACGGTGAGGGCGGCAGCCACTTCGACGCCCGACACATCCTCGCCGGATGCCTGCGGCGGGTCATCCGGAGGCAGCAGTTCGTCTGGAAATTCGTCGAGATTGATGCCGTCGCCGTGGAAGTCGACCACCGTTTTGAGGACAGTCGGAAGATGACCATCTTTTGTAATGGTAAGAGTGTATTTGGCCGCCCCGTCGGACGTGAACGTCAAATCAAAAACCCATATGCTTCCGATCAGTGTTTGCTGGAGTTGATCGAATCTGTCGTAGTCGTCTGTGTACTGTTCACGGAAGTCGAAGGAAATTGTTGCGCGGTTGCGTCCCAGTTTCTCGTAACCGAATGTGTAGCTAAGCCCGTTGTTTTCGTAGGCTCCCCCGCCGGCGACTGCGTTCGCCAATCCCGCAAACAGAGTGCGCACTAGTAGATTGTCGCGGGGACTGGTGAGATGAACCGGACTACGGGGTGTGGGAATACGGTCTTCCAAGCCATCCCAATCATCAGGCGCAACATCAGTTTCGATCGCAATGGCCGCCGACCATGACGGGGGGATGGGCAACAACACTGGTTGCGCGCCGAGCGTCAGGTTCAGATGTGGCATGCCGGGCCAAATCGACGCGCCTCCGCTGGGAGCTTCGATCGTGGCGCGCACGCTGTCCGATCGGCCGAAGTCGAGCGTGAAAGTGTAGCGGCCGCCCACGTCGTTCCGGAAGGTGAGCACCCCTGTCGAAGGTCCGGTGTTCATGTAGGTATAGTCACCCAAGGTCCAAAGTGGAAGCCCAGTCGCCGAGTCACGGCCAACCGTGTAGCCGTTGCCCGGCGAGAACTCGCACTCCTCGAACCCGGGTGGGCAACCGAACCCGAGTCCCGGAATGAAATCGTCCCGGCCCCACGCCAGCACGTCGAACTCCTCCTGGCTTCGCGGGGCCCTCGGTACTTCGACCTCGCCGTCTTGCTCGGACAGCGGCGGCATTCTGAAGCTTCTGTCGAACGGCACGTTCGTATTGACGCCCGCGTCAAAGCACTCGTCAATGAACGATCCCGCCGTTAGTGACGAATAGGCCAGCGTGATCTCACAAGAGCCCTGGGACGGATCGTCAAACTCAAGGAAAATCCTGCCGCTGTCCGGTCCGGTGTTTTCATAATCGCAGTCGGCGTCCAGGGTCTGGCCGTTGCTAGTGTGCCGGCAACGCCCCGGCGTCAAGAGCCGAAGGTTCCGCTCCGGCGTTCCCACCGGATGGGGTCCGAATCGGTCGTGGTAATCGTCATCGTCCTCGGGAGCGTGGTCAGCCGTTGGAATCCCCGATACCGGCGTCGACCATTGGCAATCTCCTTCTGCATTGATTGGGCGGACACGGACTTGGTATCCAATCTCGTTGTCCAGGCCCACGTATATCATCGCGTCGATGTTCCGGCCAAGGAAGGTGCGGCGATCGCTCCATGCTCCGTTGGTTCCATGGCGTATCTCCGTCTCGTAGCCCAGCACTCGTGCGGACCCGCTCGTGTCGGACAGCGGGCTCCATCTGAGGGTCAAGCGCTCGTCGCTGTAATTCACCCGAAAATTCGCTGGCGGCTCACAAGACGAGACCAGATTCTCAATTCGAATGGTAACGTCGATTGTGTCTCTGTTGCCGCCGCCGTCCTCCACACCGACGGTGACGGAGTAGCGGTTCTTGGTTTCATAGTCGTAGGCAACGCCTTCCCTGGTGCGGATCTGTCCCGTGTCGGGAACAATAACGAAACTCCGCGCATCGGTTCCGCTGATGGCGTACTTGAGAGCATCGCCGCCCACCGCAGAGACGGGTTCGCCAACGTTGATGCCGGGAGGAATGTTTTCCGGGATTGCGCGAGTGGCGGACGTACCATCGGAGAACGCCAGTTGCGTATCGGCCCCTCCACCGCTGGTCGCGCCCTCCCCTACCTCGGACCATTGACCCGGGGATCCGCTGTCGCAGGCCGACGCGTTCCTGTAGCGGTATCGCACCTCATATACCGTTCCCGGCTGGAGACCGGTGATCCCCTGCGTGAGGGACACTGTTCCTGCGTTGGAGGCAGTGTTTGTGAAAACGTTGCACCCTCCGCTCCACGATCCTGCAGGCGTCTTGGTCCGTGCTTCAAAATCGTAAGCCCTGGCTTCTCCCGCTTCAAAGGAGTCGGTGAAAGTAACCTCGAGTTCTGTGTCGGTGCCGCTCCGGGCCGCAACTTGCGGGGCGGGGGGCGTGCCAATCGCACTCACGCTCCAGTTTTCTCGACCCTCAATCCCCGATCGACACGTGAAGTGCAAGCTGCCTGTCGTCGCCGAAGCGAAGGTGAGCAGAACCGTGCATGCGCCGCCATAATCCGCACGATCATAGGCCAGTGTTAACGTGCCCGTATCCGGGCCGGTGTTGGCATAGCTGTAACTCCCCGGGCGACCACCCGATTCGATGAAGCGGCCGCTGGACACGAAGTCTGTGAAAAAGGTCTCGGCGTTCAAGCGATTGCCGACCATGCGGCTGTTGAATGCGCGCTCATCCGGGGGGGCCAAGCCCTCTGACACACGGCTGTCGGTGGGCAGATCCAGGGGCTGTCCGGACGCATCGATAAAACTCAGTGTTCCAGACGCGGCCTGGCCTGCCGCCCCGCTGAACAGTATGAACTGTGTGGACCAACCCTCTGAGTCCGCCAGATGCGCGAAGAATCTGTCCTCCGAGATCGAAGGATCCATCTCATTCGACGGAGAGGTTGTCGTCATCTTCAACTCCCCGTTCTCGTTGATTCGCAGTCGGAGCCCAACCACGGCCACATCGCCCGTGGAGGTGACCCGGAGAACTCCGGCAAAGTTGCCCGGCAGTGTGAATATGTCGTCGATAAAACGGGCAATCTGACCCGAGGGTGGAAGCGATAGCGTTTCTGGAGCGACCGCCAGCGATCCATCGAGTCGCGTCACCTCCAGAGTCACAGTGTTGGATGTGTACGCCGTGTTGGTAATGGCCAGCCCGCTTCGGATCGAACCCGCCTGTCCGGGCGTTCCAGACGCTTCAACATAGGTCCGGAATGCCGTGCCTTTTGGCAACGCGGGCACCCCGGCTTCCGAAACGGTCTTTCCATCTGGTGCATAAGAAAAAACGACGAGCCCGGAGGGGGCGGCGTTTCCGCTGCTGGGAGTCGCTCGCACAGAGCCAACCGCCAGCCTGCCAGTGGGATTCGATGTTGTGAACTTCTGAACGCTACGAGGAGGAATCGAATAATCGAAGTCCGACCCTGTCGAACCATCATCCAGCGTCAAGACCACAGGAGAGGCCGCAACCGCGCCGCTGCCCGGTTCAAGGAACCCGACCATTCCCGTGATCGCCCGATCCGTTGGGTTCACAAGAATGACCTGGGTCTCCCATCCGTTACCATCGGCAAAATGTGGAAAATAAACCGTATCCGTGGGGGTCCTAGAGAACGGCGACGGTGGGCCTACCAGGGGCGCGACCGGGAGCGTCGTCATCAGGAACTCGCCAGCTTCGTTGGTGAATCCACGGAGGGCGACGACAGCAACCGGCACCGATGAGGTAAACGTGAAGGTTCCCAAGACGGAGGAGCCACTGTTGAATGGTGCTTGATCCAGAAATTTCGCAGTCTGCTGGTGCGCTCCGAGTGCGAAGCTGCCGTCCGCGAAACGGGTGCCGCTGGTGTCGGTGAAATAGAAGCGGATGGTTGCCGGCATGTCATTCGGATTGGCGATCGCCAGTCCGGTATTGACCGGCCCGTCCACTTCGGAAAATACCCGCCCCTCCTGGACCGGTTCGGTTGCCGGGACGCCCGCTTCGGCAATGAGCACGCCGTCCTGTCTGAGCCCGAAAATGGCGATCCCGGAAGGCGTGCTCGAACCCGCGTCCGCGCGGATGCGCCCATAGCCCTGTCTCAGGGACTCGGCCGTCCCACTACTCGTGGTGGATCTGCCTCCACGATCTGGAATTGAGAACGATTCGGTCCCGACGGGAGCCGTATCGTTCTGGGACTGCAGAAGCGGACTGCCAGCGGCCAGCAGAAGGAGTGCGGCGAGGCTCCAAACCGCCACGGCGGGGGAGAGAAGGTGGCTATCTTTTAAGGACATTTCGGGCTCTCCTGTGGAACACGCTCACTGCTCGACGGGGGTAAACCTCAACGTCATCAGGGTCCTGTCATCCTTAATCTTATTATCTTATTTCTAGAAATTGCTTCTCCAGGACCGAGCGTTCGAGCACGACTGTCGAACCCAGACACGTATCGTCGACAAGAAGATCCGACTCCCGAAGAACGATCTGGAGTTCATCATTCGGGTATGCGCGCAAAGATGTAGGACTTTGCGGACTGGTCCGCATTTCAACTTGGCGACACAGGTCGCGGATCTGCTGCAGCAAGTCCGTTAGCCGGACTAACTCCCACGATTCAGACGAAGAAAGAGGTTCCCTGGATTCGAGCGCCGACAATACTCGCCGTTCTTCAGCCGTCCGAGTTGACACCGTGCCGTCCAGTTGTCCATTTGTGTGAAGTCCGCGACTAGAAGGCGAGATCTCTGAATTTCGGCAAGGATCTCATCATCAAATCTTGTTTAGGTACTCTTTCCGATCGATCCGAAATGCTTCGTAGCCTGCGTCTCCGATCTCTGGCCGGAACCCCTTTTAGAGGCCCCGTGACAGACGCTGCGTTCCAACAGGGTTTTATGGAATCCACTCCCTTACGATGATATGGAGTAGCTAGTAATTTCCCAACTTCCGTCTTGTCTTCGGTTGGTTACAAAGGTGATCAGGTACTGATTGAACCGCGCTCCTTGGATATTGTGGTCCTCACCGCTACATAGATTGATGCCTCCTATCCGGAGACATCCGCTTGTGCTGGAAACACTGAAAGTGCCTACAGTGCTACCTCCGACGACTACATCGCATGATCCACCGATCTGAACCACAAGCCCAGCAGCGCAAGTAGACGAAATTGGCGGAGGCGGTGGAATCGCTCCGGCGAGTTCCACTGTCGCCATGAGCGTGCCCTCGGCCTCGACACCCGTATCGAAGAGGACTACTGAAATGAAGTAGGTCCCGGCGCGAAGCGGCGGGTCGGACCCTCCGGTGATGATGATCTCCTCGGTGCCCGCAAAGACCTTGTCGGAACTGTAGTCCGAGACGACGCTCCCACTCTGCACGCGGTTGTCTTCTCCATAGCGGACATACAGGCCCATGTCATCAGAGGATTCCAGCGTGACGGTGACGCGGGCGGCGCCATCGGGAACCTCCAGTTGAAAGGAGTTATCCCCATTGAATAGCGTCGAACTGTCAACGGGTCCCAGACTGAAGGCGACGGCACTCCCGGGCGTGAGCAGGTTGTCGATACCTGGCGGATCTGGAGGAAAGGTCCCGGCATCTACCGGGGTCGTGGAGAGAACGGCCGGCGGCAGAGTCGTAAAGATGGCCCCAGCAAATTGCAGTCCGATAACAGCAACTTGCTGATCGCAAGACACTGTCGCGGATCCTTCGGTGAACCCGTCCGGCACTGGGATGACTTCGAAAAGAAATTTCGCGACGTTGGACTTCGAAGCGACCGGAAGCGTCGCTTGGCCGAGATTCTGGCGTTCGGGACTTTCCAACACAAAACGACAGGAGGCCTCCGTGTTCGTATCGTTCGCGATCGCGATTCCGAGTGAGGCTTCCGGTGTCAGAACCGGAAACTGGAAGACCCCTCCAGCCTGTGAGCTGAAGACCGTGGCCATTCCCGTCACACCCGATCCGTCTCTCGACGCATACAGCACTTGAGCCACGACCGGGGCCGTGCAATCAAGAGTTGCGTATCCAGACGCCAATGCCGATTCGTTCTTGGTGCGCCATACCCGATAACCGCTGGGTCCCGGTATCTCGAATGTTGCCGTTGAACCGGACACCGTGATGCCGCTGACCTCAGAGAACCTGTCCAAACTCAGGCCGTGCAATGCGAACGTGCAGAAGCTCGATGACTGTGCAGCGTTCGTGACGAGGAGGACAGATTGCCACCCACCCCCATCGGCGAGCTGCGGGAAGACATGGAAGCGTTTCGCGGTTTCGTCGGACTGAGCGATAGCGGGCAGTGCGCACGCCATTGTCACCAGGAGCGTGGCGAGTCTCCCTAATGGTTTCATTGCAACTCCTCGTGTGTTGGTCGTCTTCCCAGAGGCTCGGATGGATCCCAGCGCCAAAGCGCAGAAATAGGAACAGTATTTTAGACAGGACACTACGTAGCCTGCACCAGCGACCGGCCGAGCCGGGAGAGTTCGCTGACGACCCAACGGTCGCCGCGCTGGAGGACGTGCATCAAGTCGTCGAGTCGGTAGCGCTTTTCTGAAGCCTGTCCATAGGCGGTCGCCTCGATGAAATCGTCGATGCGGAGCCGTGTTTGCGTGCGTACTTGAGGATGGCCAGCCGCTGGCTGCGCACGTCCTGCTGCCGGTCGAGACCCTCAAATAGACAACTGTTTTCACGGCCTGACCATGGAATGCGTCACAGTCCATGCCACTGAACTGTTATGCCATAACGTCCGTTTGTTCCTGACAGCACCCTACCGGTCTCCGACCCCGATCTCTCGCCCCCGTCTGATTCGCGATGCCAGATTTCTCGAAGCAGATCGACGCGAGATCGTCCTGCGGCGGAACCGTCACAATCGATTAGGTTGCGCCTACTAGGTCGCCTTCGTGCGTGGGCTCGGCAGATGGAGGAATGCACCCGACCCTTCCCCGCTCTATGCGCCCAGCATAGGCCATTCAAAACGGGCTGGAATCCTTCTAAACCGCAGCGGGAACGGCTAGATAGGGGGCATTCAAGGAATGGGACCTGTGAAATTTGGACGCCGGAAATTGTGAAATATGGGGTTGGTTTCGTGATTTCACGTTTCTACGCGCCCAGCCTATGAAATATGGCCTCCAAAAACCAGCCAATTTTTGCGTGAGTAAAACGCCCCGAATCCGGCTCTACCCCGAGTTGAAAATCCGGCAATTTCCAAATCTCAGAAGGGTTGATCCGGGGGCAATCCTCGACCGTAAAAGTGCCCCAATTTCCGAATCGTCGTGCGGAGCTGCTAGAAGTTATCTCGTTTAACTTCCACTTCGCGGTTCTCGTCTCTCCCCCTGTGGTGTTCGGACCTGATAGGGGCTTGAGCCCCACCGGCGTGGAGAATTACTTAGTTGGCCGGGACCGTAGAGAACACTTCCCCTACAAATCTCAGTCCGACCGTTCCGAATTTCTCGGATACTTCATTCCTGATTTCGAGAATTCCCTTTGAGCCGCTGGGTATATTAGCCAACTCCTCAAGAAGGAAGAAGGCCCGATTTGACCGCTCTGGAACGGTAACAGTAGCGGTGATGTCGACTCTTCCAGCCGACTTGAATGTCAGCACAAAATTAGATGGAAGACTTCCCAGGTTCGCTATCGCTACTCCGAATCGAGCACCGCCAGACATATCGACAAGGAAATCCGCAGTACGGGAAAACCCCTCTTCTGACGAAAACACCGTGGCCTCTCCGAATAGTTGGCCCTCTGGTGTGTAGTAACTGAAAACGAGATGGGCATCCACATTCGCGTCGCACTCCATTACTGCGTATCCAGTCGTTATAGGCTGTTTACCATCGGTCGATTCGATCCAATAGCCGTCTCCCCTAGACATTTTAAATGTAAACGAGTTGGTCTTTCCCGATCCGAAATCGGCTTCGAGTCCCTGTAGGTTGACCTCGCAGTTTGCACCAAAAGGGAGCCAAGGAGCCGCTGCAATCGTTGACGTGTAGTACCAGCCGTTTGTGAAAAATCCGTCAGCAATGTGAGGGAAGATATGTGTCCTAGATTGAGCGTAGGACACTGTTGGTAAGCCGAGAATAAGCAAGCAGCATGCAATGTACCGTTTCATGGATGGGGCGTCTCCTTCGTTCGCCCAGTGGTCAGTATAGCCTTTGATCAGCGACAATCGAAATTCCCGGCCGTATTGCCTCATTTGAAAATGTTACCGAAAGACCGGTCAAACGGGAGAGTTCTTCCCGCCGTCGAGGCTGTGGGAAAGTGGGAAACTCGAAGAGTTTTCCAAGGTCGCGGAGCGACCGCCTGTTCCACAGGCCCCGTCGCCCGCAGATGCTGAAGCCGGGCGGACCCGATCCAGTTCGAGCCATTCGCCATCGAAAGTCTCCAGAATCTGACGCCGCCATTCGCGCACGCGCCGCTGCAGGGTCCGTAACTGACCGTTGGGATAACGTCCCGGGTGCCGCTGCTGAAGCTCAAGCAACAGCGACTTTGATGTCCGCCCAGGACCGGATTCAAGCCATGACCGCATCTCCTCCCAGACGCCGCCGAACGGGTCCGGGCGAGTACGCCATGGACACGCGTTGTTTCCGTGTTTTGCGATACTGGCGCCTGATTCGTTGCTCGAAGTCGGGATCTGGGAGTTCCGCCTCAATCAGGGCTCGGTCTGCATCTGCGCCGCAATTCGGGGACACAAGGGCGGCGCGCACGATGTCGTCGGTTGGCGTGGCAGAGGCCAGTTCCTTCGCATGTCTCCAGAATGCATCCTGGAGTTTCTCGGGCTGTCGTAGGAGATCGACCGGATCCGAACGTTGGTAAATCGCAGCAAGGCGATCGCGAACCTCCGGGCCGAGCGCATCCGAATTCGAGAGCCGTTGATAGGGCGTTTGCGCGATATCGTAGCGTTTCGTCACCTGCGATCCATCGCGAGTCCTGGTCGTGAGCTTCATGGACGGTTGGAAGAAGTTCACGTAGAACCGGACGACCCGATAGAGTTCGGCAAGCTGTCTATAGGCCAATGAGCCTTCGTAGCGGTCGTAGCCGACCAATTGGCGGACGATCGAGCCGTTCTTCTGTTCGACGAAGCACTGGTCGTTCTTCCGGCGCGCCCGGCCTCGGGTGAATTGAATCGTTTCACGCTCGCAGTAGGCGAGGATTCCGTGCAGTGTTGAGATGCGCCATATCCCATTATCGCCAAGTCCCTTCGCTATCTGCACCAGAACCAATTACAGGAGCAGGTGCAGCGGCTCGAAGAATCGGTCAAGGACTTGAAGCCGGAGCGCTGGCCGAGGATTTGAAGCAGCAAGTCAAGCTCTTGAGGAGGGACTACAGAGAGATCGCCAAAGCGTTGAGCGGGGTTTAAACGTGATCCGGAAGAGGCAGCAGCAGCGGCGGGAACGGCAGCGCGGGCCGGAGCGCGACTTTAGTCCCAGCCGCTAGGGCTAGGTTTGGTCTTTCTTGGAGGCGTGAGAGAATGGGCAGAACGGATTGGGAGGAAAGGGAGCGACGAAACCATGGAAGATGGAGGCGGGATGGACGTGCAAGAAGCCGTACAAACGGCGAAAGAATACATAAACAAAATTTTTGAAAATGAAAACATCCAGTGGGTAGGTCTCGAAGAGATTGTATTTGATGACGCGAGCGATAGCTGGAAAGTGACCATCGGCTTCTCTCGGGCATGGGGCCTCGTGCCCACCGTGTCGGCAGCCGTCGGAGACAGGAGCGCGCGAGTATTCAAGGTTGTTCAAATTGATGACCATACAGGTCGTATCGTATCCCTGACCGATCGCGCTCTGCTCAACGCGAATTTGAGATGATGCGCCGGACGGGAACGTTCATCGATGCGAATCTACTTGCGGTGCTTGTCGTTGGATTAGTAGATCGAAAGTTGGTTGGTAAACGTCGCCGAACGAGGACATTTACGCCGGAAAATTACGACCGTCTTCTCGTGGAGATCGGGGATCTCCCAATACTTGTTACGCCGAATACGCTTACCGAAGCGTCCAATCTGCTCGAGGACCCCGAAGACACTCGATTTCTTGACCAGCTCCGGGTCCTCATCGAAATAAGCAAGGAGATTGTCGTCGACAGTTCCACCGCCGCGCAGAACAGCGATTTCACACGGCTTGGACTAGCCGACACCGCGCTTCTGGAGGTCATCTCGGCGGAACGGCCACTGTTCACCGTGGATTCCGCGCTTTACAGAGCTGCTCTGTCAAAGGGAGAGGCGAGCGCGGTCAACTTCACGTATCTCCAGAACTTGTAGCCGGTCGACGAAATGGCAACTCTCTGTACTACAGCGACAACCTGGACATTCTCCAACGCTACATTCAGGACGAGAATGTTGGCCTGGTCTTCAAGAGCAACCACCTACAACAGGAGTCACACATGGGCGGATTGTTGATTCTCATAAGTATGGTGACGGGAACGGTGGCGTTCCTCTCACTCATTCGACCGCGACCGCGTTTCTGGTTGCCAACCCGCAACCGAGCAGCCGTTGTGTGGGTTGCGTCATTCGTACTGTTTGCCGTCGGTGGGTCATTACTTCCAGTCCCCACGCCAGAAACGCAGCCGGAAGAGTCGGCGTTGCGGGGAGTAACAGATACAGAGGTCGCCTCAGAAGCCACGGGAATCGTGGCCGACCGAGAGGAAGATCCCGATGCGATGAATATTGGAAACAATGAACAGGAAACACCTTGTATCCCGAGGAAGCTCTCGGAGGCATCAATGGAACTCGTGCGATTGTACGACCAACTCCATACATTCAAAGACGACACCGCATTCCTCGATAGGGGGTTCTCGCAGGCAGGCCCGTACTATGCCTGGATGGAGGCGGTGAAAGCGCATCAGGACGCCAACCCAGGATGGGTGCTGTTCGATGAGCTGGGGTTCGCCGCCAACGAGGTGCTGATGCTCGGCATGGACTACACCTACGAAGATCCCGGCGCGTCCGCCCTGTCGGCGATTGAGTTCTTTGAAACAAAAATCCAGGCTGGCTTAGCTCTTACCAGATGCGTTGAGCCGAGGACGGCGGTGCAGGACATCGCCAGTACGAGCGCCGAGGCCCGGCGAGCCTATGTCAACCCACTGGCCCGGCCGCCTGCGGCGGCCGACGATATCGACGAGCGGGTTCTCAATCCCTGCATCGCCGCTGGGATCGCACGCAATCCCGAGCTGGACGGCGTCACGCCCTGGGAGATCCGCAACATCTATCCGGAGACCTACGATCCGCTCGTGGTCCAGTTGCGGGCGCAGGCCGCGCCGATACTGGTGGAGTTCGGCGACGACGCGCGCGCCAGGAACATCCTTCTCGACAGGTTCCGTGACGACTGTATCCGGGGGGCGCACGGGGAGACGGAACCCGTGGACTGGTCTGAGGCCAAAGTCCGCGAGTTGTTGTCGATCCCGCAATGACATGAGCCACTCGTTACTGGCTCGGGCCAAAGTTCCGCTTCGCTCGGCTTCATGGCGCGGCTGCTGACGCTCTGCTCCCTCCCGCGAAGAACCCAGGATGGGTGCTGTTCGTCAACTGCTGTTCGGTTTTCCCGTAGACCGTCTGCGGTGGGCCGGAGGAGTACGATCAAGCTGCTTATCGTTTGGTTATGAGAGGTGTGCCTGTTCTTGTCTGGGGAACGTGGGAGAATAAGCCGATGCAGCTGATCTGATGGAAGAAAAGCATGAACCTTAATCTGTTTGAACTGGTGGCTTCCACTGTCCTGATTCTAAGTATTAAGCGAATATTTGAATGGCTGACGGCTCCCGGTGGCCCAATTAGTAAGTGGAAAGAGAAGCCTTCGAACCGACGTATTTGAGTGGAGGCTTCTTCATTTGTTCTGCGGGTGATTCGGTGCCCGGTATCTACACCGATCTGTTTGCAGCCGGTTGCCCTGGACGGGCCGTGTTTTGCCGGTTCCGCTCTGGATCGCTCCTGACCCAGATATTCCGATCCACCGGCTCACCTTCGCAGATCGCTTCCAGAACAGCCAACAGATGCTCCCGAGTGATATCGGAAGGCGTATACGGTTGCCAGTCGGGATTGAACAGGACTTCGGCTTCCGGTTCCTTCAGACCCAGCCATCGGGCAACCCACTCGAATCGCTCGATATCGTCAGACGCTTCCTTCCGGCCATCGGGTTCGTAGCGCGGGTTCGTTTCAGGTGCGTATCCTCCGATATCGGATGCCGCCCGAAGGATCTTCTCCATGTCAAATCCGTCCGCGATTCGGACCGCTTCCACCAGCCGCTTCACATTGTCAACGTTCACACTTCGCACCGATGCAGTCACTTATTTCTCCCCGGATGGCGATCGCCAGTAAGTCTGCAAAGATCCAATCATGACCCAATGGTATGGCCATTGCCAAGAGCGACAGTTCCTGGAGCAATGCTCGCCGGTGAGTTGTACGATCCATGGGCCATACCGACCGTTGGAATTTGGTCTGAAGACGGTGGGTACTCATTTTTCTTCCCTTTCTGATGTAAGGAGCAGCGATGCTGTGGTTCGGGTACTGCAGGATCAGGCGCGACGCTTCGCCGGGGTGGTGGTGGAAGCAACCTCGAATTGGTGACGGTCTGAGTTCTCCCATACCGGCTTCGGCCCCGCCCTACCAGAGCCTCGGCGCTGATGACGGCTCACAATCCCTCACGATCGGCGCTCATCGCAGTGCCGTAGCGTCGATGGCGCCCTGTCTGTGCGTTGACGCATTACCGCTCATGGGTGTCTTCACGGAATTGTTGGATCCGTCGTCGGAGTCACGGACAACTCCAGGGGCTGCCCGTCCTGCCCCGTGAACCGGATCACCCCGGACGCTGTCTGGCCCGGGGAACCGCTGAAGAGAATGAACTGGGTCGTCCAGCCGCCGGAATCCACAAAATGGGGGAAGAACAGGCCGGATGTGGTGGGGGCCACGTTTTCATCCACCGGCGGAGTCGTCGTGACCAGAATGTCACCGCGTTGCTTGATCGCCAGCCGAAGGCCGACGGCGGAACGGCTACGCGAGCAGGATAAAGAGGCGTGGGGGACGTCGCGGCCTGAGCGGGAGCGGCGGCTAATGGTCGATATCTGGTATAAATGATTCCCGCAGCCGGACTGGATTGAGTCTCCGGCGGCGCGGGAAGCGCGGATAGATCAAGTGGCGAGAACGATGACACTAGACGCATTTGACTCGCGAACATGGGAATTGGAGTGCCCTAATCGGGAGGTCGCACGGCAGCGGGAGCAGCAGCCGGAGTGTGCCCGCGATCGTTGTCCAGAGAGGGACTACGGGCCGTCGCACTGATATCAGAGCGGCGTAGCCGCGTCACTTGCTCGGTCTTCATTCCAGATCAGGTACGAATCGGAACGGGAAGAAGACGCGGCGAAGCGCCGGAGGAAGAACATAGAAGAGGCAAATGGGATCTCGGTGCCGATGCACAGGTGGTTCTTTCCTGTCCTGTTCACGCCCTTATTCTTTGGGCTCTTTGGCGATTTTGTGCGGGAGACGGGGGACCGGCTAAGGATCCTTTTTTCGGTTGATTCTCAGAGCCGAAGGCGGCTGACTGTGGTGTTCATTCCAGATCAGGTCTGAATCAGAACGGACGAATACTGCCGAACCGGAGCACTCATTGGTTTCGTGTATAAACGTGCTGATCGGACCGGCCACAATGGAAATCTCGGGTAAGACGACCAACACAAGAGGAGTGGCAATGAAACCATTTGGGATACTCGTCACGTTCGCAAAACTTCGAAGGAGAGGTCTATCGCTATGCTGAGATTAGTTGTCGGAGTAGTGCTGCTTTCATTGACCGCCATGAACACGGTCGCTCAAGAGGGTGCCACCGGAGTCCTGGTATTTGTGGAAGGGTCAACGGTATCGAGCTTTAGCGGGTCTGGCGGCACTTGGGGAGGTAATATGGGCGGCACAACAGAGCCTCAAACCATCGAGGTTATGAAGCAGTTGCGCCGATTCTGTCCCAATGTCCGCATTACCGCCGACCGGGCAGCAGCGGATTTCCTGATCTTGCACGAGCGCCAGGCCGGAGGCACGTTTGGAGGGAACCGCAACAACGTTGCCGTGTTCGGCAAGGATGATTTGCTGGTCTATGCCGACGGCGCAAAGCAGCTCGACAACAGCGTGAAGGACCTCTGCGAGAGTGGGTTGTTGACCGGCCAAGCCGGATAGCCCCATCCCCTCATATATGATGCACGGCTGGAGTGGGCAGCAACAGTCACAGAGCGCGAAGCGGTTGGCGGACCCGTGACCGCGAGGACCGAGACGGAATGCTGTGCGCTCGAGGGGATGGGCGGTACCTATCCTCCCCAGGAGCAACTCTTCCGTTCGCCTTTCCGGCTTCCCCATGCGGATTTCCACTCATCATTAGCCCGGGACCAGGGGCGCATCGACGCATTGCTGGACTCGCTGACAGCAGGTGATCGTCTGGTCGTCAGCGGCCAATCTCCGTGGTGTTGTGCCGGACCTGATTTGGAATGAAGACCGAATAAGAGGAAAAGCCATGCCGAAGGATGCGTTGACGAGACGTCGAGGTCGGAGACCAGCAGGGTTCTGTCAGGAACAAACGCTCGTTATAACCGAACAGTTTAGTAGCATTGAACGTGACGCATTCCATGGTTCATATCTGTCAGATACAATACCCAAAGGCGTATTCCATGGTCAGGCCGTGAAAACCGTTGCCTATTTGAGAGTCTCGACGCGCTGCAAGACGTGGGCAGCCAGCGCCTTGCCATCCTTAGAGTACGCACGCAAACACAACTTCCTCATCGGCCCGCAGGGCGCTGAGCGGCCCCAGGATCCGTTTTTTTGCGCCGGCTAGCTAGGAGCCTGTCGGGAATTGGCTCCCTCGAAGCAAGGATCAACAACTTACGAGCCATCCCTGGTCTGTAAGTGGTTGATTCTTGGTTGCAGACTTCTTATTCCCGACAGGCTCCTAGAGGGATGCACGGCCCGCCCCACGCCAGGGCCGATCCGTGGTTCCCGAAGAAACACTGGCGTCGTACCGTCCTCTTGAAGATCCCAATAGCGCGGTTGAACATAGGACGAGCTTTCCTGCATCCGCGCTGAATGTGACCGCGAAGAGATCCCTTTCGATAGCGGCCAGATCGTCCATGTTCTGCTTTGCAACTTCTGGAAAGTTAACTGTGCTGACCTTCGGGTTCATGTGGTGCACGTCATTCCGAAAGCTGCCCCATATTCTGACGAACGCGGCAGCGCACTCAGTCGAGATGATCTTCCGCTTGACGAGTATTCCCCAATGGCTGGGCGATTTATCTTTCTTTCACCGCCCTTCAACTCTTTCAGCTGAATCTGATTTCTTTCCAGCACGAAGCGCCATATGCCTTCGGTGACAGATTGCGACACCATCACTGCACTAAGCAGACACCCGTCGCGGTACAACTTGATGCACTCAGACGACGCCACTGCGAAATGGTGATTCGGGATGACGCCTTGGTGGGCTACCTCGTTCGGTGTTTCCATGATGGTGTGCTCCGTTCGCACGCTGCTGCTCGAGCTAGACCCCGAGCCCTGAGCCGGGATTTCCATTTTCCCTGCCACCGGATGGACAGGTTATACACCCGAAAGCCACAGCGCCCACGGAATCTTCTTCATCGCACATTCGTCCAGTTTTTGAGACCGTCATTTCAGCCCGCTCGCCCGAAACACTGAAACGGTTTTTCAAACGGGCTCACTCGCGACCAATAGAGCGTAAACTCTTGTGCCATATAATTTACAAAGTGACACTGCCCTGGAGGTCAAAACAACGATTGAATACGAACCGATTCCTCCCGGCGTGGAGGCCACCGATCTGCACATCGGCGAACCGGTTTGCCTGGTGCGGCGGAGACGGCGAAGGGAGGGCATTATTGACGGGATTCAATTCGCACTGCCGCCCTACGGGCGTGACACGATCATTGTCCGGCTTGATTCCGGCGGCCGCGTTCATGCGATCCCCGAAGAACTGGAGTGGCTCAAACGAATGGAAGAATGAAGGATGCAATCACCCGAAAGCGCGTCGCACAGTAGGCGAGTCACACCCATCTGTGTGGACTTAACAGGAATCCGCCGCGGCCGACAGTAGAATGATTGAGTGATACTCGCCTCAGCAGTTCTATTCGAGGTTCAAACACCCGTCGGGTTTCGCGTTAAAGTTACGAGAATTCGCTGGCATCTGATCGTTGCGGAGAAACACCCCGCAATGGCTGGCAAGGAAGAGGCTGTGCGAGCAGCGTTGGAAACTCCAGATGAAGTGAGACAGAGCCGGACGGATCCCCATGGTATTGCCAAGGACGCGTCGCAGAGAGCGTTCTTCGTCCATGCCCAGCACAATGGCGATGTCTACGTTCGACTCTGGAGTACCGATGATATCGAGCGCGCCCTACCAATCATACGTCAAGCACACGCCCTGACTTCTGATTGATCCAACCCGTCGCTCTCTTGCTGTTTTTGAAAGTTACAACACATCCAGTAAAATGGAATCGGTTCGTGCGACGCTACCGAACGGCCTCAAGCCAGTCAACAACTACTCGGCGCCTCAGATGCTCCCACTGAAACTGATTCCAGTAGGTTCTTAGGCAGACATAACAACTGCCTTCCAGGTCGCATCCGGGATTTGGGCAGTGTTTCAACCGATCCAGTGCAAGACCCAAAATCTCCGGCAATTCCTCGCGAACTCGTTCAACATACCCAGCACCACCCGGAACGCGATCGTACATCACTAGCTCCCCTCCGAGCCCATCGCTGCTCTGGCTGCGATGGGTAGCATCCAGATTGTTCTGAGGAATAGAAAGAATGTCGGCTGCCGCGGCGAGTGTTGTGGTTTGAAGAGATGTCCAGAAAGGGCGATCGGTAATAGGCGGCGGTTCAGGATGAACTCCGTCAAAGCGGACCTGTAAGGTATCGGTACTGAACTGGTAAGCCATATCGACGCGCTGGATCAAACTGCTGGCACAGCGGCTGCCCCATGGAGTCCTGTGGTTATGTGGCCTTTCGGACGGTTTGAATGAACGACCACAGGTAATGCAGATCCGAAACGGATTGAAGCCTCGACCTGGATTCGCCCTGAAGAGCCGACCATCTGAGCGATATGCGAGCGTGACACCAGGAATTTCAGGGTGTTCACTGAAACTCTCTGCCGTTGCTCCCTCAATTAAGAAGACTTCCGAATTGGGCGGTGGCTTTAGGCGAAAGAGGCGAGCCTCAGGAACAGATGCGTTCCACATTGTCGTGAAACCAAGGGGTTCGATGAATGCGCGGGGCACTCCAAGCTTCCCCTGTGGTTGCGCCCCGCAAGTACATTGCGGGTCGATTGCAGTCGATGACGGCTCGATTTGAACGGTCCTGCAACTGGAACAAATGCGATAGGAGCGAACTTCCAGCTTTCGATGCTGAAGATCAACTCCTGCACTTGAGAATACGTGACCATCTGCTATGACTTCAGCACCGGGCGCATATTCGGAGATCCCATACTCGCCGTCGCGTTCGAGCCGCATCCTCCTGCTCCAGTTGGGCTGGCGCACAAGCAAGCGGACGACGTTCTGCGGGAACGCGTAGCTTGGGAGCCAGTGTTCTGACGAGAGACAATCAATTATTGATTCGTTCAGAAGCTGATCTCTGAGAGCCTCGACTGACTTCATAGCTTTGGCTGCTTCGAGGCGGTCAGTCGCATTCTGTGTGTCCACGACGATGGAGTGTAGCTGGGAGCGCTGTTCTTCATATCCCGCCAGCCTCTGTTGAAGTTCTGTGGCTACACTCCTATTGCCGCATAGTGTTTCCGTTGCATCGGTAATCGCATCCGCAGCATTCAGGTTACAGGAGCTTGGAATGACCGCATTTACATCCGCAAGTAGGTCCTGATAGTTCTCTCTTGCCCAGTCTTTCATCTGTGATGCAAGTGATCGCTCCTCCGACGGATCAAGAAAAAATTCACGGACTGCAATCCTATCCGTGCCGGCGGGTAATTTCGCTCGCATGTAGCGGCCAATTAATAAAGAATTCACGTGGCGCTGCGCCAAGCGTGAGTTCGCCAAGTTAATCCGAGGCACAGGTACCGTTCCACTCACCGTTGCTAATGGCTGATGAAAGTGGAACTGGTCATGTGGAACCGTTCGCGCAAATGTTACGGCGTAGGAGGCGCCTTCGCGTCGCCGCCCGGCGCGGCCGGCCCTTTGTATGTAGCTCGCAGGGGTCGGCGGTACGTTTCTAAGTAAAACGGCTTTCAGTTGCCCAACATCAACTCCCAGTTCGAACGTTGTCGAACTCGAAAGGACATTTAGGTCGCAATCCCGAAACTGCCGCTGATATTCTCGCCCCGCCCTATTAGTTAGTTGGGCTGTGTGTTCACGAACAATCAATGGAATCGGATCCGACTCAAGCAGACGATGGTAGCGATGGTTATTTCGAAACCGTTCCTCACGCTGAAGCGATGATTTTCGTTCTAATGTTCCTTCGCATTCTGCTGACGGACAAATCAGGTGCGCGTTATGGATTGTGAATCGTCCGCATCGATTGCAGCACCACCAGTTCTTGTTTGTGGATAGGAGAAAGCGAGTGTGGTCCAATTGAAACTCATTCGGATAGTCTGTCCGTTGAAGAACTTCAGTGTCGCGAAACGTGTCCCACATTTGATCGAGCAGAGTACTTAGCTTCGCCGCATCATTGGCTGAAGACAAACCCGTAAACTTTTCCACCATCGCTAGTTGATAGCTGTTGCGTACGGCGCGGGTACGAGATCGATCCGGCGCACGAAAGGGATTCCAACGGTAGCGTTGCCTCCCTGCCTCGTGTGACTGCGCGCTAGCGTGATACGTAGCCATTTGCGGTCCGTCGCTGATGAGCCTCAGCGATATTCCGTCGGGAAAAGTGATGGCTTTTCTCTGCGCGATCCGAGCGAGCAAGTGCTGCATCAAGCACAATCCAGCTTCCTCGTCATTGCTGAACAGAGCCGGGAATCGCTGCCGAACAATATTTTCTTCATCCTCAGTGAGTTCGATTTCGGCGGTCGCTAGCCCATGTTTACCCATTTGCCGCTTGATCGGGTGCGATTTTTGCCATTTTGGGCCGAAAACCCCGTAAGTTGTTGATTCCTAGTTGAGGTGACGAATGTAGTGCCATAATCGTTATGTTGGGGTTGAATTCGCTTGCGCCCCCCGGTATCGTGTTCCCATGTTCGTTCGCCGCACCCAAACCCGCCGCACCCAAAACGGCCAGATCTACTTCTCCCACCGCCTCGTCCGCTCCGAACGCATCGGCGCCAAGGTCCGCCAGCGCACCCTGCTCAACCTGGGACGGCACTTCGACATCCCGCAGGCGGACTGGCCCCGGTTGTGCGTCCGGATCGAGGAACTGCTTGCCGGACAATACGCCCTCATCCCGGACGATTCGGCCGCCCTGGAGCAGGAAGCCCAACGCATCGCGGCCCTGTTGATCGCCCGCGAAGCCGATCTCTCCGGCCCCGCCCCCGAGACGCGGACCGTGACCGTGGAGGTGGATTCGCTAGAACTGACGCGCCCGCGTTCGGTGGGCGTGGAGCAGGCCGGCCTGTGGGCGATGGACCGGTTGGGGCTGCGGGAACTGTTCCAACGTCTGGGCATCAACGGCCCCCTGCGCGCCGCCGCGGCGGGATCGATTATCGGGCGTCTGGCCGCGCCCGCCTCGGAAAGGGCGACGCACCGCTGGCTCCGGGAACGCAGCGGCCTGGGCGAATTGCTGGGGGTCGACTTCGAGACCATGGGGGCGATGCAACTGTACCGGGCCTCGGACGCCCTGATGGCGCACCGGGACGCCATTGAAACCCACCTGTTCGAGCAGGCGATGAGCCTGTTCGATCTGCGGCCCACGGTCACCCTCTACGACCTCACCAACAGTTACTTCGAGGGTCAGGCCGAGGAGCAACCCCAGGCGCAGCGGGGACATTCCAAGGACAAGCGCCGGGATTGTCCCCTCCTCACCCTGGGGCTCGTGCTCGATGGCAGCGGCTTCGTGCGCCGCTCCCAGGTCTTCGCCGGCAACGTGACCGAGCATCGGACCCTGCCTCAGATGCTGGAGGCGCTCCAGGCCCCCGGCGACGCCCTGGTGGTGATGGATCGGGGCATCGCCACTCAGGAGCGCGTCGCCTGGTTGCGCGAGGCCGGATACCGCTACCTGGTGGTGAGCCGCCAACGCGACCGGCAGTTCGATCCCGAGGCGGCGGTCTCGATCCGGACGGCCTCGGGCGAGGACCTGCATCTGCACAAGACCGTGGACGAGGATGGCCAGGAAGCCCGCTTGTACTGCTATTCCGAGCAACGGGCCGAGAAGGAACAGGCCATGACCGAGCGCTTTGGGAAGCGTTTCGAACAGGCTCTGGACCAACTCTCCGAAGGCCTGTCCCGGCCGCGCACTCAGAAACGCCTCGCCCAGGTCTGGCAGCGCATCGGGCGGTTGAAGCAACAGAGCCGCGGCGCCGCCCAACACTACGACGTCCAGGTCGCCACCGACGACACCGGCGATACCGCGGTCGGGCTGACCTGGACCCGGCGTTCGGTCCCGGGCACGATGGCCACCCATCCGGGCGTCTATTGTCTGCGCAGCAGCGAAACCGATTGGGACGAGGAAACGCTCTGGCGCACCTACATCACCCTCACCGATCTGGAGGCCGTCTTCCGCTCATTGAAATCCGAACTCGGTCTGCGCCCCATCTATCACCGCAAGCCCATTCGCGCCGAGGGTCACCTGTTCGTCACCGTCATCGCCTACCAACTCGTCCAGGTCATCCGCCGCCGCCTGGCCGCACGCGGGGAACACGCCAGTTGGTCCACCCTGCGCCGGATCCTCGGCGGCCAGCACCGCGTCACCGCCACCTTCCGTTGCGCCGACGGCCGCACCCTGCACGTGCGCAAGGCCACCCGCGCCGAACCGCCTCAGCGCGCCATCTATGACGCATTGGACATCCACCCCGCGCCCGGAGGGACCCGCAAAACCATCGCCTGATCTCCCCCATATCCCGCTTCTGTGCGCATTTGTAGTGCCACTTGCGCTTTTGAATCATCGTAACTGCCTAATATGTCAATACTTTGCAAATCGGCTTGGTAAACATGGGCTAGGGCGAGGCCGGGAATCGTTAAACGAGACCTCCCTGAACTCGTGAAGTGTTGGAGTAACGAGATCATGCACTCGTTGGTAATCGCTCGCCTGTCGGCCCCTCTGAGCCTGGAACTGGCCTTGACTTTAGTTATGGGCTCGCCGTCTTCATTGCTTTCTCGAAGTGCGACGTATGTCTGGCGGCAGACATGTTGAGTAAAACGTTGAGCAACCTCTTGGATCGTGGTCCCTTGACCATTCGTGGCTGACTCCGCAACACGGATAGCTTCCAGCAACGGCCGAAGATACTGTGCATCGGCAGTTGTCCGCATCAGATAGGGAGCAAAATGTGCGGCACGTTGACGACTATCTGAAAACGCGAGGAGTCGACGCCCAGAGGCAGGCTTGGTCGAATCTTCTACAGTCAGATTTCTTATCATTGCTTCCGCCAAGACTGCCGTTGGCGCATCCTCTCCACTGGTAAAGCTGCGGAGGACAGTTGGGTATGGCCTCGCAAAGCTGCCACAACGTGGACAGGTGCGAAGCTGTCCTTCTTTATCATGGTTCAGTGATTTAAGCTCGACAATCACAGGTTTACGACAGCACTGCGGTGGTTGCTCCAATTCAATGTCGCGGCAGGCCAGGCACAGAAAGGCGGAACTGAGCTCCTCGCTATCACTATAGTCATCGGTGTCAATGTCATTCCAAGTTAGAACTCGTGTATGTGAATACGCCAAGGGAGGAACAGCCTGCCACTTTCGGTCTTCGCCAACGTAGACTGTGACTGCGGGCATCCCGCAGTTAAAGCAGCAGCTAAGTGGCATAACGTGTAAGCTGCAGTGAGAACATTCGATCCGTTCGGAAAGGATGAAGCTTCCCCAGAAAGTGCCTGGATGGGAATCTCGATCAGGACAATCAGGTGCCAAACAGACCGAAGCTCCGGGAATACCCCTAAAAAAGAAATGATAACGGCCAGGAACGAGTGGGGCGGACTCTTCGGTGGGAAGTGCACGTGATCCTACGGACACGAGCCAGTGCATCACTCTAAGGGCGGCTGGATCTGACCGAGACCACAAGTGCTCACAGACCTCTGAAAGTGTGCGTGGCTGTTCGGAGCAGGTTCTGTGAAGTTCCGCGAGTTCACGATTCTTTGCGAACGCACCGTAAAGCAACCGACCGGCGTGCGTCTCCGCTTCGCTCCCGGCGGCCAACATTTCAGCCTGTTGGAGGAGACTCTGGATCTTCCGTGTTTCATCCAACGCTGCTAGCCAGAATTGGAGCGCGTCGTCATCCGGCACCATTTGTAAGTAGCGTTCAAATGGCGTCGCAACCAGATCGTTTGCAAACGGCCTGGCAACAGTGCCAAGTAAGACGTTGGCTGCATCAAACTCTCCTCCTGTAAGCTGCTTTGCAAACTCTGCAACTTCTCTTCTAGAGTCTTGCTTTTCGCTGTCCGATAGCGTCGCACTAGTAAGAACGAACTGGATGCGCCGATTGGAGTATGCAAGCCTCAGTCGACGCATCAGCAAGCTGACCTCAATTCCTTGCGCCCCTGAATAAGTATGCGCTTCATCTAGGACAACGAATCTTAAGCGTTGGTGTCGAAATATGTCGTGGTCGCCAGGTCGGAGAAGCAGGTATTCCAACATGGCGAAGTTGGTGAGCAGAATGTGCGGAGGGTCTTGCCTGATTGTTTCTCTCGTGAAACGCTCGTTGGGGTCTAGCATATCCGCCTTATCCCTCTCATCAACTTCCGAAATGTTCCAAGCCGTATCACCGGTATATCTGCCAAAACTGACCTCTGGCAGATCGACGAGTAATCTGCGAAGGCGGTCGAGTTGGTCATTCGCCAACGCATTCATGGGATAGACAACAATTGCGCGAACGCCGGGCCCTGGATTACACAGGACGTCGTCGAGAATCGGAATTAGGAAGCATTCCGTCTTTCCGCTTCCGGTGCCCGTCGCTACCACATAACTCTGTCCAGTAGAGGCGAGACGCACGCTCTCGACTTGGTGTTGATAAAGAGGGCGATTAATATCCAACTGCTCACGCGGAAGTCGTGAAAGGTTCTTGTGCAGCAGGTTCAGGTCGATTAGCTTGGAGAGAGAATCGCTATTCTCGTAAGCTTTAATTACGCTGAGGAGCGGTTCTCTGGCGAATGCATCCGCTCCTCCTAGGGCATCCCAGAATGCATGACGGAGCTGAATCTCGTTGTCAGCGATCGGAGTCAGGCTGAACAAGTAGCGCCTGAATGTGGATTGCAGCGAATCGTAAAATGAACTCAGACTGACTTCCGCCATGGGATCACTCCAATGTGGCTCTCAATGCAGCTACAATTTCAAGGTCTGTATAGAAATAGAAAAGCGACAACGGCAAGCTCACTTGCGTCGGCAGAAGCGGGCCGTCTCCATCGCCGTTTGTGTTGTCGGTGGATTGGCGGTTCTCGAGAGCCTGAATTGCACATTCGGAAATAGGCATTCCAAATTTACGCGTAACGCGATCGATCAGAGAGCGTTCCACCCTGATGGTTCGCGTTCTCGTTAGTTGTATGGGGCATGTGCGCAGAGGACAATGGAATGTTACGACCTCTTTCCCGTTTCTTATAACGACGCCCTCGGGTATTGCCCCACACTGGAGGCAACGCTGTCCCCATTGGATCTCAGCAATCTGACGTCTGCTCAATTGCGCGCGCACCCTTGGCGCTATGGAGCATAATTTCAGCAATGCTCGGCGTTCCCTTACCTGAGTTATGAACGCAAGGTCGTCTTCCAACTCGCCTTCAGCGTGAACGTAAACGTTTGACCTGAAATTGACGTTAGGCTGCATCGTCACCCCGGCAGAGCATACGCGAAGCGCAGATGTCCATACTCTCTTACTTCGGTGGCACGAGGACCCAACGCGTGGCTGAACGCCTCGATACGAAAACTGAGATCTTGCGTGATTCCGTAGCGTATTGTGATGCGTTCAGCATCAAAACCGTTCGTCTTCACTCCGAACATTGTCATTCGCTCCGGCTGCAAGGGATTCCTGCGTTCGTCCAGCCGTCGCTTCGCGACGACGATATGGGCCGTATCGCTGTCCTCAACGAGTGAGACGGCTATGGAGGCCATGTCGGCAGACGGTCGTTCCCCATCACGAATAAGTTCGTAGAAGGAGCCATCGCTTAATATGAGTCCGATACTCTCAGCGAGTTCATCTCCACCCGGTGCGGAGTGCAAAATGGCTGCGCCTTGAGCAACATCCCACTGCGCATCCCGCGCAGGAAGAAAGGCTTTGCCAAATTGAGGATCCGTCTGGAGTGTTTCGTGAAGTAATCTGAGGTTGCTGGACCCGCCCGTCACGAGCAAACGTGTTATCGACTCGAATGGTAACTCCGCATGTTGAATCGTCGATCTTAGCAGTTCGACCCCCCGATCGACGTAGGGCCAAACTATGTCTTCGAACCATCTCTTCTCAACCGTGTACGTCAGGGGACGACCGCAGTAGGAGACCAGGCTAATTTCGGCTTGATCTTCATCGCTTAGATGGCGCTTGGCATTTTCGCACTGAGCTCTCAGCGAATCCCGGTCGGGAGGTGGGACAGAAGCAAACGGGAGCGTTTCACCTCGGTCGTTCATCACCTCTTCGTGAATAGCAGCAGCCAGATCGTTGTCGATCATGTCACCGCCCTGGGCAAGGACATTCGTTGCAAGCTCATAGATTCGGTGCTTCCGAATTTCGAGCACGCTGATGTCAAGAGTCCCTCCACCCCAATCAAAAACCGCCAGATAGCGGCAATGGCGCAAGTCCTGAATGTACGGCATGATTGCCGCAGTCGGCTCATTGACGAAACAGGTGATTTCTATTCCAACCTTGGCCGCAGAGGACCGAAGGGCATGCCTCTGTTCGGGCAGGTAGTTCACCGGGATTGTCACGACAGCTTCATCGATGCCGCCTGGCAGTCCGCGTTCCACGACGCGCTTATTCAGTGACTGCAGGATTTGTGCGGCGATGTCCTCGGGGGTAAAGGCGCCCACCTCCGTATGCCAGGACTCCGGTGTTCCGAGGCGTCCTTTTACGGCTTGTATTACGTGATGCTGCCCGTTTTTGAAGTAGTTCTCCCGGCGCAACCACACTTGGCGCCCGACCGCGTGACGGCCTGTGGCCTTATCAACGGCCACGATTGATGGTAGCGGTTGGCCAACCTCATCACCGAAGCGGAAAACCTTGCCGGAGTCCAACTGCACGGCCGCAGTGTTTGTGGTTCCAAAATCTATTCCGAAACTCAGGAAGCGCCTCCATTTGGAAAATCCAGACGGATACCTTTCTTCTCAAGCTCCTTAACAAGCTGCCGAATGCGAATGAGAAGGACCTTCGATAGCTCCGGTGAGTGTTCTGCCTTCGTTCCAACTACATCACTGACCAGCGGGCCTACGCGCATAGCGACGCTGTTTTGAAACTCATTGAGTACCCCCTTCGCGTTCCGTTCAACCCGCTCAAGCAGTGCGGCCCGTTGCGAATGCGATTCATCTTTGCGTGCGGCCAAATCTCCTTCGAGCCGATCAATTCGCCGCTCTGCCTCGCCTAGTTCATCACGAAGCCGTTGTTCCAGAAGGGCGGTCTGCTTCAGACGCCTATGTAGTTCCTCATTACTGCGATCCTTTTCGGCGAGTGTCGCATTGATGGCGGCCAGTTCGTGTTGACCGCGGGTGAGTTTGCTCCGTATTACCTCAAGGAATTGTCTTTCTTCTTCGACTGCGGCGATCTTTTCATCCAGACGTGCGAGAAGATTGTAATCTGGCTCGGTGTCGCAGACGAACGTTGGACTTTTGCCCTGGGCTGGTTGCGGTTGAGCCGAGGATGGCGCATCCGGCAGGGGATTGATTTCATTTGGACGCGGCGGTTGTTCTGGAAAGACATACGACAGAAGAGTGGAGTCGAGGTCCCTCAGGATAAGCCGCAGTCGATCCCGGAATTCCGGATGCCATTGCTCAATGTCGAGTGCAATTTGTTCCGTCAGGCGCAATCCTTCCTTTGATTTCTGGTGCCCAGCGGACGCCAAGTACTTAAGGATGAGTCGGGCTGTTTGAAATCGGCCTGCCTGACCAACGTCAGCATTCATCGCGGCGTTTAATAGAAGATCACAGATTTCGGGAGATACGCCGGGATTTGTCGGTGCAATCAATGCTTCAATGGGGACCGGACTCTTACCAAAAAACACTCTACCGACTGTCGAGAGCGCATTCTTCGAAATGTTTGTCATGCCCGGTGGGGCTAAGATTGAAAGCAACTTCGTGGAGGTGTGGCTGTCGTGGTCAAGTAACATCGCCGCCGCGTAGACGATTCGGAGCATGGCCCTCGTGTCCTTGGCAACCGATATCCAGTCAAGGAAGAGTCTCTTCGGTTCCTCGCCCATCGAGTCCCAGGCCGCTCCGATGCCTTCGGCTATCGACTCCGGCGCGAAAGCGGCTAGGAAGTTCAAGGTCTCTTCTGGTTGCCCCTCTGGTGAGGCCCAGATCTCCCGGATCAATTTCGCAGTTGCGTCCCGTTGTCGACGGTCCATTCGATGTTTCTTGGACGTAACGACATCCGAGAGCTTTTTCAATTGTTCAACTGCGGTCATGCGCCGTCTTTCTTGACCTCTTTGATCCAGTCGCCTTTCTCAAGCCGCTTCTCTAATGCAGTGTCCACTTCAACTGGCGAAATTCCAGAAATGCTGATCTCTGCAGGCCGGCAGACGGAGCGATCGTATTCATTAGACCTGCAAGCAGAAGCCAAAGTTCTGATTTGGATCTGAAGACAACCCAATCCAGGTGGAGCGTCCTCCAGCCCGACACGAGCTGCGTCTTCGATCCGGCCAGACCGATAAAAAGCAAGCTGGAGTAAAAGTTTGGCTAAGGCATGAACGGTCGAAATCGGTGAAGATTGAGCAACCGCATTTTGGAGAAAACCGATAGCCCTATTATAGAATTCAGGGTTACCTGTGCCAGTCGCAAGCTTGTAGAATTTAGCACCCCCAGATAAACAGTATCCGCCTGTCTTTTGGGACAGTTCCGATGAGTACCTGATTCTGCTGGAGCGTATTTCATTTCTCCACTCGCCGACTAGATCTGCGAGACTAGAGTTCTCTTGGACCTTTTGTAGGATGCTGTTCACACGCTCACGCCATCTCTCCACCACGAGATGTTCCTTGCCCCCGGGGAATTCCGCGAAAAGCGTTTCTGATGCAGCCGGTTCAAGATCAGAAGTGGTTGCTGCCTTTGCCCAATCAATAAGGTTCTGGACCTCAGGTGATACGAAGGTGCGAAGCGAGGCAACTGGCGGAATAATCTCACTGTTATCGAAGAACTCGGCAGCAGACGCGAAGTCAGCAATGCTTGATTTCAATGGGGAATTCTTAAGACCAAATTCTAACGGCACGACATGAAGCGGTCTCTTGAAGACAACCATTATGCTGTCTAACGTGGATTGCATTTCCGGAAGCTTCGGAAGCCTGGCCGGCTCACCACGTTTTAGGATCTTCATGACATAGGAAGCTGAGAGTAGATACAGACCAATAGGGGCGGTCTGTTCCCCTTCAACCTGGATTCCAAGCTCGGCGCATTCGATGCCGGATGTGATTATTTCGTCTCGGAATTCAAAAGTGGTAAACCTCGCGACTCCAGATGCGGGCAAATGTACCGTCCACAGAGGATGAGCGTCGTGGCCCTCAATGAACTGCAGCGTGCAGGCCCGTCTGGGAGTTCCTTCCATGATTACGTCCCGCGTCTTCTCGATGAGGTCTTCAATCCACACAACATTGTGAGGTTCGAGGTCGTTATTTATCCTTAGGCCATAGCGGTGGATTCTGAGGTTGAACGGGATCCGTAGCGACAACCAGTCGATTATGCCTTCGACGACGTGCACCCGGGCCGGCACCTCACAGGAACGAGCGTCCATGGCTTTGACCAGTGTGGAAAACGTGACCGTGGCCTCGGCCGGAGCAGCGAGGCGTACAAATCCCGTCTCAGTCTCACTAAGAGTATGACGGGGATATTCGAAAACGATCGGTTCTGGAACACACGCGAAGGTCAGCTTGGACAGAACGGTATCATGAGACTGTCTCATTCTGCCCCGTGGCTCGATCCACACCCTGCCGGATACAGGCACAGTTAGGTCTAATGCGAGTCGGTCTCCATAGATTTGGTCATCGATTCGCCTCGCCCCAGTGCCTGTATCAACGAGCACCATGTAACGCTTTGTTGCCCGTTCTGTCCAACCTCGTAGTCGTATTGGGGGAAGTTCCTCAAAAAAGACGTAGGGTCGCAACTGAGGTGCCGATGAGAATTCAATTACAGGCGGCGGTTCATCGCCTGCGACTTCAAGGTTCAGCTCCGATATCGTCCGCCCAGGCGGTAACATCAGGGAGAGTATTTTGTAGTAGGGCACTCCTGGTGCGTAAAGAAAATCAAGTATGCCGAGGTGTTCCTGGAGAAGCGAGTCTTCAATCTCCAACGTGCTGTCTATTACAAGAAAGTATTCTCCTGAAGGTATGGCCCTGCCCGGCTCAACGAACGAGCCATTCGACCTGCGGAATAACGCGTAATGTGTCTGGCTAGGCATCCATGGATCTACTTCCCATGGTGTGGACTCACCGCTAGGATGATGGAGCGAGCCGCTCAAGGTGGCGTGATCCCTGATGGGATGCTCGGGAAACAACACCGGGTGGCCCTTCATGCGATATGCGCCCTTACCAACGGCATCCGGATCAAAGCGAAGCACCAACACCAGTTCGTCCGGGTTGAGCGCTACTTCTGGACATGGGATCGTTGCGATTGCCGTTCTAGGCGGTGGAGTCCTTCGTGAAAGATGCTGGCACACATTGGGCCAGAACCACGGCGGATAACCTGTGAGTGAATTGAGTTCGTGGTGACCAATAACACCTTGATCAATCATTTCCAGAGTGTGAAGGCAGTCTCGTGTAAAGTCATAGCCAAGTTCACTCCGTAGGAAGCTGCCAGCGAAACCAACTATAGTCCCGGTGCTGAAGAATCCGTGCTCGTAGTCTTCGCTGGAAATGTGATAGCCAAACGACTCCCTAAGAGAATGAAGCAATCGGGAAAAGAAAGGTATGGCCCGGGCTGATATTCCTGCATGAATATAGATCGCGCGGACATATCGCCACGGACCTATGCGAGGCTTCAATCCGAAGTTACGAATGAGAAAGGTTTCGATGGATGGTCCGAAGAGGCTATTCCACAGCCTCTCGTCGTCCACTCGCATGTTTTTGAGAAAGAGTTCAATAAATCTGGGTTCATTTTCATCGCCAAGCCCTGCGGCGTTCACTGCGGCGATGGCTAGGCAGGCCCGCTCTTCTTCGCTTGAAAAGCTGCAGTCCCGTAAACACTCAAACAGTTTCTCCAGCGTCTGACGCTCGACCTTGATCTCCCACAAAAACTGCGGCTGCTCGTCAGATATCCGCCTCAGGAAAGCCGTGCCTGTTCGTTTGAACCAGTCTTTTCTTGCTGAGTCCATATACCTTCATCAATAAACGACTCAAGTCGTGAGGCTGTTGCCTTATCTCTTTACTTTGCTGCTGCAGGTCGCGCCATTGTTCAGCACCCCCGCCCTGTTACCCTAGCCCTTGGTTGTAGTCCTCGATGCAACTCTGTTCTCCCGCACCTCAAATCGAGTGAAGGCAATTCTCGATTTCAACACGACTACACGTGGTTTGAAACCTGCGACGATGTTCCGAACGCCTTCGATCGGCAACTCGCACTGTGGGCCAAGGATGATTTCGCGAAGCATCAAGTCCTCTGAGAACAATTGGAAATACACTGCTGTCCGGACGTTAGTTAAATAGATTCAGTTGATTAGTCGAAAAGCACACTGATCCTCATCGGTAGCGATGTTGTTAAGTAGCTGATCCAATGGGATTCGTTCGAACATGGTCAGGCTTAAAATCTGTGTACCGCCCCTGGTTTCCTGGACAGAGTGAACCCACCATAATCAAGCCGCTGACTCAATTGCAAGACGTTGTCGAGCCTGAGCCGGAGATTGAAAGCCGAGGCGCTCGATCAACCAGTGCTGATTATAGAGAGCGCGAAAGTCCTGAAGAGCTCGAAGCAGTTCCGGAATAGAGCGAAAGTGACGCACTCAGAGCAACTGCTCTTTCAGGGTCTTGAAGAAGCGTTCGATACAGCCATTGCCTTCCGGTTCCCGGACAAACGCCGGTGAGGAGACGATGCCAAGGAATCGGATCTCGTTTTGAAAATCGTCGCTCATGAATTGGGACCCATGATCATGACGGAGCCGAAGCCCGGCGGCCGCGTCGGCGTGAAAGCCGGCGAAGTACTCTTTGAGGCCTTGCCGGATGGGATCGAGGGCTTCAAAACGCGTCGCCCGTTTGGCGGCGTGAATGCCGACACAATCGGCCGTGCAGTGATCGATGGCGGCGAATACAGTGACCGCACCATCGTCGAGGGTCACCGTGGCGGTGGCATCGATGCCCCACATCTGGTTCGGGCGATCGGTGGTGATGGTTCCGGTATGCGCCTTGCGCGCAACGGGTGCGGCCTGGCGTTGGGGCGCCAGAAGTTGAGCTTCCCGCATCAGGCGCAAGACCCGAGCCTTGGAGGTGCGGACGCGGGCGACCCGGAGACGCGCCCAGAATTTCCGGTGTCCTTCCCCAGTAAACGGCGAGGCCGCAATTTCTTGCCGAATCCGTCCGGTCAACTCCGCGTCGGTAAACGGGGTCTTGGGCCCCCGTTTACGCGGCTCGGCCGGATGGTTCCGTCGATCCCGTCGAGCATAGTACGTCGACCGGGGCAACCCCCAGGCCGCTGCGACACGGGCCAGACCATACAGTTGGTGTGTGGAGGGCGACAGGGTCCGGCTCATCGCTTCGACCTCCACCGTAGAAAAGGCTTCTCGTCCTCCAGATGCCGGATCCGTTCCCGCAACAGTTCGTTGTCCATCACCAGACTGGTCACCGCTGACTTCAGCGTCTTCCTCTCTTCGTCAACCACATCCACGATCCGGCTCTTCAGGCCGTCCTCGCCTCCCTGCAGGAACGCCTCCCGCCAACGGGTCAACGCCGCCGCTGTCACGCCATACTGCCGGCACATCGCTTCTGCGTATTCCGCTGATCGTGATCACCAGTTCCGGGATCATGATCAGTGATTCCGGGCATCGTGATCACCCGCCGTAGCGAAGTGAGGGTTAGGATCTCAGTTTAGACCTCCCGAAGTCCACGATTCTTGTTTTGAATGCTTCCATAATCTTGATATTCATCGCCGGGCCTGTGTGTAAATGTGGGAAAGCCGCAGGCTTTTCCAGGGCTGTGGGAATCCACGTTTTTTGTGGATTTCCATAGCCCATCATTTTCCACAGGCCACTGGTTTGTTTTTTAGGTTCTTTCTCATTCTTCGTCCCGTCCTTACTGAATTCCTGAAAATCCTTCGCGCCAGGATCGCGTATCCGCGACGATCGGACGCCAGTCCGAGTTGGACTACCTCGTCGCCAGGTGGGGTTCATGCCGGCTCCTTGGAAGAGGGTTTCGGGGCAGCCTTGGTTTGTCTCATGGATCGTCCCTTCAGTTCGATGCGATGCGCGTTGTGGAGGAGGCGATCGCAGATGGCGTCGGCCTGGTTCGGGTCGCCGATGACGCCGTGCCAGTCGGCGACCGGGAGCTGGCTGGCGATCAAGATGGCGGAGCGTTCGCTCCGTTCCTCGACGACTTCGATCAAGTCCCGGCGTTCGGCATCGCGTAGCGGGGCCAGGAGCCAGTCGTCGATGGCCAGCAGATCGGTCTTGGCCAGCCGTGCCAGAACACGAGCGTAGGAGCCGTCGCCACGGCCGACCGCCAGTTGGTGCAAGAGCCGGGGCATTCGGACGTAGGCGGCATTGAAACCGCGCCGGCAGGCTCGTTCGACGAAAGCCGAAGCCAGAAAACTTTTCCCGATGCCGGTCGGACCGGAAATGATCAGATTGTGCCGGTCCCGGATCCACCCGCAGGAGCCCAGAGCGAGGACTTGGGAACGGTCCAGACTGCGACGATGTTTGAAGTCGACGTTTTCCAGCGATGCAGAGCTGTAGCGCAGCTTGGCCACGCGCAGACGCCGGGTGAGCTTACGGTGCTCCCGGGCCGTCCATTCTTCATCCACTAGAAGGCCCAGACGCTCCTCGAAACTCAGATCCGTGTACTGATTCGAGCGGCGTTGCTGCTCGAGGGCTTCGACCATGGCCGATAGCTTCATCTGGTTCATCTTCTCCAGGGTTTGTTCCATTAGCAGGTGTGCTCTCCTCTGGCTCCGCATAATAGGCGGCGCCGCGAATGTTGTCGTGATGGGGCGTGGGTAGGGTTTCGGAATCCTCGAACGGCAAACGGTCCTGGGCCGAGGACAGGATGTTTTTGACGGTTCGGTAGCTATAGGCCTGTAAGCGAAGTGCTCGGGCACTGGCGGCTTCGAGCCGCTGGGCGCCGTAGCGGCGACCTAGACTCATCAATCCCAGGCAGGCCCGGTACCCCTGTTCCGGATGCGGCCACCGTTTCATGATCTCCTCGACCAGGCGGCCGGTCTTGGGGCCAGTTTTCTCCGCTCAACTAATCAGCCGGGACGGTGTCCATTCCGCATGGGCCCGATGGGCACTGGGCATATGTTCGGACAGAGTCGACGGCTTGTGATCGTAACGACGGCGATGGGACGTCACGCGCCGGCCTTTGTAGTAGACCTCGACAATGGACGCCGTGTAACGCGCTTCCACGGTCTCATGGATCAACTGGTAGGGCACGCTGTAAGGATGGCGGTCCACGGTAATGTGGTAATCGATGCTGACACGACAGCCCTTCCACTCGGCCTGTTCATACCGGTTGGTCGGGAGGGGCTGTAATGCCGGTCGATCCAGCCGCTCGTAGAGTTCCAGGCGGGACACGCGAAGCTTCTGCATCGGCCGCTGGTTCAGTTCCAACAGCAACTTTCGAATCGCCCCGTTCAAGTCCGCCAGACTGAAGAACGTGTGATTCCGGATTCTGGCCAGGAGCCAACGCTGTGCCAGAAGGACCGTGGCTTCGATTTTTGCTTTGTCTTTGGGTTTCCGAGGCCGGGCCGGAATGACAACGGCGCCGTAATGTTCTGCCTCATCCTGGTAGGTGCGATTCACTCCTGCTTCGTAGCGGCAGGACAGGGTAATGGCACTCTTGAGTTGATCGGGAACCCAGATCCGGCTCGATCCGCCGAAGAACTCCACCATGCGGATATGCACGCCGACCCAATCGGGGAGTTTCTGGCTCGGTGTCGCTTCGGCGTAGGTATAACCGCTGGCGCCCAGCGCGGCCACGAACAACTCGACTGGTTTAGTTGTGCCCGTCCGCGGATCCGTCAGTTCTGGCCGTTTGCCGGAAAAGTCGATGAAGGTCTTCTCGCCGGCGCGGTGCACCTGCCGCATCGAGGGCTTCAGTTTCTGGGCCCACCGCCCGTAGATCACACAGAACTGGCTGTAGGCATATCCCTTTGGATTCGCTTCCCGGTACTCTTCCCAGAGCAGGTGGAGGGTGACTCCAACACGCTTCAACTCCTGGTGGATCCGCTCGACATCTGGAACCACCCGTTCCCGGGAGCCCGGTCCCGCGCTGGAAAACAGCCGCGCTTCAAGCGCGGCCTCGTCCAGTTCCTCAGGCAGCGGCCATTCCAACCCTGCACGTGCCGCCCGTCGGACGTACTCCGAAACCGTCCCTACTCCCACTCGGCAGGCTCGGGCGATGGCCCGGTGGCTGAGTTTCTGTTCGTGTTTGAGTCGTAGAATCTCGCGTAACTGTCTCATCGATAGCCGTCTTGTTCCCATCAAGTTCTCCTTTTTCAAGGAAGAACCTAACAGGTCTAAACTTCGCTACCGACGGGTGATCATGATCGCCGGAATCGGTGATCACGTTAAATCGGAATCAGTGATCACGATCGTCCGGAATACGCATCACTTGGTGGTAGCCCAGCACGATACCGATTGGCCAGCGGTACAGCCCGACGAAGTGCCGGGGACCCATGTCCGGACTCTTCGTCACGATCGCAAGTGTCTCGCACCTGGCATCCAGGTCGACCAGGAGCTCATGAACGCCGTCATACACTTTCAGTTCCGGCGCCCGGGCCATGACCGAATTCCACTGCCGCGCCCTACGCAGCCGCTCCACCGGCTGCGTGTCAACGAGCGTGAGATCGAAATCGAAGATGATCATGCTAGGAGTCTGCGCGGCAAAGCGCGAAGAACTCGGAGCTATTGGGATTCGATAGGGTCTTGGGAGCAGAACCGCCCGATTCTTTCGAAATGACCTGTTCGAAGCTGTGCGGACCTGAGTCGTTGGCCCCGGGGCTGGGTTGGTTGTCCCCGGTTTTGCGGACTAGGCCCATTCGATCTTTCCGTTCATCCGTCGCAAGTTCACCGCCAGAGCCACCAGGTTCCATTCGCAGGTGACGTTGTCCAAACCTCGCAGACTGAATTGTCGAAATCCGAGCACCGACTTGATCCACCCAAACGGTGGCTCACCGATGTGCTTTCGGGCCCGGTAACGATCACGCCCTCGCTGGGTTTTCATCTTGCGGATCATCCGACCCATCGCTGTGCTTTTGGGTGGGAGTGGGGCCGTGTCAATATCCTTCTCGCGGCCCATCGGGACGTACCCATCAATTTCTCGTCGTTCCAGCATTCGCAGATTCGACTCGGATCGGTATCCCGCATCCGCCAGTACCCGGTCCGGACTCTCGGACAGATTCTTGTTCAACTCATCCAGAGTCGGTGTCAACTGTCCGGTATCGGAAGCATTGTTGCTCACCGTTGTGGCGACGATGATTCGCGCCTCGGAATCCACCGCCGCCTGCGCGTTGTAGCATTGTTGGAATCCTTCCGTCGAGGTCTTCATAATCCGGCTTTCCGGATCGGTGAAGTTATCCTGGGCTTTGGGTTTGGGCTCACCCATGGGGCGTTTGAACGGCTTGCCCTTCTTGCCGCTTCCAGGCTTGTCGTCTCCCGGTTTCCTTTCCGCTTCCTGGTCGGCAGCCATCTGACGCTCTTCGAGTCGCTTCATCGCCGCCTGGATCGTGGTCCGTCGCTTCTCGTGCGTCGCCAATCCTTCGGGTAGTTCGTCTCCTCGCCGATCGGCCCCGTAACGCTGGTCTTCTTCCTCATCGGTCGCGGTTGCCCGATTGATCAGATCCCGAATCTGTTCCCCCAACTCGGTTTCCTGCTTCTTCATCCGTTCATAGCTCATCGCTTTGCGTTTGCTCGCATTCGCCCGCATCTTGGTTCCATCCACCGCCACGGTTCCCATCTTCACCAGTCCCGCTTCTCGCGCCATTCTCACCACTTGCACAAACAGGTTCCCGAACTCCTCCAGATGCAGTTTGCGAAAATCTGAAATCGTTCGGTGTGCCGGGAAGTTCGCCGATCCCAACATTCGGAACGCCACGTCTTCGCTCATCTTTGCCGCCATCTTCCTGGACGAAAACACCCCGGTCGCGTACCCATAGATCAGCACCTTCACCATCATCCGCGGATCGTACGCCTGATTGCCTGGTCCTTCACTTCCATACCGCTCTTCAAACGCGCTCAAATCCATCGCGTCCACGGCATCCGATATGAAATAGGACAGGTGATCTTCCGCCAGCCAATCTCTCAACGACGGCGGCATCAGCAGGCTCTGTTCCGGAATATAGGTCCGATAGGTTCGTGACATGTCCTACATCTTCGTTCCGGTACCGCCCAATTCCGGTCCTTCTGCCGCGCAGGCTCCTAGGGCCTGTTAACACTGTAGCAGGGCCTCCACGATATGAGCGAAGTGGAGGAAAGCGAGAAACATGACGTCGGGCTTGTCGAAGCGAGAGAAGACGCGGCGGAATCCCTTGAGTCTGCGGAAGAGTCTCTCGACCTCGTTGCGGCGGCGATAAAGCACTC
>CBDHGK010000032.1:0-22165 GCA_965263045.1 Terriglobia bacterium
TCCACCACGAACCGTGCCAGGTGGGACTCGGGCAGCCAGTCCTGCACCGATGGCGGCAACAAGTACAGCGTGTCTCGATCAAATGCTCGAAATCGTTCGCTCATGCCTACACTTTTCCCACACCTCTGGTTCAACTCCGGTCCCCGAAAGTCCGACAGGCTGCTAGTGTTGCTTCCCACCACAACCCCATCCGTCCCACCTCGTAAGCTTCAACTACTCTCTCGCTAATCTTTTTTCAGGTTCTTCCCTGCAATTGCGTCGGGGACGGGGAATATGAACAATGTGGACCGGATTTCTAGAACCGTCGCCACATCCGATCTTTTCCACAGGAAACCTCTGTTTTGACACTGTTTTCCGTTAACAAAAGGTCTGTTTCAGGGCGCACAATACTTAACAAAAGGTCCGTTTCAGGGCGCACAATACTTAACAAAAGATCCGTCACTTCCTCATATAAGAAGAACAAGTAGTAATTGAGACATGTATTAAGCACGATGAGGGTTGTGAAAAAATTATAAAAAACATAATGAGGACATTTTCGGAGTGCGGGCCAAAATTCCAAATTGCCGCCTCTAGCCACAGACATCCATCTCTTTCTTCAACTCTGACCCACCAAAACCCAGGGCCACATGAACTCCTACCAAGCCTCCTAAAGTTCGTTATCCCCCTCAATTCTGTCTCGTCTTGCAATCGGCAGCGTCGCGCAAGAAGCACCGGCGTCCGTGGCATCCATCGGGCCACCGGCGGCCGGATCCAATGACTGCACCGCGGCGTTCACCATTCCCGCTCGCCACCACCGGACCACGGCCGAGTCCTCCGGCAATATTCGCGTCAGACCGCTGTGCTCGTCGAAGGGCATCCGTCACTCTTTTTTGTGGATCTCGGTCTTCCAGCCTGTTCCCGGTTTGGCTTCGCTATTCCTCCCACGTCCGGGCTCGGAGGTTGCCGCCTGTCTAAGGTGAGCGGTAACGCTCGAACCCCTTTAAGTTTCAGGAGGAAACTAAGGTGGCGATACGAGTGGAAAACGTTCAATTCGAAGTAGTGGATGGGAACCGCCTGGTGATTTATGTGGACTTGAACCACCGCGGGGACATCAGCGCTTCTGGAAAAACCAGACGGGTAGCGTCGACTGAGGGTAATGTTGAGTGCGCCCTTCCGACTGGAGACTTTTCCCAAAAGTTTAGTACAGAATTATCGGCATAGAGCGACGGCCTGAAACGAGTGGAATGAGAGCCCGCCGTCGAGGCTGTGGAAAATGTGGTAAAGCCGAGCGTTTTTTGCGAGGCTTTTCCAAACGGCTGTGGGAATCCGTGTTGTTTAACGGATTTCCATCAGACGTGGCATTTTCCACAGCCTCTCGCGCGAGTCGTTTTTGGGCCGGTCGCAAAGGACACCGATATTCGAAATGGGAAAAATCCGTCGAAAGTTCGAACCCGAATTCAAACGCCAAATGGTCGAACAGGTCGAGACCGGGCAAGTAACGATGGCCCAGGCCGCACGCGAGTATCAAATCTCGCGAAGCCTGATCGAACGGTGGCGAAAACAGTATCGCAGCAACGTCAGCGCTCTGGCAGACCAGCCGTCCCGACAGGAGCGCCAATTGGAAGCCGAGAACGAGAAGCTGAAGGCGAAGATCGGCGACCTGGTCATGCAAATCGAACACCTAAAAAAACTGCAAGTTTGGGTTCGACAGCGGAAAAGCGCCAATACGTCCGCGATCACCTCGAACAACTTGGATCAGTTTCGAAAGCGTGCCAAGTGACCGGCTTGGCGCCCAGCAGCTACTACTACAAGCCGGACCGATCGGACCGGCAGCGGCGTGAAGCCGAGGATGAGAAACTGCGTCTCCAGATCGACGACATTCATGCTGAATTCCCGGGTTACGGCTACCGTCGCATCGTGCGGGAACTGGACCGTCGTGGCATCCAGGTCAACGCCAAACGTGTTCGCCGCGTAATGGGCAAGTACGATCTCGGACCCATCGTTTGGCGTGCGTTCATACGGACCACCGATTCGAAACACCAGCTACCGATCTATCCGAATCTGATCAAGAATCGGAAGGTTCGTGCACTCAACGAAGTGTGGGTCGCCGACATCACTTACATCCGGATTCGCTCCAGCTTCGTCTATCTGGCGGCGATTCTGGATCTGTATTCTCGCAGGATCGTCGGTTGGGCGATCTCCAAGCGGATCGACAGCGCCCTGTGCGTCGCCGCTCTTCGCATGGCTCTCGACTCTCGGCGGCCTGGTCCCGACTGCATTCACCACTCAGACCGCGGCAGCCAGTACGCTTCGGCCGACTATGTCGACCTACTCGGTGAACACGGGGTCCAGATCAGCATGTCTGCCAAGGGCAATCCCTACGACAATGCATTCATCGAGTCGTTCTACAAGACTCTCAAATACGAGGAGGTTCACTTATGGAACTATGAAACCTACGACGACGTGATCGAAAGGCTTCCCTTCTTCATCGAGGAAGTCTATAACTTCAAGCGCCTTCACTCCTCTATCGGCTACGTTCCGCCGAATGAGTTTGAAGACGCTCTTGTGAACATGAAACCCGCTGATCGGCCTGTACTAATCCTAGGGAAATAACTCTCCAGTTCACGGGGCGCACTCCAACCGAGAGCTGCGGTAAATAAGAGAGTCCTCCTTGGAAGCGACAACTTCCGAACAAGGAGGACTCAATGAAAGACTACCAAAGCCTATCGCACACGAAATGGGACTGCAAGTATCACGTGGTGTTCATCCCGAAGTACCGACGGAAGAGGATTTCCGGTACGCTTCGGTAGCACTTGGGCGAGATATTTCGTGAATTGGCCAAGCAGAAGGAGAACCGGATTGTGGAAGGTCACTTGATGGCGGACCACGTGCACATGTGCATCAGCATCCCGCCGAAACTAGCGGTGTCGAGTGTGGTGGGATTCATTAAGGGGAAGAGTGCGATTTCGATTGCGCGGAACTTTATGGGCCGGAAACGGAATTTCACGGGTGAGAGTTTCTGGGCACGGGGCTACTTCGTCTCGACGGTGGGGCTGGAGGAAGAAGTCGTTCGAGAATACATTCGGCGCCAGGAGCAGGAGGAGCAACGGTTGGAGCAGCTGAACATGCCGTGGGAGCGTAAGCCGCCTTCAGGCGGCTCTTGACAGGCCCCTTTGAGGGCTCATCGAAATAAGCCCCCGGCTTTGCCGGGGGTCACTTAACTGTCGGGCGGAAGAGCCGGACGATAGCGAGAGATCCGCGTGGGTTTCGCGGTGGCTGGGCCTGAAGGAACCGGAAGCCGAGGTCCTGTTCAATCTCGGCGGGCAGTACGCACCGTCCGAGATCACGCGGGAGCATCTGCTGGCCGTCCTGGATGCGATCGGTGAAGGTGCGCCGGTGGATCGGGATATCTGGGCCAGGAACGATCCGGAACGGAACCGGTAAAACACATCCCGTCGACAGGGCAACCGGTTGCAAACGGTCCGGTATGAATACGGGGCACGGAATCACAAGAAACGAATGAAGAAATTTTCGCTCAAATACGTCGGTTCGAAGGCTGTCCGGGCTCTATTGGACCGCTACGCCTGTTCGGTTCCATTTCATGTTGTTCGCATGCGGTTGCTCGGCAATATTGCAACGCCTAAACTCGACGCATCGCCCATCAAAACCATCGAGAGCCTATGGGGCGGCGAGATGCCTGTGTTCGATAATGTGGAGGCCGTCAATGAACTGTTCGAGACCATGATGAACCTGTGGAACGAATTGACAAAACACCAATCGGGAGTCAAACCGGTCCGATTGGCGAGGATGGCCGCCAAGACGGACCGGGAGGGTCTTCGCCTCTTCTGCCAAACGCGCACTGAGGAATTGGAAGGCTTCATTGACGGCCTGTTTCGGCGATGAAGAGGCCATCGACCTGCCGGAACGGGCCAACGAAGCGCTGAATCATCTCACCGATATCAACGCCATGCTGCACGGCATTCTCGATCTCGTGGCAAGAGAGCCGGCACCGTCGGCGTCGGAAGAGGACACGGCAAGGACCCTTGAAGGTGTGGTGAAGATCTCACGCATCGCGGAGAAAGAGCTTCACGCGGTGGTGCTTTCCTGCACGCAAGCACGCCGACAGGCCATCTCGACCATCGCAGTGAACAAGCAGACAATCCATTGATCTGATCCGCACCGCTCTGCCTTCATGATCGTTGGACGGTTCAGGGGGAAACAATCCGGGCAGATTGAAACCATCTCTGTGAATCGCACATCCGCCGTCAACGCGGCCGTCTGTGCTGGTGACATCTGGCCGCCGGTTGAAATTGCGCCTATGCACCAAGAGACGAGCGTTGTTGCATGGATCATCCCGAAGGATGCCTTATCATCGTGTTTTTCAACACAGGGGATAACCTAGATGCCACATAAGTTCAACGCAGCGCGACGGCACAAGTTTGATAAGGCGCAGTACCGGGTGATCCACTGGGCAGAATATAACGAGAGCCTGCGCCAGCGCGGTGATCTGACGATTTGGGTCAGTGATGAGGCTCAAAGTGTGTGGAGCGCGCCGCGCCGCAAGTCACGGGGTGGCCAGCGGAGATACTCGGATCTGGCGATCGAGACATGCCTGACGCTGCGCACGGCGTATCGGCTTGCGTTGCGGCAGACGCAGGGGCTGATGGGTTCCATCGACACGCTCATGTGGCTGGATATACGGGTGCCGGATTACTCCACACTGTCGCGTCGTGCAAACGGCTTGAGCATCGCTCAGGCGGTGAGGCAAGCCGTGTCTGTGCCTGTCCATCTGGTGGTGGACAGTACCGGCCTTAAGATCTTCGGCGAAGGGAAATGGCTCGCGCAGAAGCATAAAACCAGGGGAATAAGCCGCCGCTGGCGCAAACTCCACCTCGGACTGGACCTGGCGAGCGGTGCGATTGTTTGCGCCAATCTGACTCACGATGACGTTGGAGACAGCACCGCCTTACCCGGGCTCCTGGATCAACTCGATGCCCCGGTCACGGGCTTTCTGGCTGACGGTGCCTATGATGGAGCGTCCACACGGGATCTGCTGAGGGAACGGTATGGGGAGACTCTGGATGCGGTTATACCGACGCCAAAGAACGCAGTGACCCGACCGCAATCGGCGCGGGATCCAACCGTTCGGGATCGCCATATTGCCCAGATCCGCAGCAACGGCCGCATGGCCTGGCAAGTGGCCACAGGGTACAACCAGCGCAGCCGGATAGAAACGCAGATCGGCCGTTGGAAGGGTGTCATCGGCCCCAAGCTCAAATCCCGCAGCTTCTCCAGGCAGATCACGGAAATCAAGGCCGGCCAGAAAGTTCTGAACACAATGACCGCACTCGGACGGCCTGTGTTCGAACGCATCGCCTGACGCTACCGCTTGGGAAAGGGCGAATTCCTGCTCCGCCCAGATCCATGCAACAACGCTTATTCCATGTCCCAATAGATATATAGGGGCATTGTCACATTAATCGAAAGTCGGTCGAATTTACTGCTCGTTCTGGAGCCCAAATGGTTGAGAATGAACATCGTGACCAAAAGCCCATCGGCCCGATTTCGGTGACGGATTCGGGCGTGATGGCGCCGGCGGCTTCATGACTCCGGTTGCCGTATGGGGGAAGCGCTCCTCGAGAATGATTCTGGCCTGGCTCGCGAAACTCTCGGAACTCCCGGCGTCGTCAACCGATGACGCCGCCCGATCGATAGGAAGCTCCTCCGGATCCGGCTCCTGTTCGTCCAGGTCGAACGACTCGTGCGCCTCCTCGGGACGCCTGGCGCGCTCGCGCGCGTAGCGGCGAAACAGCCCGGCGATCTCATCCGCGAGTCCCGGAAGTGCCACCTCCATCCGACGCCGAATCCACGCGTCGAAACGGCCGTCGAGCTTGGCGGCTAGTGTAGTCCGTCACAGTTAATGTAACTTATTCAGCTTTCCTACGTCTGAGTATATATGAGGAGAGCACCGACGATTAAATTGGACATTCCTGTGCGGAAGGAACTGGAGCGACTGAGCCGAAGCCGCAGTGTGGCGGTCCGGTTGGGGGAACGATCTCGAATTGTCTTGCTGGCCGCCGGGGGGCTGGACAATCAGGAGATCGCTGCCAAGTTGGACATCACTCGTCAAAAGGCCGGACGTTGGCGCGATCGTTTCGTTGAAGATGGCCTCGGGGGAATCGAAAAGGACGCTTCCCGCAGTGGACGGATTCCCTCGATCGGCCGCCGGAAGCGGGCCCGGATCGTGAAGAAGACGGTCGAAGGGAAGCCTCCGAACGCCACGCACTGGAGCCGGTCCTTGATGGCCAGGGCAACCGGCGTCAGCGAGTCCACGGTAGGGAGAATCTGGCGGGCTCATGGCTTGAAGCCTCATCTGGCACGCACCTTCAAACTTTCCAACGACAAACAATTTGTCGAGAAGTTGGAGGATGTGGTCGGTTTGTATCTGAACCCTCCGGAAAACGCCATTGTTTTGTCCTGCGATGAGAAGAGCCAGATGCAGGCCCTGGACCGCACGCAACCCGGGTTACCTCTGAAGAAGGGGCGGTGCGGCACCCTCACCCACGACTACAAACGCAACGGGACGACCACGATGTTCGCCGCGCTCAATACGCTGGACGGCTCGATTATCGGGACCTGTATGCCGAAGCATCGTCATCAGGAATGGATCCGGTTTCTCAATCAGATCAAACGTTCCGTGCCGAAAGACAAACAGATCCATATCATTTGCGACAACTACGCCACGCACAAACATCAGAAAGTCGTCAACTGGTTGAAGCGCAACACGCGCTTTCATGTGCACTTCACACCGACCAGTGCATCCTGGCTGAACATGGTCGAACGCTTCTTCCGGGATCTTTCCGAACAACGGCTTCGGCGCGGGGTTTTCCATTCGGTTCCTGAGCTAATCCAGGCCGTGGAGGAATATGTCGGGGGTCACAATCAGAACCCGAAGCCCTTCATTTGGACCGCAACGGCTTCCGATATTCTTGAAAAAGTTCAACGTGCCCGAAAGAAGCTCGATAAGTTACAGTCTGTTTGACGGGGACCACTAGCTCGTCCACGGTTCGCACCCGCCGCAGGAAGATGAGTGTCTTGTCGCCGTCGTCGAAAGCCGATGCGAACGCGTCGGCCGTTGTGTCCAGTTGCGGGTGCGGGAGCGACGTTCCGAATCGAGTGCGATATGCGGTACCGGATCATTCGACGGTTTCGCGAACCCGACGGCTGATCGATCTGGAGACGCATGGAAAGGTCTTTTCGTGGATGTTGGGTGTATTGGCCGGTGAGGGCCTGATCGATGGGAAGACGGTGGGCGTGGATGCATCGACGCTGGAAGCCAACGCGGCGATGCGATCGATCGTGCGGCGGGATACCGGGGAAGCCTACAACGAGTTCCTGACACGGCTGGCCAAGGCGTCGGGCATTGAGACGCCGACCCGAGCGGACCTGGCCCGACTGGACCGAAAGCGAATCAAGAAAGGATCGAACAAAGAGTGGGAACATCCCCACGACCCGGACGCGCGCATTACGAAGATGAAGGACGGGCGGACGCATCTGGCGCACAAGGTCGAGCATGCCGCCGACATGAAGACCGGAGCCATCCTGGCGGTTACCGTGCAGGGCGCCGATCTGGGCGACACGACGACTATCGAAGACACGATGATCGAGGCGGCCCGTCAGATGGAGACACTGGCGGCCGATCCTGAATCGAAGCTGCCCGACGATTACCTTTCCGAAATCGTGGCCGATAAGGGATATCACAGTAACGATACGATGACCGCCTTCAAAGACCTCGGTATTCGCAGCTATATCTCGGAACCGGACCGGGGTCCGCGTAACTGGAAAGGCAAGCCCGCCGAACAACAGGCCGTCTACGCCAACCGGCGACGGATCCGAGGTGAGCGGGGCAAGCGGTTACTCCGACAGCGGGGACTGATGTTGGAACGGCCGTTCGCGCACACTCTGGAAACCGGAGCCATGCGTCGGGTTCACGTCCGACATCGGGACAACATTCTCAAGCGCATCCTGATTCAGTACGCCGCGTTGAATCTGAGCCTGATTCTTCGGAACAATTTCGGGAACGGCACACCGCGAGGCCTTCAGGGTCAGTATGTTGCTGCCTTGTTCACCCTGATACTGCTCTGGAGCCACTATCAATCGCTCTCTTTCGATCCTGAACACTCCGGACACGATTTCAACGCTGTTCCGTCTTGGCCGACACCCGTGAATCCCAATTCAGGAAATTGCACTTCTGCCACGGACTGCTAGGAGTGCGCCGTGGCGGTGCGGACTATGCGGCCATGACGTGACGCCCGATCACCGCGGGATTCGACCGCCATGGGATCGGAATTGCGAACTAGCGTTTGTGAATCTTCTGCGCCAGCTCGATACCGATAATCACGCGTCGCGCATTGTAGAACGCTTTGAACCCCAACATCGGGCGTAAGCGCCCCTGCACCCGGCGGTGGTCCTGCTCCACAACCTTGTTCAGGTATTGACGGATGTGTTGCAGCCCACAGATAGAAAGACGGCGGCATAGAAAGCGCCACCGTCTTTTTTTCAAATCACGAAGAGTTCCACGCGATCTCACAACACGACGCTCAATATGAGCCGCCAGTCAGAAGCTCGACCATTTATCGTGTCGTTACGACCTTGCCATTACCGTTCCAGGTCGAACCGATCCAGGGTCATCACCTTGGTCCATGCCTCAACGAAGTCATGCACGAACTCTTCCGGTGCGTCGTGAGCTGCATAGAACTCAGCAACTGCGCGCAACTCAGAGTTCGAACCAAAGATCAGGTCCACCGGAGTACCTGTCCACTTGAGCTCGCCCGTCGCACGATCACGACCTTCGTAAATGCCATCTATGGACGACTGGGTCCACACGGTTGACATGTCGGTGAGGTTCACGAAGAAGTCGTTGCTCAACGTGCCGGGACCGTCTGTGAACACGCCGTGGGCTGAGCCGCCGGCATTGGCATTCAGCGCACGCATGCCGCCGACAAGTACCGTCATTTCGGGAATTGTGAGGTTCAGCAGAGCCGCTTTCTCTATCAGCATTTCCACCGGAGATCGGGAGTTACCGTTGGCGAAGTAGTTGCGGAACCCATCGGCGGCCGGCTCGAGCACAGCAAGAGATTCCACATCGGTCTGCTCCTCGGAGGCGTCCATGCGACCGGGTGCAAAGGGCACATCGACGTCGATCCCGGTGTCTTGAGCGGCCTGCTCGATGGCCGCGGCACCGCCCAGAACGATCAGGTCTGCAAGAGAGATGCGCTTCTCGCCGGATTGCGCGCTGTTGAAATCACTCTGGATCTCCTCCAGGGTCTCTAACACGCGGCCCTGTTCAGGTGGGTCGTTTACAGGCCAGTCCTTCTGGGGTGCGAGACGAATACGGGCTCCGTTGGCTCCTCCGCGCATATCGGTCCCGCGGAAAGTGGATGCTGAGGCCCAGGCGGCCCGGACCAATTCAGCCCTCGACAGCCCGGAGTTAAGAATGTCAGCTTTCAGCTCGGCCGCATCCTGCGCATCGATCAGCGTGTGATCCACTTCAGGAATGGGGTCTTGCCATACGAATTGCCGGTCTGGCACCAGATCACCCAGGTAACGTGACGTCGGACCCAGGTCGCGGTGAGTCAGCTTGAACCAGGTCCGGGCGAACGCGTCTTGGAACTCCCCGGGGTTATCGAGCCAGCGCGAAGTGATCTCCCGATACGCCGGGTCCACCTTCAGCGCGAGGTCGGTGGTGAGCATCATTGGCGCATGCTGTTGGGACGGATCATGGGCATCCGGCACCAAATTCGGTGCAGCACCTCCAGCGGGCTCCCACTGGATTGCACCGGCGGGACTTCGAGTCTGCACCCACTCATAGGCATACAAGTTTTCCAGGAAGTTATGGGTCCACGCTGAGGGGTTGATCGTCCAAGCACCCTCCAGGCCACTGGTGATCGTCTCGGTGCCATTGCCAGCGCCGTAGCTGTTTTGCCAGCCGAATCCCTGTGCTTCGATATTGCCGCCCTCTGGCTCAACACCAACGTACTGGGACGGATCAGCGGCGCCATGGGCTTTACCAAAAGTGTGGCCACCCGCAATCAGTGCAGCCGTCTCTTCATCATTCATGGCCATGCGGCCGAAAGCCTCACGTGTGGCATGAGCGGCCGCCTGCGGATCCGGGTTGCCGCCTGGACCGACAGGATTCACATAGATCAAGCCTATCTGCGTCGCACCGAAAGGATGATCGAGTTCTCCGTCCTCATTGCGTCGATCGGCGGCGAGCCATTCGCCCTCAGGGCCCCAGTTCACTAATTCGGGTTGCCAGGCATCGATACGACCACCGGCGAAGCCCAGTGTCTCGAAGCCCATCGACTCCATGGCGACCGTGCCTGCCAAAATCATCAGGTCGGCCCAGGAAATCTTGCGGCCGTACTTCTGCTTGATCGGCCAGAGCAATCGCGTCGCCTTGTCCAGGTTTGCGTTATCGGGCCAGCTGTTGAGCGGCGCGAGGCGTTGCAGACCACCGTCAGCGCCACCTCGGCCGTCGATGGTTCGATAGGTACCCGCACTGTGCCATGCCATACGAATGAAGAACGGCCCGTAGTGACCAAAGTCAGCGGGCCACCAGTCCTGAGAAGTCGTCATCAGCTCTTCAAGGTCTGCCTTCACAGCATCCATGTCGAGGCTTTCAAATTCTTCCGCATAGTTGAAGTCTTCGCCCAGAGGATTCGATTCCGGAGAGGTCTGGCGCAGTGGATCGAGGCTCAAGCGGTTAGGCCACCAATACTCATTGGTCGGCGCACCCTGCTGTGCAACTGCCAGGTTGACTGGCAAGCCTGGAGAGATCGCAACCGCGAGAAAGGTAATCATAGATATGGTTTGTTTAAGCATCTCAGTTAGCTCCTGGTAAGTCAGAAATTCAGTACATTTGCTTCGTGCATTGGCCTCACTCTTTCCTGACATCTCCAGTCAGTCTGAAACGGACCTGGTTGATATGTCCAAGACATTATTTCTATAAGACTGATAGGATTTTACTATCAACGATGCAACCCTTCAACTTTTCACTTCGGCAGATTCAGTACGCAGTGACCGTGGCCGATACGAGGAACTTTCGCCGGGCTGCGGAGCGGTGCCATGTGTCTCAACCCTCACTGAGCGTGCAGCTGGCGGAGCTAGAAGCCGGGCTGGGCGTCCAGTTGTTTGAGCGCGATCGTCGTGGCGTGATGATTACCACGGCAGGATCTGAACTCATTGACCGTATGCGGCGCGTTCTCCTTGAGGTAGACGATGTGAGAGGCGCCGCACGGCGGTTCCTGGATCCTCTAGCAGGCACGCTACGAATCGGGGTGATACCGACCGTTGGACCCTACCTGCTCCCGACCGTCGCACCGCTACTACGCAAGGCACTTCCGCGCTTGACTCTAGCTTGGCTGGAGGACAAAACCGAGGCACTCGTTCGCCAGATCCGTCATGGAAACCTCGATGGCGCGTTGCTTGCTTTGGAAGCCGACATCGGTGACCTCACCTACGAGACGATCGAAGAAGATCCGTTCGTGCTTGCAACGCCACGGGATCACCGCCTTGGGCGGTCGTCCGCACCGATACCCTTCAGCCGATTGCGGGGCGAGCACATTCTTCTGCTTGATGAGGGACACTGCCTTCGGGATCAGGTTATCGAGTTTTGTAGCGGAAGAGGTGTTGAGGAACTCAATTTTCGGGCAACGAGTCTGCCGACGCTTGTGCAGATGGTCCGCGCCAACATGGGTATCACCTTGCTGCCACGCATCTCTGTGCCTACCGAAATTCTTCGGTCCGGCCTTAAGACCCGTCAAATATCACGACCGGTGCCATACCGCACCATCGTTCTGGCCTGGCGGCGGCGATCGGCTCTATTTGAAGCGATGCGGAAGATCGCCCAAACTGCGCGGCTCGCCGTTCATCGTACCCATTACAGAAAAGTACGCGGGAAAAAGAAACAAGATCCGTGACCCATCCCCGGGGAACCTACTATTGCGGGGCTTCTGTTGATCCTGCGTCCGGAGAATCGGGTTCTGGTGCAGATGTCGCGTTCGCTGAGGCTTTTCTTCTCCATCGTGATTCAATCACCCGCGAGGCGTACCGGAAGAAAGGCATTCTCCACCCGAGCGATGTTAGCCCACCGCCTTCTTCCATCGGCGCCGCCCCATCTCATTGACCTTCCGGAGCGTCCAATCATGCGCGCCTGACCGCGGTCTCCGCCGGAATAGCCTTACCGCCACGCCAGTGGAAACACGGCCCTTCGCGCGATGCTCGCTCGCCACGTCGTAGAGGGGGTCACTGGGTCAAGGCAGTCTTTCGAAGGGGTCGGTCGCCGGGATACCCCAGGGGACAAAATGGCGCAGGTTGCGCGTCAGAACGGTCAGGTTATGGCTCCCTGCCGTGGCCGCGATAGCGACATCGGCAAAGCCGGGCGAATGCCCCGTCGCACGCGCCTTGTCCATCAATTTTCCCGCCAAGCGAGCCGCTGAGACATCGAACGGTAGCACCCGTTCCCCGTAGAGATGCAGCACAAGTTCAAGCCAATCCTTGAGAGCCCCAGCCCTGGAAGCGGACCCAGTCCGTTCCATCTTAGCAATCCCGTCGGAGATTTCGGCCACGGTCACCGCCGATAAGAAAAGACCGTCCGAATGCGTGTCCATCCATGTGACTAATGCCGGTTCGGGGCGGCCAGGAGCCCCGGACGATAGCACGTTGGTGTCTACCAAGTACAAGCGAGGCGTTCCTAAAACGCGACATCCCGTGATGGGCTTGTGTCTCGCGGCGGCAGGTTTCCATCCTCCAAGGGCGAAGACAACAGCAACCGGCCGAAGGACGGCACCCGGCGGAGACGATTCCACTCATCGATCCCCAGGATGATGGCCCGGGGCTTGCCATGGCGGGTGATGACCGCTGTTTCACCGTGAGCAGCCTCTTCCACAAGTGCCGACAGCTTGGTCTTGGCCTCGCGTAACTGCACCTTTCGCATGACAACCTCCTAAAAGAACCAATGTGGCCATTTTAAACGATGTCGCATAGCCGGGCAACAGCTCGTCCGAGCGCACCACAACCGAACCCGGTTCACGACCTCGGGGGTCACCCAAAAGCGGCCAACGGAACTGAGGCCCGGGACATTGACAACGGCGGTAAGCCGAATAGGCTTCCGCCGGTATGAGCAATGTCTTGAGCACAGAAAAGAAACAACAAGTTATCGCACTGGGAAGGCTCGGATGGCCGCTACGGCGGATCGAGGCTGCGACCGGTGTGCGTCGGGAGACGGCAGGGTCCTACCTGCGAGCGGCCGGGATCGCGGTGCGGCCACCCGGGGGCTGGGGGAAACGGGCGCCGTCAAAACCGGCCAATGGGGTGACCACCGATCTTGAGGCGACAAACCCCTCTATAAAGGGGCTCTCCAAGCCGGACATTTCAAAACCGGCCAACGGGGTGACCACCGACTCTGGGAGCCTCGATCTGTCCAAGCTGGATCTGCCCGCCACCCCAGAGCCGCCCTCTGCCAGCGCCTGCGCACCGTATCGGGAGATCATCGAACTGAGTTTGAGTCGTGGCCGCAATGCCATGTCCATCTGGCAGGATCTGGTTTCGGATCACGGTTTTTCGGGCAGCTATCAGTCCATGAAGCGTTTCGTGCGCAAACTGCGTGGATCCCAGCGGCCCGGAGCGGTGGGAATCATCCAGACCGGACCTGGGGAAGAAAGACAGGTCGATTACGGTGATGGGCCGATGGTGCGCCATCCGAAGACGGGCAAGTACCGACGCACCCGGCTGTTCGTGATGACGTTGGGCTACAGCCGTAAATCGGTCCGACTGCTCCGGTTCCGCTCCAGTTCCCGAATCTGGGCCGAGCTGCACGAGACTGCGTTTCGCCGGCTTGGGGGCAGTCCCCGATGCATCGTCCTGGACAACCTTCGCGAGGGCGTGATCGATCCGGATTATTACGATCCGACTCTGAATCCGCTGTTTAAAGATGTTCTGGCTCACTACGACGTGGTGGCCCTACCCTGCCGGGTTCGGGATCCCGATCGTAAAGGGAAGGTCGAGTCGGGTGTCGGACACGCCAAGAAAACCCCTCTGAAGGGAGTCCGCTTCGAGAGTCTGGAGGAGGCGCAGGCCCATCTGGACCGATGGGAAACCCGCTGGGCTGATACGCGCATCCACGGCACGACCAAACGGCAGGTCGCCGCCATGTTCGCCGAAGAGAAGCCTTCACTGCTCCCACTGCCGGTGGAACCGTTCCGCTACTACCAGTACGGGGACCGCGTCGTCCATCTGGACGGTTGCGTGGAAGTGGAGGCTGCCTATTATAGTTTGCCTCCCGGCTGGATCGGACGCGCCGTCAAAGTGCAGTGGGATACGCTCCACGTCCGGATCCTCGATCCAGAGACCCATCAGCTACTACGCGAGCATGTCGGCCAGAAACGGGGCGGGTACCGTGTCCGTCCCGAGGACAATCCGAAAACGACGCCGGTGACCACCGTTCAATTGCTTGCCCGGGCGGCTCGTGCCGGAGATCACATCGGCGAACTGGCCAAAGCCATCCATCTCCGCCAGGGTGAGGCGGCCATCCGCCGTATCCTGGGCCTGTTCTCCCTGGCCAAAAAATACGGTGTCTCCGCCGTCGAGGATGCCTCCGCCGCGGCACTCGAACTCCACGTCCATGATTACCGTTTCGTCCGCCGCTATCTGGAACGGCGGCCTCCACTGACTCTCCGCCAGGTCGACCCCCTCATTCGCGAACTGACCCAGTATCGCGATCTCATCAACCTCAAGATTCAGGAGCAAGAACAACAATGAACCTCATCGAACTCCAAAAAGCGCTGCGCCAACTCCGCCTGGGCGGCATCGCCGAAGTCCTGGAAACCCGTCTCCATCAGGCACAGTCCGAAGCCATGGCTCCCATCGACCTGATCTCCTCTCTGGTCTCGGACGAACTGGCTCGCCGCAGTACCCGGCTGCTGGAACGGCGCAGAAAACAGGCCCAGTTCCGCGATCCCCAGAAGACACTCCAGGACTTTGACTTCACCTTTAACAAGAAAATGAATCGCGGTCTGGTCTTCGATCTCGCTACTGCCACCTTCATCGCCCGCCACGAAGATGCGCTGTTTCTCGGTCCACCCGGCACTGGCAAGAGTCATCTGGCCTAGGCGATCGGTCTGGCCGCCATCCTGCAGGGCTATCGGGTCCTCTATCGTGAAACCCACGCCCTGCTCGACGACATCGCCGAAGCCACTATCGACGGTAACCGCAGGAAACACATGGAATCGCTCGCGACCGTGCCCCTGCTGATCATCGATGATCTGGGAATGCGTAAGCTCCCCCCGACCGCCGTCGAGCAACTGCTCGAGATCGTGATGCGACGTTACGAACGTACCAGCACGCTGCTGACTTCGAATCGTCCGGTCGAGGACTGGGGGAAGCTATTAGGGGATAGTGCCGCCGTGACTGCCATGCTCGACCGCCTCCTCCATCATGGCCACATTCTCAAGTGTGGCCCACGGAGTTGGCGTACCAAAACAGGCTTGCCCGATCGCGGCAAGTCGCGGTAAAACAACCTGGTCCCGAGCCGCCTTCATTGGGCCGGTTTTGAGGTGACCTTCGTTGGCCGGTTTTGGGGTGACCCTTGAGGGTTCACGAAGGTGGGGCATCGGTAATCACAGACGAGTCGACGGTCTCGTGAAACGGGCATGAATAGCGCGCCACAAATATATATACCCAGTCTCCCGGAGCGTTGTTGCATGGATCGGGGCGGATATGGAATTCGCCCTTTCCCAAGCCGTAGCGTCAGGCGATGCGTTCGAACACAGGCCGTCCGAGTGCGGTCATTGTGTTCAGAACTTTCTGGCCGACCTTGATTTCCGTGATCTGCCTGGAAAAGCTGCGGGATTTGAGCTTGGGGCCGATGACACCCTTCCAACGGCCGATCTGCGTTTCATCCGGCTGCGCTGGTTGTACCCTGTGGCCACTTGCCAGGCCATGCGGCCGTTGCTGCAGATCTGGGCAATATGGCGATCCCGAACGGTTGGATCCCGCGCCGATTGCGGTCGGGTCACTGCGTTCTTTGGCGTCGGTATAACCGCATCCAGGGTCTCCCCATACCGTTCCCTCAGCAGATCCCGTGTGGACGCTCCATCATAGGCACCGTCAGCCAGAAAGCCCGTGACCGGGGCATCGAGTTGATCCAGGAGCCCGGGTAAGGCGGTGCTGTCTCCAACGTCATCGTGAGTCAGATTGGCGCAAACAATCGCATCGCTGGCCAGGTTCAGTCCGAGGTGGAGTTTGCGCCAGCGGCGGCGTATTCCCTTGGTTTTATGCTTCTGCGCGAGCCATTCTCCTTCGCCGAAGATCTTGAGGCCGGCACTGTCCACCACCAGATGGGCAGGCACAGACCCGGCTTGCCTCACCGCCTGAGCGATGCTACAAGCCGTTTGCGCGACGCGACAGTGTGGAGTAATCCGGCACCCGTATATCCAGCCCCATGAGAGTGCCGATGGATCCCATAAGTCCCTGCGTTTGTCGCAACCCCAGCCGATACGCCGTGCGCAGCGTCAGGCATGTCCCGATCGCCAGATCCGAGTATCTCCGCTGGCCACCCCGCGACGTGCGGCGCGGCGCGCGCCACACACTTTGAGCCTCATCACTGACCCAAATCGTCAGATCACCCCGCTGGCGCAGGCTCTCGTTATATTCTGCCCAGTTGATCACCCGGTACTGCGCCTTATCAAACTTGTGCCGTCGCGCTGCGTTGAACTTATGTGGCATCTAGGTTATCCCCTGTGTTGAAAAACACGATGATAAGGCATCCTTCGGGATGATCCATGCAACAACGCTGTCGTACGTGAACGCTCTGAAACTTGTCGAATCGCTCCCTGGCGGAGCCCTGACGGCCGGGAAACTCATCCGAGAGGCGGTAGGCGCGTTGAGCTCCGCCACTGCGCAATCTCTGGCAGAATTGTTCTTCGAAGTCGACGAAACCATCTGCGATCATCTGGCCCAGCGGTTCGATCGCGAGTTGGACACCTAGCCCGCATTTCTCAAGAGATTTGAAATAAATCGAAACGAGTAAGAAGGGAAAGGACCGAAAAAGGCCGCCCTGTCTGGCATAGAAGGTTTTGACTAGAAACTTTCAAGCCAAGACGGAGGCGGCCTTTGTCATGACAGAGTGTAAAACAGAAACGATTCAATACCACGCATTAGGTACACGGGAAGTCCGGGGGCAATTCGACGGGGGAGACATCAGCACGGACGCGGGCGGTTTGCTGCTACGAGAAACGGAAAAACGGACAGGGATCCTGAAACAGTTTGCCGAATGTTTCCGGGATTATCGGGACCCGCGATTTGTGGAACACGGGATCGAACAACTGGTGTCGCAACGGGTGTACGGATTGTGTTTGGGCTATGAAGAGCTGAACGACCACGATCAACTCCGATCGGATCCGGTGCTGGCGGTGATGGTGGGTGAGACCGATCCGAAGGGCCGGACACGGAAACAAGCTCGAGATCGAGGTAAGGCCCTGGCGGGCAAGAGCACGTTGAACCGACTGGAACTGTCGACCGAGGGTGCGGCAAAGCACCCGACCAAGAAGATCGGCCGGGACGAAGCGGCGATAGATCGGCTGATGGTGGACGTGTTCCTCCAGGCCCATCGGCGGGCACCGCGGCAGATCATTCTGGATCTGGATGCGACCGACGATCTGATACACGGGAATCAGGAGGGTCGCTTCTTTCACGGCTACTACAGGCACCATTGTTATCTGCCGCTTTATATTTTCTGTGGGGAGTTCGTGTTGTGTTCCCGGCTACGACGCTCCGACATCGATGGTGCGGACGGATCGGTAGAGGAACTGGAACGGATCGTGGGACAGATTCGGCAGACGTGGCCCAGAGTCCAGATCGTGATTCGGGGGGACTCGGGTTTCTGCCGCGATGAGATCCTGACCTGGTGCGAGGCCCAACACCGTGTCGATTACGTGATCGGACTGGCGAAGAACAATCGGCTGCTAGCCGCGATTGAAACTCCGATGGCGACGGCAAAAAAGCGGTTCGACAGGACCGGAAAGCCGGCGCGCGTCTTTAAGACGTTTCTGTATCAGACCCGAGACAGCTGGACTCGTGAGCGACGCATCATTGGTAAGGCCGAACATCTGGCCAAGGGCGCCAATCCCCGGTTTATCGTTACCTCGTTACCGAAAGGACGAACATCCCCAAGGCACATCTATGAACAGACCTACTGTGCACGGGGAGACATGGAAAACCGGATCAAAGAGCAACAACTCGGATTGTTCGCCGATCGGACCAGCACGGCCACCATGCGCGCCAATCAACTCCGACTCTACCTTTCATCGGTGGCGTACATGCTGATGCAGGCCTTGCGACGGCTCGGCTTGCAGGGTACCGAATTCGCGCGGGCGCAGTGCACCACGATTCGCCTGAAGCTGCTCAAGATCGCAGCCCAGATCCATGTCACGGTGCGTCGAGTCTGGATTCGGATGGCTGGAGGCTACCCCTACGCTACGGTGTTCGCTCAGATTTACGCGAACCTTCAACAAATCCCTCTGCGCTGTTAATCACTTCTTCTCAGACATCCCAACCTTCCCGTCTTTGGTCGGGATAGCTGTCTCTGTAATCCGATTTCACCTCACCATTCCCTGCAACACCCGTCATCCAGGCCCACTTTCTCAGCTCAGTCGGCATCTTTGCTCCCGCCAACCAGCTTCCGACGCCTTTTCCTTCTCCTAAATGCAGTCTTGGGCACCATTCATGAGAAATGCGGGCTAGACGGCCAACAACAGTAGCAGAAATCGGTATCAATAACGCCTTGCAGTAGTCAGAAGGATAAGCGGTATAAGCAGGGTCTAACGACGATCGAAGCACGGATATTGTGGTCGCATGCGTGTTATGTCTAACCGCGGCGCGGCCGCAGGCCGGCGCGCGGAGAATTCAAAGCAGGATTTTCGGGCTGGCGGCGGTATCAAGGTAGTTTCCCGTTTTTCGGAGGCACACGTCAGCCGCCGCGTCTTGATGTCGATGGTCAGAAGGCGTCCGGCTGACAATCGCAGTCTGACCGGTGCGAATCATTGGTGTCCGCATTGTCGAACCTAGATGCAGTTCGGGCGGAACGTATAAGGAGCGCGTCTATCTGATGCCCCACGGAAGATGTCAACAAGTTTGAGAGTGCGCCGTGAAAGGTGAGTCAACGCAGCCGGTGAAAGTCCGGTCCAAGGAGGTGTCGGTAGACCTTGGTAGCTACCCAGGCGGTGGCAAGGGCGACCAACCCATCGAAGCCCTGGGGACAGAGACCCGCCTTGGGCGGGTTTGCAAGCGTGCGGGCCGCAACGCGAGTGAAGCCTGAGCAGGCCTCGAAAAGTTGAATGCGAGCGCCGAGTCTCCTCTCATTAGACGAAGGCCCATGAGGGTGGCCAGATGAACCGACAAGAGACGGTCGCCCTGCTCGCCGGGGTAGTGGGCGCAGCACGTACGCACGCGGGGACTCGCAACACGGGAAACCTGTTGTGCTGCCGGGGAGACCTGGCAACGGCTCCAATTGGGAGGCGGGCGCGACAGGCGTCGGAGGGGCTCATACTACCGATGAACCCGGGTAATGCCGGGGGAGGGAAGGAGCCCTAGTTCGGGGTGCGTTTGAACGAGTTGAGATGAGGAGATTGGCGTGAGCCTGGCAACTCCAGAAAAGATTCGGAAGCTCCAACGAGCGCTCTACGTGAAGGCCAAGCATGAGCCGACACGGCGATTCCACTTCTTATATGACAAGGTGTGGCGTGAAGACATTCTGACCCACGCCTACGCGCGTTGCCGATCAAACGGTGGGGCGCCGGGCGTGGATGGGGAAACCTTTACGCACATTGAGGGATATGGGGTGGACCGCTGGCTCAACACGGTACGGGAGGAGGTGCGAACAGGACGCTACAGACCGCAACCGGTCAAATGGGTGATGATTCCAAAGTCTGGTGGCGTGGGCCAACGGCCGCTGGGGATTCCGACTATCCGTGACAGGGTAGTGCAAACCGCGGCGAAGTTGGTGCTCGAACCGATTTTCGAAGCAGACTTCGATGGGGCGGCCTACGGGTATCGTCCCAAACGGAGCGCGCTGGATGCGGTTCGAACCGTTCATCGGGCAATTAATGAGGGGCACACCAAAATAGTCGATGCCGATCTATCGAAATACTTCGATACGATTCCCCACCCCGAGCTGATCAAGTGCGTTGCACGACGTGTTAGCGACGGGAAGATGCTGCATCTGATCAAGATGTGGTTGAAGACGCCGGTCGAGGAGACCGGCGAACGGGGACATCGGCGGATGAGTGGCGGCAAGAAGGCGATGCGGGGAACACCGCAGGGTGGAGTGGCATCGCCATTGTTGGCGAACATCTACATGCATCGTTTCATCAAGGCGTTTCGCAAGCATGGTTTGGATCGTCGGTACGACGCGGTGCTGGTGACCTACGCGGACGATTTCGTGGTCCTGTGTCGGCATGGCGCCGGTGAGGTCCTCGAAACGACTCGGCGATGGATGGCCAGCATCGGTCTCACGCTGAACGAGACCAAGACGCGTGTATGCGACGCCCGATGCGAGCCCTTCGACTTCCTCGGCTATACCTTCGGGCCGATGTACTCTCCGCGAACCGGCGGACGCTACAACGGTGCGCGGCCTTCCAAGAAGGCTGTGGCCTCGGTCAAGGAACATATCCGGCGCCGCCTGCGGTCCGGTAATCACGCGCCATGGGAAGACGTGGCGCGGGGCCTGAACCGCACGGTGCGGGGATGGTCGGCCTACTTCAGCTATGGGTCGGTGACGCAGGCGCGACACGGGGTGAAACTGTATCTCTATCACGCCGTCCGTCGCTTCCTCCGGCGTCGGCACAAAGTGGCCGGGTCTGGTTACCGGCGGTTCCCCACCGATGAGGTATTTGGGAAGCTGGGCGTGCTGTCTCCCGAATCCTGTCCGCATGAGGTCTGGTCGGCAATGCGCACGCCTTGACGTGAAACCCGTCCGAGAGCCGGGTGCGGGAAATCCGCACGCCCGGTTCGATGAGCGGGGAGGAGAAACGGAGCGATGGACTTCTCGGCGAGACCAGCAACGAAAGACGCTGGCCGCTATCGGCGCCGCCGGTCCTGTACGCCACCGCGCTTCTCCTCGACTCTACCACCTGCATTAGGAATTTAAGCTACCGCCTGCGGTTCAGCAGGCGGATTGATCCAGACCTTGTCCGGCGGACCGGCGATCTTCCTGCGTGCATTGACGAAGCGTTCGGGATGGCGTTGCCGTGCACGATCCAGAGCCAGTTGCCGTCGCCGAACGATTCGGTCGGTGCGGCCGTCGTGCACCGTGGCTGGCGTCAGCCAGTTCAGACCCGAATGGTAGTGGACGTTGTTGTACCAGTGAAAGAAATCCCGGCAGAACGCCTTGGCGTCCTGGATCGAACCGAAACGTTCCGGGAAGTCGGGCCGGTACTTGAGCGTCTTGAACTGCGCTTCCGAGAACGGGTTGTCCTCGGACACATACGGCCGGGAGTGGGATTTGGTCACTCCCAGGTCCGAGAGCAGCAGCGCCACCACCTTCGACTTCATCGACGACCCGCGATCGGCGTGGAGGATCAGTTGATCCCGGTCGATCCGTTGCTTGAGGCAGCTTTCACGAATCAACTTTTTAGCCAGACTGGCCGATTCGCAATCGGCCACCATCCAGCCCACGACTTGGCGGCTGAAGATATCCAGAATCACGTACAGGTAGTAGTAGGTCCACTTCCGTGGGCCCTTCAACTTCGTTATATCCCATGTCCACACTTCATTCGGGCCAGCAACGCCCGCTCTGCGGGCGGTAGCTGATTCGCCCCCGTCTGCGTTGGTGAAAGTGGCGATGGCGCCTGGAAAGCGACAGGGCGTGAATGCTTCTCTCGCGAGGGAAGGGCTTTCCGGCCCCGCTGCCTCCTGCGTCAGAGCGACTTCAGTCTCTCGCTACCGCGAACAGACTCTTAACCGCCACGACCAAGATCGCGCCCCCGAGGAACAGCACGAGATTCGCAATGATCCGGGTCACCACCTCTCCGATGAAGGGGATCGCTCCGACGGCGTTTGCCGCTACGATCAGCGCGATCGCCGCTAAGAGGAAGGCCTGATACTCCTTGTCACTGATATTCAAGAATCC
>CBDHGK010000033.1:0-18034 GCA_965263045.1 Terriglobia bacterium
TCGTCGACGAACTGGTGTTCAAGTTCACTCACACCATCCGCATGGACTGGATGCTGCCGGGCCTTGCTCCTACGGGAAGGCGGGTGGAGGTGCCGTTGGTCGCCGTTGTCAGATTCCGGGAGGGCAAGTTGGCGCATGAGCACATTTACTGGGACCAAGCGTCCGTGCTCGTTCAACTCGGGTTGCTCGAGGCTGGCACGCTGCCCGTCGTTGGTATTGAAAGCGCGCGTAAGGCGCTCGATCCGAGCTTGCCTTCGAACGCCCTAATGGGTCCCAGTGACCAAAGCAAGTAAGTAATCAGCCAACGATGAAACTGAGCGACGCCAAACCGGAGGCTAACAAGTGGCCGCACCAGACGGCGGCCACGCGCCCCCGCATCCACTCGGACGTATAGTAAGGTGACTTGGCCGAAGCGAGCGAGCTTCGTCTTACGAGTTGCTTCTCAGAGCATGGTTCGCCGGGTTATCCTGCCATCCCCCTCAGCGTGAGTGTCCGCTCGCTTCCCAACAGGCCCGAATCCACGCGCGTTCGCACTCACTAAGGGTAGCGCCTTGCACCTCAGCATCAATCACGGGGTAAACCGTGTCCCAATCTGCAGCGCCCTGCCGTAGAAAGGCCTCACGTGTCTCGTAGTTCCGGACAAAGATGGATTGTTCCCCAGATGCGTTAGCAAAGTACCCGTAGTAGGAGTTCGGTTCGTCGCCGTCCACGCACGGCGGCCCTCCTCGATCCTCGCCATGATGGTTGGACACTTCGAAGAGCGGCGGCTGCAAGACTGCATGCGCCGACTGCAACGCTGCTTCTTCGTTGGTTGCGTCCTGGGCCTCGTGAGTGCCTTCGGCATACTTACGCGCGAGGTTAATGGGGACGTCCATGACCCGTGCAAGATCTGAACTCGGGTCGGTCTTGCTCTGAAGCTGTGCCGTTCGCCACGACGCGTGGAGTACCCGCTCCAGTTCGGTGCGGGCTGCCGTGCGTAGGGTCGTGTCTCGTTCCGGACCGTCTCTCATATTCTCAGTGGACTCGATTGCCGCGTGGAGGGTTGGAAATGCCCGTCGGAGAATCTCCAAACCCGTTTCGATGCCTTCATCAGCATCGGCCAGAGACCACTCTAGGCATTCCAGCGCGTTCTCTCCCGCGATCAGACTCGCATCCCCCACTACAAACTGCTCGGGCCGGAGGGGTTCTTCAACGTGCGGGTCATCGCCGCTGCCACCTGGGCGAATATCCCAGTCCACTGGGACTCGCATGTTGATGAACAGCGGACCCTCGTAGACGGACCACTCGCACCCTTCAGAATTCTGCATCTGGTCCAGGGTGTACTGTAGGGCGTCTTCGTCTTCGGCCCATACCAACGAGGCAACGAGTTCGGGCCAACGGACCAGATAGGTGGGCATCGGTTCTGTCCTCCTCGTCTACGTACTCGTCGGACCCCTTGAGCCGAGGGCCCGAGCACAGTTGAGCCGCCACTATACCGTTATCGCCCAGCGGATTGGCGTTCTGAAAACGGAAATCCTCCAGACTCCTCACCGCGAGCTTACGGCCGCCTAGTGACTGTAAGGTCAGCGCCAGCCGTGAGGAGGCGGCGTATTCATGAGGATGAACCGAAAGAAGAAACGAAAACCGAAGCGAAAACTGGCCTTACCGGATGATGGTGAGACCTGGAAAAGTGAAACCCCGGATTACTCCTGCCTCACCGCCAAATGGCGAGCAATGGGCCGCCTCAGGATCGGTAATCGGCGACGGCGTTTATCGGGGGTAATCGTCGCGGAACGCTCTTCACAACGACCCCCGTATCAAAAAGCACATCTACGGTTATGCGGTTAACCAACCGGGTCGTCCGGGTGGCTGCAGTTCAGACAGTAGAGTGAGCCAGCAACGTTAAGCCGTCCCACCGGGGTCTGGAAGAATCCCAAAACGACAATTTGTGGAAAGATGTAGATTTTTGGGGTTGAAGCGTCGGTATCTGTATGTTATAATTAGATACGACATGCAGTCTAAGAGCAAACTGGCGCGATTGAGCCGGTACCGGGCCGCTTTGCGGGAAGCGATCGATGAGTTAGCCGAGTTGATCGAGGTGGGCTATGAACGCAAGCCGATGGTGAAGGGGACCGTGTACGAGTTGGCGCGCAAGTGCGGCAAGGCTGGCTGTGCGTGTACGCGGGGACAGTTGCACCGCTCGATGGTGTTGAGCTGGAGCGAGGAGGGCCGGACCCGGTTGTTGTCGATTCCTGCTGAGCGAGTGAAGGGGTTGCGAGAGAAGAGTGAACGGTATACCCAGTATCGCGCGGCCCGGGCCGAGGTCACCCGAGTACAACGGAGGATTCTGAAGCTGCTGGATCAAATCGAGAAGCTGCGGCGGGAGAAACCCTGATGGGGAGTCCGGCATGACCGTGTTTGAACGCAACGACCGGTTGGTGTGCGACGCGTTCCGGGACGGGGAGTTTGACTCGATCGAGGCGGCCGGAGAGGTCTCCGAGACGGACTTCTTTCGAGCCATCGCGGGCAAGAAGATTCTCGAGAAGTTGGCGGGGAGCTACCCGACCCCATTGAAGAAGCACGACGTACCGGTGTGGGTCTATATCGCCAGCAATGTGGCGATGCGCTTCCACGGGGTGCATCAGTTTCATGCCTATCCCTATGTCGTGCGCAGCGGGGGGATGGTCCAGGCCTTCGGCCCCCAGATGGGGCATCGGGCCATCCACCCGGAGACCGGCGATGTGACCTTGGAGTGTGGGGGGTTCAACGACAAGAACAGCTACGACCGGCAGACCCCCTGTGATCAGGACTATCTGCGGAAGATGGCGCGCAAGACCGACGCGGATCGCCTCCAGGATTGGTTCAACCGCGACGTGGTGGGCATCTTCCGACAGCATCGGGCCTTTGATCGGGAAGGGCTGTTCATCGGGGATGCGACCTATCTGTTCCTACCTGACAACCCGGCCTATGAACACGCCTCCTTGATGCTATTCAACGAGCACAACAAGCCGGTCGACGGTCTAAAACTGACCTCCAAACAGAAACTCCGGTGTCAGTGGCGCCGGTGCTACAAACTGGTGACCCTGATCCACACCAATCGCGCCGGGGACTTCTTCCTATGGGCCGGACTGCGAGTCAGTCAGGGTAAAGATAACGACTTGCCGATACTGTACCGCATGGTCGACGAGTTTGTGGCCTATCATGGCACGGGAATCATCAAGCGGTTGATCCTGGACCGGGGGTTTCTCGATGGCCCCTCCATTGGTCGTTGCAAACAGGATTATGGGATCGACATCCTGATTCCGGCCCGTCGCAACATGGAGATCACCCGCGACGCGATCGATCTGGCTGACGCCCAACCCGGGACGTTCCAATCTTGGACGCCTCCTGCACCGCCGGAGAAACCGGCTCCCCTTCATCGGCCCGCCGCGATTCGCAAACGTGAGCAGGCCCGGCAACGCACCTTAGAGAAACGCCCCGTCGAAAATCCGCCCGATCCGGCCACCACGCGCGTGGGTTCGGAACTGGCCGTGGTCCGGGACCTGGAGTCCTATTCCAACTGTCCGGTCCCGCTCCATGCGGTGATCAACCGTGAACGCTATGCCGATGGGCACACCGATCAGTGGGTGCTCTTGGATACCAAACGCATTGCGGATCCCGCCCAAACCCGCACCGAGTATGCGCTGCGCACCGTGGTTGAAGAGCGCTACCGGCAAACCAAGTGTTTCTCCGGCCTCGCCGAGTTCTCTTCCCGCGCATTCAGTCTCGTGGTCAACCAGGTCGTCTTTGTCCTGCTCACCTACAGCCTGATGCAGTGGTATCTGCGGCGCATCGAACGCCGGAACATGAATCGGAAGACTCGCCCCCGCATCCTCGATGTGCTCCAGCCGACCTTTACCGTCATTCTGATTTACTACCAAAACTACGTCGCCTTCCTCTCTCCGCTCGAGCATCAGGAAATGGTGCTCACACTCAGCGAAACGGCTCGCAAGAAGATTCGGGTCTTCCGCAGAATTTGTGGGTAAAACCGTCTTCCATCGCCGCTTGAGGAGACCACGGTGCTCGCCAAGCCTCAAGGCTTCCCTCGCAAGCTCGGCGGCTGCGCCGGCCTTGACCCTCGGCTGCGCTCCGCGGTGTCGGCTGGTGTGGGCGATGGGGAACGGGGCCTCCGGCGGGGGCTCCGGGCACCGGGTGTAGGCGTCCGACCGAAGTGGGTACTGGAATATTCGCCGTCGAACAAAAGAATAAGGTACTTTGTTTCAATTACTTATGTGCGCACAGGCCTTTGGACTGCCCACAAATTCTGCGGAGGAGGCGAAGATTCTTGCCAAGACCCGCCGGCTCCGTCGCGCCCTGGCAAATCAACTGCAGAATCCTCGGCCTCCATAGCGCACCGGACCCTCGTCATGGATTTCTATCGACCCTGTTTGCCGCATCATCCGGCGGTCGTCGCACTCGTGTCGCTTCTCGAGCCACACCCATCCCTTTCACCATCCTGCAACTCCCTGTTTCCCACGCAAAACTCCTATCGCCCGAAAAACCACACGATATCGATCGGATAGCCTCAAGGAAATCGCCGCAGTGTCTGAATCGCAGGCCGACTGGTTGTTTGATTGACCCCAACTCCCGCCTTTCGTATCATCTACGGAGTTTTTCACGGATCGCTCCAAGACACCTAGATGATGCAACCTGGCACGCAGCTTGGCCACTACGAGATCCTTTCCGCCCTCGGAAAAGGCGGCATGGGTGAAGTGTGGCGTGCCCGGGATACCAAACTGGGTCGTGAGGTTCCGATCAAGACGCTGCCGGAAGAGTTTGCCAAGGATGCTGATCGGCTGGCTGGGTTTGAACTAGGCGTTGGATCGGACGGCGAATAGCGTCCGTCCTGCTGGCGGCAAGTGTCGCGCCGCCGGTGAATTTTTGACGTTCGGCGCTACTCAGTGCCTTAAGCAGCAAAGAAGGTAAGTCAAATGAAAGCAACAGTCATACACGAATTTGGCGATTTCAACGCTCTCAAGCACGAAGACATCGAACGGCCAAGCCCAAGACCTGGCCATGTATTAGTCAAAGTACGCGCGGCTGGGGTCGAGCGTTTGGATCACTATATCCGTGAAGGATCAATCGTGCCGGAACTGCCATTCCCTCACATACTAGGGGCAGATGCTGCTGGCGAGGTGGCTGATCTTGGAGAAGGAGTGACCGGCCTTGAAATCGGTGAGCGAGTGATTGTAGCCCCGGGATATCCGCAAAAAGAAGAAGAGACCAGTATTCGTCCTACAGTTACCGCCCCAAGCTTTGCCCTACCAGGTTTGCACATTTCAGGAACTTATACTCAGTTTATGGAAGTGCCTGCATACGCCCTTATCAAGGATGAAACTGGGCTAGAGCCCGAAGAGGTGGCCACACTCCCGGTTCCTTTAGCGACGGCTGTTCACTCTCTCAAGGGGATTGGCGAAGTGAAAGCTGGCGACAAGGTTTTGATTCATTCAGGTGCTTCCGGTTCTGGCAGCATGCAAATCCAGGTCGCTAAAGCATTGGACGCAGATGTTGCTACGACTGTTCGCAGCGATACCAAGGGCGAATTTGCCAAAACGCTCGGTGCAGACCTTGTGATCAACACACGCAACGAGGACTTCGTCGAGCGCGTCAAGGCATGGACGGGCGGGGCCGGTGCTGATGTTGTGGTCGACAACTTGAGCGGAGATGTTTTGGCCAAGAGTATTGAAGCCACAAAGCCAATGGGCGTTGTTGTTGCCTTTGGCTTTTCGGCCGGTCCTGAAGTCACTTTCGACATTCGAAGCTTGTTCTTTGCTCAGAAAGAGCTACGCGGTTCCATGGCTAGCGATATTGAGGATCTCAACTGGGGACTGGAGCAAGTCCGTGTGGGTCGTATCAAGCCACTACTCGACCACGCGCTGCCGTTGAGCAAGGCGGCCGAGGCACACCGCCTGATCTCCATCGGCCAAGTCACTGGAAACCTCGTGTTACTACCATGGACTGAATAACACCTTCGCCTGGCACGCGCATGCAACCGCCGCTGTAACCGGCGCGGCTGCAACTCAGATACTGTGACGAGTTGCCCCTATAAAGGGGACGCGAATCACTACTCGATCAAGACCGGCGACAAACTGCACAAGGAACCTAGCGTGGTTCTACCGCTACCCCACGTTGACATGCTCAAGAATCCAAGGGCTTCTTGGCTTCCTTAACGAAAAGGTCGGCGTTTACGAGGATGACAAACTACTACCCCGACCAAAAACGCCGTGGTCATGAGAGTTATAGGGAATGAGGATTGTGAATAGGAATTTTACCGACCTGCGACTTGTGAGGAGGTTTGTATGAGACTGAATAATGGTGAACGACTTCCGAGTGTGAGCGGTCCTACTGGGGGCGGTGGGAGTTTGACAGAAGTGGACGCCATTGGTTGGACAGCGCGTGACAGGGCTATGAGCGTAACGTGCACGCCGATTGGCGTGCAGCCGAAGAACTGAAGGAACGGGTGCCGGGGCCGTAGCCTTGATCGAACCTTCCAATCCCTCGCAAACTCTCCGATTCGCAAGACTGTTTCAATCCACATGCCCGGGTAGTCGCTAGCGTTCATCGGAAGTGCTGCGGCACGAGACTGCACAGGACGGGCCAAAATGTGAACCCGCAGCAGTTTCGATAACAAGACTAGAAGGAAGGCGCTGGTGTTTGCGGCGGACGCGGTGGGCTATGGAGAAAGTAGCTTTTCTTTGGAATGAATGACTTGGGGGCGTGTTTCGGAGTCCATGAGGCCCGCTGTATGGTCATTGGCGGACAGATTAGCATATTGCGCAATATTGGCTGCAGGAATCTCGCCTGATGGAGATCGCGTGCAGGTCCGGCGTCCCGGCACCGGTCGTTTCCGTCCAGCACAGTCTCCGAGTTTGCTGAATCGTTTCGGGCCGCACACGCGTAGCGTCCGCCGCACCAGCGGCTTCGTTCTTGTCGTCTACTCGGAAGAGTGGGTTCCGGCAGCTAGTTCGCTGGAGGGTCCCCGAAGACCGAGCTGGCCGTGATCGTGACGAGTTTCACAGCTTCATCGCGGATCTTCGCCATCTCCACGAACTCCGGGTCATTTTCAAACGCAGCTTTCGCTTCAGCGTTCCTGAACCAGGTCACGACGATCTGATCTGGTCGATCGAAGCCGTCTCCATCCATGTCCTGCGTCATCAGCCAACGTTCGATGTGCACACCGTGCTTCATCAGAATCGGCTTGGATCGTTCCTGATACTCTGCAAAGCGCCCTGGATCACGTATCCAGAGAAGCCGCACGGCATAAAACTTGTCATCTTCCATTTGTTTACTCCTGTTTCTGCGTCACCTAACGAATAGGGTTTCATAACACCATCCGGCAGCAGAGCTGCAACTCTTTTCTTCGAGGCGTCCAACCCCCAGCAAAACTCTCTCATTAGCCAGACGGATCTCCCAATCCACCTGGTCGTGTAGTCGCGAAACCGGTAAGGTGCCTCGCGATCGACATCTCGCTGTATTTGACGGTTCCAGTTCTACGGTTTGGCGGTTTACCAAGCATGTGACTCTTTGATTGTGTCCAACCCCTTCCTCTCGTACTATCGACCGCTATTGACGCAAGTTCAAAAAACATGGCCTCGGAACGGGTATGGAAGCTCGTTGCATCGCTTTAAATAGTGTTGAGAGTTTTAGGAGAACCAATGAAAACCACAACGATGATCTTGGCCTATGTGCTGCTGACATTCGCCCCCGCCAGCGTTTTTGCGCAAGGAAATTCAGGAAATAGCAATGGCATTCCGGGTCGGGTCGCAGCGTTAGAGGCGAATAACGCCTCTCTCCAGGCTCAGGTAGACGCACTTCAATTGGCTCTCGACGCGCTCTTGACGGACTTTGGAACACATACAGGCGATCCCGCTGCCCATCATGGCCGTTACACCGACGCCCAGGCCGTCACCGCAGTTGGGCCGCATACAGACGCGGATTCCATCATTACGGAGATCGGCCCCCACACGGTGCCTTACACGGATACCCAGGCCGTCACCGCGGTTGGGCCGCATACAGACGGTGATGCCATCATTACCGAGATCGGCCCCCACTTCGGCGGGGACCATGCGGACCTGACAAACGTCAGTTCGTCACAACATCATGCGGACCAAGCCTCCCAGGTGGACCAGCTACAGGATCTGCTGGTCCATTTCTCGCGCAGTGGTAACGAGATAACCATCACGGGAGCCAATCTTCATGTTGTGAACGGTCTGGGATCGACGACGACAACGAACACCCTTGGCAACGTCATCATCGGCTACAACGAGACAAGAGGGAGCGGAGACGATCGATCGGGCTCTCACATGCTCGTGGTTGGGAAGAAGCTAAATTACACCAAATACGGTGGCGTTGTCGTTGGAGAATTCAATACCACAAGCGGGAACTTCTCCTCGGTGAAAGGCGGGAATGGCAACACGGCCAGCGGAACCTGGTCCTCGGTGAGCGGCGGGATCCAGAACACGGCCAGCGGGGATCAATCCTCGGTGAGCGGCGGGGCGGTCAACACGGCCAGCAATCGATATTCATCGGTGAGCGGCGGGCGTAGCAACACGGCCAGCGGGAGTCAATCCTCGGTGAGCGGCGGGTTCCTCAACACGGCCAGCGAAACCTTCTCCTCGGTGAAAGGCGGGCATTTGAACGCGCCAGACGCTGTCAATGCTCCTCACCCCAGCACCCACCAGCCGTGAACCTAGCACAACTCTCTTCAGCGGGGACAGCCTGCTTTTGCTGTTCCCGCACCGATCTAAGAAACTGAAGGAACGTGGGTCGGTGCCATTGGGCATCGGCCTCTCTCACTCAAGCCTCTCCAGTCCCCGGAAACCTTCTCCCGTAGCCCCCGCTGAGCAGGGTTGTAGAAATTTCACTTGTCTGTATCGTCGCTAGCGTTCATCGGAAGTGCTGCGGCACGAGACTGCACAGGACGGGCGAAAGTGTGGGCCCGCAGCAGTTTCGATAACAAGACTAGAAGGAAGGCGCTGGTGTTTGCGGCGGACGCGGTGGTCTATGGAGAAAGTAGCTTTTCTTTGGAATGAATGACTTGGGGGCGTGTCTCGGAGTCCATGAGGCCCGCTGTATGATCATTGGCGGACAGATTAGCATATTGTGCAATGTGGGCTGCAGGAATCTCGCCTGATGGAGATCGCTTGCAGGTCCGGCATCCCGGCACCGGTCGTGTCCGTCCAGCACAGTCTCCGAGTTTGCTGAAATGTTTCGGGCCGCAAACGCGTAGCGTCCGCCGCGCCAGCGGCTTCGTTCTAGTCGCCAAATCGGACAAGTCCCGTTTTGATTGACCTCAAATCCCGCCTGTAGTCTCATCTATTGCGATGCAACCTGGCACGCAGCTTGGCTACTGCGAGACCCTCTCCGCCCTCGGCAAGAGTGGGATGGGGGAGGTGTGGCGTGCCCGTGATCAGAAACTCGGGCGTGAAGTTGCCATCAAGACCCTGCCGGAGGAGTTTGCGAAGGACGAAGAACGTTTGGCCCGATTTGAGAGAGAAACGAAACTGCTGGCATCGTTGAACCATGCAAACAGCCTGAATGGGATGGTGGAAACCAGTCGCCTGGTCAGGGAAATGACCATGTCCGACTAACGCCAAACGACATGTGGGGCGCCGACCCGCTTGTGGTCGTCCTCGCGGAGGCAAAGGCAAATCTGCGGGTATTCGATGTCTGGGAATCGCAAGAAGCTTTCGACAAGTTCGGTCCGACCCTCACGCCGATCCTTATTTGTCACACATCTGGAATGCAGCCATACGGGGGAATGGCACGCGGCCGACCGGTTGCACGGGCTCTCTAAGGCGGGCAAGCCGCTGCTGGTGCGCTACGACCTGAACGCCGTGCGAGAGCACGTCACCAGAGACAGCCTGAGGGACCGGGCGCCTGACATGTGGCGTTATCGTGAGTTCTTGCCGATGCCTTGCGTTCTCGACATCGTCAGCCTGGGCGAGTTCATGACTCCATTGATTCGGCTGTCCCGAATTCAAAAACACCTCGGTGCTGCCGAGATCATCGTAAAGGACGAAGGACGCTTGCCCAGTGGTTCGTTCAAGGCTCGGGGTATGGCGATGGCGGTGACCATGGCGAAGGTCTTCGGCAAGACCAGGCTTGCGGTGCCGACGGCGGGCAACGCCGGCGCGGCGGCCGCCGCCTATGGGTCACGCGCAGGCATGGAAACCTTCGTCTTTACCCCGGAGGACACACCGGATGTGACAGCGCGGGAGATCGGTTATCACGGTGCCAAGGTGTACCTGGTCAATGGTCTGGTCAACGATTGCGCAAGGATCGTCCGCGGGGGCACGGAGATCATGGGGTGGCACGATCTCTCGACGCTCGAAGAGCCTTACCGCATCGAGGGCAAGAAAACCATGGGCTTGGAGCTCGCAGAACAGCTCGGGTGGGATGTGCCCGACGTGATCTACTATCCGACGGGCGGTGGCACCGGTTTCATCGGCATGTGGAAGGCGTTTGCGGAGCTTGAAGGCATCGCCTGGCTTGGGTCCAGGCGGCCGCGCATGGTCGCGGTGCAGTCGACGGGCTGCGCCCCCATCGTCAAGGCATTCGAACAAGGCCGGGAGAGCGTGGATACCGCCTGGGAGCACGTCAGTACCCAGATACACGGTGTGCGCGTGCCCAGGCCTATCGGCGACAGGTTAATTTTGCGGATCATCCGCGAGAGCAGTGGGCATGCCGTTGCCGTATCCGACGAGGCCGCCGTCGCTGCGCGAGCAGAGGTGGCGCGAGATGAGGGCCTGCACCTCTGCCCCGAGGGTGCCATATGTTATGACGCTTACAAGCAGGACTTGGCGGGGGGCAGGGTAAGTCGGGACGAGAGAGTGGTACTCTTTAACACGGCCAGCGGGCTCAAATACCCTGTGCCGCCGGTGCAGCGGACACTCGATTGTACGAAGCCGATCGATTACGGGACTATGGTGTGACCCGGGCTGACGTGAGACTGGCGAGGCTCCCACGGAAACATGGACACCTACGGGCCCCGACGAGCAACTCACAATGAACCCCGGCACCCAACTCGGCAGCTACGAGATCCTCTCCCCGCTCGGCAAGGGTGGTATGGGGGAAGTGTGGCGGGCTCGCGACTCTAAACTCGGTCGTGAAGTCGCCATCAAGACCCTCCCTGAAGAGTTCGCCCAGGACGAAGAACGACTCGCCCGGTTTGAGCGTGAAGCCAAGCTGCTGGCGTCGCTGAACCACCCGAACATCGCCGCCATCTACGGACTCGAAGAACACAACGGCACACGATTCCTCGTCCTCGAACTCGTGGAAGGGGATACGTTAGCTGAGCGATTGAAGCGTGGTGACATCCCGGTTGAAGAATCCCTCACACTCGCCCTCCAGATCGCCGAAGCACTTGAAGCCGCACACGAAAAAGGCGTCATCCACCGCGACCTAAAACCCGCCAACATCAAAGTCACACCCGACGGCAAAATCAAGGTCTTGGATTTCGGGCTGGCGAAGGCGTTTGCCGGGGATGGGTCGGACGTGAACCTGTCGCAATCACCCACGTTGAGCATGCAGGCAACGCAGCAGGGAGTGATCCTCGGGACGGCAGCGTATATGTCGCCCGAGCAAGCCCGAGGCGTGACCGTAGACAAGAGAGCCGACATCTGGGCGTTCGGGTGCGTGCTCTACGAGATGCTCACGGGCCGCCAGGTGTTCAAGGGCGAGCTGATGTCCGACGTCATGGCGTCGGTGTTAGCGCGGGACCCGGACTACACCGCACTCCAAACGAACCTCCATCCGAAGATCAAGGAATTGATTCGGCGGTGTCTGGAGAAAGACCCTAAACAACGATGGCACGACGTTGGGGATGTTCGAGTCGAACTCAGCGCACTGGAGACCGTTGGAGACGAATGGGCACAGGACGCACTTGAACCGTCATCTACGAAGACACGTGAACGTCTGGCCTGGGGGCTAGCCCTTGTTTTGCTCGTTGCGCTCGTGATCGTTGCCGTGAAGGGACGACCGACACCGACAGACCTCAGTCCGGTCCGATTCGCGGTTACCGCGCCTGAGGGCGCCCGCATCAGCAATGTCCAGTTCGCCATTTCTCCTGACGGAACGCACGTGGCGTTCGTGGTGATAGCCCCCACAGGCCGTTCGCTCTGGATTCGCTCGTTCGACTCGATGGAGTCTCGTCAACTCATCGGGACAGAAGGCGGGTTCTCACCTTTTTGGTCGCCCGATAGTCGATTCGTGGGTTACTGGGCGGATGACTCGCTCAAGAAGATCGACACCTTGGGCGGACCACCGGAGCCGATGGTGTCAGGATCTCAGGGGAACGGTTCGTGGAACCGAACTGGAGATCTGCTCTTTGTACAGGAGGGCATCATTCACCTGCTACGTGCGGAAGATGGTTCTTCAACGCCGGTGACTTCGATCGATGGCACGCAAGGGGTCGGCAACCATCGGGAACCTCATTTTCTACCGGATGGGAACCATTTTCTGTATTCCGCTGAGGACGCAAGTGGCGGTTCAATCTTTGTCGGTTCGCTTGACGGTACCGTTGGCGAACATCTTATCGATGCCGCCGATTCACAGGCGCTGTATGCAGCTGGATACCTGGTCTTTATGCGAGAGAACACGCTCTTTGCCCAGGCTTTTGATCCGGCCAGCCGCCGAATCACCGGTGAGCCATTTCCAGCGTTATCCGAACCCGTGCGTTTGAGGAGCCGCGAGGGCGGCGGATTCTCTGTGTCCGAGGAAGGATCGCTCCTGTACAACCCCGGCGTACTCGGGGGAGAGATCAACGCATACTGGGTGGACGGGTACGAAAGGGAGACTCCCCTGTTTGGACCTGGCGAATACGGCGCCGCCGCAGTTTCCCCTGATGGATCGCAGGTAGCGGTTACCGTAAATGACCAAGACGGCACGTCGAGTATCTGGCTCTTCGACTCCGCTGATGGAACGCCACGAGCACTCGGGACCGATGGCTCGTCGCCGGTGTGGTCGCCAGATGGCTCCAGAATCGCGTTTGCTTCCGGGAACGACATTTACGTTATACCTGCGGACAGAAGCCGGCCACCTGAGTTGTTGTGGGCCAGCGATTACCGAAAGGTACCCCGCTCTTGGTCGTCCAATGACGAACTGGCTTTCGAGGAACGCAGGGCCCGCGTCCAGTCCGACATCTGGGTCTACAAGAACGGGGATGCAGCGCCCTTGCTCGAGACGCCGGCTCATGAGATCATGCCGGCGTTCTCACCGGATGGCAGGTCGATCGCGTACCTCTCGGATGGAGCTGTTTACGTCCAGATCTACCCCGGACCTGCAGTTCCGTTGAGTGTTGGAGAAGGAGAGTTTTCACGGGATCGCCTCCTCTGGGCATCGGATTCGCGACAGTTGTTTTTTCGAACTGTCGACGACTTGGGGATCGTCAACCTGGACACGGGCGCGCGAATCAGTGTGGAATCAAGAGGACAGTTGTTCAGTGGCACCGATGTGGTCACTGTGTCCTTCATGGGTATTCACCCGATCGACGATCGCTTTCTCATCTTCAGGCAAGTCAACGCAGTTGAGTCCCAGATCTACGTCGTCCTGAACTGGTTCCAAGAGCTGAAAGAACGGGTGCCGGTGCCCTAGGAGCCTGCGCGGCAGAAGGACCGGAATTGGGCGGTACCGGAACGAAGATGTAGGACATGTCACGAACCTATCGGACCTATATTCCGGAACAGAGCCTGCTGATGCCGCCGTCGTTGAGAGATTGGCTGGCGGAAGATCACCTGTCCTATTTCATATCGGATGCCGTGGACGCGATGGATTTGAGCGCGTTTGAAGAGCGGTATGGAAGTGAAGGACCAGGCAATCAGGCGTACGATCCGCGGATGATGGTGAAGGTGCTGATCTATGGGTACGCGACCGGGGTGTTTTCGTCCAGGAAGATGGCGGCAAAGATGAGCGAAGACGTGGCGTTCCGAATGTTGGGATCGGCGAACTTCCCGGCACACCGAACGATTTCAGATTTTCGCAAACTGCATCTGGAGGAGTTCGGGAACCTGTTTGTGCAAGTGGTGAGAATGGCGCGAGAAGCGGGACTGGTGAAGATGGGAACCGTGGCGGTGGATGGAACCAAGATGCGGGCGAATGCGAGCAAACGCAAAGCGATGAGCTATGAACGGATGAAGAAGCAGGAAACCGAGTTGGGGGAACAGATTCGGGATCTGATCAATCGGGCAACCGCGACCGATGAGGAAGAAGACCAGCGTTACGGGGCCGATCGGCGAGGAGACGAACTACCCGAAGGATTGGCGACGCACGAGAAGCGACGGACCACGATCCAGGCGGCGATGAAGCGACTCGAAGAGCGTCAGATGGCTGCCGACCAGGAAGCGGAAAGGAAACCGGGAGACGACAAGCCTGGAAGCGGCAAGAAGGGCAAGCCGTTCAAACGCCCCATGGGTGAGCCCAAACCCAAAGCCCAGGATAACTTCACCGATCCGGAAAGCCGGATTATGAAGACCTCGACGGAAGGATTCCAACAATGCTACAACGCGCAGGCGGCGGTGGATTCCGAGGCGCGAATCATCGTCGCCACAACGGTGAGCAACAATGCTTCCGATACCGGACAGTTGACACCGACTCTGGATGAGTTGAACAAGAATCTGTCCGAGAGTCCGGACCGGGTACTGGCGGATGCGGGATACCGATCCGAGTCGAATCTGCGAATGCTGGAACGACGAGAAATTGATGGGTACGTCCCGATGGGCCGCGAGAAGGATATTGACACGGCCCCACTCCCACCCAAAAGCACAGCGATGGGTCGGATGATCCGCAAGATGAAAACCCAGCGAGGGCGTGATCGTTACCGGGCCCGAAAGCACATCGGTGAGCCACCGTTTGGGTGGATCAAGTCGGTGCTCGGATTTCGACAATTCAGTCTGCGAGGTTTGGACAACGTCACCTGCGAATGGAACCTGGTGGCTCTGGCGGTGAACTTGCGACGGATGAACGGAAAGATCGAATGGGCCTAGTCCGCAAAACCGGGGACAACCAACCCAGCCCCGGGGCCAACGACTCAGGTCCGCACAGCTTCGAACAGGTCATTTCGAAAGAATCGGGCGGTTCTGCTCCCAAGACCCTATCGAATCCCAATAGCTCCGAGTTCTTCGCGCTTTGCCGCGCAGACTCCTAGGGGACGCTGATCGAGCCTTCTGATCCCACCAAATGCTCCCGAGGTCGCTACCCGTTTCCAATCCACATGGTTGTGTAGTCGCGTTCTCGTAGATGTGAAAAAGATCAGCTATGGAATGGGTCCGATTCGAAGGTCGCTGAGGTCTTTGGGTTCGTTGTTTGTTTCCGACCTCACACGGTTACGCCGCATGACTTGCTACTGAATCTGATTGATCAATTCTGTCTTGGTGACTTTGAGATGGCTAGAAATTTCGCCTCCTCCGCAGAATTTGTGGGCAGTCCAAAGGCCTGTGCGCACATAAGTAATTGAAACAAAGTACCTTATTCTTTTGTTCGACGGCGAATATTCCAGTACCCACTTCGGTCGGACGCCTACACCCGGTGCCCGGAGCCCCCGCCGGAGGCCCCGTTCCCCATCGCCCACACCAGCCGACACCGCGGAGCGCAGCCGAGGGTCAAGGCCGGCGCAGCCGCCGAGCTTGCGAGGGAAGCCTTGAGGCTTGGCGAGCACCGTGGTCTCCTCAAGCGGCGATGGAAGACGGTTTTACCCACAAATTCTGCGGAAGACCCGAAATTTCTAACAGGATGGCGTTAAGCGTTCCGACCCGCAGGTTCTTATGGCGAGGAATCGTAATGTGGTGTGTGCCCTGCGGATGAGTTCGAGTCAACCGATGGTGACTTGCTGTTTGTCGAGTCTTGTCATAGCCGAACGGCGCGAGCTTGAGGGCAAGATCATCCCGCTCAAGTCGCGGGGCAATTTCATACAGCGATCACTTCGTCGCGTACGAAGTGAAGCCGGATGATCTTGGGACGTTCCTCTTCCTCAAAATGGCATTCGACTGCGTCACGCACAGCTGCACGCAGTTCCTCGACACTATCAGCCTCGGTGAAGATCGGGGTAGATAAAGCCCTGGCCTCGTAGCCGCCTTCCGCCGATTCGTGAACGGCAAAAATAATTTCGTCAGTCATTCGTTTCCTACGACACGATTCTACCCGATTTGGGGGTCAGCCTACGTGCTCACGGTGGGGCGGGGCAAGCCTCTCAGAGGAACTTCGTATAACAAGACCACTCTAGGAGCCCGTGGTGGAAGTCTGTAGGGTCGCGCGCAGGGGTATTCGGGTCACAGGCGCGAAATGAGGAGCGGAACGATTCATAGTCCTCGTGACCGACGAATGACAAAGCCTGTGGCCCGAAGACCCCTGCGCCCTACGGGTTACGACGGCATGGGGCCAGCTGCGGCGAGATGCGCGATGAAGAGCATCGACGTCTTCGATGGGAACCATCGACGTCGTCGTGGCGCCTTGCATCTAGCCCCATGGCGCTCGTAACGCGACCCTACAGACTTCCACCACGGGCTCCTAGTGGTCCCCGTCAAACAGACTGTAACTTATCGAGCTTCTTTCGGGCACGTTGAACTTTTTCAAGAATATCGGAAGCCGTTGCGGTCCAAATGAAGGGCTTCGGGTTCTGATTGTGACCCCCGACATATTCCTCCACGGCCTGGATTAGCTCAGGAACCGAATGGAAAACCCCGCGCCGAAGCCGTTGTTCGGAAAGATCCCGGAAGAAGCGTTCGACCATGTTCAGCCAGGATGCACTGGTCGGTGTGAAGTGCACATGAAAGCGCGTGTTGCGCTTCAACCAGTTGACGACTTTCTGATGTTTGTGCGTGGCGTAGTTGTCGCAAATGATATGGATCTGTTTGTCTTTCGGCACGGAACGTTTGATCTGATTGAGAAACCGGATCCATTCCTGATGACGATGCTTCGGCATACAGGTCCCGATAATCGAGCCGTCCAGCGTATTGAGCGCGGCGAACATCGTGGTCGTCCCGTTGCGTTTGTAGTCGTGGGTGAGGGTGCCGCACCGCCCCTTCTTCAGAGGTAACCCGGGTTGCGTGCGGTCCAGGGCCTGCATCTGTCTCTTCTCATCGCAGGACAAAACAATGGCGTTTTCCGGAGGGTTCAGATACAAACCGACCACATCCTCCAACTTCTCGACAAATTGTTTGTCGTTGGAAAGTTTGAAGGTGCGTGCCAGATGAGGCTTCAAGCCATGAGCCCGCCAGATTCTCCCTACCGTGGACTCGCTGACGCCGGTTGCCCTGGCCATCAAGGACCGGCTCCAGTGCGTGGCGTTCGGAGGCTTCCCTTCGACCGTCTTCTTCACGATCCGGGCCCGCTTCCGGCGGCCGATCGAGGGAATCCGTCCACTGCGGGAAGCGTCCTTTTCGATTCCCCCGAGGCCATCTTCAACGAAACGATCGCGCCAACGTCCGGCCTTTTGACGAGTGATGTCCAACTTGGCAGCGATCTCCTGATTGTCCAGACCCCCGGCGGCCAGCAAGACAATTCGAGATCGTTCCGCCAACCGGACCGCCACACTGCGGCTTCGGCTCAGTCGCTCCAGTTCCTTCCGCACAGGAATGTCCAATTTAATCGTCGGTGCTCTCCTCATATATACTCAGACGTAGGAAAGCTGAATAAGTTACATTAACTGTGACGGACTACACTAGGATAGCGGGTTCCTGATTCCACATCCCTGAAAAGTCGCCTGCACGGAAACGTGGATCATCAGGTTCATTGTCGTGCTCCGTTTGTGCTCCATTAAGAGTCGAGACTCGGAAACACCATTGTTTCTATTACAAGGAATCGACGCCATTGACGCCAATTTAAGCAGTTTGCGATTCAGGGTTAGTTTCCCCAGTTGGACGTCGCGGTTTCCCGCTCTTTAATCAATGACTTCCGGGCCGGCCTTCCGGTCTGTTTTTTTCCTGTAATTCGCCAGGCACACCCCAACGGCGACATTCCTGCTGTGCGCCTTGCCTCCCGCAGTTCTTCAATCCCCGCCTATTTCACGTATCCGCTGCGACAG
>CBDHGK010000034.1:0-23995 GCA_965263045.1 Terriglobia bacterium
AGCTTGGCAACGGAGAGCAGGTTGACGAAAGCGAAGCTCTGCGAGGTCTTCCACTGGCCCCCCTCGGGGTAGATCCGCGAAAAGGTGACGTTGTGATGGGTGATCCCGCCGACCTCGTTTTCCCAAACGGTCGCCTTGACGATTCCGATTCTGAGTTCCGCTGCGGGTTTATTGTTGGTAGCCGGGTTCTGATTGATTGAATCCTCCTGGTTTAAGTGTTTGGAGCGTGTGTCGCTCACCGGAACAGGCGACACCGGCCAAACACGGCCAGGCGGTACGTAGCCGGGTGCAGGAAGGTGGGGAATCACCGGCCCAGGGTTCAGATACAAACCGACCACATCCTCCAACTTCTCGAGCAGGGGCCGTGACAGACGCGGCCTGGCCGCGAGAGTAGCGATCTGGCCGCGGTCCCTGCGCCGGTCCCCACCGTAGCAAGCCAAGGCAACGTGAAAATGGCACGGCAACATCCGGCGCGGCTCTCCTCATATATACTCAGCATTAACTGTGACGGACTACAGTAGCAAGCCAAGGCAACGTGAAAATGGCACGGCAACATCCGGCGCGGAGATCGGGAGCCAGTCAGACAGAGCCAGTGCAAACGACGGACCCCCAGCACGTTCAACGATGAGCTCGAAAGGGCGATCCAGGAGACACGAATAGCGACACAAAGCGACAGTGTCTCGATCTGTCTCCAAGCGCCCGCTAGAGAGTGGGTGCGGTGATCGAGTCGGATGTTTCCGAGTCTGCCCGCCGAAACGGCTTCGGCTCGGCCCGGAGAATGAGACGGCCGGCAACCCAACCACCTGCGGTGAAGGCAAGCATCACAGCGGCCAACTCGGCCGGGGTGCGTCCATAAGCTGCAAGCTGTTGTAGGGTGTAGACGGTGAGAAGCACGACGAAAGCAACCACGGCCGCGAGTATGAGACACGCGCTCGAAAAGGTGCGCGCCGAGTGACGCCATCGGTGAGCCTTCCAGACGAAAATTGCAACGGCCAGTATGAGCGGCACGACCGCGGCTGAAATGTCATTGAGGAAAGTCATTAGTCTGCCCCCCGGCGTTGCATAGCGTCGCCTCGCTAAGTCCGGTCGTTCTGGGTGTGAAAGTCTGGGCCATAAGTTTTCTCCTTTTGCGGTGTCCTCTTTTCCCTTCGCCAAAGCCAGGGAAAACAGGACACCGCAAAAGGAGATGGAGTGAAGGGTAGGACGGACTGACTTAAAGCTGTCGGGCCGGGACAAGCAATACCTTGACGGACGGCCGCAAGGCCAAGCGTAGCAGTCGGGCGAAGGTGTTGCGCCGGCGCAACGAAAACACGACCAGCCAACCCGAAACGAAGCGGCCCAGACACGCCCAGGGACGATCCAGACTAGGCGAATAGAGACAGATATCGACAGTGTCGGTAAGTGTCGGTAAGGTGCCCGGTGGTGCAAGGCCATGGGGGCATGAGCTGCGACCTAGGAATAGAGCGCCGGAAAGCGACAGTGCCTCGAATAGGGAGTTTTCCACAGGCAAGCTGTGATTTCGGGGAGTTTTCCGTTAACAAACACGTCACTTTCTCCGCTAAAAAACTTAACAAACACGTCACTTTCTCCGCTAAAAAACTTAACAAACACGTCACTTTCTCCCGTCGCATCTATTGATACAAGTAGTTAAGAGCAAGTAATTAAGAATCAAGTAGTAGGAGCGGCGGCGGATTGTTGAAAACACTGAATACAGGCCAGCAAGAACTGAAAGACGCCGGCAACGGGTAAGAGCGGAACCAGAAAATGCGGTTGTAGGCCGGAGAATGGCCCACACGGTGATTTCAAGACTGATGAGGGCTTGGCCGCCGCCTGAAGGGACGGACGACCCGCCAGAGCGAGCAGAGGGTTATTTACGAGCGACCCGGACAGCGGGCCGCCAATCAGCCATCGTTTGCAAGGCGACTCTTCCCGGCCCGACGAAGTGTGCGAGAACGATGCCTTCCCCACCCAGGAAGACAGTTCCGATTCCACCCACCCGCTTGACGGTGTAATCGACAGTGGAATCGTGGTAAATCATCGAGCCAAGCTCGGCGGAAACTTCCTCTTCTCAGCGTAGGTCAAACTCGACGCAATCACCGGCAGCATGAAGAAACACAGTGCCGGGACCAGTGAGCTTCTATAACACGATGTTCTCACTACCGAGGATGCCAACGCCCGCACGCGCGGTGGCGATCCCGTTGCCGACAGTAGGCGCGGCGGCGAAGAAGCCGCCGCGCTGTGCAATGATGGCCTGCCCGGCCGCGATCTCGACGGCCTGGATGGTGCCTGACACCGTGCCTCCGAATCCAACCTCACCCGGTCCACTGAAAAGGCATTGGATGGCCGTCTCGCCGGACATGCGACGTTTGAGAGATCCCGTCAACTTGCCGACGAGCCCCTGGACTGGGACCGTCATCTGCCAGGAAACGCCTGGGCTCTTGTAAATCATCCGGCCAACCTGGGCGATGATCGTGTCGTGTGAGTCGTGCAGTTCGACGCGGATCATTTCGAGGTTGCGGCCTTCGATCCGGTAGTTCACAGCCCACTCGTCCCCGCCGGGTCGGCCGCGATCGCCGCCTGGGCGGCCGCGAGCTCACGTTGCCAGTACGGAATGGCCTCGCCTAACTCTGCCCGCCAGCGTTCAAGCTATCGCGTCATGTTGGCGACATCGGCATCAGGGTCGTTCTCATAGACGCCGCGATACGCCGTAATGGTTCGTTCATAGAGGCTGCGCCTGGTCTCGACCTGGGCCGTCGGATCAGTGGGAAACAATCTGTAGTACGTGCGGTCGGCACCCTCGGGGGTGCCATATTCCAGTTCGATGTCCCAAAGCGTTTGGAGCAATGCCAATGTCTCATTCATATGGCCCTCAACCTCATCAAACAATTGGGTGAACGCATCACGCTCCACCGCCGCCTCGCGTTCTTCGGGGCTTTGGCAGCCGACCCGGCGGAGGACGGCAAAGAGGGCGGCGCTACGGAGGGTCATGTGAAAAGATGTCATTTAAGTCGGGCTTCCCTGTGTGTGATTCAGAGAAAATAATCCTATTAGAGACAGAAAGCGACAGTGTCGCAGTGTGTCTCTAATCGTCGCTCCCGCGGGGAAGGAGCGGGAATTGGAGCGGCGGAACGGACGGGGTTGTTGTGGGCAACAATTCCAAGGCTCCGCGAGGTGTGGCATAGTCCAGGCCGGGCCACGCGAGCTTGATCTTCACCAACTCCCGGAGGCAGTCCTTACGGAACTTTTGGACGGTAACATTATCTCCCGCCTTGGTTGGGTCCGCACCGAACTGCCGGTAGAGCTGCGCCCACGGCAGTCGCAATGGACGGTCCAGGCGAAAGGTCCGATAATTGATCCACAGGTAGAGGTCCAGTCCAAGCGATGATCGCTTCAACGCCTTGAGGATATGGAGGTCCAGCGGGACCGGATGGTGGATGATGTCCTCAAAGAACTTCTCGCTCAACTCAATCGTGCTCTCGGTTTTCTTCCTGGGCTTGTCGTTGCTCCACCAGAAATCCCCCCGGTCGGCCAAGAGCGTGTTGATTTGTGATTCGCCGCCCGCGTCTGTGTAGATGAGTACAACAGCACAACTGAACAACCGCTTCATCTGATTCCGAACGCGCGCATAGGACGCGCCGGCCGGGTCGATCCCGACGACGCGCATGAAGTTGGACAGGTTTTTGCCCAAGGTTAAGTGGCGGCTTTGGGTTCGGACTGCCTCAGTGCAAACCCATCCGAGTAATAGGCGCGGTATGTGACCGAAGGGGAGCCCGTATTTGCCCGCAGCTGTCATTACCAGCGTAAATGGACCGTTTTTGCGAATGTACTTATTGGTATCCCCCTGATCGGTGCGCGGTAAGCTGCACAGCGTCATCAGGCGGCCCATGTAGCCAATTTCGGAATCGGCTTCTTCGGCCTCCATCAGCGAGTTAATTTGATCGAGACGGCTGGAATGGTGCCGCGCCTGGGACGTTACCAGAGAGAGTGCAGGTTTTGATTTATAGTCCATGTCCTCGTAGGGCTCCATATCCTTATCATGTTTTACCAGCCAGATCGGGGCCGTTAACCACAGATTCTTTGCCGCGTTGTATCCGCGAACCAACAGAAGCATCGCCCTGACAATCCCGGCACGCCTCCGTTTCATCCTCCTGGCAGCGTTGTCCGGCATTCCCGCACCTGCGCCAGTTTAAGTTGGGGGCCGGCGAACACAACGGGCCTGTAGTGCCAGCGCCGCTTTGCGGCGTCGTAATCGCCGACGTGGAGGGCTTCTTCGACGTAGCGCTTCCCCTCGCGCCGCGTCATGTGGATCACCATGGAGATCCCGTCCACGACGCCCCTACACGTGACTTCCCACGGCAAGTCGCTCTCACCCTGCATGGCGCAAGTCGCCAGCCGGGACAGGGCGGACTCGGCGTTATTGGCGTGGATTGTGGTCAGGGATCCGCCGTGCCCGGTATTGAGCGCCTGCAGGAGATCGGCAGCCTCGCCGCCCCGGACCTCGCCGACCACAATGTGGTCGGGCCGGTGCCGGAGCGCGTGCTTGACGAGGTCGCGGATCGTCACCGATTCGCCGTCAATGCCCCTGGCCTCGAAGCGGACACAGTTTTTCCGATCGATGCGGAGTTCCAGGGTGTCCTCGATGGAAACAATGCGGTCGTCGGCGGGGAGCAGCTCGACCAGGGCATTGAGCAGTGTGGTCTTACCCGAGCCGGTCCCGCCCGAAACCAGGATGTTTCGCCGCCCCAGGAGCGCGGCCCGCGCCGCGTCCAGCACCTCTTGAGGCAGTGAGCCGAAGCGCACAAGATCCTCGGGCGAATAGCTCCGCTTGCCGAATCGCCGGATGGTGATGGCGACGTGCGGCGCGGCCGGCGGCACACAGATCGCCACGCGGGACCCATCGTCGAGGCGCGCATCGAGAATCGGCGCGGTGGCCGGATCGAGGCCGAGGGGCCGCGCGATCTGAATGGCTGCCCGTTCCAGCGCGGCCTCATCGAGGCCTGGCGCGGGGTGGGGCCGGATTTCTCCTCGGCTTTCAACCCAGACGTTGCCCGGTCCGTTAATCATGATCTCGCTGACGTCCTCATCTTCCAGGACCGATTCGAGGCCCGGCAGGAACGGGCGCAGATAGTCCATGTCTCGGGTGGCGCTCATATCTTCCCTGCCGCGACCGCGCGCCAGTAGGGCGTCGTTTCGGGAAGATAGTAGGGTTTGAGATAAACCCGAACGGCACTGGTCGCATTGGTGCCGTCATAGGGCAAGCAAATGGCCTGGCAATTGGGCAGCAATCCAAACTCCCTCGGCTGAAACAAAGCCTCCCGCTGTTCCCGGAATGATTTACTCGTGCCTACTGAGCCCTTGGTTCCACCGGCCCGTCCTGAGAGCAGGGACACCTGGGCCTGTTGTGCGGATTCGGTGACGGTCCAGCTCGGCTTGATCTTGGCCACCTGCCCGCAGAGTTTCGAGGCGATGTCGGCGCTCGCGTCGTCGCTGACGGAAAGGAAGATCCGGGTGCTGAGTGTCTGCAAAAGCGCCCGCCAGGCTTCGGAGGTGCCCAGCACGGCTCGGAGCGAGGATATGGATTGGGTGGCGACGATGGGGATGACGCGGCACTGCCGGGTGAGGGCAAACGCCTTCTCGTCCCCACTCGGATCATCCTCGCCGACCGATGCGAAGGACTGGTACTCGTCACAAATGAAAACGGCCGGCCGGAAATATTCGTCGGGCTCCTGTTTCATCCGTGCCGGCCGCCGGAGCAGGGTCTGGAGCCAGGCGTTTTTGAGGAACACGCCGATGGCCCGGGCCAAGGCCGGATTCGAGCCGGCGGGCATGTTGAGGGCCAGAACTTTCCCTGTCGCGATCAGTTCGTCCAGGGGTGGAAGGTGCCGCCGCATCCTGGCCTTATCGGTCGGCGGCCGCCCGTCGACGTTCTCGTCCTCCTTGCCGCCGTCTTCCCCCGACTCACGGGGTTTCTGTGTCCCGCCGTCCTTGTCCTTCACCAGTGGGGCCTTCGGACAGAAAATGGAGGCGACATACGCCATGTCGAACAGGGACAGGAAACGGGAGATTCCCTCGACACACGAGGTCCGCAGTTTCGGGTCCAGCTTCATCCAATCTTGCTCGTACCAGGTGTTGACGCTTTCTAGCCGTGCCCCTAATTCGTCGGTGTCGGTGTGGGCCTTCATGGCGCGGCTGCTGTAGCTCGCTCCTTGCGCGTTCAACCACTTCGCGGCAGCTCTCCTCCATGGGGTTTGGAATTCCTCGCCGGGAAGTTCGACCCAGGGGCCGAGCGCAAGCAAATCCTCTTCACGCTTGGCCCACTCATCAGCCGAAACCACGATCGCTCCATTCGCTTGTGTCTCCACGACAATCGCCGCCTCCCCGATCTTTTGTTTGAACAGCTCGGGGTTGATCGCGCATCGATAAACATCCTGCAAGGTCACCCAACGGTCGGGAAAGATCCGGTGCAGCTCGATAATCCACTTCACCAGGTTCGTGTAGGCTTGCTGCCAGAACGGGTCTTTCCCTTTGCCGAACAATTGATTCAGGAGCGACGAAACCGTATATGCCAGTGAGTAGGAATCGAGCCAGTGGGCGGCCAGGGGATTCCACTGCCATTTCCCGCCCATGCCAAGCTCCATGTAATCGTCTTCCCGGCCGGCGACTTTCAGAATCTTCCGGATGTCGTAGCAGAAATCTCCTTTGACTTCGAGGATCAGTGCGGCCGCCCGGCGCTCAGGATTCGTGGCTTGCCAGCGGAGCAATTGCCGGGCAAACGGGTGCATGCAAGCCGAGGTCTTTCCGGACCCGACCGCCCCGAAGATGGCGATTCCGGTATAGAGGCCGCGCTCCGGGATCACGAGCCATTCCGGGTTCGGGACCTCCCGCGCCTCGACCGGGTGATGCGTCTCCCCGACGACGATGGCCGGGTTCTCATCCGTGTCGGTGACCGGCCACGGCGGTAGCCCGCCCTTGCCCTGTGTCTTCGTTGGAGCCGCCTCGAACCAAACCCGCCATACGCCGGAAAAGAGCGTCACACCGATCACCACCATGACACCGGGCATGGCGGCATACCAGCCATGCGCGAGCCAGAGAAGCACGGGCGCATCGAGGGCCATCAGCGCCACAATGGGGTTCTCCGATCCGGCCGGAAATGGAGTCAACATATAGCGCGCGATCGAGGCGTCAAGCGCCACGAAGAAGAGGAAACCATGACTCCATTTCATGCCCGATCAGCCTCCGGAATCCGAGCCTTCCCGCAGGGATTATTGTGACGGGAGCGACCCCCACCGGGGAGAGCGACGACCGACACCCGCAATGTCAATTGAAAAGGGTGTCGCGCGCCGCACGAGGCACAAAAAAGTGGGGTCGCTCCCGTCACTCCCTCCCCCTCCCGACCGACGCTGAGCAGGGGTTTGTGCATTGAGCTAACCACAAGGAAACACAAATGATATGGGACATAGAAATGTGTGCATTGACCGTGTGCATTGACCCCTGTTTTCAATGCACATGTCCAGAGCGGCATCGGAGTTGTGCATTGAGGTCCAATTTTCGATGGCTTTGCCACCAGTTTTCGAGGCTGAATCAAGACACATATCCTCCCAAAAAATGAGCCATCTGTGATCTCATGCTGGAGCTTGATAGAGGTTCACACCATCGGGATAAATCCGTTCGGAGCGCCATATCTCGAACGTGTCGATCCGAATGTTGTACGGCAACGGTTTTGCCAGCATGTCCTTCAGTTCCCGGTAGCGCCGGACGGTTTTTTGCTGGCCCCCGTAGCGCGCGAAAACCTCGGAGTTGAAGGTGTCGATGCCCCGGGAGACCGTGTCCAGTTCCTTCTGTAATTCCGCCTCCCGGTAACTGCCGGCCTTGATGCCCGTTCGGTCCCGCGCCCAACCGTTCAAAACAGACCGCGCCCTATTTTCGGCCTTGGAGTTGAGTGCTATGGCCGCCACATGAACCTGCATCCCGTGCTTGCGTATGCCAGCCCAAACATGCTCGTGTGACTGACCCCAATGCCTCAGTTCCGTGATGGTGTCGTTCCCAGGATCGACATAGACAAATGTGACGGTCCTGCCCGCGGCAATGGGCAATGTCAGGGGGAAATACCGGGTGAGATACCCGGCCGCTCCGGTATAGAGCCGCCTCGGCAGGCGGTCCTTCCTGATGTCGAGATGTTTGCAGAACCAAACCTTCTCGGTTTCGGTCGGGAGCCATTCGAGCTTGGGGTGGTCGATCACGTAATCGAGCGACAGGAGCCGCCGGAGATAGACAGCGGGATCGGCGATCCTGCGGTGCCGAACGTTGGGCACCCCCAGCTCCCGATAGATGCTCTTGTGGGTGATCCGACAGGCCCGCGGGCGGTTCTTGGTGGTGATGACTGGAATCTCCTCGTCCACGGCAAGTTTCAGGTTCACGAGGCTTTGAACAAAGCGCCCGGCCCGGCTGTGATGGGCGTTGAAATAATCGGAGTATTGAACGCGGGTGAACACACCGCTATGGAGACAGACCATCGCAACCCACTCGGCGTCTTCCCGGCTCCACCCGAACGGTTCAAGGTTTTTTTCACGCTCTCTCAAATGAGCAATCATGGGGTTTCGGTGATGAGGGCTCTATCCGTTTCGAGGTATGTAACCTGAATGCCCATCGGGTTAAAAATGACCAGGTCGGCCGGTATGACCGGCATGAAAACAAACTGCATCGTGGCGGTCCATTGTTCCCTGGAAACCTCGCGCTCCTGTTGGGTGCGGACAAGGACGAAGTCAGCGACCGCACCGTGCGGCTCGGCCGGATTGGCCTGAATCCGAAGGATGACATTCTCGACCCGGAGTTCTTCCCGGGTGATGCCGGCGGCCAGCATGGCAATTTCCTCGTTGGTGGCGGTGAAGGCCGCGTTGGCCAGATCGGTGCTGAGAAACCGGAGGCTGCGCGGCCAGTATTGCTGGACCGTCGGCCGGCGGCGACCGAAGTGGTCATGGAGAAAGCGGTTGAGGAAATACTTGGTGGTGGGGTCGCGGGGATCGGCCTGGGCCTGGACCGCCTCATAGGCCAGGGCTTCGGCACGGCCGACTTCATCGACTCGAACGACAATCGGACGCGGCGGCTCGACCGAAGACAGGCGCACCACGGCGATGGTCACGCATAAAAGCAGCACGCCGAGGACGATGGTGAACACGCGCAGGTGACGGTTCGAGTGGATCGTCTCTCCCCATATCTCGGCATATTGTTTTCCAGCGTCGGATCCGTTGTCTTTGGGTTTCGCCACGACGTTTATACCCCCTTGAATTTAGAAAGGCTCTGCCCGGCCTGGCCGATCATGCCCATGATCCCGCCGCCAGCGCCCCCGCCGGTGATTTGTGAGGCGAGCTGGCCGATCATGAGTGAGGACAGGAGCCCGGCAATCGTGAGCGGCACGATGCTTAAAAACCAGGCGGTGCTATGCCAGAGCATGTTTGTGTCGGGCGGTGGACCATTCACAATGGCATTCATCCAACCGATACTCGCCGCGAGGAACACCCGCATGAGCGCCGCCGCTATCGCGCCGTAGAGGGTGTAGGTGAACATGCTCTTGAACCACCCCCAGAACAGGAATGCGAGGGGCTCGACCAGGAGGAAAGGAATGAAGAGCGGCCCGAGGATCAGCAGGACCCCGAGGGCGAGCTGTGCCCATAGAACCTGTGCCATTGAAACGCCATAAATCACGACGAGGCAGAGGAGAATGAACAAAAGAAATAGCTCGAAGATGATGGTGTGGATAAAGGACATGAGCAGGTAGGAGAGGTCGGTCAGGCCATTGATAAGCATGTCCATTATCCCGCCCCCTGTCCCCAGCTCCATCGACTGTGCGCGAGCGAAGAGATTTTGAGAAAGCTGCGAGAATGTGACAAGGAAATCCTCGCCGGTATTCTGAATCAAGATGAGTTGAAGCCACTGCCCACCGTCAGTGATGGCCTCTGTAAAAGAGCGGGTCGATCCGGGAAGCGGATCGTGATAGAAGGTGAGCATTGCCCACGGAAACCAGAGGGCGATGACGACCCGAACAATGTCCCATGGACGAAAGTCTCCGGTAAAAGCGATCCGCAATCCGGTCCAGACAATCAGAATGGCGGCCAGACCGCGCCACAGGTCCAGCCCTGCGGCGTGGACTTGCGGCGCGGCTGCAAGAATCACCTGATCCATGATGCCGGAAACAACGGTCGCGGGGTCCGGAGCCGCGGCCGGATCGGTCGGGATGGTGGGGACAAGCTGGAGCATCATCGCGGGCGTCATCATGGTCGTGAGTTCCCGCCCAGATCGGCCGGGATCTGAAAGCCGCCATACATGGATTGGATTCTCTGATCGGCCGCCGCGGCTATGGTTGCCTGTTCCTCGGCCCATTGCGCTTCAAGAGCGGCACGATCGGCCAGTCGCCCCGCCTCATACCCCCGCCGGAGTTCCTCTTGACGAAAACGAGCCGCCGCGTCTTGGGTTGCGGCTGCGGCGCGGCTGCGTCCAACTGCGATCAGGGTGCGGATTTCGGCGAGCGAGCCGAGAACATCGCCCTCGGTGAGCGCCGCCGATGAGCGGTTCGGCCCGCCGGTATCGGGGTCCGTATCAATCCGCTCCCCGATGCGGCCCAAGGCCGCGGTGGTGGCCTTGTGGACTGCGACCAGATCGGCCCCGGCGTCGGCCCTGGCCCCGGCATATTCCAGGCTGCGATCGGCGTAGTCGCGCCGGCGCTGAAAGGTGGCCACCGCGGAATCGGCGCTGCCCGGGTAGACGTGCCGAATATCGGCCTCGGTGACGGTATCGGCGGCTCCCAACACGTCACGCCAGCTCCGACTAAACGACTCCCCGTTGGCGGTGAGGTCGCCGAGAGAAGTAACCATGTCGCCGGCCGGGCCGGTGAAATCCGAGTGCCAGTCGCGCGTGGTGTTGAGTAGATCGGCCGGAGCTGCAACAAGATCGGCGATGGGGTCTGCAATCGGACCCACCAGACCCTGCACGGAATCGGTGACGTGGGTGAGCTGGCTCCGGGCAGTCTGTAACTGTTCCACGAGCTGCCGAAGCTGCTCAATCTGGTTGGCGATCATTGCCCGCTGATTGCCGTGCATTATGGGTCGTAGAACGAACCAGAGAAGCAAGTCTTCGGGAGTTGGAATGCCGAAGATGCCGAAGGCCGGGACGGCCGCGGTCAGTGCAACCAGGAGCGTCCAGGTAATAACCCGTTTTTTCATCATGGTATTTAGTTCCCGCCCAGGCCGGCCGGGATCTGAAAGCCGCCGTACATGGATTGGATTCTCTGATCGGCCGCCGCGGCTATGGTCGCCCTCTCCTCGGCCCACTGCGCTTCAAGAGCGGCACGATCGGCCAGCCGCCGCGCCTCGGCCTCTCGCCGCGCCACTTCTGCGTTGTAGGCTGCGGCCGCTGCTGAGGAAGCGTCCATAGCTTCCATCTGTGCCAGTGCTGTAGTGAGCTGTCCTTGAGACAGATTGCCGGCAAGGATCGCTTGTTGCAGCGCCGTGTCGGAAACATTGTTTTGCCCCGCTACGGTGTCGATCTTGTCCTGGACCTCAACCGCAGTCGCCGCAAGTGAGGCTGCGGCATCGGCCCGCGCATGTGCCAGGACGACACTGCGATCGGCGTAGTCGCGCCGGCGCTGAAAGACGGCCACCGCTCGATCGGCGCTGCCCGGGTAGACGTTCCGAATATCGGCCTCGGTGACGGTGTCCGCCTCTCCCAACACGTCGCGCCAGCTCTCGCTGAGCGATGTGCCGTCACTCAGTTCTGTCAGTGCCGTCACGAGGCTCCCGGCCGGGCCGGTGAAATCGGAATGCCAGTCGCGCGTGGTGTGGAGCAGGTCGGTGGGCACGGCAACGAGATCGGCGATGGGGTCTGTAATTGCGCCGATCTGTCCCAGAGCGGATTCTTTCAGATGCTCGAACTGCCCGGTGAGTTGGTCGATATGGGCCGTCATGCGTGTGAGGGCCGTAAGTTGATTAGTAATCTGTGTGCCCTGGTTGACGATCATCACGAGGTAGGCGGCCACGCCGCCATCTTGGGCGGTGACAGTCTCGAAACCCGCGCTCCCGATCAAGGCAACGATTGCAAAGAGGACAATGAGTGTTTTCTTCATTGGGGATGCTCCTTGATGAATGTGCTGGTCGTTAGTTCCCGCCCAGGCCGGTCGGGATCTGAAAGCCGCCGTACATGGATTGGATTCTCTGATCGGCCGCCGCGGCTATGGTCGCCTGTTCTTCGGCCCACTGCGCTTCAAGAGCGGCACGATCGGCCAGCCGCCGAGAGGCGATCTCCCGCCGCGCCACTTCTGCGTTGTAGGCATCCGCCGCTTGAGCGGCTGCCTCGTGAGAGCGAAGGTTAGAAAGCGCGACGAGTAAGCGCGCCCGAGTGAGCGCGGCAGCCACTTGAGTTTGTGCAAGAGCCGTGCGGGTGACGCTGTTGCGTGCTTCAAGATCCGCAACAGCGGCCTGGGCCGCGTCCAAAGTGTCCGTAAGTGCGATCGAGGCATCGGCCCGCGCATGTGCCAGGACGACGCTGCGATCGGCGTAGTCGCGCCGGCGCTTAAAGACGGCCACTGGCCGATCGGCGTTGCCCGGGTAGATGTTCCGAATATCGGCCTCGGTGACGGTATCCGCGGCTCCCAACACGTCGCGCCAGTTGGGAAACGGCGCGGGTGTATTGAGCAGATCGGTGGGCACGGCGAGTAACTGTTGGTAAGAATCCCTGAACGCGCCGATCATGTTGAGGGTGTCACAGACAACGGCGGCCTCTGCTACGGGCGTGGCCTGTGCGCCCGCCGCCATGCCCTGCGCCGAACAGCCGAGGCGGGTGAATTGAGTGAGCTGTGCCGTGTATTGAGTGACCCGATTGAGGATCTCCTGAAGCTGAGTGCCGATCTGGGTGGCTTGCAGATCCAGGTCGAACTGCGCGCTTGCGCGCGGTGGCATTGCAAGGACCACAGTGAGGGTGAGAGAGAAGGCGATCGCGTGTTTCATCGTCATTGGATTCCCCCAGTCGGCGGCGGCACCGGCGGCACGAGGACATCGCCGGTGAACCAGATGCGCAAGCGGTGGCCCGCGCGAATCGTGATGGTGGGCAGGCGATTGAGGAAGCGGTCGAGAATCCGCACAGCAGTTTCCCCAAGCCCTTGACTGGCTCCGGCCTGGAAGCCCTGTTGGCCTCCGGCATAGGGGTTTGAGCCGATCGCGGTCAGGCCGGAAAGGATGCCGACGGCGCCGGCCGCGGCGAACATCGAGAAGTAATGTCGGTTGACTGCGTCCTTGAGCGCGCTTTCCCCAATCTGGTTGAGGCCATTGAATTGGAGTGAGACGGTGCGGCCGTCGGGCCAGATGATGCGGTGAAAGGCAACGGCCAGCCGCTCCTGATCGGCCCCGGAAACGGCCTCGACGGAGCCGACAACCCGCGCGCCGCGCGGGATCAGGACCCGTTGACGGTCCGCGGAATAGAAAGGGACCGATACGTTGGCGAGGACCGGCCCGGGAAAGTCGCCGCTGAGCTGTGTGACCAGGACAGCCTCCAGGAACGATCCTTCATAAATACGGTCCCAACCGGCCGGATCGGAAGGCAGCCCGGCGACGGGAGTTTCGGTTTCAGGCTGCACGAGGGCAAGGGCAGGGGCCACACCGGCAGGGGCCGGGCCGCCCGCCGCCAGCGCGGGCTGCCCGGTAGCGGCCCGTTCCCGATCGTTGAGTTCGGTGAGCAATGCGAGAAAGTCTCCGGCCGTCGCAACGGCGTTTTCGGCTGTGACACCGGGAAGGTCGGCCTGGGGAGTGCCCTGGGCGACCTGTGCCAGCCTCGAAAGTGCGTCCGGCACTTGCGCCCGCGCCGCTGCGGTAGCGTCCGCCCCCGTTTCGGAGTTCCGGTATGACAGCACAAGCGGCCCGGTGCGCAGGGAGCGCCAGCGGCGCTCCATTTCCTCGAGCCGCAGTGTTTCAAGCAAGACCGCCTCGGCCTCGGTGCGCGGCGCCTGGCCGCCGAAGGGGACAGGCTGATCGTCGGGAAGCAAGCCCGCTTCGGGGTCTTGACCCTGGAACGGGACGATGCCGGCGCTCAATAGGGCTGCATTCGATTCCTGTTCGCCCTGTAGCTGAGCTAACTGGCGCTCGGCCGCATCGGCCTGTAGCCGGAGCTGGGCGGCTTGCCGGCGCGCCTCGGCCTCGATCGCGGCCTGGGCCCTCTGTTGAAGGCCGAGGTCCGCGGCCTCGGGAACCTCGATCTCAGCATCCTGCGCACCGCCGCCGGTGAAAGTGTAGGTGAGTAGCATGGCGGCCAGGAGCAAGGACGTGGCCGCGATCCCGATTTTGGTAACGAGGCCGCCCGGCATCACACCAGCAGGCGGAATGGGAATCTTTTTCCATACACTCATGCTTAACGCTCCGGTTCATAGCGCCAGGTGGCGCGCCGCTCTCCAATTTGCAGCCAGCCTGAATTGAGGCGCCGCCGCACAATGAACAGGCCGTCTTCGGTGAGGTCATAGGCGACCAGCGACGGGTCACCGTCCACGGCTTCATACAGGGCCGGTGATTCCTGGGCGTGTGAGCGGAGATAGGTGAACTGCCCGTCGTGCCACATCGCTTCGACATTGAAGGGAGGCTCCTGTGCACGATCCGACAGGGTGTAAACAAAATGCAGCCGCGTGGGATAATCCGCCCGAAACTCCTCCACTGCCGCTTTGGCCTCGGCGCGGGCTTGGGCGGTCCGCGTGTCGGCTGCGATCTGGGCCGTGCGCGTCGTCTCCTGGGCTTGTTGGGCGAGTGCCTGATAGGCCGTGATTTCGGAACGGGCAACGAAGGCGGGGGCATGCGGTTCGGCCGCTATGAGTGCGTCGTCCTCGTCGGCCGGCGGCGGCTCGATCCGGACCACCAGGTGCGGCTCCCCGCCCTCAGATGCGAGGAAGGAATAAATCCGTCCGGACTCGCAAATCAGAGCGACATTGGTCTCCACGCCGGCCGCAAGCGGTTTCAGGAAGGCCACATTGGCCGCGCCGGTCAGATGCCAGTATTCGGAATTCCCGACAACGAAATCGAGGATCGTTTCGTTCTCCGGCAGGACGATTACGGTGGTATGGCAGCGTTTCTCACCAATGTCGAGGCGTTCTTGTCGGAGGTTTGCAAGCAAGAACTTCGGATCGACTTCGCGACGTTGTCGCTGGTCAACGCAATTGGGCACCGCCGGACACAAAACTGGCTGGAAAAGGCAAGAGAATCGCTCCGCTCGGAACACTACACCGAGTCCGTGGCGCACTCCGCTGCCGCGATGGCAATCTACTTGCATCACAGGGACACCCGTAGAGGTGAGCGAGTCGATCCGTCGTACCTCATAGACTCGAGTTCTTCCAAGTTGGGCGACGTCGTGGATTGGATTCTGGAATACGTTGAACCAATCCGAGCTCGCTTGGATCTTGTGTCGCACGGGATAGACGTCGTCCTATACGACAAGTTTGAGGCACTCACTCCCGAGACGTCTATTGGGCGAGACGGTGTGGTTACAGAGTACGGGCTGAAATCAAAAACCGCGTCCTCTCGCGAAGACGCACGTTTCTGCTATGACTTCGCTGTAGATTCGGCACTAGCCCTTCACGACATCGAGATGCCAGCACGGATCCAACAGACCAGCCACAGTGTACGAGCACGCGTAACGACTCCTTGTCCATTGATCGTCCACCCGAAGACCAATCCGCCCGAAGTCATCCGCGTAGCGGAGGCGAGTGAAGAGCTTCTGATCGCCCCGCAGCTATATCGCCGTATTCTTCCTCCTGACCGTTCTGAATTCGTGCCGATCATACAAGACGGCGATGTCGCGTACGTCCGGCGAGACTGTCTTGAAGATGGTGTCGAGGGCCCCAAATAGCGGTCAGCTCTAGCGTGTGAGATCACCAACAGCTCGATCTATCGTTAGGAAAACCAAAAGGCAGGGACAGGGCGGCGGAGCGCGCGGTTCCGAACGTCGATCGGCCGGTCTCCGCCCGCCTCCAGCGACCGGTTCCGCATCGGCTAGTGGTCCCCGTCAAACAGACTGTAACTTATCGAGCTTCTTTCGGGCACGTTGAACTTTTTCAAGAATATCGGAAGCCGTTGCGGTCCAAATGAAGGGCTTCGGGTTCTGATTGTGACCCCCGACATATTCCTCCACGGCCTGGATTAGCTCAGGAACCGAATGGAAAACCCCGCGCCGAAGCCGTTGTTCGGAAAGATCCCGGAAGAAGCGTTCGACCATGTTCAGCCAGGATGCACTGGTCGGTGTGAAGTGCACATGAAAGCGCGTGTTGCGCTTCAACCAGTTGACGACTTTCTGATGTTTGTGCGTGGCGTAGTTGTCGCAAATGATATGGATCTGTTTGTCTTTCGGCACGGAACGTTTGATCTGATTGAGAAACCGGATCCATTCCTGATGACGATGCTTCGGCATACAGGTCCCGATAATCGAGCCGTCCAGCGTATTGAGCGCGGCGAACATCGTGGTCGTCCCGTTGCGTTTGTAGTCGTGGGTGAGGGTGCCGCACCGCCCCTTCTTCAGAGGTAACCCGGGTTGCGTGCGGTCCAGGGCCTGCATCTGGCTCTTCTCATCGCAGGACAAAACAATGGCGTTTTCCGGAGGGTTCAGATACAAACCGACCACATCCTCCAACTTCTCGACAAATTGTTTGTCGTTGGAAAGTTTGAAGGTGCGTGCCAGATGAGGCTTCAAGCCATGAGCCCGCCAGATTCTCCCTACCGTGGACTCGCTGACGCCGGTTGCCCTGGCCATCAAGGACCGGCTCCAGTGCGTGGCGTTCGGAGGCTTCCCTTCGACCGTCTTCTTCACGATCCGGGCCCGCTTCCGGCGGCCGATCGAGGGAATCCGTCCACTGCGGGAAGCGTCCTTTTCGATTCCCCCGAGGCCATCTTCAACGAAACGATCGCGCCAACGTCCGGCCTTTTGACGAGTGATGTCCAACTTGGCAGCGATCTCCTGATTGTCCAGACCCCCGGCGGCCAGCAAGACAATTCGAGATCGTTCCGCCAACCGGACCGCCACACTGCGGCTTCGGCTCAGTCGCTCCAGTTCCTTCCGCACAGGAATGTCCAATTTAATCGTCGGTGCTCTCCTCATATATACTCAGACGTAGGAAAGCTGAATAAGTTACATTAACTGTGACGGACTACACTAGCAGCCTGTCGGACTTTCGGCGTAAGTCCTTTGTGTTCACCGACGGCTCTTTTCAGCCCGAAACTGTAAACACGGACATATGAATGACTTAGATTTTCGATTTGGTGTTACTCCGACAGGCTGCTAGTGTCAGTGGCGTATTCCGTCCTCAGTGAAGAATATACAGTCAAAGGGGAGGCCATGATCCGAAGAATCCTACAAAGCACGGCCAGCGTTGCATTGGCGTGCCTACTGGCTGCGGAGGCTTCCGCCAAGGACTGGAAGAGCCTACGAACGGAACATTTCCTGGTCGTCGGCGACGCGAGAGACACGGCGCTTCGGCGGGTGGTTTCCAATCTGGAGCAATTTCGCAGCGTCGTCGCGATGCTGATGCCCAAGATGGTTCGGAACGACGGGACCGATACTACCGTTGTCGTCTTTCGGGACGACCGCAGGTTCGAGCCCTTCAAGCCGCTCCGCGACGGCAAGCCCGCCAACCTGGGGGCCTACTTCCAATCCGGGCCATACCGCAACTATATGGTACTGACCGGTCGGCGGGATGCGGAACGTGCGATCTACCACGAGTATGCGCATGAACTAACGAAAGAGGCTCGGCACTGGCCAGCGTGGATGCGAGAGGGCGTCGCCGAGTTTTACTCGACCTTTGATCTCCACTCCGGTAACCGGAAGGCGTGGATCGGTAGGATCGTCCCGCAACATGTCCGGGAACTGCGCACCAGGTTCATGCCGATGGAAACTCTTCTCAGCGTCGATCAGCATTCGCCCTATTACAACGAATCAGCCAAGCAAGGGACCTTCTACGCCGAGTCGTGGGCGCTGGTGCACTATTTGATGATCGGCAATCCAGACCGTCGGGGCCAACTGTCCAGCTTCAGCAACCTGCTGCAGGAGGGTCGAACTCCAGAGGAGAGTTTCCTACAGGCTTTCGCTACCGACACCAAGACGCTGGAGACCGAGCTCCGGAACTACATCCGGAACGCTGTTACATGGAATGCCGCGAACTACACCCTCGACGAACGGTTGGCAGATCTAGACGATGTGGAAGTCGTCGAGTTGTCCGAAAGCCTGGAGAATTTCTACAAGGGAGACCTGCTGCTCCGCATTCGACGCCCGGATGATGCGAGGACCTATCTGGAAAAGTCCATCGAGCTCGACCCGACGCTCGAGCAGCCGCTCACGGCCATGTTTTTCCTGCACGATAGTCTTGGAAATTCCGGCTTTGCAGAAGAGTTCTTGGACAGAGCCGTTACGTTGGACCACGCTAGCTACTTGCCCCGTCTGCTCTATGGCAGGAATGCATTGATGTCTGGCGGCGACCTTGTCGAGAAAGGAGAGGTTCAGCTGCGGCGTGTGATCGAAATGAGGCCAAACTTGCTGGAGCCCTACCTCCTGTTGGGGCAGTCGCTGATGAGGAGCCCGGACACGCTCGACGAGGCCCTACGAATCTTGAAGGCGGCCATCTCCCGACAACCATCCAATCCCCGCATGGCTGTGGTCTATGCGCGAGCCCTGTGGTCTTCGGGCGAGACGGAACGTGCAAGGACCATCGTGGCGTCGATTGCTCGTAACGCTCCGGACCCGGAGGTACGTCACCATGCACAAGTGACGCTCGATCAGATTGAAAGCTTCGGAGATATCGGAGGGCTGGCAACGCCGCCGGCCGACCGACCCCTGAGCGACGAGCCGCCAGAACGACCACGGACGCGGCGGAGGGACGAAGATGGAGCTTCGACAAGCGGCTCGACGGTGGTGACCGAGTTCCACGATACGCTGCTCCCGCCTGAAGGAACCAAGCAGGTTGAAGGCCTACTCGTGTTGCTAGACTGCTCCATGGGGTTGCGAATTCAGGTGATCGACGACGACACGACGATGGAGTTTGTTACAGCGACGCCGGATTCGATCCAGTTCCTCTCGTATTCGGTGAGTCTTGCCGACTCCATCACGTGTGGTCGGATCGTTCCGGCCCTCCCGGTGCGAATCAACTATGAACCTGATGAGACAGCGTCTGCACCGACACTCGGTACCCCGATCCGGATCGAATTCCTGTCTCCGAAACCGCAACGATGAGTCTCCAAGAAACCTGTGGCGGTTCAGCGACGCAGATCAGAGGTTGAAATGGAGGGAGACGAAACTCCCCCGGGAGAAGACCTCGTCGGCCTTTGAGCAGTCCGACTGCCCGAAACCGTCCAGCGGCGCACGCTGCCTTGCTGGAATGAACGGGGAGTTCAGCTTCCCGGGGCCCGAATCCGGTGAAGATTCGTTGCTGTCAATACCTGAACAACATTGTGGAGCAGGACCACCGCCGGGTGAAGGGGCGATTGCAACCGATGTTGGGATTCAAGACATTCTACAATGCGCGACGCGTGATTATCGGCATCGAACTGGAGCAGAAGATTCACAAACGCCAGTTCGCAATTCCGGTCCCATGGCAGTCGGACCCCGCGTTGATCTGGCGTCACGTCATGGCAGCATAGGCCGCATCGCCGTAGCGCATTCCTGGCCTTATCGCTCCGACAATCCTGTCTGCACCAGAACCCCCGTGTCGCAGGACTCATGCGAATCAACGGAATGGGGGCCCAGATCGGATATAGGCGGCGCTGGATCCGTTCGAGGCAACCTGAGCGTGTCGCCCCGAACCGCTTGAACCAGTAATTCTCCGTCGAGGCACCGAATCAAACGTGGGTCGGAGACATCATCTACATTCGAACTTACGCAGGTTTCCTCTATCTGGCGGTCGTTCTCGATCTGTTTTTGCGACGTGTGGTGGGAGGGTCAATGCAGCCGACTATGTCGCGGGATCTGGTGATGCAGGCCTTGTTGTCCGCGCTGTGGCGTCGGCGCCCCACCGGGACAGTTCTTGTCCACAGCGATCAGGGGAGCCAGTATGGGAGTCAGGACTATCTGGCGTTTCTAGCGAAACACAACTTGGAACCCTCGATGAGTCGTCGAGGCAACTGTTTGGACAATGCCGTTGCCAAGAGCTTCTTTTCCACATTGAAGAAGCTTCAGATTCGTCGTCGGCGTGTTCCCGCGGCAGTTTGAGACCGACTATTTTCAGAGGCGTTAGGGTGTCTAGAAAACCCTGGGCAGTCCACTTTGCCGTTGCTGGGGGACTGGAAAACCTGCGGAAATCCTCTTTGAGTTAGGACAACACGACCGTCAAGATTGTTACGGCGAGAGCCAACCCACCTAGAATCACACCCACAGATATCAAAACCGTCCGGTTCAGGGCAGCACGAAGATTGGCAATCTCGGACTTGACCCCAGCAAAGTCTTCCTTGGTTGCTAGCTTGTTCACGGCGTCGCTGATCTCGCCGTGCAGCTCGGCGGTTGAGGTCTTCTCAGCACGAAGATTGGCAATCTCGGACTTGACCCCAGCAAAGTCTTCCTTGGTTGCTAGCTTGTTCACGGCGTCGCTGATCTCGCCGTGCAGCTCGGCGGTTGAGGTCTTCTCAGTACGAAGATTGGCAATCTCGGACTTGACCCCAGCAAAGTCTTCCTTGGTTGCTAGCTTGTTCACGGCGTCGCTGATCTCGCCGTGCAGCTCGGCGGTTGAGGTCTTCTCAGCACGAAGATTGGCAATCTCGGGCTTGACCCCAGCAAAGTCTTCCTTGGTTGCCAGTTTGTTCACGGCGTCGCTGATCTCGCCGCGCAGTTGGTCGGTAGAGGTCTTCAGGTCGTCCTTTGTGGCCAATCCTTTCATCTGTTCGATCAATGACCTCATTTGTTTAATCAATGGCCCGATGTTGTCTATGATCTTTTTGAGTTCGGCCAACAGCGCGGGCAGCAGGCCGAGGATCCCCAGGATCTTCATTGGCATATCTGTTTTCCTTTCCTGGCATTATCACCCCTCGCAGTGTCAGGAGGAGTCGTCAGAGGGTGTTTCATGGCCGACTTCCGGCTTTGGGGCCAAGTCGAACAGTTCCCGGTCGCGTGGGTGTTCGAGAAAGTCATCCAGATGTTTGAGTATGTATTCCTTGGTTTCGGGGTGCTGATCGGCTGCCACCACCAAACCATGGCGAACGAATTGAAACAACCGCTGACAATCGTAATAGATTCATTGAGTTAAGAAAGAGTTCTTATGCAATTACCGTGTTTAGCGTTTTGCCCTTACCTGCCTATGAATGAGCCCATCGAATTTGGCGATTGGGAACTCGGCCCGCTTGCAGCGTTCGAAGAACGTTGGGCGGATCTGAAGTTCAAGAAACAAGCCAAGGCGTCCCTTGCAAAGTTTGTTGATGGTTTTGGACAACCGATCAAGCGCCCCAGTCTTCTCTGCCGCCGCCACGGCTTGATCGACGGGACATCCCCATCCCCACAAGAGATCGAAGCACTCAGAGCAGCGATCGCGTTCGCTTTCCTCGACAATAACCCAAGAAGACTCACTTCTTTACCTTGGCAGCAGTCTTGGGGCGTGGTTACAACAGATAACACCGAGCCGTTCTTTTGGCCGATCGACCTCGGCTCCGGAGACGTAATCGTTACGACCGGAATAATGGTCGAAACCAGTAACTATCAGATGAGCGATGAACACCTCACCATCCGACCACCGTTGGATCTGCACATGCCTATCGGTATCTGCGCCGTCGATGCGAAGTGTCTCGAAGCTGTGTACCAGACCGTATGGAAATCACTTCAAACGCAGGAAGCAGACGCCAAGGCGGGCCGCCTCAGAACTGCGATCGGTTGGTTTGCGAAAGCGTGGAGGAACACGGCGACAGTCAAGTGTGAAGAACGCGTGGTGTTTCTGAAGACCGCGTTTGAAGCGCTCTGAGGTGCTCCCCAAAATTCGGACAGGTCGCTAAGGTGTAAAATCGCTGCCTCGGGAGAGGCAGATGAAGAAGAGACAGAGGAAGCAGTACAGCGCCGATCTGAAGGCGAAGATCGCGGTGGAGGCGGTGAAGGGACAGCGAACGATCCAGGAGATCGCCTCCAACTACGGGGTCCACCCGAATATGGTGACAAAGTGGAAGAAGCAGTTGCTCGATGGCGCATCGGAGATCTTCTCGAACGGGAAGACACAATCGATGGAAGCCGATGAAGAAGTCCGGACCGAACTTTACCAAGAGATCGGAAAGTTGCACGTCGAGGTGGATTGGTTGAAAAAAAAGTCCGGACTTTCACGTTAGGACAACGACGGCCATGGATCGAATCAAGCGACAAGAAACTGAGCATCACCGAGCAGTGCCGGTTGGCGGGAGTGTCCCGGTCGGGACTCTACTACACGCCTGTTGGCGAGAGCGCCGAGAACCTGGAGTTGATGCGTCTGTTGGACGAGCAGTACACACGGACGCCGTTCTACGGCGTGCGGCGGATGACTCACTGGCTGGAGAATCAAGGTCACCGGGTCAATGCGAAACGAGTACGACGGCTCATGCGGCAGATGGGACTGGAAGCGATCTATCCCAAACCGCGGTTGTCGACGCCGGCACCGGGACATCGGATCTATCCGTACCAGCTACGGGGGCTGAGGATCGATCGCCCAGACATGGTGTGGGCCACCGATATCACGTATATCCGTCTGCGGCAGGGGTTTATCTATCTGGTGGCGATCATGGACTGGTACAGCCGGTATGTGCTGGCCTGGGAGGTTTCAGTATCGATGGACAGCGCTTTCTGCGTGTCGGCATTGGACTGGGCCCTGAGGCATGCGCGACCGGAGATCTTCAACTCGGATCAGGGTTCTCAGTTCACCAGCGATGCGTTTACGAGCCGACTCGAAGGCGAGGGCATCCGGATCAGCATGGACGGCCGGGGCCGGTTCCTGGACAACATTTTCGTCGAACGTCTATGGCGAACGGTGAAGTACGAGGAAGTGTACCTGAAGGACTACATGAGCGTTCCCGAGGCGGTCTCGAACCTGACTGTCTATTTCAGATTTTACAATCAGGAACGCGGTCATCAGGTATTCGACTATCAGACACCCGAGGCGATGTACTTTCAAAGTACGAGGAGTACGGCATCGGTCAAGAAAGCAGCCATACTCCAGGTTGCCCCAGACGGCGAACGCCGTTGACAGGCGATCCTGGCGCGATCTTTTCTCTGGAAGTGTTTATCGGAGGCGAAAAGAAAGAAAAGAGAACCAAAAAAGAAAGAAAGCTGCAGCCTGTGGAAACTGCCGCCGCTGATGGAAATCCTCAAAAAGGATTTCCACAACGGCTTGAAAACAGCCTCGGAGACTCGGCTTTTTCACAGTTCCCACAGGCTCGGCGACGGGTAAAACATCAACCCATTTCAACGGCAGCGATCCACCTTAAGATCCGGGATTTTCTGTCCGAAGAATGGGGAGCCCCTCACCCAGCGGCACGAGCAAGAGCCGTTGCACTGCACGCTTCCTCAGAAAACTCTTCGAGGCGATACCACGACCACCGGATTCGACACGAGTGGTGTGGTCCCCTGCAGAAAGGCCAATCCATACGCGCACCAAGAAGAACGGAAAGTCATATAAGATTACCGACCTTGAGCAATGGTTCATGGCGTTTGCCGATGCTCGTAATAAGATCATCCATGAGGGCAAGTCACCACCGTTGGAGTATTCGGGGCCGAATGCTGCGTACGATGGCCACTTCGTCTTCACGGCCGAATTCTTGCTGCGCGCCGCCATAAAGGTATCGCTCAGCTCGCATGGTTATCCTGGCCTGTGGCGATCTGATCTGCGGAACACGATCGCTGCCAGCTTCGCCAACTCAGACGCTGAGCCGATGGAATAAAAACCCGGCCCACGGTACAGACGTGACTTTCAAGAAGGCGCAGCGTTTGAGGCGCAATCCATCCAGAAGGTCAAGGTAATGACCGTGGGAGGCCCCTCACAGCGTTTTTCCATTAG
>CBDHGK010000035.1:0-63098 GCA_965263045.1 Terriglobia bacterium
TTTCCCGTTCGACAGGGAAGATCTATGAGCGGCGATCGTTCAACAGAGAATCAGTGGGTCGTGGCCGGGGTGAGGGAAAGGGAAATCCCCATACGGACGTGAAACTCTACAGGGCACCGCGAAGAAGACCTTTCAATATTTGCAGTCCAGCCAGAAGAATCGTTGGCGAGAAATCCAGTCCGCCCATGGACGAGAGTGCTCGCTGGATCGGCTGCAACAGCGGTTCGGTAAGCCTGTTGACAAACTGGACGACCGGGTTGCCATATGGGAGTTGGACCCACGAGAGTAGCCTAGGGTGTCGCCCACGCGGGCCAGTGCTGTCGTCTCAATATCGTTCGATTGTTCCGTTGCGTGAGGTGCCCCAGGTTGCTAGCGCCAAGTCTTCAGCGACCCCAGGCTTCGGCGTCGGGCATCCCCCGGCTGAAGAGCACGTCGAGACTGTCGAAACCCGTCTGCGGGGCCAGGCCCGCCGCTGCATTTGCCTGCAGGGCCAGGCCCCGCCGCCGCAGATGCCTGCGGTAGGTCGCGCAGGATGGCCCTCACCTGTCCGCTGACCGGATCGAGCAGAACGGTCATGGGGAGATCTGTATCGCCGTCCAGTGTCGCCGAGCCGGTGGGTCCTGAGAGCGTGATGCTTGCCAAGTTCCCGGCCCACGCGGGGTCGGCGGGTAGCGCAAAGACGAAAGAACCTCGCCCGTCGCCGTCGGCCGTCTCGGGCAGGGCGAAGTCGAGGGAGAATATCTCGTCACCGTCGGCCGTCCATCCCGAGATCCGGTGTTCACCAGCGGCATCGGGCAGCACGGGCGGGGCATCGACTACGAAGGCGGGGTTGAGATAAAGTTCGCCGTCGGCGTCTGCACCGCCCCACAGGAGGAGGGACTCTGTTTGTTGAGCGATCAGGTTCGCCGCCAGGAGCTCTTGCTCGTCGAAGAGGCGGAAGTGAAGCGCTTTGGAAAAGTGGTAGCCGCTGATCCATTCGGGGTCACCCTCGCAGTAGCCCATCACGTCGGTCCAGCTTGGCGGTACCAGACTGCCGTCGCGGAAGTCGTACCCCCATACGCCGATCGACCCGTCCGGCTTCGGATACGCCGAGTCCGGGATACCCGCCCCACACGACGGCGCGTGCCCAAGGCTGAAGTTGTGGCCGAACTCGTGCGCGGTGACGCGGGCGAAGTGACGGGTGGGTCCGACATCCTGTGCTTTGTCCAGAACGACGAAACTCGCCGCGCCCAGGCCGATGCCCCCAGTGCCGATGACGGCAGTACCGAAGGACCCCGACATCGTGCCCATCCAGTACCCGGACCCGCCCTCCATCACCCGGATCGCCCGGACCTCTTCGACCAGTTCGAATCCGTCGTTGCTCGAGCTCAGCACGGGCTCGTGGGCCTTCACGTCCAGATCGCCCACCGGAAGCAGCATGCGCATGAACCCGAGCAACTCGTGGCCCTCGGGGTCGGCGGCCATCCCGACGACCGGCTCCAGAATCGCCGAGTCCGGATCCGCTGCCCACAGGAACGGCACCAGCGTGAGATCGAGAAGCGGCACGGCCCGCACGTCGACGGCCGCTCGGCCCATCTCCGGGATCCGTCTCGCCACGCCCAGCCCGGAATCTAGCGTCCCGTCCGGGTCGATCTCGACCACCACCTCAAGCCCCGGCCGCACCACCTCCGCCGGAACCACGGCGTTGACCGACGTCGCCAGAGATCCCTCGTCGACCTCGGTCGGGATCGGGCCCGGCCCGTCGGCGATCTCGGCAACGTGCGCGAGGGTGCCGTTCAGGTAAAGCGAGGCCCGCACCGGGGGAAGCCGCTCGTCGTTGTCACGGCCGGCGGTGACGAAGACGCGCAGCAGCGCCTCCTCGCCGGCAACGAGCGGAACCGGGAACTCTCGCGACTGGACGGCCTGAACGAGATAGGCCATCGCGGGTTCATGTCCGCAGAGAGCCACTTGTCGGCTCGCGACGCGCTCCAACCAGTCGAGGAACCCGGCGTCGGAAGGCGCGCAGAGGCCCGTGTCGCCGGTCTGCAACGTCTCAAGAACCGCGAGATTCGTCAGGCTGGCCGGAAGGGATCCAGACATGCCGGCGTTCGTCTGCAGGGCGAGGTGGCGCAGGTGCATCAGGCCGCCCAACACCGGCGGCACCGAACCCGTCAACTCGTTATCGCCAAGGTACAGAGACTCCAGGTCGGCGAGGCTGCCCAGCCCGGGCGGGATGGGGCCCGTTAGGCGATTCGTAGCGAGATTCAGGCTCCGCAGGTTGGCCAGGCCGCCCAGCTCGGGCGGGATCGGGCCCGAAAGGTCGTTTGTCGAGAGATGCAGGGAATTCAGGTTGGCGAGACGGCCGAGCTCGGGTGGGATCGGGCCGGTCAGGCGGTTCTGGTCGAGGGCCAGGTGCCTCAGGTCGGTGAGGCCGCCCAGCTCGGGCGGAATGGGGCCCGTCAGGTCGTTGTTCCAGAACTCCAGGACCTGCAGGTTGGCGAGACGGCCCAGCTCGGGCGGGATCGAGCCGGTCAGGTGGCTGCTCATGCCCATGAGGCGCAGGGACTGCAGGTTGGCGAGGTTGCCGAGCTCGGGCGGGATGGGGCCGGTTGTCCCGTTCAGCCAGATGAACAGCGACCGCAGATTTGCCAGGCTGCCGAGTTCGGACGGGAGCCGGCCAGTCAAGCGGTTCAAATTGAAATACAGTTCGGTGACCCTGCCGTGGCCGTCGACTTCGACGCCGTACCAATCTCCGAGCGGCGCATCCGTAAGCCAGTTGTCGTTGTGGTACCAGTCCGGCCCGCCGGTCGCTTCGTAGAAGACTTCGAGCACCTCGCGGTCCGACAACGGCGCACACTCGGCGTCCGTGCCCTCGTGGGACGGGATCGCACGCAGCCATTCGCGAAAGGACTCGTAGGCCGGGGCACACAGTTCCGTCCCAGCGTAGTGAAGCGTCCGGAGCGAGAGGCGGCCCAGTGAGAATGGAAGGCGGCCGGACAGGTCCGGGTTGTCCGCGATCCTCAGTTCGGTCACGTGGGCCAGTTCGCCCAGAGTGCCAGGAAGCTCTCCCGCGAGCCCGTTGCGGCTCAGGTCGAGCGTCACGACCAGGCCGAGGGTGTCCGCCGTCACGCCGTACCATTCGTCGAGTGCGGGCGTCTCGAGCCAACGACTGGAATTCGTCCAGCCCGGACCCCCGGAGGTCTCGTACAGCAGGTTGAGCACGCCCAGGTCTGACTCGTTGCAGTACGGTCCGGAGGTATCCTCCATCGCTCCCAGCCAGTCGGCAAAGCCGGCAACGCCCGGCGCGCAGAGACCCTCGTTTCCCTGGAAGTAGAAACGCGTGAGCTTGGTAAGATCCAGAAGGCTCCGCGGGATCGTACCCGTCAAGCTGTTTGAGCCGAGCTGCAACCGGGTCAGGCTGGCAAGTTCACCCAGCTCAGGTGGGATCGGACCCGAAAGGTCGTTACCGAAGACATCCAGCGACTCGAGGTCGGCGAGCCTGCCGAGCTCGGGCGGAATCGGGCCCGAAAGGTCGTTGGACCAGAGCAGTAAGAATCTCAGGTTCGCCAGATCGCCGAGTTCGGGCGGGAGCGGGCCGCTGAGTTGGTTCTCGAAGAGGTCCAGCCTGGTCAGGTTGGCGAGACTGCCCAGTTCCGCCGGAATCGTGCCCGTCAGCTCGTTTGCGTTGAGATACAAGTCCTGCAGGTTGGCGAGAGAGCCGAGTTCGGGCGGAATCGGGCCGCTGAGGCCATAGGGGATCCATTCTTGCGCCTCACTGTCCCACCTGCCGGCGAGATCCACCCGCACGACCCGCCCCGAAGCATCCGTAGCCACTCCGTACCAATCCCTCAGCGGCGCATCGGTCAGCCAGTTCTCGTTGTTGACCCAGTTCGGCCCGTCAGTGGCGTTGTAGAGCGCTACGAGCGCCGCGCGGTCCGGGTGGCTGGCGCTGAGTGTGGTGGACAGCTCCCATGGTTCCCCCGCGGTATCGAAGTAACTCAATGTTCCCGACGAGGTCTGGCCCGCGGTCCCGCTGAACAGGATGAACTGCGTGGACCACCCCGCGGAATCCACGATATGCGCGAAGAATCTGTCCTCCGAGGTCGAAGGATCCATCTCATTCGATGGAGATGTTGTCGTTACCTTCAGTTCGCCTCTTTCGTTGATCCGCAATCTCAGTCCAACAACTGCGATCTCTGCGGAGGAAGTGACCCGGAGCACTCCGGCAAAGTTGTCCGGCAGGGTGTCAAATATTTCGTCGAGGAAACGGGCAACCTGCCCCAACGGTGGAAGCGCTAGTGTGGCCGGTGGGGCTGCCAGCGATCCATCGAGGTGCGTCACCTCCAGAGTCACCGTATTGGATGTGGACCCCGTGTTGGTGATGGCCAGTCCGCTTCGGATCGAACCCGCCTGTTCGGGCGTTCCAGACGCTTCGACATAGGCACGGAATGCCGATCCTTTTGGCAACGCGGGCACCCCGGCCTCTGAAACGGTCTTTCCAGCGGGGGCATAAGAAAAGACGACGAGACCGGAAGGCGCCGCGTTTCCGCTGTGGGGAATCGCTCTCACAGAGCCACTGGATGTCCCGCCAGAGGGATTCGAGGTGGTGAATCTCTGGGCGCTACGGGGAGCGATTGAGTAATCGAAGTCCGATCCCGTCCGGCCATCGTCCAGCGTCAGGACCACGGGCGCGGCCTCGGTCTCATCGCTTCCCCGTCCCAGGAACCGGACCGTTCCCGTAATCGTCTGATCCGTTGGATTCACGAGAACGACCTGGGTGGCCCATCCGCTACCATCGGCGAAATGGGGGAAGTAGATCGTATCCGAAGCGGTTGACGACAGGGGCGCGAGCGGCAGCGTCGTCATCAGGAACTCGCCGTCTTCGTTGGTGAATCCCCGCAGAGCAACGACAGCGACCGGCACCGATGCGGTAAACGTAAAGGTTCCCAATACCGAGGAACCACCGTTGAATGGCGCCTGATCCAGGAATTTCGCCGTCTGCTGGTGCGCTCCCAGTTCCAATCTGCCGTCCGCGAAACGGGTGCCGCTGGTGTCTGTGAAATAGAACTGGATGGTGGCCGGCACGTCATTCGGATTGGCGATCGCCAAGCCCGTATTGACGGGATCGTTCACCTCGGCAAAGATTCGCCCCTCTTGGACAGGCTCGGATGCCGGGACACCCGCTTCGGCAATGAGCACGCCGCCCTGCCTGAATCCAAAAATGGTGATTCCGGAAGGCGTGCTCGAACCCGCGTCCGCGCGGATGCGCCCATAGCCCTGTCTCAGGGACTCGGCCGTCCCACTACTCGTGGTGGATCTGCCTCCACGATCTGGAATTGAGAACGATTCGGTCCCGACGGGAGCCGTATCGTTCTGGGACTGCAGAAGCGGACTGCCAGCGGCCAGCAGAAGGAGTGCGGCGAGGCTCCAAACCGCCACGGCGGGGGAGAGAAGGTGGCTATCTTTTAAGGACATTTCGGGCTCTCCTGTGGAACACGCTCACTGCTCGACGGGGGTAAACCTCAACGTCATCAGGGTCCTGTCATCCTTAATCTTATTTCTAGAAATTGCTTATCCAGGACCGAGCGTTCGAGCACGACTGTCGAACCCAGATACGTATCGTCGACAAGAAGATCCGACTCCAGAAGAACGATCTGGAGTTCATCGTTCGGGTATGCGCGCAAAGATGCAGGACTTTGCGGACTGGTCCGCATTTCAACTTGGCGACGCAGGTCGCGGATCTGCTGCAGCAAGTCCGTTAGCCGGCCTAACTCCCACGATTCAGACGAAGAAAGAGGTTCCCTGGATTCGAGCGCCGACAATACTCGCCGTTCTTCAGCCGTCCGAGTTGACACCGCGCCGTCCAGTTGCCCATTTGTGTGAAGTCCGCGACTAGAAGGCGAGATCTCTGAATTTCGGCAAGGATCTCATCATCAAATCTTGTTTAGGTACTCTTTCCGATCGATCCGAAATGCTTCGTAGCCGGCGTCTCCGATCTCTGGCCGGAACCCCTTTTAGAGGCCCCGTGACAGACGCTGCGTTCCAACAGGGTTTTATGGAATCCACTCCCTTACGATGATATGGAGTAGCTAGTAATCTCCCAACTTCCGTCTTGTCTTCGGTTGGTTACAAAGGTGATCAGGTACTGATTGAACCGCGATCCTTGGATATTGTGGCCCGCACCGCTACATAGATTGATGCCTCCTATCCGGAGACATCCGCTTGTGCTGGAAACACTGAAAGTGCCTACAGTGCTACCTCCGACGACTACATCGCATGATCCACCGATCTGAACCACAAACCCAGCAGCGCAAGTAGACGACATTGGCGGAGGCGGTGGATCTGGAGGCGGTGGAAACGCTGTGCTGGTTACCATAGTGCCCCGAATGATGACCCCATTCCCGACCCTACATCCCCCTGCGGCTTGGCAGGTATACCGGGTTCCAGTCTGTAGCGTGATGTATCCCCGTCATCGAAGGTCAAATAGGTGGTTGAATTACCCGCGGTGCCACTGAAGGTCACACCAGACCACTCCGTCGCCCAGCCAGAAACAGGAAATAACTGGGCGCCGGCGGGAACACCTGGAAGTACGGCGCCAACCCCAAAGCTTTCACCCTCGGACTCGGCATCGACGAGCTCAAAGCTGCCTGGGAGCGGCCCCAGAATCACTCCTCCCTCGATGTGGGTGTAGACAAACGTGCCTGCAGTGGCCGATGTGAAGGTAAACAGGACTTCCGACCTCTCGACATTGGGAGCGTTACCCGTCTCGTCGTACGTGTACGTCAGCATTCCCGTATTCGGCCCCGTACGGGCATATCGATAATTGCCCGTAAAGGGTGTTCCGAAAGCGATTTCCCGTATGCGCCCCGCAGCAATAAAGATCAGCCTGTAGTTGTAGGCGTCCTGCACGATTTGTTTTCCGACAACCAAGGTGTCGAATGCGGCCTGATCGGCCGGAGCCAAACCGGCTGGAGTGGTGACCGATACCGGGGTCGTGGAGAGAACGGCCGGTGGCAGAGTCGTAAAGATGGCCCCGGCAAACTGCAGCCCGATAACAGAGACTTGCTGATCGCAAGACACTGTTGCTGATCCTTCGGTGAAACCGTCCGGCACTGGGATGACTTCGGAAAGAAATTTCGCGACGTTGGATTTCGAAGGGACCTGAAGCGTCGCTTGCCCGAGATTCTGGAGTTCGGGGCTTTCGAGCACAAAACGACAAGAGGCCTCCGTGTCCGTATCGTTCGCAATCGCGATTCCGAGTGTGGCTTCCGGCGTCAGAACTGGAAACTGGAAGACCCCCCCAGCCTGTGAGCTGAAGACCGTGGCCATTCCCGTCGTCGTGCCCGACCCGTCTCTCGACCCATACAGTACTTGAGCAACCGTGGGATCCGTGCAATCGAGAGTCGCGTATCCGGTTGCCAATGCCGATTCGTTCTTGGTCGGCCATACCAAATAGCCGGCAGGTGCGATCAAGGAGAATGTTGCGGTTGCCCCGGTCGCCGTGGTGCCGATGTCTTCGAACCTGTCTACGGTCAGTCCGTGCAATTCGAGCGTGCAGAGGTTCGTTGACTGCGAAGCGTTCGTGACGAGCAGGACAGATTGCCACCCACCTCCGTCGGCAATTTGCGGAAAGACATGGAAGCGCTTCGCTGTTTCATCGGATGGTTGTGGGGGCAAATCGAGGATGGTGGGGGGCAGAGTTGTAAAGATGGCCCCTTCGAATTGCAGTCCGATAACAGAGACTTGCTGATCGCAAGACACTGTCGCTGATCCTTCGGTGAAACCGTCCGGCACTTCGATGACCTCGGAAAGAAATTTCGCGACGTTGGACTGCGAAGGGACCTGAAGCGGCGCTTGCCCAAGATTCTGGAGTTCGGGGCTTTCGAGCACAAAACGACAGGAGGCCTCCGTGTCCGTATCGTTCGCAATCGCGATTCCGAGTGTGGCTTCCGGCGTCAGAACTGGAAACTGGAAGACCCCTCCAGCCTGTGAGCTGAAGACCGTGGCCATTCCCGTCGTCGTGCCCGACCCGTCTCTCGACCCATACAGTACTTGAGCAACCGTGGGATCCGTGCAATCGAGAGTTGCGTATCCGGTTGCCAATGCCGATTCGTTCTTGCTGCGCCATACCCGATAACCGCCGGGTCCTGGTATCTCGAATGTTGCCGTTGAACCGGACGCCGTGATGCCACCATCCTCAGGGAACCTGTCCAAACTCAGGCCGTGTAATTCGAACGTGCAGAGGCTCGTTGACTGCCCAGCGTTCGTGACGAGCAGGACGGATTGCCACCCACCCCCATCGGCGAGCTGCGGAAAGACATGGAAGCGTTTCGCGGTTTCGTCGGACTGAGCGATAGCGGGCAGTGCGCACGCCATTGCCACCAGGAGCGTGGCGAGGTTCCTCAATGGTTTCATTGCAACTCCTCTCTGTGTCGGTCGTCTTTCCCGAGGCTCGGATGGATGCCGGCGCCGAAGTGCGGAGATAGTAACAGTATTTTTAGACAGGACACTAAGTAGCCTGCACCAGTTACCGGCCGAGCCGGGAGAGTTCGCTGACGACCAAACGGTCGCCGGGCTGGAGGACGTGCATCAGCTCATCAGCCGGCGGCGCTTTTCTGAAGCCTGTCCAGAGGCGGACGCCTTGATGAAATCGTCGATGCGGAAGTCATGTTTGCGTGCGTACTTGAGGATGGCCAGCCGCTGGCTGCGCACGTCCTGCTGCCGGTCGAGACCCTCAAATAGGCAACGGTTTTCACGGCCTGACCATGGGATGCGTCACAGTCCATGCTACTGAACTGTTATGCCATAACGTCCGTTTGTTCCTAACAGAACCCTGCCGGCAGACTCGTGCATCTGTCTTAGGGATGTGGGAGAATCGGCGGGCTTGATTGTAGTGGCGAGTTCTGATTTGTTGGTATGTGCGCCTTGGGTGCGTGTCAGTCAAATGATCAGATAGTGGGTGCACGGGAATGCGGACAGCGGCGATCCTGATGATACTGGCTACCTCGGCCGCGATGTGGATGTCGGCATCCTATGGTGGGGCAGTCGAGGGATTGCAGGAAGAAGCGCAGTTCGCCAATTGGCTTGAGGGTCTTCGGACCGAAGCGATCATTGCTGGAATCTCCGAAGCCACGGTCGAGGCTGCGCTGACCGGGATCACGCCGCTCGAACGTGTGGTCGAGCTGGATCGGAACCAGCCGGAGTTTCGGCTGGCTTTCTGGACCTATCTCGACCGGGTTGCGTCCGAGGAGCGAATTGAGCGAGGCCGTCGCTTGCTGGAGAGCCATCGGGAGTTGCTCTCCGGTATCACCGCACGCCATGGCATACCGGGTTCCGTGCTCGTCGCCGCCTGGGGCATCGAAAGCAACTTTGGCTCCACCCAGGGTGGCTTCCCGGTCGTTCGAGCCTTGGCGACTCTCGCCCACGACGATCGCCGCTCCGCCATGTTCCGGCGCGAACTGATCCATGCATTGAGGATTCTCGACCAGGGGCACATCGCTCCCACCGACATGCAGGGCTCGTGGGCCGGTGCAATGGGGCAGGTTCAGTTCATGCCTTCCACGTTCATCGATTTCGCCAGAAACGGAGATGGAGACGGCCGCAAGGACATCTGGCAGAGCACGGCGGACGCGCTGGAATCAGCTGCGGGCTTCATGGCGACGGCCTGGCAGCCCGGATACATCTGGGGCCGACAGGTCCAGATACCTTCCGGCTTCGATCGGAGCCTCACGGGACTCGGTACGATGAAGCCCATCGATGAATGGCGGGCGCTTGGCGTGCGGCGGATCGACGGTACGGCGCTACCGATGGCGAACATCCAAGGCTCGATTGTGTTGCCATCTGAAGAGCTGAAGCCCGCGTTCCTTGTCTACCAGAACTATCGCGCTTTCTTCCGCTGGAATCGTTCGCATTTCTTCGCAATAACCCTGGGGTACTTAGCCAATCGGATTGCAGGTCATGGGCTGCTCGAACGCTGATCGTCACCCCGGGCATGGCGGGGTCCGGTCGAACTCCAGATTCCTCTGCAGCAGCTTAAGCCACGGTGTCTGGGTCTCCGGTCGATACGGAAGTGTAGCCGGCCCGGATCGTTGCGTAACGACGGGCGTGATTGCACAAAGGAACGGTTCCTGACAGAACCCTGCCGGTCTCCGACCCCGACGTCTCGTCAACGCACCCAATCCCTCAAACACCAGATTCGGTTATAACTCTGGTCTCCCAAGGAGACCATCTTAGGCAGTTCGACGGCCATGCACGGCGGGCAAATTGCCGCCTTTTCCTCGATTATGGGGCTTAGCTTTCATCTGCGTAGTTCATCCGACAGCCGCACTCGGGACAGAACACGTCCATCTTCTCTTCTACCTGCTCTTGCTTCCCGCAGTCCGGACACCGGAAAAGCACCCGCCTTACTATTCCCGGCCAAGACCTTGTCGGTGTTGTCTTGATTACCCACTGGATCACTTTGACCAGGACCGCCGACTTCCACGCCGTCTGACCCTCCCGACAAACCATTTCCGCGTGAAGCATCGACGCGACTGGCTCTAGCTTTTCCAAGAAGCCGCTGAAGTCGAAATCCGATCGACCCGCCCCACTCTCGATCCAATGCCGCCGACAAGTAGCCTCCAGCTCTTCTACTGTCCACGTCGATTGAGTCTTTCCCGCTTCAACATCCTCTAGCAGCCGTTGCCATCGCTCACTAGAAATGTTCTTGCTCATTGCGAGGTCGTTCCAATCGGTGTGTAAAAAGAGAAGGCGGTGTACGCTTTCAGTGCATTCGAAACCGTAAGGAATCCCGGCAGCAACCGGGAGAAAGGTACACCACCCATGAAGAAGAACATATCGGCAGCAGTGGCGTCAACGAACGGGTATGAGGCTCTGGAGGACTGGGCACGGTCCCGGCCCAAGTCTGGCTACAGGAGCTGCTTGAGGACGAAGTCACGCAGTTTCTGGGTCGGGAAAAGTCGGAGCGGAGTCCGAATCGGCGAGGATACCGGAACGGTCACGGGGAACCGCGACGCTTCGCAATGATGAACAGGACGATGGAGGTTCGACGAGCTCGGGTCCGAAACACGACCGATCGATTCGAGAGTCAGGTCCTGCCGTATTTTCGACGGAAATCGAAACAGCTGGGCGAGCTACTTGCCGATCTCTACCTCCACGGACTGGCCACAGGGGACTTCGAGCAGGCAATGCGCGGACTGCTTGGCGCTGGCGCTCCGTTGTCGCGAGCATCGAAGGTTGCAAGCCGATGAATAATACGCTAGTCGTTGTTTCTTGGCCGTCTGAACCACGCGAGAGTAATATGGCCAGTACCGATGGATCCCCCTCCCTGAAACGCTGGCCAAACGGGGCCGCGTTCGGGTGAGTCAGTGACACTCAAACAGGATAGGAGTGCAACATGAAAGTGAAACTCATCATCGCCGCTATCGTCGTTCTGTTCGGGATTATTGTCTTCAACGCGATCAAGAATGAACCGGAGGGCGTCATCGAAGACAATCAAGAAGCGGTAGAAGAAGCGGCCCCCGAGCTAGATCAGTGATCGGGTCCGTTGTAACTGAGGCACATAATCCCCTTCTGATTCACTGATGAATCGTCATTCAGCGGTTGAGTCAAGTGGATAACCCCGTAAATTTCCCGCCGCTTCCGGACGCAACGGAAAGTGTCTCCGAATCCCGCCAGTCCCGAAGTCGTTGAAGTCGCCGAACGCAGCTCGATAAAGGGTAGCCGTATCGAGATCGATAGGTTCAGGAGTTACCGGTCCCCGTGGGCGTGGTCGATGCTGGCGACTTCGCGGCGCGCGGTGCTACGGGTAGGGGTCTTCCGATTGTTCCGTGCTTTCCGACGAGTTGTCTTCGGGCATGAGGCGTTCTGAGCGGAGGTGAGAGGCTCGCGAGGCTGAGCCGAGCGAGCGTTCTCCGACGGGAGTTGACGGGTGAAAATCGTGTGGCGTGGCGGGAACGAAACGATTTGCCGACTCGGGCGCCTTCTCGCCTATTGGACCCGCGGTCGTCGCTGAGCGCTTTGAGGCGCCAGCTGCGAGGAAGCGGCGATGTTTTCAGTTAGTGCGATGATCCGATCCACGGTCGTTAACGCGGTGCTCCTGCGGGAACGCTGGCAGAGCGGGGTGGCGTACAATCCGCTGTGGGCGCTGGTGAGCAAGGTCTTCACCCCGAGGGCGGTGAAGGCTCTTGAGCCCCGCATTCGCAGCATTCTGGGAACCCTACTCGATGACATCGACGATCCGGCCGCGTTCGATCTGATGCAGGCCGTGGCTCGGCCCCTGCCGGTGATCGAGCCGACTCTGCGTGTCGGCTTCAGAACACGTAGCGCAAAGATACCCGAAGTCCGTGATTCGAGAGATTCGCTCGGGTTTTGGCAAGGTCAAACTCCAGCGGGTCGCGACTTCCGTCGCGCCAGACAACGCGCCCTTTGGCCTGGCCGGTTTCGACGGTACCGGAATCGGTGTAACGCCAGGCAACGTTCAGCGTGACTCTCTCCCCCAGCGATTGTGCCACTCCCGCAGCCAGCATCCAGGCAAAATTAACCTGTTCTCCGCCGGGAACGACGGTGGTCGTCTTCGGGAACTCCATGAAAGTTTCATCAATGGTGATGCGGGACAGACCGCCACCACCCCCAATAAACGGCCTGAGGGGACCGATTCGCGGCAGGGCGAATTCGGTCAGATCCCAGTACGCAGCCAGCACGCCGTGCAGGGAGGACAAATCCGCTGAAACATCCTGCCTGTCGGTGGTTTGTACAAAATTGGAGAGACCCTTGAAGGAAAAGCTCGGGTGGTACTCCATAAGAGCTTCCAGCCGAAGGGCAGGTGTCATGGCATAGCCGAACCCGAGATCGAAACCGGTCATTGTTCCGAAATCGCCGCGCGCACCGAACGGGGTGCCGTCAAGGCCGTTCCCGCAGCCATAAAGAGCCGCCGGAGAGGTGCTCGCGCAGTTCTTGTCCTGGAACCGCGTTTCTTCCGACCAGTCGAACACAACTCCAGTCACGAAATAGAATCTTCCCGCATCGGCGGCCGCGTCGGACACAGGCGGTGTGGGGGTCCCACCGGTTGGCGTGGATGCGTTTTCACCTCTGGTATCGTTGGTTTGTGCGAATGTAATAACCGGAATGACCGCCATCATGATCGCCGCGACAAAGGCTGTCCGAGTCCATGATTCAAGAAAACAGATCATCGATTTATCTGTGGGATCTCCAGGCTTTCCGCCACACACCTTCTGGCGGTTCTTGACAGGCCCCTTTGAGGGGCTCACAGAAATAAGCCCCCGGCTTTGCCGGGGGTCACTTAACTTGCGACAGCATCCATACTTACTCGCCGAACCGGTGAATGATCGCCAGGCGCACGATGACAAGCGCATTTTCAACGTTGTAGGGGCAACGCCGTCGCGGGTTCCCCGGGCCACAAGAATTATTACCGGAGTGGTTCACGTAATAGGTCTTCCGCCCGAAATCCAGGTACGCGCCCTCAGGGCGCAGTTTCCAGTCATCGGCCAGCGGCGCGTCGAAACGGCCCCCCCTACAGGCCCGCTGGCGCTCAGTACAGCGCATTAACCGAAGAGGTGGGCCAATTGAGCAGATGTCCCCACGATGGGGGGGACCTCAAAAGGGAGAATTCTGATCGCGAGCAGTGCTCGGGATGCTCGAGGCTGGCGCAGAGCCCTGCTCTCGGGGGTCGGCAATCTGACATGGTTCGCTCCAGGAAATCCGCCGACCACAGTCCAGGCACCGCATGTACCATCCTTTTTCGACCTGCCAAGGCCCGGCATGTTTGTGCCTGTGGCTACAGATCCATCGTCTCAACACAGATTATCCATTCGAAGTCCAATCCAACGGTTATGGGCCCTCGGGTGGCGATGAACTTTCGCGGCTTCGGGTGAGGCAGGCAAACTCATGCGGTAGAAGCCTTCATACGAAACACGATAAAAGGCTGTTACCGTGCTGTGGGAGGACGATTTCGGTTTTTCGGGAACCGATCCGCTACGATGGGCCTTGGACCGGGTGGCCGCCTTGCCCCCCCCATTCATTTACTGGACACAGGAGCCGCGTCCCGCTTCTTGATGCCGAGTTCTTTTGCGGCTTTTCTTACATCCGAAGCCTTGACCCATAGAAGCGCTCCATAGCGTCCTTTTCCCGTGCAAACGGCGGTCGCGGCAGTAACATTGATCTTGGCGTCAGCGAGGCGCGACACAACATTGAGGAACGCTCCGAGCTGGTCTTTTCCTTCAATCAGAAAGCCCGTCTTGCGGGGACTTAGTTTCCAGCCAGCTTTTCGGGCTACTTTTCGGAACGCTGCGGGATCTTCAGGTACGAAGTCGATCTGACTTCGACGGCCGCTTGGAAAGCCTGAAAATGCCAGCAGGCTAATTCCCGCTTCTTTCAGGGTGCTTAATATCCGGACCCCTTCGCCCGATTTGTTGGGTGCTGTCAAATAAAAATAGTCGATACGACGGATGGTTTCAGCCACAGAATCCTCCCTTCGGCACGGAACCAATGTACTGTAACCAGGCCTTGGGCATCAATACCGAGCAGAAATACTCACTCCATGTGATTCTCGTCATGTGATTCTCGTCGTCACTGGGTTTAGCCAATTTTTCCTCTAGCTGAGCTTCAGCCGGATGGATCACGCCCGCAAGGTTATATCAATTCAGGTCGAAACCGGATCGTTGCAGAACCCCTTTCTGAAACGGTCAAAAGGCGGATCGCGCCAGGGTTTTTGCCGTCCCTGGAACGACCCGGGCCGTCTGTCTTGTTTCGCCCGGCCCGAGAGGGGCCATTCCTCTTGATGGGGCTTGACTATTTCCGATTCTGTGATCTGGCTGGGTTCGGTTTCAAGCCGGCCGACAGCCAGAGTATAGGACGGGCTGGCTGAAACTGAGCGTCTCTCCACGACCGAGGTAGATGGCGGTTGCGAGCAGCGCTGTCTCCGCCGGCAAACCATCTGCAGACTGATCTCCAGTTTTCAGGCTCATTTCAACACCGGCCTGTTAATTTGCACGGAAAAGTGATCCGGGTTTTGCATTGAAAATTGACCCGGCTTAGAGAGCCGGATTATGGCTCATGGGTAGCGTTGTTGCATGGATCATCCCGAAGGATGCCTTATCATCGTGTTTTTCAACACAGGGGATAACTAGATGCCACATAAGTTCAACGCAGCGCGACGGCACAAGTTTGATAAGGCGCAGTACCGAGTGATCAACTGGGCAGAATATAACGAGAGCCTGCGCCAGCGGGGTGATCTGACGATTTGGGTCAGTGATGAGGCTCAACGTGTGTGGAGCGCGCCGCGCCGCACGTCGCGGGGTGGCCAGCGGAGATACTCGGATCTGGCGATCGAGACATGCCTGACGCTGCGCACGGCGTATCGGCTGAGGTTGCGACAAACGGAGGAACTGATGGGCTTTCCATACCGGAGGACCCGGAACGCGGAGGCTGCTCCGAGGAAAGATCGTGCATAAGTCGCTGTGGCGCGTAACGGTCACTCCCCTCGCTACCTCGTCAGAATGAACCGTCGATAGGGCGGCTGGAGCGGACGCGCGTTCATTGGATACAGGGCCGCGAAGGCATCGACCTGTGCCTGCGAAACTGCAATTGCCTCGGCAAGCACCACCCAGCTGACCACTTCGGAGCAGGGCGGCGTCGTCAGGGAGCCGGCGTACCGGAAGTAGCTCCGGCCTCCGGGCAGGAAGGCGTTCGGATCGAGGCTGGCTAGCGGTGTGGGCTCCTGATCGACGCCTGGTATGGCATCCCAGATGCTCTGGACAGCCGAGTGCCCGCCGCCGCCATCCATGAAGACCCCGATCACCGCAAGATCACCCTCCTCGGCCTGATGCACAAAGTGGACCTCCATCGGGTACCTTGCCCCCTCGACCGTGTGCTCGCTCGGCAGATGGAAGTGGAACTGCAGGAGCGAGAATTGCCGGCCCTCCAGCGTGATGGAACTCCCGGCGTCTATGTTGACCTGGATGGTATGTCCATTATCCACGACCTCGCCCGCCGTGGGTTGCCACTGGATTTCGAGTCCCCCTCCGCCTGCCGGGATCGCGTCCGTTAGATCGATCGGAGATTGCTGGACGCCGCTGTCACAGGCCGCGAACGACGAATCCAGCCCACCCCACAGGTGCGGTTCGGTGTCGCCTTCGTAGCTCCAGTGAACCTCGCCAGCCGCTTCGCCCTGCGCGCGCCCCGCGTCCATCTGCTGCTCTGCATCCGTCTGGCTCGGTGCATCCGCCCGGCAGGCGTATTGTGCGCCGGCGAGGAAGACAACCGTGAGGCCGGCGGCGAGTATCTGCGGAAATGAATGACGATACCTCATGTGTTCCTCCACTTCTCGTGTTTCGAGGTCCAAGATCCGTCTCCAGAAGGCCCCCACCATCAGACAGACTACCGCACGCCCGAACTGATTGCGAATGGTACTCGCTCGAACCAGAATGAGGCCAGTGGCGCTCACCTTAGGCGGCTCTCACCGTAGCCCACACGTGGAAAGATCGTGCTCGCAGCATGCGGTAATGCACCGCCCGAACTCGATGCCGACTCCGTCGGAAAAGATTCTCAAGCCCTCTGTGCCAACATGGGTGAGACACTTGCTTGAACGTTAATTAGAGTGGAGGGCGGGAAGGAAGATAACCTGTGTTGGTGATCAAAGAAGAAAAAGATCGAGAAGAATCGCGCGGAACGGAAGGAGGCCGTAGAGCGACTGGAGTTGCGCGCGAAGCGGCGGAGTTCAATGGCGTTGGAGCGGACCCGGAGGTAGCCGATAAGGCGACACGCCGGCAGTTCAGTGCCAAGTATAAGTGGCGGATCGTGCGGGAGGCCGACCGGTACACGAAGCCGGGGGAGCTGGGGGCGTTGCTGCGGCGAGAAAGGTTGTTTTCGTCGGCGTTGAGCACGTGGCGGCGGCAGCGCGAGGCCGGGGAGCTGGAGGGATTGCGACCGGCCAAGCGAGGCCGGAAGGGGAAGCCTCCAGACGCACGGGATAAACGAATTGCCGAGCTGGAACGCAAGAACCGACGGCTGGAGGCCAAGCTGGCGCAGGCCGAAACGGTCATCGTAATCCAAAAAACAGTGGCTTCGCTGCTGGGGATTCCCCTGAAGAGTTCGGACCCGGAAGAGAACGACTGATGGAAGCAGCCGAGAAGTTCTCCACCGAATTGGGAACCGCCGTGGCATGCCGGGCCTTTGGGGTGCCCCGCGCGTCGCTGTATCGTCGCCGGCAGCGGGGAGCGGATCCGGCCCCGCCCCGGCCGCGTGCCCCCTCGCACCGGGCCTTGGGCGAGGCCGAGCGTGGGCAGGTACTGGACTTGCTCCATAGCGAACGCTTCGTGGACCAAGCGCCTACCCAGGTGTGTGCGGCGTTGCTGGATGAAGACCGCTATTTGAGTGCGCCCTTCCGACTGGAGACTTTTCCCAAAAGTTTAGTACAGAATTATCGGCATAGAGCGACGGCCTGAAACGAGTGGAATGAGAGCCCGCCGTCGAGGCTGTGGAAAATGTGGTAAAGCCGAGCGTTTTTTGCGAGGCTTTTCCAAACGGCTGTGGGAATCCGTGTTGTTTAACGGATTTCCATCAGACGTGGCATTTTCCACAGCCTCTCGCGCGAGTCGTTTTTGGGCCGGTCGCAAAGGACACCGATATTCGAAATGGGAAAAATCCGTCGAAAGTTCGAACCCGAATTCAAACGCCAAATGGTCGAACAGGTCGAGACCGGGCAAGTAACGATGGCCCAGGCCGCACGCGAGTATCAAATCTCGCGAAGCCTGATCGAACGGTGGCGAAAACAGTATCGCAGCAACGTCAGCGCTCTGGCAGACCAGCCGTCCCGACAGGAGCGCCAATTGGAAGCCGAGAACGAGAAGCTGAAGGCGAAGATCGGCGACCTGGTCATGCAAATCGAACACCTAAAAAAACTGCAAGTTTGGGTTCGACAGCGGAAAAGCGCCAATACGTCCGCGATCACCTCGAACAACTTGGATCAGTTTCGAAAGCGTGCCAAGTGACCGGCTTGGCGCCCAGCAGCTACTACTACAAGCCGGACCGATCGGACCGGCAGCGGCGTGAAGCCGAGGATGAGAAACTGCGTCTCCAGATCGACGACATTCATGCTGAATTCCCGGGTTACGGCTACCGTCGCATCGTGCGGGAACTGGACCGTCGTGGCATCCAGGTCAACGCCAAACGTGTTCGCCGCGTAATGGGCAAGTACGATCTCGGACCCATCGTTTGGCGTGCGTTCATACGGACCACCGATTCGAAACACCAGCTACCGATCTATCCGAATCTGATCAAGAATCGGAAGGTTCGTGCACTCAACGAAGTGTGGGTCGCCGACATCACTTACATCCGGATTCGCTCCAGCTTCGTCTATCTGGCGGCGATTCTGGATCTGTATTCTCGCAGGATCGTCGGTTGGGCGATCTCCAAGCGGATCGACAGCGCCCTGTGCGTCGCCGCTCTTCGCATGGCTCTCGACTCTCGGCGGCCTGGTCCCGACTGCATTCACCACTCAGACCGCGGCAGCCAGTACGCTTCGGCCGACTATGTCGACCTACTCGGTGAACACGGGGTCCAGATCAGCATGTCTGCCAAGGGCAATCCCTACGACAATGCATTCATCGAGTCGTTCTACAAGACTCTCAAATACGAGGAGGTTCACTTATGGAACTATGAAACCTACGACGACGTGATCGAAAGGCTTCCCTTCTTCATCGAGGAAGTCTATAACTTCAAGCGCCTTCACTCCTCTATCGGCTACGTTCCGCCGAATGAGTTTGAAGACGCTCTTGTGAACATGAAACCCGCTGATCGGCCTGTACTAATCCTAGGGAAATAACTCTCCAGTTCACGGGGCGCACTCCATATCTGTGCTCGGTACGCACGATGTACCGGATCCTGGATGCGAACCAGGAAGTGCGGGAACGGCGGAACCAGCGGCGTCATCCCGTCTACCAGAAGCCGGAGCTGTTAGCGACTGGCCCGAATGAAGTGTGGACATGGGATATAACGAAGTTGAAGGGCCCACGGAAGTGGACCTACTACTACCTGTACGTGATTCTGGATATCTTCAGCCGCCAAGTCGTGGGCTCGATGGTGGCCGATTGCGAATTGGCCAGTCTGGCTAAAAAGTTGATTCGTGAAAGCTGCCTCAAGCAACGGATCGACCGGGATCAACTGATCCTCCACGCCGATCGCGGGTCGTCGATGAACTCGAAGGTGGTGGCGCTGCTGCTCTCGGACCTGGGAGTGACCCAATCCCACTCCCGGCCGTATGTGTCCGATGACAACCCGTTCTCGGAAGCGCAGTTCAAGACGCTCAAGTACCGGCCCGACTTCCCGGAACGTTTCGGTTCGATCCAGGACGCCAAGGCGTTCTGCCGGCATTTCTTCCACTGGTACAACAACATCCACTACCATTCGGGTCTGAACTGGCTGACGCCAGCCACGGTGCACGACGGCCGCACCGACCGAATCGTTCGGCGACGGCAACTGGCTCTGGATCGTGCACGGCAACGCCATCCCGAACGCTTCGTCAACGCACGCAGGAAGATCGCCGGTCCGCCGGACAAGGTCTGGATCAAGCCGCCTGCTGAACCGCAGGCGGTAGCTTAAATTCCTAATGCAGGTGTCTCAAACTTGTTGACATCTTCCGTTGTCGTCTGGTGAATACGGTTTCAGCCCTGTCGATACGAACGAGTCCTTCACGTTTGGAATAGATAACGTTCCATCAGTTTCGGAGTCTCAGGGCTTCATCATTCCTGCCGTGAGCAACGAAGTGTTGACCAACGAGGACGTAGTTGCTCTTAAACGTGCCGGACTGAGTGATAATTTGATTTCGGCGAAAATCAGAACATCCGACAGCAATTTCAATCTTACTGCGGAAGACATCATCGCGCTCAGGACGGCCAACATATCTGAGACAGTGATACTTCTAATGCTCGAAGTTTCACCCGAGAATTGATAGCACCTCGGTCGTACCTGTGGCCGGCCGTCCATAACTGGCCTCCTCCACCTCCGCCGCCACGTGGTCAGAATAATTCGGACAGGAACCTGCTGTGGCTCTCCGGCATCGACTGTGTTGTTCTTTGCTGCGCTACGTGTCTTTGGGTAAGCAATCCGCTTCTCTAGTTTTCGTGCACCGCCGACAAACGCACGAGGAGTCGGATTCTTGATTTCGTTCTGATCCGTTTACCAAGCCGGGATAGTCGTGAACACCTGGCCGGTGAACCGCAAGCCGATCACATACAGCGACTCATCGGCCCTTAGAGCAACCCCTCCGGTGTGACCCTCCGGGATCGTCCCCAACTCGTCCAAGAAAAACGCTTTAGATGCGTTCGCGTCTACGTTCACGGTCGTATCGACTACAACCTCGCCTTGATAGTCGGACACCTGCACTGACACGTCGATTGCGCGATCGGACGGATTCGCCACCGCCACCCCGAACCGTGCTGCATTCCGGTGATCGGCAAAGAACAGGACGTACTCTTCAAAGGCCTTGAATTCGTGGGACGGCTCTACGAGGGCTTCAGCAACCACCGAGCCTCCAACGGTCAGCGAGAATAGCACGTGTGTCAGTACTGCCCTATCGCACTGAAGAATTGCCATGCCTGAGGAAACGGGTCCATCATCCGGCGCTTCGGTTTTGAATATGTTCCATTGGCCAGCCTTGAAGCCAACCAACGGAATCTCCGTTCCAGAGGCGCTGTGGCCGGACACAGCACGTAGAGTCATATGCCGACCCTGCGCCGAAAATGTACAAGTCGTTTCGTCTTCGTCTAACGCGGCCAGCGTCAGGGTCGATGCCCAGCCCCCGCCAAACACGAATTGGGGGAACACATATTTGTACTCGAACGTGATCTGCGGCGGCTCCTGTAGGTTCCAGTTCAGAAGGATAGTTCCAGTGCCGCCGTCATAGCTAGCGATCCGGAACTGATAGGTCGTTCCCGCAGTCACGTCCAGCATCACACGGCTCTGCTGACCGTTGGTATCGTCGTTCTCGGCCAGCGATCGAAGCGAACTGATCCGGGTTCCGGTATAGACACCGAGGATCGTGTCGAAGTTGCTACCTGTGGTGTCCACCGTCAACCTGCCGGATATTGGAGCCTGCCAGCGCCACCACACAGACTTGTCGCCAAGGCCGGACTCTCCGCTCTCCGTGCTGGCGCCTACGTTGCTGCCCCTCGCGCGACCGGATCGCCCAGAGACCCGCGTTGCCATGGAGAAGCGGTCATTCTGCGGAGCCGGGATAACCGTCGTGAATCGGGAAGTTGGGGAGCGAGCCGTTCCATCAGAATTCTTTGCCCGGATAGACCAGTAGTATGTAGTGTTCGGGGCAAGTCTCGACGGGCGGTAGCTGGTTCCCGTGGTGTTACGGGCGAAGCTGGGGTTGCTGGATGTGCCGAAGTAGACATCGTAGGAATCCGCGTTCGTGGCCCGGCGCCAACTGAGAGTGGGTGTCAGGGAGACATCCCGGGCATGATTGCTTGGGGAGATCAGGACTGGAGTCCTCGGTGCGAGCGATGTGCCTGTACCGTAGAGCGCGGCGACTCCCGCAATATCATCGGATTGTGGTGTGACGATGGTGTCGCCGCGGTGCGCTCCTGAACTCATGATGGCAGGGACATCGTCCTCGTGGCTCAATCCAAGCGCGTGGCCGAGTTCGTGTACGGCGATGCGGCGGAAATCCACTGTTCCCGCCCATTGACCCGTCTGATACGGCCCATCGTAGACGTCCCAGGAAAGAGCATCGTTCAAGTGAATATTCGATTGAGTCGTTCTAGTGCCTTGAAACCATGACACCGTTACGGCTAAGGAATTTACACCAAAGGCTTCACCACAAACATCACTCACAAAACCCACTCCATTCTCAAAGTCCCCGTCGCTGGTTTCACCCACCACTGGTACGCCGTCACATGGATTCTCGAATGTGTCGCGCCTTATTCTGAATTCGAAAATCGTTGCAGCATTCCAACGGCCCATCGCCTGCTCGAACGCTGTATTCCACAAACCATCGGCACCGGGTATGTCCACGTTAAAGGTCGTCGTCGCGGTAGGCCATCTGTGGTCCTGGAGGACATAGGCCTTGACCGACGTCGCAGAGACGATAGCCACACTCAAGACCAGCGATATCAGGAGTACTGGAGGTTTCCTCAAGGTAGTTGGGCAGAGTACTGACGAACCGCCTGCTTGAACTGGAACACCGTTACCCCGGAAGGCGACGCTCCGTCTTCATTGATGGACAGACCGCGCGCGATCCCATTGCTCAGTCCATCGACGGGTGGCTGCTCATCGGAAAGCAAGCCTGTTATGACTCGTCTATTCCGAGTCATCATGATGCGTTGACTCCCTGATTCGAGGATCAAGAAGTGCCCCTGATCCATGCCGTAGAGTGGATTGACCTGAAAACGTTCCAGGGATTCTACGAAGTAGATGCCCGTCTCCCCAAGTTCGGGCAGCGTCGAGTCGGAAACATTCAGGCCGATTTCACCGACCGTGCCACCCAGGAACCGCAACGTGATCTCGGGTTGGGTATAGGTTCCTTTGACCACGTCCACCACACGAAATGTAACGTAGGTGTGAATGCTCGTTTGATTGGCGTTGAAATCCGAAGTGATATCGACGACTTCGCCTTCAACAATAAGCTGAGACGCAGTGGATAGTTGTTCCAGGCTGACCGCCAAGACGCTGGAAGAAGATGGAACAGCTGCACAGACACAGAGTGTCAGTGCAGCCACTACAATGAAGAATGCTCTACGCAACGTAACATCCAAGAGGTGTCTGGCCGGCATGAAGTGACGTTTCACTGCGGCGTGGATTGCGGCTTGATGAATCCTTCCGTCGCCACCTCAAGTCTGGCTATGCGCTCGACAAGGCTTGTTTCCAACTTGCCGATGCGATCAACCAAGCCTAACTCCACCTTCCCCACGCGCTCGACCAAGGCGGCAATGTCCCGCCGCAGTGCCCATTGTCCGGTAACGATGATGCCTGCCAGGGCAATGGCCGCGACAATGATTCCGATCAATTCTTAGCTCCTCTTGTCAGTATAGCCTTCCCGTTCTGATTCGGACCTGATCTGGAATACCGTTGTTGCACGGATCGGGGCGGAGATGGAATTCTCCTAGGCGGCTCGTATTCGATCCATTGCGTCGGCCATGCTCATCGACTCCTATCGAAACCACCTCCGGGCTCAGGCTCAGGGCCGGGCCGGTTCAACCCTTCCCTCACCCGATCGGAGATCCGCTCAGTGAGTTCGCGGATTTTCTGGTCCACGAACTCCAACGCCGCCTCAATCCACTGGACACCTCTGCGCGCATCGACGTCCCCCGCTTCCGTAACTCTGTCCAGGTCCTCGCCGCGCTCGGCCCGCGCTACGTTGTGCGGCCCGATATGCACTCCCGGCCTTCAAGCCGCGCCATCTCGCGTTCGTCTCCGTTTTCGGCGGCTTCGAAGTGCTGCGTTTCAGAACTCGCTTCGTTAATCCGCTCCCGTGATCCCGCCCTCTCAATATTGAGTTCCTGGCCCCGCCCAATACCGCCGCCCATGCCCGCTTGGTCGGGCGAAAGGCCCTGCTACTGCCGCCCCGCTTCCATCACCATCGCTTCCTGGTCCTCGGCCCAGGGGTTCTGGTGCGGTGGGTACTGTCGATGGCCGAGTTCGTTGGGCAGTCCGGATACTTGCCGCTTTCTTTTTCTTCCAAGATCTACCCCCATTTCTTCAAAACATGCCGATTTGGACAATCTTTCATCAAAACCTACCAATCCTGGTAGCGACTGGCAGGTATTGAAAGGACTAGCCTTTGACGGTTAACGGCACGAAGCCCCTCAGGGGTGGACCTCTCTGCCACCACCGGCCGCTGCCACAGTTCGGAGTCCCGATGGGGCGCAGGCAACTTTCAATCACGGTGGGTCCATGGGGACGGGCGGAGCAATAAGCCAGCAACCCCAGACAGGAGCTGCGGCGCTTGCGTTATAGGAGGACGCCTTGATCAGGACTTACCTGGGAGCATTCGCGGCCCGGGTATTCGCCGCCATCGCGGACGCAGTCGCGTTCCTGCTGGCGCACGTGTTCGTGTTCAGCGCCGGCACACAGGCGATCGCGCAAGTCATGACTGCGCATTGCGCGCAGTGGCGCTGTCCCCCCCAACAACCCTCTGAATTCCGGGAACTGAAGCCTGTTCCTGCCCGACGTTTCGGGAGCGCAGCCCGCCGACTGACGTCTTTTGCCAGTCCGTTGAGCGCAGTTCTACTGCTTGCGCTGGCCGCGCTACTGGCCGCCCCGATGCCGATACAGGCGGCGGGTAACGCCCAATTGGAACCGTGTTCGGGAGGCGGCTTCAACCCGACGCCGACAGCGGTAGAGGTGGACGCCGTGCCCATCGTCGTCGAGTCGACCACTGACGACTACTTTGTGCTCTATGTGAAGCACGATGTGGACGGCGCGGAGGTGGAACTGCCTGTCCTGGTGAAGTTGGGTGAATCGGCCACTACGACCCTGGCCGAGAATGTGGAGGCGCTGCCCAAGGAGCGCTACCGGGTGGAGAAGTACCTCATCGCGGACCCGGCTGACGTGGACGGCGACTGTGTCGACGACATCACCGAACTCAATGATCTGGGGGCCATGAACCCAGTCAACCCTGCCGCCGACGTTCCACTGAACGACGGCGCCGTGGCCCTTCCCGATCGGGCCACATTCGAGACGTATGCGTACGCGGACTCCGACGAAAGGTTATTTCTCAAGTACCTTGTGTTCGACGTGGACACCGACCGACCGCGTGTCTACTTTCAGAACTCCAACCTGTATAACAGCCATGGAGACTTCACAGGCGCAATTGGGTTGACACAGGTCGCGAGGTTCCGAGGGAGCGTCATTTATGACCCGGCGCTGGTCACCCCCGATGGTAGGCCCGGCGTCTACTACTACGAGAACGCATGGGAAGGCCTCTCGGTCGGCAACTCCTTCGCCCGTGCGACACGCATTCATACGGTAATCGCTGCCAGCATGCCGCTGCTCGAGGACAACCTGGCTCTATATTTCCCAGGCTACGACATTCTGAATTATCAGGACGAGTTAACTCTATTCAAGGACTCCCGGATCCCTCTTCTGTTCGATAGTGACATCGTCTCCGGCACCGACTTCCTGGCATTGAACCCAGGGGAAGGGTATGGCCGACTGCGGGTCCTGGCCTCGGACGAGCGGCCCCACGCGCGTGACATCGCGCTCTACGAGGCGCTGCCCAACGAACTGCCCCGTGTCGCCGGTATCATCAGCACCGTACCCCAGACGCCGCTTTCGCACGTCAACCTGCGGGCCATCCAGGACGACATTCCCAACGCCTTCATCCGCGACGCCCGCGACGACCCTGCCATCGCGCCCCTGATAGATGGCTTCGTTCGTTACGAGGTGACCGACGACGGCTGGGAACTGCACACGGCCACCAAGGCGGAAGTCGATGCCCACTACGAGGCGGCTCGGCCCGCTCAGCCCCAGACACCGGAACGCGATCTCGCGGTCACGGGGATCAAACCCCTCAGTCAGATCGGTTTCGAGGACTGGACCGCGTTCGGCGTCAAGGCGGCCAACGTGGCTGTGCTGGGGACGCTGAGGTTTCCAGCGGGAACGGTTCCCGACGGGTTTGCGATCCCGTTTTATTTCTACGACGAGTTCATGAAGGTCCACGATTTCTATACCCGCATTGAAACCATGCTGGCTGACCCCGACTTCCAGACGGACTTCGAGGTCCAGGACGACATGCTCGACGATCTGCGCGACGATATCGAGGACGCGGACTCGCCCCGGTGGATAGTCGACGACCTGACCACCATGCACGCCACGTATCCGGAGGGGCAATCACTGCGCTACCGGTCAAGCACGAACAACGAAGACCTGCCGGGCTTTAACGGGGCGGGGCTGTACGACTCCAAGACCCAGAATCCCGATGAGACGGTGGAGGACGGCATCGACAAGTCCCTCAAGGGGGTGTTTGCCAGCCTGTGGACCTTCCGGGCCTTCACCGAGCGCGAGTTTTATCGCATCGATCATCTGGCCACGGCAATGGGGGTGCTGGTCCATCCCAACTACAAAGACGAGTTGGCCAACGGGGTGGCCGTCAGCTTTGACCCGACCGACCCGCTCTACGGCAATGACGACTGGTACTACGTTAACACCCAGGTGGGTGAGGATCTGGTTACCAACCCCGAAGCCCACTCGGTGCCAGAGGAAATCCTGATATACAAGGATGGAACATACAGGGTACTTGCGATCTCGAACCAGGTGCCGTTGGGGCAACTCCTGATGAGCAACGCCCAACTGACACAGTTGCGCGATCACCTCACCGCGATCCATGACCACTTCGAGGCGCTGTACGACCCCGCGACCGGCGAACCATTCGCCATGGAGATCGAGTTCAAGATCACCAACGAGGATATTCTGGCGATCAAGCAGGCCCGCCCCTGGGTCTTCGGCGGCGCCGAAGACGTGACACCTCCGCCTCCTCCACCTCCACCGCCCGTCACGGGCGGCGGTGGGGGAGGCCCGCGCCAAACGGTGCCGGGTGCGCCCACAAACCTGGTGGCCGAGGCCACAGATGGGGCGGTGGTGCTGACGTGGGAGGCACCGGAGGCCGACGGCGGTTCTGCGATCACAGACTACCAGTACGGGATTAACCGGAGAGGGTGGACTTCCATCGGCTCCGCCGACACCATCCATACAGTCACCGGTCTGGTCAACGATACCCTCTATGTCTTCCAGGTGCGGGCGGTGAACCGGGTTGGCCGGAGCCCGGCTTCGGACCCGGCCGAGGCCACGCCGAGAGCGGATGTGGCTCTGGACTTTGCGCATTTCGCCAATGGGGCCGGCATCACCTCCGAGATCGTGCTCGTGAATGTGGCGCCCTATCCGATCCGGCCCACTATCTACTTTTATGCTCCAGCGGGCGATCTCATCGACCCCGAATCGGTGATGGACGTCACGGGTGACCTGGTGGTCACCGAGGACGGAGCCCTGACCGTCCAGACAGAGATGGAATCTGTGGGCGTATTCACCATTTCAACCCACGGGCGAGGCGAGCTGGTGAGCGGATCGGTGAAAGTAGTTGCGGACGGTCCCATGGGCGGGTTCCTGCGCTTTAATCTTCCGGACATCGGAGTCGCCGGGGTGGGAGCCAGCCCACCTGTCCGGGATGTCCTTTTCCCGGCCCGCCGCCAGGCGGGAGGAATCAACACGGGGGTTGCCCTCCACAATCTGGAAGAGGAAGCGATGGGGGTGAGCTGCCGATTGATGCGCGGCGGCGCCGTGCTCGAAGAAGTGGAGATCCCTCTGGCGGCCAACGGGCAGACCTCCGGGTTCATCGATGATGTGTTCATAGGTACCGATACGTCCGATTTCGTGGGGTCGGTGCGCTGCACCGCGGCAGGCCGGTTCACCGGGATCGCGCTGGAGCTCGGTGTCGCCAACCGCATCTTCACCACACTACCGGTGCTGACGCGCGACCCGTCGGGAAGCAGGGGAGGGGAGACGGTCCTGGACTTTGCGCATTTTGCCAATGGCGCCGGCATCACCTCTGAGCTGGTCTTCGTGAATCTCTCCAACGAGCCAAGCCGTCCCGCCCCCACTCCTTTTCATTCCGACATTCTTCCCAGCCTGCCCGTCCTCTACTTTTACGATCCGGGAGGCGCTCTCATCGCCCCTGCATCGGTGGTGGACCTCACAGGTGATCTCGTGGTCACCGAGGACGGAGCCCTGACGGTCCAGACGGAGATTGAGCCGTTGGGAGTGCTCACGATCTCGACCCACGGCCGCGGACATCTGTTGTCGGGATCGGTCAAAGTGGTCTCAGGCGGTCCCATCGGTGGGGTCCTGCGTTTTGATCTCCCGGAGGTTGGGGTCGCCGGAGTGGGGACGAGCCCACCCGTCAGCGACGCCATCGTCCCGGTGCGGCGCCAGCAGGACGGGCTCAACACGGGGATTGCGATCCACAACCTGGAATCGAGCCCGGAACTGGTGCGGTGCGACTTGATGCAAGAGGGCGTGCGGCTCGACGCCGCGAATATCTCTCTGGCGGCCAACGGCCAGGATGCCCGGTTCATCGACCAGATGTTCCCCACCGCCGATACGTCCGATTTCGTGGGGGCGGTGCGCTGCGCCGCGACAGCGGGGGGGCTGTTTACGGCCGTGGCCCTGGAAATGGATCCCGGCAACCGCATCTTTACGACACTGCCCGTCGTGCCGGTGGAACATTAGGATGCCCCGCGCCATGAGGACGGCCGGCGTACCCCGGCGCCAGCGAAGCAGCCCGCAGAGAGCTCTTTGGCAACATGGTTCAATTCCATCATCCGCAACACCGCATCCAACGGGGTTGGGGTGCGGTGGGTACTGTCGATGGCCGCGTTCGGTCGGCAGTCCGGATGCTGGCCGTTCTCTTTTTTCCAAAATAGACCCACATTTCTTCAAATCCTACCAATCCTGGTAGTGACTGGACGGTATTGAAAGCGCTAGCCTTTGACGGTTAACGGCACCAAGCCCCTCCGGGTGGACCTCGCCGCCATCACCGGCTGTTGCCAGAGTGCGGCGGCCCGATGGGGCGCAGGTAACGTTCAATCACGGTGGGTCCCGGGGGGGCTGGGCGGAGCAATAAGCCAGCAACCCCACACAGGATCTTGAGGCTCTTGAGTTATGGAAGGTTTGTGCTGAATCCAGCTTTCTTCACCCCGGTGTTCCGCCTGGGCACGCGATGTGCGCGGATCGCAATAGCCGTCCTGTGCCGGGCCGCCGTGCGCGGCGCCAGAAATGTGCCGGCGCAGCAAACCGCGGTGTCGGGTGAAGCGCCGGGAACCGGGGAGAGAGTCCAGTGCACGGAGGATGCCACCGCCTGCAACACGATCGAACTCAACCGGAAAGGTACCGAGAAGGGTATCGAGATCGCGGGCCGAGGGCTGAATGGAAACGGGAACCGGCATTTGCCGACAGGACCTGGAAAGGCCAGGCGACGCTTCCTTGATGATTTCAACCGCATGACCCGTGTGTTCTCGGGGATATGAGCGAGCAGGACGCATTCGAGCGCATCATCACGTCGTTGTACGACGCGATGCTCGACGATACCCACTGGCCGGACACCTCGGCCCTGATTGACGAGGGCTGCGGCCTGACGGGTAATGCCCTCCTGGTCGCCGAAGGCCCCCCCGACGACATCCGGGTTCTCTTCGTCGGGCTCTACTACCGCGGGCAGCGCCGCACCGATCTGGAGCGGGAGTACCTCGACGTCTACCATCCCATCAACGAAGCCATCCCGCGGCAACTGCAACTGCCCGCCGGCCAGCTGGTGCCGATCCCAGACCTGTACACGGCCGAGGAGCTGAAGACCTCGCCAACCTACAACGAGGCATTACCCCGGTACAAGTATCAGCATGGCTTGAACGTGCTGCTGGACGGACCGGGGGGCTCCCGCATGACCTGGTCTCTCGCCGATCCTGTCGCCTCGGATGGCTGGGGGTCTTCGCAGATCGCGATGGTCAGGCGGCTCATGCCCCACATTCGACAATTCATCCACGTCCGTCAGGCGCTCCCTCGTGACCTTTACCGCGCTCCTGACCCTGCCGCTTCAGGCCGAGGCGCAGACGACCTTGGTCAGCAACACCGGGCAGACCTCAGACGGGACTCTCGGCGACAGCCGCGACCGCGCGCAGGCATTCACCACCGGGGCGAACTCGGGCGGCTACACGCTCTCAAGCGTCGAAATCATCTCCGCCGATGCCGAGGGCGACGATGCCGCTGTCTCCGTGTGCACGGTCGACGTGAACGGCTTCGCGACTTCAACCTGCACAGCGCTCACAGCACCTTCAAGCTTCGCGGCCGGAACCCTCGAGTTCACCGGCAATATGACGCTCGCGGCTAACACGACCTACACGCTGCTGCTCACGAACCCCGGAGGAGAGAACGTAGCGCTGGGCATCACCAACTCCAACGGTGAGGATACGGGCGGCGCCACGGGCTGGAGCATCGACAATGCCTACGACATTAAGGATACTTCTGGCGTCTGGGGAACTACTACGTCCGGAAGGTCGTTCCGCATCACCGTCAAGGGCACCGTCGACGCCACCACCCTCTCCACCGACGCGACGCTGAGCGATCTGGAGCTGGAGGGCGCAACCGGCAGCGAACCGATTGCGTTGACTCCCGTCTTCGATAGCGCCACCGAAACCTACACGACCGCCGTGGCGAACCGGATCAACGCGGTGACGCTGACAGCGACGAAGACCGACGCCAATGCGACGGTGGCCATCACGAACGACGGCGACACGAGCACGCCGGGCGAGGCGGAACTGAACCTCAGCGTCGGGTCCAACACGGTGACGGTAACGGTAACCGCGGCGAGCGGCGCCACGAAGACCTACACGATCACGGTGACGCGGGCCAGCGCCCCACCCGCGCCGACCGACTGCCCCGCCGACACCGACTGGTGCACCACTATGGGGGTAGGGTACGTGAGCACGTTAGCAGCCTCGATCAACTTTGAATTTTGGGGGTATCAGAGCGAATCGCGGTACGGCGATCTCCTATCAACGACGTTTACCCATGACGGAGACAGCTACACCGTTTCAAGGGTTGACCGGGGAAGATTCACCCTGCTCCCCGGAAACACGGTCAATTCCGACTCATTAGACGTAAAAATCAGACCGACACTGCCCGACGGCACGACCTTACAGCTCGGCAACCGGACCTTCGCCGTCGATACCAACTCCGCAACGAACAACGCCGGACACGAAAGTTGGAACATTGAGTCCAACCCGCTGAGCTGGACAGCGGGCCAGCACGTCACGGTGAGCCTGAAGTTTCCCGATCCCACGGCTGCCCTCTCAATCGCGGACGCAAGCGCCAACGAGAACGCCGGCCACCTCCTATTCGAGGTCACGCTCTCGCGAGCGTTGCGAAACACGGTAAAGGTCGACTTCGAGACTACTTCGGGAGGCACCGCCACCGAGGGCGACGACTACCATGCCCGTCGCACCTACACCCACGTCATTCTGGCGGGAAACAGGACAGCCCAGATGGGCTTCGCGCTCATTGAAGACACAATCGACGACGCCGGCGAGACAGTAAAGGTAAAGCTCAGCAACGCGCTCGTGGTCGATGCGTACGGCGACAAAATAAAGGATCTCCACATCACGCACCCCGAGGCAACGGGAACGATCACCGCGCCGTCGACCACCACGACCAACGTGACGAATCTGAACATTCGGATCCAAGACGCAACCGCGGACGAGGACGACGGGTATCTCGTATTCAGAGTCAGGCTCTCGCGGAAGTACACCGACTACGTGTGCTACGACTTCGAGACCGTCTCTGGCGGCACCGCCACGGAAGGAACGGACTACCTCAAGTTCCCGAAAGCCAGGTACTGGATGCAGATCGGAAAACGGGTGGACAAGCCCTTCGTCCGCCTCATCGACGACTCGATAGACGACAACGGCGAGACCGTGAAGGTCAAGATCAGCAATGCACGGCTGTGCGATGACGCATCCCAGACGGTTTCCATCACGACCGCCGAGGCAACCGGAACAATCAGGAACAGCGACCCTCTTCCGCAGGCCTTGATGGCGCGGTTTGGGCGGACGGCGGCCGTGCACGTGGTCGAGCGCGTCGAGGAGCGGATGGCGGCGCCGCGCGAGGCAGGCTTTGAGGCCCAATTTGCCGGACGGCAGCTGCGGCCGGGCATGGAGCGTGCGATGGCGCGCGACTTCCTGAGCCAGCTCGGGGCGTCTGTCGACAGGCGCGGGCCGGGCGCCGGCGCCCCGATGGCCGCTGCGGCCGGGACGCTGGACCGGGCGCCGGGTCCAATGGACGGTATGGCCGACCCGGACGGCGGGCTGTTCGGCCACGGCCTGAGCTCGATGGGCCTGGGCGACGGGAATCTTCTCACCGGCTCGTCCTTCGCGTTCAACCGCGAGACGCGCCAGGGCGGCATGCTCTCGTTCTGGAGCCGGGGGGCGCGGTCGTCGTTCGCCGGGCGCGAGGGGGCGCTGGGGCTCGACGGCGACGTGCGCACGACGATGGTTGGGACCGACTACGCGAAGGGTCCGATGGTCGTGGGGCTGTCGCTGGCCCACAGCCGCGGCCAGGGCGGCTATCACGGGCTGTCGTCCGCATCGTCGGGACACGTGGCGTCGTCGGTGACCGGGCTGTATCCGTGGATGGGCTACACGCTGTCGGACCGTGTCTCGGTATGGGGCGTGACCGGCTACGGGAAGGGCGCCTTGACGTTGATGCCGGCCGAGACGCCGGCGTTCAGGAGCGGGCTGTCGATGGCCATGGCCGCAGGCGGTGTGCGGGGCGAGCTGGCCGATTCGGTGGTGGCCGGATTCGGGCTGGCGTTCAAGGCGGATGCGCTGTGGGTCGGCACGGGCATCAAGGGCGTGGATGGCCCGGAAGGGCGTCTGGCAGCGACCGACGCGATGGCGACCCGTTTCCGGACCGGCCTGGAAGCCTCGCGCGGCTTTAGCTTCCAGCGCGGGTTGTCGCTCCAGCCGAGCCTGGAGGTCGGACTCCGGCGCGACGGCGGGGATGCCGAGACCGGCGCGGGCGTGGACATCGGCGGAGGCCTGATCGTATCGGACGCGTTGACCGGGCTCTCGGCCGACGTCAGAGTCCGGATGCTGCTGGCGCACCAGGACGAAGGGTTCTCCGAGCGGGGCATGTCGATCGCATTCAGCTTCGACCCGGCGCCATCGACGCCGCTGGGCTTTCTGGCGAAGATGACCCCGTCCTGGGGCGGGCAGGCCACAGGCGGCACTGAAGCGCTCTGGGGCCGGGACACGATGACAGGACTGGCGAACGGCGGCCATGCCGCCAGCGGGAGCCTGGCCGCGGACCTCAGTTACGACATGGCGGTCGGGGGCCGCCTTGTCGGAACCCCGCGGATCGGCTTCGGCACGTCCGGGATGGGACGGGACTACCGGTTCGGTTACGGCCTGGGCCTGATCGGCGCGACAGGTCCCGCCTTCGAGTTTGGCGCCGATGTGCAGCGCCGGGAGAGCATCAACGGTAACGGCGTGGATCACGCCCTCGTCGCCCGATTCACGGCGCGCTGGTAAGCATGCGGTCTTTGCGGGTTTGACAGGGAGTCATTCAACCCGGCTGCATTACTTCCCATCAACTGGGGGCCGCGGTCGATAACCCGAATTCTGACGATCGGGGCCTCCGGTCATGAAACAACCCGGGCCACGCGTCGGGTGTCGATGCATGACGCCTGCCCCGCGCAACAGTATGAAGCGCCCTACCTACGCGCTCGAACCTGTTCAAGCGCCATTACCGGCGGATGCACGGCGGCGTGGCTGTTCCTGTTCCTATCTCGGCGAGATTCTATTCCTTCAAGCTCCCCCTCTGCGCCGCTCCGGAAAGCGACCGCAACCTCTAATCGACCGGACTCCCATCATGAACCCCCGGTCCCGCCGGTTCTGGCCGGCATTTCCGATCCCCAGCTCAAAGCGGAGAGCGTGTTGAGGTGGAGACGCTCGACTCCGTGGTAGCCCGCACCGGAACCCGCGGTTTTCGAGATGAGCGCCCGTAGCGAGAGATCGAGTCGTCATCATCGCCGCGGCTCCGGCAAGGCAGGGCCGAAGGTGAAAAAGGCCCCCCCGATCGTTGAAGCGATCGGGGGGGGTATAGCGGCCCCGGTTGAGGGCACAACCCCGGCATAGCCAGCGTGCCACGACAGAGGGCCGTCCACACCCGGGCGGGCTGCGATGGCCAGAAAAGTGGTCTTACGGCGGTTGTTTTGCCGTGGGGCCGGTTGCGGGGCCATATTTTACATCTGCCGTTCCTGCTATCGGGGCCATGCGTACTGCGGGGATCGCTGCCGGCAGACGACGCAGACGCAACAACACCGCGCCGCCAACCAGCGCCACCAGCGAAGCCCGGGGGGAAGAGACGATCACCGTGACCACAACCGGGTCTACCGGGCACGCCGCCGCCTGCTGCGCGTGACGGATCATACTTCCCCTGCTCCCTCCGATTCGGACAGTATCGACCCATCGGAGCCTTCCCCCTCCAAAAACGGACCGGGAAGCGTCTCCGGGGAGGCCCGATATGCCGTCCGCCCCGAATTTGAACCCGCCTGTATCATCTGCGGCCGTACACGCCACGATTTTCCAGGAAAAAGCTCCCCAAAGAGGCGAAAACCTTAATCCAGAAAGAGGAAGAGAACAGGTGAAGTGTGTCTCGGCTCGGGCGGCGGCTGAATTTCACGGGGCGTTCGACCGTCGGCTCGCCCTCGAGCTGACGCGGGAACCCGGAGAGCGGATCGGCGTGATGGTCGAGGACCTGAGCACGGTGGAAGCGATCACTGTGGCCGGGGGTGAGCTGCACGAGCAGGAATGGAGGCATGCGATGGCGGAGAAATTCTTTTGGCAGCGCGGGAAAGACGACGCGCAGACGGTTTCCGGTGAGCGCATCGAAGAGGGCACGCGCGGTGTGGCGCACGATGAAGAAGGCGACACAGCCCAGGCGGAAAACCTTGACCGGCATCCGGCTGGGGCGGGGGTCTCTCAGAGTGAACGCGATTGGGCGTGGTGGCTGGACGCACTCCGGCGCGGGCTGGGCCCGGCCACTGTCCGGGCCTGCCTGGAAGAGTGCCGGGCCGACGATGCACCCAACCCGGGATACTACGCGCGGCGCACCCTCGATGGCGCGGTCGCATCGCTTCGGGGGGAGATGCCAGCCCCGGAGAACAAACGCTGATGGCCGGCGAGGAACTCGGCCGGGCAGAGGGAAAGCAGTGGCTATCTATCACTTGAATGTAAAGACCGGAAGCCGTGACGGTGGGCAGTCGGCCCGCGCCCGGGCCCAATACATCGTGCGGGAAGGGAAGGATGAGAAAGACCGCGATGAGCTCGCTCACAGCGAGAGCGGGAACATGCCGGAGTGGGCCGCAGACGATCCCCGCGGGTATTGGGCCGCCGCGGACGCACACGAACGGGTCAACGGGCGGTTGTTTGTCGAAGTGGAGTGCGTGCTGCCGAAGGAACTGAACGCGGCCCAGCAGCGGACCCTCGCCAGAAGCTTCGCCGACGCACTCACCGGAGGGGAACGGTTGCCCTACACGATGGCCCTCCGCCGGGGCGGCGGGGAGAATCCCCACGTCCGCCTGATGATTTCCGAACGCGCCCTCGACGGTCACGACCGTCACGCCGAGCTGTGGTTCAAGCGTTACAACCGGAAGGCGCCGGAGAAGGGTGGGGCACGGAAAACCCTCTCGGTCAAGGGCAAGGAGTGGCTCGAGAACACCCGGAGAGGCTGGGCGCGGGCGGCCAACCGGGCGCTGGAGGAGGCGGGCCGGGCCGAGCGGATCGACCACCGCAGTCTCGAGGCGCAGCACGCCGAGGCCCTCGAGCGCGGGGAACTGGATCGGGCGGCGGAGCTCGACCGCATCCCCGGCATTCACCTGGGCCCGGAGCGATACCGGGCCGAGCGCGGCGGCCATTCGCGCGTCGTTGAGTTGGCCGCGGCAATCGAGCGGAGAAACCGCGACGATCAAGCGGAACTGGCCGAACACAGGAGCCAGGTCGAGTGCGCGGAAGCGGAGGTCCGGGATCTGGAGCAGCAGATACGGGCGTTGTACTCAGAAATCAGTAGGGCACGGCGGCGCGTTGCGTGGCAGAGGATTCGAACGCGGCCGGCGGCGGGCCTGAAGGCTGGCGTGCAATGGATTCGAGAGCGTCTCGGGCCGCGGCCGGGAGCGGGGAAGCGGATGGAGCGGGAGTCACCGGCCCGGGAGATCGAACGGTGATGGACGACGCAGAGCTGCGCGCTGCACTCCGAGGGCTGATCGCCGAGGAGGTTCAGCAACAGCTTTCACAGTATCGCGGCGCGGTGAGCGCCGAGCTGAAATTCATGGACAAGGAACTGGAAACCGGCTTGAAGGCGATCAAAGGCAAATTCAACTCCCTGGGAAACGAGATTCGCGAATCACACGCGGAGAGCGTCCGGGAGGGGATTACCCAGGCGCAAGGCATCGTTGGGGTGTGGGGCCGGGCCATTCTTTCCGGCGCTTTCATATTCGCCGGGATCGGAGCCGCTGCATGGATCGGTATTGCCTGGACCGAACAGCAATTTCGGTGGCAAGTGACCAAGAGCGCGGAGCTTGCCGAACAGATCGCCGCCCAGGAAGACGCCCTGGACCGGCTCAACCGCGGGAGCGGGGGCCTGACACGGACCGATAAAGACAGCGATGGGCGCTGCTTCGTCCTGTTTCCGGCCGTCGCGGATGTGACGACCGTTTGGCGCGTGAGGAATCGGCCCGCGATCAAGGTTGAATGCGATGAGTGAGCGGGGCACCCATCTGAGACGCAAGTCAGCCGAGCTTACCGACGTATTCAATGCGACCGATCAGGTTATGCCCGGCGTGCCTGCGGATGACGCGGTCCCTCGACAGGCCGACGCTTTACAGGAAGGCCCAGGACCGGCGGGGAAGGAATCCGATCGAGACGTACCCGCGGATGACGCGGTCCCTCGACAGGCCGACGCTTCGCAGGAAGGCCCAGGGCCGGCGGGGAAGGAATCCGATCGTGACATGCCCGCAGATGACGCGGTCCCTCGACAGGCCGACGCTTCGCAGGAAGGCCAGGGGCCGGCGGGGAAGGAATCGGATCGGAAGGAAGAGATTTTCAGCTTGCTAAAGCGCGCGATTGAAGGGAACGAAAACCCGGTTCTTGTTGCACGGGAATTTGGAGCCAAGCGGGACGCTCTACTGATGGAGACAGCGGCTGAGATTGAGGAATTTGAACGCAACATCGAAGCGACCCTCCACCAATTGATGCACGCCTTGGTCGCTGTTCAAAAGCGGGTCAACCACACGATTGAGGAAAGCCAGGGCGAGAACAACATGAGAGAAGCGATGCTCGCATACAAGCGGATCAAGTCTCGCTTCTGGGAGAGCCTGGTGCAATCCATAAGCAAGGACATGGAACAGTTCAAGGTCAACTTGCGGCGGGAGTTTAAAACAGTTGAAGACGATTTCCGCGCACACATCCAGGAGTTGCAGTGCGCACGCCTCGCCCCGGTGTCCTTACGCCATCGCATCGAGCGCGAAAAGTGGCTCGTCCTCGGGGTGTTGTTTATCGGTATCGCCCTGGGACGCGTCCTTATTCCGGTCGAAGCACTGTGGGAAACCGTGGTCAATGTTTTTCATCCATGATCAGGACGACACAGAGGAGGGAAGTCATGCAAAGCGGAAGAGAACCCCGGGTGAGACCTATCCGGGTTGCAACGACGAGGGAGGAATTCAACGCATGCTTCGCCAGCGGCGAGGCGTTCGAGGCGTCCGATGAGCTGGCCGCACAGTTCGCGTTTTTTCCGACTGCCGAGGACGTGGTCAGCGACGAAGAGTTTTTCGGGCCGCCCGATGACGTGGTGGGCGATTAAATGAGCCGAAGAAAAGCCTTCATTGATTCTCTCCTCGATGGCGCGTCTCGATTGCATCGCGCGGCCGCGACCGAAACCGAACATCAGGTCCGCGACCTCATCAACCGGGGGGCCGATCCGAACCTGCGGAATTGGCGGAGCGAGACCCCGTTGCATCGCGCCGCCATTCGGAATCCCGACCTGGATGTTCACCGCGCCCTGATCGACGCCGGGGCGGATGTCAACGCCCGCGACAACACAGGCGCCACGGCGTTGCATCGCGCGGCGGGGCAACCGTCCCCGGGCCGCGCCGATCTCCTGATTGAGGCGGGGGCGGATGTCAACGCCCGCGACAAAGGCGGTTCCACGCCTTTGCATGAGGCGGCCGGGAAAGGTGTGGATGCGGGCGCGAAAACTCTTCTCAAGCATGGAGCCGATCCCAACCTTCCGGATAACACAGGCCGGACCCCGCTGCACCTGGCCTATGCCGCCGAGCGGATGGACATGGTGAACCGCCTACTCGAAGCCGGCGCCAACCTGGAGGCGCGGGATCAGGAGGGCCGTGTCCCTATTCAACACCTTCCGGCGGACGACGGCAGAGGGGAACACGAGCAAGAGCAGAGAGCCAACGACTCCAACGACATTCGCAACATGGACAAGCTTCCCCACAGCTTGCGAACAGGCCCGGAAGAGTACGAGCGGATTCAGAATGCCCACAATCCGGCCGACCCCGAGGGGCGGACACCCTTGCATCGCGCCGCTGAAAACGAATCGGTTCTCGGCGTCCGGAAACTGCTCCAGGCCGGAGCCGATCCCAATACCGCCGATCGGGAGGGACTGACTCCGTTGCACCTGGCCGTCCAGTCCGATTCGCCCGAAACGGTGCACTATCTGCTCGAGGCCGGAGCCGATCCCAACGCGGCAGACAAAGACGGGGCCACGCCGTTGCACTATGCGGCCAGTAATCGCTCCCCGGACGTGGCCCAGCGTTTGCTTGACGCCGGCGCCGATCCCAATACCGCCGATCGGGAAGGCCGAACACCCATTGACGTGGCCCCCGCGACCGATTCCACCCCGACCGTGACCGTGTTGCGCGCGGCCAGCACACAACAGCCGGAGCCCGCTCATAAGGAGCCACGCGGTGGCCGGCGGGGTGGGAAAACGGCCGAGGAATATACCCAGGACTTTGCCGCCAAACTCACCCAGCAGATCGAGGCGGGCACCGCGCCGTGGCAAAAGAGCTGGAAGCGCGGCGAAAACCGGATCCCTGAAAACTTTTCGACTGAAAAGCAGTATCAGGGCGGGAATACGTTGGAGCTGATGGTGCAGCGCACAGCCAAGAGCTACAACGACCACCGCTGGGGCACCTACCGCCAGATCGCAGCAGCGGGCGGCCATGTTCGCAAAGGCGAACAGGGCACCCGCATCCTCGCTTACAAACCGCCCAAGCGACGCGATACCCAGGAAACGACGACGCCCGGGGAAGGGGCCGAAGAGAAGCGCGACGCCCGCGATGCGGAGAAGACCCGGCGGGGAACGTGGAGGCACTACACGGTGTTCAACGTCGAGCAAGCCGAGGGCCTCAAGCTCCCCGAGCGGAAAGGAGTGGCAATTCCCCAATGGGAAGCGCAGCAGAACGTGGAAAAAGTCATCCGGGCCAGCGGCGTGACGATCCGGGAGGTGAACGGCGACCGGGCGTATTACAACATGGCCCGCGATCACATCGTGCTGCCCGAGCGGGCGCAATTCAAGAGCGCCGAAGCCTATTACCAGACCGCACTCCATGAAGTCGGCCACAGTACCGGCCACAAGACCCGCATGAACCGGGAGAGTCTTCAACAAGGCACCAGGGACCGCTTCGGATCCCAAGCGTATGCGCGGGAAGAACTCAGGGCGGAAATCAGCGCCATGATGTCGTCCGAGCGCCTGGGCGTCGCATACGAGCCGCAACATGGCGCCGCCTATGTGGCCTCGTGGGTCAAAGCCTTGAAGGACGACCCGCAGGAGATTTACAAGGCGGCGGCCGAAGCCGGGCGCATCTCCGACTATGTCTGCGCCGCTCCCGAGCGCGCCCGCGCCGCTGAAATCGAGAAGGCCAAGGATGGGCCGCTTGCAACCGGGAAGACGAAGGAGGAACGGTCCATTGACGCGCCGACCGCGGCGCGGGAACCCCAACCGGCAACGCCCGTTGCTGCCAAAGCGCCCGAGATCGAGTTGAGCCGTTAACAGAACGAACAGAAAGGAGTGTTGCGCATGACTGACACGAAACCGGCCGATGAGATCCGCATTGGCCGCGTCAAGGCAACGATCTGGATGAATACCGCCGAGGATGGAGCGCCCCGCTACAACGTCGTCTTTTCCCGCCTCTACCGCGAGGGTGAGCAGTGGAAGACGACACACAGCTTCGGCCCCAACGACCTCTTGCTGCTGGGGAAGGTCGCCGACATCGCACACACCCGGGTCTCGGCGCTTCGGCAGGATGACAGAGCCGAGACGGCCGCGGTGGAAACGGAGGCATAAACGCATGGCTCGTTTTGACATCCGGGAGACACCGTCTCTCGACCGGCGGCCGGAGCCTCGACGAGGGCGCCGGCCCGAGCGGGTCCCGGAGCGCCCCGGGCATCGGCGGCACTACGACCCGCTACAGGAGAAGCACACCATCGCCGAGCGCAAGAATGCCGCCGTCGCCGATGTCAGTCATTACCGCGTTGTCGCCGTCGCCGACATGGTGCGGGAGCGTTTCGGGGGCAACCCCTACGCGGCCCGGAAAGCCCTCGATCAGATGAAGGCCGCTGGGTGGGTCACCGAACGCACTCTGGAGGGACCGGAAGGCGGGAAATACCGCGTCCTGTCCCCCACCACCGCCGGAGCCCGCGAAGCACGGACGCAGGGCCTCTCCTGGGAAATGGACCCGCAACAGCGGGCCTGGGATGGTGCCGGGTCGAAGTCGCGCGATATGGGACACGATGTGGCCATCTACCGCGCCGCGCGAGCCGAACAGGCCCGCATTGAAGAGCGCGGCCGAACGCTGCGGCGCATCCGCACTGACGCGGAACTGAAAGCAGCGATCAATAGCCGTTCGGAGGCCGCGCGACAACAGGGCGGCCGGGAGGCCGCCGACCGCGCGCGCTTCGAGGCCGCCGAAGCGTTGCACCTTCCCATCCGGAACGGCCAGGTGCAGTATCCCGACGCGCAGCTGGAATTCCTCGAACCCGATGGGCTCACCCAAGGGCACGTCAACATCGAAGTCGTCTCCGGCAACTACCGCGCCGGTGACATCGCGGCCAAGGCCGCGGCGGGGTTCCGCATGCACGGCAACGGGAGCGACCGCGCGCAGTCGCTCATCGCCCAGGCCGCGAAACTCGCCCGGTCGAGCGATCGCGGTGGGGGTGCGGGCCGCCAGGGGCAACAGCGGGACAAGGGAGTGATCGAATTATGAAACCGATCTTCTTTGGCGTCGGCATCACGGCGGCGTGGGCCGGGACGGCTGTTCTTTTAGTCGGGCCGCGGCTCGACTTTCTCTCGCCCTGGTGGGGCACGATCCTTCGCACGTATGGGTGGGAGCTCACCCTGCATGCGGCCGCGTTGCTCCTCACCAGCATTGTCGTCTTCTACGCGCTGGCGCGTGTGCTGGGCCTGGCCGACCTGGGGCGGCGGGTCGATCTGGTAGAGCGCGGCATTCGCCGCGGCTCAGGGGATCGGGACCTGCAACAGGCCCTCGACCGGAGCGATCAAGGTCTGTATCTCGATTAACAAACCAACAGGGAGGTCCACGATGACTCTGTTTCGAAACAACAAATGGCAACACCGTGCCTTATTGGCAGTAGCGATTGTGCTATGCGCTCCGGTCACGGTCTGGGCGCAGAGCCCCTGGCTCGAGGCCATCACCGTCCTCGAGGACGCATTTACCGGGCCGATCGCGCGCGGCCTGGCGCTCATTAGCATCGTGTGTGGCGGCCTGATGTTCGCCTTCGGTGAGGGCGGCAGCAAGAAAGCCCTGGCCGGGATCATCTTCGGCGTCGGCATGGCCGTGGGCGCGGTCAATTTCATGGGCTGGCTGTTTCCCTGATGGCGCGGCAAGGAAAGCGGCTCTGGCCGTGTTACCCAAGTCTGAGCCGCCCGCTCACCATCATGGGGGTCGAGCGCACGTGGTTCATTCTGAGCGCCACGCTCGCGCTCGCCCTGTGGAACGCCTTGAATGCCATCGTCACGGCGTTGGTCGTTTTCGGTGCGCTGTGGGGTGCGGGCTATCTCGCCTGGAAACAGGACCCGAACATGCTCGCGATCCTCAAGGCGTCGACCCGTTTCAAGGCGCGTTACGACCCTGGCAAGTGGATCGCCGAGCCCTGGCGCGTGATCTTGAAAGGAAGGTATGAATGAATCTTGTTGCTGAACGTGCGGAATACGATGCGGCCGGGGCGCTGGCCGAAGAATTGCCCTGGTGGGGTTATCTCAAAGACGGCCGGACCTGTCTGACCCGGGATGGGCAGTTGTTATGCGTCGGCCGCATCACCCCCAGCCCGCTCGATGGCCGCACCCCCGAGGCGCTCGATGCAGTGCTGGAACGCTGGACCCGTCTGCTGTCGAATGTCGAGCCCGGCGGCCGGATCCATTTCTATCTGCTCCGGCGGCCGGTTGTTCTTCCCGACGAGGAATCCGATCACGGCGATAGCGTGTCGGCAATCGCGCGCCGGCGGCGCAAGGCATTCCTTAGCGAACGATTGCAGGACGTCCAGGCATATCTGGTCTGGTGTCACGATCCGGGGTTACAACAGGCCACCGCCACCGATGGCAGAGGGCCGTGGTGGCTCCACACCGCGCGGGCCTGGCTCGCCCGCCAGCGGGCGCCCCAGGAGGCCGTCTACATTTACGACGAGATCGAGGCGGCAGCCTCGCGGTTCCGGCAGCTTGTCGATGCGGGTTCGAAGCTCGTCTCCGACCTGACGGAGATCGAACTGTTGAACGGCCGGGACGGGGGCCGTTTCTTGAGTGAGCTGGTCAACCGGCCCGGGCTACCCTGGGATGGGTCGGTCGGGGCCGGATTGAACTGGAGCCTCGCCGTATCTGAGCTGGATGCCGAGCGGCGCTTCCTGCGCCTCGATGGGGAGCCCGTCATCCTCTATTCCTTGCTCTCGCCACCGGGCACAGCGCGCGCCAACATGCTCAACGACCTGTACCGTTTGAACGCCCGCATGACGGTGTCGCTGGAATGGCGGCCCTACACGACCGAGGCGGGCCGCAAGAAGATCAACTCCGCGCGCAAGCACTACTTTTCGCAGCGGTACTCGATGATGGCGCACGTTCAGGAAACCGAAGGCAGCGCCGTGGCCATGGAGGACAGCGTGGCCAGCGCGGAGTCAGATCGGCTCTCGAAAGCCCTGGTCGAGCTGGAAACCGATGGCATTGCCTATGGCGACATCAGCCTGTCCATTGCGCTGCATGGAGAGCTTTCAGATATCGAGCGCCTGGACGGCGATCTCCGGCGCATCTTCGCCACCCATGACGCCAAACTGATCCGGGAAGGCTATGGGCAACTCGCGCAGTGGTTCAATCGGATGCCCGGCCAGCCCCGCTCCCGGCAACTGCGCAAGGTCCTGGTGTCTGCCGGGGCCGCCGCCTCGCTCGCGCCCCTATTCGGCCCGCCGCGCGGCACCGAGCGGTGCGCGCATCTGGACGCGCCAGCGATGACCACCCTCGAAACGCACTGGCAGACGCCCTTCTTCTATGACCTCTTTGCCGGCGATGTCGGGCACACCCTGATCCTCGGGGCGACCGGGGCGGGCAAGAGCTTCACGCTCAATTTCCTGCTCGTTCAAGCGTTGCAGTACCGGCCGCGCGTCCTGATTCTCGACCTGGGCGGCAGCTATCGCTCGCTCACCCGCTTCCTCGGCGGGGGCTACCTTGAACTCTCCCCCGACGACGGCCGATCGGGAGATTCCTTCCGCTTGCGCCCGTTCAGTCTCCCTCCCGGGGAACGCACATTTCAATTCCTGACCGGATGGGTCACGCGATTGCTTCGGCTTGGCGGGATGGAAACCTCCGGCGACGATCCCACTGAAATCCGCAATCGCATCGAAGACCTCTATGCCTTTTCTCCGGACCGCCGCGACCTCAGCTCGCTCGTCCGATCCTTGCCCAAGAGCATGTGGGCCGCGATGGGACGCTGGCACGGCGCGGGCACCTGGGCCCGGTATTTCGATAACCCGGCCGATGGCGACGACCTGGAATTTGCCGACTGGCAGGTGATCGACCTGGCCGGGGCGGCCGAACATGAGGACCTCTGCGAAGCCGCCATGTTCTATCTGCTCGAACGCTTGCGGATCGCTCTTGAAGATCCCACTGAAATTGCGCGCGTCAAGCTCATGGTGGTCGACGAGGCGTGGCGCTATCTGAAGGACCCGGCCGTGCTGTCCTATCTCGCCGAGGCCGCCAAGACCTGGCGGAAGAAAAACGCTGCCCTCATCATGGCTACACAGAGCGCCGTCGATGTCACAAGTACGCCCGAGGCGGCCGGGTTGCTCGAATCCATGCCCACCAAGATTTTCCTGGCGAACCCGAATCTCCCCGAAAAGGTCGGCGAGATCTTCCGTCTCAATCCAAGCGAAATGGACACGATCCAATCTCTCGTTCCAAAGATGGAACTGTATTTGAAGCGCGCCGCAGGGGCCGCGATCCTCCGGCTTGAAGTCGATCGGGCCAGTTACTGGCTCTATACGTCCAACCCCCGTGATTCGGAACGGCGCGCCCATCTGATCGAGAAACACGGACTGCAACGCGCCCTGGAAATATTGGGCGCAGGGAGTTAACCGTTATGACTCATCGAGCTTTCACACGGCCTTTCACGCGGCGGCGCGCTCCAACGCTTGCGGCCGTCATCACTGCCGCGCTTCTGTGGCTTGGACAGCCGCCGGTCAGTACCGCCCAGGATGGCGGGCCCATGCTGCGCATCGAGGCAATTCCGGGCGTCGATCAACTCGTGGACATTCAAACGCAGGTGCGCCATACCACCGTCATCGTTTTGCCGGAGAACGAAACGATCCTCGATTTCGTTCTCGGGGATTCCGAATACTGGCATCTGACCGGCGCGGCCAATGTGGCCTTCCTGAAACCGATTGCGGCCGGCGTGGAAACCAATGTCGCTCTGATTTGCGAGTCCGGACGGATTTATTCCTTCCTCGCATCTGAGGGCGGGGCGCCGCACCTGGTCGTCCGGATCGAGCCGCCGCCGGCCGACGAGGCCGCCGCCCTCATAGCGGCCGAACCGCATACCCCCGCCTTCGTTGCCCGTTCCGAAATCACGGCCTATCAGGCCCTCGCGCAACAAGCCCAGGAGACGACGCGCACGGCCCAGATCGCAGCCGACACCGTGGCCGCCCAAGCCCGCGCCGAGGCCAAAGCGGCAGTGGAGGAGTTTCGGGCGGATTATCCCACGCGGCTTCATTTTGTTTACACCCTGTCGGATCGTGCACAGGAGCCTCCCTTCAATGTCGAAGCGATGTGGCACGACGGGCAGTTCACCTATCTCCGCTCACACGCCCAGGAATCACCGGCCCTGTATGAAGCCGTGGACGGTGACCCGTCGCTGGTCGCCTATGACCTCACCGAAGACGGCCTGTTCATTGTGCGGCGCATCCTCGATTCCGGATGGCTGCAAATTGGAGAGCGGCGGGCGATCTGGCGCTACGAACCGGAGCGTTAAGCATGAGTGTATGGAAAAAGATTCCCATTCCGCCTGCTGGTGTGATGCCGGGCGGCCTCGTTACCAAGATCGGGATCGCGGCCACGTCCTTGCTCCTGGCCGCCATGCTACTCACCTACACTTTCACCGGCGGCGGTGCGCAGGATGCTGAGATCGAGGTTCCCGAGGCCGCGGACCTCGGCCTTCAACAACGCGCCCAGGCCGCGATCGAGGCCGAGGCGCGACGGCAAGCCGCCCAGCTCCGGCTACAGGCCGATGCGGCCGAACGCCAGTTAGCTCAGCTACAGGGCGAACAGGAATCGAATGCAGCCCTATTGGGAGCCAGCATCGTCCCGTTCCAGGGTCAAGACCCCGAAGCGGGCTTGCTTCCCGACGATCAGCCTGTCCCCTTCGGCGGCCAGGCCCCGCGCACCGAGGCCGAGGCGGTCTTGCTTGAAACACTGCGGCTCGAGGAAATGGAGCGCCGCCGGCGCTCCCTGCGCACCGGGCCGCTTGTGCTGTCCTACCGAAACACCGATCCCGAAGCAGCCGCGCCGGACGCTCTCTCTGGGCCGCTTCAAGCCGCCCAGGCAGTCCCACAGGCCGACCTTCCCGGTGTCACAGCCGAAAACGCCGTTGCGACGGCCGGAGACTTCCTCGAATTGCTCGCCGAACTCAACGATCGGGAACTGGCCGCTACGGCGCAGCCCGCGCTGGCGGCGGGCGGCCCGGCCCCTGCCGGTGTGGCCCCTGCCGGGGCCCTCGTGCAGCCTGAAACCGAAACTCCCGTCGCCGGGCTGCCTTCCGATCCGGCCGGTTGGGACCGTATTTATGAAGGATCGTTCCTGGAGGCCGTCCTTGTCACACAGCTCAGCGGCGACTTTCCCGGTCCGGTCCTCGCCAACGTATCGGTCCCTTTCTATTCCGCGGACCGTCAACGGCTCTTGATCCCACGTGGCGCGCGGGTTGTCGGCAGCGTCGAGGCCGTTTCCGGGGCCGATCAGGAGCGGCTGACCGTTGCCTTTCACCGCATCATTTGGCCCGACGGCCGCACCGTCTCGCTCGAATTCAATGGCCTCAACCAGATTGGGGAAAGCGCGCTCAAGGACGCAGTCAACCGACATTATTTCTCGATGTTTGCGGCGGCCGGCGCCGTCGGCATCCTTTCCGGCCTGACCGCGATCGGCTCAAACCCCTATGCCGGAGGCCAACAGGGCTTCCAGGCCGGGGCCAGTCAAGGGCTGGGGGAAACTGCTGTGCGGATTCTCGACCGCTTCCTCAATCGCCTGCCCACCATCACGATTCGCGCGGGCCACCGCTTGCGAATCTGGTTCACCGGCGATGTCCTCGTACCGCAGCAGCCCCAACCGACAGGAGGAATTCAATGACGACGAAACACGCGATCGCCTTCTCTCTCACGAGGCAGCCGCTCAAGCGGCGGATGCCTACAACGCAGAAGTAGCGCGGCGGGCGGCCGATGCGCGGCGGCTGGCGGATCGCGCCGCTCTTGAAGCGCAGTGGGCCGAGGAACAGGCAACCATAGCCGCGGCGGCCGACCAGAGAATCCAATCCATGTACGGCGGCTTTCAGATCCCTGACGGCCTGGGCGGGAACTAACGACCGCCACATTCATCAAGGAGCATCCCCAATGAAGAAAACACTCATTGTCCTCTTTGCAATCGTTGCCTTGATCGGGAGCTCGGGTTTCGAGACTGTCATCGCCCAAGATGGCGGCGTGGCCGCCTACCTGGTGATGATCGTCAACCAAGGCACACAGATTACTAATCAGCTTACGGCCCTCACACGCATGACGGCCCATATCGACCAACTCACCGGGCAGTTCGAGCATCTGAAAGAATCCGCTCTGGGACATATCGGCGCAATTACAGATCCCATCGCCGATCTCGTTGCCGTGCCCACCGACCTGCTCAACACCACGCGCGACTGGCATTCCGATTTCACCGGCCCGGCCGGGAGGCTCGTGACTGCACTGACAGAACTGAGTGACGGCACATCGCTCAGTGAGAGCTGGCGCGACGTGTTGCAAGCCGCGGACACCGTCACCGAGGCCGATATTCGGAACGTCTACCCGGGCAGCGCCGACGCAGCGGTGGCCGTCTTTCAGCGCCGGCGCGACTACGCCGATCGCAGCATTGTCCTGGCACATGCACGCGCCGATGCCGCAGCCTCACTTGCGGCGACTGCGGTTGAGGTCCAGGACAAGATCGACACCGTAGCGGGGCAAAACAATGTTTCCGACACGGCGCTGCAACAAGCGATCCTTGCCGGCAATCTATCTCAAGGACAGCTCACTACAGCACTGGCACAGATGGAAGCTATGGACGCTTCCGCAGCAGCGGCCGCAGCCTACAACGCAGAAGTGGCGCGGCGGCAGATCGAGGCGCGGCGGCTGGCCGATCGTGCCGCTCTTGAAGCGCAGTGGGCCGAGGAGAGGGCGACCATAGCCGCGGCGGCCGATCAGAGAATCCAGTCCATGTACGGCGGCTTTCAGATCCCGGCCGGCCTGGGCGGGAACTAACGACCATGATGAAAAAACGGGTTATTACCTGGACGCTCCTGGTTGCACTGACCGCGGCCGTCCCGGCCTTCGGCATCTTCGGCATTCCAAGTCCCGAAGACTTGCTTATCTGGTTCGTTCTACGGCCGATCATGCACGGCAATCAGCGGGCAATGATCGCCAACCAGCTTGAGCAGCTGCGGCAGCTCGTGGAACAGTTACAGACTGCCCGGAGCCAACTCACCCACGTCACCGATTCCGTGCAGGGTCTGGTGGGTCCGATTGCAGACCCCATCGCCGATCTTGTTAGAGCTCCGACCGATCTACTCAACACCACGCGCGACTGGCACTCGGATTTCACCGGCCCGGCCGGCGCCATGGTTACTTCTCTCGGCGACCTCACCGCCAACGGGGAGTCGTTCAGTCGGAGCTGGCGTGACGTGTTGCAAGCTGCGGACACCGTCACCGAGGCCGATATTCGGAACGTCTACCCGGGCAGCGCCGATCGAGCGGTGGCCGTTTTTCAGCGCCGGCGCGACTACGCCGATCGCAGCCTGGAATATGCCGGAGCCAGGGCCGACGCCGGGGCCGACCTGGTCGCAGTCCAGCAGGCCACCACCGCGGCCTTGGGCCGCATCGGGGAGCGGATTGATACGGACCCCTATACCGGCGGGCCGAACCGCTCATCGGCGGCGCTCACCGAGGGCGATGTTCTGGGCTCGCTCGCCGAAATCCGCACCCTGATCGGAATTGGACGCAGCCGCGCCGCCGCCGCAACCCAGGACGCGGCGTCTCGTTTTCGTCAAGAGGAACTCCGGCGGGGGTATGCGGCGCGCCGGCTGGCCGATCGTGCCGCTCTTGAAGCGCAGTGGGCCGAGGAACAGGCAACCATAGCCGCGGCGGCCGATCAGAGAATCCAATCCATGTATGGCGGCTTTCAGATCCCGGACGGCCTGGGCGGGAACCGACGACCATGATGACGCCCGCGATGATGCTCCAGCTTGTCCCCACCATCCCGACCGATCCGGCCGCGGCTCCGGACCCCGCGACCGTTGTGTCGGGCATCATGGATCAGGTGATTCTTGCAGCCGCGCCGCAAGTCCACGCCGCCGGGCTGGACCTGTGGCGCGGTCTGGCCGCCATTCTGATTGTCTGGACCGGATTGCGTATCGCTTTTACCGGAGACTTTCGTCCGTGGGACATTGTTCGAGTCGTCATCGCCCTCTGGTTTCCGTGGGCAATGCTCACCTTCTATCACGATCCGCTTCCCGGATCGACCCGCTCTTTTACAGAGGCCATCACTGACGGTGGGCAGTGGCTTCAGCTCATCTTGATTCAGAATACCGGCGAGGATTTCCTTGTCACATTCTCGCAGCTTTCTCAAAATCTCTTCGCTCGCGCACAGTCGATGGAGCTGGGGACAGGGGGCGGGATAATGGACATGCTTATCAATGGCCTGACCGACCTCTCCTACCTGCTCATGTCCTTTATCCACACCATCATCTTCGAGCTATTTCTTTTGTTCATTCTCCTCTGCCTCGTCGTGATTTATGGCGTTTCAATGGCACAGGTTCTATGGGCACAGCTCGCCCTCGGGGTCCTGCTGATCCTCGGGCCGCTCTTCATTCCTTTCCTCCTGGTCGAGCCCCTCGCATTCCTGTTCTGGGGGTGGTTCAAGAGCATGTTCACCTACACCCTCTATGGCGCGATAGCGGCGGCGCTGATGCGGGTGTTCCTTGCGGCGAGTATCGGTTGGATGAATGCCATTGTGAATGGTCCACCGCCCGACACAAACATGCTCTGGCATAGCACCGCCTGGTTTTTAAGCATCGTGCCTCTCACCATTGCCGGGCTCCTGTCCTCACTCATGATCGGCCAGCTCGCCTCACAAATCACCGGCGGGGGCGCGAGCGGGGGAATCATGGGCATGATCGGCCAGGCCGGGCAGAGCCTTTCTAAATTCAAGGGAGTATAAACGTCGTGGCAAAACCCAAAGACAACGCATCCGACGCTGGAAAACAATATGCCGAGATATGGGGAGAGACGATCCACTCGAACCGTCACCTGCGCGTGTTCACCATCGTCCTCGGCGTCTTGCTTTTATGCGTGACCATCGCCGTGGTGCGCCTGTCTTCGGTCGAGCCGCCGCGGCCGATTGTCGTTCGAGTGGATGAAGTCGGCCGGGCCGAAGCCCTGGCCTATGAGGCGGTCCAGGCCCAGGCCGATCCACGCGACCCCACCACCAAGTATTTTCTCAACCGCTTTCTCCATGACCATTTCGGCCGGCGGCGGCCGACGGTCCAGGAATACTGGCCGCGCAGCCTCCGGTTTCTCAGCACCGGTCTGGCCAACGCGGCCTTCACCGCCAACAACGAGGAAATCGCCATGCTGGCCGCCGGGATCACCCTGGAAGAACTCCGGGTCGAGAATGTCATCCTCCGGATTCAGGCCAATCCGGCCGAGCCGCACGGTGCGGTCGCTGACTTTGTCCTTGTCCGCACCCAACAGGAGCGCGAGATTTCCAGGGAACAATGGACCGCCACGATGCAGTTTGTTTTCATGCCGGTCATACCGGCCGACCTGGTCATTTTTAACCCGATGGGCATTCAGGTTACATACCTCGAAACCGATAGAGCCCTTATCACCGAGACGCCATGATTGCTCATCTGCGTGGCCGGGAAGAAGCACTCAAACCGTTCGGGTGGAGCCAGGAAGACACCGAGTGGGTTGCGATGGTCTGCCTCAACAGCGGCATGTTCACCCGCACCCAATACGCCGATTATTTCAACACTCATCCTGTCCGCGCGCACCGCTTCGTTCAGAGCCTCGTGGACCTGAGACTTGCCGTGGACGAGGCCATTCCCGTCATCAGCACCAGGAACCGCACGCGCGTCTGCCGGATCACCCACAAGAGCATCTACCGGGAGCTGGGGGTTCCCAACATCCGGCACAGAAGAAACGCCGGCCTGTCCGTCTATCTCCGGCGGCTCCTGTCGTTCGATTACGTTATCGAGCGCCCGGACCTCGAATGGCTCCCGACCGAGGATGAGAAGGTTCGGTTCTGTACGCATTACGGCGTGTCGCACAATCGGCTGCCGCATCGGATTTACGGCGGAGCGGCCGGGTGCGTCGCCCGGTATTTCCACCTGAAATTGCCCTTTGCGGGCGGGCCGACCTGCACGTTTGTCTATGTCGATCCTGGGAACGACACCGCCACCGAAATGCGGTATTGGGGCCAGACGCATGAGCATCTTTGGGCCCGATTACGGCACCGCGGGATCACGATTCATGTGACCGCAATCGGCGTCACCCCTGACGCCGACAAACGCGCCCGGGCCGTGTTGGACGGGTGGGTGCGGGATCGGGATGGTATCCGGGCCGGGGACTACCGGGAGGCGGAATTGCGGGAGGAACTCGACGCGCTTTCCCGGGGTATCGACACCTTCGATTCCCAGATTTTCGCGCGCTACGGGGGCCAGCCGAACACCGTGCGGCGCTGGCAGGAGTTGAAGGACATGTTGGCAAAACCTTTGCCCTACAACATCCGGATTGACACGTTCGAGATATGGCGGTCCCGTCGGATTTATCCGGAGGGTGTGGACCTCTACGAGATTCCGGAATGAGATCGGCGGATGACTCATTTGTTGAGCGGGTATGGGCGTCTTTTGGAGCGAAACACCGGGTGAAGGTCTCTCGAAAATTGGGCCTTCAAATTACGGCCACGGTGCCGCACGGGAGTGTAATTTGAAACGGGGGGGGCAATTACACGAGCAAATTACACATTTCATGCCCCCTATCATTCTTATTTACTTGTGGTTAGGTCAAATTACACGCCCTTTTGAGCGCCGATCCAGAGGGGGGGAGAGTGGCGGGAGCGACCCCGCCTTTTGTTGGCTTGTGCGTCCCTGTACCCCCGTTTCAATTTACATCACGGGGGCACATGGACGCCCCCCAGTGGGGGGTCGCTCCCGCCACAGTGATCCCTGCGGGAAGGCTTGAAGTCTGGAGATGTAAAGGCCTATGAAATTGAGACATATTTTCTTATTTGTCCTCGCGGTTTCTGCCTCGATCGCCCGGTATATTTCGAGTCCGTTTCCGACCGGATCGGAGAACCCGGTTGTCGCGCTGATGGCTCTCGATGCGCCGGCGCTTCTGTGGCTGGCACATGGCTGGTATGCCCTCATGCCCGGTGTCGCCGTGTTCATCGGCGGCACGCTCTTTTCCGGCGTATGGCATGTCTGGTTCGAGGCGGCACCGCGCATGAAACAGGGCAAGGGCGGGCTGCCTCCGTGGCCGATTGCCCCATCCGACGAGAAACCGGCCATCGTCGTCGGGGAAACGCATCACCCCGTCGAGGCGCGGGAGATTCCCAACCCGGATTGGCTCGTGATCCCGGAGCGGGGCCTCTACACCGGAGTCGCCATCTTCGGGGCGGTCGGCTCGGGTAAGACCTCGGCGTGCATGCACCCGTTTGCCCGGCAATTGCTCGGCTGGCAAGCCTGGAATCCGAAGCGCCGGGCCGCCGCGCTGGTCCTCGAAGTGAAGGGCGACTTCTGCTACGACATCCGCGAGATTCTCAAAGCAGCGAAACGTGAAGAGGACTACATGGAGATTGGGATGGACGGGAAATATCAGTGGAACCCCCTGGCCGCGCACTGGCTCGATTCCTACTCTCTGGCCTATACCGTGTCCTCGCTCCTGAATCAGTTGTTCGGGAAGGGGAAGGATCCGTTCTGGCAACAGGCCTACACGAATCTTGTGAAGTGGATTATCGAGCTGTACCGGATCTTTCCCGACCGTTGGGTGACCCTGCGGGATGTCTACCGATGCGCGATCGACCCCGAACTGTTCAAGCAAAAGCTCGATGAAGCCAAGGGTGTCGTGAAGAGTCAGAAGAACGGGGCCATCGTCATTTCGGCCAAGGATCTCGATAAGCGGAGGGCCGTCTTGGGCGGGGTGCCCTGGACCACATTTTCTGACGGGGAACGCCAGACCCCGTGGACGGCCGAGATCGCAAAATGGTTGCAACGGGAGGGCGTGACCTGCCGTGTCGCCCCTGTGGCGGGTCACACCGACACGGACCGTTTAAAGGCGCGGTACGAAAGCGTTAAGACGTGGTACGAGAAGGATTGGATGCAGATGGATCCGAAGTTGAGAACCTCGTGTGTCGAGGGGATTTCCAGTTTCCTGTCTCTGTTCGACATGGAGGACGTCGCCGACATTTTCTGTCCCAAGGCACCCGCCAAAGAACGAGTTGCCGAAGGCGAGGAGGACGGGAACGGTGACAGTCGGCCGCCGGTCGGAAAGGCCCAGATGCGGCGGCACCTTCCACCCCTGGACGAGCTGATCGAGAGCGGGAAAGTCCTCGCGCTCAACATGCCCGCCGGATCGAATCCGGCGCTGGCCCGTGCCATAGGCGTGTTCCTAAAAAACGCCTGGCTCCAGACCCTGATCCGGCGGCCGGCACAGATGAAAGCGGACCCTGGGCGTTACTTCCGGCCCGCCGTTTTCATTTGCGACGAATATCAGTCGTTCGCATCCGTTGGCGAGGAGGACCCCAGCGGCGACGAGAAGGCGTTTGCCCTCACCCGGCAGTGCCGTGTCATCCCCATCGTCGCCACCCAATCCATATCCTCGCTCCGCTCCGTGTTGGGCACCTCCGAGGCGTGGCGGGCACTCTTGCAGACCCTGCGCACCCGGATCTTCCTCTCCCTCAGCGACGACGCCAGCGCCGAGATCGCCTCGAAACTCTGCGGCCAGGTGGCCAAGATCAAGCCGAGCTGGACCGTCACCGAATCCGCACAACAGGCCCAGGTGTCCCTGCTCTCGGGACGGGCCGGTGGGAGTAAAGGTTCGGTCGGAACCAGCAAATCCTTCCGCGAACAGCGCGAGGCTTTGTTTCAGTCCAGGGAGTTTGGCCTGCTTCCCAATTGCCAGGCGATTTGCCTGCCCTATGACGGCACCCACGCCACAAGCGCTGTCCGCGTTTATCTCAAGCCGTACTACCTTCCGGTCGACACGCCCTACTGGAGGGCGGTCGACGCGGGGAAGATATGAGCGCCACTCGAGGCATGGACTACCTGCGCCCGTTCTTGCCGGGCCTGGAATCGGTTCTCGAAGACGAGGATGTCAGCGAGATCATGATTAACGGGCCGGGCAACGTCTGGGTTGAAAGCCAGGGGGAGATCCGGGAACATCCCGCGCCCGGCCTCGATGGGGCCGCGCTGGAGCGGGCTGCCATCCAGATTGCACGGCCTCTCGGCCTCGATCCGGCCAGCTCCCCGATCCTCGATGCGCGGCTGGACGATGGCTCCCGTGTGGCGATCTGTGTGCCCCCGGCCGCGCCGCACGTCGCCATCACCATCCGGCGATTCGGCAAGCGGAGCTATTCGCCCGAAGATCTCGTGCGCTTCGGCTCACTGCCCCTAGAGGTGCTCGACGAGGCGCGGGCCGCGCTGCTCGGGCGGCGGAATATCCTCGTGTCGGGCGGGACCGGCTCGGGTAAGACGACGCTGCTCAATGCCCTGGTCGAACTGCTCCCCGCCGACGACCGCATTGTTTCCATTGAGGACACCCTGGAGCTCCGGATCGACCGGAAAAACTGTGTCCGCTTCGAGGCGCGGGGGATCGACGGCGGATCGGTGACGATCCGCGACCTGGTCAAGCATGCGCTCCGGCACCGGCCCGACCACATCGTGGTCGGCGAAGTCCGGGGCGGCGAGGCGGCCGATCTGCTACAGGCGCTCAATACAGGGCACGGCGGATCCCTGACCACGATCCACGCCAACAACGCCGAGTCGGCCCTGTCCCGGTTGGCAACTTGCGCCATGCAAGGCGAGACCGACTTGCCGTGGGAAGTCACCTGCCGGGGCGTCGTGGACGGAATCTCCATGGTGATTCACATGACGCGGCGCGAGGGGAAGCGGTACGTCGAAGAAGCCCTCCACGTCGGCGATTACGACGCCGCAAAGCGGCGCTGGCACTACAGGCCCGTTGCGTTCGCCGACCCCCAACTCAAACTGGCGCAGGTGCGGTGATGCCCGACAACCCTGCCAGGACGATGAGACAGGGGCGGGCCGGGATTGTCCGGGTGATGCTTCTGCTGGTTCGCAAATACAGCGCGGCAAAGAATCTCTGCTTAACGGCCCCGATCTGGCCGGTAAAATATGATAAGGATATGGAGGCTTGCGAGGACATGAACGATAAATCAAAACCTGCACTCTCTCTAGTGACGCCCCAAGCGCGGCACCACTACACCCGCTTCGATCAGGTCGACAGCCTAATTCACGCGGCCGACGGCGATGAGGATATTGCTTACCTTGCGCGCCTCCTGGCGCTCTGTTCCCTGCCCCGTACCAACCCCGGTCAACGCAAGGAGTACGTCCGCAAGAACGGCCCGTTCACGCTGGCGCTCACCGCAGGCTTCGATAACAAACTCCCCTTCGGCCACATCCCCCGGCTGTTACTGGTGTGGGTGTGCACCGAAGCGGTAAGGACCCAAAGCCGCGAGTTGACTCTTGGAAAGACGCTGTCGGATTTTATGCGAGCCGTTGGCATCGACCCAGCCGGAGCGTCCTATGCCCGTGTCCGGAATCAGATGCGGCGGCTCTTTGGGTGCAGCATCACGCTCGTTTATAAAGACGCCATAGGATACTCGCGCGTGTCGTCTTATGTGGCCGACAAGCACGAATTTTGGTGGAGCCACGTTAAACCTGAGGATCGCGGCCATTGGCAGAGCAAAATCCTTTTAGGAGAGGGTTTTTTTACTGAGATCACCACGAACCCTCTGCCCCTTGACATGCACATCCTCAGGGCCCTGTCCCGGTGTTCCCTCGGCCTGGACCTCTACCAGTGGCTCAACTACCGGACGTTTGGCCTCAACCGTCCCTTGAGGATTTCCTGGAAGCGGCTTTACGAACAGTTCGGTCTGGACCCAGCACACGCCGACCGCAAATACGCTGTTGCCGGTTTCCGCAGCAAGGCGCTCCGGGAACTGATAAAGATCAAAATTGCGTGGCCCGGTCTGGAGTATGCCACGCCTCGCGGAGCCCTGGAATTGTTGCCGACAACAACCCCGTCGGTTCCCCCTCTTCAATTCCCACTGCGCCGCGGCTAATGCGGCCCGCGTACAGCTCGAAAATAGGCCTAAAATGCTCTGCCGGGCCGTTTGACTTCCAAGACAGCCTCTACCTACACCCCATTGCTTAGCTCCTGAAATCGCTGTGTGGACCATTTTCCGGCCCACATGAACTGTTTTCAGGGGGCATCTTGACCCGATCCGGTAAATCCCCCGGATTCAAGTTTTTGCACAACCGCCGCAATGCATACTACTTGTTCTTAATTACTACTTGTTCTTAACTATTTGAATTAATAGATACGCGGCTAGAAGTTGCCCACTTTGTTAAGTCTTTTTCGGTAGAAGTTGCCCACTTTGTTAAGTCCTTGCCCCGGAGAGGTTGCCCGGTTTGTTAACGGAAAACGTCCCAAAATCACAGCTTGCCTGTGGAAAACTCCCTACTTCGGGACAGATCGAAACACTGTCACTTTCTTTCTCTCCCTCTCGCAGCAGCCTCGTAGCACAGACTCATTTCAAACGCGCAACGATCCAACTCACCAGAGACACACTGCGCGGCTCATCGCCGGCAACACCCAGGGATGGTACACCGGCTGTGTGCTGGATACCAAAGGGTATACAATGCCATCAAGTGACCGACCCTCCTGTGCCATCCCGGCCCGGCAACCGCATCCACAGTCCCCAAAAAAAGATTTGCTGTTCCGGGGCCATGGTGTACTGGCAACGCCCCCTCGGCCAACGCATAAGGCCGGCGATCCAGGAACAGGAAAGCCCCCGACGAAGTTTCAGAAGCCTTCTCTTTCAGGAGTCTATTTTGGGAGCAGTCCGAACAGTTCCCGATCTTCCGGCTTCGACAAGAAACCATCGAGATCTTGCAGCATGGCCTCCTTCGCGTCAGGGTCAGAACTGAATTTCTGAATCATGCAGTGACCCAGCAGTGCCGCTCGCCGTTCATTCAGTTTGCGCTGTTCCTCACGGATCTCTTTCTTGACCGCAGCGAGTTTCTTCTTGAGCGAGTCCCGCTCATTTTTCTGCTGCTCGAGCAGCTTCTTTTCCTCCGCGGCAAGCAAGGCAAGTTCTTTATCGGTATTCGGCATTTCTTCTCCTTGAATGTGTTCCAGATCCGGCCGCCAGAGTCTCGATCTCCGAGCCTTGATTGCCTGGATCTTCCAGTCCGCTAATCAGCCTATCTCCATCATCGCCCATTTGGATTCGGACAATGTCCGGATTGTCCAGAAGCTTCATTCCATCCCGCCCAGCAGCCAAAGAATCCGCCGTTGCATCGGCACCTGCCCAAGACTCTTTTCCAGTGGTGGTGCCGGGAAGCGGCCGGTGAGATCCCCCCGGGTTTCCTGTTGTTCGCTCTGACTGACTGGTCCCCGATCAACCGCGCCGAATGTTGTCTCTCCATTTCCCCGTAGCCTGGGCTTGTTCCGGCGGGGACCGGCGCAGGGGCCGCGGCCAGACAGCGGATCTCGCCCAGGGGGCGTCTGTCACGGCCCCTGCTCTTTGGCCGGTGATTCCCCGCCATCCCGTACCCGGCGACGTACCCCCTGGCCGGGTTTGGCCGGTGCCGCCTGTCGAGGGTGAGCGACACACGCTCCAAACCCTTAAACCAGGAGGATTCAATCAATGCTAGCAACTCAAAACCCGCAGCGGAACTCAGGATCGGAACCGTCAAGGCGACCGTTTGGGAAAACGAGATCGGCGGGATCACCCAGCACAACGTCACCTTTTCGCGGATCTACCCCGACGGGGGCCAGTGGAAGACCACGCACAGCTTCGGCTTCAAGAACCTGCTCACCCTTGCCAAGCTCGCCGACCAGGCGCACACGCTCATTGCAGAGCGCAAGGCCGAGGCGGCCAGCGATGACGCAGATGCGTAAAACGGCCGCACCTTCCGGCGGCGGGTTCACCCCCGTCGCCTTTTTTTCTGGACGTCCGTGCCGGCGAGAGGACGGGGCGCGCTTTCAGAAACGATCACTGCGTAGGATCCTTCAGCAGACTCTGCCATGGGGTGGGTGCGAAAGGGCGGCACAGCGCAATATGAGGCGGGGTTTTTCGCTCGATCCATGGAAATGTCCCGACGCGCGCGGATCGGCGCACAAAATCCGTTCGTGTCCATTGGTATCCCAACGGCCGATCTCCGTTTCTATCCGGCTGCGCCGGTTGTACCCTTTCAGGGCAATATAGGATCGGGAATCGGCTTTGCAGCAGGCCCCGCCCGCGCGCTCGATGAAGATGATGGGTGTGGCGTTGGCGCGGTTCTGGGTGGCTGGAACAGCTGCGGAGAAACTCTCCTGTCACCGCCTCTGAGGAGTTGGTGGACGGGGTAATCTGATACGGTACGGATAATGGGAGACTATGCAACTTGATGGTGTGGTAGTGCGGACGATTGAAGGCAAAAGTGAGCTGCGGCACCGGGAATGCGTTGGCGTGGATGCTATCGAGAATGATAGTCCGGTGCTGAGACGTCTTTCACGAAGTGACTTCGCGACCCAGCGTGCTTACATGGAGCGGAAAGAGCAAGCTCGAAGCTGCACCTATTGCGCCGGGATCATCTCCACCGAAGGGTAAGCGACGGCGCCTAAGCGTTTAGGGGGCGTACCCAGTGAAGCGATAATTTCCGCTGAGAGACGATTCTGAGGCCAGAAAAGACCCTTTTGAGGAGAAACCGGGGGTCTAAGCGACTGGGGCGGATGACCCGCTCGGGTCTGGACCCCGAGGCCGGACAGAACCTACAGGGGGAAGGAGAGCATGGCGAAGAGATCCATCAGTGATTGCCGAAGGGCAATTCAGATTGCGCGTGGCCGGGACATGACAACTCTGGGCATGACCGTGACACTGGGTGGGGAGCAGATACTTATCACCGACCTTAGAGTCATAGATAAACAATGGGTTAGCGGCGACAGGCGCTTTACGCCCAAGGAGAAGGAACTTCTAACGACGCAGGCGAGAGCCATCATTGCGGAAGACGAAGCGTTCAGAAACCGCTTTCGTACCCCGCCAATCATCTCCATCACAGAGTGCCAGGAGGCGATTGCGATTGCTGGAGGCATCCCCATCACACTGCGCGGTGAGACGATGTTCATCACCGAACTCAAAACCCATCGGGTGAGCAAGTGGGTGAGCGGAGATCGACGCTTTACGCCAAAGGAGAAGGAACTTCTAACGAAGCAGGCGAGAGCCATCATTGCGGAAAACGCCCCTCTGCCTGCCCCGCCAGAATAGGTCCTGAGCGATGGAATAGACACGGATGTGTTGCAATTTTCGACGGGATCGATGCCGCCTCTCCTACGTGGTTGCGGTCCGGTTCCCAGAACTAGAACGCGTCAGGCGTCCTTGTGGCCGGGTGCCGGCCGGTCGAACAGATCACGGTTGCGTTCCAGGAAGTCATCCAGGCCGTGCATCAGCCGGGTAATCCGCCCGGTAACGAAGCCTGAAGGATTCATGAGTCATCGGCATCATCAAGATCGCGAAGCGACTGCTCTGCCACAGCCCGCAGGTCTACGTCGCCAGCCTTCCGCGCCATTTCAAGCGCTCGTTCGAAGTCCTTCCGCGCCTCGTCCTTGCGGCCTAACGCGATCTTCGTGTTGCCCCGGTTGAAGTAGGCACCGGCAAAATCCGGTTTTATGCGGATCGCCGCGTCGGAATCGGCCATTGCGCCGCATGTCGATTCAGCGTGCCATTCACAGCACCCCGGTTGAAGTAGGTGACGGAAGCAAGATCCGGGTTCAGGCGGATCGCTTGGTCGTAATCGGCGATGGCGTCCTCGGGTCGTCCCAACGAATTTTTCGCGTTGCCCCGGTTGACGTACGCTTCAACAAAACCCGGCTTCAGGCGGATCGCCTCGTCATTGGCCGAGATGCAGTCTTCCTTGCTTTCGTCCCGGATCAGATAGCCGATGGAAGCCCAGGCGTTGGCAGCGATGACGTTGTTGGTTCCTTCCGCAATGCCAACGATGGCCCGCCATTTTTTGATGGCTTCCTTATTCCTGCCCTTCTGCTGAAGGTCCAAGGCGTTGGCAACCGCCTTCTCGATCAGGGATGCCTTGGGATTTGCAAAGACATCCGTGACCGCCTGCCTCGCTTTTACGGGGTTATCGGCAACAGTCTCGGCGTTTATACCTTCCACAAGCGACGCAGCCTCGTGGCGCTTTGCTTTGATCTCATCGACAAGGCCCCTGGCAGTTTTCACAAGGCCTTTAGCAGTTTCCACCTGATCATTAACGGCCTTAACACTTGTTTTTGACTCGTCCTCGATTCTCTGGAATCTCTTAAAACCAAAATAGCTAGCACTGGTAAGGACTATGGCGACGATAGCGAGTAGGCGGTTGAAGTAGGTGTCCCTGTCGTCCATCTGTTCGCGCCGGAGTTCGTTGATGTGGCGCTGGATTTCGACCTCAACTTCTGCGGGAATCGCTGATCTGGCGGGAGGCTCGGTTTCTTCTGACATGTCGTCGCCCGTTGGGCTGGCGTTGACTTCCTCTGCCTCGGTCTCTGTTGGAAAGCTTTCAATGGCGGGCTCGCTCGTCTGCGCGAATGCAATCATTGGAACAGCCGCCGCTATCGAAGCAACGGCAAGTCCAATCCGCGCTAGTTCTGTAACCCATCGAATCATCTCGCTTCGTTCCTCCCAATCAGTAGTCTCATTCTTCCACTCCTCTCAGACAAGGCAGGAACCACAGAAGCTGCGTCAACGGCGGGTCTCCTAGGAGCCTGTCGGGCATTGCTCCTCGAAGCAAGAATCAAGAACTTACGAGCCATCCCTGGTCTGTAAGTTGTTGAGTCTTGGTTGCAGACTTCTTATTCCCGACAGGCTCCTAGTAGCAATGAAGGCGCGAAGCGGACTGATCCCGTCATAGAGAGAGGTTAATGCTTCCCTAACCATGGGGATGTGTTCGGGGCCGATCAGTGGCACGACTTCAGTCTATCGCTGAAGCACCGGGGGATTTCTGGAGACTCCATTACTTGACAGTGCCCGCCGCCGTAAGTTCATGTGCGGCATTAACTGATAACGTTGGAGATATAGTTAGAATTAACTATAACGTTAACATTGACGTCATGTTTTAATGCACGTATCCTTTTGCCATGTACGTGATTGCATTTGCCAACCCAAAAGGCGGTTCGGGAAAACCACCTCCGCCATGCTTCTGGCCGAGCAGATTTCCGTTGCCGGTGGACGTGTGGCTATTCTGGACCTTGACCCGAACGCCAATATACTGGCTTGGTCACAATCGCGCCAAAAAGAGGGCAGGGAGGTTCCATTCTCTGTTCATGCCCGCCCACCGGCCGAAGAAATCATTGCTCTGATCGACGGGCTGACCGATGAAGCCGAGTACCTAGTCATAGATCTTGAAGGCTCGAAAGATCAGATCGTGACTTTCGCTCTATCCCGCACTGATCTTTGCATCATCCCGCTTGATGGTTCACCCATGGAGGCGCGGCAGGCAGCACAGGCTGTCAGGCTTGTGCAGACGACATCAAGTATGATCCGAAGCCCTATTGGATACGCGCTTCTATTTACGCGTTCCAATGCCGCATTTCAGACTACGGACGAACGCGAGGTCCGACAGGAAATGGAGATGAATAGTATCTCTTTGTTGCCGGTTCGACTTGCCAAGCGGGCACCTTACACCAGGATATTCAGGGACAACCTTCTTCTGTCAGAGTTGCCTGATCTTGTGAGGGCAGAAATGAAAGGAAAGGCCGCATCCACAACTGCTAAGGCATTGAAACAAATCACAAAAGCCATCGACAATGCCCGCGACTATGCTCAGGCCGTTATTCACAGCCTTACCGAAAAGAGGGTCGCATGAGAGGTAAATATGGATTTAACAGCGGCATAGAACTGCCGTCACAAAGTAGGACTGCGGAGCGCAATCCGCTTGATCTTGCTGCCTTGAAAGAGGCCGTCAGGGCGGGCAATGAATTGGGTTTTGTGGACCGCGACCCACCCGCTAGACGAAAGCCAGGGCCGAAGCGCACAGAGCCGCAAGACAAAGTTTCGATCCCAGGGCCGAAGCGTGTTATTGACAAGTATCGTGATTTCTGTATTGAGCAGGATGTCACTCTTTGGCGGGGCTTGGAGATTCTTCTGAGTGAGAATGAGAGTAGAGGCTAAGCGGGGGTCACCTCACTCTCTCTCCCTGTCATCGCCAAGTGTTGGCTCTCAGGGGCAGTGTATTCATTGAGACCAGCCCATCCAGCGACTTCCCATCCCCGATCCTGAGTGGGCAGTACTGACACACGAAGTTGTCGAGTTTACCCCGGATGATCTCAAACCCGGCGTCATCTAAGTGTGTGCAGTATGCGATCGTGGCCAGGAAATGCGGCGGCGGCCGGGGGAGGGAAGTCGCTACGTTGCTCAGCTAGAAGAACTAGAAGCTCAGCTTCGGCGGTTGAAGAAGCACTCTCTATGGCTTTTTCAATCACGCTGCGCCGCGTCCAAGCGTAAAGATGAGGTCTAATCTAGACTGGCGGTCTCTACGCGAGATCGTTAGCACCCTCGAAGTTGCGACATCTCCAGATCCAGCGGGGCTGCAGGTAGCGGGCAGATCCTTGGATGGATCACCGTCCATTCTGTATGAATGATAATGTCTGCCGGCTCAACCGGTCGATGCAACACATGCATTAAATGTTTGGGTCTTCCGCAGAATTTGTGGGTAAAACCGTCTTCCATCGCCGCTTGAGGAGACCACGGTGCTCGCCAAGCCTCAAGGCTTCCCTCGCAAGCTCGGCGGCTGCGCCGGCCTTGACCCTCGGCTGCGCTCCGCGGTGTCGGCTGGTGTGGGCGATGGGGAACGGGGCCTCCGGCGGGGGCTCCGGGCACCGGGTGTAGGCGTCCGACCGAAGTGGGTACTGGAATATTCGCCGTCGAACAAAAGAATAAGGTACTTTGTTTCAATTACTTATGTGCGCACAGGCCTTTGGACTGCCCACAAATTCTGCGGAGGAGGCAAATGTTTCTGCCGGAGTTGCGAACTCCAGCGTCTTGCGTGGCCGCTCGTTGAGTTGCCGAGCAACCGCGTCCAAATGTTCCTGTGAGTGTACCGACAGATTCGTCCTTTTGGGAAAGTAGTATCGAAGCAGACCATTGGTGTTCTCATTCGATCCGCGCTGCCATGGACTCCGTGGGTCGCAGAAATAGACGGCAATGTTTGTCGCCAGGGTAAACCGCTTGTGATCCGCCATTTCCAGACCGCGATCCCAGGTCAGTGATTTGTAGAGTTGCGTCGGTAGTGGATGCGCCTGTTCGATGAGCGCGTTGACAACAGTTTCGGTCTTCTTGTTGGGAACCTTCGCCAGCATCACATAACGCGAGTGACGTTCGACCAGAGTGGCGATGTAGGTGTGCCTCGATCCGGCGATCAGATCCCCTTCCCAGTGACCGGGGACCGCACGATCTTCGACTGAAGCCGGGCGCTCACGGATCGAGATCATGTCTTCGATCTG
>CBDHGK010000036.1:0-29801 GCA_965263045.1 Terriglobia bacterium
TAGAAGACGAGCGACAATAGATAGAAAGACGTGTAGAAGAGCTCTGGCGCAAATGCCAAATCATATGTCACGTATAGGTTGGTCGAATGAAGACTGAAGAAAGTCGTGCCAAGAGCCGCCACCAGCGCGTCGCCAGTCAGGCGGCGAAGGAAGATGTACACGACACAAGTGGTCAGAAAGAATAGAACGAAGACCGCAACATGGTAGGCGTAGGGTTCAAGTCCATAGAACGGATAGAGGAGGGTCGGAATCGTGCGGCTTGAAAGTGGGCGGTACCAGTTTGCGGAGTCTAGGGAGTAAAAGCCTTGAATGAACTCACTAACACTGCGAAATCGATAGTAGAGCCACCACAGTGCATCCCCTCCAAAAAACTCCCTTCGCGAAAATATCCAGGCCTCTAGCAAGCCAAGGGCCGCTAGAAAGACGATCGTGAATCGATTCCGCTGCATACACAGTAGTCCTGAGCCTCAGTGGTCACTTCAAAACCGGCCAATCGGGGCCACCTCACCCTGCTCTCGGGGGTCGGCAATCCGTAGTGGGTCGCTCCAGGAAATCCGCCGACCACAGTCCAGGCACCGCATGTACCATCCTTTTTCGGCCTGCCAAGGCCCGGCATGTTTATGCCTGTGGCTACAGATCCATCGTTTCAATGTGATTCTCGTCGTCATTGGGTTTGGTCAATTGTTTCTTCTAGCTGAGCGTCAGCCGGATCGACCACGCCCCCAAGGTTATATCAATCCAGGTCGAAACCGGATCATTGCAGAACCGGTCGGTTCAGCGACAGGTAACGGGGAAGGCTCACGACGCAGGATCAGGACACGGATTGCGTTGCAAAACCCTGTCGCAGAAGTCATTGTTGCAATTCTACGGTGTCGCGGGCCTTCTGCGACACCCCTACAGGGGGTGATGATGCGCATTGGGTATGCACGGGTCTCCACCCAAGACCAGACGCTGCAACTCCAGCACGACGCGCTCACCGACAGTGGCTGAGAGAAGCTCTCCAGCACCCACGCGACTCTCCCGGCGAGAGAGAAGCTCCTCGCCTTCGCGCGCAAGGGCGATGTCGTCGTGGTGTGGAAACTCGACCGCCTTTGGGCGTTCCATCCACGATCTGATTGATGGGGTGAACTCGCTCCAGGACCGCGGGGTCCGATTACGGTCTCTCCAGGAAGCCATCGACACGACAACACCCGCCGGCACGCTCACGTTTCACATCTTTGCCGCACTCGCCGAGGTCGAGCGCGACATGATCCGTGAGCGCACCCGTGCCGGCCTCGCCGCCGCCCACAAGCGGGGCGTGGCCATCGGACGGCCGTGAGCACGCACGCCTGAGCAGATCCTCATGGCCGAGGCGATGACGGCCGACCCAGCCATCTCAACACGTCAGGTGGCGGAGCAGTCTGGTATCCACCGCTCGACGCTCTATCGGCACCTCAACGCTCGTCAGAAACGCTCCGCTTAGCGTGCAAAATCGCACCGATCTGCCTGATACCCTCGATACGCTACTCTTCTTCAATCCCTCAAACACCAGATTTGGTTATAACTCGGACGACGAACGCAAGCGCCGCACCCGGCACCTGATCCTGATCGGCTCCTATATGGAACCCATCACCCGCCAATACCGTCGGCAGAAAGGTAGCATGCGAGAGAATCGAGCTCCTGCGTCAGTTCTTCCGTTCGTTCACGCAGCAGGTATCGCATGGACACCATCCCCCCCACCTTGCCGTCTTCGCTGACAATCGGCAGGTGGCGGAAGTGGTGTTCACGCATGATCTCCAGAGCAGCGCCCACCGTCGTGCTCTTGTCGATTGTCACCGCTGGCGCCGTCATGACCTCGCCGATCAGCGTCGTCTGCGGATCTTTTTGGGACAGCGCAACCCGCAGCATCACGTCTCGCTCGCCAAAGGTACCTATCAGCTGACCTCCTTGGAGGACAAGCACGCCGCCCACGTTCTCCTTTTCCATCATGCGAATGCCGTCCATCACCGTGCATTCCGACTCGATCGCTGGGGCGGGGATCTTCGCTATCTTGAGAATGTTCATTTGCCCTCCTTGTACGTCGTCAGAACATTTCGGACAAGAATGCTGTTTTGCTAAGAGACGGTTTTCACGTTATACCACTCCAGTCCTAAGATTCGCGATTCTGCGTTGAGCCAGCGTCCGCTGCTTGATTCTCTCTCTTCGGGAGAGGATGTCCTGATAACGTCCGATCATCTGTTCCGAAACTGCAGCAGAGACGTTGTCGGCTACGTAATAGTCGATCCCGGCATTCTGTGTAAGTCCGATGATGATCGAGAGTCGCTGATGAAGGTAGACTGAGGAACATTTTCGAAGGTGGAGGAGAAATCGTTGCGCAATCTCCAGCGCAGCCGGGCCTGTATGCGAAGATCCTGGCGATGACATCTTGATCGCGGGTGCCATGATTCCAAAATGACACAGCGCTCCCTCGACAGCATCTCCAACACCGACTCCACACTCGTCTGTGGGTTGACGCCAAGTGGGTGCATTGAGGTCCGATCCGAATTGACCAATGGGGACCTAACGATGTCCGCTGCCACACAACAACGAATCCTCAAAGCATTTGGCACTGGGCGCGGCCACGGCGTTCTGCACCTGGGCGCGGGAGAACTGGGCAGTGACCTCCATCCAACGCTATCGTACTGGCGTGACATCGGGCAGTCCTTCGTGGCCCGCGCATGCGGTGAACTCGACGCCACCGACCCGAGTTCCCTCGTCCTGCCGCAGTCAGACTCCGACGAGATTTTGGCATTTGTCCAGGCCGCGCCTCCCATGCGGGGCGCGGAGTTGATCGGGCCCCCATTGCTCGAAGACCTCTGGCTCGACATGGGCAAGGCCCTCGCCACCGAAGCTGCGAGGTTCAAGGACGGAGTCCAGGGGTACCTCAGGGAGCACAACTCGGTTTGGAACGTGGTCGGCCGGGTCTGCTTCCACCTGGCCGAGAACAAGCAAGACCCGGACTTCCCCTTCGCGTTTATCGCGACGTACGTCCACAAGGTTTCGATCGAGGCCAAGCCCCAGCACCTCCCGCTCGGCCGGGCGCTCAAGGATTACGCCGGAGCCAGAAACCGCCAGAAGCTACTCTCTCTGCTGTCTCCTCTATCGCGCGCTGCCGGACAAAGTGATCTCATCCGCGAGCTTGTCGACTCAGGAGACATCTATCATCCGCTGTCCTGGACGCCAGGGGAGGCGTATCGTTTCCTCAGCGATACCGCGTTGTACCAGAAGGCCGGCTTGGTCGTGCGTATACCCGACTGGTGGAATACCCGAGACCGGCGCCGGCCTAAAGTCTCGGTAACGGTGGGCGGCAAGATGCCTTCGAAACTCGGCATGGAGGCGCTGCTGGATTTTGACGTCAGGCTCATCGTCGATGGCAAGACCTTGTCGCCAAAAGAGATGGAGGACCTGTTCGGCTCCACCGAAGGGCTCGTGTTGATGAAAGGCAAGTGGGTCGAGGTCGACCGCGACAAACTCGATCAAGTTCTCGCGCAGTGGCGGAATGTCCAGAAGCAGGCTGAAGCGGGCGGAGTCCGCTTCGGCGAGGCCATGCGCATGCTGGCCGGCGTCCAACTCGATGATGGTGAGGCCGACAACGCCACGGACGCTCGACGGGAGTGGTCGGAGGTGATTGCTGGCACGTGGCTCTCATCCAGGATCGATGCGCTCCGTCGACCCGAATGGAACACCGCAATTGACGCCAGCGCTGGCCTCAAGACGGATCTTCGTCCTTACCAGAAGCTCGGCGTCCGGTGGCTCTGGACGCTGCGTAGTCTGGGGCTCGGCGGCTGCCTAGCCGATGACATGGGCCTCGGCAAGACAATCCAGGTGCTGGCGGTTCTCTCTCTGAGTCTGCGCAACAAGGAAACGGGCGTCGATCTGCTCGTGGTTCCTGCATCGATCATCGACAACTGGCGCCTGGAGATCGAGCGATTCGCTCCGGAATTGAAGGTGCTGATCGCGCATCCGTCGCACATCCCCTCACCCGATCTTAGGAATCTGTCCAAAGAAGAAGTGGAGGCACACGACGCGGTGATTACCACCTACGGTACGGTCACGCGGACCGGCTGGATGAAAACCCATCCATGGCGGACTGTGATCCTGGACGAGGCCCAGGCCATCAAGAACCCGGGTGCCAAGCAGACCCGGGCAGTCAAGGCGCTGCAATCGAAATGGCGTCTGGCTCTGACGGGAACGCCGGTGGAGAATCGGCTCGGCGATCTGTGGTCGATCTTCGACTTTCTGAACCCGGGACTTCTGGGGTCGGTCCAGAAGTTCAACGCGTTTTCGAAATCCATGGCGTCCGGTAAGCATAGCGGCTACGCACCGCTACGCAGGCTGGTGCAGCCTTACATCCTGCGCAGGCTCAAAAGCGACAAGAGCATCATCGCGGATCTGCCTGACAAGACCGAGGTCAATGCCTATTGCGGGTTGACCCAGCGTCAGGCCCTGCTCTACCAGCAGTCGATTGAGGAAATGAAGAGAGCCCTTGAGACGCTGGAGGGTATCGAGCGGCGGGGCGTAGTGCTGGCCTTTTTGATGCGCCTCAAACAGATCTGCAACCACCCGTCCCAGTGGCTGGGTGACGGAAAGTACGAGCCGGCGGATAGCGGCAAGTTCTCGCGACTGCGCGAGCTATGCGAGACCGTTGCCGTCCGGCAGGACAAGGTGCTGGTATTCACTCAGTTTCGCGGGATGACCGCACCGCTCGCGAGCTTCCTTGCTGAGATCTTCGGGCGCAAAGGTCTCATTCTGCACGGAGGCACACCCGTCCGGAAACGACAGGAGTTCGTTGAGCGTTTCCAGGGCAATGACCGGATTCCGTTCATGGCACTCTCACTCAAGGCGGGCGGCACCGGGCTCAACCTCACGGCAGCGTCCCACGTGATTCACTTCGACCGCTGGTGGAATCCCGCGGTGGAGAACCAGGCTACCGACCGGGCCTTTCGTATCGGCCAGAAGAAAAACGTCCTCGTCCACAAGTTCCTCTGCAGAGGCACGGTGGAGGAGCGTATCGACGAACTGATCGCTGGCAAGCAGAAGCTCTCCGACGAGATCCTGTCGGTGGGAGCTGAGTCGGTATTGACCGAGCTCAGCAACGAGGAGTTGATCTCCATCGTGTCGCTCAACGTAAGCAGCGCTCTCGAAGTGCCGCAGGCATGAAGGATACCGTAGCGAGGTAGCACAATGGACTGGTACGAATGGCACCCGTATGTTTCTGTGGCCGATCGCCGCCGCAGGGCACTGAAAGCAATTCTCAAGATGAAGAAAGCCGGACGGGAACTCTCGCCGGTCGAGGTCGCCGGCCGCAAGATAACTTCGACCTTCTGGGGCGACGCCTGGTGCAGAAACCTCGAATCCTATAGCGACTATGCCAATCGCCTGCCGCGGGGGCGGACCTATGTGCGCAACCGTTCAGTGATCGATTTGCAGATCGAGGCCAGGCGTGTGCGCGCACTGGTCAGCGGTTCGGACATCTACGAAATAGACATCCGGATAAAGCCGCTCGCGAAGCGCCGATGGACCGGGATCAGGGGCCAGTGTGCGGGTCAGATCAATTCGCTGGTGGAACTGCTGCGGGGGGCCATATCGGAAAGTGTAATGGAGATCGTGACTTTCAAAGGCAAGGGACTGTTTCCGTCCCCCAAAGAAATTTCGTTGAACTGCTCGTGCCCGGACTGGGCCACCATGTGCAAGCACGTGGCGGCCACTCTATACGGTGTAGGTGCTCGCCTGGACCGCGAGCCCGAGATGTTGTTCACCTTGCGAGGAGTCGATCCCACCGAGATGGTCGCTGCCGCCGTTGATCAGCCAGCGACCGTCGGCAAGCCCAGGAAGAGCCGGGCCATTGCATTAGACGACCTGTCTTCAGTCTTCGGTGTCGATATCGACATCGCCGGAACCGCGTCGGAAGATACGGCAAAGGCAACCCATATGGCCACACGCACTTCGCGGACCCGAAAACCACTACAGGCTACGAAGAACAGTAAGTCCCAGTTAAGACCGGGGGCCAAGAAATCAGCAAATCAAACCACTGGTAAAAAGGCTTCGGCCCGGAAGCAGGTTTCGACTCAGAAAGCGAACTCCAACAGAAAGCCATCCGCGAGGAAACAGACTGCGAAGGGGGTTCGCAAGAAGGCCGGAGGCCGGAAGACCTCTACCGTGACACTTACTGCGAAAACATAGTGTCCGTCAGGATGAAACGTTAGTGGAGGCCACGCTCCTAACCTAATTCGATGGGTGGTACTGGGAGTACCCTGTGAAGCCACCGAGACTGAAGCTTCGGCCAGACCTCTCGCAGACAGCGCATGACACGCCTCCATCCGCGCGATTTCAGGGTGGTTGTTCGTGGAACTGAGATGGGCCAGCACGATATGCTGGGTCTGGCCGTCGAGAGGACCCCTGAGATAGCGGCCGACGGTCGCGTTGGAAAGATGTCCGTTTCGGCCCACCAGTCTTTCCTTCAGGCTCCAGGGATAGGGTCCCACCCGGAGCATGTCGAGATCGTGATTTGACTCCAGGATCAGAACGTGACTCCCCTTCATCCAATCCGCTACATGATCGGGAATCCATCCCAGATCGGTCAGTTGAGTCACCTTGATTCCTTTGTAGCGCACTGAAAAAGCTGTGGGCTCTGCGGTATCGTGGGGAACACGGACTGTATCGATGTCCACATCCCCAACAGTAAAGCTCTGTCCGGGAACAATTGGGACAATGCCCGACCTGTTCATGTCGAAACTGTCCGCGCGGCTGCCGTCCATCGTGCCGCCGGACATGAACACGTCGAGCGAAAGAGAATGGCTCGGAGAACCGTTCTGCCAAGCCGGCGCCTGCGCGGCGGCGCTGTTTTCCCCTTCCGCAACGCGAGGCGGAGCTGCTGCGCCACTACACACTGAGCGACGAAGACCAGCGTCTAGCCCGCTTGTTTCACCAGTCGAAGTTTCAGCGTCATTTTGGTTCCGGGAATCGTCTGCGACGGAGCGTTTGGGGGTGCCGGAGCAGCGGAGGCGGAAGCGACGGGTTTTCGAAGACGTGGGTTGCGCTTTCCCGGGTTCTGGACTTCATGGTCCGGCGGAATCAGGCGCACCGTAGGGTCGCGTGACCCGGATACGGAGCCCCGGAATGCCTAGGTGCCGCTTTTCAATGCCGTTTGGATGTGTTCAAGATGGTGCTGGTTGTGATCGGCCACCTTGTCAAACTCGTCCTTGAGCGTTCGGACGCCGGTGTTGCTATGGACGAATTCCAGCTCGACGCTTGAAGCGTAGTGCCTCCCCGCATAGTAAATGATTCCTTCGCGAGCGCTTCGGTAGATATCTTTAGACAACTGAAGCGGGCGGTCCATGTATCCAAGACTGCTCGCCCACGCATCCGGATCGAATGCCCAGATCACCGGGCTGGGCTCACTGATCACACGTCGGATTCGATCAAAGAACACCGTCTCTGCGTCGCACAGGTGATGCAAGAGTTCTCGCACACTCCATTTCCCTGGTCCGTAGCGCATCCCGAGCTCCGGGTCAGTGAATTCGAAGAACTTCAATGTTTCGCTGCAGGTGCTTTCAAGCTGTCCGATCAGATTCATATTCCTATCTATTGTTGCTCCGGTCCATTCAGTGGGCGTTCAAGAATCAGGCTGGCATGACCATCCTTCACTGAATACTTCGTCTCCCCTATACTCAACGATCGTGCGAAACCCGAGCTTCAACCAGAACCGCAATGCAGGCCAGTTCTTAAGATACACGCGCAGCCAGATGGATTGGTAATGTCCAAGTCTACGGAGCTCCCGGATGACGCCTTCAAATACTTCTATGCCGATACCTTTTCGCTGGTGATCCGGATGAATCACTGCCATGGACAGCCAAACGACTTCTGGCTTCGGAAACCCATGTCGAAGGTGAAAGTATCCAAGGAGTTCTTCCGTCCGGTTGCGAATCGTCTGTAGTTTGAACGCGTCCTCGCCCTGGACGCTTCTTCGAGCCAACTCCTCTGCGCCCTGGATGTCCGTCGGTGCGAAAGTCTCGTCCCACGGCTCGACATAAGAACAGGCATTAAAGAATTAGATGCAGTAATTCCGCTTCTTCCAGGTCGGCATCGCGGATCGTCAGACGCTTCGTCTCCCAGAACGCAGGTAACATTGTGATGCTCATGTCTGGCTAACGACCCCGCCCACCTGTGTCACGGCCTTTGCGCCGACGCGGTGTTCAGCGAATGGTGGCCCTCTCGGGACTTGCGTTATCGCGCGCCCCCCGACGTGGAAACAGCAGAACTCTTGTCGAAGGTTCTTAGCTCACACTCCCATCCTGTCCAAGGCCCATCGCTCTCCTCCCGTTTCTTGAAAGTTGCAACACAGCCGGTCGGACAGTCGTCGGCTCAATGATCCTAAGACTTCCTCGAACGGATGTGTTTTACCGGGTCCGCTCCGGATCGTTCCTGACCCAGATATTCCGATCCACCGGCTCACCACCACAGATCGCCTTCAGGACGGCCAACAGATGCTCCCAAGTGATATCGGAAGGCGTATACGGTTGCCCATCGGGATTGAACAGGACTTCGGCTTCCGGTTCCTTCAGACCCAGCCACCGGGCAACCCACTCGAATCGCTCGATATCGTTAAACGCTTCCTTCCGACCATCGGGTTCGTAGCGCGGGCTTGTTTCAGGTGCGTATCCTCCGATATCGGATGCCGCCCGAAGGATCTTCTCCATGTCGAATCCGTCCCCGATTCGGACCGCTTCCATCAGCCGCTTCACATTGTCAACGTTCACGCTTCGCACCGATGCAGGCACTTATTTCCCCCCTGGTAACGATTCCCGGCAAGTCTGCAAACTTTCAATTATCGCACTTGTTGGCGAGCACTTCCCGGCACATTTATTCCATGCCCTGAATTGCGGTCAGGACAATATGGTGGGTGTTGCGGGTCGCGGGACGGCAACGGCGCCAGTCGCGATGGCGCGTGTGGCGTGTTTTCCTGGGAGAAGGTCGGCCTGGGACCGGGAGACACAGAAGAAGTAGACCTCTGCCGCTTGTGGGCGGTGCCATAGTCCTGTGCCTGAGCCCGAGATCAAGGCGAATGGGTAACAGAAACCTAGCCATGGGGAGCGCTAAGGACGACAGGAGACGACCCTTAGCGTTGTATTTTCACAGTTGCTATCGTAACCCCAGATGCTCATCCAGCAGTAGTCCGGGCGGGTGTCGCCCGCCGCCTCGTCTCCGTGAAGTCGGGCGCTATGCGGCCGCGATCCGTTTTACCTTGATCTGTCGTCCCAGGTCACGGGATTGGGCAAGGTCGAACGCCAACTGCATGCCAAGCCACGTTTCGGGAGTCGAGCCGAATGCCTTCGACAGCCGGTAGGCCATCTCGATGGAAACGGACACTTTTTCATTCACCAGGCTGGAAAGTGCTTGGCGCCCGACGCCAAGCATCTTTGCACACTCGGTGATCGACAGGCCCAAGGGTTTCAGACAGTCTTCGCGCACAATGGCACCCGGGTGCACAGGGTTCTTCATCGCCATGTTTTTGGCCCTCCTAATGATAATCCAGATAATCAGCATCTACGGCGTGTCCATCCTCGAACCGAAATGTCACCCTCCAATTCCCTGACACGGAGACCGCATAATGACCTTTCATGCGGCCTTTGAGCGAATGCAATCGAAAGCCAGGAAGGTCCATTCCTTCAGGACCGGTACTTCGGTCCAATGCGGTCAGGATCCGCCCAAGTTTCGCTAGATGGCTCGGCGCGATCTTTGCGGAGCGCCCACCCTCATATAGCTTTTTCAACCCGGGATGACGAAACGACTTAACCACCTTCAAAGTGTACGGTGTCACTCGACAGGCGTCAATTCCGGGATTGCACGTACGGTTGGGGACAGGAAGCGCAAGTGGACTGCTACGAAGCGGTGGCGGGTCTCGATGTGGGAACGCCTGACCCCGCAGGTGTCCTGTATGCGGAGCATGGGCAGTGGCGGGGCCTTCCATCGGGCCTATCGGGGAGCGACACAGCAGCCGTTCTGGAGGCCCACGAACTAGCGTTCCCATATTTTGGCGGGGTGATCGGGAGGCTCCGGTACGACAACTTAGCCAGTGCCGTGAAGAAGACAAATTCAGGGGGAGAGGGGCGAAAATGCGCCTTCGCGTGGGGCAAGCCGATTCCGGCCGCGTTCGTGGAGAGCTTCAACGGCAAGTTCCTGCATGCGTGCCTGAACGCACACTGGTTGGTGGATCTTCCCCACGCCCGACGCCGTATCGGGGCCTGTAACATTCACTACAACACCGGCCGACCCGCATAGGTCAGATGCCACACTTCGGCGGGAGACCGAGTCACCATGCTACCAAGGCCGCCCGAAGCCAATGTCTTGAACCGTCTCTTATGGCTTGGAAAAGGAAATACCGACGATTCTTTTCCGGTTGGAAGCGGTGTCATTTTCTATCACGACCACAAGCAATATCTCGCCACAGCTTTGCATGTCGCCGAATCCTGCGACCGTAGACCATCTGTCCGCTTTAGTGGCCAATGGAACTCAATTGACTGGAAAACGGTAGTAGCCAGTCCGGACCATGATATTGCTATTCTCGAAACCACCTCCACTCTGGACAGTCAGAAGATATCCGTTCTCTATGGCGAACCTGAAGGTCTAGTCTTCGGCCAGATCGGCTATGCTCTTGGCTATCCTGGATTCCACGACGATAGTGGTCTGAGTAGCAACAATCACATCATAGAAGCACATGGCAGACCAATGCCAATGGTCGCGCTTGTCGTGGCCAATTTTTCTGCGGGTGGCACGTCAACCGGGGTTCGCAAACCAGTCGACAGCGGTCTGTGTCCAAGGTTGTGCTCAGTGATGGTGGCTACGGTGTTTCCACTTCCGCATCCTGGATTTCCTTCAATGATCGCCTCTCGGCATCCTTCCATTCGGTGCGCCCATTGCTGGCTCTCCCCAATAGAACACCGGCGGCGGTCGATGGTGAGGTGAAGATGTAGTCCTGGGCGAATCGGTACGTGGTGCCCGTATCTTCAAGTATACGCTGGCTCAGCAACGTGTTTCGTAGGTCAGAGAGGTAGTCGTGTATCGAAGCAACCTCGTTCTTGACCGCTTGAGAACCGACCCGTACGACGAAACCGCCCGGCCCTTCATAACCGCGCGCCTGTATCCCTTTGGCACTCAGGAATAGCTCACGGCTCGTTGCCGCTGGTCCGCGCGGCTTTTCGAAGAAACTCACCCCTAGGACCGGCAGGCATAACAACATGTCAGCTAGATACAGCTCCGCATCTGCCTTATCCGCATCCGATAGCGATGGCGGCTGCGGCACATTGGCGTTGTCCATCTCGCAGCGCTTCGCCTCGGCTGCAAGTTGCACCAGACGTGCTTCTAGATACTGGACGTGTGCTTTGTTCAGGCTCTGGTCCTTGCTGGTGAAAGCAACCCCATGGGCCCAGAAATCCTTGTTCTTAGCATGGCTATTCAGCCGTGGCAGCAATACATCGCCCTCACCCATGTAGGCGCGCTGCACTTGCCCTGAACTGCCGGGTCCCCAAACGACATACACACCAGTGCGGGTGAATTCCTCCCGGTGGCGAACCTCAGCAAAGAGCGAACGGGGAAAAAGAACCCCCTGTCCAGTCCAGTTTGATTTCTCGATTATACGTAGCCCTTCTGGGTCGCCAGTGGGAACGAATATTTTCACAGAGAATCCCAATGGCTCACTCATTGGCGCGCTCCACGCCGAACGGATTCGAGGCGATGTCCGGGCTGCGGGCAAGGCACCGCTCCGCACTATCCAGGCAGCCGCGGTCGGCGTCTTCTACATCGGATTCGGTGAAAGGGGGAAAATCATGGTTGAACATCACCGTCCCGGGCCATCCTCGAGGGCCCGTTTTCAAGTGACCACTGAGTGGCTTTCCGTCCGTGTAGACCATCGCGTTGTATGCGATCCTGCGAAACTCAGTACGCCCCGATGTCATCGTTGCTGAGCCCCCTCAGCTTCCCTTCACCCATCATGGCAATCAGCGGTGTGTACTTCTCCCGAATAATTCCACGGGGAAGGGCATCCCTCATTCTTCGCAACGCCTTCATCAGCGACTCTCGCTCATCATCGGACTGATACAGAATACCGGGATCGACTATCAGGTAGCCGTCAACGTCTCTCCTGAAGTATCGGAACAGATGATCGGTCAGCGTGCTTCTGTGCTTGCCTGCTAAGTCTGCAAATATCTTGTTCACCTGTGACGATAGGACAACCCTAGCAGCCTGTCGGACTAACACCAAAGCGAAAATCTAAGTCATTCATGTGACTGTGTTTACAGTTTTGAGCTGAAAAGGACCGTCGTTGAAAACAAAGGACTTACGCCGAAAGTCCGACAGGCTGCTAGAGTTCTTGGCCACTTGCGATTCGAGCCTGTAAGCATTAATAAAGGCTGGCCCGATCAGATCGTCTTCATCCCAGTAGATACCGCCGAAATCGATAGCGCCCCTGATCGTATATCCGTGGAGGATAAAAGTGGACCAAACGTAGGCAACGTTCGCAAGAATGGACTGCAAGCCGAGCACGAGGTCGCCGATGATTATCTTGTTACTGTAGCCAAAGCAGATCGTGACGTTGTCGGAGACTGTGTTCACCCGGCACACGTAGCGCCGATGCGACTCCGAAGCGTCATCGTCTTCGACACTTTCGAATCCCGGCATCTCACGCTTGATAGCCAACATCTTTTCGAGCGGATCCGACTTGCCAGTGCCCCAGTTCGCCAGAACGTGGTTCGAGAATCCCAGAACGTCAAGGAAGCAAACGTAGCCTTGCCCCCTAAACCGCCGACTGCTGCCCAGAATCAATTACTGCCCCCACCGGGATGCTTAGTGTTTCGGGGATTGGGCTTCAGCTGCACCAGAACCCCCGTCAGTCCGGCGACCGTCTTCGCGATCGGCCTGGTCCACCAGTGACTGATGGACTGGGCGGTCGGTTCGCACTCTCGCGCCCGAATCCTCCGGCGTCTGTCCAGCACGGACCAACGCGACCAACTCCCCGCGAAATTCCGGGGGATACGGTTCATCGTTTTTTGGCATGTGGACTCCTTCTACCACAAGCGTTCGGTGTCCACGAAAGCGGATCAACCCCCGACGAGGTGATCGACCAAGCTCACAATCGGTCTTCGACGAGGCTCACGGTGCTGGTAACCTATGCACCTTGCCGGTGGAACTCGGCACCTGGCGTATTGATGGACCACTGAGCCGTGTCCCGGCTGTGCGGACCGACCTGGAATCGTGGCTGGAGGACATACCTGACCAAGAGAGCCATGGCGTCAACATTGGCGCCGTTTTCTTCAAGGTTTCAAAGACGATGTACCCGAGTACCCGAGTACCCGAGTCGGACCTGGCTGCGAGAGCCGGAGTCCTCGGGCACGACGGCCGGCGCAAGCACGTGAGCCTCGTGCTCCGCTTTATCTCCGCAGAGCGATTGAAACGGTGAGTAGTGTGTCTCGTTCGGCGACTTGAACCACGCCGGTAGGTACTGAGATGCAGTCATGTATGGCTTCATCAGCGGGGGTAGTGTTTCAACGCCAAGACGAACAAGGCGATCAAAGAGAAGAGCCTATCGGAAAATCAGAAGACCGTCGCACGTCCGCTCGATCTCACGTAGGCGTACACCATTGAACGCCTGAAGGAGAGGTTCGGAATCAGTAGCAACTCCGAGGGATGTGTTGCAACTTTCAAAAAGCAGCAGGAGAACGACTCGTTGGATCGACCAGACTCCGTCTCATGCAGCCACCCCGAACAGCTGGTTGATGAACTGAATCTGTCGCTGAAGCTCCGAACCGTTCACCCACCTTGCCTGTCCCTTTCGGATCATGTGCATGGCCTCGTATCCCTGGATGGTTCTCCGCGCCGCGTGAAATTCACGAAAGCCCTGCTTGGCCTTCACGCGTCGTTTGATCGCTCGATGATCCACTGCGGGGTCTCTGCATCCTTGATGTCGTCGCGCAGGTCATCGAGCATGTCATCCTGGGTGTCGAAGTCCGTTTGGAAATCTTCGTTGGCCAGCATCTCTTTGATGTCGTCATAGAAGCCGTGGGCCTTCATGAACTCGTCGTAGAAATAGAACGGGATCGCAAACCCGTCGGGCACGGTTCCTGTGGAAAACCCAGCGTCCCCAGCACGGCCACGTTGGCCGCCTTGACGCCGAACGCCTTCCAGTCATCGAAGCCGATCTCACTGAGGGGAGTGATCGTGGTGACCGAGACGTCGCGTTGCGGGATCTGGGCCCGGGTGGGTCGGGAAGAGGCGTAGTGGGCATCGACTTCCGCGCGGGTGGCTGCGCGCAGGGTCCATCCGTTCTCGGTCACATCGTAGTGGACGTAGCTGCCCAGGAGCGCATCGATTTCGGGTTTGTCGAGGGCGTCGCGGATGTAGGCATTGGGGAGGCCGTCCTGTGCGGCGCGCAGGTTGACGTGCGACAGCGGCGTTTGGGGCACGGTGGAGATGATGCCGGCCACACGAGGCAGTTCGTTGGGCAGCGCGTCGTAGAGCACGATGTCGCGCGGCTGTGGCCGCTCGTCCGGCTCCAGGGCTCGCAACCGGCCATACCCCTCCCCTGGGTTCAACGCCTGAAAGTCGGTTTCGGAAAAGAGGTCTTCGTCGAACACAAGGTGCATCCGCGACGCCCTGAAGAACTGCAGGTCGGACTGGACTCTCGGAAGCCAATAGTTTGGGATATAGACCGCCAGGTTGTCGTCGAGCAACTTCGTGCTGGCAGCCAGCTGCGTGTAGGAGCGCTCCGCATGGCTGAAGGCGGGCAGTATGAGGTGCTTCGCCGAGAAGTAGTAGAGGCCCTGGCTTCCATCGGGGGCAACGAGTTCCGGGTGATAGATTAGACTCCCTCTGGTGAGCCCACCGAACTCGAGGCCTACGGCATCTGTGAAGGACTGATGGCTGAGGTGCTTCGAGGTGTTCATGAAATACACAAGCGGTCGGTCGCTGTCCGTGTCACCCAGTAAGAACTTGACAACGCGGATCCAGCCGCCGCTTCTGGATGCAAAAACCGCCGAAAGCGCCGTGAATGTTTCCTCATCGGGAATGGCCACAGCGCCGTCGGTGAGTGCGATGGCAGCGGCCGGGTTCACCGGGTTCATGCCCACCGGATCGGCAAGTTCGGTGATGTCGTCGAGGCAATCGCCGTCAACGTCGGCTGGGTCGGCGATGAGGTGCTTCTCCACCCGGTAGCGCTCCTTGGGCAGCGCCGCCACGTTCTCGGCGAGCGTGGTCGTGCCCGCTTCGCCCCGCTTTACCAAAACCGGTAACTCCACCGTGGTATCCGCGTCCAGATCGTGCCGCACGTAGAGCACGAAGTACTCCGCAGCGGTAGACTCGACTACGATGGGCACCGACGTGACCGCCACGTCCACCGGCACTGGGTTATAGCCGCCTCCTGAACACGGCTCGGGGACGACCTGCGCCTCGGCGGTGGCCGTGAACAGCGCCGCCAGCACTACGACAGTAACCGCCGCGACGACAAACCGTAGGGCCGCCGACACGACGGTGAGAAGGCCAAGGCCGGGCCGCCCCAGCGGACAGGGTGAGTCGTGTCGGCTCTTCTTCATGGAGTGCGCATCTTCGCCAAATATCACACCCTGTAACGAAGAACGTGAAGAGCCCCTCTCTGGCCCTTCCCCGAGCCTGCCTCCGGACCCTGAACACCTGTTTGCCACATCTTCTGTTTCTCCTTTTGTGCTTGTATGGGTCCTCTACCTCGGCCCGGGTAGCAACACGGTGTCGCTTAGGGTAAAAATGGAATTATAAATAATACTTGACAAGGGCTGGTGGCTTCTCTGCTGCCCAACACTCATCATGGTTTGAAGAAGTCCGGCATCAACCTTAACTGGCGATTAAGGGGTCCGAACCGTTTCTCGTACAAGCGCTTGAAGTCCTTAATGTTGTCGGCCAATTTCAGGATTGTCAGGACTTCTTGCCGTTGCTGTCGTAGTTTATCGAGACCATATCCCTTGGTCAAAAACTGATGGAACTTCTGTTTCCGGCTTCCCTTTGCATCAACCTGCGGGTTCAATCGCTGAAGCTCCTTCAGAACCTCGCCGTTCTCTAGAGGCCTATAGATATACTTGTTGGTAAAGTTACCAAAGTGTTGCGGCTTGTTAATAACGATACCGCCGCGAGTACGTTCAACGTACGGATCCGAGCCGTAGACTTGATTGAGCGTAACGTAGTAGTCGTCTGGAAACTCCTTCTCCCATTCGCGCCTCTCGTTCTCAATATAGGCTTGGACCAGTAACCGCAGAGCTTCCGGGTCCCGCGCTGTCTGGTATCCAGTAGCTTCGTCGATCAGTGCGATGATGCCGACGTTTGCTAAAGCGTTGACAATGGAATTTGCCTGCCGTGCCATGGGCTGTTGCCGTTCGGATAGCTTTCCGGCCTCGCTGGCACGCACAACTGCCTTGCAGATATCAACTAGGACTTCAGCTTCGTATCCGTGGGCTGGATCCGACCTAAAAGCATTGAACACAATAGGGCTTTCGACAGTTTTCCGTAACTTATCGTCGATTTCGGATCCAAGGGATTTCCGACGTAAGGTCTTCATGAAGGCGTTGCCGCCTTCGGATTTGAGACCCATGGCCTTTGCCATGCCCCGCTTGTGGAAGACCCTTCGGCCATCCGCTAACACGTAGCACTCAAGCTGAAGACCGCCGATAGGAAGAATGCCCTTGTGTGTTGCTGTGATCATTTCAGACGGATCCGAGCGCATAGGCTCGCCGGATTCAATTTTCTCATCTGCCGTGTCAAACATGGCCTTTGCTAGTTGGCGCGGGTCTTCCGGCATCGGGCGGTGGGTAGGCTTTTCAGGTTTCTTGTTTTTCATCGTCCCACCTCTTGATTGCCTGCTTAGAACAGGTCACTGCTAGCCTGCGGCACGGCTACATTCGGGGCAGCTAACAAGTCTCTCAAGCGCAACCGCTTCCCGACGAATTTACGGGCAATGTCTACCATCTGGTCCAAGGTGTCCATCTGTCGGATGTTGTGTCGCCCGGAAAACTCGTTGACGTACCGTTGAAGGTGCTTGGCGCTCATGCTGTGGTACGTGCCCTTATAGCCCCGTTTCAGCATGCTCCAGAAAGACTCGATGCCGTTGGTATGCGCCATGCCGTCCACGTACGCGCCGACCAAATGTTTAACCGACTGGTGGTTAGGGAGTCCCCGATAGCCCATGTGCTCGTCCGTGTAAACCTTCGCGCCATCGGCTACCTGATCCAGCACAAATTCCTTCAGAGTCAGTCCGTCCGTGCTTTCGACCACTTCGGCGCTCACTTGGTTCGTCTCCCGGTCTTTCATGCCCACGACAGCGACCTTGCCCACAGGTCCCCGTCCAGCCTTCAGTTTCCTGGACTGGTGCTTGTTTCGTTCCTTGCCGCCCATGTCGGTCTCGTCTACTTCAACGGGTCCCTGGAAGGCAACTCCGCCGTCAGCATTGTTCCACGTCTCCCGTATCCGATGGATCATGAACCACGCCGTAGGCTGCGACACCTTCAGATCCCGATGGATCTTCATGGACGACACGCCCTTTAGGTTTGTGGTCATAAGGTACATGGCGACAACCCACTTGCGAAGCGGTAGCTTGCTGGACTCCATCGGAGTTCCGACCTTCACGCTGAAGTACTTGCGGCAGCTCGTGCACCAGTACGGCATGGGCTTCTCGTTTGGAACCTCGCGGGTTCTATTGGATCCACAGTGTCCACAGTCGCGTCCATCCGCCCACCTGACATGCTCGAACCACTTGCGGGCAGAGGCTTCGTCCGGGAACATCTCGAACAACTCGAATACCGACAACCCCTCACGATATGCCTTTCCCGGTGCCTTCTTTGTTTCCATTGCCGCACTCCCCTCAGTTGACATACAGAACATACATCATCCACCGGGACTGTCAAGTATTCTTTATAGGTCTCTTAATTAAGGGGGCTATACGAGTGGAAAACGTTCAATTCGAAGTGGTGGATGGGAACCGCCTGGTGATTCATGTGGACCTGAACCACCGCGGGGACATCAGCGCTTCCGGAAAAACCAGACGGGTGGCGTCGACTGAGGATAATGTCGGCGTTAAAGATGCCAACGGCGTGGAGCTTCAAGGAAGCCGTCCAGACCCTTCATCAAGCGATCCTTTGCGGCCGAGACGGTCGAGTTTCCAGACGACGAGCACGTCGCCCTTCCTCAGGGCGCGCAAGCTGCTGTCGAGTCCGGGCCGGTCGTCGCGTACGCCGGAAGCGACGTCGTGGTAGAGGTGGGCTGGGTCGTCGATGCCTTCGGCCCGAAGGGCGTCGCGCTGCAGGTCCAGCGACTGGGAGCCATCCGCCTTTGAGACGTGGGCGTAGCCGATCAGCATGTATCGCAAACCTTCGTTTGGGACATGCGGGCAAGGACGCCTTTCAGTACGCGCCGCCGTGTGTCGTATCCCGTGTCTGATTCTATGTCTTGCATACGTCGAGCGAAACAGCATGGCTCGGAGACCCGTGTTGACACGCCGGCCGCGGTCGGCCCTGTTTTCCCTTCCGCCACGTGAGGCGGACCTGCGGCGCACGACACCGTGAGCGATGACGACCTGCAGCACATCTGGGCCCGGCGGCGTCACCGCAACCAGCTGGGCTTCGCGCCGGTAAGGTCGAAGTGATGTCCGGGAAGATGACGACGCTACGGATCGTTTCGACTGCGGAGGAGCTGATCGGAATCCGCGACGGCCGCGGCGCGGTCCTGTGGCCGAGAACCGCGCCCGTACTCGGCCGCCAGGCGATCGAGGGCTCTCTGCGTGATTTCTGCCTGGCGTAGGAGACCTCCGCTGCGTGGTCAGCTCTGAGCCGCACCTGCCACCACTACCTTTACGAACTCAGTCCCACCGCCAACGAGTTCCGCGCTTGGCTGACCACTGCCCGTACCTTTGCCGAGGAGGTCGGACGGCGGTTCGCCAGCGGCTATACTTCGAGCATCCGCGGATCGCGCTCGGTACCGATGCTCGGCAAGCGAGCGGCCCACGATAGCGGCACATTGAGGAACGAACCATGACGGACGAAGGCAACGCGGCCGATTCCGCGTCCCTCATCCAATTCATCAGCGACAGTGGAAGCCAGGTCACCGGGCGACACAAGGAGAAGGAGGAACGAATCCACGATACCCTCTGCGACCTCCATCTCGCGCTCGACGGGGTCGCGGCACAGCTTGCTCGCTCGGAACAATTCGAACACCTGGAGCAATCGGCGGCCGCGTTAGCCCGTGCGTGCTCGATCTTTTTGAGAAAGATGGTCCTCGGAGACAGGAACGTGCGAGCGACGCGCCTGCTTGACGACGATGTTTGCCGGTCCCTCGAACTCGCGTTCAGTAGGCTTCGTCGAATTCCTGGCAACCGAGGGCAGTTCATCATCGAATGGGGAATCACTGGAGGCCGCTTTCGGTTGGACACACTGGATGAGGACACCCTGGTGACCAAGTCGGTGCAGGAAATTGCCATTACTCCTTTACGGCTGGAGCTCTGCATCGAATGGCCGTTACCCGGATCCGCGAGCTGGACCGAAACGCCGACCAGGGACGCTCCATGGAAGGTAAGGCCAGAAGAATTGTTCAACACTGAATCGAGTGAGCTGAGCTGCGATGCGTGGCTGGAGCAGCAGTTGGTCATGTTCGACCAACGGGGGATTTCCCTAAAAGATGCGATACGGACCATTGCAAACTACGAAGGTGCGCATGCGTCGAACGTATCCCGTCTCCTGCGGACAGAAAACGAGAGGGACACCGATCCGTCTCGGAATCCCGAATTGCATATCTTGAACAACATCAAGATCCACGGACTCAAGTTCAACCACATCGTCGTCATCGAAACGGCACTGTACCTCTACCGCAAGTTGATCGACCATGTCGGCATCGCCGAGCCGAAGGGTGGAATCGTCTTCCCTACGCTGTGTCTCTGGCGGGAATCGGCAGACGACATCTTTTCGGCCGCGAACAATTTTCTCGCCTATGACGGCGGAGTGATTCTGTCCTTCGGCGAAGAACCCCTTACCATCTCGCACAGGATACGACCGGTAAGGTGACGACTCGCTCGGAAACCCGTCGATCGTGCCGGCGACGTGGGGAGAAACCGGGGATCTTCTTCTACGGTGAGGACCGGGGAGATCGGCGCGGATCGCCGAAAAACGCATGATGAGCGTGTACGGTCCATTCACGCGCTCGTACTGAGTCGTCTTGCCGGGATCGCGGCGAGGCAACGAACACAGCACCATCATCCGTGCCATGAAACCAAGTTCCGGGTCCGCTTCGCTGGCTGAGACAAGTTGGTTTACTTGATCGAAGCGGGTGAAGCCCACGCCGCGCTTCGCGGATCGCCTTGACCGGCCCGTCCAGATCGGCGACGACTTCACCGATCGGAACCAACTCGCCGCGTTGACGCTGCATGCTTTATTCTCCCATGCGCTTCCAGACAGGGCAGGGGGAAAAAGGAAGCACTAGCGGGGGCTTGAGCCGCAACGATGTGAAAAATTACTCTAAGCGAGCCCGCTGGCGTCTCCAGATCCAGGCGGCGCCCGGAGAGAGACCGTCTACTCGACGCTGCGCGGCGGCGCGAGATAGACATCATCCCGCGCGGAACTTACCGATTTCGGGAAAACACGATGCGCGGCACTAGTGAGAAGGGGCGGAGGGACGTGACAGGCAGCTCGCGCTGAACGGCCACCCGCAATAGCGCGCCCCGCGACCTATCTTGTAGGCGAGTTGCGCGTGGAACTGCTCGCGGGCGCTGAACGTGTCCGCCAAGTTGCCGAAGTCTGCCATGACTGCGTTAGCAGACAGGACATGCTTAAAGCCCATCGCGTGCCCGAACTCATGGACGAAGGTATGTTTTAGGAGCGTTGTTGCATGGATTGAGGCGGAGATGGAATTCGCCCTTTCCCAAGCGGTAGCGTCAGGCGATACGTTCGAACACAGGCCGTCCGAGTGCGGTCATTGTGTTCAGGACTTTCTGGCCGACCTGGATCTCCGTGATCTGCCTGGAGAAGCTGCGGGATTGGAGTCTGCGGCCGATGACACCCTTCCAACGGCCGATCTGCGTTTCTATCCGGCTGCGCTGGTTGTACCCTGTGGCCACTTGCCAGGCCATGCGGCCGTTGCTGCGGATCTGAGCAATATGGCGATCCCGAACGGTTGGATCCCGCGCCGATTGCGGTCGGATCACTGCGTTCTTTGGCGGCGGTATAACCACATCCAGGGTCTCCCCATACCGTTCCCTCAGCAGATCTCGTGTAGACGCTCCATCATAGGCGCCGTCAGCCAGAAAGCCCGTGACCGGGGCATCGAATTGATCCAGGAGCCCGGGTAATGCAGTGCTGTCTCCAACGTCATCGTGAGTCAGATTGGCGCAAACAATCGCACCGCTGGCCAGGTCCAGTCCGAGGTGGAGTTTGCGCCAGCGGCGGCGTATTCCCTTGATTTTATGCTTCTGCGCGAGCCATTCCCCTTCGCCGAAGATCTTGAGGCCGGTACTGTCCACCACCAGATGGACAGGCACAGATCCGGCTTGCATCATCACCTGAGCGATGCTCAAGCCGTTTGCACGACGCGACAGTGTGGAGTAATCCGGCACCCGTATATCCAGCCCCATGAGCGTGCCGATGGAACCCATCAGCCCCTGCGTTTGTCGCAACCCAAGCCGATACGCCGTGCGCAGCGTCAGGCATGTCTCGATCGCCAGATCCGAGTATCTCCGCTGGCCACCCCGTGACGTGCGGCGCGGCGCGCTCCACACACTTTGAGCCTCCTCACTGACCCAGATCGTCAGATCACCCCGCTGGCGCAGGCTCTCGTTATATTCCGCCCAGTTGATCACCCGATACTGCGCCTTATCAAACTTGTGCCGTCGCGCTGCGTTGAACTTATGTGGCATCTAAGTTATCCCCGGTTTTGAAAAACACAATGATAAGACATCCTTCGGGATGATCCATGCAACAAGGTCCAGACCCTCGTGGACTTCAAACTTGCCGTGGAAGAGCCCATTCCCGTCATTCGCCGCATGGATCGAACGCAAGCCTGCCGGATCACCTACAAGGGCATTTATCGGGAGCTGGGGGTTCCCAACGTCCGGCACCGCAGATTTGCCGATCCCGCCGCCTATCTCCGGCGGCTCCTGTCCCTGGATTACGTCATTGAACACCCGGAGCTGGAATGGCTCCCGACCGAAGAGGAAAAGGTTTTTTACTGCACAGGAGTCGGCGTCCCGAAGAACCAACTGCCCAAACGGATTTATACCGGGGCGGCCGGGGGCCTCGCCCGGTATTTTCATCTGAAGCTCCCCATTGCGGGTGGGCCGACGACCACGTTTGTCTATGTCGATCCCGGCAACAACACCTCCACGGAACTCCAGAATTGGGGATGGGCGCACCAGCATGTCTGGAGTGTCATGCGGGAACGGGGCATCAAGATTCATCTGGCCGCAATCGGAATCAATCCCGACGCCGACAACCGCGCGCGAGCCGTCCTGGCGGGATGGGCGCGCGATAACACGGGGGCCAACGGCGGAAGTAATGGCCCAAGCTCCCATGCGGCAGAGTTGCAGAAGGAAATCAACGAACTTTCCAGGGCGCTCGACACCTTTGATTCCAAGGTTCTCGCTCGATTTGGAGGTTTCACCCGGGCCGGGGCGCGCTACCGGTCATTGCGGGGCATGGCGGCAAACCCCGCAGCGGCCGCCATCCGGATTGACACCTTCGAGGTATGGCGATCCTGGCGTATTTATCCGGCCGGCGTGCAGCTCTACGAGGCTCCGGAATGAGATCGAACTTTGCGGATTCCTTCCGCGCCACTCATCTTCAATCCGGCCTTCGAACCCGGGCGCACCCTCTCGAAAATCGGGCACCCATTGCGCAGACCTCAGAGCCGAGCCAGCGTGCGCCAAACAGAACGGGTACTGTTGCGCACGACCTGTGCGCACGACCTTTGCGCATCTTCTCTTTCCAATATCGCTTTTGTTCACTTGTGGTTAGGCCATTATCACGGTCGTTTCCAGTGCTGCACCAGAGGGGGGGTCCGGTGCAGCACCAGAGGGGGGGTCCAGTGCTGCACCAGAGAGGGGGTCCAGTGCTGCACCAGAGGGGGTCAAAATGGCGGGAGCGACCCCCCCGTTTGCGCATTCCACTCGGCTCCGGACCCCCGTGGCTTTGCGCATCACGCGGGTCCGGTGCCTCCTTCCCTACGGGGGGTCGCTCCCGCCATAGTGATCCTTGCAGGAAGGCTCGGATTGCGGAGGGCTGAGACGGCATGAAATGGAGTCACGTTTTTCTATTTGTCCTGGCGGTGGCCGCCTCAACGGGCCGATATGTGTGGCGCCCGTTTCCGGCCGGATCGGAGAACCCCGTCGTCGCGCTGATGGCCCTCGATGCACCCATGCTTTTGTGGCTGATGCACGGCTGGTATGCCGCCATGCCCGGCACCGTTGTCTTTATCGGCGGCACGCTCGTTTTGGGTGTGTGGCGCGTATGGTTGGAACCCGCGCCCAGGAAGCCTGGCGGCCGCGGCGGCCTTCCCCCGTGGCCGATTTCGGAGGCGGACGAGAAACCGGCCATCGTCGTCGGCGAGACACATCATCCGGTCGAGGCGCGGGAGGTTCCCAACCCAAAGTGGCTCGTCATCCCGGAGAAGGGACTGTATACCGGAGTCGCCATATTTGGAGCGGTCGGGTCCGGGAAGACCTCGGCTTGCATGCACCCCTTTGCCCGCCAGTTGCTCGGCTGGCAAGCCGCAAATCCGAAGCGCCGGGCCGCCGCCCTGGTCCTCGAAGTGAAGGGGGATTTCTGCTACGACATCCGGAAGATTCTCGAAGAGGCGGGCCGGGAAGACGATTACATGGAGCTGAGCCTGGGCGGCAAATATCAGTGGAACCCCCTGGCCGCGCACTGGCTCGATTCCTACTCCCTGGCCTATACGGTGTCGTCTCTCTTGAATCAGTTGTTCGGCAAGGGGAAAGACCCGTTCTGGCAGCAGGCCTACACGAATCTGGTGAAGTGGATTATCGAGCTGCACCGGATCTTTCCCGACCGCTGGGTGACCTTGCAGGATGTCTACCAATGCGCGATCAATCCCGAATTGTTCGGACAAAAGATCGTTGAGGCCGAGATGCACGTATTTATTCATACCTATGGGTATGTCGTGCTTTCAGCGAAGGATTGGGCGGTGCGCAAGGACGCGTTGCTCGCCTTTGGAACCTGGGAAGACACGGACGATGGAGAGTGTATATCCATCAGGACGCCTGAGCTGGAACGCTGGTTACAAACAAAGGGCATCAAATACCGCACTGAAATACCCGAGGCTCACACCCACCCGACACGTTTGTGGGCGCGCCTCAAAAGCGTGAAGACCTGGTACGAGCATGACTGGATGAAGCTGGATCCGAAACTGCGGACCTCGTGTGTCGAGGGGATTTCCAGTTTTCTGTCTCTGTTCGACATGGAGGACGTGGCCGCTGTTTTCTGTCCCAAGGCACCGCCGGTGAAAGACGAGGCCGAGCGACCCCAGTGGGAGCCGAGAGAAGAAGGCGGAATCCGGAAACATCTTCCGCCCTTGGACGAGCTGATCGAGAGCGGAAAAGTCCTGGCCCTCAACATGCCTGCCGGATCGAATCCCGCGCTGGCCCGCGCCGTGGGTGTGTTCCTGAAGAATGCCTGGCTCCAGACCCTGCTCCGGCGGCCGGCACAGATGAAAGCGGACTCCAAGCGTTACTTCCGGCCCGCCGTCTTCATTTGTGACGAATATCAATCGTTCGCCTCAGTCGGCGAGGACGACCCCAGCGGAGACGAAAAGGCGTTTGCCCTCACCCGGCAGTGCCGTGTCATCCCCATCGTCGCCACACAATCCATATCCTCGCTCCGTTCCGTGCTGGGCACCTCCGAGGCTTGGCGGACTCTCTCGCAGACGCTCCGCACCCGGATCTTCCTTTCCCTCAGCGACGACGCCAGCGCCGAGATCGCCTCGAAACTGTGCGGGCAGGTGGCCAAGATCAAGCCGAGCTGGACCGTCACCGAATCCGCGCGGAAAGCGGAAGTCTCGCTCCTGTCCGGCAAGGCCGGGGGTGGTCAGGGATCGGTCGGAACCAGCAAGTCATTCCGGGAACAACGCGAGGCTTTGTTTCAGCCGAGAGAGTTTGCCTTGCTTCCCAATTGCCAGGCGATTTGCCTGCCCTATGACGGCACCCACGCCACAAGCGCCGTCCGCGTCTATCTCAAGCCGTACTACCTTCCGGAGACGATGCCCTACTGGCGCGCCGTCGAGACGGGGAAGATACGAGCGGGGCAGATAGGGAGGGACGCGGCATGGACTACCTGCGCCCGTTCCTGCCGGGGCTGGAATCGGTCCTCGAAGATGAGGACGTCAGCGAGATCATGATTAACGGACCTCGTAACGTCTGGATCGAAAGCCGCGGTGAAATCCGGCCCCATCCCGCGCCCGGCCTCGATGAGGCGGCGCTGGAGCGGGCGGCCATTCAGATCGCACGGCCCCTCGGCCTCGATCCGGCCACCGCACCGATCCTCGATGCGCGCCTGGATGACGGCTCACGGGTTGCGATCTGCGTGCCCCCGGCCGCACCGCACGTCGCCATCACCATCCGGCGCTTCGGCAAGCGGAGCTATTCGCCCGAGGATCTCGTGCGCTTCGGCTCACTGCCCCAAGAAGTGCTCGACGAGGCGCGCGCCACGCTGCTCGGACGGCGGAACATCCTCGTGTCGGGCGGAACTGGATCGGGTAAGACCACCTTGCTCAATGCCCTGGTCGAGCTGCTCCCCGCCGACGACCGCATTGTTTCCATCGAGGACACCCTGGAGCTCCGCATCGACCGGAAAAACTGTGTCCGCTTCGAGGCGCGGGGCATTGACGGCGCATCGGTGACGATCCGGGACCTCGTGCGCCATGCCTTGCGCCATCGCCCGGATCACATCGTGGTGGGCGAGGTCCGGGGCGGCGAGGCCGCCGATCTCTTACAGGCGCTCAACACCGGGCACGGTGGGAGCCTGACCACGATCCACGCCAACAACGCCGAATCAGCCCTCTCCCGGTTGGCGACTTGCGCCATGCAAGGCGAGACGGACTTGCCGTGGGAAGTCACCTGTAGGGGCGTCGTGGACGGGATCTCCATGGTGATTCACATGACGCGGCGCGAGGGGAAGCGCTACGTCGAAGAAGCCCTCCACGTGGGCGATTACGACGCCGCAAAGCGGCGCTGGCACTACAGGCCCGTTGCGTTCGCCGATCCCCAACTCAAGCTGGCGCAGGTGCCGTGATGCCAGACACCCCTGCCAGGACGATGCAACAGAGGCGAGCGGGATTTTCAGGGCGATGCTTCTACTGGTTCGCGGATACAACGCGGCAAAGAATCTCTGCTTAACGGCCCCGATCTGGACGGTAAAACATGATAAGGATATGGAGGCTTGATAGCACATGAACGATAAATCAAAACCTGCACTCTCTCAGGTGACGCCCCAGGCGCGCCACCACTTCACTCTCTTCGACCAGGTTGATCAGCTTGTAGGGGCCAGCGAAGCGGACGCCGAACTGGGCTTCATGACGCGGCTGCTGGCACTGTGTAGCTTGCCCCGTATTCACCCGAGCAACCAGACTTACTACAAACGGGTCAACGGGCCATACCGGCTCTACATACAGGCTGGTCCGGAAACAAAACTACCATTCGGCAACATTCCCCGCCTGCTACTGGCCTGGGTATGCACGGAAGCGGTGAGGTGCTCCCCAAAATTCGGACAGGTCGCTAAGGTGTAAAATCGCTGCCTCGGGAGAGGCAGATGAAGAAGAGACAGAGGAAGCAGTACAGCGCCGATCTGAAGGCGAAGATCGCGGTGGAGGCGGTGAAGGGACAGCGAACGATCCAGGAGATCGCCTCCAACTACGGGGTCCACCCGAATATGGTGACAAAGTGGAAGAAGCAGTTGCTCGATGGCGCATCGGAGATCTTCTCGAACGGGAAGACACAATCGATGGAAGCCGATGAAGAAGTCCGGACCGAACTTTACCAAGAGATCGGAAAGTTGCACGTCGAGGTGGATTGGTTGAAAAAAAAGTCCGGACTTTCACGTTAGGACAACGACGGCCATGGATCGAATCAAGCGACAAGAAACTGAGCATCACCGAGCAGTGCCGGTTGGCGGGAGTGTCCCGGTCGGGACTCTACTACACGCCTGTTGGCGAGAGCGCCGAGAACCTGGAGTTGATGCGTCTGTTGGACGAGCAGTACACACGGACGCCGTTCTACGGCGTGCGGCGGATGACTCACTGGCTGGAGAATCAAGGTCACCGGGTCAATGCGAAACGAGTACGACGGCTCATGCGGCAGATGGGACTGGAAGCGATCTATCCCAAACCGCGGTTGTCGACGCCGGCACCGGGACATCGGATCTATCCGTACCAGCTACGGGGGCTGAGGATCGATCGCCCAGACATGGTGTGGGCCACCGATATCACGTATATCCGTCTGCGGCAGGGGTTTATCTATCTGGTGGCGATCATGGACTGGTACAGCCGGTATGTGCTGGCCTGGGAGGTTTCAGTATCGATGGACAGCGCTTTCTGCGTGTCGGCATTGGACTGGGCCCTGAGGCATGCGCAACCGGAGATCTTCAACTCGGATCAGGGTTCTCAGTTCACCAGCGATGCGTTTACGAGCCGACTCGAAGGCGAGGGCATCCGGATCAGCATGGACGGCCGGGGCCGGTTCCTGGACAACATTTTCGTCGAACGTCTATGGCGAACGGTGAAGTACGAGGAAGTGTACCTGAAGGACTACATGAGCGTTCCCGAGGCGGTCTCGAACCTGACTGTCTATTTCAGATTTTACAATCAGGAACGCGGTCATCAGGTATTCGACTATCAGACACCCGAGGCGATGTACTTTCAAAGTACGAGGAGTACGGCATCGGTCAAGAAAGCAGCCATACTCCAGGTTGCCCCAGACGGCGAACGCCGTTGACAGGCGATCCTGGCGCGATCTTTTCTCTGGAAGTGTTTATCGGAGGCGAAAAGAAAGAAAAGAGAACCAAAAAAGAAAGAAAGCTGCAGCCTGTGGAAACTGCCGCCGCTGATGGAAATCCTCAAAAAGGATTTCCACAACGGCTTGAAAACAGCCTCGGAGACTCGGCTTTTTCACAGTTCCCACAGGCTCGGCGACGGGTAAAACATCAACCCATTTCAACGGCAGCGATCCACCTTAAGATCCGGGATTTTCTGTCCGAAGAATGGGGAGCCCCTCACGGTACGGACCCAAAGCCGTGTCTTGATCCTAGGCTCCTCGCTTTCGGAGTTCATGCGCAAGATGGGTATGGCTCCCGTCGGCGGTGGTCCTACAGGTGCTCGAACGAGGATCCGCAACCAGATGGACCGGTTGTTCAACTCGCACATCGCACTAATCTACGAGGACGAACACGGAAAGGCCACAGTGAACTCGCCAATCGCCGACCGAACTGAACTTTGGTGGAACCCCAAGCGCCCCAACGCACCGACGCTGTGGGAGAGTAAAATCGAACTCGGCGAGAAGTTCTTTGAAGAGATCATCAACCACCCGGTGCCTCTGGACATGAACATTCTCAATGCGCTTAAACGTTCGTCGCTCGGCCTGGATCTCTACATGTGGCTCACCTACCGGACCTTCGCGCTGGCCCACCCCCTCCACCTAACCTGGCCCCAGCTTTATCGCCAGTTCGGAGCTAACCCTACGCAGGCTACGGACAAAATTACTGTTCAAAACTTCCGGCGCAAGGTTCTCCGTGAGTTGAAGAAGATCAAGGTGGCATGGCCGGGATTCAAATACTCGACCGGGAAGGGCGTGTTGATTCTCTCGCCCTCCAAGCCATCCATCGCCCCCACAGGGCTTCAGCTTGTGAAATAGGCAGGCCGATCTTCCCTTTCCCTGATCTCTAGACGCCTCCGTCCGCGTGAACGATTTTGGGTGGTAGGTGGGCCATCGAAGCTCTGCGAGGAATTCTGTGGGCTTAAGAGGCAATACGAATCCACAGTAAGCCTTTGTTTGTTAGCGTTTTGCAGAAATAAACGGGACACCTTAAAAGTCCGATTTTCTTGAATAAACGGGACACTTATACCGTAATTCTCTTGAATAAACAGGACACCCCTACATGTACTAAGAACAGATAAAAGATTAGGACATGTATTAGGCAAGACGAGGGTTGTGAAAAAACAAGAAACCAGGAAATTATAAGAAAGTACTTTCGGCAACTAGCGTCGGATTCCTTCGCTCCTAAATTGAACAGTCCAGCACAACTGTGTGGCCAGTCCCCGGCCGGATCTTCCGGAAACAGTCGCAAGGACCCCGGTCCTTGCCCTAGGCGTCCGTCACTCTTTTTTGTAGGGGATGGGACCTCCATTCTCTTTCCGGTGGCGGCTTCGCCATTCCTTCCGCGTCCGGGCTCAGAGATTGCCGCCTGTCCTGAGCGAGCGGCAACGCTCCAGACCCTATAACTCTCAGGAAGAAAAACATTATGGCGAACTCGAAATCCGTCCCTAAAATCCGCATCGGCTCCCTCAAGGCTGCCATCTCGCACAACGACACCGAAGGTCGCATCCGCTACACCATCACCTTCCCCCACCTCTACAAGGACACTGAGCAGAGGAAAACGACACAGACCTTCGGTCGTAACGACCTCCTGTTCCTGGCGAAGGTGGCCGATCAAGCGCACACGCGGATCTTTGAACTTCAGCAGGGCGACGGCGCCCAGGAGGAGGAACAAGCGCCGGAATGCGGTGGCCCGGGC
>CBDHGK010000037.1:0-87345 GCA_965263045.1 Terriglobia bacterium
AGCAGTGCGTAGACCGGCATCGCTTCGTCCAGGTAGTAGTAGATCACCCGCGCACCGCCTCGCTTGCCCCGTCCGAAGGCCGCGAAACGTAGCTTCCGGACGCCGCCCGTGCCCGGAATTTCATCCCCCGCCAGCGGATGCTCCGCGAGGAAGTCGATCAATTCGCGCTTCTCGTCCTCACTGAACAGCTTGTCAGCTTGACGGGAGAATGTCGGGGTCTCGGCTACTGTCTGCATCGAGCCGCATTATATACCCCATTGGGGCAGTTCAGCAAGGCCCCGCCGTGTGGGGAACCGCGCATGGGCCGCTTTGGGATGCGCTCCGCAAGAAGGGGCGGCAGGTTCGGGTGATCGGAATTGCGGTTGAAAATGCCATCGTGGATCGGACGGCGCGAGTGCTTGAAGCATGGGCGGCGGCGGACCCAATACTCGGTACGGCCACGACGGTAACGTTCCTCTTCAACGACACGGGGGCGTTTACGACTTGCGAAACCGATGGGAGGAAACCGACCGACCAACGTCGCTACGCTCCGACGAGCGTTCACGTTCGCCGGAATCCGTGTTCAAGATCCCCGGATCCGGCGTTCAACTTCACCGGAATGCGCAAGGGGGGACGTCGACTGGAAAGAGGTGTTCGTACATGAACCGACCAAGGATTAGACCCAGGTATATTGGCCTAGTCGGGTATTCGTCCCGGCCTCGCAACGGTGCATACCTGTGGTAAGTAAGCTTCCCGATATCTTTCATGGCACAGCGACGCGACAGTGTGGAGTAATCCGGCACCCGTATATCCAGCCCCATGAGAGTGCCGATGGATCCCATCAGCCCCTGCGTTTGTCGCAACCCCAGCCGATACGCCGTGCGCAGCGTCAGGCATGTCTCGATCGTCAGATCACCCCGCTGGCGCAGGCTCTCGTTATATTCTGCCCAGTTGATCACCCGGTACTGCGCCTTATCAAACTTGTGCCGTCGCGCTGCGTTGAACTTATGTGGCATTTAGACTATCCCCAGTGTTGAAAAACACGATGATAGGGCATCCTTCGGGATGATCCATGCAACAACGCTAAGACAGAGGAGAAAGTCGAATGATCAATCAGCAGGAGAAGCGCTCGCTATCTGTCGGGTCTGCCGTACAGTTCACCCACAAAGGGAAAACAATCCACGGACATCTCCTCCAAAGGCAGGGACGGCGCCGCTTCGCTCAGGTAGTCGACACGGAAGAGCGGATGTGGAAAGTCCCGGAGTCGGCGTTAAAGGACTCGGGGGGAGCGCGACTAGCCACGATAATCACACGGCACGACAAAGCGCGCGCTGACTACCGCGTGGGAGACGAGGTGACGTTCACAAGTCCCTATCTGGACTCCTCTGTCAAGTAGGCGCAACTCTCCTGTTCGATCTTCGACGATGACATTCAGCACGGCTGATGGGACGCTTCGAGGTGAATGGCAGGTCGACTGCATCCGTATCTCCGGCCTCTTAAGTGGAACGCTTTGGTTCCGGGCCATGATGGAATTCGCGCGCGGGGTGCCAACCGGATGGACGGCCTCAAGAGGGCCAGGACATGTGTCGACATTTCCCCGCGCCGGTCTGACCGGTACGCCATCAACTCCAACGTCGTCGCAGCTAGCTGAATAGACTTCTCGACTCTGGGTCAGGCCGCCCGATAGTTGGCCTGATAGTCACAGTCTCGTTTCCAAACCGCCCACACTCTGCGGGCCAGCTTGTTGGCCAGGGCCACGGCCGCTTTGTTGTGTCCCCGCTGTTCGCGAATACGAAGGCCCCATTGCTGTAAGGGCGATGGGGTCTCCGCTTTCGGAGCCCTAAACAACACCGAACGCCCCCCGTGGATGAGTAGCGTCCTCAGATAACGGTCGCCGCGCTTGCTGATCCCACCTAACCGACGCTGATTACCACTGGAATGTTCCCGGGGTGTGAGCCCCAGATAACTGGCAAACTGGCGGGACGATCGAAATCGTTGGATGTCGCCGACAAACCCCACTATGGCCGTAGAGGTTAGCAGCCCGATTCCAGGAATCGAGCGGAGACGCTCCACCGCCGGTGTCTGCTGGGCCAGTGCTTCCAGCTCCCGTTCCACGCTTCGCAAGTGAGCTTCCAGTTCGCGAATCTCGCCACACACCTGGTCCAACATCTCCCGAACCACACTGGGAATCTCGATCTCCGCATCTTCGATCAGCCCCATCACCGCCGGCACCACATTACGAGCTCCCACAGGAATCACGAAGCCAAATTCCCGCAACAACCCCCGCACCATGTTGATTCGTGTGACTCGTGTTCGCATCCATGTCGAACGGATTCGATGCAGTGCTGTCAGTTGCTGTTGGGCGAGGGTCTTGATTGGAACCGGGAGGATGTCCGTGTTGCGATAGGCCTCGAGCAATCCTTTCACATCCGCACGATCGGTCTTGTCGCGCGGCACGTACGGCCTCACATACTGCGGCGAAATCAGAACCACCTCGTGCCCCAGTTCCCGGATCTGCCTTCCCCAGTGATGGGCTGAACCGCAGGCTTCCATCAGCACTGTCGCCGGTTCTCGATTCACAAAGAACGGGAGAAACTTCACCCGACTTAAACGATATGTTTTCTCGACATGTCCGGGTCGATCCGATACCCCGATCTCGAAAACATTCTTTGCCAGATCCACTGCGATCGTCTTATTCTTCATTTGGACTCCTTCTTACACACTGTGTTTAGGCCGCACTTGTGCGAGCCTCTTTATGACTTTGGCACTTTAGATGCCGACGAAGTCAAAGGAGGAGTCCATCTCATCAGACGGACCAAGGCGTGGGGAGATCGTGAAGCTCAACCCGAAGAGTGCAAAGGTGCGCTGCGAAGAGACATGCTGGAATATTTTCTATGGCCTACTCCGCAGGGCGGGAAGGGAAAGCGCGAGGAACGGTGCGGAGCGGCTGAACGGTGTCGCGGAAATGGCCAGGCGGTTGATGGACGAGTATGGGCTTACGGGCTGGACCGTCGCGTTCGGCGAGGCCAGGAAACGCCTTGGCGACTGTCATTTCCGACACCACGTGATCCGGATCAGCCGCACCCATGCCCTGGAGGGAAGCGGGGAGCAGATCCGGGACACCGTGCTGCACGAGATCGCCCACGCGATTGCGGGATACGAGGCCGGCCATGGACCGCTGTGGAAGGTGACAGCACGGCGAATCGGGGCAACACCAAGGGCAAAGGCCTATGAGAGCCAAGCGAGCTAAGGCGGGATGATGTCTATCCCGACGACGATGAACCGATCAGCTTGACCCTCGCGGGTCTGAGACTGACTCGGCTGGACCACTGACAATGCCATGGCTACGACCAGGATGAGCATATCGTTCTCCCAGGACTGTCGTTAGCATATTTTAAGGCAAAACGATCGGGAACAAACCGCCGACGTTCCCCCCCTTCGACACCCTGTAGTTGTACGTGCCGTCACCGTTATCCTCCACCTCTCGGACGATCGAATGGGATTCGATATTCTCGGTTGGGCCGCCATCGCATCGATATCGATAGGTTTGACTTGCGGTAAAGCTCGTTACCATCAGCGGTAACGTCCATGCATCGGGAGGCAGATGATCATCATAGGGAAAGTTTCCGCGAGTCAATAAAAGGGTACCGACCGGATTCGTGTTGAAATACAGGCTAAGGGCTCGGCTTGAGGCCTCGGGTCCTCATGAAGCTGTAGAGGGTCGTACGGGACACGCCCGTGAGCTTGGCGATGGCGGTCTTGGAAAGGCCCAGCTCGATGAAGCGCCGGATGTCGCCCTCCTTGCCGTTGAGCCGTGAGACGCCCAGCGAGCCTTTCGGGCGCCCGAGCTTCTGGCCCGAGGCCCTGGCCTTGGCGAGGCCCTCGCGGGTGCGCTCGGAGATCAGGTCGCGCTCGACCTCGGCGAACAACGCGAAGAGGGTGGTCATAACTTTGGTCTGAATGTCGCGCTGGCCCTCGATGCGGATGTTCTCCTTCATCGCCACGAAGGCGACGCCTGCCTTGGCGATGGCGTCGAGGATGGCGACGATCTGACCCAGCGACCGACCGAGCCGGGAGAGTTCGCTGACGACCAAACGGTCGCCGCGCTGGAGGACGTTCATCAGCTCGTCGAGCCGGCGGCGCTTTTCGGAAGCCTGTCCAGAGGCGGTTGCCTCGATGAAATCGTCGATGCGGAAGTCGTGTTTGCGTGCGTACTCGAGGATGGCGAGGCGCTGGCTGCCCACGTCTTGCTGCGCGGTCGAGACCCTCAAATAGGCAACAGTTTTCACAGCCTGACCATTGAATACGTCTTCGGGTATTTTATCTGACAGATACGAAACATGGAATGCGTTACGTTCCCTGCTACTAAACTGTCAGGTCAAGACGAGCGTTTGTTTCGGACAGAACCCTGCCGGTCTCCGATCCCGACGTCTCGTCAACGCAGCCTTCGGCATGGCTTCTCTTACGCAGTGCAGGTCCGACCGCTCTGAGCATGCGGTTCGTCATCTATAGCCTGTCGATCCTGCTCGGTGTCGTTTATTATCTGGACGAGTGACGCGCCTGATTCTGACAGCATCTTCGCCGAGGCTCAGATCATATTGGCAATCTACGACAAACCCGTCCGAGTTCTTCTCCAAGAAATGATCGAGGAGCTAGCCCCGCAAAAGGGACAGCGATTCTCTAAAGAGCACGCGATCGCGTGGTTCGGTGAGCGGTATCCAAAGATCAAGAGAGGGACAATCTCAGCCCACTTGATCCGGTTCTCAACGAATGCACCCAATCGGCTTCACTACTCTGCCAAGTCCTATGAAGATCTGCTCTTTCAAGTCGATCCAAGCCACTTCCGTCTCTATGACCCGACAACCGATCCGGGGCCTATTCACCCGGAATCATATGTTTCATCTATACCCGACACTCAAGAGCTCATGCTCCCGGTTCTCAAGGCGCTGGATGATGGTGCAGAGACACCGCTTTCCGAGGTGCGGGAGCGAGTTGCCGCCAAATTGGGATTGAACGCTGCAGATTTGCTGAAAACGAATCCTGGAGGCAAGGCCCCGCTGTTCCGGGTTCGGATCAAGCACGCAACAAACCAAATAAAACGCGCCGGCTTGGTGGAAAGAGTCCGGAGCGCCGTCTATCGGTTGACTGAGGAAGGTGCGCAGTTTCTGGTTGAAGATCCTTCGCCTGGCGACATAAAGCTTCTTCTTAAGAACCCACCAGTATCGCCGCCCGATCCTCCGGAGACGCCGGAGGAAGCGTTAGATCATGTTGTCAGGCAACTGAGCCTGGAGCTAGAGGCGGATGTTCTGGAGCAGGTTCGCCAGGCGGCCCCTGCGTTTCTCGAACAAGCGGTGGTGGACCTGATGATCGCCATGGGCTATGGCGACGGCGACGATGCGATGGGCCAGGTCACCGGGAGTTCGGGCGACGGTGGAATCGATGGCACGATCCGGGAAGACGCGCTCGGTCTGGACGAGGTTTATCTTCAGGCCAAAAAATATGCTGATGGCAACACCGTGGGCGAAAGCGCCCTGCGCAACTTCGCTGGGGCGATCGATGCGGTTGGCGCAATGAAGGGAGTGTTCGTCACAACCTCCAGTTTCACCAAGGCGGCTCGGGACTATGTGGTGCGGAGTCCGAAACGCATCGTCCTGATCGACGGTGACGAATTGGCGCGCCTGATGGTCAAGCACAACATCGGCGTGCGCCTGAAAATGCGCTACGAGGTCAAACGGATTGACGAAGGGTACTTCGACTTGGAATAGGTAATCTGCCGTTTCGTGATGTGACCCCGACCGCTTTCTTCCAAGATCCACTCACATTATTCTCCGAAACCGACCAATTCTGGCAGTGACGGGAAGGGGTTGAAAGCACGAGTGATTGACGGTTAACGGAAAGAAGGGTTGTGTTGCAACTTAGGCCGACGGCGCCTGGCAATCTGAAGAGCTCATGGAAAAGACTGATCAGCGACAATCGAAATTCCTGTTGCCTCAAGATAATGTTACCGAGCCAAGTTCTTGATTCTGCAAGATGCTTGGATGGTAACGGATCAACAAGTGAGACGACTGATGAAGCTGACATAAAGCGAGGCGACGCGGACCCAGGCTCATGCCGCCGAATCGGAAGTCCGCGAGATAATCACGGGACCGAAATATGAGTTACAAGTACCCTATGAGGTTGCGGAAGAGGTGCTGCATCAGAATGGCAGTAATGCTGAGATTCAACGGCGCATCATGGAAGCGTTCCCGGATTCGCGATCGAATCTGAACCGGCCATCATGGTATCGGCGCAGTTGGAACCAGTACGGTCATTGCCGCGGCCCCGCCTGGCTCCGGCAAAAGGCTGAGATCCCGCCAAAATGAAACTCCGCAAGATCAACTACGGAGATCTAAGCGGCCGGCAGAAGGAAGTGTTTAACTTCCAGAAAGTGGCGGGTCTCCTCGCCGAGTACGGTTATAACTGCATCAAGCTGGCGGACGATTGGAAGGGCGCAGACTTTTTGGCCTGCCACGCGGACGGAACCACACTAAAGGTTCAACTCAAGTCCCGGCTCACGATCTCCCGGAAGTACGGCAGCTCGATCCATATGGCCTTTCCGGTTCACGGCGATTGGTATCTGGTCCGCCATGATGCCCTGGTCCGGCTGGTCGGCAAGCATACCGAGTGGTTGGAATCGTCGTCGTGGATAGAGGGCAGGCTATACAGTTCGGCGAAGCCGAAGAGGGAATTGCTCGACGCCCTGTCACGCTACCGACTCTAACTGCGGAACTTTGTCCACCAAGAATGAATACCGTAGGGATGAGGCTCTGATTCGATTTTCCGGGCCGGTTCTGTGAGCCACGCTGGCACTGGCAACGGAACCAGAATTTGATATGACAAGGAATTAACAATGGAGCCCAACCTCGTGACACCAGACTATGAACTCATTGATATCGACCAGATGGAGCCGAGTATCGTTCGCCGGCGCCTGCGGCGCTGGACAGAAGCCGATGGGGCCGCCATTGCCCCACTGGTTGTCGGATTGCAGAACAAGGGAGTATTGCCCGGGATTCAGATTCAGAAACCTAGGTACGAAACAAACGTCTATCCCCTTTACTATTACTGGTCTCACACGAAAGGATTGCCCCACACACAGGTCTACTCCAGGATCGTCGAGTCCTTCCATACCTATCCGGACCCGGCCCCCGACAACAGCCTGATTTCCCACATTCAACGCATCGGCGACACCGAAATCGACATTCTGATCGAGGATCGCGAATACTTCGTTTTTGTGGAGGCAAAGAACGTGCCTGAGGGTAAAAAAGCGAAGTTCGAAAAAACCGGCGGTGTTCACCAACTCGTTCGGCAGTACCTCCAAGGAAAGCTTCTGGAGAAGATGATCTCAAAGACGTTTGCTCTCGCGACGATTGGTGTAAACGACGGGCGGGATCTGGAAATAGAGTTGAACGACCGGGAGGTACAGATGCTGAGTCTTGTTGGCTCAACAGGTAGCACCCTCAGCGTGGTGGATCTTCTCTGGCCCTGAACATATCGGGAAATCAAAGCCCTCACTTCCTACTTCGCGATCTGGAAGGATACCGGCCCGGCTCGTGTAGAGCCGAGACGAGGCACGCAGCCGGTAGGGTTTTGTGGCGCATCCGGTGCTTTCGCAGTCGGGCGATGGAACAACGTGAAACGATCCGACAAGAATACAACTCCGGTCGAGGACAGCGACATCCGCGTCGACGGCACGCCGATGCCGGGCGTGGCGGCCCGGATCGGCATTTCCCCATCGTCGAACGATACCGGCCGAGTCGATTCCACTAATCCCGGCTCCGAGCAGTTTCTTATGGATCGGGTGCGGCGGAGTAGCGCCTCGGGTGCTGTGGGCGCGCGGTTCGAGCGGTATGCGCCCTGGCTGCGGAGGCGCACCAGCGGCCACCTGCCGCAATGGACACGCAGCGGTGGAGTTGCAACCAGCGGTTCTGGTGCAGGCAGGAAGGGACTTGGCGATAATGGGATATGGCGCATCCGAAAACTGAACGGAATCCTCTATTTGCTGGACGTTGGTTCGAAGACGACATCATTCTCCTCTGCCTTCGCTGGTATTTTCGCTTCAAACTGAATCATCGAGATCGAGTCGCGATTCTAAGTTAGCGGGGTTTATCGATTGCGCGTTGGGTCGCTCGCTATGCGGACACGTGTGAAAAGCGCCGGCGGCGATTCGAGCGACCGGTGGGTGGGAGCTGGCGAGTTGATGAAACGTTTATCAAGGTGCGGGGCCTGTTGATGTACCTGTATCGAACCTTGGACGGACAGGGCAACACCGTGGAGTTCTTTCTCAGTCGAACACGTGGCATCGCGGCTGCGTAGGGCTTCTTTCGCAAGGCACTGAAGCATCATCGGGAGCCACACAGCATCACCTTGGATGGCCACCAGCCGAGCCATAGCGCGCTGCGGCGCATGGGAATGAACGGGGAGTTCAACTTCCGGGGGCGGAACCCGGTGAAGATTCGTTGCTGTCAATACCTGAACAACGTTGTGGAGCAGGACCACCGCCGGGTGAAGGGGCGATTGCAACCGATGTTGGGATTCAAGACATTCTACAATGCGCGACGCGTGATTATCGGCATCGAGCTGGCGCAGAAGATTCACAAACGCCAGTCCGCAATTCCGATCACCTTGCAGTCGAATCCCGCCGTAACCTGGCGTCATGTCATGTGCGCATAGTCCGCTTTGCCGAAGCGGACACCTGATCGTATCGCTCCGACAATCCTCTGTGTACCAGAACCCGCTCATCGGCAATCCGGTATAGGGCCAAAGGAATCACTCCAGCAGACGAACGTGATTCTTTATCCAAGCGGCAAGTCCTTTGCGGTCGTATTCGCCGCTTGCCAATTCCAGCATCAGTGTTTCCTGCTCGTCAACGGATGCGGCTATTTCCTTGCCGTTGAGCATCAGGAACGTCTCCATTGCCGCGTGTGCCACACGTTTATTTCCGTCAAGGAACGGATGGTTCTGGACAAGAGAGAATCCAAGGGCTGCGGCCTTCGCTTCCAATGAAGAATGAAGATTCTGACCGCCAAAGGTGGCTTTCGGTTGTGCGAGCGCCGAGTCGAGGACTCCAAAGTCGCGGAGGCCATAGGCTCCGCTACTTCGCTCAATGACGACTTTGGGGAGGGCAACGACCTCCGCCAGCGTCAGATAACGCATTACGCGAGTCGTCGATACAACTCTTCGTTCTTTTGAAGCACTCGGGCAGATGCGGCCTTAAAGGAGTCATCGGGCGTAGCGAGGAGGTCTGCGACGGCGGCATGGGCCAACTGTTCCGGCGTCATGCCCAGACTTTCCGCTTCGAGCCGGAGCTTTTCGGCTTGCGCAGGTGTCAGTTCGAAGACTACTTTCATGGCCTCTACTCTAAACTGAGGGGGGCCGTACAACAAGCGGCTGAACCTGGACAGTCTTCCGGTGTCAAGGCACGTGCCTGCGTACGTCCGATGCCGACTCGGCCCGCAGGTTAGCCGCGAGCCGTTATGCCCACAAGATACCAACCATGAGACTGGCATCGGTAACAGTCGAGAAATATCGACGCATCACAACAGTCCGAAAGCTCCAGTGGGGGTCGAGTCCGGTAGGGGGCCAAATCCTACGCTAAGGCACCGGCGGTGAGAATGTGGCGTCTTGGCATCCGATGTTGTCCCTGTTGAACATTAGCCTGTTCTGGACAAATATTGCACAAGCAAAATCAGTCGGTTACCGACCACGGAGCCGAGGGGGTTCAATTGGGACAGCGCGCCGCCATCTGTGTCCGGGTCTCCACCACCGATCAGTCCTGCCAACGGCAGATTGCCGAGCTCACCGCCTTCGCCGGTCGTAGCGGTTTCGCGGTGCTCGGCATCTTCAAGGAAACCGCCTCGGGGAACAGAAACAACCGGCTCGCACGTAACCGCGTCCTCCAGCTCTCACAGGCTCGTCGGATCGACGCGGTTCTGGTCACGGAACTGTCCCGGTGGGGCCGTTCAACGCAGGATCTTCTCGATACGCTCTACAAGCTGGCTGGCTGGAAGGTGTCCCTGGTCGCCATGAACGGCATGACGTTCGAGTTCAATACGCCTCACGGGCGGATGATGGCCACGATGCTCGCGGGATCGCTCAGTTCGAACGGGACCTGCTCAGCGAGCGTGTGAAATCCGGCCTGGCCGCCGCCAGGGCACGGGGCAAGAAACTCGGCCGTCAGCCTGGCCAGCGGCCCAAATCAGACCAGCTCGCCCCGAAGGTGCTTCATGCCATCGCCGGCGGGAAGAGCTATCGTTGGATCGCCCGCGACCTCGGCATCAGCAAAAATACTGTCGCCGACATCGTCAAACGGCATCGGGCAAATCCTTAGCGTAGGATTTGGCCCCCTGCCGGACTCGACCCCGACAGCGTCTCCGAGCCTGCGTCATGGCTGTCGGCCACCACCCTGATCGACTCGGCCTGCTGGGTCAATCCGGCGGCTGTTAATTCACGTAGGTAAACCCCCGGCTCTGCCGGGGCGACTCGCAAAGGTTTGACCGAGAGCTGCGGTAAACAAGAAAGTCCTCCTTGGAAACGCCCTGTTCGGTCGGAAACGCAACTTCAGCGGAGAGAGTTTCTGGGCGCGAGGGTATTGCGTCTCGACGGTGGGGTTGGAGGAAGAGGTCATGCGTGCATACATTCGGCGTCAAGAACAAGAGGACCAGCGTTTGGAACAGCTGAACATGCCGTGGGCGAACCAGCCGCCTTCAGGCGGCTCTTGACATGCCCCTTTGAGGGGCTCATCGAAATAAGCCCCCGGCTTTGCCGGGGGTCATTTAACGTGTGCCGGGCATGGCACGCCAACTGAAGGAAGGAAAGCTACCGTGATCGGACGGAAGGCGAACGCCAACAAGGCAAGGGCAGTCTCAGAGATGGGGCGTCCGGAAGAAGCATGAGGCAGAACTCGTGTACGTAGCGAACAGCGAACCGGCTAGATGGGTGCCCGGAGGGGGACGAGCAGGCGTAAGAGAGCGAGTCCCGATATCCGACCGCAATCACCGAAGGGAGCTGAAGCCGGACGGTATACGAGGAGGTTGCGCGTCTTACCCCGGGAAGCCCTATTGCTTCGATATCGGGACCCACGGTGGGTGCGTCCACCCAGACGCTCAAAGGACATTGGGATATCCAGTCCGCCGAGACCCGGTATTGAAAACCAAACCGTGAACGGCGACCCCGGAGCGGGGAGGGAGCAGAGGGTGGCAGATCCATGGGTAGTACTGAAGACTCAGGGCCGATGAAACCTGGCAACAGAGCGGAGGAGAAAACCCTGACGACCGGGAAGACCCGGGCCACCGGAGATCGCCATCCGGCGGTGGGAAGCCATGGACGAGAGGCGAGAGTGGACACCATCAGGAAGTCGATTCAGTGGGTGGATTCAGGGCCTAGGAAACCGATGGGGGCAGCGAGCTCCGCGCGAGCACCGAACCGGATATCCGGCGAGGTCAGCAGCAGTCCGGGCCCGGCGCCAACGCCAACCATCCCCGGCCATTCCTGGCGGCAGAGAGTCACGGAGAAAGTGAAGTGAAAGTTGTTGGAGCCATGGAACGGGTCTACAACCCGGGGCGACTCTACCGGGCGTGGCAGCAGGTTCGGGCCAACGCCGGTTCAGCCGGAGTAGACAACATGTCGGTGGACGCTTTCGAGGAGAGAGAAGAGGAACTTCTCGCACGAATCCAGGCAAAGCTGGAAGCCGGGACATACCGTTTCAAGCCCGCAAGGCGGGTCCTGATCCCCAAGCCGGGCAGTCCGAAGAAGAGGAAGTTGGGTATACCCGTGGTCATGGATCGCGTAGTCAGTCAAAGTCTCCACAAAGTGTTGACGGAGATCTTTGAAGGTGACTTTAGCCGGTCCAGCTTCGGATTTCGACCTGGGAAGAGCCAACACCAGGCCATCCGCCATGCACGGAAAGCGGTGGTGGAAGGCTACGACTGGTGTGCATCCCTGGACATTGAGAGCTTCTTCGACGAGATTCCTCACAACCTGATCCTGAAGCTCATTCGACGAAAGATCCGGGATGAGCGGCTCGTGACGATGGTGGCGCGGGCGCTGAAGGCGGGAGTTGAAGTGGCGGGTGTAGTCGAGAAGACGGACAAGGGATGTCCACAGGGCTCCCCGGTCTCGCCGATCCTATCCAACATCGTGCTCAACGAGCTCGACCAGGAACTGGAGCGGCGGGGCCACCGGTTCAGCCGGTGGGCCGATGACTTCGTCATCCTGTTAAAGACCGAGCGGGCAGCTCGACGGGTGATGGAGAGCATAACGCGACTCCTCGAAGATGAACTCGGATTGCACGTCAACCGGGACAAGAGCCGGGTGGCGCCGATGAAGGATGTGGAGTTCGTCGGATTCCAGATCCTAAGGGGCCAGATTCGGGTCAGTACACGGGCGCGCAAGCGCTTTGTGCAAGAGGTCCGATCCCGGACACGGCGGAATAACGGGCAATCGATGTCCCAGGTGATTGCCGGTCTCAACGAATATCTTGCAGGCTGGGTCGGGTACAACCGCATCCAGGAGTTCCGTAAGATATTCCTAGAGCTGGATGCATTCATCCGGAGCCGACTCCGTTCCATGCAGTTAAAGAAATGGAAGAAGCCGGGCAAGTTCCAACGGATGATGATTCGAGCCGGGGCACCGATGTATTACGCCCACCGCACCTGGATGCGGATGAGTGCGTGGCAATCCGTCATGCGACGGGAGGTTCGCTTCGTCCTGAGTCTGGAGTGGTTCCACCGCCACGGACTTGTCTTTCTCCATGACTACACGGAGCGGAATCTTAAACTGGAGTTTACTTGCTGATCGAAGAGCGGCTTACCTGGCCGGTACGAGCCGTTCTGTCCGGAGGGGGTGGGAGCGATCTCACCTCCTACCGGGATTTGCACGGAAAAGCGATCCGGGTTTTGCATTGAAAATTGACCCGGGTTAGAGAGCCGGATTATGGCTCATGGGTTGGGGTTTTTTCGGGTTTTAATCTCCTTTGTGTGTGTGGAAATGTTTCTGAAGCGGTAACTGTCATTGCCGGTTTCGACGATGTGGCAATGGTGGGTCAGGCGGTCGAGCAGCGCGGCGGGAGGCCGCCGGTGATGAGCACGGCCAAGTACGGCACGCCGTCCCTAATGAAGAAGTGGTCGCTGATCGCATGAACTTCCTCGGATCTCAGGAACTCCTGCAACGGGTCGTCGTCGAAGGCCTCAAGCGCCGCATCGAAGCGCAACGTCAGCACCCGTGCGAGCATGCTCCGACCTCCGCGTCACGCAGATTCCGAATAGGACTTTTGCGAGGCCTGATGTCAGTACACCGTTCCGCTCGCACGCACAGTCCACAACCCAGTCCAGATACGAAACCTGATGGAGGCGCCAACATGAGGCGACCGATCCAGGGAGAACGATACCTCTCCCGGTTCTCGGGACGGTGCGAAACACCGTGAATTCGGTTCAGATCTCAGATCGAACACCGAATTCCGGGCCCGAAATCGCAAGTCCGGGGAGGAATTCAACTCACGGCCGCTTTTCAGCAGCCTCCATCGACATCTTACGGAGCTGGAGCGTTGCTGGTCGGATGGGCCACAACGAAAGATCCTGGCTGCCCTGGATTGCCGTCAGGCCCGAAATTGCCACGACTGCCGCGACTACCACCCGGCTGGGCACCCGTTCCGAACGGACCCCATCCGCCGCGCCTAGAGCCGCCCGATCCTCCGTCACCCGGCGGACCACCCGTACCGGGCATTGCCGTGTTATTGGCATGAACCACAAGACGATCAAGTGCGCTTGGTGGAATACTTGTTCCGTCTCTGTCAGTCAAGCTTACGAATTCGATCCAGAGATCTCCTCCGTCACCGGCGTCGCCGGCTGGGCCGCCGTCTCCTCCTCTTCCCCCATCACCTCCCGAACAGCCGTCAGATCGATCGGCACGCCCTCCGTTGCCGCCCTTTCCGCCAAGACCACCATCCCCTCCATCGCCTCCGGAAGTATTCACTGTTAATGGGCCATCCAGGGTCAGTGTGCGAGAGGTAATCGTGACATCTATTCCGCTCTCTCCTGGCATACCAGGTTGCCCGGCATTTCCGGCAGTTCCGTTGGAACAGTCTGAATCAGCCGCGCGGCCATTGTCTCCAGCAATCCCGTACTGTCCGTTTTGGCCGTATGCCCTGATCTCAACCCCACTGCCTATGTCTATCGACATCGCCCGTATAGAGAACGCATTGAGGTGGGCGGGAACGATCAGTATGGCTTCGTCTCCGATAGACACTTCGTTGGCTTGGATGTCCTCTTCGATCATCCTCTCTTGCCCTGGGCGGATAATGAAGTCCAGCTGATCCTCTAATCCTGCAAGACTACCTTCGATCTCGCCCGAGATTCTCTCCTCGGCGGTCATCGGCCTGCCGCTCTGAAAAGCCTGGTAGTTCAGCAAGATGGTGACGAGTATGCCTGCCACCGCCACGAATACTCCGATTGCGGCCCAATTCCAAGGTTTCTCTAGTATCGACCTGCGGATGTTCGAAATCGTGAACTTCATGAGGTAATCAGGAACGTTGTTAGACATCGTGGTTTTCCTCCATTAGCCCATTTTTACCCATTTGCCGCTTGATCGGGTGCGATTTTCGCCATTTTGGGCCGAAAACCCCGTAAGTTGTTGATTCCTGGTTGAGGTGACGAATGTAGTGCCATAATCGTTATATTGGGGTTGAATTCGCTTGCGCCCCCCGGTATCGTGTTCCCATGTTCGTTCGCCGCACCCAAACCCGCCGCACCGAAAACGGCCAGATCTACTTCTCCCACCGCCTCGTCCGCTCCGAACGCATCGGCGCCAAGGTCCGCCAGCGCACCCGGCTCAACCTGGGACGGCACTTCGACATCCCGCAGGCGGACTGGCCCCGGTTGTGCGTCCGGATCGAGGAACTGCTTGCCGGACAATACGCCCTCATCCCGGACGATTCGGCCGCCCTGGAGCAGGAAGCCCAACGCATCGCGGCCCTGTTGATCGCCCGCGAAGCCGATCTCTCCGGCCCCGCCCCCGGCCCCGCCCCCGAGACGCGGACCGTGACCGTGGAGGTGGATTCGCTAGAACTGACGCGCCCGCGTTCGGTGGGCGTGGAGCAGGCCGGCCTGTGGGCGATGGACCGGTTGGGGCTGCGGGAACTGTTCCAACGTCTGGGCATCAACGGCCCCCTGCGCGCCGCCGCGGCGGGATCGATTATCGGGCGTCTGGCCGCGCCCGCCTCGGAAAGGGCGACGCACCGCTGGCTGCGGGAACGCAGCGGCCTGGGCGAATTGCTGGGGGTCGACTTCGAGACCATGGGGGCGATGCAACTGTACCGGGCCTCGGACGCCCTGATGGCGCACCGGGACGCCATTGAAACCCACCTGTTCGAGCAGGCGATGAGCCTGTTCGATCTGCGGCCCACGGTCACCCTCTACGACCTCACCAACAGTTACTTCGAGGGTCAGGCCGAGGAGCAACCCCAGGCGCAGCGGGGACATTCCAAGGACAAGCGCCGGGATTGTCCCCTCCTCACCCTGGGGCTCGTGCTCGATGGCAGCGGCTTCGTGCGCCGCTCCCAGGTCTTCGCCGGCAACGTGACCGAGCATCGGACCCTGCCTCAGATGCTGGAGGCGCTCCAGGCCCCCGGCGACGCCCTGGTGGTGATGGATCGGGGCATCGCCACTCAGGAGCGCGTCGCCTGGTTGCGCGAGGCCGGATACCGCTACCTGGTGGTGAGCCGCCAACGCGACCGGCAGTTCGATCCCGAGGCGGCGGTCTCGATCCGGACGGCCTCGGGCGAGGACCTGCATCTGCACAAGACCGTGGACGAGGATGGCCAGGAAGCCCGCTTGTACTGCTATTCCGAGCAACGGGCCGAGAAGGAACAGGCCATGACCGAGCGCTTTGGGAAGCGTTTCGAACAGGCTCTGGACCAACTCTCCGAAGGCCTGTCCCGGCCGCGCACTCAGAAACGCCTCGCCCAGGTCTGGCAGCGCATCGGGCGGTTGAAGCAACAGAGCCGCGGCGCCGCCCAACACTACGACGTCCAGGTCGCCACCGACGACACCGGCGATACCGCGGTCGGGCTGACCTGGACCCGGCGTTCGGTCCCGGGCACGATGGCCACCCATCCGGGCGTCTATTGTCTGCGCAGCAGCGAAACCGATTGGGACGAGGAAACGCTCTGGCGCACCTACATCACCCTCACCGATCTGGAGGCCGTCTTCCGCTCATTGAAATCCGAACTCGGTCTGCGCCCCATCTATCACCGCAAGCCCATTCGCGCCGAGGGTCACCTGTTCGTCACCGTCATCGCCTACCAACTCGTCCAGGTCATCCGCCGCCGCCTGGCCGCACGCGGGGAACACGCCAGTTGGTCCACCCTGCGCCGGATCCTCGGCGGCCAGCACCGCGTCACCGCCACCTTCCGTTGCGCCGACGGCCGCACCCTGCACGTGCGCAAGGCCACCCGCGCCGAACCGCCTCAGCGCGCCATCTATGACGCATTGGACATCCACCCCGCGCCCGGAGGGACCCGCAAAACCATCGCCTGATCTCCCCCATATCCCGCTTCTGTGCGCATTTGTAGTGCCACTTGCGCTTTTGAATCATCGTAACTGCCTAATATATCAATGCTTTGCAAATCGGCTTGGTAAACATGGGTTAAGTTTCCGGGCCGTCGCGAACACGACGGCACCGGATCCTTCATCGAGGAACTTCAATGGTTTACGGTTTTGTTTCAGATCAGTCCGGCCCCCGCCCCCGGCGGATCATTCACGAAAAAACTCAACCATTTACGGCTCCTGAGCCGAGTCAATAAAATCAATGACTTATGGTTAAGTTTCAGATCAGTAGACTGCGACGACGTTCGAGTTGATGACGTACCGGTCAGACCGGTGCGGGGAAACGCCGGCGGCGGCTCATGAACGACTGGTCGGCCTACCGCGACCGCGTGCTCGGCCTTGTGGGCCAAGTGCGTGCGGCCGTCTTTCATCTTCGTGATCTTCGCGTCCGAGTCCTGCGGATGCGTCCAATCGTCGTTCGAGCCCTTCTTCGGCCGCTTCCGGTCGAGGCGCGCCAGCTCGGCAGGCAGCGCAGGAATGCCTCGTAGCCCTCGCCCGTGTCGCGGCGGACGATGCTCCGCAACGCCGCGTTCGCTTCCAGCGTCATCGCGTCGATGCCGACCGTCTTCCCCTTGGGCAAGCCGGCGTCGGCCAGCCGCTGCAGCACCCACGCGAAGACCGCCCGGTGCGTCTCGACGGCGATCCGCCGCCGCGTCCGCGACACCGTCGACTGATCAGGGGGCGCTTCGTGCAGCCCGACGTCCAGGAACTGCCGCAGGCTCAGCGAATCGGCTGCGCGCCACGCCATCGCCCGTTCCGACTCCAGGCCTTCGAAGTAGCCGAGCAGCAGCATCCGGAAGTAGCGACCCGGCGAGAGAGAGGGCCGGCCGACTCGGTCGGCGTAGAACTTCGCGCACTCCTCCTCGACGAAAGCATCGAAGCCGCCTCGTCAAGCACGCGATTCAGACGTTCGTAGAACGGATGCCCCGCGCTCCGCGGCAAGTCCGCGCTGGCCACCCACATCGACGGTTGCCCCCCACGTCGGTGGCGTTTGCCCATCGCCATGGAGCCATGTAGGGAGCGGGAACGGCCTTGTCGATCCCTAACGGGTCGTTTCACCACGGCAGCTAGCCCGGAAGCTGCGCCTGTACATCGAGGCCTACGCAAAGCGTGCGAAGCGCTTCCGCTGGAAGTACGCCGACCGCGCGCGCCGGATTCCCAATGGGAAACCTACTTCCAAGACAGTCCACTAGAAGGCCACTCACACGGGATCGAGGGACGAGAACGGTCTTGCATCACTCTTGATTCAGCTCAGAGAGGGACATGAATCTTGTTCAGTGGCGGAAGGGCGCCATCGCAGAGTTCGCATTGGTTCAGCCAACCTCTCTCGTGGGCGCTCAAGCTGAGCGGATCCTCTATGCAGAATACGCTCAGGAGCGAGGCCCTCCCCAATGGCGTCATCTCTCGATGCCGAGCAGCATCAAAATGCTGCGTAACTCTGCTCCTGAGATTCACGGCTTGTCCCAAGAACTACAGGAGGAAGGAGAGCATGGCGAAGAGATCCATCAGTGATTGCCGAAGGGCAATTCAGATAGCTCGTGGCAGGGACATGACAACTCTGGGCATGACCGTGACCCTGGGTGGCGAGCAAATGCTCCTCACCGACATTAGAATCATAGATAAACAATGGGTGAGCGGAGACAGGCGCTTTACGCCCAAGGAGAAGGAACTTCTGACGACACAGGCGCGGGCCATCATTGCGGAAGACGAAGCGTTCAGGAACCGGTTTCGTACCCCGCCAATGATCTCCATCAAGGAGTGCCAGGAGGCGATTGCGATTGCTGGCGGCATCCCCATCACACTGCGTGGTGAGAAGATGTTCATCACCAAACTCAAAACCTATCGGATGAGCAAGTGGGTTAGCGGAGATAGACGCTTTACGCCCAAGGAAAAGGAACTTCTAACGACGCAGGCGAGAGCCATCATTGCGGAACACGCCCCGGTGCCTGCCCCGCCAGAATAGACCCTGGCGATGGAATAAAAACTTGGCGTAGCATCCAGAAGGCCAGGGTAATGGCCGTGGGAGGCCTCTCACGGCGTTTTTGAGGCCCGGGCGGCGGGGGTATTCATCAGGGCCGCTCAGGTACCCCAACACGGCTGATGTGCCGGTAGCGGTAGACGAGGACACGGGGCCACCGCGGCCCTTCTCATGGGAAGACCGGGCGGAGCGCGGTTCAGAGTCTGCATCTGGATTGTCTCGTCGCAGGGCGCTGTCACGTTAACCGGAATTTACTCTTTTTCGACGCGAAAGCAACTCTAGCCGGCGCGAAGAAAGAGCGACGTAGCTGGCATCTCAATCAGTGGAACCTCCAGGAAATCAGTTAACTTGACAGTGCCCTGCCGGGTCATCCCTCAACAGCTGTGAAGCAACACGGGATAGCATCATAGCATGCTGTCATGCTAAGCTGTTTTATTGACAGCATTATTTCATGTTGTCTAAAATTGCGCTATTGAATGACAGCATGACTATTTGCTCAGGCAGGTGATTGCATGGGATACATCATCGCAACAGCTTCACAAAAGGGCGGAGTGGGGAAATCCACACTCTGCCGGATGATAGCCAGAGAAGCCGCGACCAACGGCCTCAAAGCCAAGATCGCAGATTTCGATGTGCGCCAATCTACTACCAAACGCTGGACGGAGCGCCGGATGCAATATGGCATCCAGCCCACTATCCGCGCTGAAACCTTCATGAGAGTGTCTGAGGCACTGAAAGACGCGGTCGACTTCGATGTCTTCATCCTGGACGGTGCGCCGCAAGCCTCGCAACAAACCAAAGAAATGGCTATCGCATCGGATCTGCTCATCATCCCAACCGGTGATTCGTTCGAAGACCGAGAACCGGCTGTCGAACTGGCCAATGATCTCTACAGCGACGGAATAAGCCCGGCGAAGATAGCGTTTGCCTTGTGCAGAGTAGGGAACAGCAAAGCGCAATTGGCGGAAGCTAGGACCTATCTCGGCAAAACACAATACACCTTGCTCGAGGGCGAAATGCCGGAGCGAGACAGCTTCAAAACCTTGATTAGAGACGGCCGCGCGCCGACAGAGTCACCCTTTAAATCTCTGCGCGAGCGATCGGAAATGATGGCCCAGAACGCGATAGACGCTCTTGTGAGGGCCAGTCAACGCGAGGTAGTTGCATAATGGGTACGAATTTCCCGAAGAAAGCAGACACGTCCGAGCCGCCGCCACCAGGACGGAAAAACAGAACCGGCAACCTCGACAAGCCAGCGCGTCACCGCGACGAAGATAAGATGGTCAAAAAGCCGCTTCAGTTCAAGGTGCCGGAAACGGTTTTTAATGAATTCTCCCGGCGAGCGCATGAGGACTTCGGCCACCAGAAGGGGGCGAAGCTCAATCTTTTCATGGAGATGTGGAGAGTCTATCAAAAGTAACGTCATGATAGAAGCATAGCATGATGTAATGACTTCACCTTATGCGCGGAAAATGACCCCATCGCTTGTGTGACGTCAGGGATCTGTCGACGCTCTTGGACTGTCAAGAGTTATTCACATCATATCCGCTGAAGTGTCCGACGCCGTAAATCTGGAAGCTGGACAAACCGCATGACTAGCCTTGGGTGGCACTGTCGGGATGACGCAGGGAAAAAGACCTGCCGGTGAGATAGCCGGCCCGTTCAGCACCCATTCAATATGAATGATAAGGTCCTTTATCGTTCACAGCTACATCTCTTCCCGGTCCAGGAAGCGGCCCGAGGAAACCCGCATAATACCGGAACGCGCCCTGACATGTACGAACAGGCGAGATACGGGCTGCCTGCCCAATTGATGTGCTTTCATAGATGTGCAGAGGTCTTTGGCATCTTGCTGGGTATGTGCGTGTGCGGCACGGAGACCAGAGGTGGCGGCATTCAGTTGGAGCGAAAGCCAATTGCGCCGGATCGTCTATGCTTCGACACTGAGCCTTCCTTGTCGCTGTGAGGAGCGGGGCTCTCGAATGACGATTTCCACGTCGCGACCAAGAGCCATCAACAGGCGTAGGAGTCGCTCGACAGAATACTTCCGAAAGCTTCCCCGCAAGAGGTGCGAGACGTCAGGTTGGGACAGTCCGAGCAACTTTGCTGCCTCGACCTGCTTGAGCCCGCGCTGTCGTATGATTTTGTCAATCCGGGCGACGAGTTCTGCCTTTAACATGTGCGCCTCGGCGTTAGGGCGCCCTAGGTCCGCGAACACGTTTCCGCTGCCAGGCTCGATCTTCATTTTTTCTGCCTTCATTGATCTACCCCTTCACCATAGATGTCTGTGTAGTGCTGCGCTGCTGCCTTCAGCCTGTGCTTAACCAGATTGATCTCTCGCTTCGGTGTTGCGATGCCTCGCTTGGCCTTCTTCTGGAAGGCGTGCAGTACGTAAACGGCGGCCTTGAATTGGACCGTATACACCGTTCGGTAAGTGTCGCCGTCGTGACTTGAGGTGATCTCTAGAACATGGGCACTCAACCCCTTGAGCGGTTTGGCGTCGCGGTGTTTCAGTCCGGCCTGGGCCTGATAAAGTGCAAAGCCAACCTGGTCCTGCACGGCGGCAGGAAATTTCTTCAGATCTGCTTTGCTCGAGCCGACCCATTCGACAGCCTTTAACATTTTTGGGCGGCATCCAAATTATAGTAATATTGCCATATCTGGTGGCGGATGGACAATGGCAGCATTTGAACCTGAAGTACACTTTGTTAGTTGAGATGGGACCGATTCTGCATATCCATCTGCACGCCGAGATCTCGAAGCAGCTCCATCCTCGCATTCACCTCGGAAGGGTCGATCACCCGGAGAGTGTCAAATAACTCTCGTAGGCTCTTGGGGCCGAGGCCACAAACGTTCAGGGCATCGCGGACCTGGGCACAGTTGGGGCAGAGCGTCTGTTCGGTTCCGCTGTCTTCATTTTCGCCGCCGCACAGCGTGATCGACTCAGTGGCCGACTCGCCTACCCAGTCCACGCGCAAGTGCCGATAACGTGAGGGGCCCTTCATGGCCTTACAGATTACCTCAGTTGTGCTTCCCATCCGGGGCCGATGATCAACGAAAGGAGCGCCGAGCTGGAAACGGCGTCGCGTCCAGGCCATCCATTATTTTGATCAAATAGCCGGAAGATCCATCATTCTCCACTTCCTGCTCTGTCCAGCACGCTCTTCGAACACTTCGCAGAGGACGAGACCATCAAGAAGCGCGACCAGCTCAGCACGGCGGGCCATTGGCAGCGTTGGACCAGGGCTCGATTACCGAATGCCCGCTTGACTGCCGCGCGCAGACCTTTGCCGCCGTCGACGATCACCAGCACGCCTTCAGAGATGTCCAGGCCTCGCTCCATCAATGAACGGAGAAACGGAGTCAGTACCTGCTCGTTCTCCGTACTCGTCTCCACGAAGCCTAAGAAGCGTTTGTCGCCCGTAATTGTGATGCCCAGGGCCACAACCATCGTGGCGTCGGCAAACATTTTCCCGTCCAGGAAGATCGCCACCACGTCCTCGGCCGACAGATCCCGCTCCTGCATCTCCCGAAGTTTCGCCCCACTCGCCTGGACGAATCCTCGAGACACCGTCGAGCTCGACAATCCGATGGCTCCTGGAATCGCTTCCGCGGCCGACTCGTAGTTCCGGCAGGAGATCCCATAAAGCACACGTCTGAGAAGCAGTTCGTTCACCGCGCCATCCGGACTGAGTTCCTCGTAGCTCCGAAGCGGAATCTCCCCGCCCGCCACGCTGCGAACTCGAGGCACCCGAACCGGCACCCGCTGGCCCCCGAGCCCCACGGTCCCCGGATTGCTCCCGTGTCGCCGGCCCCTCAACGTCGCCTCCTTTCGCGCGTATCGCTCACCCGCCAACGCCTTCACTTCCTCGTCGAGCAACTCCTCTACGTGCATCAACCCCAGTGGGATCAACGCCCGGATCATCTCCACCTTCGAGTCCAATTCCAGTCCCGAGTACTCCTCCCGGCTCATGACCTCGACCTCACCCAGTACTCGCCTCTTCTTGCGTTTCTTCACCGGACGTAACAGACTCCTCATCTCGGCTCCTTTCTCTTACAGGCTTGATGTTGTTTCTTCCAATACCATCAAACCATAGGGTTTGGAGCCGTTTCAATTTCCAACTAAGATTGGCACACTTTCTTTTGCGCTCACGACCATGGCTTTTCACCACAGCCGCCAGAGGTGGTTTGAAACCCGCTGCTGCAAGCCGGTTCCGATGGGCCCGCCCTCATCAGTTGAGCAGTTACGCACTCCGACAGCCTGCGCTGCCTTCGTGCTCGTGGCACACCACTGTCAAGTTAACTGATCTTCTGGAGGTTCCACTGATTGACATGCCAGCTAAGTAGCTGATTTTTTCGTGCTGGCTAGAATTGATTTCGCGTCGAAAAAGAGTGAATTCTGGTTAACTTGACAGTGCCCCTTGATTTCCGGCTCGGGCGCACGAAGCAGTCGAAGGAAAATGAACGTGCGTTCAGACGTCCGTCTTTTCTGCTTTCTGACCGGAATGGTTTTTCAACAGATCCCGCCGTTTCTATTACTTGTTCTTATTACTTGTCCCGGAACTCGGCCACACCGAGTTGGCGCGGACTGCCGATCTGAAGCCGCCGCTCCAGCACTCGCTGGCGGATGAACTCCGGCACCCGCAGCCGCGCCTTCCCCGCCTGACGGCGCAACTCCTCGTGCTCACCGTCATTGAGACGCACGGTGACCACGTGCCGCCGCAGCGCCGCCTCGCCCAGCTTTGGACGCCCCATGATTTCGCCTCCCTGTTCGGCTCCGAGGGGGTCCAGGGGGAAGCCCCTGGCAAGTGTTTTCCGGTACGGAAAACACTTGCTACTCCTAGGCTCCACATCCCATCCTACCCCGCCCAGCGACGCCCTCACGAGGCCGGAAAGCAGGCATCAGAGCCGTGATATATTCCGATATCACATGAAATACAAATCACTGCTGATCCGTATCCCTCCCGACCTCCACGACGCTCTCACCCGATTGCGCACCCAACACCACGTCAACACCAGCGCCTGGGTCCGCGCCACCCTCAAGAGCGCCCTCGAACGTGAAGGTGCGCTCATCGGCACCGGAGCGACCCAATCCCCCGAGCCGGCTGCAACCCCGCTTCCAGGGTGGGAGGCCCCACCGCCTGGACAATGGCGACTGAGATGGTGTTTTCTAAAAAAAGCGGGTGTCCTATAACGAACACCCGCAAGTGGGATGGTGGAGGAAATTGCCATTACGATATTTAGACCACAACATGGTGTGTTTGTCACAACAAAAGGGGCTCCATCTACCTCGGAGATACCTCCGTGCTGCCCTCTGAGCTCGCCAGCGCAACGATCGTCGTGCAGACGCGCTCCGGCCAGTCCTGGACCACCACCGTAACGGCGGTCCTGGATCGTAGCAGCGATCAAGTCATCGTCACCGACTCCGGGTGGCCAGCGACACCGTGATCTCCGGCTCCTTCCGGCATGAAGCAGTCGAAGGAAACCGAACGCGCTTTCAGCCGTCCGTCTTTTCTGCTTCTTGATCGGAATGGTTTTTCAACAGATTCCGCCGCTCCTATTACTTGTAAATCTTCTATTTGTCTTACTACTTGTCATGTGTCCCGAAAGCGCGAAGATTTGGCTGGTTATGTGTCCCGAAAGCGCGAAGATCGGGCGGTTTTATGTGTCCTGAAAGCGCGTGGAAAACTCCACGGAATCACAGCTGTCTGTGGAAACGGCCCTCACGGCGCCTCTGGCGGCTGTGCGTGATGCCTGTAAGAGGGGGGGGGCTGCCCCGAGAGTGGAACAGCGTTCCTGGCCGATCCCGGGTGGCGTCTACGGGACTTTGTCGTCACGAGACGGCCTTTCCAGCGTTTGGAGTGACGGAACCGGAGGCATTTCTGGCACGATGGATGTGCGTCGTCCACTTGCTTGCTCAGGGCGAAGAGCCCGCACAGCGTCCAGGATGTTCCCTCGGGGGCATCCTGGGTTGGGTCCGTGATGTGGGTTTTCGGTTTTGTTCCCATTCTGGAACTAGGGTGTCTCGCCTCCAGCAGAAGCACCGCCGCCTTGCGGCGATCCTTGGCTACGGAACGCGCGTGAGCGGCGGGATCGCCGGCGTGGATGGCAACAGAACCAACGCGCCGCTCTTTTCCCCCCGGCTGCCGCGCTCGATCCGGTACTCCAAGCCTGACCAAGCTGTCTTGATCTTAACGAGCTCGCGCAGACATTTCTTGCGGAAGTTCTGGACCGTCACATTGTCGCTCGCCTTTGCGGGGTCCGCCCCGAACTGCCGGTAGAGCATCGGCCAGGACAGCCGCTTCGGACCATCGAGGCTGAACATCCGGTACGTGAGCCACATGTATAGGTCGAGCCCGAGGGGCGACCGCTTCAGCGCCTTCAGGATGTTCATGTCCAGCGGCACCGGATTGTGGATGATCTCGTTGAAGAACTTCTCTCCCAACTCGATCTTGCTTTGCCACAACGAACGCTCGTCGGGTCGGCGCGCGGACCACCAGAACTCCCCCTGATCGGCGATCTGTGAGGACACGAATCGTTTTCCGTGCTCGTGCTCGTGGACCAACTGGACATGACATTGAAACAGCCGCTCCATCTGGTTCCGCAAGCGGATGTGGACTCTGCCGCTGTTGCTGTAGATTCCCAAGGTCCGCATAAACTCGGAGAGCGAATTCCCGAGGACGAGTTCGCGGCTCTGGGTCTGGACGGCTTCGGTCGAGATCCACGCCAGCATCAGGCGCGGCAAGTTTCCGAAGGGCAACTTCTGATCCGCTCCTGCGAACATAACCAGTGTAAACGGCCCGTTTTTGCGGACGTACTTTTCGCGGTCGCCTGGATTCGTTCGCGGCAATGAGCACAGGATCAGCAGCCGCGCCATGAAACCAAGGTCCGGATCGGCTTCACGCGCATCGACCAAGGCTTTAACTTGGTCGAGCATCCGGAATGGGCGCTGTACCTGGGGGTTCGGCGCTGGGTCGGACCGCACAATCTCAAGCCTCTGTTTGCTGTCGTCTTGTCTTATGTTCATAGTATGATATCAGGATATTAGACTATCAAGCTATTTTGCTGCAATACTAGCGATTCGGACTATCACGCTTATCTCGCAAAAAGGGGGGGCGGGTGTGCACGTAACGACAGGAGTCTCCGCTTCGCGCAGGTCACTCCACTGTGCGGCTGAGGCCAGCGGGTCGAGGTCCACGAGCAGGCTGGCGCGTCCCGCCCTTTCACTTGTGACCGCAAGTGCGTGACGACGGTGTTGTATCCGTTCCGTTAGACCTATCCATACCTACACATAGGTCGATATGGTGCTAACTTCCTGCTTCACTGGGGCTGGTTTCGTTCTGGTCTTACGACCAGAGCCGGCGCCTTCCCCTCCACAGGCAGACACCGTGGAACTCACGGCGTAATTCTTCAGGTTGATCGCGGCATTCCTGTCCCGATCATGGGGCCTGCCGCATTCCGCGCACACCCACGCGCGCACCGACAGGGGCAAGCTGTCCCTCTTGTGTCCGCAGTGAGAGCAGGTCTTGCTGCTGGCGAACCAGCGGTCGGCGACCACCACCATGGCACCCCGCATTGCGGCCTTGTACTCCAGTTGCCGCCGGAACTCATGGAAGCCCATGTCGGCAATCGAGCGTGCCAGCCGGCGGTTCCCCATCATGGCTTTCACGTTCAGATCCTCGATGCCGATCGTGTGGAACCGGCGCGTGAGATCGGTGGTGAGCTTGTGTTGTGCATCCTGACGTATGTTACGGATACGGGCGTGCAGTCGGGCCAGCTTCGCCCGGGCTTTCCTGCGATTGGCCGAGACTGTTTCCTTGCGGCTCAGGCTGCGGGACAAGCGCTGCTGGCGCCTGAGCAACGCCTTGTGCGGCTTGGGGCCTGGAAGGGGGGGATCTCCCGTCGAGAGCGTCGCGAAATTGGATACGCCCAGATCCACACCTACCGCGCCTTGGTTCTCGGCTTTGGGTAGATGCGAGGTATCGGCCGTATCCACGGTGAGACTGACAAACCAGCGGTCGGCCACGCGGGAGATCGTCGCCGACATGATTGTGCCCGAGAAGCGCAACGACTCGCGCATGCGCACCCAACCCAGCTTGGGAATGCATATGCGGGGGCCGTCCACACGGAATTGGTCGTTGGTGAGGGTGAAGCGGTCGCGCACCCCTTTCTTGCGGAACCGCGGGTAGCGGGCGCGGCCGACAAAGAAGTTCCGGAATGCTTCCCCCATCTGCACAATCGCCATTTGGGGCGCGTTCTTGGTGACTTCCAGCATCCAAGGGAATTGCTCGGCCTTGATGGCGTTGAGTTGACGGCGCAAGGCCGCTTGTGAGGGTTGCGGTAACGACGGGTCGGCGCGGTGCGCCGCATACTGCCGCTGCCATTCCGCCAGCGCCCAGTTATAGGCGAACCGAGCCGTGCCTGCGGCTCGCGCCATGTAGGTCGCCTGTACGTTGTTCAAATCCAGCGCGATCTTGTGGGCGATCAACATGACTGCGATTCCACCATTGCCGTCTTGACGCCATCCAGGAGCTTCTGGTTCTTCGGCGAGCGGCTTCCATAGAGCCGGGCACTGAACACCGTGATGATCTCGATCACGTCTTGTGCCAGATCCTCATCGAACGTGGTGTGTATGTTCATAGCATACTATTAAACTATCAAGATATTAGGCTACCATACTATTTTGTTATAATACTAGCGATGCGGACTATCGCGCTTATCTCGCAAAAAGGTGGGGCGGGGAAGACAACTCTCGCCATCGCACTTGCGGTTACAAGTGAAAAGGCGGGATTCGCCAGCGTGCTCGTGGACCTCGATCCGCAGGCTTCAGCCGCACAGTGGAGTGACCTGCGCGAAGCGGAGACCCCTGTCGTTACATGCGCACCCGCCGCTCGCCTGACATCGGTATTGACTGCCGCACAGGACAGCGGAGCCCGTCTCGCCGTCCTGGACACCGCCCCGCATGCCGCCGATGCAGCGCTTGCCGCTGCCCGTTCCAGCGATTTCGTGCTCATTCCGTGCCGCCCAGCGACAGCTGACCTGATGGCAATCCGGGCAAGTATTGACCTAGCCCGAGTTGCCGAAAAACCCGCAGCTGTGGTTATCAACGCGGCGCCTGTCGCCAATCCGATCACGGATCAAGCTCTCGCCGCGATCGCCGGTTACGGCGTGAAGGCCTGCCCGGTCGTCGTGCATCAGAGAATCGAGCATGTCCATGCCTTTACGTCCGGGGCATCCGCATCTGAATCTGCGCCAAACGGCAAGGCTGCATCCGAGATCAATGAACTGTTTGAATGGATACAAAGGAGCTTTGACACTTGATGAATCGTAAAACCAGCCTTTCTGACGCAGTGCATAGAGCGGCCGGTGCTGATACGCGCAGCGGCCCGAAGACATCGATCAGTATCCGCACGGGTGCAACGAAAGGGGTGTTGCTCCGGCTCCCAGCCGAACTGCACCATCAATTGCGTCAACTCGCCCTCGACGATGGCACCAGTCTTCAAGCCCTTGGGGTGGAAGCGTTGGAACGGCTGCTTCAGGAACGCCAGCAGTAGGGAGTCATCGCTATTGATGTCGGTATAAGCCATGACTGTTGCTCGGATACCTTTTCGTAGGCCTGCCTTGCGATATGAATGGAGACTCCGAACTGTGAGGAGTGCATGAGGTTGAAGAGAACGCCGCCGCTCTCAGTGGCGTGGACGATAAAAGCCGTTCCGTTGCGTCCGAGGCACGCCTTGTTGCAAGTCTTGCGGTCTCAAGCCGATTGCCGGGCGGTGCCCTCAGATCGTCCGGTCGGTTTGTTGCTTTCACGTTGAAATCGTTACGCTGCCGGGATACGATAGGCACTCTGCATCTGGTTTTCAGGAAACTTCGCTTGGGTTTCTTGGTTTTCCCGAGAGGCTCGGTTGCCGATGGTGCCGAGCCTCTTTCCCTTCCGGCTCTCGGTGAGTTAAAAATACACACTTCCGGTCACACACCGTGTCGTTACGACACACCCCAAATTTCCTCTTTCCATAAGTAGCTCAACAGCTTACAATGATGGCCGCCGGACTGCATACGCATGAGTCGGTACCGAGCGCATCCAGCGTCCAACAAAGGGAAAAACATTAAAAGAAAACCCGAACTGTCAAGAAGTTACTAAGGAGAACTAGATGAAAAGCAGATTTTTATTTTCCGCATTCTGCATGCTGGTAGCCATGACGATGGCCACCGGTGCGTTTGCGCAATCCGCCACTTTCCAGGTGAGCAGCGGTGCCACGCAGGGCCGGATGAACGGCCACACAGAGCTGGCCGGAGGTATCACGCTGTCGAGCATAAGCGGTTCGTTCCTTGCCGGAGAGGCCGATGCTCCTGCTCATGGAACGGTGCGCATCGATTTCGGCGTCCCGGTTACGAATGCCATAGATGATGGTGATGCTGACACTACTGACAACGGCTTCACAGTGATGATCTGTGACGTGGATGGAGCTGCCGCTAATACGAAAGTGGATGGAAACACGATCACGCTCACTGTCTTAGCCACCAATGCCTGTGATACCAGTGCTGTAATCGACCTTGATAACGTCCGGCTCTCACTGGTGGGATCGGGCCGCGACAGCGTCGAAGCCAGCGTGACCTCTACCGGGGACGTCCGACTCCTGGGCGGCGCCGTCTCAGTCACCGTCGTGAACTCCGTCGTGGACGAGTTGACCGACGATGGCATCGAGGTTGTCGACACACTGACTTTGATCCGCCACACGGGAAGACCCGATGATGCCAAGAAGTTCAAGTTGTTGATCATGGAGAACACGGTGCGCTCCTTCGATAACGCGGAGATCAATCTGGAGTTCTCCGGGATTCCCGACGACATCTCGGTCACGATTGACGCGTGGGTGGCCCAAGCGTCACAGCTGGAGACTGAGGGTTTTATAGTGGATCAAACCCTTAATCTGGCTCTGCCGACTGGCAACGAGGCCCGCGATGAGATGAATGCCCAACTCTCGGTCGACACGCCAGGGAATCTGACTGCCACTCTCACTGCCGAAGAGAACGAGGCAAGCGTGCTGACGGGGCAGTTGGTGGTTATCGACGACCCTGATACAAGTGGTGACGACGAGAACGAGGGGTACAAGGGCGGCATGTTCACGGAAGAGCGCGACGTGATCATTGTCTTGGGTACCATATCTGGGGCCACTGACGAAGAAGTGATCCCGCTCGAACTGGACATCCAGGTGACCGCGGACGTGGGTCCGGCCGGCGTCGCAAAACCCAAAGGTAGCCAGAGTAAAGCCGTTCCGCGGTTTGCTTCCGACAAGACCACGGCCGTGACGGTCATCGAATCGACGTCCGCCCAGACCAAGTTCCTTGTTCCATATGCCGCGTTTTCTGCAATCCCTGGGGGTTATGACACCGGGTTCTCGATCGCCAACACGACATCTGGGGAGATGCCTCAGTACGGTGTTGTGACGTTCTCTTTTCCTGGAGATGCAACTCTTGAGGACTTTGCGACCGAAATGGTTGGTCCTGGCCAGAATGTGACGCTGCTGCTTAGTGAGATCCTCGGCCAAACTGCGTACACCGGCCAAGTGATGGTCACTGCGAATTTCACTGGTGCAGAGGGAGTGGCGTTCGTATCAGACTTCTTGACATTCACCTCAGCATCGCCGCTGATCAAGAAGTAGGGAGTAGAATCGATCCGGGGGAGCGGTAGCATTCCCGGTGATTCGCGCTGTTCTCTGCAGTTGCGATTCTGGTAAAGAAGGTCAAGAGGGGGGGCTTCGACACGGGCCCCCCCTTTCTTGCTTGCCCACTACTACACGGGTGGCCAGAAGATGACGTACCGTACAGGTACGGGCAGTCCTGGAATGGGGCTAAACAGTGCAGGCATGCTCATGTCAGGCACAACGCATTCGGTCGTGTTCAGCGAGTTGCTTCAAGCCGCAGGCCATGTCTGAATGTTCACTGGGTACGTGATCATCATGGCGGACTTCACCGATGCGTATGACTCCGTCTTCGTCACGGATTTCGCGGGGTTTACCTCTGCGACCACGGTTCGAATTAGAGACCATGTGATTCCGTAATTCGGGAAGATCTAGGCAGGGGAGGGGCCGCGTGGCTCCTCCCTCGTTATTTTTTGGCGCGGTATTGTGGAACGAGAAACATTGATGAAACGCTTCGTCTGCGTGTGCGGCATGACCTTGGCATTGGCGGTCGTTTCCTGGTCCAGGGGCCAGGCCCCGCAAGCGCCTGCGGATGGCGGGGAGTTGCGATCCCGGGCCGTAGCGTATTGGCATCTGCTGGCTGCGGGCGATAGGGAAGGCGCGTCGCGGTTTCACCGGCCGGAAGACCGGCAATATTTTCTGGAAAACCGGGAACCTCCATTCCAGGATCCGGAAGTGAAGGGGCTCGAACCCTCCGCGGATGGGACCCGGGCCGTTGTGCGGATCGGCTTCAACATGTTCACACTGGTCGGACCGTTTCGATGGGAGATCCGGCAGGCCTGGACCTGCGTCGGTGGGGAATGGGTGGCTGAACCCCGCAGGAGTACGGGTAATCCCTTCCAATCCCGCCCCGCGGCAGAGGAGGAGCCTCCGCCCGCCGATACGGGATGCCGCCCTTGACAGCCGGGTGGCGGCGACCGAGGACACACCGATGACCCCTAGGCAACGATGGACGAGCGTTCTGTTGGCAGTGGCCGTTCTTTCCAGTGGCGGTACAGTCTGGGCGCAGGCGACGTTCATTGTGTCGAGCACGGCGACGACCGTCGTCCGGACCGGACATGCCGAGCCTGTGGGGGGGCTGACGTTCTCGGTCGTTTCCGGGACCACGGTCGCCGAGGTCATCCCAATCGATCTCTCACCGGCCGTGCTCACCAGCGACGCCGGCGTCATTCCGACCAGCGGGGTTCAGGCAACGGGTTTCATCGCCATGGTGGATCCAGATGCAGAGCAAGTCCAGTTGCATGTGCCTGACGGTGTGGGACCGGGGACGCTAGTGCATCTTGAAGGCCTGCGGATCTCGGTTCCGGCAAGCGGTATCGAAACGCTCGACGCGCGGATCTCCATAATCGAAAACCGGCTGACCACCGGGAGCCACGTCACCCGGGTCATCGCCGGAGTCGCCGACGCGATCGTCATCGATCCTTCGACCGATTCGGTCTATACCTACACCCCGGGCCGCGTGCTCATCGACCATCTCGGCCACTTCACCTTCAGCGAGGGGTTCGCGGCGGCGTTCTCTGACGGGACCGAGATCATCTTCCAGGCGTCGCCGCTGCCCAGAAACACCCAGATCCGGTTCCCGGCCACGATCGAATCGCAGACCGGGGCGAGCTTGACGGCTGCCGGCGGCGAGGAGGTCATCCTGGCATCGGGAGGGGTCCGGAACCGGGTCGTCTATACGTTTTCCTCGAGCGCCTCTAGCCGCACCGCTGTCGACGTGTTCAGCTTTAGTCCGGTGCTGGAGCGGACCGGCCCAGTCGGCGCCGGGACCGGCTTCTACCAGGTCACGATCGGGCCGATCGGCGCGGCCAAGCCCACCCGCGCGCTGCCCTCGACGGCGGTGCCCCGCTACGAGGAGCTCCTGCTTCCAGTGCTAGGACCGGACCTGCCGACGTCGAAGACGTTCCTGTTTCCGGTGGAGCGGAGCGTCGACACACAGTCCTTCACGGTGTCGAATACGGCGACCGGTGCGGCGCCGTTGACGATCCGGGCCTTTGACGAAGCCGGGGCCCTGCTGGAGGGTCCCGATGGGGCTGGCGAACGCTCCCGGCTCCTGGAGACCCGCCAGACCCTGACCTTCTATCTGGAGACCATGTTCGGACCGGGCGCGACCGCCGGGACGGTCGCGTCGGTGGGCATCGAATCCAAGAACGAACAGCCAGTCGCAACGAAGATCGGGACCACAGCGGGAGGTGCCTACGCCGTGGATTCCCAGACGCCGGTGGAACCGGCCTATTTCCCGTTCGACCGGCGCAGCGCCGGGGAGATGCCTCTCGTGAGTGTGGCCGGTGCGGGCGCGGCGGATTTCGAGTCCCGGTGGACACTCATGGACACGGGCGGCGTCGAGCAAGCGTCCGCCGTGCGGGAGGCCGGGGCCGGGGGTGCGTGGCGGGGTTCTCTGGACACCCTGTTCGACATCCCGGCTGCGACGGTGCCGCTGGCGGGCTACGTCCGGGTGGAATCGATAGAGGCCCAATTCCGGGGAAACCTCGTCGACAATCCGGGCGAAGAGACGCTCGCCGTGCCAGCGCTGGGGGCGACGAGGAGGAGCCGGGCCGTGTTCCCCTACTTCGTCATCGGCGGGGGGTACAACACCATCGTCACGCTCATCAACGCCTCGGAGCAGACAGCGGCCGTTACGGCGACCGCATTCGATGCCGATGGGGCGAAAATCGCACCGGGGTTCACGACCCGGATCTTGCCGCAGACCATGGAAGAACTGGACTGGGCGGCGATTCTCGGAACCGGCAGCCTGCGCCAAGGGTATTTCGCGCTGGATGTCGTGCAGGCCGATCGACCGCACCCGTTCGCCAGCGTGCCGCATCTGGCCGGGGCCGTCCGCATCGAGGCACCGGGCAGCCGGACGGCGGCGGCGTTGATCAACGGGCGCGGCGACGAGTTCTTCTTCACCCCGGTCCGCTCAGACGGGGATGAGTACACGGGCCTGTCGATCCTCAACGAGGGGCAGGAGGAAATCGAAGTCCTCATCGAAGCCTACGCCACTGACGGCGAATTGCTGGATGCGGCCGAGCTTATGGTTGCCGGGCGCGCCTCCAGGATCGGACTGCTACGGGAGCTGCTGCCCGATCTGGGCGCGGCCGCTGGGGGCTACGTGCGTGTAACGTCGACGTCGATCCAGATGCGGACCCTCGCCTTGCGGGGGCGGCTGGACGGCACCCGGCTGCTGCATCTGGCCGCACAGACGGCGCCCTGAGGGACCCAGGGTACCGCCCCTTCACCTGGCGCGTTTCATGGACGAAGTGAGGGGGGGCCGACGGGGTTCTCCTTTCTTCACCTTGGTTCACTTCGATCACGCCTCAGGGACGCGCCTCCGGCCTCTGATATCTACCGCGAGGGTCCAAAGTCTCGCTCCGGCCCGCGCTCACGGTCTTAGCGTGCAAAATCGCACCAATCTGCCTGATACCCTCCACTTGAAGATCGCCGGTCGGATTGTCTTTTTCATGATCTCTTCAGGTTACCAGCCGCCGTCCGCCAAAGTTGCAACACAACCCGGCGGCGTGGCCTTGCTCAGCGGCTAGGCGTAACCAGCCGCGGCTTCAGTGTCATCTTCCGGCACGCCAACGCCACGGAAATACCTTCCCCCGAGATTGAATTGGGCATCAACGTCACCCTGCTCTGCTTGACGGCGGATTTCCGTAATGGGATCCGGGTCCTGTCCGAGCACCCAAGGCGCGATTAGCGTCAACGCCATAACCGAAATGGCAAGTGTCGTCAGTATGCTTGTTGGCCGCCGTTCCAGTTCAACCTCCGATCTGCGTCACTGAGGCGTGGATTGAGGCTTGATGAATCCTTCCGTCGCCTGTTCTAGTCAGTACCATTCACTCCATCACTGTGTCGGGTGAGTGGCTATCTCCTGCAACAATCCGACGTGCGCTGTGGCGGACATAGTCACGTTGGGACGTCTCCTGTATGGCGCGAATGTCTCGGAAGATCGCTTCCACGTCGTGGTCGAACCGCGCCGCATATTCGTCGCGCGTAGCGTGGACTTCATCGATGATCGAGTAACTCTGTGTTGTCTTCATGATCGGTCTCCAGAAGTTCGTTTGGTGTGCATATGATAGGCGGTTCGTAGCCTGCCCGTCGACACACGTACTCAATCCTGGCGCGCATGGCAGCGTTGGCAATATGTCGGAAGTTCCGACCTCAACATGGTGTGTTTGTCACAACAAAAGGGGATCCCGCCCAGAGATCGGAACGATGCTCCTGGGCCCCTATCTCGTAGTTCGGCGATCGGTTCGGGCAAGGCCGAGACAATGCGGGCGAAGCAGTCGAAGGAAAACGAACGTGCGTTCAGCCGTCCGTCTTTTCTGCTTTTTGACTCGGAATGGGTTTTCAACAGATCCCGCCGTTTCTATTACTCGTTCTTATTACTTGTAGGTCTTGGTGAATAGTCGAAGATTGGGCGTTCTCAATCTTGGCGAATAGTCGTGGAAAACTCCCCAAGATCACAGTGAACTGTGGAAACGGCGCTCCTGGGCAATTCTTGACTACGTAACGAGCTTCAGAGGCGGGATCGACGGCTTGGATGGCAGCAGAACCAAAGAGCCATTCTTTTCGTGCCGGTGGCCGCGCTCGATGCGGTACTCCAGGCCCGGCCAGGCTGTCTTGATCTTCTTCAACTCCCGGAGGCAGTCGGTGCGAAAATTGTCAACTGTGCGCTTGTCGCCCGCCTTGGCCGGGTCCGCCCCGAACTGCCGGTAGAGCATCGGCCAGGCCAGCCGCTTCGGACCGACGAGGCTAAACGTCCGGTACGTGAGCCACATGTACAGGTCGAGACCCAGCGTTGCCCGCTTCAGCGCCTTCAGGACGGTCATGTCCAGCGGCACCGGGTGGCTGATGATCTCGCTGAAAAAGTCTTCGCTCAGTTCGATCTTGTTGTCCCATAGCGTGCGGTCGTCTGGTTGCTTCGGGTTCCACCAAAGCTCCGTGCGGCGGACGATTAGCGCATTCACGCTTGCTTCGCCGTTCTCATCTTCGTAGATCCACTGGAGATGCACGTTGAAGAGCCGCTTCATCTGTTCGCGGAGGCGACCGTACTTCTCTCCGCTGGTGCTGTAGATACCCAGCTTGCGCATGAACACGGCAACCGATTTCCCCAAGATCAACACACGGCTTTGCGTCTGTACCGCTTCGGTGCAGACGTAAGCCATCAGCAGCCGCGGCAGGTTGCCATAGGGAAGTTTGTTGTCGATCCCAGCGGTCATCCCTAGTTTGTAAGGCCCGTTGCGCCGGACATATTCCTTCTGGTCGCCGGGATCGGTGCGGGGCAGGCTGCACAGCGCCATCAGCCGGTGCATGAGTGCGAGCTCCGCGTCCGCTTCACTGGCCCCAACAAGCTGGTCGACCTGATCGAAGCGGGTGAAGTGGTGCCGCGCCGGGGGCGTCAGCGTATCTTTCGGCATGGCTTTTCCTCTTACTCGGCTTTCATTCCAAACCAGGTCCAGATCAGAAACACATCGCGGTTCCCGACACGGGCTTATATCGACTGGTAGCATGATACCAATGTTACAATAAAAGTAGTAATCATGGTGTGATGGTGTCATGCGTATAGATTCTTTGGCAAAAGGCAATCTGTTTTGACCTATATCGTCGGCATGGTTTCCCAGAAAGGAGGAGTCGGAAAATCCACCCTTGCACGACTCTTTGCCCGGGAGTTGGCCCAGGACGGCTTTACCGTGAAGATCGCCGACCTGGACATGCAGCAGATAACCTGCACAGAGTGGGCGCGCGACCGGGCGGAATCCGGGATCGATCCTGAGATCCAGGTCCAGCCATTCGGGAATCTCAAAACGGCACTTGCCGAGGCGGGCCGCTTCGACGCCTACATCCTCGACGGCCGTCCGCACTCCTCGCGACAGACGATTGAGATCGCCTAGGCTGCTCATTTAACCGTCATACCAACGGGACAGACGAAGGATGATCTGCGGCCCGCCGTAAAGCTCGCCCACAGTTTGGTCGATTCTGGAATCAATAGCTCTCGTATCGTCTTCACGCTGGTGAAAACAACCCGTAGCGCCGCGGAGATCGTCGCGGCGCGAACCTACCTCGAACAGACGGACTACACCCTAGTCGATGGGTTTCTTCCAGTCTCCACGGCCTATGGGATCGCACATGATGCTGGAAAGGCAGCGACCGAAACCGCGTATCGGAGTTTGAACGAAAAGGCCGAGCGACTGGCCCAGGCGATGATCGATCTCCTGGTCGCCGTCACGGCCACAAAGGAGAATCAGTGATGGTGAATACTTCCGCACTCAAAAAAGGCGCACCGCCCCCGCGCGAGAAGAATAGGAACCTGACCGAAACCGACTCGCGGGCTACTGAAGGAAAGAATAAGCCGTTGCAGTTAATGGTGCCGCCGGATGTGTTCCTGGCGTTCAGTGCCCGGGCAGGAGAGGAATTCGGTTACACGAAAGGCGCAAAGTCTCGACTCTTTCTCGCCATGTGGGAGGCATATAAATAGGATTCGGCGTACTAAGGGTATCAGGCGTTCTAAAGGAACCAGGAGGAAGCCGTGAACAGTTCAGGTCGTTTCGAAACGAAGGTTGATCGACGTGCGGAACGAGTGAGGAGGGATTCGGGTATCACGCTGATCGAGTTGCTCGTCGTGATGGTCATCATCTTCCCTGTTCGCCACCCTGGTCGGAGCGCGCTTGTTCAGCAACGTCGACAAAGCCCGCCAGACAACGGTCAAGGCACAGATTTCAGCATTCGAGACCGTGCTCGACCTGCTTCCGCCTCGATATAGGCCGTTACCCGACCGCGGCGGAAGGGCTTCAAGTCCTGAGGGTCGACCAAGGCGGAACCCGGAACTGGGACGGCCCGTACCGGCTCAAGAACGTCCCGATGGATCCCTGGGGAAATGCTTACGTCTATCGGTACCCCGGAGAGCATGTAGACTTCGACATCCTGTTGCTCGGCGCCGATGACGAACAGGGCGGCGAGGACGAGAATCTGGACATCGTGAGCTGGCAGTAGCTTCCCGTCTCGCGTGGAACGTCGCATAACCGTATCCCACTGAATTTCAGTGTTCTTTCCGCTCGCTCGTCTTTTCCTTCCCATCCGGCGTCATCATTGACATGAACCAGGCGAGAGGACTGTCTCTGGTCGAGGTGATGATCGTCATGGCGATCATTGCCCTGTCGGTCGGGCTGGTCGGCCCGCGGATCGGCGCTGGCATGACCCGAATCGAGGTATACCAGGCCGAGCAGACCATCCGAAGCTTCGTCGAGATAGCCCGGTCCCGGGCTCAGCGCTCCAATCTTGCCCATTTCGTAGTGCTGAATCGCAGGGGGCCGACGGTAACGCTGGTAGGACCCGACATGAACATTCTCACTGCGTTTCGGTGTTGGCTGTGAGTCGTGAAGCTGGAGATACGACGGCGAGACCGTCGAGCGCTTCTCCTGCTGGGCGTTTCGCTGGGTCTGTATTTCGTCTTATCCGAAGCCGCTTTCCCCGCCTACAACAGACTGGCCGCGGCTGTCGACATCGCTCTGGATCGCGAAGATCAGTTGCGCCGGTATCGCCGCGCGGTCGCGCGAAAGGCGGACTACGGACAGCTGCTCGAAGAAGCCCGCAGTCGCATCGAAGAGGGCGAAGCGCTCCTGCTCCGCGGCGACAACCCGTCGCTGGCCTCTGCCGAGCTGCAGGCGGTAATCGAAGAAGTCGCCGAGGCCACAGGAATCGAGTTGGGTCAGCGGAATATGTCCGCGGCCAGGCAAAAAGACGAGTTTTTCAATGAGATTACGATGTCGCTCGGGTTCGAGTGTACGCCCGGCCAGCTCGTTGCTTTCCTCGAACAGTTGCGGGGGTTGGAGAAACTCCTCGCGGTGAGGTCGATCCAGATCGCTCCGCTCAGCGTTCTGGATGAAGTGAGCGAGGGGATGGAGCTGCTGAAAGATGTACGTGTGAACCTGACCGTCGGGGCCGTTCTGGCCAGCCAGCCTGCAGGCGAGCCGGCTGAGGGTTAGTCGATGAAAAGAGAACTGATTATCATCAACGTAATTCTGGCGCTCACTGTGATCGGTGCGGCCGTGGAGCTACGCAGGGGATGGGTCGATTTCGAAACAACCCATTCTCCGGCAGGCATCCAGTTTGATGGCGAGGCGCTTGGCGTCCCGGCCAGGGCCGAGAGCCCGGCCAGACCCGTTCAGGACTGGACCGCCATCGCGGAACAGAACCTATTCAGCTTCGACCGGAACGATCTGGTAATCGAAGATCTGGTAATCGAAACCTCGGAAAGTCCGGTTGCCGCGCGTCCCCGCCCGTTCCTGTTCGGCACGGTGTCGCTCGGGGACGAGCCCATGGCAATACTGGCCAGCGGCGGAGCGGGGAATCGGGCGGCCAGGCCGGTGCGGATCGGAAGAGTGATCGATGGCTGGGAGCTCATCGAGATCCTCGACAAGTCGGTGCGCATTCGCTCCGGCGGTGTCGAGACCACCGTCATCATGAACGACCCGACTGCACGGATGCCGAGAGATCGGAGACGGACGGCGGCCCGGAGTGGAGCTGCTCCCGCGGTTTACAGCGTCCAGGCTCCGGTGCCCGCAGCGAGAGTTCAATCGGGCGTGAACCGTACCCCAGCGCGTCAATCGGGGACACCGAATCCGGCAGCCGTTACCGAAGACAATGTCCCGCCGGGATTCATGATCCAGAGGACTCCGTTTGGTAACCGACTGGTGCCGAAACCTCAGCCATGAAAAAAACTATTCTCTTGCTTTCGTTGTCGCTTGCCGTCGCGAGTATGACGCCGCTCGGCGCTCAGGAGCCTCCGCCCGCTCCGCAGGATGAGGCACCGATATCGCTGTTCCTCGATAGTGCCGATATCCACCAGATCATCCAGATCATCGGCGAGACGCTGGGCATCAATTACGTCGTCGATCCGCGTATTCAGGGAACGGTCAACATCAACACGGCCGGGAATCTGCAGCGCTCCGACCTGCTCCCGATACTGGAAACGATCCTGAGGATCAACGGCGCGACGATCCTCCAAAATGGCAACTTCTACGAAATTGTTCCGGCCAGCGCCGCACTGCGACAGGCGCTCCCCGTGCAGGACGATGCCCAACCGCTGAGAGTCGACGATCAGTTCGTCATCCAGGTCGTTCGGATGAAGTTTGTCTCTGCCTCGGAAATGTCGCAGTTGTTGACTCCCTACCTCAGTGAGGGCGCCAACATCGTTGTGCACGAAGCCGGGAATATCCTTCTGGTCAGCGAACGACGCGGCAACCTCCTGAAGTTACTGGAAATCGTCGACGTGTTCGACACGAACGTATTCGCGGGAGAGCGAGTCCGGCTGTTTCCGGTCGAGAACAGCCTCGCCGCGGACCTTGTCCAGGACCTGGTGACGGTTTTCGCGGGCTATGCACTGTCGGAGGACCGCGGCGCGATCCGGTTCGTGGCGATCGAACGGATGAACTCGGTTCTCGTAATCTCGCCAAATATTGCTGTCTTCGATGAAGTTCAGAAGTGGCTGGACCGGCTGGATCAACCGCTTCAAACTTCGGGCGTTCGCAACTTCGTGTACCGCGTCCGAAACGGAAAAGCGATCGAGATCCAGCGTGTTCTCAGCCAGCTCTACGGAACCGAAGTCCAGCTTTCGGGCATCTACCAGACCCCTACCGGAGCTGTAGGCGCCATACCGCCCCCGGCGGGTCAGACCCCGGCTCAGGCCGGTGCGGGTGAAGTGGTGGAGACGGCCTTCCTGCCCACCGGTAACGTCAAGATCATCACCGACCAGACGAACAATGCGCTCGTGATTCAGGCGACCCCGCAGGAGTACGCCATCATCGAAGATACGATCGAACAGCTGGATATCCTGCCCCGACAGGTGCTGATCGATGCCCAGATCTACGAGGTCGTTCTGGACGATTCGCTCGCCTTCGGATTGTCGGCAAGCCTTCAGAATCGGGGAACTCTCCAGCCAGCCCAGACGACGGCGTCATTCATCGGTAACCCGCCGTCGCTCGCGGTCCAGACGTTCACGTTCATCGGTCGGGCAAGAGAGCTCTTCATGTTCCTGCATGCTTCCGAGAACCGGTCCCGGGTTCGAACGCTTTCGGCTCCCTCCGTGTTAGTCAGTGACAACCAGACCGCGCAGTTTACCGTGGGAGCGGATATTCCGGTTCCTGTGTCGTCGGCGGCTAGCGGGGTCCAGGCCCCGGGGGGCGGGACCCTCTTCGCCCAGACAATCCAGCGGCGCTCGATCGGCGTAATCATGCAGGTCACCCCTCTGATCAACGACAGCGGAAACGTCACCTTGGAGATTAGCCAGGAGGTCAGCCAAGCCGGTGCCCTGGGCCCACTCGGTCCGGTGATCGGGCAATCGGCTGTCACTTCGACCGTCGTCATCCGCGACGGGCAGACGATCGTGCTCGGAGGCTTCATCCGCGAAAGCAACGATCTGGTTCGAAACAGAATTCCGCTCCTGGGCCGCATCCCGGTGCTGGGGGGTCTGTTCGGGAGCACTTCCACAACGAAGAATCGGACGGAACTCGTGATCCTGATCACCCCACATGTCATTCGGAACTTCGAAGAGGCCGACCATGCGACCGAAGAACTCCGCGATAAGCTCCGCGAAATAAAGAAAATGCCCCAATAACACACCGTTGGGCACTGTCAGAGGAAAGTCGCAGATCTGAGTTCTTACTGTTGGCGCAGAAAATCCGGACGGCCTGGCCGGACCTGAACTACCGGACGTCCAAGGGCATCTTGATCCTCTTGCCCTCGAACCCCGCGATCCCCCCCGACACTTCCGCTACGCCTGGTCGATTAGCCTCCAGGAGGGCATAAAGAACCGTCCAGACGGCCCTCACCCCCTACCCAGCGGCCGCTACGGGCCGTTTTTCGGCCTTTTCCACAGATCGGCCGGCAGTGGTGCGTTCGCGGATCATGTCGCGTTCGAACTCGGCAAGTGCGGCAAAGATGTGAAACGTGAGCTTGCCGGCGGGTGTTGTCGTGTCGATGGCTTCCTGGAGAGACCGTAGGTTTTTCAACAGATCCCGCCGCTCCTCCTACTTGTTCTTATTACTTGTTTTTACTACTTGTAAGGGGGTGCGCTTTGGTACATGAATTCGGGTTAGGGGGGTGTGCCTTCGCTCAACCGGTGACCACATACGACCCTCGGGGCCGCGGAGCGGAAGACTACCGAGCTGCCGCTGCCGAGTTGCTCGAAAGGAGACGACGAACATGAAAAATAGCGCGACTCGCCGAAGACCCGCTCTCGGGTCCGATCCTCTGGATGCCCTCGTGCCGGAAACTCCGGCGTCGAGTTCCAGGCAAAAGGAGCAGGCCAAGGTCCGAAAGATTCGGGCCACGTTCCATTTACCGGTGGAGTTGTTCGATCGGGCGCGAGATGCGGTCTACTGGACGCCAGGCCTTACTCTAGCCAGCCTATGCGAGGCTGGCTTGCGATCAGAAATCGTCAACCTGGAACGGACGCGGGGTGAAACCTTCCCAAAGCGGGCGTCCGAACTCAAGGCCGGCCGCCCCGTCAAACTCTCTCAATGACAACTCCATCGAACTGCGGCATTGGGGCCGGGCGCACGAACACGTTTGGGCTGGCATGCGGGACCGCGGGATCACGATTCATGTGGCCGCAATCGGAATCAACCCTGACGCAGACACACGCGCGCGAGCCGTGTTGGAGGGATGGGGGTGCGGAGTGTTACCACTCTCCGGAATGCATGGGGGACGGCCTTGATTGCAACGCAATCGTCGCATAAGCTTGAACCAAGGAGGTGGGACAATGGCGAGCATCACGATCCGCCATCTCGCCGACGACGTGAAGACCCGACTTCGGGTTCGCGCGTCCGCCAACGGCCGTTCGATGGAAGAGGAGGCACGGGTCATCCTGCGCGAGGCGGTCGGCCGGGAAGCCGAACCTGAGAACCTGGCCATTTTCATCCACGAATGCTTTGCGCCCTTCGGCGGCGTGGACATCGAGCTTCCGCCACGGGAACCGATGCGCGAGCCTCCCGACTTCAGTTGAGGCTCGACGATGTTCGTTCTCGATACCAATGTCGTATCCGACTTGATGCGTCCGGTACCCCATCCCGTGATCGCGTCATGGGTTGCAGAACGTGCGACATCGAACCTGTTTCTGACAGCGGTGACCGAGGCTGAGTTGCGCTTCGGTCTCGCGGTCATGCCATTGGGCAAGCGCCGGGACGGCCTTGCGAAGGGCCTCGAACGGATGCTGGAAACGGGCTTTGCGAATCGCGTCCTGCCGTTCGACCGTGGCGCGGCGCGTGCAGCGCAATGATCGGGACAGCGCGATTCAGGAGCCGAATTACATTAAAGAATCTGGAAGTGATCTCTTCAGCAACAATGACGGCGCGATGATCGTAAGCTGGAAACCGCTGCCGCTCGACGTCCCAGTACTCGATCGTCCGAATGATGTGGCTCGCATCCAAAGCTCCAAGCATTACCTCGACCTCGTATCGACGCTCACGATCCGGGTCGTACATGAGGAAATCAATTCGACCACCGCTAGTCTGAGTCTTCTCGCGGCGGACAATATTGACATCACCGATACCAAGGATGGCAGGGTCCTCTTCGATCCGGTCCTGTAACCACCGTTCGTCCAGGCCTAGATCCCGAAGCCGAACTGGAGTTGCCTTCTTGAGCTCCATTTCAGGATGGTCCCAGGTCAAAGAGGGAAATGTTCATGGCACGGGCGAGTGCGGTCATCCGATGGTCGTAGCTGGCCAGTGCGATCGACTGGCTTTGGTGGCGCAGGTATTCGCAGGACGCCAGATGTAGAGCATCGAGCGTACGCACTGGAACAGACTTTGGAAAGGCCTCCAGTGCACGTTCAAGCACCGGAGGAGACAGCTCTAACAGCGCGATTCGTCCGATGAGTCGGCGGGCCGACTCACCGTGGGAATCGACCAGCATGCGCGCGTGCAGCCGGGTCCATATCTCGTACTCCATCAACCGGCTGGCCACCAGGGTTTCGCTCCAAAGCGCGGTTGGCGGACGGTGGTCTTCGGCCAGCAACTGGGCCAGCACAACCGAGGTATCGAGATAGATCACCGTTCGCTTCTATCATCAGCTAATTCAGCGAGAAGGTCTCGGAGTGGTGCAACCGGTGCCGGTAGAGGAGGCTCCCTAGCGAGCAGCACCGGGGGTGTCAACCAGCCCTTGCGCACCGCATCGGCTAGGCGCACGTCGGCAAGAATCGGGCTTCTGGTTTCTCGCGGTGGCCCGATTTCCGCGACGACTCGGTCACGGTCTGTCACCAGAACGGTTTCGCCCGATGCCGCCAGCCGCACGTACTCGCTGAGACGGCTGTTGAGCATTTTGATTCCAACAGATTTCATGCGTTACATGGTAGCTACCAGTAGCTACCATGTCAACTAAGCCACGTGACCACTCGGGAGAGGCAGAAGCCACCTGACGGGCCCTGAAAGGCTTTGAGAGTGGGGGGGGGCAAGGGTGTCAACGGCGCTCCTGGGCGACCCTGCAGCCCTTCTCCGGGCTTTTCTTCTCTTCTCTCGTCCCTCCCCTGTGGTCCGTCCAATCCGCGGTCAAGTTCGGGACAGGCCGCCCCGTCCGGATCGCTCCGGTTTTCACCACATAAAAGGGGCCGTCGTCGTTTCGTTTCACACTGCCGATTCTCGCACCCACCGGGACACTACAGGGGGCCTTTATGATCTGCCACATTCGCACCTGTGGTAAATTTCGTGCTTGACTCCGTAAAGATATCTCACAGATGTCTTTCAGACATCACATTATTTTAGTACGGACGACTCGCTCATCAACGCCTCGGAGCAGACAGCGGCCGTGACGGCGACCGCATTCGATGCCGATGGGGCGAAAATCGCGCCTGGGTTCACGACCCGGATCTCGCCGCAGACCATGGAAGAACTGGACTGGGCGGCGATTCTCGGAACCGGCAGCCTGCGCCAAGGGTATTTCGCACTGAATGTCGTGCAGGCCAGCACAACACCATCATCCGCGCCATAAAGCCCACGGCGGCGTCCGCTTCGCTGGCCGCTACCAACTGGCCCACCTGATCGAAGATGGTGAAGTGTCGACGCCCGTCAGTGGTCATCGCGGGCTGTTTGTATCCCATGATCCTCCCCATACATGAGCTGTATTCCGAATCAGGTCCGCAAACAAGACAACCACAGAGGGATGCCAGTTTCAGATTTTGGATCGAGACGCGAGCAACATCTCAAGGGCTTCAACTCCGAGTTGCTGCAGGGTCTTGTCTTCGTCAAGCGCAATGTGCTTCAGGTGCCGGGACAACGCCGGGTCGATGTGAATCAGCATACCCTTCTTGCCGACCCGCGAGGCCCGCGTAGCAGAGGCAGGGGTGGAGCGTTTGGCGCGTTCGAGCGCGGTTTCAAGATTGGATCTGGTCATTGCGGTGTAATCCTCCGTTATGCACCCAGTGGAATAACGCGTCAAGTTCGGTTCCGGCCTTGCGAGGCCGCGCGAGTTCGAGTGCAGAGAGTCCGTCGGTAAAAGCATGCACGTGGCCGAGCCTGTGGTGTAGGACTGTGGGCACCATCTTGACCTCGTAGGCGGCGATGGCGGCCCGAGCTTGGACCACAAGAGATCCTTGCACCGGAGCCGCATTCAGGACCACAGCAGCAGCGGTCCCAGCCTGGCGGGCGATTTCGATACTGGTCCCGATCGCATGCAGGTCGGCGACCGAGGCGCGGCAGGGGATGAGGACCAAATCAGAGGCTTGGGCAGCCGTGAGAGCCGCATCGGTGGAGTGTGGGGCGGTGTCGATCAGGACTAGAGAGGCATCAGCATCACGTGCCGCTGCAAGAAGTGCAGGCAGTTGGGTGGCATTCCCCATGATGACGACAGGGGTGTTGGCGGCGCGGAGACTGGCCCACGCTGAGGCCGAACCTTGAGGGTCGAGGTCCACCAGCGCAGTGGCGAACCCAGCCCGTTCGCCAGCGACGGCCAAGCCGCACGCGAGTGTTGTCTTCCCTGCACCGCCCTTCCGGCTGATAAGTGCAACCGTGAACATGGCTACCAAGCCTATCATGTTAGACAGGATAGCCAACCAGACAGGCTACACAGCTATACTAGACGTGTTGATAGACGGGCTAGCCAACAGCCCCCTTCCGGAACCGATAACAGCGCAGACTCCTCGTCCGAACGGTTCTCCGAGCCATTCTCTTTTGTGCGATCATCCCCAGCTTATACGGCCCGTTGCGCCGGACATACCGGAGCCGGTTGCCGGGGTTGGTACGGGGCAAGCTGCACAACGTCAGCAGACGCGCCATGAAGCCGAGATCGGCGTCCGCTTCACTGGCCCCAACAAGCTGGTCCACCTGATCGAAGCGGGTGAAGTGGTGTCTGGCTTGGGGCGTCAACGCATCCTTCGGCATGGTTTGTTTCTTCTTATTAGATCTTCATTCCAGATCAGGTCCGGCACAGCACCACGGAGATTGGCGATCCTGGAGTGCACCCTTGTATCGCCGATTGCTATTCCCCGTACATCTCCGTGATAAGGCATCGGATTTGGGCCGATTCCTCGGCAGACAGGCTGTCGATCCGTTTCTTCAGTCGCTGCTTGCTGATGGTGCGGATCTGGTCCACGGCAACTTCAGCATCTTTCCCCGCGCAGTTTGTCTGTAGCCGTCCACGCCACCGAGGATGGAGGACGGAGGTGAGAGGGCAGGCGATGACCGTGGCCAAAAACCGATTCATCTCATTCCGGCTGACCACCACGACGGGCCGTACCTTGCGAATCTCTCCGCCTACGGTGGGATTGAGGTCGGCAAGGTAAATAGCATATCGCTTGGGAAAGGTCACCGGCAGTCCAGGCCATCGGCGACCGTCACGTCCAGATCGTTCCAGTCTTCATGCTCCGCGGCCATGCATTGATAGGTGTCTTTCCAGGAGAGCTTGTCCCCTTCCTTGCCGTGCAAAAAGATACCTTCCGCCGTTTCTTCCAGGACAAGGGAGTCACTCCAGCCATACTTTTGAAGCAGGGTTTTCGGCAGGCGGATTCCCCTGGAATTGCCGACAGCGATCAACTTGATATCTCTGGCACCAGTTACTTTCCTCATTGTCACGAGTTCCCTTGAGAATATTGGTGTGCTTACAGTAATTACGTTTTTGGGAGTTGTCAAGACCTTCCGCCAAGGGTCGAGTCGTCTCGGGGTGAAATTCCCCGGGGCGACTCGACCCCCTTGATCTCCGGATCGGGCCGCGTGAAGCAATCGCAGGAAACCGAAGGTGCGTTTAACCGTCCGTCTTTTCTGCTTTCTGATCGGAACGGTTTTTCAACAGATCCCGCCGCTCCTACTACTTGTTTCTTATTACTTGTTCTTATTACTTGTAGGGTGGGGTGAAAGCGCGAAGATCCACCGTTTTCAAGTGGGGTGAAAGCGCGTGGAAAACTCACTGAAATCACCGCAGTCTGTGGAAAGTGCTGAAAAAGCGGCTCTAAGGGTTTCCTGAGTCGTTCCGCAGTTGGCAGGTTAGACAAGGGTGCCCCAGCCCGTGTCCGTCGCTTCTGGGCGCTCCTGGGCGCGTTACCCGGCCTTCGTCGCGGGATGGCCTTTCCAGCGTTTGGAGTGACGGTACCGGAGGCATTTCTGGCACGATGGATGGGCGTCGTCCACCTGCTCGCGCAGGACGAAGAGCCCGCACAGCGTCCAGGCTGCCCCCTTGGGTGGCTGCGTGGTCGGGTCCTCGATGTGGGTTTTCGGTTTTGCCATGGGCACTACTCGGCGAGCCGTATTGGGGGGATCGCCGGCGCAGACGGCAGCAGAATCAATGCGCCGGGCTTTTCGTGCCGGTGGCCGCGCTCGATGCGGTATTCCAGGCCCGGCCCGGCCAGCTTAATCTTCTTCAACTCCCGGAGGCAGTCCTTGCGGAAATCCTGGATGGGGCGGTTGTCACTCGCCTTGGCCGGATCCACACCAAATTGCCGGTAGAGCGTCGGCCATGACAGCCGCTTCGGAGCCTTCAACGAGAACGTCCGATACATGAGCCACATGTACAGGTCGAGGCCCAAGGGCGATCGCTTCAGCGCCTTCAGGATGTTCATATCCAGCGGCACCGGATGATGGATGATCTCGTTGAAGAATTTCTCGCCCAACTCTATCCTGCTTTCCCACAACGACCGCTCGTCAGGTCGGCGCTCGGACCACCAGAACTCCCCCTGATCGGCGATCTGTGAGGACATGAATCGTTTTCCGTGCTCGTGTTCGTGGACCAACTGAACATTACATTGAAACAGCCGCTCCATCTGGGTCCGCAAGCGGATGTGTACTCTGCCGCTGTTGCTGTAGATTCCCAAGGCCCGCATGAAGTCCGCGAGCGAATCCCCGAGAACGAGCTCGCGGTTTTGGGTACGGACGGCTTCGGTCGAGATCCACGCCAGCATCAAGCGCGGCAAATTTCCGAAGGGCAACGTCTGATTCGCTCCTGCGAACATAACCAGTGTGAACGGCCCATTTTTGCGGACGTACTTCTCGCGGTCGCCCGGATTCGTTCGCGGCAATGAGCACAGCATCAGCAACCGGGTCATGAAACCCCGGTCCGGATCGGCCTCGCGGGCCTCGACGAGGGCGTTGACCAGGCCGAGCATCCGGAAGTGGTGCTGTGCCTGAGGGTTCGGCGCTGGATCGGGCCGCTCAATCTCAAGCCGCGGTTTGCTGCCGTCTCGTCTCATGGTGCCGATTCTCTCACGCGCTGGGACACCTCAGGGGACCGGCATCGCTTGCCGCCCGCATCTGTTGTAAATTCCTCACTTGAATTCGATAAGATGTCTATGCGATGTCTTAAAGACATCAGAATATCTTAATACGGACGATCCCCATGATAATCACCGTTGGAGGTATCAAAGGCAGCTCAGGCAAATCCACTGTTGCCACCAATCTGGTGGTGCTGCGCTCTCTAGAAGGCAGAGATGTGCTGCTAGTTGACACTGACACCCAAACCACGGCATCCGATTTCAGCTTACAGCGCAACAACAAGACCGATGGCAACGCTGGATTCACTTGCATTAAGCTCGCTGGTCAGGCCGTGCGTACCGAAACCTTACGCTTAGCGGACAAGTATCAAGACATCATTATCGACACCGGTGGGCGGGACACCACCAGCCAGAGAGCGGCGCTGGCCGTGAGCGATGTTTTGCTAGGAGCCTGCGCCGTAGGAAGTTAATGAGATAATTGTGTCGCAGTTAGGAGGAGAACGCGATGCCGACGACGTTTCGCCCGTACCACCCGGATCAGGGGTTGCTGCTGCCGCCGGATTTACGGGATTGGTTGCCGGAGGGGCACTTGGCGCACCATGTGAGCGATCTGGTGGACGGAATGGACTTGACGGCGTTTTACGCGCCTTACGAGGGGGACGGTCGTCGCAAGTCGCCGTATGAGCCGCGGATGATGGCGAAGGTGCTGATCTACGGGTACGCGACGGGGGTGTTCTCCTCCCGAGGGCTGGCGCGGAAGCTGGAGGAGGACGTGGCATTTCGGGTGTTGGCGGCGGGGAATTTTCCGAGCCATCGGACGATTTGCGAGTTTCGCCGGCGTCATTTGCCGGATTTCAAGGCGCTGTTTGTGGAGGTGGTCCGTCTGGCGCGTGAGACCGGGGTTGGGAACTTCGGCAAGTTGTCGATCGACGGGACGAAGGTTCGAGCCAACGCCAGCAAGCGCAAGGCGATGAGTTACGGTCGGATGCAGGAGAAGGAGCGGCGTCTGGAGGGCGAGATCAAAGCGTTGCTGTCGCGCGCGGGGGAGACCGACGCGGCGGAGGATGCGCGCTTTGGGAAGGCGTTTCGGGGCGACGAGTTGCCCGAGGAGTTGCGCCGGCGGGAGGACCGACTGGCGGCGATCCGGGCGGCGAAGGCGCGCCTTGAGGCGCGGCAGCGGGAGACGGACGACGGCCGTGGACGCGCAGCCGGTTCGAAGCGCAACCCGAAGGGCGGGCAGCCCTACAAGCGGGAGTACGGGGAGCCGGACGCGAAGGCGCAGGACAACTTCACGGATCCGGAAAGCCGGATCATGAAGACCTCGTCGGAGGGATTTCAGCAGTGCTACAACGCGCAGGTGGCGGTGGAGGGAAAGAACCAGTTGATCGTCGCCACCGAGGTGTCGTCGAACGCCAGCGACCAGGGTCGGCTGGTCCCGCTGGTGGACGAGGTGGAGGCCACCCATGGGGAACGGCCCGAGACGGTGCTGGCGGATGCGGGCTACTGCAACGAAGACGACCTTGAGGCGCTGGAGGCGCGCGGGGTGGACGGTTATGTGGCCTTGGGCCGGGAGGGCCGGAGCGCGGTCGCGGTGGACGCGGCCAGGCATCCGGCGAAGGCCCGCATGGCCGAAAAGCTGGCGACCGCGCCGGGACGGGCGCAGTACGCCCGACGCAAATGGCTGTCGGAGGCGCCCAACGGGTGGATCAAGGAAGTGCTCGGCTTCCGCCGATTCAGCCTGCGCGGCCTGAACAAGATCCAGGGTGAGTGGAACTTGGTGTGTCTGGCATTGAACGTCAAGCGGATGCAGGGGCTTCAGGCAGCCTGATGACCGGGATACCGCCCGCAAATCAGGCCGTAAGAGGGTCGATTCAAGCACCTGTGGCGCACCGAGCGGCACCTCGTCGTCCAAAAGGCCCTTTCCCCGGCCACCGATGCCGATCGATCGCCATCTCGCGTCATTCGCCGAGTCGAAAATCGTCCTACGGCGCAGACTCCTAGTGCCCTTTCAGCCATCATCGTTTGACCTGTGGTCGCTCGAACAAACGGAGTTGCTTTACACCGAGATGCAGCCCGCAAATACCAAGCTCAAGGGCTATACGTTCTTGAACAAAGCCGAGCCTCGCGGCCCAGACAACGAAGAGGCTGCTGAGATGCTGCGCGAGGTTAAAACCATGCAATTTCTCGATAACATCGCCTTGGTCTATCGCAAAGCGTATCGAACAGCGGCTGGCCGCGGCCTCGCTGTCACCGAGGTAAAGCCTCGGGATGACAAGGCAATCAAAGAATTTATGACTCTATACAGACATCTATTTGATGTCTGTAAGATATCTGTGGTTGCAGGGGTCTAACAATGACAGTTTCTAGAAAACCCGCACCTGGCTCAACATCTGGACCAGTTGATGTCGATGCACTCATTCGCAAAGGTGGCAGTGTGCCAGAAGATGAAACAGTTTCATCTTCTGGGCGAAAGACCATGCCCGTTACGCTTCGCGTCCCAAGGGGGCTCCTCAAGCAGGTTGATGAATTCTTAACCCATGTTTACCAAGCCGATTTGCAAAGCATTGATATATTAGGCAGTTACGATGATTCAAAAGCGCAAGTGGCACTACAAATGCGCACAGAAGCGGGATATGGGGGAGATCAGGCGATGGTTTTGCGGGTCCCTCCGGGCGCGGGGTGGATGTCCAATGCGTCATAGATGGCGCGCTGAGGCGGTTCGGCGCGGGTGGCCTTGCGCACGTGCAGGGTGCGGCCGTCGGCGCAACGGAAGGTGGCGGTGACGCGGTGCTGGCCGCCGAGGATCCGGCGCAGGGTGGACCAACTGGCGTGTTCCCCGCGTGCGGCCAGGCGGCGGCGGATGACCTGGACGAGTTGGTAGGCGATGACGGTGACGAACAGGTGACCCTCGGCGCGAATGGGCTTGCGGTGATAGATGGGGCGCAGACCGAGTTCGGATTTCAATGAGCGGAAGACGGCCTCCAGATCGGTGAGGGTGATGTAGGTGCGCCAGAGCGTTTCCTCGTCCCAATCGGTTTCGCTGCTGCGCAGACAATAGACGCCCGGATGGGTGGCCATCGTGCCCGGGACCGAACGCCGGGTCCAGGTCAGCCCGACCGCGGTATCGCCGGTGTCGTCGGTGGCGACCTGGACGTCGTAGTGTTGGGCGGCGCCGCGGCTCTGTTGCTTCAACCGCCCGATGCGCTGCCAGACCTGGGCGAGGCGTTTCTGAGTGCGCGGCCGGGACAGGCCTTCGGAGAGTTGGTCCAGAGCCTGTTCGAAACGCTTCCCAAAGCGCTCGGTCATGGCCTGTTCCTTCTCGGCCCGTTGCTCGGAATAGCAGTACAAGCGGGCTTCCTGGCCATCCTCGTCCACGGTCTTGTGCAGATGCAGGTCCTCGCCCGAGGCCGTCCGGATCGAGACCGCCGCCTCGGGATCGAACTGCCGGTCGCGTTGGCGGCTCACCACCAGGTAGCGGTATCCGGCCTCGCGCAACCAGGCGACGCGCTCCTGAGTGGCGATGCCCCGATCCATCACCACCAGGGCGTCGCCGGGGGCCTGGAGCGCCTCCAGCATCTGAGGCAGGGTCCGATGCTCGGTCACGTTGCCGGCGAAGACCTGGGAGCGGCGCACGAAGCCGCTGCCATCGAGCACGAGCCCCAGGGTGAGGAGGGGACAATCCCGGCGCTTGTCCTTGGAATGTCCCCGCTGCGCCTGGGGTTGCTCCTCGGCCTGACCCTCGAAGTAACTGTTGGTGAGGTCGTAGAGGGTGACCGTGGGCCGCAGATCGAACAGGCTCATCGCCTGCTCGAACAGGTGGGTTTCAATGGCGTCCCGGTGCGCCATCAGGGCGTCCGAGGCCCGGTACAGTTGCATCGCCCCCATGGTCTCGAAGTCGACCCCCAGCAATTCGCCCAGGCCGCTGCGTTCCCGCAGCCAGCGGTGCGTCGCCCTTTCCGAGGCGGGCGCGGCCAGACGCCCGATAATCGATCCCGCCGCGGCGGCGCGCAGGGGGCCGTTGATGCCCAGACGTTGGAACAGTTCCCGCAGCCCCAACCGGTCCATCGCCCACAGGCCGGCCTGCTCCACGCCCACCGAACGCGGGCGCGTCAGTTCTAGCGAATCCACCTCCACGGTCACGGTCCGCGTCTCGGGGGCGGCGCCGGGGGCGGGGCCGGAGAGATCGGCTTCGCGGGCGATCAACAGGGCCGCGATGCGTTGGGCTTCCTGCTCCAGGGCGGCCGAATCGTCCGGGATGAGGGCGTATTGTCCGGCAAGCAGTTCCTCGATCCGGACGCACAACCGGGGCCAGTCCGCCTGCGGGATGTCGAAGTGCCGTCCCAGGTTGAGCCGGGTGCGCTGGCGGACCTTGGCGCCGATGCGTTCGGAGCGGACGAGGCGGTGGGAGAAGTAGATCTGGCCGTTTTCGGTGCGGCGGGTTTGGGTGCGGCGAACGAACATGGGAACACGATACCGGGGGGCGCAAGCGAATTCAACCCCAACATAACGATTATGGCACTACATTCGTCACCTCAACCAGGAATCAACAACTTACGGGGTTTTCGGCCCAAAATGGCAAAAATCGCACCCGATCAAGCGGCAAATGGGTAAACATGGGTTAAAGACGCGGGCGGTTCCGATTCCCCGCCACACTTGGCTTTTAGAAGCAATTCATGAGAAGCTAGCGCGCTCGATGACCGATAAATAGAGTAGGGAAACCGTGACCCATCTGTAAAAGAGCCGTGATCCGTGCCGTTGGAGTTGGCGCGCATCCGGCGCTCGGCATCGACGCCCCCAAAAACTCTAGACCCTCTACGTTGCGCCGCCGCGCGAAATCTTGATGAGCGCTCACCAACTAATGCAGGACTTACGCGGTTCGACTTCAGGGCAATACTCTTGCATTTTAGCTTCTCCGCGATTCGTCTGTTGTCGGGGGTGCTGGCTGCGAACGTCCTGCTGCGCGGTCGAGACCCTTAAATAGGCGACGGTTTTCACGGCCTGGGTCAGTACCCTTATCGGCGTGAAACGGGCTTGGATCTCAGTCTCGAACGGGCCGCGGCCCTTGGTGGAACGCGGGGCCAGCGACATGCATCAGGCGGTACACACGGCTGCATTCCGCCGCGTGGGCTTGCTGTCGTTCCTGGAAGTGCATTCGCGCCTTGAATCTTTATGAACCGCCGTATACGGAACTGTACGTACGGGGGTGTGGGAGGCATGCCCGACAGCTTGGGGTGAGAGTCTCCTACCCTACCGGATGGAGGTGAAGGGTTAGCGAAGCTCAAGGGCGTCGACCGGAGACGAGATCTGAAGGAGAAAAATTAGCGGCTGCAAACGGCCACTAATGGAGTTGGAACTGAAGACGGTAGGCGCCCGAATTGAAGATCAGGGTTCCGGTCTCGCCGTGGGTATAGAAACTCCGGACTTCGACCACATAGCGGCCGGCGGGCAGGAACGTCGAGATCAGCTCCGACTGCCCGTTCAGGCCTTGATCGGAACGCGCCAGGACGCGCCCTTCCGAATCCGTCAGGAACAGATCCAGATCGTTGGCTCCGGGGTTTCCACCCGGACCGACTCCGGTGATGTCGAGACGCAACGATACGGCCCCTCCCCCGACGTCGAATGCATATTGATGGGCGGACTGGGCCAGGTTCGTACGCTGTCTGGAAAGCGAATCCACCTCCCCGGTGACCGCATGGTCGCTGGAGACCAGTCGCGGGAAAGGATCGGCAATGCTGGGCCGGGCACTGGCCCGGTAGTCGATCGAGCGCCCTCGGACGATCTGCTCGGTACCGAGCGATTCGGAAGGCACAAGCTCAACCAGACGGTCCAGGAACGCGGGAAGATAGACGAAGCGGTCGCTGCGGAGTCCCGTGAATGCCCTCCACAGCGTGGTCGCATCGATCCGCGTATTGTCTCCAGCATCGGAGACGTCATCCACTAGGTCCCAGAGTATCGAATGCACGGAAAACTCGCTCCGATATCCAGGCGCATCGCCGGCGGGCACATTCTGCTCAAGATCGAATTCGAGGATTTCCTCACCGTCGGTTCCCGTCGAATCCCGGTAGAGGGGGTCCTCCCGCACCAGCCCGGCGAAGAAGTTCGCCCATCCTTCCGACCAGGCCACTCTCGGGTCGAGGACGTCACCCAGAACATGGGGTCCCCCCTGCGAGTCGTCGCGTGAGAATCGAGAGGCCAGCAGGTGTGCGTATTCGTGCAGGATGACGGCATCGTCGAATTCGTCGGAATCCAGCGCGCGGTCCCCCAGAACAAACGCCGTATCCGTGCCAGCGTCGAAGAATGTGCCTCCGATCTGGCCCGCCTCCACGTTGCCCAGAACCCGGGTATTGGCGGGACTCCAGAAAATCGTGAGATCCGGAGGGCGAAGACCGGCGTCGAGGCCGCCGAGCAGCGCGTTTCCTTGGCGGATTACTTCCAGAATGTTGAAGGCACCGGAAACGCGCTCGGCGTCTTGAGCGATCAGAACGGGTGGCCGGTCGGGCTCGATATCTCCGCTGACCGCATACGTCCCTCCCCCTGCCGTGTTGTTGGCGACAACTACGCCGCTGCCCGGCGACCGGCTCCGCACGCGAACCACGTAGCCCCCATCCACGGGCACCAGGGCGCGGAACGCCCCGTATCGGTCGGTTCGGGCTACGGAAACGATCTGGCCCGTCGCGGAGTTGAACACATCCACCTGGGCGTCACGAATCGGGATCATCACCGGACGCTCGAAGTCCAGCCCGTCGGCACGAAGATCGATCTTTTCGTAGAAGGCTCGCCCCCCAACCTCCGCCGACGGAGCAGACGGGGGCACCAGGAGCGTGCGCGGCCGCGATGAACCGCCCGCAGACCGGATACGCAGATCGATGAACCCCGCATCGATCTGCGGCACTTCAAACCCCAGCAGCGGTATTCCGGGGGCCAGGACACGCGTGTCGATGGGCCGTCCGCCCAGCAGCACGGTGGCGGGACCCTCGAGGGGCCGCACGAGCAGGCGCACCCTATCGCCCGGCCGGATCTGTTCGGGCGAGGCCCAGAGGATGGCCGGCCGCAGGGAGGCCGGCTTCTCCCGCGCCGGAAGATGGGAACCGGCCCCGGTCGCTGCGAGCAAACCTTTTGTGGTTTCGGCGAAGAAAACCCCATGGATCGGCAACATGGACCTCAGAGCGAGCATGCCGCCCGGCCCCAAGCTCGCTGCCGCGAGCACTTCGCTGACGAGTCTGGACCATTTGGTATTAGCACCAACTGTGATTGAGGAGCGGCCCAAGACATATCCGTCAGGATCCAGAGCAAGGATCTCGACGTTCGCGGCCGCGGCGCCGCGGTTGATCAGGGCCAGTCCGCCGGCTCCGATGTCGATGGCCGCCCCGGCCACGTAAGTCCAATCCGTTCGAGCCGCTGGTTGGAGAGGATAGGCAGTCCGCTGGGCACCGCGAGCAAGGACCAACGTCCCGCCGAGAGCGATGTTGGGCGTCTCCACCTGGATCCAGCCGTTGACCGCTGGAGCGATGGGGAGTCCGGTGAGATGCGTTACCCTGACGGAAACTGTGCCGTTAGGAGCAATGTTCAAAGCCCGGCGTCGGGGCCCAACCTGTGAGCTGTGGACCGGCCCTCCCGATTCGCTGAACAGTGTGGCGAATACGGTGATCCACTGTCCGGTAGGATTGGATAGGATCAACGTCGACTCGAAACCGTTGCCGATCACAACGTGCGGGGCAATCCAGAGCGCCCCTGCACCTTCGGTGACCGACCGGCCATTCACGAGGATCAGGGATGGACCCGCGCCGAGCGCAGCCTGTGCCAGAACCGGACCGCTCGCACTGATGCGCGCGGCCAACACCTGTGGAATGGGGGCCAACGCCGCCAGGTCGGAGTCGAAGATCGCTTGGGCTTCAACGGTCGCCGAAAGAGTCCGGACGGCGGTGCCCTGACCGTCGAAGACCATCACGCTCACCGACACGCGTTGGGCTGAAGGGTTGACGATGCGGAGTTGCCGGGCTACCGGAGCGTTGCTCGGAGGCATAACGACGATCTGATCGGAGAGTGGCCGCGCCGATGGGATCACCTCAAGATTAGAGACAGCATCTCCCGAAACGAGTTCCGCAGTGAGCCCCGACAGGTCGCTGCTGACCCGGATCCACCCCCGCGCGCCCGCCGCGGCGAACACCGTATCGACAGGCATTGAGAAGACCTCTCCCGCCTCCAGACGGTAGCGGACCCGCTCGAGCGCATTGCCGGAAGCACTCCCGTCGAGACCGAACAACTCGAAATCGACCTCGGCGGCACGAGCGTCGACATTGGCCACGGTCAGTGTCCCCGGCCCCCCCGCCCCGGCCCGCGGAAAATGGAACATGGACTGCGCCGAGGCCGGACCCGCCAGAGACCCGGCAACCAGGATTACGCACAGAAATCCGCTCCATGTGTTCATTCCGACTGCACGCCCTAACTTATTAGAAGAATTATAGCTTCCTGTCGTCAGAAATTGTCAAGCAGGCAAGGCTCCCTCCAGGATCTTCCAGACCGCTATGAAGGGTATCAGGCAGATTGGTGCGATTTTGCACGCTAAGCGGAGCGTTTCTGACGCGCGTTGAGGTGCCGGTAGAGCGTCGAGCGGTGGATACCCAACTGCTCTGCCACCTGACGTGTTGAGATGGCTGGGTCGGCCGTCATCGCCTCGGCCATGAGGATCTGCTCAGGCGTGAGTGCTCGCGGCCGTCCGATGGCCACGCCCCGCTTGTGAGCGGCGGCGAGGCCGGCACGGGTGCGCTCACCGATCATGTCGCGCTCGAACTCGGCGAGTGCGGCAAAGATGTGAAACGTGAGTTTGCCGGCGGGTGTTGTCGTGTCGATGGCTTCCTGGAGGACCGTAATCCGACCCCGCGGTCCTGGAGCGAGTTCACCACATCAATCAGATCGCGGAGGGAGCGCCCAAGGCGATCGAGTTTCCACACCACGACAACATCGCCCTTGCGCGCGAACGCGAGGAGCTTCTCTCTCTCCGGGAGAGTCGTGCGGGTGCCGGAGAGCTTTTCGCGGAAGAGTTTCTCGCAGCCACCGGCGGTGAGCGCGTCGTGCTGGAGTCGCAGCGTCTGGTCTTGGGTGGAGACCCGTGCATGCCCAATGAGCATCATCACCCCCCTGTCGGGGTGTCGCAGAAGGCCCACGACCCCGTAGAATTGCAACAATGACTTGTGCGACAGGGTTTTGCAACGCAATCCGCGTCCTGATCCTGCGTCGTGAGCCTTCCCCGTTACCTGTCGCGGAACCGACCGGTTTTACGACGGTCGCGCTCCCGGCCTTAGCGTGCAAAATCGCACCAATCTGCCTGATACCCTCCACTTGAAGATCGCCGGTCGGATTGTCTTTTTCATGATCGCTTCAGGTTACCCTCAGCCGTCGGCCAAAGTCGCAACACAACCCGGCGGTGTGGCCTTGCTCAGCGGCTAGGCGTAACCAGCGCGCTACTCCTAGGCTCCACATCCCATCCTACCCCGCCCAGCGACGCCCTCACGAGGCCGGAAAGCAGGCATCAGAGCCGTGATATATTCCGATATCACATGAAATACAAATCACTGCTGATCCGTATCCCTCCCGACCTCCACGACGCTCTCACCCGATTGCGCACCCAACACCACGTCAACACCAGCGCCTGGGTCCGCGCCACCCTCAAGAGCGCCCTCGAACGTGAAGGTGCGCTCATCGGCACCGGAGCGACCCAATCCCCCGAGCCGGCTGCAACCCCGCTTCCAGGGTGGGAGGCCCCACCGCCTGGACAATGGCGACTGAGATGGTGTTTTCTAAAAAAAGCGGTGTCCTATAACGAACACCCGCAAGTGGGATGGTGGAGGAAATTGCCATTACGATATTTAGACCGCAGTATGGTGTGTTTTTCACAACAACTGGGGCTCCATCTACCTCGGCGATACCTCCGCGCTGCCCTCTGAGCTCGTAGGTCTAACCATCGCCGTGCAGGCGCGCTCCGGCCAGTCCTGGACCGTAGCAGCGATCAGGTCACCGACTCCGGGCGGCCAGCGACATCTTGATCTCCGGCTCCTGCCGGCACGAAGCAGTCGAAGGACACGGAACACGCCTTCAGCCGTCCGTCTTTTCTGCTTTTTGACCGAGATAGTTTTTCAACAGATCCCGGCGTTCCTTCTACTTGTTCTTATTACTTGTTCTTATTACTTGTTGGTCTAGGTGAAAGCGCGAAGATCGGGCGGTTTCAGTCTAGGTGAAAGCGCGTGGAAAACTCCCCGAAATCACAACGAGCTGTGGAAACGACCCTCACGGGGCCTTTGATGGCAGTGCGGCTTCCGGGCACAATCGCCCAGAGAGCAGAACGACGATCCCGGGGGCGTCAACGGGACTTTGTCGTCACGAGACGGCCTTTCCAGCGTTTGGAGTGACGGAACCGGAGGCATTTCTGGCACGATGGATGTGCGTCGTCCACTTGCTTGCTCAGGACGAAGAGTCCGCACAGCGTCCAGGATGCCCCCGAGGGAGCATCCTGGGTTGGGTCCGTGATGTGGGTTTTCGGCTTTGTTCCCATTATGGTACTCGTGCGTCTCGCCTCCACTGGAAGCACCGCCGCCTTGCGGCGCTCCAGGGCGGTCCTCGGCTACGGGACGAGCTTCAGGGGCGGGATCGCTGATGCGGACGGCAGTAGAACCAAGGCGCCTGTCTTTTCGTGCCGGCGGCCGCGCTCGATACGGTATTCCAGGCCCGGCCAGGCCGTCTTGATCTTCTTCAACTCCCGGAGGCAGTCGGTGCGGAAGGCATCAACCGTGCGCTTGTCTTCCGCCTGGGCCGGATCCACACCGAACTGCCGATAGAGCATCGACCAAGACAGCCGCGTCGGACCATCGAGGCTGAACGTCCGGTACGTGAGCCACATGTACAGGTCGAGCCCGAGGGGCGACCGCTTCAACGCCTTCAGGATGTTCATGTCCAGCGGCACCGGATTGTGGATGATCTCGTTGAAGAACGTCTCGCTCAACACGATCTTGCTTTGCCACAACGAACTCTCGTCGGGTCGGCGCCCGGACCACCAGAACTCTCCGCGGTCGGCGATCTGAGAGGACACGAACCGCTCGCCGTGCTCGTGCTCGTGGACCAACTGGACATGACATTGAAACAGCCGCCGCATCTGGTTCCGCAAGCGGATGTGGACTCTGCCGCTGTTGCTGTAGATTCCCAAGGACCGCATGAACTCGGAGAGCGAATCTCCGAGGATGAGTTCGCGGCACTGGGTCTGGACGGCTTCGGTCGAGATCCACGCCATCAGCAAGCGTGGCAAGTTTCCGAAGGGCAACTTCTGATTCGCTCCTGCGAACATAACCAGTGTGAACGGTCCATTTTTGCGGACGTACTTTTCGCGGTCGCCTGGATTCGTTCGTGGCAATGAGCACAGCATCAGCAGCCGCGCCATGAAACCAAGGTCCGGATCGGCTTCACGCGCATCGATCAAGGCTTTGACTTGGTCGAGCATTCGGAATGGGCGCTGTACCTGGGGGTTCGGCGCTGGGTCGGACCGCACAATCTCAAGCCTCTGTTTGCTGTCGTCTTGTCTCATGGTGCCGATTCTCTCACCCGCAGGGACAGCACAGGGGCGGCGCCTCTGAGTGGGAAAGGAAATCCGTCCGCCCCCCCCCTGAGTTGATTCCGGGGTTCGGAGCAGGTTCGGATCGATGTCATCCAGCGACTACTCCCGTCCTGCTTCACCCAACCGAATCGCGTGTCTTGACCGCCTCGTTGGTGTGTCACCGCCACCGCTAATGTCGTCTAATTGCGCTGCTGGGCTTGTGATTCAGCGATGTAGTCGTATGTTCATAGTATGCTATCAGGATATTAGACTATCAAGCTATTTTACTGCAATACTAGCGATTCGAACTATCGCGCTTATCTCGCAAAAAGGTGGCGCGGGTGTGCACGTAACGACAGCAGTCTCCGCTTCGCGCAGGTCACTCCACTGTGCGGCTGAGGCCTGCGGGTCGAGGTCCACGAGCACGCGGGCGCGTCCCGCCCTTTCACTTGTGACCGCAAGTGCGTGACGACGGTGTTGTATCCGTTCCGTTAGACCTATCCATACCTACACATAGGTCGATATGGTGCTAACTTCCTGCTTCACTGGGGCTGGTTTCGTTCTGGTCTTACGACCAGAGCCAGCGCCTTCCCCTCCACAGGCAGACACCGTGGAACTCACGGCGTAATTCTTCAGGTTGATCGCGGCATTCCTGTCCCGATCATGGGGCCTGCCGCATTCCGCGCAGACCCACGCGCGCACCGACAGGGACAAGCTGTCCCTCTTGTGTCCGCAGTGAGAGCAGGTCTTGCTGCTGGCGAACCAGCGGTCGGCGACCACCACCATGGCACCCCGCATTGCGGCCTTGTACTCCAGTTGCCGCCGGAACTCATGGAAGCCCATGTCGGCAATCGAGCGTGCCAGACGGCGGTTCCCCATCATGGCTTTCACGTTCAGATCCTCAATGCCGATCGTGTGGAACCGGCGCGTGAGATCGGTGGTGAGCTTGTGTTGTGCATCCTGACGGATGTTACGGATACGGGCGTGCAGCCGGGCCAGCTTCGCCCGGGCTTTCCTGCGATTGGCCGAGCCTGTTTCCTTGCGGTTCAGGCTGCGGGACAAGCGCTGCTGGCGCCTGAGCAACGCCTTGTGCGGCTTGGGGCCGGGGAGGGGAGGATCTCCCGTCGAGAGCGTCGCGAAATTGGATACGCCCAGATCCACACCTACCGCGCCTTGGTTCTCGGCTTTGGGTAGATGCGAGGTATCGGCCGTATCCACGGTGAGACTGACAAACCAGCGGTCGGCCAGATTGATTGCCATTGGTGGGGCATCCGAAGCGCTAGGAGTGTCTATCACGACACTGCGACGCTGGGAAGCGGAAGGTAAGTTGATCCCGGAACGTACCGCTGCGGGGCATCGTCGCTATGACCTCGCCAAACTCAGGCCAGAAATGCTTCACTCCGGTCCGGATGAGCGGCGCACGGTGGCCTATGCGCGTGTTTCCAGCCACGACCAGAAGGACGATCTGGAACGGCAGAAGCAAGTGCTGGAACTGTGAGGGCGTCGTGGAGGTCGGGAGGGAGCCGGAGCAGCAGGGTTTTATATTTCATTTGATGTCAGAGTATATCGCTGGGAATGAAGGATGTCCCCGCCGGTGTGGGGGATCGTGGAGGTCCGGGGGGATACGGAGCAGCAGAGATTTTATTTCATTTGATATCGGTGTATATCACGGGTCCACACAGGGCCGCGGGGAGGCCGCAGGCACACCAAGGCGCGTGCGGCCCGACGTGGCCACCGTTGAACAGCGATTGCGACCTCGCTTAGAGTAATTTTTAACACCACTGCGGCTCATGCCCCGGGATGGCCGGTTACCGTGCAGCGCGATCTAGCACTTCTTTGGCCCACTGGTTCAGGCTCTTGCCGGACAGTTCCGCCGCTAGTGCGGCTTGGCGGTGCACCTCGGGGCTGACGCGAAACATCATCCGGCCCGAATAGGGCTTCTCTGGTTGCTTGCCGATCCCGGCACAGGTCTCGATATAGTCCTCTACGGCTTCATGAAAGGCTTCCCGAAGGGCTTCCACGTTATCGGCGTGAAAGCCGACACCATCGCGGATGCCCGCGATCTGGCCGGTGAAAATACTGTCATTGTCGTCATAGTCGATACGGGCCGAGTACCCCTTGTAAGCCATTGTGTTCGTCATGGTTTGATCTCAATCCTTTCCAAAAATGCACGGGCGGCTCGAATCTGATAACGCTTGGCCTCCTTGGTGGGGTGCGGGCGGTGGAAAGTTTCTACCTCGCCATCCTTCTCGAACCGCACCCGTGACCCTCGGCCCTCGATCTTCCGTGCGCCCGCGGCGATGAGGAGCCCTTCGATTGCCGCCCATTCGATGGTACCGGACACTGGATCACGAAAGACGGCTGTGAGAGTCTTGCGCTGCTTACCCGTCATAATTTTTGGAACGCTAACAAATGCTTGCAATATGTGCAAGCATAAAAGTGTACGTGTGTGAGATGCAGTGAGTGCGGTCTGACCCAAACTGGACGACACGACCGGGGAAGGGACCGCCGGAGGGGGAGACGAGAGAAGAAATACCCGGAGAATGGCCGCAGGATCGCCAGGGAGCGCCCTTGGGACCGTCCTCGGGCGTCAGGAGCCGTCAGAGGGGGTATTAGGGAACGGGTCTCCACCCAAGACCAGACGCTGCGACTCCAGCACGACGCGCTCACCGACGGTGGCTGCGAGAAGCTCTTTCCGCGAAAAGCTCTCCGGCACCCGCACGACCCTCCCGGCCAGAGAGAAGCTCCTCGCGTTCGCGCGCAAGGGCGATGTCGTCGTGGTGTGGAAACTCGACCGCCTTGGCGCTCCCTCCGCGATCTGATTGATGTGGTGAACTCGCTCCAGGACCGCGGGGTCGGATTACGGTCCCTCCAGGAAGCCATCGACACGACAACACCCAGCTCACGTTTCATATCTTTGCCGCACTTGCCGAGTTCGAGCGCGACATGATCCGTGAACGCACCACTGCCGGCCGATCTGTGGAAAAGGCCGAAAAACAGCAACACGCTGTTCAGCGGCGATCCCTACAGCCAGTGGTTCGGGGCGCTGGCCCCGGAGCTGAACGCGCACCGGGAGGGTCCCTTCGGGGGCCGTGACGTCATCGCCGTCGGCGACGCGTTCGGGGAGACGTTCTTCTACTACACGTCACGCAACCCGGCCACCGGGAGACTCCAGAGGAAGGTGACCTTCGTCAAGCGGGTCGTCGTCTATGGCCTGCCCATCCTGCTCGCCTCCGGCTACTATCTGGATTGAGCGGTCCCGTCGGCCCCATTCCTGTCGCTTACCCTTCGGTGGAGATGATCCCGCCGCAATAGGTGCAGGTTTGGGCGCGATCGATCCGCTTCGTGTAAGCCAGCTCTGTCGCGAAGTCACTTCGTGGAGGGTGTCTCAGCATCGGACTATCGTTCTCGATAGCATCCACTCCAACGCATTCTCGGTGCCGCAGATCACTCTTGCCTTCAATCGTCCGAACTATCACACCGTCAAGTTGCATTGTCCTCCCGAACCACTCACAGGTGGACGCCCAGGATTTGTCACAGGTTTTCCATCCCCCCCAGACCCCCCCAGCGCTCACCCACCACCTACACCTGACCCGATACGCCTCGTTGCACGGAAAGGAAGGGATATATCTCTATTTTTCGATCAGAAAACAGGGGATCAACAGGCCCGCCACCAATACATAGCGCCTTTTTTTACTCAGTCACCGTAAGTCAATGAATCTATTGCAATTGCCAGCGGTTGTCTCAATTCGTTACTAACTGTCTTCTGAGAGCACCCAATCTGAGCAGCAATGCCCGCGTAGACAGCCCCGCACGGTGTAATTCAACGATCTTCTTGGCCCTTTCCACACGCTTGGATTGATACCCTCTCGCCTCGTTGCGGCGTTCGTTCCAGCGCCGATCCTTCTCGCGCCGCGAGATCAGCGTCTTCATGTGGCGTTCTTCGTCCGGGGTGATGCGGAGTTGGTCGATTAGCGTGGCGTTCTTGTAGCGGTACAGACCTTGGCCCCTGCCGTACTGCCCGGCCATATGCTCCTTAACGCGCCGGTAGAGGGTGCTGAAGGTGCTCCGGGACCAGTCGCTACCCTCGATGAAGGAATCGCACTCACGGGCCAATGCGACGGTTTCATATTGGAAATTGTGCGTGTTGACCTGACCGGACTTCGCCAGTTCGTTCAGCATCAGGAACACGAACGTCTCCCTCCCGCCCTCGGCAATCTTCACGCGCAACTGCCGCAGCTTCCGCATGTCCGTCACCCTGTCCCAGTGCAGCGTCTCGAACGAGAACCGCCGCAGTTCCAGCGCGGACTCACCGCCCCGCTTGAACTGGATGATGCGTCCGGGCGGTTTGTCGGCCTCGATCGCCGCCGCCTCTTTGCGCGTGAACGGCAACACGGCCTCGGCCAGCCGCTCGAAGTCATGCAGCAGCGGCGCACCGTCTGCTTCCTCGACCCACAGAACGCGGACCTTCCTCAATTCAGGATCGGGCTGTTTCGTGTTGCAGGTGGAGACCAGGCGCAACACCCGCGAAGCATCCCGGGCTTTCGGATCGGCTCCGAGGTCGGACAGCCGGGAGACAAGCTCCCGCTGCACGGCATTCCATCGCGGGAGTGCCGCCTGGGGCAGCGGAGACTTCAACAGCCATTTCAGGTAGACGCCGCGGCCCGAGTGGATCACCAGAGACGCCGGGGGGGTCCCTTCATCGGTCAGGCGTTGTCGGACAGCCAGCGATAGCGGTTCCTCGTGCAGCTTGCCGTAGGCCGTCTTGTAGGTGTCCAGATCCACGAAGCACAGAGGCAAGTGCCAGAGATTGACCAAGCGGCGATTCGGACGGAAGAACGTCGCCTGGGACATGTACGAGTCGATGTCCGGATCGAGCGCGGCCAACACCTGGGGCAGCATGTCCACCCGGTAGGACGATTGCCGTGGAGTCGTAGCGACAGGCTTCACCAGCAGGGAAAAGAAACCGGGGCGATCGGCGTGGAGCGTGACCGCTTCAGGCAGGGCGCTCTCGTTGAAAAGCTCTAGTTGGGTTGTGCTAATCTTGGATTGCATCTTGGACCGATCCTCCAGGGTGCCGCCCCGTTTGCGCCAGCAAGCGCGAAACGAAGTGAGAAAGCCTCACGGTTCATTCCGTGGGGCTTTTTCACATTGCTGCCGGGAGCGGACACACTAGGTCCAATCAAACGCACACCGACAGAACAACGAAATTTCTCGCCCTGATTGCGATGTCCCTTGCGACCTTTCAACGATATACCTTGTCGCGGCGACCAACCCTCACCACGAGCACACGCAAAGCGTTGTCCTCAATGCGAGCGATGACGCGGGAATCGCCTACCCGGTACTTCCAGAACTCACCCAACTTGGAACCTTTGAGGGCCTCCCCGATGCTGCGTGGATCTTCCAGCGTGGCAACGCGCTCATGCAAAAAAGCAAGGATACGCCGTGCCGTCTGTTGGTCGAACTTGTCCAAGTCGCGCACTGCGGCGCGGTCAAGCTCGATCGTCCAGGCCATAGCTTTTCATGACTTCTTCCAGCGGCACGGACTGAGATTTCCCGGCTCGAATGTTGCTCAGGCGTTGCTCGGCAAGGTGCAAGTCCTCAAGATCGCCCAAGTGCTCCTGATCTGAACCATTCGTCACGGATTCTTTTTCATAGCGGGTCTCAAAACCCAGAGACTCCAGTATCGCAACGGCCGCATGGGAATTAGTGGGGTCGTTCGGTCGCACTCCGGCCGCTGCCAGCACAAGCGGTCGGATTGGAAGCTCTCTCCCATCCACAATGACCGTCCACTTCGGCATCTTCTTGTTCCATTGAAAGTCTCTTGCGGTTTTGACTATCTGCTCATAGGTCAGGGCGTTCACTGCTTCACTCGCCATATACACCTCCAAATTATTATTACAATAATAATTGAGTTATCCCCGGAACGCAAAGGGCCTTCTTGAACAGAAGGGGCTGGCTCTGATATCTACCGCGACGGCCCATAATCCCTCTCTGGCCCGCGATCCCGGTCCGGCTGCTGAAACTCCAGCGTGAGATCACAGATGGATCATTTTGTTGGAAGGATATGCGTCTTGATTCAGCCTCGAAAACTGGTGGCAAAGCCAGCGAAAATCGGACTCACAATGCGCAACTCCGGTGCCGGTCGAGGCTGCGCATTGAAAACAGGGGTCAATGCGCACGATCAATGCGCACAGTTCTATGTCCCTTATCATCACTGTTTCCTTGTGGTTAGCTCCATACACCCACCCCTGCTCAGCGTCGGTCGGGAGGGGGAGGGAGTGACGGGAGCGACCCCACTTTTTTGTGCTTCGTGCGGCGCGCGACACCCTTTTCAATGCGCATTGCGGGTGTCGGTCGCCGCTCTCCCCGGTGGGGGTCGCTCCCGTCACAATAATCCCTGCGGGAAGGCTCGGATTCCGGAGGAATGATCCGGTATGAAATGGAGTCACATTGACCTGGCGGTTTCCGTCTCGACCGACCGGGCATGGTGGGAAGAAATCGAACCCTTTTATGGTGAAAACCGGTGGGAGATCGGATCGGCGCGCCGATCAGCCCATGATTTCGCCTCCCTGTTCGTTTCCGTAGGGGTCCAGGGGCTCGCCCCTGGCAAGTGTTTTCCGGTACGGAAAACACTTGCTCCTCTTAGACCCCGCATCTCTTATCCTACCCCGCCCCCCGACGCTCCCACAAGGCCGGAAAGCGGCATCAGGGCCGTGATATATTCTTATATTATGAGATATAAAACTATTCTGCTCCGTCTTCCTCCAGACATCCACGACGCCCTGACCCGATTGCGCACCGAACGGCACGTCAACATCAGCGCCTGGGTCCGCGCCGCCATCAAGAGCGCCCTCGACCGTGAAGGTATGCTCATCGGGACCGCCGCCGCCCCAACCGACGAGGTCGCCGCCGATCCGCTCCCAGGTTGGAGACCCCACCGCCTGGACAATGGCGACTGGGGCTCCATCTACCTCGGCGATACTGTCGCGCTGCCCTCTGATCTCGCCGGCGCAACGATCGTCGTGCAGGCGCGGGACGGCCAGTCCTGGACCACCACTGTAACGACGGTCCTGGACCGTAGCAGCGGCCAGGTCATCGTCACCGATTCCGGGCGGCCGGCGGCACCGTGATCTCAGGCTGCTGTCGGCCCGAAGCAGTCGCAAGAAAGCGAACGCGCTTCCAGCCGTCCGTCTTTTCTGCTTTCTGATCGGAATGGTTTTTCAACAGATCCCGCCGCTCTTACTACTTGTTTCTTATTACCTGTTCTTATTACTTGTATGTGTTACCCGTATATGCGGGAACGAAGGGGGGGAATGTTACCCGTATATGCGGAAAAGCGCCGAAAACGTGTTACCCGTATATGCGTGGAAAACTCAGCCAAATCACACAAGCCTGTGGAAACAAGCGATTTGCCGCCTATGACAATTCAGAGGTGGGTGGGGACACCTAGAGCCCAACCTGACGCGGAAAGGCTGCTGACGGGCCGCTGAGAGGCCGGGAAAGGCTATTCAACGAGGCGTTGCGGTTCGGGTGCCGGAGGGATTGCCGGTGTCGAGGGATGTAGGATCAAGACACCCGGAGCCGTTGCGTAGTTCAACTCCGGCCAGGCCAGCTTGATCTTCTTCAATTCGCGGAGAACCTTGTAACGGAAGGCTTGAACAGTGCTGTTGTCGTTGACTTTGGCCGGGTGTGCTCCGAACTGCTGGTACAACTGTTTCCATGTGAGCGGTTGCGGAGCACGGAGCGCGAAGGTCCGGTAGATGAGCCACAGGTAGAGATCGAGACCCAACGTAGATCGTTTGAGCGCCTTGAGGGTGTTCATGTCAATCGGTACGGGGTGGCGGATGATCTCGTTAAAAGCCTTCGGCATGGCTTTTCCTCTTGCTCTGTCTTGATTCCAGATCAGGTCCGGTACAGCACCACGGAGATTGGCGGTCCTGGGGTGCACCTTTGCATCGCCGATTGCTATTCCCCGTACATTTCTGTGATAAGGCATCGGAGTTGGGCTGATTCCTCGGCAGACAGGCTGTCGATCCGTTTCTTCAGCCGCTGCTTGCTGATGGTGCGGATCTGGTCCACGGCAACCTCAGCATCTTTCCCCGCGCTGTGTGTCTGTAGCCGTCCACGCCACCGAGGATGCAGGACGGAGGTGAGAGGGCAGACGACGACCGTGTCCAAAAACCGATTCATCTCATTCCGGCTGACCACCACGACGGGCCGTACCTTGCGAATCTCTCCGCCTACGGTGGGATTGAGGTCGGCAAGGTAAATAGCATATCGCTTGGGAAAGGTCACCGTCAGTCCAGGCCATCGGCGACCGTCACGTCCAGATCGTTCCAGTTTTCATGCTCCACGGCCATGCATTGATAGGTGTCTTTCCAGGAGAGCTTGTCCCCTTCCTTGCCGTGCAGAAAGATGCCTTCCGCCGTTTCTTCCAGGACAAGGGAGTCACTCCAACCATACTTTTGAAGCAGGGTTTTCGGCAGGCGGATTCCCCTGGAATTGCCGACAGCGATCAACTTGATATCTCTAGCACCAGTTACTTTCCTCATTATCAGGAGTTCCCTTGAGAATATTAGTGTGCTTACAGTAATTACGTTTTTTGGAGTTGTCAAGACCTTCCGCCAAGGGTCGAGTCGCCCCGGGGAATTTCACCCCGAGGCGCTCACAGAACCGTGCGTGAGCCTCTCGACTCACACGGCTCTTGCCAGCCATTCGCCGACCACCTCGCGGTGATAGGCCGACGCCCACTGAAGCCGGCTCCTCCCGCTTGCGCGGTTGGCCAGTTCTAAAGAACGAGCTGGCTCATCCCCTTCGCTACCCTCTCATTACAAGAGGTTCGGCACTACTACTGGATGATCCGCCCCTGAACTCCGCATCCGTACTCTCGCCCTCGTGGTTCTTCCACTTGTGGCTTCTCCGTTAGCATCGGAGTTCAGGTTCCCACGTTCCGTTCAATCGCCTCATATCAAGCTCAGGCCACCTCTCATGCCGGATGCCGCTCCGCCCGTAAACAGGTATCGTCGGAACGCGTCCCGCAGCAACAGTGACTCCGCGGTTTTGGCCATCATTTCCAACCTTTCGACACTTCATCAGTGGTTCCCTTGCGGGCCTCTTCTTGCCTGTCACCTGACCTGGTCATTGCCAGGCCTTTTCCTTCTGCGCGAGTCAAGCCCATTCTTAGTTGAAACTCTCCACGGCTCACGATTGGTCACGCAACCTTCTTCTTCGATCTCGTCGACGTCTTCGCCTCAATCTTCAGCTCCCGCCTGAGGGCTTCGCGGGCTTTGGAAGATGACGGTAGCCGATCACCTTCCTCAAGCGTGGTTCGATGTCGATGAGCGCCGTCGCCAACCAGCGCTGCCGCTGGCTCGAGTTCTTCCAATGATCGACCTTCACGCACCTTTCCTCGACGAGGGCATTGACCGATTCCAAGCAATTCGTCGTCTTGAACGAACGGCCCAGGACCCCGTACACGCCGAGTCGATGCAACGTGAGGGTCTCCTCCAGGCCTTCCTCAAGGCTCGCAGCGGCCGATTGGTTTCGCTCCTCGAGCTCTCCATGGAGCTGTTCGAGGGCCGCCCGGGCTTCGTTGTACTCCGGGCGCTGGTACGCACGCTGAAGCCGCTTGCGCCACGCGGCTTGCTCGGTCTTCGACAGGTAGCTCACCACGTTCTCGCGTTTGTGCCATTGGCAGCGTTGGACCAGGGCTCGATTACCGAATGCCCGCTTGACTGCCGCGCGCAGACCTTTGCCGCCGTCGACGATCACCAGCACGCCTTCAGAGATGTCCAGGCCTCGCTCCATCAATGAACGGAGAAACGGAGTCAGTACCTGCTCGTTCTCCGTACTCGTCTCCACGAAGCCTAAGAAGCGTTTGTCGCCCGTAATTGTGATGCCCAGGGCCACAACCATCGTGGCGTCGGCAAACATTTTCCCGTCCAGGAAGATCGCCACCACGTCCTCGGCCGACAGATCCCGCTCCTGCATCTCCCGAAGTTTCGCCCCACTCGCCTGGACGAATCCTCGAGACACCGTCGAGCTCGACAATCCGATGGCTCCTGGAATCGCTTCCGCGGCCGACTCGTAGTTCCGGCAGGAGATCCCATAAAGCACACGTCTGAGAAGCAGTTCGTTCACCGCGCCATCCGGACTGAGTTCCTCGTAGCTCCGAAGCGGAATCTCCCCGCCCGCCACGCTGCGAACTCGAGGCACCCGAACCGGCACCCGCTGGCCCCCGAGCCCCACGGTCCCCGGATTGCTCCCGTGTCGCCGGCCCCTCAACGTCGCCTCCTTTCGCGCGTATCGCTCACCCGCCAACGCCTTCACTTCCTCGTCGAGCAACTCCTCTACGTGCATCAACCCCAGTGGGATCAACGCCCGGATCATCTCCACCTTCGAGTCCAATTCCAGTCCCGAGTACTCCTCCCGGCTCAGGACCTCGACCTCACCCAGTACTCGCCTCTTCTTGCGTTTCTTCACCGAACGTAACAGACTCCTCATCTCGGCTCCTTTCTCTTACAGGCTTGATGTTGTTTCTTCCAATACCATCAAACCATAGGGTTTGGAGCCGTTTCAATTTCCAACTAAGATTGGCACACTTTCTTCTGCGCAATACCCCGGTGCCGCTTCCCAACTGGCGCGACGTGTTGCAACAGGCCGACACGGTCACCGAGGCCGACATCCGGAACGTCTACCAGATCGGTCCCAATGCCGCCGACGCCGCGGTGGCGACCTTCGAGCGGCGGCGCGACCACGCGGATCGCAGTGTTGTCCTGGCACATGCCCAGATCGATGCGGCTACCGCACTCAGTGACACACTGGACGCGGCCGAGGCCGTTGTTGCCGATCTTGAAGCGCGCAACAGTGTCACCCGCACTGGCCTGCGACAAACGCAGCTTGCCGCTACGCTCACGCGCGCGCGGCTTATCGTGGCGCTCGCCGGGCTTCGCGCTTATCAAACATCCACTGCGGCGGCCGATGCCTATAACGCCGAAGTCGCGCGGCGGGAGCTGGAAGCCCGGCGCTTGGCCGAACGTGCAGCCCTTGAAGCCCTGTGGGCACAGGAACAGGCCGCCATGGCCCTCGGCGCCGACGCGCGCATCAACTCCATGTATGGCGGCTATCGGTTGCATCCGATCTTTGGCGGGAACTAGAACCATGAACTTACTTAAGGAGCATTCCCATGAAAAAACTATTTGTTGCCTTCATCGCCTTTGGAGCTTTCTGGCTTCCGGGTGCGGTGCGGTGGGGGGCCGCTCAGGACAGCCTTCAATATATTTTGATGATCGTCAATCAGGGCACACAGATTACGAACCAGGGTTTAGCCCTGGCGCGCATGGACACCCACATCGGACAGCTCATCGGCCAGTTTGAGCACTTGAAGGAATCCGCCCTTGGACAGATCGGCGCGATCACGGACCCGATTGCGGATCTCACCGCCGTGCCCACCGACCTGCTCAATACCGCGCGCGACTGGCACTCGGATTTCACCGGCCAGGCCAGCAGTCTCATTGACGCGCTGACCGAACTGGATCACGGCACATCGCTCAGTGAGAGCTGGCGCGACGTGTTGCAAGAAGCGGACACGGTCACCGCGGCCGACATCCGGAATATCTACCAAAGCAATTCCAATGCCGCCGACGCCGCGGTTGCGACCTTCGAGCGGCAGCGGGACCACGCGGATCGCAGCGTGGTCCTTGCACATGCACGCGCCGATGCCGCCGCGTCTCTCGCCGCCACGGCTGCCGAAGTCCAGGACAAGATCGACACCGTCGCCGGCGAAAACAATGTTTCCGACACGGCGTTGCAACAAGCGATCCTCGCCGGGAATCTCTCCCAGGGACAACTTCTGGCCGCGATGGCTCAAATGGAAGCCTGGGACGCTTCGGCCGCAGCGGCCGAAGCCTACAACGCGGAAGTCGTGCGGCGGGAGCTTGAAGCCCAACGCCTGGCCGAACGGGCGGCCCTTGAAGCCCTGTGGGCCCAGGAACAGGCCACCCTGGCCCTCGGCGCCGAGGCGCGCATCGAAGCCATGTATGGCGGCTATCGGTTGCATCCGGTCTTTGGCGGGAACTAAAGACCATGATGAACAAACGAGTCATGACATGGACGCTCGTCTTTGCGCTGGCCGCGGCCGTCCCGGCCTTCGGCATCTTCGGCATCCCCAGCCCGGATGAACTCCTGATCTGGTTCGTTTTGCGGCCGATGATGCACGGCAACCAGCGCACGATGATCGCCAACCAACTTCTGGAGCTTCAACGGCTCGTTGAGCAGCTTCAAACCGCTCAAAGCCAGCTCACCCAGGTCCGCAATGCCGCGCAGGGTTTGGTGGGCGCGATTGCGGACCCAACGGCAGATCTGGTCGCAGCGCCCACCGACCTGCTCAGTACCGCCCGCGACTGGCACTCGGATTTCACCGGCCAGGCCGGGGATATGGTCGGGTCCATCCGCGACCTCGCCGACAACGGCGAGTCCTTTAGCCGGAGCTGGCGCGACGTGTTGCAAGTCTCGGACACCGTCACCGGGGCCGACATCCGGGATATCTATCAGAGCGGTCCCAATGCCGCCGACTCCGCGGTTGCGACCTTCGAGCGGCAACGGGCCGAAGGCGGCCGGCGCCTCGAGTATGCCGCGGCCAGGGCGGATGCCGGGGCCGACCTCATGCAAATCCGCGAAGCGACCACCGGGGCCATTCGCCGCATCGGGGAGCGGGTCGATGACGACCCCGATACCGGCGGCCCGAATCGGTCGGCCTCGGCGCTCACCAAGGGCGATGTCCTTGCATCGCTCGCCGAAATTCGAGCCCTGATCGGGATTGGAAGAAGCCGGGCCGTTGCGGCAAGAGACGCGGCTGCGGATCGCTTTCGTGGAGAGGAACTCCGACGGGAGCATGAAGCCCGGCGCCTGGCCGAACGTGCGGCCCTTGAAGCCCAATGGGCCCAGGAACAGGCCGCACTGGCCGCGGGCGCCGTCGCGCGCATCGAAGCCATGTATGGCGGCTATCGCCTGCATCCATTTTTTACCGGGAATTGATAATGCTCGCGCTTTTGCTACAAATCACCGTTCCCACTATTCCGGCGGACCCGGCGGCTGCGCCCGACGTGGCCACTGTCGTCAGCGGCATCATGGATCAGATCATTGCCGCGGCGGCCCCACAGGTCCACGCGACAGGTATGGCCATGTGGCGGGGTTTGGCCGCCATTCTCATCGCCTGGACCGGACTGCGCATCGCTTTCACGGGTGATTTCCGGCCGTGGGACGTGATTCGGATCGTCATCGCGCTCTGGTTCCCCTGGGCGATGCTCACCTTCTATAACACGCCCCTGCCGGGCTCAACCCGGTCCTTCACGGCCGCAATCACCGAAGGCGGCAACTGGCTCCAGGGCGTGTTGATCGCCAACACCGGAGAGGATTATCTGGTGTCCTTTTCACGACTCTCCCAGAATTTCTTTGCGCGGGCTTCGTCCATGGAGCTGGGGTCCGGAAGCGGGATGATGGACATTATCCTCAATGGCTTCACGAACCTGTCTTACCTGTTCATGTCCTTTCTCCACACCGTCATCTTCGAGCTTTTTCTCTTGCTCATTCTCCTGTGCCTCGTCGTGATTTATGGCGTTTCAATGGCACAGGTTCTATGGGCCCAGCTCGCCCTGGGGGTCCTGCTGATCCTCGGGCCGCTCTTCATTCCTTTCCTCCTGGTCGAGCCCCTCGCCTTCCTGTTCTGGGGATGGTTCAAGAGCATGTTCACCTACACCCTCTATGGCGCGATAGCAGCGGCGCTCATGCGGGTGTTCCTCGCGGCGAGTATCGGTTGGATGAATGCCATTGTGAATGGTCCACCGCCCGACACAAACATGCTCTGGCATAGCACCGCCTGGTTTTTAAGCATCGTGCCGCTCACCATTGCCGGGCTGCTGTCCTCACTCATGATCGGCCAGCTCGCCTCACAGATCACCGGCGGCGGCGCGGGCGGGGGAATCATGGGCATGATCGGCCAGGCCGGGCAGAGCCTTTCTAAATTCAAGGGAGTATAAACGTCGTGGCAAAACCCAAAGACAACGCATCCGACGCTGGAAAACAATATGCCGAGATATGGGGAGAGACGATCCACTCGAACCGTCACCTGCGCGTGTTCACCATCGTCCTCGGCGTCTTGCTTTTATGCGTGACCATCGCCGTGGTGCGCCTGTCTTCGGTCGAGCCGCCGCGTCCGATTGTCGTTCGAGTGGATGAAGTCGGCCGGGCCGAAGCCCTGGCCTATGAGGCGGTCCAGGCCCAGGCCGATCCCCGCGACCCCACCACCAAGTATTTTCTCAACCGCTTTCTCCATGACCATTTCGGCCGGCGGCGGCCGACGGTCCAGGAATACTGGCCGCGCAGCCTCCGGTTTCTCAGCACCGGTCTGGCCAACGCGGCCTTCACCGCCAACAACGAGGAAATCGCCATGCTGGCCGCCGGGATCACCCTGGAAGAACTCCGGGTCGAGAATGTCATCCTCCGGATTCAGGCCAATCCGACCGAGCCGCACGGTGCGGTCGCCGACTTTGTCCTTGTCCGCACCCAACAGGAGCGCGAGGTTTCCAGGGAACAATGGACCGCCACGATGCAGTTTGTTTTCATGCCGGTCATACCGGCCGACCTGGTCATTTTTAACCCGATGGGCATCCAGGTCACATACCTCGAAACCGACAGAACCCTTATCACCGAGACGCCATGATTGCTCATCTGCGTGGCCGGGAAGAAGCACTCAAACCGTTCGGGTGGAGCCAGGAAGACACCGAGTGGGTTGCGATGGTCTGCCTCAACAGCGGCATGTTCACCCGCACGCAATACGCCGATTATTTCAACACTCATCCTGTCCGCGCGCACCGCTTCGTTCAGAGCCTCGTGGACCTGAATCTTGCCGTGGACGAGGCCATTCCCGTCATCAGCACCAGGAACCGCACGCGAGTCTGCCGGATCACCCACAAGAGCATCTACCGGGAGCTGGGGGTTCCCAACATCCGGCACAGAAGAAACGCCGGCCTGTCCGTCTATCTCCGGCGGCTCCTGTCGCTCGATTACGTTATCGAGCGCCCGGACCTCGAATGGCTCCCGACCGAGGATGAGAAGGTTCGGTTCTGTACGCATTACGGCGTGTCGCACAATCGGCTGCCGCATCGGATTTACGGCGGTGCGGCCGGGTGCGTCGCCCGGTATTTCCACCTGAAATTGCCCTTTGCGGGCGGGCCGACCTGCACGTTTGTCTATGTCGATCCTGGGAACGACACCGCCACCGAAATGCGGTATTGGGGCCAGACGCATGAGCATCTTTGGGCCCGATTACGGCACCGCGGGATCACGATTCATGTGACCGCAATCGGCGTCACCCCTGACGCCGACAAACGCGCCCGGGCCGTGTTGGACGGGTGGGTGCGGGATCGGGATGGTATCCGGGCCGGGGACTACCGGGAGGCGGAATTGCGAGAGGAACTCGACGCGCTTTCCCGGGGTATCGACAGCTTCGATTCCCAGATCTTCGCGCGCTACGGGGGCCAGCCGAACACCGTGCGGCGCTGGCAAGAGTTGAAGGACATGCTGGCAAAACCTTTGCCCTACAACATCCGGATTGACACGTTCGAGATATGGCGGTCCCGTCGGATTTATCCGGAAGGTGTGGACCTCTACGAGATTCCGGAATGAGATCGGCGGTTGACTCATTTGTTGAGCGGGTATGGGCGTCTTTTGGAGCGAAACACCGGGTGACGGTCTCTCGACCATTGGGCCTTCAAATTACGGCCACGGTGCCGCACGGGAGTGTAATTTGAAACGGGGGGTCCCATTACACGAGCAAATTACACATTTCATGCCCCCTATCATTCTTATTTACTTGTGGTTAGGTCAAATTACACGCCCTTTTGAGAGCCGATCCAGAGGGGGGGAGAGTGGCGGGAGCGACCCCGCCTTTTTTTGGCTTGTGCGTCCCTGTACCCCCGTTTCAATTTACATCACGGGGGCACATGGACGCCCCCCGGTGGGGGTCGCTCCCGCCACAATGATCCTTGCAGGAAGGCTTGAAGTCTGGAGAGGTAAAGGCCTATGAAATTGAGGCATATTTTCTTATCTGTCCTCGCGGTTTCTGCCGCGATCGCCCGATATCTTTCGAGTCCGTTTCCCTCTGGATCGGAGAACCCCGTCGTCGCGCTGATGGCCCTGAATGCGCCGGTCCTTCTGTGGCTGGCACACGGCTGGTATGCCCTCATGCCCGGTGTCGTCGTGTTCATCGGCGGCACACTCTTTTCCGGCGTATGGCATGTCTGGTTCGAGTCCGTCCCACGGAAGAAACAGGGCAAGGGCGGGCTGCCTCCGTGGCCGATCGCCCCATCCGACGAGAAACCGGCCATCGTCATCGGGGAAACGCATCACCCCATCGAGGCGCGGGAGATTCCCAACCCGGATTGGCTCGTGATCCCGGAACGGGGCCTGTATACCGGAGTCGCCATCTTCGGGGCGGTCGGCTCGGGGAAGACCTCGGCTTGCATACACCCGTTTGCCCGGCAATTGCTTGGCTGGCAAGCCTGGAATCCGGAGCGCCGGGCCGCCGCGCTGATCCTCGAAGTGAAGGGCGACTTCTGCTACGACATCCGCGAGATTCTGGAAGCAGCGAAACGTGAAGAGGACTACATGGAGATTGGCATGGACGGGAAATATCAGTGGAACCCCCTGGCCGCGCACTGGCTCGATTCCTACTCTCTGGCCTATACCGTGTCCTCGCTCCTGAATCAGTTGTTCGGCAAGGGGAAAGACCCGTTCTGGCAGCAGGCCTACACGAACCTGGTGAAGTGGATTATCGAGCTGTACCGGATCTTTCCCGACCGCTGGGTGACCCTCCGGGATGTCTACCAGTGCGCGATCAACCCCGACCTGTTCAAGGAAAAAATCGATGAAGCCGGCGTTGTTGTCTACGTCCAGTTGCATGGGGAGGTCGTGATTTCAGATAAGGATTGGAAGGCACACAAGGACGCGCTGCTCGCCTTTGGAAGCTGGAATGAAGTTGAAGATGGGGAGTGTAAAGCCAGCAAGACGCCTGCGTTGGAAGAATGGTTGCAAACCGAGGGAATCCCATACCGCATCACAGTGCCCCAGAGTCATACCAAACCGAAACGGTTGCTCGCGCGCTGGCAAAGTGTAAAGACCTGGTACGACCACGACTGGATGCAGATGGATCCGAAGTTGAGAACCTCGTGTGTCGAGGGGATTTCCAGTTTCCTGTCTCTGTTCGACATGGAGGACGTCGCCGACATTTTCTGTCCCAAGGCACCCGCCAAAGAACGAGTTGCCGAAGGCGAGGAGGACGGGAACGGTGACAGTCGCCCGCCGGTCGGAAAGGCCCGGATGCGGCGGCACCTTCCACCCCTGGACGAGCTGATCGAGAGCGGGAAAGTCCTCGCGCTCAACATGCCCGCCGGATCGAATCCGGCGCTGGCCCGTGCCATAGGCGTGTTCCTAAAAAACGCCTGGCTCCAGACCCTGATCCGGCGGCCGGCACAGATGAAAGCGGACCCTGGGCGTTACTTCCGGCCCGCCGTTTTCATTTGCGACGAATATCAGTCGTTCGCCTCAGTCGGCGAGGAGGACCCCTCTGGAGACGAGAAGGCGTTTGCCCTCACCCGGCAATGCCGTGTCATCCCCATCGTCGCCACCCAATCCATATCCTCGCTCCGATCCGTGCTGGGCACCTCCGAGGCGTGGCGGGCGCTCTTGCAGACCCTGCGCACCCGGATCTTCCTCTCCCTCAGCGACGACGCCAGCGCCGAGATCGCCTCGAAACTCTGCGGCCAGGTGGCCAAGATCAAGCCGAGCTGGACCGTCACCGAATCCGCACAACAGGCTCAGGTGTCCCTGCTCTCTGGAAAGGCCGGTGGCACCAAGGGCTCAGTAGGCACGAGTAAATCATTCCGGGAACAGCGGGAGGCTTTGTTTCAGCCGAGGGAGTTTGGCTTGCTTCCCAATTGCCAGGCAATTTGCCTGCCCTATGACGGCACAAACGCGGCCAGCGCCGTCCGCGTTTATCTCAAGCCGTACTACCTTCCGGTCGACACGCCCTACTGGAGGGCGGTCGAGCAGAGGAAGATATGAGCGCCACCCGAGGCATGGACTACCTGCGTCCGTTCTTGCCGGGTCTGGAATCGGTCCTCGAAGACGAGGACGTCAGCGAGATCATGATTAACGGTCCCGGGAACGTCTGGGTTGAAAGCCGGGGGGAAATCCGGGAGCAGCCAGCCCCTGCCCTTGATGAGGCGGCGCTGGATCGAGCTGCCATTCAGATCGCACGGCCTCTCGGCCTCGATCCGGCCAGCTCCCCGATCCTCGATGCGCGCCTCGACGATGGCTCCCGCGTGGCTATCTGTGTCCCCCCGGCCGCGCCGCACGTCGCCATCACCATCCGGCGCTTCGGCAAGCGGAGCTATTCGCCCGAAGATCTCGTGCGCTTCGGCTCACTGCCCCAAGAAGTGCTGGACGCGGCGCGGGCCGCGCTCCTGGGGCGGCGAAATATTCTCGTGTCAGGCGGCACTGGATCGGGTAAGACCACGCTGCTCAATGCCCTGGTCGAGTTGCTCCCCGCCGACGACCGCATTGTTTCCATCGAGGACACCCTGGAACTCCGGATCGACCGGAAAAACTGTGTCCGCTTCGAGGCGCGGGGGATCGACGGCGAATCGGTGACGATCCGCGACCTCGTCAAGCACGCGCTCCGGCACCGGCCCGATCACATTGTCGTCGGCGAAGTCCGCGGCGGCGAGGCCGCCGATCTCCTGCAGGCGCTCAACACCGGGCACGGCGGATCCCTGACCACAATCCACGCCAACAATGCCGAATCAGCCCTGTCGCGCCTCGCGACTTGCGCCATGCAAGGCGAGACGGACTTGCCGTGGGAAGTCACCTGTAGGGGCGTGGTGGACGGGATCTCCATGGTGATTCACATGACGCGGCGCGAGGGAAAGCGATACGTCGAAGAAGCCCTCCACGTCGGCGATTACGACGCCGCAAAGCGGCGCTGGCACTACAGGCCCGTTGCGTTCGCCGACCCCCAACTCAAACTGGCGCAGGTGCGGTGATGCTGGACAACCCTGCCAGGACGATGAGACAGGGGCGGGCCGGGATTGTCCGGGTGATGCTTCTGCTGGTTCGCAAATACAGCGCGGCAAAGAATCTCTGCTTAACGGCCCCGATCTGGCCGGTAAAATATGATAAGGATATGGAGGCTTGCGAGGACATGAACGATAAATCAAAACCTGCACTCTCTCTGGTGACGCCCCAAGCGCGGCACCACTACACCCGCTTCGATCAGGTCGATCAGCTTGTCGGGGCCAACGAAGCCGATCCGGACTTGGGTTTCATGGGGCGAGTGCTGGCGCTGTGCAGCCTGCCACGGACGAACCCTGGAAACCGGGACAGGTATGTTCGCAAGAACGGGCCGTTCACGCTCGTCATGATCGCGGGTGGTGAGGTTCCGAAACTGCCCTACGGCAGCATCCCTCGGTTGCTGCTCGCTTGGGTGTGCACCGAAGCCGTCCGGACCCAGAGCCGAAAACTTGTCCTCGGGAAGTCGCTCGCACAGTTTATGCGCAAGCTGGGAATCGCGACAGACAGCGGCGGCAGCCGTGGCGAGCGGACGCGGGTGCGCCACCAGATGGACCGGCTTTTTACCACGACACTTCAATTCGTTTATGAAGACCAAACATCAGATGGCACCATGGTCAAGGACACTTTCACTTCGTCCATCGCTCGGAAGACACACCTTGCTTGGAACCCCAGGCGGATCGATGAGCCGGTATTATGGGAAAGCACTATCGAACTCGGGCACGATTTCTTCCAGGAGATCATTCGCAAACCCGTTCCGCTCGACATGAACATCCTGCGCGGCTTGAAGCGGTCCCCGCTTGGCCTCGACTTGTACCTGTGGCTCATTTACCGGACGTTCAGCTTAACCCGTCCGATGCTGTTGTCCTGGAGCCATCTCTACAACCAGTTCGGGGTAGACCCGAAGCGGGCAAGGGACCGTGTGACGGTCGATAGCTTCCGCAAGGACTGCCTCCGGGAACTGGTCAAAGTCCGGACGGCCTGGCCTGGTCTGAAATACCGCATCGAGCGTGGGATCCGGGGAAAAAAGACCGGCGCGTTGGTTCTGCTGCCATCCACGCCGGCGATCCCACCGAAACACCAGATCGTTAAGTAGCAGCCCAGAATCAACGTTCGGCCCGCAGGGTGACTTTCACGCGCGGTCGAGCGACTGGAGAACTCCCCAGAGGGCAACTGATTGATGTTTCCACAGATAGGCTGTGATTAGGCGACGTGTTCCACGCTGAAACGCCCCGACAATTCTAGGGTCAAGGCCGCTGAAACGCCCCGACAATTCTAGGGTCAAGGCCGCTGAAACGCCCCGACTAATACAAATAATAGGAACAACTAATAAAAACAAGTAGTAGGACCGGCCGACGTTGTGAATATCCTTGATACTCCACCGGTAACCCCCACAAGCGGAAGCACCAACAAACACACAATCTCCAGAGAGTGGTTCCGACAGTTCCGCCCCAGAAACGCACACTAAACATCATTTATCAGACTTCTTAGAGGTCAAGGACCTGGAACTCAACCCTCACAGTCGTTGGTACCCGCTTGAACTTCCGGCGTTCATCCAGCGCCGGACGCGAGTCCAACGCGACCGTCTTCAGTTCCCTCTCGCTATCATTCCTTGCCCCCGGATCGACTCATTCTCCAGAAGCATAGAGGCAGAATCAAAACCCGTCCGCGAGTGCTGTCCACTCCCCCGGCCGATTGCAAGCGTCGTGCTTCGGATGGGTTCGAGATGATAGTACGAAGCCAGGAATCGACGCAGGAACCCGACGGTCCCTTAAGGCTCTGTTCCCTGCCCTGCACCCATCCCGGCCATCGCCAAGAGTACGTCCGCACCCACGGCCCTGGATCGCCGCTTCGACAGTTCGCGTGGTGCCGGGAAGCGGCCGGTGCGGTCGCTCCGGTTTCCCGTTCTTCGCTCTGACGGGCCCGCGATCCATAGCGCCGAATGTTGTCTCGCCATTTTTCCGTTGCCGTGGCTTGTTACGGCGGGGACAGGCGCAGGGGCCGCGGCCAGACCGCTGCACTCGCCCCGGGGCGTCTGTCACGGCCACTGCTCTCGGGCCGGTTATTCCCCACCTTCCTGCACTCGGCGACGGACCTCCTGGGCGGGTTTGTCCGGTGCCGCCTGTTCAGTGAGCGACACACGCTCCAAACCCTTAAACCAGGAGGATTCAATCAATGGCTACCCACAACAACTCAAAACCCGCAGCGGAACTCAGGATCGGAACCGTCAAGGCGACCGTTTGGGAAAACGAGGTCGGCGGTATCACCCATCACAACGTCACCTTTTCGCGGATCTACCCCGAGGGGGGCCAGTGGAAGACCTCGCAGAGCTTCCGTTTCGTCAACCTGCTCTCCGTTGCCAAGCTCGCTGATCAGGCGCACACGCTCATCGGCGAGCGTAAGGCCGAGGCGGCCCCGGCGCCTGGCGATAACGAAGTCGGCTCGTGCTTATCCGCTTGTTTCAGCAAACTACCATGGGTCCGACAGCCCACAGCGGCTTGACCCCAAGATATGGTGCCGAGCTGAAGCAACCGGACAAGCAGGAGTCGGCTAAGCGCCGCACCTTGCGGCGGCGGGTTAAATCCCGTCGCCTTTTTTCATGGACGCCCGTGCTGGTGAGAGGACGGCACGCGCTTTCAGAAACGATCACCGCAGGATCGGAAATCGGCCTTGCAGGAGGCCTCGGCCGCGGACTCGACGAAGATGATGGGTGTGCGTTGGGGCGGGGCTGGATGGCTGGAACACCTGCGGAAAAACTCTCCTGTCACCGCCTCTGAGGAATTTGTGGAGGGGGGTAAGCTGATACGGGACGGATAATGGGAAACTATGCAGCTTGACGGTGTGGTAGTTCAGACAATATTAGGCAAGAGTGAACTCCGGCACCGGGAATGCGTAGCCGAGGATGTTATCGAGAACGACAGTCCGGTGCTGAGACGCCCTGCACGAAGTGACTTCGCGACTGAACGGGCTTACACGGAGCGGAGGGAGCGAGCCCAAACTTGCACCTATTGCGGCGGGATTATTCCCACCGAAGGGTAACCGACAGCGCCTGAACGGTTTGGGTGACGACGCACCCAGTGAAGCCGTGATTGCCATTGAAAGACGATCCTGAAGCCGGAAAAGACTCTTTTGAGGGGGAAACCGAGGGTTTAAGCGACTGCGGCGGGTGACCCGTCCGGTCTGGACGCCGAAGGCGGGAAGCACTACAGGGGGAAGGAGAGCATGGCGAAGAGATCCATCAGTGATTGCCGAAGGGCAATTCAGATAGCTCGTGGCAGGGACATGACAACTCTGGGCATGACCGTGACCCTGGGTGGCGAGCAAATGCTCCTCACCGACATTAGAATCATAGATAAACAATGGGTGAGCGGAGACAGGCGCTTTACGCCCAAGGAGAAGGAACTTCTGACGACACAGGCGCGGGCCATCATTGCGGAAGACGAAGCGTTCAGGAACCGGTTTCGTACCCCGCCAATGATCTCCATCAAGGAGTGCCAGGAGGCGATTGCGATTGCTGGCGGCATCCCCATCACACTGCGTGGTGAGAAGATGTTCATCACCAAACTCAAAACCTATCGGATGAGCAAGTGGGTTAGCGGAGATAGACGCTTTACGCCCAAGGAAAAGGAACTTCTAACGACGCAGGCGAGAGCCATCATTGCGGAACACGCCCCGGTGCCTGCCCCGCCAGAATAGACCCTGGCGATGGAATAAAAACTTGGCGTAGCATCCAGAAGGCCAGGGTAATGGCCGTGGGAGGCCTCTCACGGCGTTTTTGAGGCCCGGGCGGCGGGGGTATTCATCAGGGCCGCTCAGGTACCCCAACACGGCTGATGTGCCGGTAGCGGTAGACGAGGACACGGGGCCACCGCGGCCCTTCTCATGGGAAGACCGGGCGGAGCGCGGTTCAGAGTCTGCATCTGGATTGTCTCGTCGCAGGGCGCTGTCACGTTAACCGGAATTTACTCTTTTTCGACGCGAAAGCAACTCTAGCCGGCGCGAAGAAAGAGCGACGTAGCTGGCATCTCAATCAGTGGAACCTCCAGGAAATCAGTTAACTTGACAGTGCCCTGCCGGGTCATCCCTCAACAGCTGTGAAGCAACACGGGATAGCATCATAGCATGCTGTCATGCTAAGCTGTTTTATTGACAGCATTATTTCATGTTGTCTAAAATTGCGCTATTGAATGACAGCATGACTATTTGCTCAGGCAGGTGATTGCATGGGATACATCATCGCAACAGCTTCACAAAAGGGCGGAGTGGGGAAATCCACACTCTGCCGGATGATAGCCAGAGAAGCCGCGACCAACGGCCTCAAAGCCAAGATCGCAGATTTCGATGTGCGCCAATCTACTACCAAACGCTGGACGGAGCGCCGGATGCAATATGGCATCCAGCCCACTATCCGCGCTGAAACCTTCATGAGAGTGTCTGAGGCACTGAAAGACGCGGTCGACTTCGATGTCTTCATCCTGGACGGTGCGCCGCAAGCCTCGCAACAAACCAAAGAAATGGCTATCGCATCGGATCTGCTCATCATCCCAACCGGTGATTCGTTCGAAGACCGAGAACCGGCTGTCGAACTGGCCAATGATCTCTACAGCGACGGAATAAGCCCGGCGAAGATAGCGTTTGCCTTGTGCAGAGTAGGGAACAGCAAAGCGCAATTGGCGGAAGCTAGGACCTATCTCGGCAAAACACAATACACCTTGCTCGAGGGCGAAATGCCGGAGCGAGACAGCTTCAAAACCTTGATTAGAGACGGCCGCGCGCCGACAGAGTCACCCTTTAAATCTCTGCGCGAGCGATCGGAAATGATGGCCCAGAACGCGATAGACGCTCTTGTGAGGGCCAGTCAACGCGAGGTAGTTGCATAATGGGTACGAATTTCCCGAAGAAAGCAGACACGTCCGAGCCGCCGCCACCAGGACGGAAAAACAGAACCGGCAACCTCGACAAGCCAGCGCGTCACCGCGACGAAGATAAGATGGTCAAAAAGCCGCTTCAGTTCAAGGTACCGGAAACGGTTTTTAATGAATTCTCCCGGCGAGCGCATGAGGACTTCGGCCACCAGAAGGGGGCGAAGCTCAATCTTTTCATGGAGATGTGGAGAGTCTATCAAAAGTAACGTCATGATAGAAGCATAGCATGATGTAATGACTTCACCTTATGCGCGGAAAATGACCCCATCGCTTGTGTGACGTCAGGGATCTGTCGACGCTCTTGGACTGTCAAGAGTTATTCACATCATATCCGCTGAAGTGTCCGACGCCGTAAATCTGGAAGCTGGACAAACCGCATGACTAGCCTTGGGTGGCACTGTCGGGATGACGCAGGGAAAAAGACCTGCCGGTGAGATAGCCGGCCCGTTCAGCACCCATTCAATATGAATGATAAGGTCCTTTATCGTTCACAGCTACATCTCTTCCCGGTCCAGGAAGCGGCCCGAGGAAACCCGCATAATACCGGAACGCGCCCTGACATGTACGAACAGGCGAGATACGGGCTGCCTGCCCAATTGATGTGCTTTCATAGATGTGCAGAGGTCTTTGGCATCTTGCTGGGTATGTGCGTGTGCGGCACGGAGACCAGAGGTGGCGGCATTCAGTTGGAGCGAAAGCCAATTGCGCCGGATCGTCTATGCTTCGACACTGAGCCTTCCTTGTCGCTGTGAGGAGCGGGGCTCTCGAATGACGATTTCCACGTCGCGACCAAGAGCCATCAACAGGCGTAGGAGTCGCTCGACAGAATACTTCCGAAAGCTTCCCCGCAAGAGGTGCGAGACGTCAGGTTGGGACAGTCCGAGCAACTTTGCTGCCTCGACCTGCTTGAGCCCGCGCTGGCGTATGATTTTGTCAATCCGGGCGACGAGTTCTGCCTTTAACATGTGCGCCTCGGCGTTAGGGCGCCCTAGGTCCGCGAACACGTTTCCGCTGCCAGGCTCGATCTTCATTTTTTCTGCCTTCATTGATCTACCCCTTCACCATAGATGTCTGTGTAGTGCTGCGCTGCTGCCTTCAGCCTGTGCTTAACCAGATTGATCTCTCGCTTCGGTGTTGCGATGCCTCGCTTGGCCTTCTTCTGGAAGGCGTGCAGTACGTAAACGGCGGCCTTGAATTGGACCGTATACACCGTTCGGTAAGTGTCGCCGTCGTGACTTGAGGTGATCTCTAGAACATGGGCACTCAACCCCTTGAGCGGTTTGGCGTCGCGGTGTTTCAGTCCGGCCTGGGCCTGATAAAGTGCAAAGCCAACCTGGTCCTGCACGGCGGCAGGAAATTTCTTCAGATCTGCTTTGCTCGAGCCGACCCATTCGACAGCCTTTAACATTTTTGGGCGGCATCCAAATTATAGTAATATTGCCATATCTGGTGGCGGATGGACAATGGCAGCATTTGAACCTGAAGTACACTTTGTTAGTTGAGATGGGACCGATTCTGCATATCCATCTGCACGCCGAGATCTCGAAGCAGCTCCATCCTCGCATTCACCTCGGAAGGGTCGATCACCCGGAGAGTGTCAAATAACTCTCGTAGGCTCTTGGGGCCGAGGCCACAAACGTTCAGGGCATCGCGGACCTGGGCACAGTTGGGGCAGAGCGTCTGTTCGGTTCCGCTGTCTTCATTTTCGCCGCCGCACAGCGTGATCGACTCAGTGGCCGACTCGCCTACCCAGTCCACGCGCAAGTGCCGATAACGTGAGGGGCCCTTCATGGCCTTACAGATTACCTCAGTTGTGCTTCCCATCCGGGGCCGATGATCAACGAAAGGAGCGCCGAGCTGGAAACGGCGTCGCGTCCAGGCCATCCATTATTTTGATCAAATAGCCGGAAGATCCATCATTCTCCACTTCCTGCTCTGTCCAGCACGCTCTTCGAACACTTCGCAGAGGACGAGACCATCAAGAAGCGCGACCAGCTCAGCACGGCGGGCCATTGGCAGCGTTGGACCAGGGCTCGATTACCGAATGCCCGCTTGACTGCCGCGCGCAGACCTTTGCCGCCGTCGACGATCACCAGCACGCCTTCAGAGATGTCCAGGCCTCGCTCCATCAATGAACGGAGAAACGGAGTCAGTACCTGCTCGTTCTCCGTACTCGTCTCCACGAAGCAGCGTTGTTGCATGGATCGGGGCGGAGATGGAATTCGCCCTTTCCCAAGCGGTAGCGTCAGGCGATGCGTTCGAACACAGGCCGTCCGAGTGCGGTCATTGTGTTCAGGACTTTCTGGCCGACCTGGATCTCCGTGATTTGCCTGGAGAAGCTGCGGGATTTGAGCTTGGGGCCGATGACACCCTTCCAACGGCCGATCTGCGTTTCTATCCGGCTGCGCTGGTTGTACCCTGTGGCCGCCTGCCAGGCCATGCGGCCGTTGCTGCGGATCTGGGCAATATGGCGATCCCGAACCGTTGGATCCCGCGCCGATTGCGGTCGGGTCACTGCGTTCTTTGGCGGCGGTATAACCACATCCAGGGTCTCCCCATACCGTTCCCTCAGCAGATCCCGTGTAGACGCTCCATCATAGGCGCCGTCAGCCAGAAAGCCCGTGACCGGGGCAGCGAGTTGATCCAGGAGCCCGGGTAAGGCGGTGCTGTCTCCAACGTCATCGTGAGTCAGATCGGCGCAAACAATCGCACCGCTGGCCAGGTCCAGTCCGAGGTGGAGTTTGCGCCAGCGGCGGCGTATTCCCTTGGTTTTATGCTTCTTCGCGAGCCATTCTCCTTCTCCGAAGATCTTGAGGCCGGTACTGTCCACCACCAGATGGACAGGCACAGACCCGGCTTGCCTCACCGCCTGAGCGATGCTCAAGCCGTTTGCGCGACGCGACAGTGTGGAGTAATCCGGCACCCGTATATCCAGCCCCATGAGAGTGCCGATGGATCCCATCAGCCCCTGCGTTTGTCGCAACCCCAGCCGATACGCCGTGCGCAGCGTCAGGCATGTCTCGATCGCCAGATCCGAGTATCTCCGCTGGCCACCCCGTGACGTGCGGTGCGGCGCGCGCCACACACTTTGAGCCTCCTCACTGACCCAAATCATCAGATCACCCCGCTGGCGCAGGCTCTCGTTATATTCTGCCCAGTTGATCACCCGGTACTGCGCCTTATCAAACTTGTGCCGTCGCGCTGCGTTGAACTTATGTGGCATCTAGGTTATCCCCTGTGTTGAAAAACACGATGATAAGGCATCCTTCGGGATGATCCATGCAACAAGGTCGTTCCCCAGACAAGACAGGGGCCCAGCCGTTTTTCATACTTGGTTCGAAGACAGCAATGCTCGCTTGACGGCCTCCGGTTCCTTTTCGATCACTTGCAGAAGAGTCGCGGCCGGGCCACTGACCCGGCGCGTCCCTTGCTCCCATTTCCGGTAGCCGGAAAGACTCATGCCCAGCAACGGCGCCATCTGCGCCTGAGTGAGGCTTGCACGTTCCCGAACCTCGCGTGGGGTCACGGGAGCGTGGAGGATGGCGGGGCCATCTCCCTTTGCGTGAGCGAGGGCTTCATTGAGGGACTGGATCAGATCGTCGCCAAATGTGCTCATTTCATCTCCTTCTTTCGGGCGGCCTTGAGTGCGGCTGCGAGCTTTGAAACCGTGCGCCTTTCAACCGGTGTCATGTCCGTTTTCGCGGTCTTTGCATAGGCGAGCAGTGC
>CBDHGK010000038.1:0-48541 GCA_965263045.1 Terriglobia bacterium
AACTCCGGTAGGGCAAGCCCGCGTGGAGTGTCGACCGGCGCTTCAGCCGACCAGGGCTCGGCGAAGGGCTCGGCTTCGCCCACAGCCGCCATGTAGGTGCGCCACCATTCCTCGAAGAGAACAGCGCCGCGGCGGTCCGGCGCGGCCGTATTGTCCCAAAGTTCCAACAGTTCGAGCGCTGCGGCCGTGGTTTTATCGTCCGCTCCATCGCTGCCCGTGATCGTGCCCTCCCGGAGGGCTTTCCGGACCGCTTGCGCGAGATCGTCCTTGACGCGATCGGCCAAGAGCATTCGATAGCTGTGTTTGAGGCCGACAACGTCCTCTAGCGAGAAACGCTGGTCGTTGTCGATGAGAAGAAGGGCGTGCTGGCTCCTCAAACGGAGTTCATTCTCCTCCAAGTAGGGTGGGTAGTTGGCCGGATCCAGCGGTTGCTGCAGGTTTGTGAACCAGGGACCGTCGTTCTCGTTGCGTATGTATCCGCCCGCCGGGTTCAGCAGCTGGGGCAGTGTGTCCAGCTCATGGATCTCCGTCCAGACCTGTTCCATCCCTGTGGCCGGCACCGCCTGGGTCGCGCCGGCAGGATGCGGCCGCACAGGGATGGCCGCGTTCCAGAGGTAGAAGATGTTGCCTTCAGCGTCCGCGTAGATAAAATTAGACTGCGGATGGGCGCGGAGTTGCATCGCATCCGTCCACTCATCCAGATTCCTCGCCTGCATCAGCCGCAGGAACTGCTCGCCTGCACGGAAATTTCCGTCCGCAGCGTCGCGGAGTACATAGACATGAGTATCGTCCCGGTAGATCACAGGCCCAATGTCCGTGGAAAGCTCCTCGCGCGTCTCGGTTCCGTACCCGTCGCCGTCGCGATAGGGCAGCGTGATCAACTCGCTGTGGATGGGCCGGGAGCCACCGTCGAAACGGAAGTGGTCCCGGCGAATGGGATCGGCCTCGAGAGCATAAACCTCTTCCCTGTCGACCGAGTTGTTCGTGGTGGCGAATCCGAGTTGGCGGTTGAATCCGCCAATGATTATCAGAGGACCCCCGACACGGAAGTCGCCGTAGAAGTCCAGTCGGCCCGGGATCACAGCGTGGGCCTCCCAGTAGCCGGCGTTCCAGCCAAGATGGGGGTTGCGCAGCAGGATCGCAGCGCCTGAGTCTGTCCGGTTGGGTGCCAGCGCCCATGCGCTGGAACCGGCCTCGACCGGATCATCCCCGCCCGGCATCGGCATGTTGAACGCGTCCTGGGTGTCGACTCCCAGCGCCGCCTGTGCCACCCGGTTCTGGGGTGGGTTCAACAAGAGGGACGCCTCTGCCGCTCTCAATCGCTGTCTCCACCGCCGGACCAGGTTCGGGCTGGGCCGGTAGACATTGAGGGCGGCCACGTCATAACCGGTGAAGTCAGGACGCATCCAATCGGGAAATTCCTCAGCGTGCAGGTCCATGTAACGGTTAACGCCGGCTGCAAAGCCTTCGTAAACGTCCTGGGTGTCCGGTTCCAGCTGGCTGTACCGCTCAACCGCGTACAGGTATTTACTCCGGTTGAAGAAATCCGAATCCAGCGCCTCCATCCCCTCGTAGCCTGCCAGTTCTCCGCGAGCGCGGACGAGTCCCCGTGCGACGCGGTCTCCGTAGTCCTCGCTCTGCAGATAGCCCAGGGCATATCCGAGCGCCCGGAAGTCTTCCGCGTAAATGTGCGGTACGCCGTAGTCTGTGCGGATCACTTCGACCTGGCGGGCCAGCAACTCGGCTGGCGGTGCACTTCCTGGAACCGGTGCCCCCGGCCGTGCCGTGCGTAGAGCGCAACCATGGAGAAGCAGCACAAGAACTGGAAGCACAGCGACGGTCCTGCAGTGACCCATCACGTTGAGCGAAGGTTTCTTCATTCGTTCCTTGTGATTCGGTGCCCCGTATTCATCCCGGGCCGTTTGCAACCGGTTGCCCTGTCGATGGGCTGTGTTTTACCGGTTCCGTTCCGGATCGTTTCTCGCCCAGATATCCCGATCCACCGGCTCGCCTTTACCGATCGAATCCAGGACGGCCAGCAGATGCTCCCGCGTGATATCGGAAGGCGTGTACGGTTGCCCGCCAGGATTGAACAGGACTTCGGCTTCCGGTTCCTTCAGGCCCAGCCACCGGGCAACCCACTCGAATCGCTCGGTATCGTCAGCCGCTTCCTTCCGACCATCGGCTTCGTGGCGCGGGTTCGTTTCAGGCGCGTATCCTCCGATATCGGATGCCGCCCGAAGGATCTTCTCCATATCGAATCCGTCCGTGATTCGGATCGCTTCCGCCAGCCGGTTCACATTGTCGACGTTCACACTTCGCACCGATGCAGTCACCTATTTCTCCCCTGATGGCGATCTCCAGTAAGTCTGCAAACATCCGATCATCGCCCATGGCCCATAGTATGTCCAAGGGCAAGGGCGACAGTTCATGGAGGATGAGCCGGTATTGCGCGCCATGCTCGTATGGGATCGCGGACCAGTAAAGGCCGGCCGCGCCCCCTTTGTTGCATGGATCTCTCCTGCCCCAGGATTGTTTTGGGGAGTGACTTGAGAAACCATAGCGCAGGAGGATCGCGATATATCATTGAATCCATATCTGACGTTATGACGGTGATTGCCGTGAAGCGTTCGAGTTCTACAGATCCCTCTTCAGAGGCGAGTTCGCACCGTTGCAGACGTTCGCGGCCAGCCCGGCCGGCATGCCCGTGGCTGAGGCCGAGAAGGGCCGCGTCATGCAGGTGTCCCTGCCGCTCGGATCGAGCTTCCTGATGGGGAGCGGCAGGGACACGGAGTTCGGCGCGCCACGGGTCGCAGGGGAAAACTTTCCCATCGCCACCAAGGAACAGAACACGGAGCATTGCGACGAGATATTCACCAGTCTGTCCGTCGGCGGCTCGGTGACGATGCCGTTGCAAGAAATCTTCTGGGGCGCGGATTACGGTTTGTGGAACGACATATTCAGCATCGGTTGGATGGGGCACGACACACGGACGGAAGGCTGAGGGTGTCCAGGAATGCAGCCAGACCTTGGCTCCACCGGACCTGCGATGGCAGTCTGCCAGTGATACGCGAAGTGGCGGCGTGCGCCCGCCAGGCCACCGTGGCGGCGTGCCTGCTCGCTGCGCTGGCCGGCTGCGCGCGGGGGCGGCCAGCCGCCCCGCCTGCCCTCGAATCTGTCCAGCAGCTCCTCCAGAATGTCGGCGACGCCGTGCGGGCGCAGGGCGTGCAGCGGGCCATCTGGGGCGTCGCGGTCAGATCGCTGGAACGCGAAGAGCCCGTCCTCGAACTGAACGCCGACGCGTTGCTCGTCCCCGCGTCGCTTGCGAAGCTGGTCACCCTGGGGGCTGCCGTCGAGGCGGTCGGGTGGGACTATGCGTTCGACACCACGCTGACCGCCACCGGCACGGTGCTCGACGGCGTGCTCGACGGCGACCTCGTGGCCAGAGGAACCGGAGATCCCACGATCGAAGGACCGGGAGGCTCGGACCTCTCCGGCTGGATCGAGGCCGTGCGCGCCAGTGGTATCACCCGCGTGTCGGGACGGATCGTCGGCAACGACGATGGCGCCGAGGAGCCGTTGCCCCCATTCGCTTGGGCGTGGGACGATCTCGGCTACCCGTACGGCGCGCTCCCAGGCGCGCTGAATCTCAGCGAGAACGCGGTGCAGATCACGCTCGCTCCCGGGCTGCGCCCGGGAACGCCTGCGGCGCTCACCTTGGCAACCGGTGCGCAGGAGCTGCCCATCACGAGCGATGTCACCACCGGTCCGCCAGACTCGATGGCAACGCTCCGGCCTATCCTCCAGCCGGGCGGTCGCGGCCTGCGGATCCTCGGCACGCTTCCGGTCCGAAGCCAACCGGTGGCCTTCTCCGTATCGGTGGGTAATCCCACACTCTGGTTCGCAACGATGCTCCGGCAGCGTCTCCTCGAGGCAGGCATCGTCGTCGACGGCGACCCGGTGGACATCGACAACTTGGCGGAGGGCCTCGCGCCTGGCCCGGTCACCGTTCTCCACGCGCATCGCTCCCCGCCGCTTTCGGCGATCGCTGGGCCGATGATGAAGGACAGCCTCAACCTCTACGCCGAAACCGTGCTGTGGCTGAGCACCGGGCCCACGGGACCTCGCGTCACCGGCCACGCCCTCGACACCATACGCGAGCGGCTCGCCACCTGGGGGATCGCCGTTGGGGACCACCAGATGGTGGACGGATCGGGGCTCTCACGACGCAACACGTTGACCGCGCGCGCACTGGTCACCGTCCTGGACCGCTTCTACGATCCGGAAGGCGCCTCGCCTTGGATGCAGGCGCTGCCCGTGGCGGGGCGTGACGGTACGCTGAGATCGCGCCTGACAGGGACGCCGGCCGAGAACAACCTGGCAGCGAAGACAGGCTCGATGTCGAACATCCGCTCGCTCGCGGGCTACGTGCGGACACGGGACGGCGAACCGCTCGCTTTCGCGATCATTGTGAACAACTTCGAAGGCTCCGGCAGGGCCGCCGAGGCGGCGATCGACCGCATTGCCGCGCTTCTCGCCAGCTTCAGCCGCGACGACTAGCGGACTGGGTCTGTTAAGGGTATCAGGCAGATTGGTGCGATTTTGCACTCTAAGGCCGTGAGCGCAACCGTCGTAAAACCGGTCGGTTCCGCGACAGGTAACGGGGAAGGCTCACGACGCAGGATCAGGACGCGGATTGCGTTGCAAAACCCTGTCGCACAAGTCATTGTTGCAATTCTACGGGGTCGTGGGACTTTTGCGACACCCCGACAGGGGGGGATGATGCTCATTGGGTATGCACGGGTCTCCACCCAAGACCAGACGCTGCGACTCCAGCACGACGCGCTCACCGCCGGTGGCTGCGAGAAGCTCTCCGGCACCCGCACGACCCTCCCGGCCAGAGAGAAGCTCCTCGCGTTCGCGCCCAAGGGCGATGTCGTCGTGGTGTGGAAACTCGATCGCCTTGGGCGCTCCCTCCGCGATCTGATTGATGTGGTGAACTCGCTCCAGGACCGCGGGGTCGGATTACGGTCTCTCCAGGAAGCCATCGACACGACAACACCCGCCGGCAAGCTCACGTTTCACATCTTTGCCGCACTTGCCGAGTTCGAGCGCGACATGATCCGTGAGCGCACCCGTGCCGGCCTCGTCGCCGCCCACAAGCGGGGTGTGGCCATCGGACGGCCGCGAGCACTCACGCCTGAGCAGATCCTCATGGCCAAGGCGATGACGGCCGACCCAGCCATCTCAATACGTCAGGTCGCGGAGCAGTTTGGTATCCACCGCTCGACGCTCTATCGGCACCTCGACGCGCGTCAGAAACGCTCCGCTTAGCGTGCAAAATTACACCAATCTGCCTGATACCCTTTAAAGGATATTTTCACAGCAATCTGCGCGGTACCCCTAGTCCGCCGAAAAGAAGATCCGTTCCGGTTCTAGGAAAAAGAGCGGCAACATTCGTGACTATTCGACAAGCCCCAGCACACGGGCCAATTGCAGCAGCGACAGCCCCGAGATCACTAGCACGACGATTGCGCCCAGGACATTGGTAAGCCGCGAGTTGCGGTGGGGCCCCATGATACCGGTCTTGTTGACGACAACGAGCAGCAGGACCAGCGTCAGCGGGAGCACGATGCCGTTCCCCGCCTGCGCCAGCAGGATGACCTGGTAGGGAGCGCCGCCGAGCGTGACAGCGCAGACCACGCCGGTCGCTAGCACGAGGCCCCAGAGCAGCCGGAACCGGCCGCTCCGCAGATCCGGAGGCCACCCGAGCGCGCCGCTCGCCGCATACGCGGCAGCGAGCGGGGCGGTGATTGCCGAGGTCAGCCCGGCGGCGAAGAGCCCGAGGCCAAAGAAAACTGGAGCGGTGCGCCCGAGGAGCGGGACCAGCTGGTCGGCAACCGCTGCGGCGTTGGCCGCGTCCGCGCCCTGACCGAGGAGCGGGGCGGAGGCGACGACGACCGCTGCTGTAATGAGGCCGCCGAGGGCCACTGCAAACACTGTGTCCCGGCGGCTTTCACGCAGGTTTTCGTCGTTGCGGCCGGCTTCGGGCCAGCGTTCCAGCACGGTGCTGGCGTGCAGGAACAGGTTGTAGGAGACGAAGGTCGTGCCGATGAGCGCCAGGACGGTCAGCAGGGAGCCGGGAGGGATGCGGGGAATCAGGATCCCGGCAATCAGGTCGCCGAGGTCCGGGGTGGTGAGCACCGCAACTGCGCAGAACACGAGGCTCATCAGTCCGACCAGTCCCACCAACGTGTTCTGGATCGTTTGATAGGTCCCGGTCATCAACACCCCGGCGGCCAGCCCGCCGACGCTGAGCGCCAGCGCCGCCGTCGGTAGCCCCGATAGCAGGTTCAGGCCCAGCGCCGCTCCGAGCAGGTTGCCGGTCTGAAACGCGGCGGTGCCCACCAGGATCGTCCCCGTGATGAGACCGAGCGCCCCCACCCGGACCCCTCGGTTGGTGAGGCTGTCGCGGATGGCTTCCGCCAACCCGCGGCGGCCGACGAGGCCCACGCGGGCTGCCATGTCCTGGAGGATACCGGTGGCGGCCACCGAGAACAGGACGGCCCACAGCAGCGTCATGCCATAGCCCGCCCCGGCGCGGCTGGCGGTGACGAGGGTTCCGGGACCGATAAACGCCGCGGTCACCAGCAGGCCAGGTCCGAATCGCAACCGGGTCATCTCCGCCTCCCCCGCACAAGCCCCAGCATCCGTAGCGCCGACCACCGGCAGCGATCCAGTCGCCAGACCAAGATGAGACCGATCTCCCCCCGTTGGGCCGTCTCGATGATCTTCTCCCGCTGGAGGCGCGTCGTGGCAACAGCGCCCACGTCTTGAACGGCGACGGCCCAACTCCGCTTCTTTGCATAGTCCCGCATCGCAACGAGCTGCAGGGGCAGTGTCTTCTGGTCGTGGGTTGAAACCCGAGCGTAGAGCCCGGCACGAAGGGCTTTCCCTCTCTGTCCGAAAATACCCTTGCGATAGGGGGTCGAGACAGGCGGTGTTTTCAGAGGTTTGGGCATGCGATAACGGATATGTCCGAAAACTATTGCTGGCTCAACCGGTCGCTGCAACACATGCATTAAATGTTTCTGCCGGAGTTGCGAACTCCAGCGTCTTGCGTGGCCGCTCGTTGAGTTGCCGAGCAACCGCGTCCAAATGTTCCTGTGAGTGTAGCGACAGATTCGTCTTTTTGGGAAAGCAGTATCGAAGCAGACCATTGGTGTTCTCATTCGATCCGCGCTGCCATGGACTCCGTGGGTCGCAGAAATAGACGGCAATGTTTGTCGCCAGGGTAAACCGCTTGTGATCCGCCATTTCCAGACCGCGATCCCAGGTCAGTGATTTGTAGAGTTCCGTCGGTAGTGGATGCGCCTGTTCGATGAGCGCGTTGACAACAGTTTCGGTCTTCTTGTTGGGAACCTTCGCCAGCATCACATAACGCGAGTGACGTTCGACCAGAGTGGCGATGCAGGTGTGCCTCGATCCGGCGATCAGATCCCCTTCCCAGTGACCGGGGACCGCACGATCTTCGACTGAAGCCGGGCGCTCACGGATCGATATCATGTCTTCGATCTGTCCCTTTCCATGGCCTTTCCGGCTCGCTTTTCCAGATCGGCGAATCGTGCGTCTTGTCCGCAGATACTGAGTCAGTTCTTTCTTCAAAACCCCGCGGGCCTGGACAAAAAGGCTGCGATAGATCGTCTCGTGGGACACGTGAAGCGACTCGTCTTCCGGATATGAGTGTTTCAGCCAACCGGCGATTTGCTCGGGCGACCAGACCTGCCGCAGCTTCTCTTCAACAAGCTGCCGTAAGCGGGGACTGCGGGCTAATCGGCACGACTTCGGACGGCGCGCCCGCTCCCAGGTCCGCTCATCGGCTTCCGATGCCCGATAGCTATCAGAGCCCCCGTTTCGGCTGACCTCCCGGCTCACCGTCGATGGCGACCGACCCAGTCGCACGGCAATCGAACGGATCGATTCTTTGGCCGCAATACCTCTGGAGATCTCTTCACGTTCGACCAGAGTCAGTGCCCGCGATGACCGGCAACGGGACTGCGGACGGATGCCCCCGTACACGGCCAGTTGACGATGAATCGCCGATCCCCCTCTCTCCAGCACGCGTCCGATCGATTGGGACGACTCCCCCCGCTGCCAGCGATCCCACACTTCGACCCGCTCGGTCGCTGTGAACCATAGCCGCTTCCTCATCCGCTTGTTCTTTCGTTTCTTGGCCATACACTTCACCTCTCTTCTTATGTGAAGTGTTGCATCGACCCCTTGAAATCACCTCCTTTATCATTCATATAATATGGGCGCTGCCACACCCCCGGATCTGCTGTCCTACCATTTCTCATGCCGGGGCGTTTGCATGAATCAGGGAAAATGCTTTTCAGGAGCCAGCCAATTCCGGGCCTCCCTAGGAGCCTGTCGGGAATTGGCTCCTTCGAAGCAAGAATCGACAACTTACGAGCCATCCCTGGTCTGTAAGTTGTTGATTCGTGGTTGCAGACTTCTTATTCCCGACAGGCTCCTAGACTTTCACGGTCATCGGAATTCGGAATTTCAGACTTCCAGAATGTCAGAAGTGCAGAATGTTAGACTTCTGATATAATGATCTTCATGGTCATTACCGTGGCTAGCTATAAAGGAGGTGTTGGTAAATCAACTACCGCCGTCCACCTTGCCGCTTATCTGCAGCGGAAAGCCCCAACCGTACTCATTGACGGCGACCCTAACCGCTCGGTCTGCGGCTGGGCTTTGAACGGACATCTTCCCTTTAACGTCATTCATCTGCACCAAGCAGCACGCCTAGCTCGCAACTATGAGCACGTGATTATCGACACCAACGCCCGTCCCGATCCCGAAGAGATCTCCGAACTTGTCCAGGGCTGCGACCTACTCATCATCCCGACGACCCCGGACGCCTTAAGCCTACAGGCTCTTCAGATGACTACCGACGCCATCGAAAAGGCCGAAGGGGAGAACTATAAGGTGCTGTTGACCATCATTCCGCCCAAGCCAAACCGCGATGGAGAGGAAATGAAAAACGAACTTACGGAGCGGAAAGTTCCATTGTTTTCAACTAGTATTCGGCGATTCATTGCCTATCAAAAGGCAACTCTTGCCGGTGTTCCTGTCTACGATACCCATGACCGCCGCTCTAAAGATGCCTGGCAGGACTACTTCAACCTCGGAAAGGAGATTCTCCCTTGAGCACCCGCTTCGGAAAAGTGCTGGAGAACCTCGGCAAACTTCCGTCCGCTGCTACGCAACCCAAGGCGTCGCGGCAACGCCGCGCCACCCAAGACACTCGCACTCGCAAGGTCGGACGTCCTCCGGGTAAGAAGAGCGACCCCGATTACACCCAGGTGACCGTTTACCTTAAAAGAGACAATCACCTTGCTGCAAAGAAACGTCTCCTTGACGATCGCAAAGAGTTCAGCGAACTTGTCGACCAACTTGTTATGGCTTGGCTTCAGACTTCTGGACATCCAGAAGTCTGAAATTCTACTTGTAGCCCTGGTCGCTCACTCCTTGCGGGCTGCGCGGGAGGGTTGACCACGGACGAGAAGCAATGGATGAAGGAACTGGAGCGGGAGACTTCCGTCCGCTGCTACGCAACCCAAGGCGTCGCGGCAACGCCGCGCCACCCAAGTGAACCGCCCCGGGTTTCCCGGTGACGGTTTAGTTGAGTTGCGACCAATCCTGTATATCCATCTGCACCCCAAGACCTCGAAGCGCTTCCATCTTGGCTTTCACCTCGGAAGGGCCAATCACCCGGAGCGTATCAAATACCTCTCGCAGGCTCTTGGGGCCGAACCCGCAAACGTTCAGGGCATCGCGGACCTGGGCACAGGCGGGGCAGAGTGTCTGTTCGGTTCCGCTGTCTTCATTTTCGCCGCCGCACAGCGTGATCGACTCGGTGGCCAACTCGCCTACCCAGTCCACGCGCAAGTGCCGATAATGGGCGTCGTCCTTCATCGCCTGACAGATTATCTCAGTTTTGCTTCCCATCGGGGGCGGGATTGCGGTTCTGGTGCAAATAGGATTGTCGGAGCGATACGACCGGGAGGGGCGACGCCCCGAACTGCCGCCACGGGGCAAGGGCAGCGGCGCGGTTGATCTTGAAATTGTCCCCTTAAACAGCTGTCCGGTTTTCTGGGACCCTCTCAGCCCTCGTCGGGAATGATCCCGCGGCAATAGGTGTAGGTTCGGGCTCGCTCTTTCCGCTCCGTGTATGCGCGCTCAGTCCGGAAGGCACTTCGTGGGGGCTATCTGAATACTGGACTATCGTTCTCGATAGCATCCACGCCAACGCATTCCCGGTGCCGTAGCTCACTCTTGCCTTCAATCGTGCGCACGACCACTCCGTCAAGTTGCATAGTCTCCCATTCCGTACCGTATCAGATTGCCCCCACGAACTCCTCAGAGGCGGTGACAGAGGCGTTTTCCCACAGGTTTTCCTGCCCCGCAGCCCGCGCCAGCAATCCAGGATTCGAAAGAAGGTTTCCAGCAGCGAACGCGGGAGGGTTCGATGAATCCTGTCAGTCGACGCTACCCGTCTGGTTTTTCCAGAAGCGCTGATGTCCCCGCGGTGGTTCAAGTCCACATAAATCACCAGGCGGTTCCCATCCACTACTTCGAATTGAACGTTTTCCACTCGTATCGCCCCCTTAATTAAACCCGTTCATTGTAAATGCCTCGCCACCAATCCCGGGTACACGACGGTTGCAATCGGCCGGGTGACCGGACAGCACTCGCGGACGTGTTTTGATTCTGACTCTATATTCCTGGAGAATTATTCGATCCGGGGGCAGGGAATCATAGCGAGAGGAAACTGAAGACGGTCGCGCTGGACTCGCGGCCGGCGGTACCCGAACTCAAAGAATTCAAGCAAGGTTACAATGACGGGCCTGAAAGAAATTAAGGAGACACATGGCGAATACCGATAAAGAACTCGCCCAACTTGCGGCGGAGGAAAAGAAGCTGCTCGAGCAGCAGAAAAACGAGCGCGATGCGCTCAAGAAAAGACTCACTGCGGTCAAGAAACAGTTCCGCTAGGAACAGCGAAAACTGAATGAGCGGCGAGTGGAACTGCTGGGTCGCTGCATGATGCAGAAATTCAGTTCCGACCCGGGAACGAAGGAGGCCATGCTGCAGGATCTCGATGGCTTTCTATCGAATTCGGAGGACAGGGAACTGTTCGGATTACTCCCAAAATAAACTTCTGCAAGAGAAGGCTCCTGAAACCTTTCCGGGGTCTTTCCCTATTCCAGGATTGTCTGCCTTATGCGTCGCCGATGTGGCGTAGCCAGTACCATCGCAACCACGAAGCTCCGGCGTGGCACCGGAGCGGCAAACTATTTTTTTGGACAGTGCATGCTGCGGTTGCCGGGCGAGGACGGCGCATGACGGCCGGGAACTGAACGGTATCGTGTGCAGCTGGAGAGCCAGCAAAAGCGGGCCGCCATCCCTGGGTGTTTCCGGCGGTGAGCAGCGCAGTGTTGTTTCTGATCGATGGCCCGGAGTTTGATTGTGTGAGCCTCACGGTTTGGCCCGCCAGAGATTGATGGAGAGCGGCGGCCTGGGCCGCCGCTCCCGGCACCTGTTACTCCTTCTGGGCGCCGGCACCCTGCTGAAGTTCGAAGATCTGCGTGTGCACTTGATCGGCCACTTTCGCTAGGACCAACAGGTCGTTGCGACCGAAGGTCTGTGTCGTCTTCAGCTGTTCACCGTCCTTGTAGAGGCGGGAGAAGGTGACGGTGTAGCGGATGCGGCCTTCGGTGTCGTTGGGCCAGATGACAGCCTTGACGGAGCCGATGCGGATTTCAGAGACAGGTTTTGAGTTTGCCATGATGTTTTTCCTCCTGAGAGTTAAAGGGGTTGGAGCGTTACCGCTCACCTCAGACAGGCGGCAACCTCCGAGCCCGGACGTGGGAGGAATAGCGAAGCCAAACCGGGAACAGGCTGGAAGACCGAGCTCCCAAAAAAAGAGTGACGGATGCCCTTCGACGGGCACAGCGGTCTGACGCGAATATTGCCGGAGGACTCGGCCGGGGTCCAGTGGTGGCGAGCGGGAATGGTGAACGACGCGGTGCAGTCATTGGATCCGGCCGCAGGTGGCCCGATGGCTGCCACGGACGCCGCTGCTTCTTGCGCGAGGCTGCCGATTGGAAGACGAGACAGAATTGAGGGGGATAACGAACTTTAGGAGGCCTGGTCGGAGTTCATGTGCCCCTGGGCTTTGGTGGGGCAGAGTTGAAAGAAAGAGATGGATGTCTTTGGCGAGCGGCGGCAATTTGGAATTTTGGTTTCCACTCCGAAAATGTCCTCATTATGTTTTTATAATTTTTTCACAACCCTGATCGTGCTTAATACATGTCTCAATTGCTACTTGTTCTTGTTATATGTAGGAAGTGACGGACCTTTTGTTAAGTGTTTTGCGCCATGAAACGGACCTTTTGTTAAGTGTTTTGCGCCATGAAACGGACCTTTTGTTAACGGAAAACAGTGTCAAAACACAGGTTTCCTGTGGAAAAGATCGGATGTGGCGACGGTTCTAGAAATCCGGTCCACATTGTTCATATTCCCCGTCCCCGACGCAATTGCAGGGAAGAACCTGAGAAAAGATTAGCGAGAGAGTAGTTGAAGCTTACGAGGTGGGACGGATGGGGTTGTGGTGGGAAGCAACACTAGGGATCCCTTGGGCGTCGTGTAGTCTAGCCCCGGCCACCCGACCTTGATTCTTTTTAGGTGCCGGATTGCTTTCTTGCGCCAGTCCCCAACAACGGATCGCCCCCTCCTCGCATTGGCTGGGTCCTCACCGAACTGTTGGTACAATTGATTCCAGGAGATTTGTACCTGACCATTTAGGCGAAACGTCCGGTAATTGAGCCACTGATAAAGATCGATCCCAAGAGAACACCGGGATAGAGCCTTGAGAATGTTCATGTCGAGCGGGATAGGATGCGCGATGATTTCGTTGAAAAATTCTTCGCCCAACCGGATTGAGCTGTCCCATAATTTTGGATCATCGGGGCTCCGTTCGGCCCACCAAAATTCCGAGCGGTCGGCAATGATCGAGCTCACACAAGAATCCCCGCGCCCGTCCGTGTAGATCAACGAAATCTGACACCTGAAGAGTCGCTTCATCTGGTTACGGACTCGAGCAAAAGAAGCCCCAGCCGGATCGATCCCCACAACTCGCATAAAGTCGGAAAGAGTCTTTCCTAGAAGTAAATCACGGCTTTGTGTCCGTACTGCTTCCGTGCAAACCCAGCCGAGCAACAGGCGCGGTATGTGACCGAACGGGAGCTTGTTGTCGCCACCGGCAATGATAATGAGCTTGTACGGACCGTTGACACGCTTGTATTGAAGACGATTTCCGGGGTTGGTGCGCGGCAGACAGCACAGCGCCAGAAGTCGTCCCATGTAACCGATTTCCGAATCCACCTCCCCGGCTCCGATGAGCCGGTCGATCTGATCCAACCGGGTGTAGTGATGGCGCGCCTGGGGCGTCACCAGAGAGAGCGCAGGTTTTGATTTATCGTTCATGTCCTCGCAAGCCTCCATATCCTTATCATGTTTTACCGGCCAGATCGGGGCCGTTAAGCAGAGATTCTTTGCCGCGTTGTATCCGCGAAGCAGTAGAAGCATCGCCCTGACAATCCCGGCCCGCCTCCGTTTCATCCTCCTGGCAGCGTTGTCGGGCATCACCGCACCTGCGCCAGTTTGAGTTGGGGGTCGGCGAACACAACGGGCCTGTAGTGCCAGCGCCGCTTTGCGGCGTCGTAATCGCTCACGTGAAGGGCTTCTTCGACGTACCGCTTCCCCTCGCGCCGCGTCATGTGAATCACCATGGAGATCCCGTCCACCACGCCCCTACAGGTGACTTCCCACGGCAAGTCCGTCTCACCTTGCATGGCGCAAGTCGCCAGCCGGGACAGGGCGGACTCGGCATTGTTGGCGTGGATCGTGGTCAGGGATCCGCCGTGCCCGGTGTTGAGCGCCTGCAGCAGATCGGCGGCCTCGCCGCCCCGACAACAATGTGATCAGGGCGATGGCGCAAGGCATGGCGCACGAGGTCGCGGATCGTCACCGATCCGCCGTCAATGCCCCGGGCCTCGAAGCGGACACAGTTTTTCCTGTCGATGCGGAGTTCGAGGGTGTCCTCGATGGAAACAATGCGGTCATCCTCGGGGAGCAGTTCGACCAGGGCATTGAGCAGCGTGGTCTTACCCGAGCCCGTTCCGCCCGACACCAGGATGTTTCGCCGCCCCAGGAGCGCGGCCCGCGCCGCGTCCAGCACTTCTTGGGGCAGTGAACCGAAGCGCACGAGATCCTCGGGCGAATAGCTCCGCTTGCCGAAGCGCCGGATGGTGATGGCGACGTGCGGCGCGGCCGGGGGCACACAGATCACCACGCGGGACCCATCGTCGAGGCGCGCATCGAGAATGGGCGCGCTGGCCGGATCGAGGCCGAGGGGCCGCGCGATCTGAATGGCTGCCCGATCCAGCGCAGGCCCATCGAGGCCGGGCGCGGGATGGGGCCGGATTTCACCGCGGCTTTCGATCCAGACGTTACGAGGTCCGTTAATCATGATCTCGCTGATGTCCTCATCTTCGAGGACCGATTCGAGGCCCGGCAGGAACGGGAGCAGATAGTCCATGCCGCGTTTGTCGCTCATATCTTCCCCGCCTCGACCGCGCGCCAGTAGGGCGTCGTTTCGGGAAGGTAGTAGGGTTTGAGATAAACCCGAACGGCACTGGTCGCGTGGGTGCCGTCATAGGGCAGGCAAATGGCCTGGCAATTGGGCAGCAATCCAAACTCCCTCGGCTGAAACAAAGCCTCCCGCTGTTCCCGGAATGATTTACTCGTGCCTACTGAGCCCCTGGTTCCACCGGCCTTTCCAGAGAGCAGGGACACCTGGGCCTGTTGTGCGGATTCGGTGACGGTCCAGCTCGGCTTGATCTTGGCCACCTGCCCGCAGAGTTTCGAGGCGATGTCGGCGCTTGCGTCGTCGCTGAGGGAGAGGAAGATCCGGGTGCGGAGCGTCTGCAAGAGCGCCCGCCACGCCTCGGAGGTGCCCAGCACGGATCGGAGCGAGGACATGGACTGGGTGGCGACGATGGGGATGACGCGGCACTGCCGCGTGAGGGCAAACGCCTTCTCGTCCCCCGAGGGGTCGTCCTCGCCGACCGAGGCGAAGGACTGGTACTCGTCGCAAATGAAAACGGCGGGCCGGAAGTATTCGCCGGGCTCCTGTTTCATCTGTGCCGGCCGCCGGAGCAGGGTCTGGAGCCAGGCGTTTTTGAGGAACACGCCGATGGCGCGGGCCAGCGCCGGATTCGAGCCAGCGGGCATGTTTAGGGCCAGAACTTTCCCTGTCGCGATCAGCTCGTCCAGGGGTGGAAGGTGCCGCCGCATCCTGGCCTTATCGGTCGGCGGCCGCCCGTCGGCGTTCTCGTCCTCCTCCTCCTCCTTGCCGCCGTCTTCCCCCGACACACGGGGTTTCTGTGCCGTGCCGTCCTTGTCGTTCACCGGTGGGGCCTTCGGACAGAAAATGGCGGCGACATCCGCCATGTCGAACAGGGACAGGAAACTAGAGATTCCCTCGACACACGAGGTTCGCAATTTCGGGTCCAGATTCATCCAGTCTTGCGCGTACCAGGTGTTGACGCTTTCTAGCCGTGCCCCTAATTCATCGGTGTCGGTGTGGGCCTTCACGGCCCGGCTGCTGTAGATCGCACCTTGCGCGTGCAACCACTTCGCGGCGGCTCCCCTCCATGGGGTTTGGAATTCCCCGCCGGGAAGTTCGACCCAGGGGCCGAGCGCAAGCAAATCCTCTTCACGCTTGGCCCACTCATCAGCCGAAACCACGATCGCTCCATTCGCTTGTGTCTCCACGACAATCGCCGCCTCCCCGATCTTTTGTTTGAACAGCTCGGGGTTGATCGCGCATCGGTAAACATCCCGCAAGGTGACCCAACGGTCGGGAAAGATCCGGTGCAGCTCGATAATCCACTTCACCAGGTTTGTGTAGGCCTGTTGCCAGAACGGGTCTTTCCCTTTGCCGAACAACTGATTCAGGAGCGACGAAACGGTATAGGCCAGGGAGTAGGAATCGAGCCAGTGGGCGGCCAGGGGATTCCACTGCCATTTTCCGCCCATGCCAAGCTCCATGTAATCGTCTTCCCGGCCGGCGACTTTCAGAATCTCCCGGATGTCGTAACAGAAATCCCCTTTGACTTCGAGGACCAGGGCGGCCGCGCGCCGCTCCGGATTCGTGGCTTGCCAGCCGAGCAATTGCCGGGCAAACGGGTGCATGCAAGCCGCGGTCTTCCCGGACCCAACGGCCCCGAAGATAGCGATTCCGGTATACAGTCCCCGCTCCGGGATCACGAGCCACTCCGGGTTCGGCACCTCCCGCGCCTCGACCGGGTGATGCGTCTCCCCGACGACAAGGGCCGGGTTCTCATCCGTGTCGGCAACCGGCCACGGCGGCAGCCCGCCCTTGCCCTGTTTCTTCGTTGGAGCCGCCTCGAACCAGACCCGCCATACGCCGGAAAAGAGCGTCACACCGATCACCACCATGACACCAGGCATGGCGGCATACCAGCCATGCGCGAGCCAGAGAAGCACGGGCGCATCGAGGGCCATCAGCGCCACAACGGGATTCTCCGATCCGGCCGGAAATGGACTCAGAATATAGCGAGCGATCGAGGCGTCCAGCGCCACGAAGAAGAGGAAAACATGACTCCATTTCATGCCCGATCAGCCTCCGGAATCCGAGCCTTCCCGCAGGGATTATTGAGACGGGAGCGACCCCCACCGGGGAGAGCGGCGACCGACACCCGCAATGTCAATTGAAAAGGGTGTCGAGCGCCGCACGAGGCACAAAAAAGTGGGGTCGCTCCCGTCACTCCCTCCCCCTCCCGACCGACGCTGAGCAGGGGTGTGTCAATTGACCTAACCACAAGTAGATAGGGATGATATGGGAAATAAAAAATGTCAATTGACCGTGTCAATTGACCCCCGTTTTCAATTGACACGTCTGGACCGACACCGGGTTTGTCAATTGAAGGCCCAATTTTCGATGGCCTGTCCCCCGGTTTTGAGACTGGATCAGACACATATCCTTCCAAACAATGAGCCATCTGTGATCTCATACCGGAGTCTCATAGAGGTCTACACCGTCGGGATAAATCCGTTCGGAGCGCCATATCTCGAACGTGTCGATCCGAATGTTGTACGGCAACGGTTTTGCCAGCATGTCCTTCAGTTCCCGGTAGCGCCGGACGGTTTTTTGCTGGCCCCCGTAGCGCGCGAAAACCTCGGAGTTGAAGGTGTCGATGCCCCGGGAGACCGTGTCCAGTTCCTTCTGTAATTCCGCCTCCCGATAGCTCCCTGCCTTGATGCCCTCCCGATCCCGCGCCCAACCGTTCAAAACAGACCGCGCCCTATTTTCGGCCTTGGAGTTGAGTGCTATGGCCGCCACATGAACCTGCATCCCGTGCTTGCGTATGCCAGCCCAAACATGCTCGTGTGACTGGCCCCAATGCCTCAGTTCCGTGATGGTGTCGTTCCCAGGATCGACATAGACAAATGTGACGGTCCTGCCCGCGGCAATGGGCAATTTCAGGGGGAAATACCGGGTGAGATACCCGGCCGCTCCGGTATAGAGCCGCCTCGGCAGGCGGTCCTTCCGGATGTCGAGATGTTTGCAGAACCAAACCTTCTCGGTTTCGGTGGGGAGCCATTCGAGCTCCGGGTGGTCGATCACGTAATCGAGCGACAGGAGCCGCCGGAGATAGACGGCGGGATCGGCGATTCTGCGGTGCCGGATGTTGGGCACCCCCAGTTCCTGATAGATGCTCTTGTGGGTGATCCGACAGGCCCGCGTGCGGTTCTTGGTGGTGCTGACTGGAATCTCCTCGTCCACGGCAAGTCTCAGATCCAGGAGGCTCTGAACGAAGCGGCTCGCGCGGTTGTGGTAAGTGTTGAAATAATCCATGTATTGCAAGCGGGTGAACACACCGCTATGGAGACAGACCATCGCGACCCACTCGGCGTCTTCCTGACTCCACCCGAACGGTTCAAGGTTTTTTTCACGCTCTCGCAAATGAGCAATCATGGAGTCTCGGTGATGAGGGCTCTATCCGTTTCGAGGTATGTAACCTGAATACCCATCGGGTTAAAAATGACCAGGTCGGCCGGTATGACCGGCATGAAAACAAACTGCATCGTGGCGGTCCATTGTTCCCTGGAAATCTCTCGCTCCTGCTGGGTGCGGACAAGGACGAAGTCAGCGACCGCCCCGTGCGGCTCGGCCGGATTGGCCTGAATCCGGAGGATGACATTCTCGACCCGGAGTTCTTCCAGGGTGATCCCGGCGGCCAGCATGGCAATTTCCTCGTTGTTGGCGGTGAAGGCCGCGTTGGCCAGACCGGTGCTGAGAAACCGGAGGCTGCGCGGCCAGTATTGCTGGACCGTCGGCCGCCGCCGGCCGAAATGGTCATGGAGAAAGCGGTTGAGAAAATACTTGGTGGTGGGGTCGCGGGGATCGGCCTGGGCCTGGACCGCCTCATAGGAGAGGGCCTCGGCCCGGCCGACTTCATCGACGCGAACGACAATCGGCCGCGGCGGCTCGACCGAAGACAGGCGCACCACGGCGATGGTCACGCATAAAAGCAGCACGCCGAGGACGATGGTGAACACGCGCAGGTGACGGTTCGAGTGGATCGTCTCGCCCCATATCTCGGCATATTGTTTTCCAGCGTCGGATGCGTTGTCTTTGGGTTTTGCCACGACGTTTATACTCCCTTGAATTTAGAAAGGCTCTGCCCGGCCTGGCCGATCATGCCCATGATTCCCCCGCCCGCACCGCCGCCGGTGATTTGTGAGGCGAGCTGGCCGATCATGAGTGAGGACAGGAGCCCGGCAATGGTGAGAGGCACGATGCTTAAAAACCAGGCGGTGCTATGCCAGAGCATGTTTGTGTCGGGCGGTGGACCATTCACAATGGCATTCATCCAACCGATACTCGCCGCGAGGAACACCCGCATGAGCGCCGCCGCTATCGCGCCATAGAGGGTGTAGGTGAACATGCTCTTGAACCACCCCCAGAACAGGAAGGCGAGGGGCTCGACCAGGAGGAAAGGAATGAAGAGCGGCCCGAGGATCAGCAGGACCCCGAGGGCGAGCTGTGCCCATAGAACCTGTGCCATTGAAACGCCATAAATCACGACGAGGCACAGGAGAATGAACAAAAGAAATAGCTCGAAGATGATGGTGTGGATAAAGGACATGAGCAGGTAGGAGAGGTCGGTCAGGCCATTGATAAGCATGTCCATTATCCCGCCCCCTGTCCCCAGCTCCATCGACTGTGCGCGAGCGAAGAGATTTTGAGAAAGCCGCGAGAATGTGACCAGGAAATCCTCGCCGGTATTCTGAATCAAGATGAGCTGAAGCCACTGCCCACCGTCAGTGATGGCCTCTGTAAAAGAGCGGGTCGATCCGGGAAGCGGATCGTGATAGAAGGTGAGCATTGCCCACGGAAACCAGAGGGCGATGACGACTCGAACAATGTCCCACGGACGAAAGTCTCCGGTAAAAGCGATCCGCAATCCGGTCCAGACAATCAGAATGGCGGCCAGACCGCGCCACAGGTCCAGCCCCGCGGCGTGGACTTGCGGCGCGGCTGCAAGAATCACCTGATCCATGATGCCGGAAACAACGGTTGCGGGGTCCGGAGCCGCGGCCGGATCGGTCGGGATGGTGGGGACAAGCTGGAGCATCATCACGGGCGTCATCATGGTATTTGGTTCCCGCCCAGGCCGGCCGGGATCTGAAAGCCGCCGTACATGGATTGGATTCTCTGATCGGCCGCCGCGGCTATGGCTGCCTGTTCCCCGGCCCACTGCGCTTCAAGAGCGGCACGATCGGCCAACCGGCGTGCCGCATACCCCCGCCGGAGTTCCTCTTGACGAAAACGAGACGCCGCGTCTTGGGTTGCGGCGACGGCGCGGCTGCGTCCAATTCCGATCAGGGTGCGGATTTGCGAGAGCGAGCCGAGAACATCGCCCTCGGTGAGCGCCGCCGACGAGCGGTTCGTCCCGCCGGTATCGGGGTCCGTATCAATCCGCTCCCCGATGCGGCCCAAGGCCGCGGTGGTGGCCTGTTGGACTGCGACCAGATCGGCCCCGGCGTCGGCCCTGGCCCCGGCATATTCAAGGCTGCGATCGGCGTAGTCGCGCCGGCGCTGAAAGACGGCCACCGCTCGATCGGCGCTGCCCGGGTAGACGTTCCGAATATCGGCCTCGGTGACGGTGTCCGCCTCTTGCAACACGTCGCGCCAGCTCCGACTGAACGACTCCCCGTTGGCGGTGAGGTCGCGGAGCGAAGTGACCATGTCGCCGGCCGGGCCGGTGAAATCGGAGTGCCAGTCACGCGTGGTGTTGAGTAGATCGGTCGGAGCTCTAACAAGATCGGCGATGGGGTCTGCAATCGGACCCACCAAACCCTGCACGGAATCGGTGACGTGGGTGAGCTGGCTGCGGGCAGTCTGTAACTGTTCCACGAGCTGCCGAAGCTGCTCAATCTGGTTGGCGATCATTGCCCGCTGATTGCCGTGCATGATCGGCCGTAGAACGAACCAGATAAGCAAGTCTTCGGGACTTGGAATGCCGAAGATGCCGAAGGCCGGGACGGCCACGGTCAGTGCAACCAGGAGCGTCCAGGTAATAACCCGTTTTTTCATCATGGTATTTAGTTCCCGCCCAGGCCGTCAGGGATCTGAAAGCCGCCGTACATGGGTTGGATTCTCTGATCGGCCGCCCCGGCTATGGTCGCCCTCTCCTCGGCCCACTGCGCTTCAAGAGCGGCACGATCGGCCAGCCGGCGCGAGGCGGCCTCCCGCCGCGCCACTTCCGCGTTGTAGGCTGCGGCCGCTGCTGCGGATGCTTCCATAGCTTCCATCTGCGCCAGTGCTGTAGTGAGCTGTCCTTGTGACAGATTGCCGGCAAGGATCGCTTGTTGCAACGCCGTGTCGGAAACATTGTTTTGCCCCGCTACGGTGTCGATCTTGTCCTGGACCTCAACCGCAGTCGCCGCAAGTGAGGCTGCGGTATCGGCCCGCGCATGTGCCAGGACGACGCTGCGATCGGCGTAGTCGCGCCGGCGCTTAAAGACGGCCACCCACCGATCGGCGCTGCCCGGGTAGACGTTCCGAATATCGGCCTCGGTGACGGTATCCGCGGCTTGCAACACGTCGCGCCAGTTGGGAAACGGCGCGGGTGTATTGAGCAGATTGGTGGGCACGGCGAGTAACTGTTGGTAAGAATCGACCTTGTTGCATGGATCATCCCGAAGGATGCCTTATCATTGCGTTTTTCAACACAGGGGATAGTCTAAATGCCACATAAGTTCAACGCAGCGCGACGGCACAAGTTTGATAAGGCGCAGTACCGGGTGATCAACTGGGCAAAATATAACGAGAGCCTGCGCCAGCGGGGTGATCTGACGATTTGGGTCAGTGATGAGGCTCAAAGTGTGTGGCGCGCGCCGCGCCGCACGTCGCGGGGTGGCCAGCGGAGATACTCGGATCTGGCGATCGAGACCTGCCTGACGCTGCGCACGGGGTATCGGCTGGGGTTGCGACAAACGCAGGGACTTATGGGATCCATCGGCACGCTCATGGGGCTGGATATACGGGTGCCGGATTACTCCACACTGTCGCGTCGCGCAAACGGCTTGAGCATCGCTCAGGCGATGAGGCAAGGCGGGTCTGTGCCTGTCCATCTGGTGGTGGACAGTACCGGCCTCAAGATCTTCGGCGAAGGAGAATGGCTCGCGCAGAAGCATAAAACCAAGGGAATACGCCGCCGCTGGCGCAAACTCCACCTCGGACTGGGCCTCCATAGCGGTGCGATTGTTTGCGCCAATCTGACTGACGATGACGTGGGAGACAGCACCGCCTTACCCGGGCTCCTGGATCAACTCGATGCCCCGGTCACGGGCTTTCTGGCGGACGGTGCCTATGATGGAGCGTCCACACGGGATCTGCTGAGGGAACGGTATGGGGAGACCCTGGATGTGGTTATACCGCCGCCAAAGAACGCAGTGACCCGACCGCAATCGGCGCGGGATCCAACCGTTCGGGATCGCCATATTGCCCAGATCCGCAGCAACGGCCGCATGGCCTGGCAAGTGGCCACAGGGTACAACCAGCGCAGCCGGATAGAAACGCAGATCGGCCGTTGGAAGAGCGTCATCGGACCCAAGCTCAAATCCCGCAGCTTCTCCAGGCAGATCACGGAGATCCAACTCGGCCAGAAAGTTCTGAACACAATGACCGCACTCGGACGGCCTGCGTTCGAACGTATCGCCTGACGCTATCGCTTGGGGAAAGGGGGAATTCCATCTCCGCCCCGATCCATGCAACAACGCTCTTCTCAACCAGGGTGCTGCGATATACGGGTTAAATCAGGAAGCCCAGGTCGCGCTGAGCGAAGTTGCCGAGGTTCGGGGCGATGTGGGTAAGGTCGGCCTCGGGAACCCCGATCCATTTCGCCAGGGTTGCCGCGTATTGATCCGCTGAGACGCTTGGTATCAGCCGGCCTCGGCGCACATCGTCGGGTCCGTCGATCTCCAGTCGCGGGTAGGCGCCGTAGAACTCGCGTCCGCGCACGGAATCGCCCACCACCAGCTGGATACCGCCCCAACCGTGATCCGTACCATCGCCGTTGGATGTGAGCGTGCGTCCGAAATCCGATTGGGTAAATGTGGTTACGTTGCTGGCCACGCCGAGTTCAACCGTCGCCCGATAAAATGCGCCGATCGATTCGCTGACGTCGTTGAGGAGCGCCGGCTGTCTCTCTAGCTGGTTGCCGTGAGAATCGAACCCTCCCATCGCGACGAAGAAGATCTGCCGCTGCATCCGCAGTTGGTCTCGCACGCCGATGAGCCGCGCGACCGTCGTGAGTTGCTGACCCAGGACCGATGTGGGCATCGCCGTGGCAAGGGGTCGTGCGCTATCCAGCGCAGCGGTCACTCGTTCCACATTATCGAGCGCCCGCTGTTGAACGTCCCTGAAAGCCCGTTCGTAGATCGTGTCGTAATTCGCTCCGAGCACCCTCTCGAACGCGCTACGTCTTTGCGTAGAGAGTGCGGTAACGCGGCTGGGTCGAAAGACCCGGGGCCCGTTTCGTCCCATGGTGTAGGCCACGGTCTCATCGGCCACCTGAAACAACTGGTTCCCTGAGAGTGAAATGTTGGTCTCCAGTTGCTGGCCGGTGACACGTTGGCGAAGAAGATCGCTCACACGCCCGGCCCACCCGGTCTTTGTGAGCGCGGTGCCTCTCAGCGAATGCCACTGATCCTGTTGATCGTTGTGGGAAAACAATCGCGGTGGAAGGGCAACGGAGCCATCGAGATACTGAACCTTTGTCGTCGGCTCGATGAGCGGCCCTACATTGGCGATGAAAGCCGCTCGAGAGCTATCGAACAGCGCCTGGATTGCGCCCATGGTTGGATGCAAACCGTAATGAGATCCATCCTGGGTCAGGGGCGTGATGGGCAGGAGGTCTGTGCTGGCCACGGCGAGATTCTGGCGCGATCTCGCGTAGACGTTGTATTCGGCGCCGCTTCGTGGGACGAGCATATTGAAGGAGTCGTTACCGCCCAGCAGAAATACGCACACCAGCGCACGGTAGTCGGAAAACGCGCCCTGCGGCGCGATCATTTCAGTCAACCCGACCGGTGGAAACGCGGCCATCACCGCACCGGCGCCGGTGGCTTTGAGGAATTCGCGGCGATTGAATCTGTTCATAAACACGTGCCGGACCATCGGTCAGTGCTGCCTTGCAAATTCGGGGGAGGTTACGGTGAGATATATGGCTTCACCGACTCGGCCAGCCACGTCGCGCTCGGACCGACTTTCCACCATGCCCCGGATTTCCGTTCTGAGGGTGTCTGAAATCTGTCCTGCCAGGAGCTTTTCCGCCACTCGATCGACCAGGGCATCGGTAGTGTCCGCCAACCCCGCCTCTTCTTCAATGTCGATGTAGATGTCTCCGCTCTCGAGATTGCGGTTACGGGAATGGCGAGAAAATGTCTGTCCGTAGAAAAAATTGGTGACCAACGTATTCTGATACTCCGTGGAGATCTGTAGTTCAGGCGCGGTCAGGCCCGCATCGGATATTTCTCCGGGTGGCGCATAGAATGGGCTGAAGAAATTGAATACAGATGGAGCTTGCAGAGGACCTTGGGCGAATTCGTCTATCGGATCGTAATAGTATCCGCCGTCGGCCGAACGCGCGTCGTAAGCTCGCCAGAGTTGAGTCAGGCGCAGCAAGGGTTCCTTCAGCTTGCCGCTACTTTGGGATGGGACGCTGGAGCGAGCCTCAGGATCCAGAAGAATACTTTTGACCACGGCCTTCAGATCCCCTCTTGTTCCTTCGCCGTTGTCGTTAAACGTCGTGGCCACCCGGTCAACATATTCCGGCGAGGGGTTACTGGTCACCAACCTCTGGATCAGCCGAATGGCGACAAAGGGTCCAACATTGGGGTGGGCAAGAATATTGTCCAGCGCGTCTTCCAGGTCCTGACGGCCCGTCTGGCCTGCTGGCAAGCGAACGCCGTTCAGCAGAAGCTTGGTCCCGGTGGCATGAAACTCCGGGTAGAGCTGCATGGGTAACGTCTGGCTGGTCTCGTTGCGGCGCGCCCGATTGAAGTTGGCGCCGCCCGCGTAGTTCCAACCGGTGAACACGTGGGCAAAACCCTCAATGATGTCCTGGTTGTAGGTGGAAACGGGTTGTCCTTCGGCGTCTGTTCGCATGGTGCCGTCGATGTTCAATTCGACCAGCCCGATGGTGAAGAGCTGCATCATCTCTCTGGCGTAATTCTCATCGGGACTGATATTCCTCGACCGGTCCGGCCGCTCGTTGCCGAGCATGCTCAGGTAAACTCCCATGGCCGGATGAAGCGTCACCTCCTCCATGAGTTCACGGAAGTTTCCGAAGGCGTTGCGCGTCAGAATGTCGTAATAGCCGGCCAACCCGTAGGGCATTTGCCGGAGCACGCCCGATTCCGCTACCACCATGATTTGCGACAGTGCGAAAGCGACCCGCTGGCGAAGCTGGTCGGGCCCATCGATCACATTGCGGAACCAGATATCGCGCCGGTCGCGCTGCAACCGGGGCAGACGGTCCGGGACCGGAAGGGATTGCAGATGGGGCAATTGGAGCGATTCCGGTTGTTGGAACTGCCGCTCGATCCAATCCTCGAAACCGAGATCGATGACGATTTGGGCTTCCCGCTCCGTTGCGCCGAACGTCGCCCGATTCAGAAGCTTGAAGGCTTCGACTACCGTTGGAGGCTGCGGTGTCGTGGTTTGTGGTGGGGTCGTGCCTGTCGGTGGATCGCTCGACGATGTTGTGGGCCCAAACACTGTTCCCGGAATAGTGGTGAACACCTGTCCGGTGAACCGGAAGCCGACCGCGTACACCGACGGCCCCGGATTTTTGGAAGGCGATATCAAGACCTGTACGACTTGACCCGTCGGGATCGTTCCAAACTCGTCAACAAAAAACGCCTCGGCGGAGTTCGCCGGGACATTCACGATAGTACGAACGAACTCTTCCAACTCGATACTTGTTACCAACACCTGCACGTCCAGCGACTGATTCGATGGATTCGCCACCGCCACCCCGAACCGCGCCCCATCCCGATAATCGGCAGGGAACCACACGTAGGAGTCGGATGCTGCCGCAACCTCTTCGGAGGGCTCGACCAAAGCTTCGCCAACCAGTGAACCGCCAACTTCCCAAGAAAACAGCGTGTTCGCCGATCTTACCTCCTTGTTGCAATCGAGAACCGCTATGCCAGACGAATGCTCCCTTTCCTGGCTTTCTGTCTTCAGGAGGTTGAAAGCTCCTTGCAAGGTTAGCTCCGTTCCTGTACGAAGGTTGCCCACATGATCCCGCATCGTCAGAAAGCGGCCCTGCGCTGAAAACGCACAGGTCGTAGCGTCATCGATATCGGTCAATACCGTCAGGGTCGATCCCCATCCTCCGCCAAACACAAACTGCGGAAAAATGTACTTGTGTTGACCCAATGCGACTTCCGCGAACCCACCAATCGAAAGAGCCAGAACCAACAGAGTTCGAGCAGAGTGCATAGGTCGTCCTGTCAACATGCGAAGCATTTCAGACCACACTGCCGCGTAACATTCAACGGCTTCCCGATATTGAAAGGCAATCGCCGAGGAATCTCCGCCGATCCGGTTCTGCTCGGGGCGGCAGAAACATCACCCATCGTATCGGAAAAAAATCGCCGGAAGAAAACCCGGCAGGTCTTCGCCACAGCCGTTTCCGGAAGTCGCCCTCTGAACACACAACAACTTACATTTCTCAAACCTTGAAAAATTTGTCTTGAAAGAGCCCAAACTGCGAAAGTTGGGCTAACCCGCATTTCTCACGAGTAGTCTGCTACAGCGCCGGATCCATCCGCCAGTGCTGCGTTCCGCTTCGTCGGGCTCCTCGACGTACCGTCAAGTACGCCTCCGGTGCCCTCCGGGCGCGCGCCTTGCTCTGACGGCGTCTCCGACTCTTCGCGACGAAAACCCGTGAGAAATGCGGGCTAGTTATGACAGGAGAAGACGAAACGTCCGAGGGAGGCCTCCGAGCTAGGCAGAACGTGATCCACGAAGCGGGATTGTTTCAAGGACACCTTGGATTCAATCGGGCAATCGTCCTATTGGAAGAAGGCACGGAGGAATTCTCCAACATCCAGGGTATCGAGCAAATCCGGTTTGGGAAAAAGAACATCAAGGAAACATTCGGCGAAGTTCTTGCAACTCTACGCCGTGAGTTCGCGGAGGACCCGGCATAACAGCCGGTGGCACCGCGCCGGGTGGATCGAGTGAGCGGGCCGAGCTGGTGCGCGATCACGGGCGGGAGAGCCGGGGAGTGGAGCAGGAAGCCGATCGCGCTTACCAGTCGGCGATGAAGGAGCCGCTTCAGGTCGGGGCCGAGGACCGGGAGGCGATGGCAATGGAGGGGATGCGGCAGGCGCAGGGCCTTTCCCCCGACCGACAGGGCCGGGACCTCGGTATTGAGCGGGGGCGGGACTTGCCTGAATCGGGTAGAGCCCCTCATACCTTAGCGATGCAGCCACGGCCAAATATGAGGCCGTAGCGTGGCATTCATCACAGAGAGCCGAACAGCACACTCACCAACAACCCCACGAGCAACACGCCGCCACCGATGAGCATGAGGAGGATGTAGATGGCGGCGATCGTTTTGATGACCCCTATACGGTCATGCCAGATCCCTCACCCGCACGTTCACAACGCCCCATAAGCAGGCGTCCTCCCGACCCAGGGCGGAGAAGGGACACCACACTGCCAGTTCTCCGTCGATAACAGCAACGACGATGGAGCGCTGGCCCGCAGTGCTGGAGCGGTCCACGATCAGGGTGTCGCCAGCACGGTAGCAGGTTTGATCCCTGCCGCCCCTAACCCTTAGCACTCCTCGCAACCTGCGGCATACTGCCAAGATGCCAGAAATACTAATCTGTGAAAAGGGCCACGAAGTTCTCCACGATCCTGAACTCTTGGATGAGCCAACTCCAAAGTATTGCGACCAGTGTGGCTCTGCCCTACTCGACAGTTGCCCAAACCCAGACTGTGGGCAAAAGATTGGAGTAGAAGGCTCACGCCCACAGTTCTGTCGGTACTGTGGCAAACCCTTCCCGTGGACTCCCGCTCCCGATATCCGTGTAGCTGGCCCATTAGCTTGAGAACCATGGTGTGAGAGCTCGTTACAAAAGGTGTGTAAAAGTCATCAGGCTGCGGCCTTCGATTTCGTGACGACTCTGATGCCGTCAGCGAATTGCTGACCATCATAGACCTCTTGTAAGAGATCGGATCCGTCGCATCGACAGCCCCGGGTTATCAATACGGACCAAGCACCCCTCTACGGCTCTGCGATTTCAGGAGTGAAACAGGAAGGAATCCTGCGACGCCGTTGCCGCCACCGGCCTGTTCAATACTTGAACAACATCCTGGAGCAGGATCATCGAGCGATCAAACGACGCGTGAAGGCCAAGCAGGGCTTTCGTGAATTCGACGCGGCGCGGCGAACGATCCAGGGATACGAAGCCATGCACATGATCCGGAAGGGTCAGGCGAGGTGGGTGAGCGGTTCGGATGTTCGGCAACAGATTAAGTTCATCAACCATCTGTTCCAGGTGGCCGCATGAGACGGGGCTCGGTCGATCCAACCAGTCGCTCTCTTATTGATTTTCGAAAGTTGCGACACAAGCTGCCGAGCCCACGCACGAAGGCGACCGGGTAGGCGAAACCCAATCGATTGTGGCGGCCCCGCCGCAGGGCGATCTCGCGTCGGCCGGCTTCCAGAAAGCTGGCATCGCGAATCAGACGGGGCGAGAGACGTCGGGATCGGAGACCGGCATGGTTCTGTCAGAAACAAACGCTCGTTCTGACCGAACAGTTTAGTAGCATGGAACATGACGCATTCCATGTGTCGTATCTGTCAGATAAAATACCAGAAGCCGTATTCCATGGTCAGGCCGTGAAAACCGTTGCCTATTTGAGGGTCTCGACCGCACAGCAAGACGTGGGCAGCCAGCGCCTCGCCATCCTCGAGTACGCACGCAAACACGACTTCCGCATCGACGATTTCATCGAGGCGACCGCCTCTGGACAGGCTTCCGAAAAGCGCCGGTGGCTCGACGCTAATGCACGTCCTCCAGCGCGGCGACCGTTTGGTCGTGAGTGATCGCCGTCTATCGTCCGTCCTGCGGGTCTCCAGTCTGTTTGATCACGCTCATTGCCGTGGCGATAATCGAAGAGACGTCAGCCATATTTGCCGGCAGGATCATCGTATTGTTCTGCTTGGCCAGCATGCCAAGCTTCTCGATATACTGCTCGGCGACGCGCAACTGCACCGCTTGATACCCACCGGGTGCCTCGATTGCTTCGGCCACACTGCGAATGCCCTCGGCCGTGGCTGCCGCAACGGTCTTGATAGCGGCAGCCTGTCCATCCGCTTCATTGATTTGTTGCTGCTTTGTCGCCTCGGATTCTTTGATGACTTTCTGCTTCTCGCCCTCGGCCGTGTTGATGGCCGAATCCCGGTGGCCTTCCGAGTCCAGAATCGTGGCACGCTTTTCGCGCTCTGCCCGCATCTGCTTCTCCATGGCCGCGAGCACGTCGTGGGGAGGATTGATGTTCTTGATCTCGTAACGGAGCACTTTGACACCCCAAGGTTCCGTCGCTTTGTCAAGCTCGTCTACGATCTGAGTGTTGATGTGGGCTCGCTCCTCGAATGTTTTGTCGAGTTCGATCTTTCCGATCTCACTACGCAGCGTCGTCTGAGCAAGCTGGATAATCGCAAACATGTAATTCCCGATGCCGTAGGAGGCGCGCTGTGCGTCAAGCACTTTGAGGTACAGGACGCCGTCCACACCCACCTGCACGTTGTCACTCGTGATGCAGACTTGTTCCGGGATATCCAGGGCCGACTCCTTCAGGGAGTGCCGGTAGCGGATGGAATCGATAAACGGAACCAGAATGTGGAACCCGGCATCGAACGTTCCGGCGTACTTCCCAAGCCTTTCGATAACGTACTGACTCTGCTGTGGAACGACCACGGCTGTCTTGGCAAGAATGATGACAACCAACAGGACCAACCCTGCCACAACGATCAAACCCATATCCATTTTCAGTCTCCCTTACGTGCGGCTAGTCGCCTCGAATCCACAAAGTTAGCCCGTCGACTTTTTCAACGCGGCACGATTGATCCGGCCCTACAGGAGTCTCTCCTGCGTTCCTCACCTTCCATGTCGTTCCTCGCAGCTCCGCTTTACCCCAGCCGTCGGGAACGATTTCGTCTCGCACCACGGCCCTCTCGCCAACAAGTTTGTCTATTTCCACTTCGCCTATGCCGGTCTGTATTTTCTTCATGAGCGAAGGACGGAAGAACAAGACCGAGAACAACGACAGGAAGGTGAAAAGCACTCCTTGCAACCAGAGCGGCCCTGTCCACCCGAGAGCGGTCAACAGACCCACCGCCAAGGCACCGCAGCCGAAGAAGAAGAGGTAGAAAACACCTGGAGACGCCAACTCCAAAGTCAGCAGCGCGAAACCAATTAATATCCAGATCCACCAATCCATATTCAATACTGCGGTCCCGTGAACGGCGCTTCCATGACCAGCCCGCTATGATCTTCGCGAGTCCCGATTGTACTGCTGATCAATGCAACGCTGATCGGTTCGTCGTCGCCGGGACAGAACATCATCCCGCCTCAGCTCGTTTGGCTCTCATAAGTCTTTGCCCTTGGTGTTGCCCCGATTCGCCGTGCTGTCACCTTCCACAGCGGTCCATGGCCGGCCTCGTATCCCGCAATCGCGTGGGCGATCTCGTGGAGCACGGTGTCCCGGATCTGCCCCTCGCTTCCCTCCAGGGCATGGGTGCGGCTGATCCGGATCATGCGGTCCTGGAAATGGCAGTGGCCAAGGCGTCTCCTGGCCTCGCCGAACGCGAAGGTCCAGCCTGTAAGCCCATGCGCGTCCATCAATCGCCTGGCCATTCCCGCAACGCCGTTCAGCCGCTCCGCACCGTTCCTCGCGCTTTCCCTTCCCGCCCTGCGGAGTCGGCTATAGGAGACGTTCCAGTATGCCTCTTTGCAGCGTACCTGTGCACTCTTCGGGTTGAGCTTCACGATCTCGCCACGTCTTGGGCCGTCGGGACTCGTGAACGTCACCGCGTCCCCCACGCGGTAGTCAGCGCTCTCTCTGTCGTGCCGCGTGACGATCGTGTCTAGTCGCGCTCCTCCCGAGTGCTTTAACGCGGACTCTGGGACTTTCCAGGTCTGCTCTTCGCTGTCCACTACGTTCGCGAAGCGGCGCCGGCCCTGCCTTTGGAGGAGATGTCCGTGGATTGTTTTCCCCTTGTGGGTGAACTGTACGGCAGACCCGACAGATAGCGGGCGCTTCTCCTGATGATTGGTCATTCGACCTTCTCCTCCTGTCTTGGGGTTGATCAGTCCCTCCAGAGCTTCCTTGTTGAAGCGGCGCGTCCAATCTCAGGAGGTCTCTCGGTCACCGCCGCAGAAACTTGGCCACCTCGGCCCGAGAAAGGTCCACATAGTCGCTCGGCCGGACTCATCGTGAACAAAGTCTGGCATTGGCCGTGCCTAGACGCTCGGGGGGCGCTGTTAATCCCGGGATATCGTCTGGTTCTTGGCCTGGGGCTGCGAATAGGTCAGTTCAAAGATGTTATCCGTCATCCAGCGCCGGAACGACTCGTTGTCCGTGAACTGCTTGAAGAGTTGCATGTCGTCGTTGATCACGGCAGTCATCACACGCCTCAGGGCTTCGTCATGCTCGATCCGGGCGTTCTGCCTGTCGGAGTTCTCCCGGGCGTTGCGGTAGGCGGTGTCCTCGGCAACCCTGGATGGGATCTCATTCGTAATGAGGCGGCGAACCCGGTCTTGGTCCTCCCATGGGATATTCCCGAACTGGTCGTTGAAGATCTTGAGGATATTCGAGAGGCGGTCGAGTTCGGGCTCCGGTCTGGAGCCGCCACCGCTGGTCGGCACCGGCTCGATCTCGGCATCCTCGTCCGCCAGTTGGACGTGTATCGCCGCCTTCTTCTCGACCCGGTAGCTGTCCATGTCGATGGACTCAAGGATGCCTTTGGACAGATCCTCTTCCACGGGCGCGGGAAGCTTCGGCACGAGGAAGTTCAGGAAGATCGAGAGCTTCTCCCACTCGGCGTTCGTGTACGGAAGGATCGATGCGAGGAAGCCGTACGCGCGCATGAACGCCTTGGCCTTGCCCTTGAAAGCCACCTGCCCGTCCTCGTCGAGCTGCTCCTTGTAGATCGCGACACAGGCGTCGAGGATGGGGTCGAGCCGGTCGCGGTCGGCCCCATCCAGGTAGAGTGTCACGAGCCGCTCGATCTCCGTGTCGGCATATACCTGATAGCCGTCGAGTGCGGCCTTGAGGTCGTGCAGCGTATTGGGGTCGGTTTCCTCGCTGAGGATCGTCGTCCGGTAGTAGTCGGCGAAGGCTTCCTGGATGGTATCGGCAGCGTTCATGAAGTCGAGCACAAACACGTCGTGTTTCTTCGGGTTCGCCCGATTGAGACGCGACAGCGTCTGGACCGCCTTGATCCCTGCCAGGATCTTGTCCACGTACATCGTGTGCAACAGCGGCTCGTCGTACCCGGTCTGGAACTTGTCGGCACAAATGAGGAACCGATACGGGTCCTGCTGGATTTCGTCGGCGATCCGGTTGGACGGGAAGCCATTGAGGGACGTTTCACTGACCTGCGCCCCGCCATACTCGTGCTCCCCTGAAAAGGCAACGATGGCCTGATACGGGCTCTTGCGCTCCAGAAGGTACTTCCGGATCGCGTGGTAATACTGGATCGCGCGTTCGATGCCGCCGGTCACCACCATCGCCCGGGCCTGGCCACCGAGTTTGTTGAGCGCCAGCACCTGTTCGTGGAAGTGATCCACCATGATCTCGGCCTTGATCTGGATGGCATGTTCGTGGCTCTCCACGTAGCGGCGCAGCTTCTTCCGGGCGCGCTTGGTATCGAACTCGGGATCGCCCTCGACCTTCTTGATGAGCTTGTAGTAGCTCGCGACCGGCGTGTAGTACCGCAGCACGTCCAGGATGAAGCCCTCCTGGATCGCCTGCTTCATGGTGTAGCTGTGGAAGGGGTGGTGCCGGGTCTGCCCTGCTGCGTCGTACGCCTCGCCGAAGATCTCCAGCGTCTTGTTCTTGGGCGTGGCGGTGAAGGCGAAGTAGCTCGCGTTCGGGAGGAGCCGGCGTGCGGCCATGATGCGGTTGATCGTGTCCTCAGTGGTTTCGTCATCCTCCTCGGCACCCGCCTCGGAGAGAGCCATGCTGACCGCTGCCGAGGTCTTGCCGCCCTGGCTCGAATGCGCCTCGTCGATGATGATGGCGAAGCGCCGGCCCCGTTGCTCGTTCCCGATCTCGTCGAGGATGAACGGGAACTTCTGCACCGTCGAGATGATGATCTTCTTCCCACTCTCGATAAACTTACGGAGGTCACCTGAGCGGTCGGCATGGCCGACGGTGGCCCCGACTTGGGCGAACTGCTTGATCGTGTCGCGGATCTGCTTGTCGAGGATGCGCCGGTCGGTGACCACGATGATGGAGTCGAACACCCCCGCACCGTCCTTCCTGAGTCCAATCAACTGGTGGGCGAGCCAGGCGATGGAGTTCGACTTCCCGCTGCCGGCCGAATGCTGGATGAGATATCGCTTCCCCGCGCCGTACTGGTGCGTATCGGCCAAGAGCCGCCGCACCACGTCGAGTTGGTGATAGCGCGGCCAGATCTGCTCCTTCCTCTTCTTGCCCGTCTTCTCATCCTTGGTCTCAACGACTTGCGCGTAGTTCTCCAGGATGTTGGTCAGCCCGTCGCGGGTGATGATGCGCGTCCAGAAGTACTCAGTTTTGAGGCCGTCCGGATTCGGAGGGTTCCCGGCACCATCGTTCCAGCCCTGGTTGAAGGGCAGGAACCACGAGGCTTTGCCCTTGAGGTGGGTGCAAAAACGTACCTCGTGGTCATCCACGGCGAAGTGCGCCACCGAGCGGCCGAACTCGAAGAGCTTTTCGCGAGGGTCGCGATCGCGCTTGTACTGTTCCACAGCGTCTTCGACCGTCTGTTTGGTGAGGCTGTTCTTCAACTCGAACGTGGCGATCGGCAGGCCGTTGATGAACAGGCCGAGGTCGAGCGCCCGCTGTGTCTCGTCGCGGCTGTAGCGGAGCTGGCGCGTGACCGAGAAGCGGTTCTGCGCATAGCGTTCAGCAGCAGCGGGGTTGCCGGGAGACGGCGTACCGTAGAAGAGTTCGACGTGATGCGGCCCGTCCTTGACCCCATTGCGGAGCACGTCGATGACACCACGCTTGCTGACCTCGCCTTGGAGGCGGGCCAGGAACTTGCGGCGCCCTGGGCCATCATCTTCGAGGCGCAGGCCCTCAAACACCTCTGGTTGCGTCTCGACGAGGAACGCCAGGAGTTGTGCCAGATCGACCGTATACTCACGGTCGTAGTCGTTGGGTGCGCCGCAGATCCAGCCGGCCCCACCAGAGGGGTCGACGGCTTCGCCTTCCAGACCTGTCGGCGACAACGTGACATCGCAGGGACTGCCGGTCAAGGCTGTGCAGATAAGCCGTTCGAGGCCGCGTTCGCTGGTGTCAGTGGTCATGTCACGCCTCGGCTCTCTTCAAATGGCGAGCTCCTTCAGCTTCCCCGGCTCCATCTCGTTGATGGCAACACTGATATCGTCGACCTTCTGCTGGATGAGGGGCCAAGCGGTTGAGAGCAGTACCAGTATGGCGATATTCCTGTTGGCGAGGCCTTGCTGGTGCCGGATCTTCTGGTCGGTGGTAATCAGGAGGTCATAGCCCTCGTCTTCCGCGGCTTGGAGCAAATCTCCGTTATCGAGGTCGGACCAACCCCGTTCAGAGGCGGTGTCCACCAAGTGTTCGACGAGGTGGCGCCGGTGGGGCCTCGGAGTGCCTTGATCGAATAGAATCTTCACACGACAGCCGAATCTGTCAAGGCCTTCATTTCGTGCTCAAGAACCGCTTTGACCTGCCATTCCTCTACACCTTGAAACCAGTCCAGGAATTGCTCCGTGGATGCTCCTTCCTTGAGATTTTCGAATAGAGCGGATACGGGCACGCGAGTTCCTTGAAAGACCCAAGCTCCACTGAGCTTTCCCGGGCGGCGTTCGACGGCCGGGCACGTTTCCCAGTTGGTCATATGATCACCTCATTTTCCATTGCGAACTCCTATGGTAATTCGGTGGCGTCTTCCAGTTCCATCACGCCGGTCTCCGGCGCCTCTGTCAGCACATCGAATTCGTCTGCGAGGGGATCGACTTCAGGCAGCCTCTCCGCCGCCTCGCGCACGTCGAGTTTCCCGGTGACGACGTCTGCAATCAGGCGGGTGCGGTATTCGTGGAAGAGATCAATCTCGCGGTGAGTCCGGCCGATAACCTCAGAGGGTTGCTTTGAGGCCCGATCCAAGTGCGCGAGCACCTCTCGCTGCTCATCGATAGGTGGCAGCACTACTACTAGCCGCTCCATCGCCCTCATCGCCAGGTTGGGCTGTGTACCATAAGACCAAGTATCCTGAACTTGCCGTTGCACATAGTGAGTTTGTAGGACAGCAAACAGCAGGCGAGCAAGGACCTTTTTGGACTCGACGCGAATGAGCGCCAGTGGTGACCAGACGCTGAACTCATCAGTGGTGTCAACGATAGCGACTTTCCCAGTTGTTGCTCCCGACTTGCACATGAAGATGTCGTCGCGCTGAGGGTGACATTTTCGGCAATAGACCTCATGCTGTTCACGCGAGATGAAGCCTCGACGCCGGCTGAAGTCCAAGCGTCCTCCCACCATCGACTCGGCCGACATGAAGGGGATTCCGTCGTCAAAGAAGGCCGGTGTTTCGTGAGGTCCGTCGGTTATCTTCGTCGAAACCCACCGCTTCAGTGGAAGTATCTTCCAATGCTCCGGCACATCCCCCAGCCATTCCACTCCCGAGGGCTTGTAGGCTGGGTAGGGCTGGCCGGTCCGGACATCGATCTGGCCGGTTACGGCTTGGTGGATGATGGCCTGCTTCTGCTCCTCCAGCAGCGTGATCAGCTTCTGCTTGGCGCTGATGTAGCGCCGGATGCGCCGGTCGGCGTGGTCGAGGAAACGGACTATGGCGACTTGTTCGGGGAGAGGAGGGAGGGGCCCCCTTATCGCGCGAACTTCCCCCTCGCCAATGGCTGGCACTGGTCCTGGCTTTGCAAGGCGGCCGAGGTCCAGTTGCTGTAGCAGGATGAACGCGTAATTGATGTCCGCTTCGCTCACGATACAACCCATCACGTTGTTGTCGATGCAGCTGGGCCTGCGCAGCAGGCGACGCTTGTTGGTCAACAGTGCGCCACCTACCTTCGGAAAGATGATCGAGCCTGCTGGGAAGACGAACGCACCTAGTCTCGTTGCCGTCGCGCTAGACACCGTGCTCTCTGTCATTTCGGTCCATACCTCATTTCCCGGTCGGGTCATGTCCGAAACCTTGAGGAACGGGATCTCGTAGTTTCGCCTTCCTTGTTCTGCTACGGGAAAACCTGCGCCGCTCTTGAACCAAGCGAACCGTTTCAGTGCGCCAACCTCCCAGTGCTGTGGCACTTTCCCCAGCCACGGCACACCGGAATCCTTCATCAATGGATAGGGCATGAGATCGGCGATCATGCTTTGTATCGCTTCACGCGCTTGAACCACGTATCCACGTTTCCAAGTTCCGTCTTGAGATCGGCGACATCCGGCGCGACATAATTCAAGAGTGCGCTCTTGTCGTGGCGTTTCGCCCACCGTGACACTCGGCTGTAGCTAGCTTCGAATTCGGCGTGGTCGACATCGGAGAAACAGGCTATTACCTTCACCATCATCGGGTGGACATCCAGTCCACCTTCCGCGAGAATCGGTCCGACGATCTCCTGACTGAAGATGCGTTCCCAGGTCTCTGATAGGTTCCCTGCCCAGACAGCCACGGCGTCCTCGTACGTCTTCTGCTCCCAGGTAGTGCCTTCCTTCTTGATTCGAGCTAGGAGCCTGCGCCGTAGAACGCTTTTAGGCCATTATGGCCACGGTATGTTGTGGGTATACAGCGCTTAGCGTCGATATGTAGTGCCGGGTTTTTTCTACGGCGCAGACTCCTAGGTCTCTTCGGAGTTCGTCCAGGCGCGCGGGCACATCCTTGGTATTCCACGGATGATTGGTGCTGCACGCACCAGGCTTGCGTTCGTCGGCTCGGCTTCGCGTCACCGACCGCTCGGCAACTGAAACTCCTTGACCGCTGGCCTCGCGCTTGAGATCCGCAACGAAGGACACGTCGTGCGTGAACATGATGACTTGGCGATTAGCGGCGAGGGTGGCCAAGCGTGCGGCCACGAGACCACGACGGATGTGGTCGAGGGAGGTCACAGGGTCATCCAGGATGAGAACCGACTCTGAGCCTTCGAGGTAAGCTTCGGTGAAGAATGCCGCAAGTCCGAGTGCGGTCCGCTCGCCTTCGCTGAACACCCGTGGCAGCTTCACCTCTTGACGCGCGCCTACCAGCTTGGGCTGATGGAGCAATGCGCCCTTGTCAGCACGGGTGCGGGCAATGGTCACGCGTTCGAGCCGGAGCCGATCTGTTTCCCGGGTGAAGGTGTCCCGGACCACGTCGGTGATGCTCTCCTCGGAGAGTTCCAGAACTTTCTTCGTGATCGGTCCGGTCGCGGCGGCGGTTTTGGCCGCTTCCAGCGCTTCCTGTTCTTTCAAACGCGCGATCTCTTTGACGATCGCCGCGCGGGAATTCTTAATCTGCTGCAGGAGATCGAGTTCTTGCCGCTTGGCTGTAGCCGTCGCAAGTCGTTGTCGGACAACCGCCGGATCACCAAGACCTTCTGCAAGTTCCCGCGCTTTTTTTGCCGCTTCAGTCAGTTGGGTCAGAATGGCCGTGGATTCGATACGAGGCAATGCAAGCCGTTCCGTGCCCGCGAAGGCGTCACGCAGCTGCGTTCTGGCCTTTTCATACCTGTTGATTAATGCCCGGAAGCCTTTGATTAGGTCGGTGTGGGTCGGTTCAAGGTCCTGCTGGTTGCTCGCCACGGCCTCGGGTAAAATAACCAGCCCCGTGAGGTTCTCAACCTGCGCGTCGTGGAATCGACGATCTGAGTCGAGCCGTGTCTGGGTGTCGTCCTTGACGAACGTTTCGAATCTAAAGAGCCGGTCGCGGCTCTCTGAGTCGAGCTTCTGCTGGCACAAGACGCAACGGCTTTCGTCTTCCACGACGGGAAACGAGCTTTCGGGATAGGCCTGCTCCTCCGAGAAGCGCCTCGCCGACTCCCACAGCACCTTCCATGGAGAGCTGCCGACGCCAGGCCTGGGCTCCGACTCGAAGGATCGCGCCAATAGGTTTGCGGCTTCCTGGAGGGCCTTGAGCTGGTCACGACTTTTCTGGAGCGCTACCAGGCCATCGTCACCGAGAACCGAGTGGAGTTTCTCGATGTGCTTGTGCAGAGCATCCAGCTTGTCGGCCTGCCGCATTAGACTCTGCCGCTCCTTGTTCGTGTCTGCGTTACGCAGGAGAGATTGCTCTACCTTGAGTTCGTCGATGGTTTCGGGCGACGCCTCGAATCGCGAAATCAGCCCATCCAGGCTATCGACGGGACTACTACCTGAGAGTTGCTCCAGAAACTTACCGGCTTTTGTGATCTTCACCTCACCGGCAACGACCGGTAGGGGCACTGCCGATTGGGCGTTCTCATCCAGTCTAGTGTCGATACGGCTTCGCACAGTGACGCAGGCGCTGATGAGGCCGTCCATGACCCTGAGCGCTGAGGGCCGATAGGGGAAGGCCGACTCGGTGGCGATGTAGGCATCCCTGCATGCCCCGTCATAGAAGAGCATGCGCTGAAACACCGGCCGGTTCGGCTCGGGCCACGTAATTGTCTCGTCCTGGTCAGCGATACGAATCGAAAGGCTTGCGGTGGGCTTCTCCAGCCCCGTGTCTCGGAAGACGTCTGAGAGAACCTCTTCTTGGTCCCGCGCCCGCGTGATCCTCTTCAGCAGTCGTGCGTAGCCGGACTTGCCGCTCCCGTTGTCGCCATACACGATGGTCAGTCCATCAGGTTCGAAAGTGAGCGGATGGTTGGAAGCGAGAGCATTCACATGTTCGGTCTTCACAATGGATATGAGCCGAACCGATGGGTCTTCGGCTGCGGCCTTCGGAAGGTGCTCCAGACCGAAGGCGACCTCCGGGCCGGGATCAGGAGCGACAATGTCGTCGACGAGCCGTTCGTAGTCTTCGTCGGAAAAGCGGTCTCCAGTAGCGGTCCTGCGCAGCACCTCGCGCTGCCACGCCGGGCGTCCCTTGCTCCAGGCAACGATCTGTTCTTCCAACGTCACAGATGTTCACCTCCCGACGCGAGCATTCTTTGACGGCCACGTAGTGCTTTCATCAGTTCCGATAATCTCCCCCAGCAACCCTGCGGTCTCCTTTTCCAGCGCCAGGATGTCGGCGCGAATCTCCTCCAGTGAGCGCATCGGCTGCGGCTTGTAGAAGTAGCGGGTAAAGCTGATCTCGTAGCCGGTCTTGACGCCCGCAGGGTCATACCAAGCGTCAGGGGCGTAGGGCAGCACCTCGCGGCGCAGGAACGTCTCGATGCCGCCTGCTTCCAGCAGCGGCACCTGCTCGGTGTCTCGCAAATCAGTGTCGGACTCGTACTCAACCACGCAGCGTTTGCCTTTGACTGCGGATTCGACCAGGCCACGGAGCGGGTCCGGCTCCATCCTGCCCGCCTTGTGGATCTTCTTGATGACGGGTTCGGCCGCCTCCTCTGGCGCCGCCAATGATGTCTGAAGCAGCTTCTTTCGCTTGGCAGTCAGCTTGACGCCATGTTCCTTAGCATCCTCCTCGACCCTGTCCATGAAGATGTTGAAGTCTCGGTGGGGACCTGGGCCGAGCTTCTCAGCAACACGGTGCACGAGGTTTGCCAGCGGGTCTTCCCGTGCTTCCACGCAGGAGGCGCGGAAGCGGGCACGTGGTTCAGGCGACAGATCGACGGCGAGCCGCAATGGCCGTTCGACCGTCACCTTCCAGTACCCGAAGGCCTGGTTCGGGAACATCTTCGACTGCTCGGTCTCCTCGAAGGCCAGGAACGTATCGCAGATGCGCTGGATGTCCTCCTCCGACAGCTCGCAGTTCTTTTTGCCGAGGTTCTTGCGTAGCGGCTTGAACCACTGCGTGGCGTCGATGAGTTGGACCTTCCCGCGGCGATGGGCGGGCTTCCGATTGGTCAGCACCCAGATGTAGGTGGCGATGCCGGTGTTGTAGAACATGTTGAGCGGCAGCGCGACAATAGCTTCGAGCCAGTCGTTTTCGATAATCCAACGGCGGATGTTGCTCTCTCCCTGCCCGGCGTCTCCGGTGAAGAGCGACGAGCCGTTGTGAACCTCGGCGATGCGGCTCCCTGCCGGGGTGCCGTGCTTCATCTTCGAGAGCATGTTTGCCAAGAACAGCATCTGACCATCGCTGGAGCGGGTGATGAGCGAGTACTCGGCATCACCGCCGTGTTCGATCAGAAAGCGAGGGTCCTTGATGTCCGCCTTGCCGCCCATGCGCTCCAGATCACTTTTCCAGCTCTTGCCGTAGGGTGGATTGGAGAGCATGAAGTCGAACTCGCGGGACGGAAAGGCGTCCTTGGAAAGCGTCGAGTGTTCCGGCCCCCCGATGATGTTGTCGGCGGCTTCACCCTCGCCCTTGAGGAGGAGATCCGCCTTGGCGATGGCGTAGGTCTCGGAGTTGATCTCCTGGCCGTAGAGATGGGTGGCGACCTGCTTGCCGCGCTGCTCGGCGATCTGCGTCAACGTCTCTTCGGCCACCGTCAACATGCCACCGGTGCCGCAGGCACCGTCGTATACCAGGTAGGTCCCGGAGTCGATCCGATCGGCAACGGGCAGGAGGACCAGCTTCGCCATGAGCGTCACGGCATCGCGCGGGGTCCAGTGCTCGCCAGCCTCCTCGTTGTTCTCCTCGTTGAAGCGGCGGACCAGTTCCTCGAAGATCGTGCCCATCCCGTGGTTATCCAGGCCGGGGTGCTTGATCGAGCCGTCGCCATGGAGGACCGGGTGTGGACTCAGGTTCACATCCGGCGAGAGGAATTTCTCGATCAACGTGCCGAGGACATCGGCCTTGGACAGGCGTGGGGTTTGGTTCCGAAACTCGAACTTCTCCAAGATGTCCTGAACATTCGGCGAGAAGCCGTCAAGGTACGCTTCGAAGTCGGCCTTGAGTTGCTGTTGGTTGGCGCGGGCCTTGAGGTCGCGCAGCGTGAACTTCGATGTGTTGTAGAACGCTTGGCCAGCGGCCTGACGCAGTGCCTGGTCCTGGTGAACGATCTTCGCCTTGTCGAGCGAAGCCTTCATCTCCAGCACGGCCGGCTTGCTCGGTTCCAGGAGCGAGTCGAGCCGCCGCAGCACGGTCATGGGCAAGATCACATCCCGATACTTGCCGCGGACGTAGAGGTCGCGCAGCACGTCGTCCGCGATGCCCCAGATAAAGTTGGCGATCCAGTTGAGTTGAGGATAGTCCACGGCCCTCCTATAAAGTTCTGTCAGGTTTTTCGCTTTGGCGCCGACGGCTCGGATACGACGTTACGCGTTGTCTTCATATTTGTCGCGTCTGGATCCCTGCGCGCCGCCAACGATGTCGATAATGAACACGACACGGCGGGGTTCGTCGATGACGTAGTATGCGATATGGCTCATGCTGGGTTTGGTGCGAATCTTCCATCCGCCGCGCACCTCTCGCTCGGCAAAGATCGCCGGCATGGTCTCCAGCGTGTCGATGCTCTCCATCATGCGGCGTAGCCAGTTCGCTGCGCGCTCTGGACCGTCGTGGTCCCTGATATAGGTAGCGGCTTTCTCAAGCGCTGCTTCGGCTTCAGGGAGATACACGACATGATATATCGGGCTCACAGTTCGACGCCGAGCTTGTCGGCCAGCTCACGTATGGCCTGCCGAGCGTCCTTCCCTCCTTCGCCGTTGTTAATCCGGTCAATGGCTCGGTCCCAGATGTGGCCGCGTTGCAGCGCGTCGACCATGTAATCGTAGGTCTCCGGGCTCATCACCACGAGGGCGGCTTCGCCGTTCTGAGTGATGGTCTCGACCGCGCCGTCTTTCACCCTGGCCAGATGGTCCTTCATGTGCTGCCGAAGGTGGCTGATTGGGTAGGTGTCTTGCGTACGGTGCATCGTTCAAACCCCCTTGGCTGTTACGAATATGTATTGAATTTAGTATGGCACGGCGGCGCCATCTTCGGGTTGTTTGCGGGAGGGGGCGAAATCCAACATTCAACAAGTGGCCGCGCGGCGGCGCTGTCGAAGCACTGCGATTCAGGTGGCGAGTACCTTCTCGCCCTGTTCGCGCAACTTGCCCTGCGGCCCGACGTACCTGTAGAGCGTCACTGGACTGATCCTGAGTTGAGTGCAGAGTGCGGGAGGTGTCGCGGGGGTGGTGTCGATCTGCGCGCCTTGACCGGCAAGCACCCGCAGGCCCACGCCGCGGGCGGCAAGGTTCTGCACGGTGTGGAGCAGATGGGCGAGGTTGCGGCCGAGACGGTCGAGTTTCCAGACGACGAGCACGTCGCCCTCCCTCAGGGCGCGCAAGCAGCTATCGAGTCTGGGCCGGTCGTCGCGTATGCCGGACGCGAAGTCGTGGTAGAGGTTGGCCTCCTCGTCGATGCCCTCGACCCGCTGGGAGCCATCCGCTTTTGAGACGCGGGCGTATTCAGGGCCATCAGCGATCCATAGTGAAACTGAGACACTACCGATTTTCCACGCTCAACATCTAGCAGTACCTCCAAGGTGCGCCCCATTCTCACACGCGGTGAGGGCAGCCCCTTGACCTCTTTCCCTACCTGTTCCCGCATGATATGGTTCAGCCATACGCAAACACGATGGCGGACTTGCAATGAAGACCACACTCAATCTGAACGATCAGGTCCTGCGCCATGCCAAGGGTCGGGCCGCACGGGACGGAATCACGCTTACCCGATTCGTCGAGGACGCGCTCCGTGCCCGGTTGGCGCCGTCGCGAGAAGCCGGGCAGCCGTTCCGGTTGCGGCTGGAGACCGTGACCGGGGACAGGCCTCCCAAAATCGACGTCTCCGACCGGGACGCGCTTTATGACGTAATCGACCGCGCATGATCGCCGTCGATACCAACATCCTGATTTACGCGCATCGGGGCGAAACAGAGTTGCATGACAGCGCAGCGGCGCAACTCGTCACCTTAGCCGAAGGTATGGAACGGTGGGCGCTCCCGGTCTTCTGCGTAACGGAGTTCATGCGGGTGGTGACGCACAGGCGCGTGTTCAGCCCGCCGTCGACATTGGCGCAGGCGGCCACGTTCATCAGGGGGATTACCGCCGCTCCGAACTGCGAGATCCTCCAACCCGGTGCCGAGTTTCTTGACCGGCTTCTCGCGGCCGCGTTCGAGGCCGATGCACACGGAAACCTGATGTTCGATTCCCAGATCGTCGCCCTGTGCAGGGAGCACGGCATTGATACAGTCCTTACGAACGATCGCGACTTCGAACTGTTCGAAGCGTTGCACGTCCGCCGTCTGGACTAGCGGCAGGACCAAACCTGCACCGCCCTCCAGGACCCGAGACCGTGGGTGCCACCGGCAAGGCTCCCGGTATTGGATCGGCCGGTGGCGGCAACGGCACCGCTGGATTCCTTCCTTTTTCACTCCTGAAATCGCCGCGCCGTAGAGGCGTGCCGGGTCGGCGTTGATGACGCGGGGCTGAGGATGCGCCGGATCAGTCTTTGAAAGTTGCAACACATCCATCTAAAGGTTCTGGTGCAGATAGGATTGTCGGAGCGATAAGATCAGGAGTGCGCTACGGCGATGCGGGCTATGCTGCCATGACGTGCCGCCAGATCACCGCGGGATTCGACCGCCAGGGGATCGGAATTGCGAACTGGCGTTTGTGAATCTTCTGCGCCAGTTCGATGCCGATAATGACGCGTCGCGCATTGTAGAACGTCTTGAATCCCAACATCGGGCGCAATCGCCCCTTCACCCGGCGGTGGTCCTGCTCCACAACGTTGTTCAGGTATTGACAGCAACGAATCGTCACCGGGTTCCGCCCCCGGAAGTTGAACTCACCGTTCATTCCCATGCGCCGCAGGGCGCTATGGCTCGGCTGGTGGCCATCCAGGGTGATGCTGTGTGGCTCCCGATGATGCTTCAGTGCCTTGCGAAAGAATGCCTTCGCCGCCGCGATACCACGTGTCCGACTGAGAAAGAACTCCACGGTGTTGCCCTGTCCGTCCACGGCTCGATACAGGCACATCAACTGGCCTCGCACCTTGATGAATGTTTCATCAACTCGCCAGCTCCCACCCACCGGTCGCTCGAATCGGTTCCAGCGCTTTTCGCAGGTTTCGGCATAGCGAATGACCCAACGCAAAATCGTGGTGTGCGAAATCGATAAACCCCGTTCACCTAAAATCGCGACCAGGTCTCGGTAACTCAATTTGAAGCGAAAATACCAGCGCAGGCAGAGGAGAATGATGTCGTCATCGAACCAACATCCGGCAAATAGAGGATTCCGTTCAGTTTTGCGATGCGCCATATCCCATTATCGCCAATTCCCCCGGCTGTCTGCACCAGAACCCCCCCATCATTACCGTATCCTGTCATTGTCGAGGATTCCACCTGCGTACGCGATTCGGAAACCTGCGAACGCGTTGCTCCCTCATCCGAAAGCGCCGTTCCACTCACGGAACCGCTGCAGGTGTGAGATAAGAGCGACTAAGGAGCCGGTAGGGTGCTCAACCTGATCTTCATCAGCCTGATCATTGTTTCTGTGGTGTTTGCGGCCTTCAACGGCACCATGGCCAATGTTATGGACGCCAGTATCGAGTCGGCCAATGGCGCCGTCCAGATCGCCATAGGGCTACTCGGTATGATGGCGTTGTGGCTGGGCCTGATGCGAGTGCTGCGGGACGCGGGGTTCATGCAGACCCTCGCGCGCGGGCTGGCGCCCATCATGCGCCGGCTGTTTCCGGATGTGCCTGCCGGCCATCCTGCCATGGGCGCCATGATCCTGAATATCTCGGCGAACATGCTCGGATTGGGAAACGCGGCAACGCCATTCGGACTGAAGGCGATGCGGGAACTCGACGCGCTGAACGCCCGGCCCGGAGTAGCCACCAATTCAATGGCACTCTTCCTGGCGATCAACACCTCCGGTGTGGCCGTACTCCCGCTCGGTGTAATTGCGGTACGGGCCAGTCTGGGCTCGGTGGACGCCGCCGGGATCATCCTTCCCTCGATCCTCGCCACGGCATGCGCGACTGTTGCCGCGGTGGGGGTTGCCAAGCTTCTCGAGGGCCAGACCGCTTTTGCTCTCGATCGCTACCCCGTGAGCGGGGCCGGCGAGGGCAGTCGAAAGGGCGGCACGACTGACATCAAGGGCATGGATCAAGCCCGGGAGGATGCGAGCGTTCAGACGAACGGTTCGTCCTGGAGATTGATTTGGGTGTCTTCCTTCTTTGTCCTGATGTGTGTTGCGATCTCACTTGAGGCGCGCCGAATGGAACCGGACGTTGGCATCTGGGAGTTCGCCAGCGCGCTCCTTTCATCGTGGTTGCTCCCGACTCTCATGGCAGCGATCTTGCTTGCGGGCTTCGTCCGCGGCGTTAACGTGTACGCATCAGTTGTGGCCGGGGCGAAGGAGGGGTTCAACATCTTCGTCGTTATAATTCCATATCTGGTTGTGATCCTGGTGGCAGTGGGTATGTTCCGGGCTTCGGGAGCTCTTGATTTTCTTGCGGCTGGCCTCACGAGCCTCACTTCGGTCCCGCCCGAAGGCTTAATGATGGGACTTGTTCGGCCCCTTTCGGGAAGCGGCGCGTTCGGAGTCATGACTGAAGCCATGCAAGCCAACGGCCCCGATTCTTTTGCGGGCTACCTCGTTTCCGTGATCAACGGCAGTACAGAAACCACTTTCTATGTGATCGCGCTCTATTTTGGAAGCGTCGGGGTCGGAGCCGGACGCCATACCGTCATCGCCTGTCTTGCGGCGGACCTTACGGGTTTTCTTGCGGCCTTGTTCTGGAGCCGGATCTTCTTCGGATAAGTAGCCGAGCGTTTCTTCACGCCAGAAAGTCGGACAGCTTGGAGTGTTGGCGGATCGATTGAACGCTCAAAAAACCCGTTGAATCCCGGCCGAACAAAAAAAGAGTGAAGGGCGAACAGTCCATGTGGCCGGTTTCAGGCTGGGCCGCCGCGCCCGCGATCGTTGTGGGTGAGATTCCTCTTATCCTGGCCGCCCGTCCATCCCGGTCCCCGCACCACACGGCCCGGAGTCGCACCGGTGTGCGCACCTTCCTCAATGACCAACTGGCCGTTGACGAGAACATGAATCACGCCGGAGGAAAACCGATGCGGGTCTTCATAAGTGGCCCGGTCGGCAATGCCGTCGGGGTCGAAGACGGCAATGTCCGCGAAAAAACCGGGCGCGAGGCTTCCACGCTTCTCGATCCCGAGGTTTCCGGCTGGGAGGGACGTGAGTTTCCGGATCGCTTCTTCTAAAGAGATCACGTTTTCCTCGCGAACGTAGTTTCCAAGAAGCCGGGCAAAGTTGCCGTATGCACGCGGGTGCGTACTGAAGTTGTTGAACGGGGGGGCCGGTGACATGGACGCGGCATCCGATCCGAAAGAGATCCACGGCAAGGCAATGAGGCGTTTCACGTTCTCTTCAGACATCAGGAAGTACACGGCCGCGACGCTGCTGCCGTCTTCGATCACGAGATCCATAGCCGTCTGCTGCGGGGAAGTCCCCCGCTCGGCAGCGACTGCAGCAAGAGTCCGTCCGGTGTATCCCCTCAGGCCGGGATTCAAGAACCCGGTCAGCAGGGTTCCTTCAGGGCCGGCCGCGCTCAAGAGGTTTTCCCAATCGCCGGCGCGCTCCAGCATCTCGCGCTCCACCCTGTTGCGGATCTCTGGATCCTGTAGCCGTTCGGCCCACGCCGCGTACCCGCCTTCCTGGACCCACGGAGGCATCGCGGCGTCCAAACCGGTGGCCCCGGCCGTGTAGGTATACATGTTGGCTGTGATGCGGAAGCCCTCTGCCTGTGCAGTTTCAATGCGCGCCACCACATCGCCGATCTTTGACCAGTTTTCATCGCCGCTCATCTTGAGGTGGTAGATCTCGGCTGGAATGTTGGCTTCCTTGGCAATGGCAAGCAGTTCATCGACCGCTTCGACCAGACGATTTCCCTCGCTTCGCATATGAGAAATGTACATGCCCCCAAACCGGGCGGCCTCGGCGGAGAGTGCAATCAACTCGTCAGTCTCGGCGTAGAAAGCCGGAGCGTAGATGAGCGAAGAGCCAATGCCCAACGCTCCCTCTTCCATGGCTTCGGTGACCAGCGCGACCATGCCTTCGAGTTCCTCTGCAGAAGGCTTGCGGGCCGCGTAGCCGAGTTCATGAATACGGACCGATGTCGCCCCGAGGAATGAGGCGATATTCGTGGAAACTCCCTTCGCCTCCAGAAACTCCAGATACTCGCCCAGCGTCGTCCACGGAACCCGATCGCAGCCCAGCAGCCCCGATGCTTCCTCGTCCGACCCAACGAATCCAGTGAACCGGTCCATCCATTCCTGCCTCATCGCGTCGTTCAGTGGACCACATGACCGCCCCTCACCGAATACCTCGAGAGTGACGCCCTGCAGCAGATCCCCCTGGCTGCGGCCGTCGATGATGAGGGACTCTATGGCCCAGCTCAGCATGTTGATGAATCCAGGTGCAACAGCCAGACCCGTTGCGTCGATCACCCGATTGGCAGTCGCTCCGTCGAGATTCCCGATCGCCGCGATTGCGGCTCCAGTGATGGCAACGTCGGCCACGATCGGGGCGGCACCCGAACCGTCGTAAACCGTACCGCCACGGATCAACACGTCATAGTGGTCGTTCATTGACTGTCAACGGGCAATCGCCGAGGTCACGATCGAAATCAAAGACAGGCGGCGTTGCATGACTGCATCCTTACGGGTTTCGTCTGGGCCAATGTTCGCGGCATCTCCGGCGAGTCGTCTAAAGAGAATTCAGCCAGGACGTGTTAACAAGCCCTGGGAGTCTGCGCGGCAGAAGAAATCCGGCACTCCATATCGACGCTACGCGCTCTAGACCGACCACATGCTTCGGTCATAATGGCCTGAAAACGTTCTGCGGCGCAGGCTCCTGACTGGCTCAGGCCTTTCGCCCACCTCTGGATCTAAGTGCAACCCGTGTCTCTGACAGCATTTCTTCTCTAGACCTCTCAAGAACTATCTGGTGTTGGCACACATGCAGCAACACAAAAAGGACGTGATCCAATATACGGAGGCTCGTACTTTTCTCACCGCTGATTTCCCCCGTGCACCGCTACGTCACAAAGCCGTCTTTGTGCTCTTCAAGAGTTGGTTTCAATGGCGCATTAGGAATCGCGCCTCATACGCCTCTGGCTGGGCTTACTCCAGGCCCGGGCGATACCGGCGTACGGCCAGACGCTCGACGTCCTCTCGTGTGTACGCTACGGGCTTCATTTCACCGCGGGCGAACAGGGCCGCCTGGTCCGCGTGGTGGGGAGAGCTCTCTTTTGCGCTCTGGCCGTAGGCCAGTATGGAGAAGGCGCGGGGGGGATCGGTGAACTCGACAGCGAGGACCCAGCCGTCCCCGCCAGCCGCACTGCGGCGACCGTCGTCTTCGTCACGGAAGTTGAGGACGCGGAAGCAGCCCAGCGAAGCGGCGCAACCGCCCACCGGCTCATCGACAGAGCCGCGCCGGACCCGGCGCACTTCACCCCAGGCCACGTTCCAGGAACCGAATCGTCGAACCGTTTCCTCCACAGCAAGGGGGAACACGCGAGCGGCCAAC